>JAWKIW010000017.1:0-122218 GCA_041394145.1 Acidimicrobiales bacterium
GAACTTCTCCCACGTGACGTGGACCGCCGAGCTCATGACCAGGTTCGGTTGGGACGCGTCGGCCCCGGCGTCGCGTCGGCGCTGCTGCCACCGTCGCTTCATGGCCAACCCACAGAGGTGGATGGCCTCCGACGAGCCGATGGTGGACGTGCCGACGGCCTCGTCGCCGGTGGCGTCGGCGTGGAAGAGGTCGGCGATGATGCTCACGCACCGTCGCTCGAGCACCGACGTGACCGGGTACTCCTCCTGGTCGATGAAGTTCTTCGAGATGGCCTCGTCCATGAGCAGCTTGGCCTCGGGCTCCATCCAGGTGGTGACGAAGCTGGCGAGGTTGAGCACCGGGTTGCCGTCGAGCAGCAGCTCGTCGTGGATGAGCTGGTAGGCGGCCGCGGCAGCCATCTCGGTATCGGGGATGCGGTACCGGGGGATCGGGTTGTCCATGACGCGACGGCCGTACAGCGGCTGGAGGTCACGGCTCTTGTCGTCGCTCTTTCGCTCGTGCAGCACGGCTCGCTCCTCAGGTGGTCGTGGTGGGGTGCAGCGGCCCAGGGCATCTTGCCGCATGGTCGGGGGGCTCGCCTCGCCCGGATCGGGTGACGGAACCCGAGGCGACAGAAGGCAGGACGTACCGCTCGTCGTCGTCGTAGCCGCCGCCGCGTGCGGTGCGGCTACGGTCCCCGCCCGTGGCCGCACCCGACGACGAGACCGCGACCGGGGCCGCGGCGGAGGACGAGACCGAGTCCGTATCGACCGACGTGCCCCGCGTGCACCTGGTCCGGCTCTACCGCGACACCTGGCGCACCTACCGCGAGCGGTTCCGTCGGGTGGCGGGCACCGCGGTGGCCGTCTTCGTGCCGCTGACACTCGTCGACCTGGTCATCCAGTCGACGGCGGAGTCGCTCCTGCGGGACTACGAGCGCAGCTTCCTGGTCCCCGCCCTCGTGCTGCTCGCGGCGGACGCGGTCGCCTTCACGGCCGGGTTCACCTTGTACGCCGGCATCCTCGACAAGACGGTCGGCGGTCACCTCTACGGCCACCCCGATCTGCGTGTCCGCGAGGTGGTCCGGGCGCTGCCGTGGCGCCCACTGCTCGTCGCCGACGTCCTGTTCGCCCTCGGGACGTCGGTGCTGTTCGCCCTCGGCGCCGTCCCCGGGGTGGTCTTCGCCACCTTCTTCATCTTCATCGGCCCGATCATCAACATCGAGGGCCACACCGTGAGGAGCGCCTTCCAGCGCAGCTTCCAGCTGGTCCGACCGCACTTCTGGTTGGTGCTGGTCGCCGTCGTGCTGCCCCTGCTCGCCGAGCAGACCCTGCACGACGTCGTGTTCCACCTCGAGGTCGTGCAGGGGCTTCCGGGCCACCTCGTCGTCGCCGCCCTGTTCAACCTGACGGTGGTGTCCTTCGTCGGCCTCGTCGAGGTGGTGCTCGCCTTCGAGCTCATCGAAGAGGACCGCCCGGACTGGATCCGCGGGCACGGCTGACGGGTTGCCGTCGCCCGGTCCGGCGCCGGTGTCCGAGCCATCTGCGACCCGTGCCTGCCCGCGACGGTGCCGGCGGTCGGTCAGGGGGTGACGATGGCGAAGTCGGGGTCGACGGGGGCGAGGACCGCGACGAGGCGGCCGAGCACGCCGGGGTCGCCGTCGACCGCGACGGTGCCGTCGGCCGTGGCGGCGGCGAGGTCGAGCGTGCCGGTGACCAGCCCGATGAGGGCGTGGCGGGTGAGCGAGAACGTCGTCGTGCCGTCGGGCGCCGAGGTCGTCGTGTGGTGGTGCAGGGCACCGTTGCGCAGCTCGGCGACGTAGGTGGCCTCCTCGTCGGTGATGTGCAGCGCGACACGCAGGTGCTCGTCCCAGGCCCGGGGCCCGTCGACCCGCACCGCCATGCTGTCCAGCACCTGGTCCACGGTCAGGGCCTTGAGCATGTCCGACGACATGCTCACCGGCGTGCCGAAGCTCCCCGCCCGCAGCTCGGCGGCACCGGCCAGGAAGGCGTTGCGCCACGTCCCGTTCTCGGCTCCGAACCCGAGCTGCTCGAAGACGTCGGCCAGCAGGGCCCGGGCCTCGGCGTCGCCGGGGTCGGCGAAGACCAGGTGCTTGCCCACCTCGGCGCACCAGCGGTGGTCGCCGTCGTCCCAGGCCCGTCGGGCCACCGCCAGGGCGCCGTCGCGGCCGCCCATGGCGTCGACGTAGCGGGCGGCGACGGCTTCGGGCGGATGGGGCCACAGGTTGGCCGGGTTGGCGTCGTACCAGCCCATGTAGCGCTGGTAGATGGCCTTGATGTTGTGGCTGACCGAGCCGTAGTAGCCGTGGGTGTGCCACTGCTGCTCGAGCGCCGGCGGCATGGGCAGCACCTCGGCGATCTCGGCGCCGGTGTAGCCCTGGTTGATCATGCGCAGCGTCTGGTCGTGCAGGTAGAGGTACATGTCGCGCTGCATGGCGAGGAACTCCACGGCCCGCTCCCGGCCCCAGGTCGGCCAGTGGTGCGAGGCGAACACGACGTCGAGCTGGTCGCCCCACAGGTCGATGGTCTCGGTCAGGTAGTGCGCCCAGGCGTGCGGGTCGCGCACGAGCGCGCCCCGGAGGGTGAGGATGTTGTGGAGGGTGTGCGAGGTGTTCTCGGCGGTGCACAGCGCCCGACGCTGGGGGAAGTAGAAGTTCATCTCCGCCGGCGCCTCGGTGCCGGGCGTGACCTGGAAGACGATCTCGACGCCGTCGATGGTGAGGGTCTCCCCGGTGCGGGCGATCTCGACGGTCGGCGCGATCAGGCTGACGGTCCCCGTCGAGGTGGTCTGGCCCAAGCCGGCGCCGATCTGGGCGGCCGGTCCCCGCTCGAGGGCGGCGCCGTACATGTAGCCGGCGCGGCGCGTCATGGCCGTGCCGGCGAAGACGTTCTCGGCGATCGCGTGGTGGAGGAAGCCCTCCGGTGCGATCACCGCGACGTCGCCGGCGTCGACCTGCTCCTCGGAGATGATGCCCTTCACGCCGCCGAAGTGGTCGACGTGCGAGTGCGTGTAGATCATGGCCCGCACCGGCCGCTCGCCCCGGTGCTCGGTGTACAGGGCGAAGGCGGCGGCCGCAGTCTCGGCGCTGATGAGCGGGTCGATGACGATCACGCCGGTGTCGCCCTCGATGACGCTCATCACCGACAGGTCGTAGCCGCGCAGCTGGTAGATCCCGGGCACCACCTCGAACAGGCCGTCCTCGATGAGCAGCTGGCCCTGTCGCCACAGGCTGGGGTTGGCCGTGTCCGGGGCGTCAGCACCCCGGAGGAAGTCGTAGGCATCGAGGTCCCACACCACGCGTCCGTCGCCGGCGGTGATCTGGCGCGCGTCCGAACGCCCGACGAACCCCCGGGTCGCGTCCTCGAAGTCCTGGCGGTCGTGCATCGGCAGCGACGCCGCCATCGCTTCGATCGCTGCCTTCGTGGCCGGGGTCGCCGCCTGCTCGGTCATCGTGTGCTGCTCCTGTGGGTCGCCGAGGACGCACCGGGCGCCGCTTCTCGGGGGCGAGTGTTACCAACTGTCTACAGTAGGGCGTGGTGAGAGCGCCGAGTCGAGTGCGCCAGAAGCAGCGAGCCTCCAGCGAGGCGGCGATCCTGGACGCGGCGTTCGGGCTGCTCGCGGCGCGCGGGCCGGACGCCGTCTCGCTGCGCGACGTGGCTGCCGCTGCGGGCTGCTCCCACGCCCTCGTCGCCCGCTACTTCGGCTCGAAGGACGGCCTGGTCGGCGCCGTCGCAGAGCGGTTGGCGACGTCGGTGGATCGGTTCGTCCATCGGGTCCAGTCGACCGCGGGCGACCCCGTGTTCGAGCTGCTGGCCGCGGCCCGCTCGCACCGGCCATGGGTCCAGCTGCTGGTGCGCTCCGCCCTCGGCGACCTACCTCCCCGGGGCTTCCCGGCTGCCTGCGGGCAACGTGGCTGCTCCCGGCGACGCCCGCCACGACTTCCTGGCGTCGCTCCGCTCGGCGCGGCCGGTCCGCATCGCCGGGACCGGCTCGGTGCCTACGCCGCCGCCAGCCTGCTCCTCGGCTTCGTCACGTTCGAGGGGTTCCTCGTCACCGCCGCCGGCCTCGGCCGGATGACCGGTCGTCACCGGGACGCGGCCGTCGCCGACGCCGCTCGCCACCTCCTCGACGCGGTGGCCGACGGCCGCCCCGCACTGGCGGCCCGCGACCTCGACGTCGGTCGACACGAGCACTTGCCGCTCGACCCGTCGCCGGCCACGTCGCTCTGGCACCGCTGCGCGCAGCCATCGAGCTCTTCGCGCGGGGGCCGGCGTCGGTGTCGGTGCGCGACGTCGCCCGCCACGCCGGCGTGAACCAGGGCCTCATCTACCGGCACTTCGGGTCCAAGGAGGCCCTGCTCGCCGAGGCGATCGAGCAGGGCCTCGCCCGGCTGTTCCCGGCGGCGCTGGCGGCCGAGGGCTTCGACTTCGACGAGGTGAGCTGGCTCCTGCACCACGGCTCGCCCGGCCCTCGCCTCATCGCCCGCACGCTGGTGGACGACATCGACATCGCGACGGTGCGACGGCGGTACCCGGTGCTGCGCCGACTCCTCGAGGCCTACGACCACGTGCCGTCGGGCGCCGGTCCCGGAGACCTGTCCGACCCCCGCGTGGCGGTGACCGCCACCGGCGCCATGGCGCTCGGCTCCGCGGTCTGGGGTGCGCACCTGCGTCCCGTGCTCGGGCTGTCCGAGCGGGACGGGATCGAGGCGGCGGTGGCCGATCTGGCCCGCCTGCTGGTCGCGGTGCCGTTGGCCTCCGCCTCCGGGTCCGAGGTCCGGCCGTGAGCGCTCGACGGGCCGACCCGCTGTTCCCGACCAACGCCCTCCGCCGTCGCCTGGCGTCGGTCGAAGCCGCGGCGGTGGCGGGGATCGTCTGTGCGATCGGGTGGTCCCTGGCGCTGCGCGGCCTCCTGTCGGCACCGGGCATCGGCGCGGCCGATCGCCAGATCGCCGACTACTACGCAGATCCCGCGAACAGCACGGCGGCGCTGGTGTGGCTGCAGGTGCTGGTCTTCTCGACGATCGCCTTCCTGTGGTTCGTCGGGGTGGTGCGGGGTCGGATCGGCGACCGCGAACCGAAGCTGTTCGGCACGGTGTTCCTCGGCGCGAGCATCCTGCTGGCCGCGCTGCTGTTCCTCGGCGCCACCCTGTTGGCGGCGCCGGCGGTGCAGGTCGTGGTCGCCGACAAGGCCCCCGATCCCGGGGCGGCGTCGCTGCTGCGAGCGGCCGCTGCCGCCGTGCTGACGGTGTTCCTGCCCCGCGTCGCCACGCTGGTGATGTTCTCCACCGCCAGCCTCGGGCGCGCCACCGGCGCGCTGCCCCGCTGGCTGGTGGTGGTCACCTTCGTGATCGGGGCGTACGAGCTGGTCAACGTCACCCTGGCCACCCCGACCGTCTTCCTCGTGCCGGCCTGGATCGCCCTGGTGAGCGTCGTGCTGCTGGTCCGTCACCCGGCCCATGCCTTCGAGCTCGACGAGCCGACCACCGACCCCTGACATCTCCTGCGACTCCCGCCGTCGCCGGTGTCGAGCCTCAGCGCTGCTCGTCGATCCAGGCGACGGCGTCGGCGTACGCCCGCTCGACGGTGACTCCCACCCGTTCGTCGGCGGGGTAGACGTTCTCGTCGCCGATCACCGCGGTGATGCCCGTGACCGACAGCTGCTCGATGATGCGCTCGTTGGCCGACACGATCACCAGCTTGCTGCCCACCGCCACCAGCGCCTCGGCGTAGCGCCGCAGCACGTCCATGAAGGTGGTCCCGAGGTCGCTGCGCCCCCGCAGCCGGAGGATCACCACCGACCCGGCCGAGGTCGCCCCGACCACCGGCAGGGCCGCCTCGAACACGGGCGCCGCGGCGAAGAACAAGCTGCCGTAGGGCTGCAGCACCACCACCTCGTGGGCGGGCAGCTCCGCGGGCGGGTCGACCTCGACGAGGTGCCCGTCGTCGCGGCGCACCCGTCGCCGGATCGTGACCTGGTTCGACTGGCGAACCACGTGCAGCAGGACGGACAGGCCCACGCCCACCAGCACGGCGTACTGGAGCGGGATGACCATAGTCAGCACGAAGGTGACGGTGAGCACGGCCTTCTGCACCGGGCCGGTGCGCCACACCGATTGCAGGTCGGCCGGCTTGATGGTGCGGAAGCCGATCAGGAGCAGCAACCCGGCCAGCGCCGGCATGGCCACCCGATCGACGACCTCGCCGAAGGCGACGATCACCACCGCCATCACCGCCGACGCGAACACCAGGGACCAGCGGGACCGGGCGCCGGCCTCCTTGTTGAGCGCCGAGGCCGACACCGATCCTCCGACGGGCATGCCCTGGAACACGCCGGCCGCCACGTTGGCGACGCCCTGGCCGACGAAGTCCCGGGACGCATCGGGGTAGCGGCCGTCGGGGTTGGTGAAGTTGGCCGAGATGCCCGCGCCCTGCACCAGGCCCACGAACGCCAGCGAGACCGCCGGCACGAGCAAGGCCGGCACCAGGCGCAGCAGCGGCAGCTCGGGGGTGGGAAGGCCGTCGATGGCGATGCCCAGGTCGGCGAGCGTCGCCACCTGGTCCCAGCCGAGCAGCGGGACCGCTGCCGAGGTGACGATCACGGCCACCACCAGGCCGAGGGCGCGCAGGGGCGTGCGCTCGAGGAGGACGATCAGCGCCATGGTCGCGAGGCCGATCGCGAGCGTCCGCCCGTCGAGGCGTCCCGGGTGGATGACGGTGTTGACCGCCCGGATCACCCGGTTGGCCCCCTCGGCGGCGTAGCCGGTGAGGTTGGCGAGCTGCCCGAGCACGATGTTGACGCCGACTGCGTTGATGAACCCGACCATCACGGCGTTGGAGACGAAGCGCAGGATCGTGCCCAGTCGCAGCAGCCCGGCCGCCGCCATGACCACCCCGGTTAGCAGCGACCGCGTGACCAGCGCCCGGGTCGGGTCGTCGGACTCGTGCAGCACGCCGACGTCGGCGATCAGCATCGCCATGGCGCCGGTGCCCTGCACCGCCATGAACGCCGAGCTGGTCGTGAGCGCGCCGCTCACGGTGCCCACCAGGTAGCCGTAGAGGCCGGCCAGCGGGTTCACGCCGGCGAGCAGCCCGGTGGCCAGCCCGTCGGGCACCGACTGCACGCCCAGCACCAGTCCCGCCACGGCGTCGCGCGCAGCCCACGTGGCCTCGGAAGCCGGCGCGCCCGGCTGGTCTGGGCCTCGTCCACCACCGCAGGAGCCTATTCGCTGAACAGGCGTCTACCCAGGGTCAGGCCACTAGGGTTGCCCTCATGACCGCGCCGAACGTGCTCGTGATCATGACCGACGAGGAGCGCTACCCGCCGCCCTACGAGACGGCTGAGGTGACGGAGTTCCGGCGCACGCAGCTGCCGGCCCGGGAGCGGATCCGCGACGGCGGTCTCGAGCTGCACCGTCACTACGTGGGCTCCATGGCCTGCACCCCCAGCCGGGCGACGCTGTTCACGGGGCAGTACCCGTCGCTGCACGGCGTCTCCCAGACCGACGGCGTGGCCAAGCAGGCCAACGACCCCGGCATGTGCTGGCTCGATCCCGACGAGGTGCCCACCCTCGGGGACTGGTTCCGGGCCGGCGGGTACCAAACCCACTACCGCGGCAAGTGGCACGTCAGCCACGCCGACCTCCCGGTTCCCGGCAGCCACGAGGGCCTGGCGGCCTCCGACGACGACGGCCGGCTCATCGCCCGCGCCGTGGAGGCGTACCGGAAGGCCGACCGGCTCGACCCGTTCGGGTTCTCGGGGTGGATCGGGCGCGAGCCCCACGGCGCGGCGAAGTCCGACTGCGGCACCGTGCGCGACGGCGTGTACGCCGAACAGGTCATCGAGCTGTTCGGCGACCTGGCCAGGGCGTCACGCGACGGGCCGTGGCTCGCCGTCGCCTCGTTCGTGAACCCTCACGACATCGCCTTCGCCGGCGGCCTGTACGAGCTGCTCCTCGGCTTCGAGCCGTTCGACGACACGGTGCCCGACATCCCGGCGGCCCCCTCGCAGGGCGACTCGTTCGCCGGACGTCCGGCGTGCCAGGAGCGGTTCACGACCATCTGGCCGCAGATGGTCGCCGCCCAGCCGACCGACGCCGCCTACCGACGCTTCTACTACTACCTGCACAAGGTCGTGGACCTGGCCATCGGCCGCATCCTCGACGCGCTCGAGGCGTCCGGGATGGCCGACGACACCATCGTGGTCTTCACCTCCGACCACGGCGACCTCGTCGGCGCCCACGGCGGGCTGCAGCAGAAGTGGGCGAACGCCTTCGACGAGGCCACGCGCGTGCCGTTCGTCGTCAAGGGTCCCGGCGTGGTGCCGACGCCCGGTGGGATCGCCATGCCGACCAGCCACGTCGACCTGATCCCGACGTTGCTCGGGCTGGCCGGGATCGACGTCTAGCGCGCCGCTGCCGAGGTGGGCCGCCGTCACACGGAGGTGCGGCCGCTGCCGGGCCGGGACCTGAGCGGGCTCATCACCGGCTCGACCCCGGCCGAGGCGCTCGCCGCGCCCGTGTACTTCATGACCGAGGACAACGTCACCAACGGGCTCTCCCAGCGCAACGTGCTGACCGGCGATCCCTTCGACGCGCTCGAACCTCCGGCGAGCATCGAGTCGGTCGTCGCCACGCTTCCCACCGGAGGCGGCGGCGCGGCCGAGCTGTGGAAGCTGAACCACTACCACGAGCGGCTCGACGAGTGGCACGCCGAGCGGGGCGTGGCCCCGCCCTTCGGGGCCGGATCGGCCGCCGAGCCCGAGTGGGAGCTGCACAACCTCACCGCCGATCCCGAGGAGCGCCGCAACGTCGTCGACGAGGCGACCGACGCCCGGCGCGAGATGCGAGCCATCCTCGAGGCCCAGCGCGACGAGAAGCGGCTCCTCCCCTCGATGCGCAACTGATCGGCGCCGGGGGCGTCGTACGCGCTGGTGGTGCGGGCGGGGGGACTCGAACCCCCACGTCGCGAGGACACCGGGATCCGAAAGCTGGTGCGTCGGCGCCGGGGGCGTCGCACGCGCTGGTGGTGCGGGCGGGGGGACTCGAACCCCCACGTCGCGAGGACACCGGGACCTAAACCCGGCGCGTCTGCCAGTTCCGCCACGCCCGCGGTCGGATCCCGGCGACCGTACCAGTGCACGCCCGGCGGCGGCCGCAGGGCGAGGTGCCGGCACGCGCCCCGGGGGCGCGGTGCCGGGGGCGGATCCCGCTAGCCTCACCCGGGCAGCGGGCGCCGACCGTGCGGCCGGTGCCACCGACGAGCCGCCCCCCGCACGAACGGCGGCCTTGGAGAGGAGACCTCGTGGAGCACCCCGTGATCCCGCCGGCGCTGGCGCAGACCCCCGGCGTCGACCCCGGCATGGACATCTTCAAGATGCTGCTCAAGGAGCGCATCGTGTTCCTCGGCTCCGAGGTGAACGACCAGGTCGCCAACATGTTGATCGCCCAGATGCTCTACCTCGAGGGCGAGGACTCGACCAAGGATGTCTGGCTGTACATCAACTCGCCGGGCGGCTCCATCACCGCCGGCATGGCCATCTACGACACGATGCAGTTCATCACCCCCGACGTCGGCACCATCTGCCTGGGCCTCGGCGCCTCGATGGGCCAGTTCCTGCTGTGCGCCGGGGCGGCCGGCAAGCGCTACGCCCTGCCCAACGCCGAGATCCTCATGCACCAGCCGCTCGGGGGCATCCAGGGCCAGGCCGCCGACATCGCCATCCAGGCCGAGCGGATGAAGGCCATCAAGCGGCGCATGGCCGAGCGCATCTCGTTCCACACCGGCCAGTCGGTGGAGCAGATCGAGAACGACTCCGAGCGCGACCGGTGGTTCACCGCCGAGCAGGCCCGCGACTACGGCATCATCGACCACGTGATCGTCAAGCGCGGCGAGATGCTGTGACGGTCGCCGTCCGCTGCGCCGGTCGGCGGGTCAGCCGCCGGGCGCGGTGAGGTCGATGCCGCAGGTGGCCTTGGCGTAGTCCTGCACCGCCTTGCCGGCCTGGGCGATGGCGGCCGCGTCGGCGGACCGAGCCCGCCAGGCCTCCTCGAGTGCGGCGCCACCGTCGTCGGCGGCCCGATCGAGGGGTTCGAGCAGATCGCTGGTCGTCTGCACCAGCACCGCCACCGACGGCTCGATCTCGCCGGGGCTGCTGTCGCGCAGCCGCTCGAGCTGGGGCAGGTCCTGGCGGACGCCGACGGGATCGAGGTTGCCGAGGGACCGGTCGAGGTTGGCCACCACCGGCAGCTGGCGGCAGAAGGCCTCGGGCGACCGGTCCACCCGGGCGTCGATCACCTGGATCGCCACGTAGCCCACGAGCACGAGGGTCAGCGCGACCAGCGCCACCACGGGGAAGCGGGGGCGGAGCCGGCGAGCGTGCGCCGGCACATCCTCGGTCGTGGTCGTGGCGCGCGACACGGATCCTCCGGATGGGGTGGTCGGCGCAGACGCGCCGGGAGCGAACCGCCCCGAGTATGGCGAGGCCGGACCCGTGAGCGGGGGACCCCGCTCGGTGTCGGACGGTGTCGGGCGGCGGCCCCGATGCGGTCAGGCGCGGGTGGCTTCGGCCAGGGCCCGCAGCGCGCCGACGGCGTGGCCGAGCCCGTCGGGATCGCGGAACAGGGCGCTGCCGGCGACCAGCACGTTGGCGCCTGCGGTCGCCGCGCCCTGCACGGTGTCGGTGGCGATCCCGCCGTCGACCTCGATGTCGACGTCGAGGCCGCGCTCGACGATCATCTCCCGGAGGCGGACGATCTTGGGCTCCATGGTGGCGATGTAGGACTGCCCGCCGAAACCGGGGTTGACCGTCATCACCAGCACCATGTCGACGAGGTCGAGGACGTACTCCACCGCCTCGGGGGGCGTCGCCGGGTTGATCGCGACGGCGGCGGCGGCGCCCGCATCGCGCACCGCGCCGAGTGCCCGGTGGAGGTGGCCGACCGACTCGGCGTGCACGATGAGGCGCTCGCAGCCGGCCTCGACGAAGGGCGGGAACAGCCACGTCGGCTCGTGGACCATCAGGTGGGCCTCGAACGGCACGGTCACCAGCGGCCGCACGGCGGCGACGATGTCGGGTCCGAAGGTCAGGTTGGGCACGAACCGGCCGTCCATGATGTCGAACTGGATCCGGTCGACGCCGGCCTTCTCGAGGGCGACGCACTCCTCGCCGAGGTTGGCGAAGTCGGCGGGCAGCACGGACGGCGCGATCTCGAAGGGGCGATCGGTCCCGGGGGTGTCGGCGGTGCTGGTCGCGGCCATCGGCGGCACCCTACCTGTCACCGGCGCCGCGCCGGCCACCCCCTAGCGTGACGGCCGTGCGCTCCTCGTCGTCGCGTCGACCACGTCGGGCTCGTCCGGCGGCCGGTCCACCCGAGCCGCCGGTGGAGGTCGACGTCGTGCTGGAGCGACCCGTGGCCGGGGGGCTCGTCCTCGGTCACGAGCCGGGTGGCCGGGTGGTGCTCGCCACGGGCGGCCTGCCCGGCGAGCGGGTCCGGGTGCGGGCCGACCGGGTGCGCCCCGGCTCGTGCAGGGTCGCGTCACCGAGGTCCTCGAGGCCGTCCCGACCCGGGTCGCCCCGCCGTGCCCCTTCGTCGCGGATGGCTGCGGTGGCTGCGACCTCCAGCACCTCGCGCCGGCGGCGCAGCCCGAGCTGAAGGTCGAGGTCGTGCGGGACGCGCTGCGGCGGCTGGGCCGCGTCCCGGAGCCGCCGGTGCGCGCCGGCCGACCGCTGCCGCCCACGGGGTACCGGACGACGGTCCGCCTCGCCGTGGTCGACGGGCGGGCCGGGTTCCGCCGGCGCGCCTCCCACGACGTGCTCGCCGTGGACACCTGCCTGGTGCTGCACCCCGACCTCGACGAGCTGGTGGCGGCGGGTCGGTTCGACGGAGCCGACGAGGTGACGCTGCGCCTCGGGGTCGCCACCGGGGAGCGGCTGGTGCTGGCCGACCCGGCGGCGTCCCGGGTGGCCGGCCTGCCGGCGGACGTGGTGGTCGTCGGCGTCGACGAGCTGGCCGGGCCCGATCCGACGGCGGCGGGGCGCAGGCGGGAGCCGGCGGTCCACGAGGTGGTCGCCGGTCGACGCCTGCGGGTGTCGGCCCGCTCGTTCTTCCAGGCCCGCCCCGACGGCGCCGTCGCCCTGGTCGAGGCGGTGACCGCCGCCGGTGGCGACGAGCTGCGCGCCGCGTCGGTCGTGGTCGACGCCTACGCGGGCGTCGGGCTGTTCACCGCCGTCCTCGGCGGTCCGGACCAGCCCGGTGACGACCGCGACGACGGCGACCGGCCGGCGTCGGGGGCCCGGTGGGTGGCGGTGGAGCGGTCGCCGTCGGCGGTGCGCGACGCCCGGGTCAACCTGGCCGACGTGGACGCCGAGGTGGTGGAGGCGTCGGTCGAGGACTGGTCGGCGGTGGCGGCCGACGTGGTCGTCGCCGACCCGGCCCGGACCGGCCTCGGGCGGCCCGCCGCCGAGGTGCTGGCCTCGACCGGCGCGGGCGTCGTCGTGCTGGTCAGCTGCGACGCTGCCGCGCTGGGGCGAGACGCCGCCCTGCTGGCCGAGCACGGCTTCGGCCTCGAGTCGGCCGAGGTGGTCGATCTGTTCCCCCACACCCACCACGTCGAGGTGGTCAGCCGGTTCACCCGCTGACGCCCGGCCGGAGGCGAAAGGTCGGGGTCCGCCCGGGGTTCGTCAGGCCGTGATCCAGCCGGCGACGTCGACCACGACGTCGACCGAGCCCTCGTTGTTGGCCACCAGCAGCCCGCCGTCGGTGCCGAGGGTGGCGAGCACGAGGTTGGGCACGGTCTGCCCGGCGCCGAAGTTGAGGACCGACGTGTTGAGGGCGGCGATCTGCTGATCGAGGGGCAGGCCCGTGGGGGCCACCGTCAGGTGGCTGGCGTGGGTGGGGCCGGTGACGGTCACGTTGAGGGCGACCGCCCGCACGCCGCTCGACGGGATGCCGCCCCGGCCGGCGATCGGCACGGCGACAACCGCCTTGGCGGGCAGCGGTCCGGCCTGGGCGACGCCGAGGCCCGTGCGGGTGTCGACGATCCGCGACGGTGGGGTCGGGACGAACCGGCCACCGGCGTCGCTGCTGCCGGTGGGCAGCTCGCAGCCGTGGAGGTCGACGACGACGTCGGCGGAGCCGCTGTTGTTGCGGATCGACACCTGGCCGGCGGCCGACAGGGCGGCCATGACGAGGTTCGGGGCGGTCTCGCCGGCGCGCACGTTGAGGTTCGACGCCGTGGGCGGCGCCTGACCGGCCGGGAAGACGGTGAGGTGCGTGTCGGCGGTCGGGCCCGTCACGGTGACGTTGAGCGCGGC
Source organism: Acidimicrobiales bacterium (assembly GCA_041394145.1). Lineage (GTDB taxonomy): Bacteria > Actinomycetota > Acidimicrobiia > Acidimicrobiales > Acidimicrobilacustridaceae > JAWKIW01. Next base: position 13,316 of record JAWKIW010000017.1, read on the forward strand.
GGCGACGGCGCCCGGGGTGGGGCACGAGCCGCCGACGTCGACGGTGACGATCCCGCCCGGGCCGACCTTGGCGGCCGGCACGCCGGTGCCGTCGCGCGTGTCGGCGATGCGCACCGGGGTGAGCCCGACGTGGTGGGCACCGCTGTCGTTCACCCCGCCGTCGTCGTACCAGCCGGCGACGTCGGCGACGAGGTGGACCGATCCGGCCGCGTTGTAGAGCGAGACCGAGCCGTTGGCGCCCACCTTGGCGGTCACGAGGTTCGGTCGGACGTCGCCGGGGCCGAGGTTGAGGTTGGACGCGAACGGCACCGGCGATCCGGTGGGGTAGGCCGTGACGTAGGTGCCCGCGGTGGGCAGCACCCCGGTGACGTTGAGCACCACGGCCGAGACGCCGTTCGAGGGCACCCCGCCCCGACCCTGCACGACCACGTCGACCGAGGCGCCGGGGCCGACCGCGGCGGCGGGCGCGCCCAGCCCCGACCTGGTGTCGAGCACCCGAGCCGGCGTCAGGGGATGGAAGGTCGGCGGGCGCACCGCGCCGTCGACGCGGAGGCGGGGCGTCACGACGCCGTTGCCGGGATCGGTGAGGGGGAGGCCGGTGCTGCGCAGCAGCGAGGTGATGTCGGTGACGCCGAAGCCCGGGTGCTGCTGGCGGACCAGGGCGAAGGCGCCCGCCACGTGCGGGGTGGCCATCGACGTGCCGGTCTTGATCGTGTAGCCGCCGCCGGGCACCGACGAGGTGATGTTGACGCCGGGGGCCACGAGGGTGAGGTAGGGGCTCGAGTTCGAGAAGGGGGATCAGGTCGGTCGACGGGTCGGTGGCGCCCACGCTGACCGCGCTCGACACGCAGGCCGGCAGCGCGATGCCGTTCTTGTTGCCGTCGTTGCCGGACGCGACCACCGGGGCGATGCCGGCGGACCGCAGGGCGTCGAACGGGCCCTTCTGGGCCTCGAAGTCGCAGGGCCCCGGCCACGAGAAGCCGCCGAGGCTCATGTTGGCCGCGGCGATCGACCAGGTGGACCGCAGCGAGTACACGAAGTCGAGGCCGCGGGTGAGGTCGAAGTCGAAGAACAGCGCGCAGGGGCCGCCGCCCGCCCCACACGCCGAGCCGGTGACCCGGGAGAAGACCTGCACGGAGATGATCGACGCGTCGGGGGCCACGCCGGTGAACGAGGCGTTGCGCCCGGCGGTGATGCCGGCCACGTGGGTGCCGTGGGTGCACGAGGGGCTGATCGTGCACGGGGCACCCGACCCGGGTCCGGTGGCGGTGGTCGGGTCGGCCCCCGGACACACCGGGGTGATGCCGGCCGGCGCGTTGTCGGTCGAGAAGCAGGCCTCGGCCACCACCTTGCCGGCGAGGAACGGATGCGAGGAGTCCACGCCGGTGTCGAGCACGGCGACGGTCTGGCCGGCGCCGGTGTAGCCGGCGGCGAAGGCCACCGTGGCCCCGATCTGGGGCACGCTGGTGGTCAGCGCCGGGGCGTGGGCCCGGTTCGGCAGGATCCGGTCGACCTCGGGGTTGCGGGCCAGGCGCTCGAGCCCGTCGGGGTCGACGACCGTCGCGAAGGTGGCGAAGTTGGCGACCCGCTGGGCTCGGCTGGACGCCTGGGGGTCGACCGCGCCCAGGTCGGCGAGGACGCGGTCACCGCTGGCCCGGGCGGCGGCCCGCCGTCGGGAGGCGCCGCCGGGGTCGACCTGGTCGACGGCTCCGGCCGACGGCGCCCGCAGCTGCACGATCACCGAGGTCGGCTCGCCGGCGGCGACGGACGCATCGACCTCGGGATCGACGGTGGCGGTCCGGGGGCCCGTGCCGGCCGGTGGAGCGGCCGCCGACGCGGGTGTCGGCGCCGCTCCGACGATCGCGGCCAGGGCGACCAGTGCCACCAGGGGGACGAGACGAGGTCGCGGGGCCCGCCGGTCGTGCCGGGGCCGGGAGACGGATCGATCCGAACGTGTGAGGTGGGTCATGGCCTCATCCCGTGATCCACCCGGCGACGTCCGCGACGACCTGGGTCGTGCCGGCGTTGTTGGCGATCGAGACGGCGCCGCCCGCGCCGAGCTTCACGACGACGAGGTTGGCGACCGTCTGGCCGGCGACGAAGTTGACGTTGGAGGCGGTGGGCTGGGGCTGACCGGCCGGCCACACGGTGAAGTGGCTGCTGGCGGCGGTCTCGGTGGCGGTCAGGTTCAGCACCACGGCGGTCACGCCGGTGCTCGGCACGCCGCCACGGCCGGCCAGCGCCAGGTCGAACGAGGTGGTGCCCACGGGCCCACTCGTGCCGCCGACCCCGGTCCGCGTGTCGAGCACGCGCGCCGGTCGGACGGACACGACGCGTCCCGGTGCGCTGGCGTCGGCGGCGAAGCACCCGGCCAGGTCGGCCACGAGGTCGACGTCACCGCTGTTGTTGAACAGCGAGACCTCACCGCCGGCCCCGGTCTTGACGACGACGAGGTTCGGGGTGTCGCGCCCGGCGTTGAAGTTCACGTTGGACACGCCGGGCATGGCGGTGCCGGCCGGCCACACGGTGACGTGGCTCGGCAGCGTCGGGCCCGCGGCCGTCACGTTGAGCGCGACCGCGGTGGCGCCGGCGAACCCGCAGGCGGTGGTCGGGTCGAACGAGACCGACGTGCCGCCGGCGACCCGCGTCGGCGTCCCGCCCGGCAGACCGGTGCCGTCGCGGGTGTCGAGCACCCGGGAGGGGGTGACCGGGCGGTAGCGGGCACCGGTGTCGGAGGCTCCGCCGGCGTCGAACCAGCCGGCCACGTCGGCGACGAGGTGCACCGAACCGGAGTTGTTGTACAGCGACACCCGCCCGGCGGGGCCGACCTTGGCGACCACCAGGTTGGCGCGGTTCACGCCCTTCTCGAGGTTCAGGTTCGACGCCAGCGGCAGCGTCGAGCCGAACGGGAAGACCGTGACGAACGACGGGGCCGACGGCGCCGCCGCGGTGACGTTCAGCACGACGGCCGACACGCCGCTCGACGGCACGCCGCCGCGTCCGGCCACCGTCGTCGTGATCGTGGTCGTCGCGCCCACCGGACCGACCACGCCACCGGTGCCGTCGCGGGTGTCGAGGATGCGGGCGGGCGCCAGCGGGTGGAAGGTGGGAGGTCGGACGGCCGCGTCGAGCTGCACCCGCGGCGTCACCAGCCCGTTGGCGGCGTCGGTGAGCGGCTTGCCGGTGCTGCGCAGCAGGCCGAGCAGGTCGTCGACGCCCATCGCCGGGTTGGCCGACTTGGCCACCGCGAAGGCGGCGGCGGCGTGCGGCGTCGCCATCGACGTGCCGCTCTCGGACGCGCACTGCCCGGCGGAGAAGGGCGCCGGGCAGGCCACCGAGATCGGGAAGGGGGAGGTCTGGGCCACCGACACCGAGGACAGCACCGACGAGCCGGGGGCGAGCAGGGCGAGCTGGGACGACGAGGACGACCACGACGTGACCGTGTCGGTCACGTCGTCGGTGGCGCCGACCGCGATGGCGCTGGACACGCACGCCGGTGCCGAGATCGTGGTCTTGCCGCTGGCGGTGGTGCCGTAGTTGCCCGACGCCACCACGGTGGGGATGCCGACCGAGCGCAGCAGGTCGATGCTGGGCTTCTCGGGCTCGTCGTCGCAGGGGCCGCTGTACTGGCCGCCCCCAGGCTCAGGTTGACCGCGGCGATCGAGTGGCTGGCCCGGAGCCCGTACACGTACTGCAGGCCGCGCACCACGTCGCTCGTCCAGGTCGTCGCGCACGGGGCGGGGTCGGGCGAGCAGTCGACCGGATCGGACAGGGTGGAGAAGACCTGCACGGCGATGAGCGTCGCCCCGGGGGCGACCCCCGAGAAGCTGCCGCCGCTGCCGCCGGCGACGACGCCGGCCACGTGCGTGCCGTGGTTGCAGTCGGGCATGGCGGGGCACGGTGCGCCCGTCCCCGGGCCGGTGGCCGTGGTGGGATCGCTCCCGGGGCACACCGCCACCGTGTTCGAGAAGCTCGACGAGAAGCAGGCCTCGGCGACGACCTTGCCGGCGAGGAACGGGTGCGACGCGTTCACGCCGGTGTCGACGATCGCCACCGTCTGGCCGGCGCCGGTGCTGCCCGAGGCCCACGCCGTGGGCGCCCCGATGGACGACACGCTGAGCGTGGAGGACGCCTTGCGCTGCTCGTTGCGCCAGACCCGGCTGACGCGGGGGTCGCGCCGGACGGCGTCGAGGCCCTCGGGTGTCACCTCCAGGGCCAGCAGCGGGAGGTCGTCGAGGCGCTGGGCTCGTCGCACCGACTGCGCCGGCAGCGACCGTCGCACCCCCTCGACCTGTTGGTCGGCCGCACCGGAGACCTCGACGATCACCGGCACGCTGCCCGTGGCGGCGGCTTCGGCGGTGAGCCCCGGGTCGGTCGGTGCGTCGTGGCCGGCGGCGGTCGCCGCCGGGGCGGACGCCGTGGCGGCGGCGGTCCCGACCAGGACCGCGAGCACCGTCACCAGGACCCTCACGCGACGGTGCGACGGGGGTCCGCAGCGGTGGCGAGGGGAGGGAAGGGGCATCGGCGGAGCGCAGCGGCCGCGACGCTCGCGCCGCCTGGCCCGACACTACCCACCATCGGCCCTGATCATGCCGCGGCGTGGGCGACGAGGCGGCCGCCAACCGGCGTCAGCCGGGGCCGTTGACCCCGGCTGACGTGCGAGCTCTGGTACGCCCCCTGGGACTTGAACCCAGAACCTGCGGATTAAGAGTCCGTTGCTCTGCCAATTGAGCTAGAGGCGCCTGATGCGGAAGGGCAGCATACCGGACGGCCTGCCCGCCGACGCCAACCGGATCGCGCCTCGGCCCGTCGTCGCGACCGCGTGGCGGCGAGGTCGCGGCGGGGCCGGACGCGGCGCCGCCGGCCGCCCGTGCGGGGCGGCCGGCGGGCCTCGAGGGTGGCCGAGGGGACTTGAACCCCCGACCTCCAGGGCCACAACCTGGCGCTCTAACCTGGCTGAGCTACGGCCACCGTGCGGCTGTCGAGCATAGGCGAACGGCCTTGGAGCCCTCGCATCCGTTCGCCGGCCCTCGCCCGCGGCGGCAGCCGTGGTGGTGCGGGCGGACGAGGCTCCGGAGGCGGGCAGGTACCCCCCTCCGTCGGCGATCCCGGGAACCGCGGCCGACCCTCCGGTACGCTGGCCCGGTCCCCCGGCGGAGCGAGGAGCGCGGATGGAACGGCCCCGACACCGGCAGCGGGTGGTGGCGACCGCAGCGGCGATCGCGGCCCTGGTGGTCGCCGTGGTCGGCGTCGCCGTCGGCCAGGCCCAGACGCAGCCGCAGATGCAGATCCAGCCCACGAGCGGGCTGCCCGGCTCGGCCGCCACCGTCTCGTCGATCACGCCCTGCACCGGCGACATCACCGTCGCCGACGGTCCGCCGACCGGCTCGTTCGCGACGCTCGGCACCACCACCAGCACGGGGAGCTGGTCGGTGCCCATCACCATCCCGAGCTCGGCCGCCACCGGACCCTTCACGGTCTACGGCTGGTGCGACACGCCCGTGCAGACCAACGGCTCCTCGTCGTCGCTCGTCGGGGCCGCCCTCGGCAGCGACGGTCGAGCCAGCGACGGTCGAGCCGCCACCTCGGTGCCGTCGACGCGGGCGCCGTCGGCGCTGGTGCCCACCGTGCGCACCGTCTACGCGCCCGTGACCTTCACCGTGACCTCGTCGAGCTCGTCGTCGTCCTCGTCCTCCAGCTCGTCGTCGTCCTCCAGCTCGTCGTCGAGCTCGACCACCCCGGTCGGCCCGCCGACCATGCAGCTCAGCTCGAGCACGGTGGTGCAGGGCGGGAAGGTCACGGTCACCACGCAGGGATGGCAGCCGGGCTCCACGGTGCAGGTGTGGCTGCGCTCGGATCCGGTGTTCGCCGGTTCCGCCATCGCCGACCAGGCGGGCAGCGCGGTCGTCGAGATCACCGTGCCCGCCGACTTCCCCACGGGCGCCCACCAGGTGGTGATGACCGGCATCGGCCTCGGCGGCGTCGCCGCCGAGATCGCCGCCGACCTCTCGGTGACGTCGCTCGGGGGCGCCGCGGCCGCCGCCTTCGAGTCGTCCGGCCTCGGCGCGGCCGCGGCGTCCGGCTCCGGCACGGTCACGGGCTCGAGCGGGACCCTGCCGAGCACGGGCTCGGATCGGGTGGTCCCGTTGACGGTCCTCGGCTTCGGCCTCATCGGTGCCGGCACGCTGCTCGTCGCCCTGCGCCGCCGGCTGGCCTGACCGCGGTGCCCACCGCTCCAGACGAGCCCCCGCCCGACCTCGGCGACCTCGACCGCAACCACCCGGCCCTCACCGACGGGGTGGTCGCCCTGCGGCCGCCGACGCCCGACGACGTCGAGGCCGTCTTCGACGCCTGCCAGGACCCGGAGATCCAGCGGTGGACGACGGTGCCGGTGCCCTACGCGCGGGCCGACGCCGTCGGCTACGTCGACCTGTGTCGCTGGGCCTGGGAGGAGGCGGTGGCCGCCCCGTTCGTCGTCGTCGACGCCACCGACCCCCACCAGCTGCTCGGCACGATCGACCTGCGCCACACCGGCCCGTCGGTGGGGGAGGTGGGCTACTGGGTCGCCCCGTGGGCCCGCCGCCGCGGCGTCGCCGGCCGGGCGCTGACCCTCGTGCGGGACTGGGCGCTGCACGACCTCGGCAAGCAGGTGCTGACCCTGCAGGTGTACGAGGGCAACGAGGCCTCGGTCCGGGTCGCAGAGGCCGCCGGCTTCCACCGTGCCGGCGAGATCGTGGCCGACCAGCGCGGCGTCGATCGCCGCGCCGTCCTGTACTCGCTGGTGACCGAGACCGAGACCGAGACCGAGACCGAGCGGTCGGGCGGGTCCACGGGCGGTGATCGCTGATCACGGCCCGTGACCGTTCGGACCGGCCGGGGAGTGCCGCCTGGCGCTCGCGGGTTCCGGGGCGAACCCGATGCTCCGTGACCTCCTACGCTGACCCGGTCCAGGCCCCCGTAGCTCAGCCGGACAGAGCAGCGGACTTCTAATCCGAAGGTCGCAGGTTCGAATCCTGCCGGGGGCGCATTGCGGAGGGTGACGGCGATGCCGGCGGCGCGCCGGCGATGCGGACGAGGAGTGGCCGCCACCGGGCCGTGCTCGCCGCGGCCGACGCTGCGTCGCGGATCGGCCACCGAGTGGCGCGGCTACGGTCCCCGCATCCGTTGCCGAGGAGGGCCGAGTTGCGTCGACTGTTGATCCTGCTCCTTGCCGTCGTCGCGTTGGGGGCGTGCACCTCCGGCTCCGAGACGCCGTCGGCCGCGCCCGGCACCACCACGGCCGGATCCCGGGCGAGCGGGGCCACGGTGCCGTCGGCCGACCCGGCCAAGGCCGAGGAGATCCGCACGATCGTGCGCAAGCTGAAGGACGAGTACCACCTGCAGGGTGTGATCGTGAAGGTCACCATCGACGGCAAGGAGATCGTGACCGACGCCGTGGGCGACTCGATGACCGACGTGCCGGTCACCGCCGACATGCACTTCCGCAACGGCGCCGTGGCCATCTCCTACGTGGCCAACCTGCTCCTGCAGCTCGTCGACCAGAAGGTGGTGAGCCTCGACGACAAGGTGGCGAAGTACCTCCCCGACGTGCCCCACGCCGAGGAGGTCACGCTCGGCCAGCTCGCCACCATGACGTCGGGCTACCAGGACTACGTCTTCAACTCACCCGAGTTCCAGCAGCTGCTCCTGCAGGACCCGTTCCGCACGTGGACGCCCCAGGAGCTGCTCGCCTTCGCCGTCCCCAAGCCGCTCTTCTACGCGCCGGGCACCAACTGGAACTACGCGCACACCAACTACGTCGTCTTGGGCCTCGCCCTCGAGAAGGCCACGGGCAAGCCCATGACCGAGCTCATGCGGGAGAAGGTGCTCGGCCCCTTCGGCCTCGACCAGACGACCGATCCGCAGTCCCCGGCCATCCCCGAACCGGTGCTGCACGCCTTCACCTCCGAGCGCAAGGAGGTGCTCGGCATCCCCGACGCCACCGCCTTCACCGAGGAGTCCACCTTCTGGAACCCGTCGTGGACGATCACCCACGGCGCCATCCAGGTCACCACCATCGACGATCTGGTTCGGGGTGCTGTGGCCATCGGCACCGGGCAGGGGCTGACGCCCGAGTCCTACCAGCTGATGGTGTCCACCCGGCAGCGGGACTTCGGCGGCCCGGTGGAGGGGTGCGGGTCCTGCCGACGGGGCGACGCGTCCTACACCTACGGCATGGGCATCGTGATCAAGGGCGACTGGCTCCTGCAGAACCCCATGTTCGCCGGCGAGTCGGCCGTGGCCGCGTACCTCCCGTCGCAGAAGATCGCCATCGGCGTGGCCAACACCTATGCGCCGGCGGCGTTCGCGGCCGACGGCACGCCGCCGTCGAACCGCTCCATGGACCTCTTCTCCGCCATCGCCACCGCCCTCGCCCCCGACGAGGCCCCCCCGAAGTAGGCGCGTGGCGCGGCCCGTCTGCCCGCCACCTCGCCCCCGCCACACCACGTTCTGGTCATGGATCTGCGTGCTCGGACACGCAGATCCATGACCGAAACACCGGAGGGTGAGGTGTCGCGCCCTAAGGCCGAGCGACCGGCGCGCCGATCACACGGACGTGCCTGTCGACGGCAGTCCTCTTCGGCGCGCCCGCCGTCCGGCCGCTCGAGCGGTGGCCGGGCTCGTGGTCGCGCTGGCGCTGCTCACCGGCCTGCTCGCCGTCGACGCGCCGCCGGCCGCGGCGGCGACGGTCCCCGGCGCCGGCGGCAGCGCCGGCGCTGGTGCCCGGGGCGGGCAGCATCCTGGCCGCCTGGAGCGCCCCGTCGGGCGACGGCGGGTCGGCGATCACCGGCTACTGGCTGGCCTGGTCGACCACGCCGACCTTCGCGTCCTACTCGTACCAGCCGCTCGGCGGGTCGGCCCGCCAGGCGATCATCTCGAACCTCACCCAGGGCACCACCTACTACGTGCGGGTGGCGGCCGTGAACGGGATCGGCCTCGGCGCCTGGTCGGCGACCGCGGCCTCGGCACCGGTGTCGGCGTCGCTCGTGCCGTCGGCACCGACCAGCCCGACCGCCTACGGCCTGGTCGGGGGCTGCGGGTGCGCTGGACGCCGCCGGCCTCCACCGGCGGCTCGGCGATCACCGGCTATCGGATCACCGTCTACCCGTCGGGTGGCACCTTGCTGCGGGTCGACAGCGCGCCCGCCGGTGCCGCCTCGGCCGACCTCACCGGGCTGACCCCTGGGACCGCCTACGTCGTGCAGGTGGCCGCCGTGAACGGCACCGGGCTCGGGGCGCTGTCGGGGTACGCGTCCAACACGGTGCTCGCCGCGTTCTCGCCGACGTGCGTCGGGACGGGCGACGACGGACCTCGCGTGCAGGTCGTGCTGGCCCACACCGGGTCCGCTCCCGACGCGGGGCTGCTGGCGTCGGTGTCGGGGCTGACCGGCGTGACCGACGCCTTCTTCGCCCGCTCGGCGGCGGCCACGGGCGGTCAGCGCAAGGTCCGGTGGCGGACCACCGCGGGTTCGTCGTGCCAGCTGGCGGTCAGCACGCTGGCGGTGCCCGCCGCGACGACCACCAAGGCCGACGTCGACGCCGCCCTGGCGACCGCCGGCATGGACCAGGCCGGTCGGAAGTACTTCGTGTGGATCGACGACACCACCGTCACCGGCTACCGGGACGGCTGCCTGTCGTCGATCCAGCCCGACGACCAGCCCGGCCCGGCCAACCGCAACAACACCGCCACCGGCTCCAGCGTGTGCCCGCTGTCGTGGGGCGGCGGGTTCGGCCCGCCCCACGAGCTGGCCCACCAGCTCGGCGCGGTGCAGCCCTCCGCCCCCCACAGCGACGGCGGCTACCACTGCACCGAGGGCTACGACCCCCTCTGCTTCGGGCACACCACCGTCACCAACCCGGCATGCGCCAACAGCGACGTCTTCCTGTACCAGTTCGACTGCGGGTTCGACGACTACTGGAACACGAACCCCGCACCCGGCTCCTACCTGTGCACCCACTGGAACGTGGCCCGGTCCGCCTTCCTCACCGACAACCTGGCCGAATCCCAGGTCGGGCCGCCGGGGCGGCCGCTGGCGACCGGTGGCGACGGGTCTGCCACCGTCGCGTGGACGGCGCCGACGGCGTCGGGGTGCGACTCGGTCACCGGCTACCGGGTCACGGTGTCGCCGGGCGGCGCCACCGTCGACGTCGGCGCCGGCAGCCTCTCGACCGTCGTGACGGGCCTCACCAACGGCACCGCGTACACCTTCACGGTGCAGGCGCTGTGGTCGAACGCCGGGGCCGGTCCGGCGTCGCCGGCGTCGGATCCGGTGACCCCGGCGAGCCCGGCACCGGCGCCCACCTTCCACCCGATCCAGCCGGCCCGCGTCCTCGACACCCGACCGGGCACCACCGCCGGGCTGGGTGGGGCCTTCCAGGGCGGCCAGAGCCGTACCCTGCAGGTCGCAGGGTACGGGGGCGTGCCGGCGGCGGGCGTCAGCGCCGTCGTGCTGAACGTCACCGGGGTGGCGCCGACCCAGGACACGTTCGTCACGCTGTGGCCCTCGGGGTCGCCGCGTCCGCTCACCTCGAACCTCAACCTCGCCGCCGGCCAGGTCACGCCGAACCTCGTGTACGTGAAGCTGTCGGCGGACGGGAAGCTCGACCTGTTCAGCAACTCCGGCTCGGTCGACCTGCTCGCCGACGTGGTGGGCTGGTTCGACGAAGACGGTAGCGGCGGCCGCTTCGTCGGCGTGCAGCCCGCCCGCCTGCTCGACACCCGACCGGGCACGACGACCGGGCTCGCCGGCGCCTTCGGACCGGGCCAGACCCGCACCCTGCCGATCGCCGGTCGGGGTCCCGTCCCGTCCGCTGGGGTGACGGCGGTCGTGCTCAACGTGACGCCGGTGAACCCGACCGCCGCCAGCTTCGTGACGCTGTGGCCGTCGGGCACGACCCGGCCGCTCACGTCGAACCTCAACCTGGCCCTCGGCGCGATCACGCCCAACCTCGTCACCGTCAAGGTCTCCGCCTCGGGGACGGTCGACCTCTTCAACAACTCCGGCACGACGGACCTGCTCGCCGACGTGGTCGGCTACTACGCGGACTCGGGTGGGGGGTTCACGGGCGTGCAGCCGGCTCGGCTGCTCGACACCCGTCCGGGCACGACCGTCGGCCTGTCGGGACGGTTCCAGCCCGGGCAGACCCGAACGCTCCAGGTGGCCGGACGGGGGCCGGTCCCGGCGAGCGGCGTGACCGCCGTGGTCCTCAACGTGACGGCGGTGCTGCCGTCGGCGTCGAGCTTCGTGACCCTGTGGCCGTCGGGGGCGACGCGGCCGGAGACCTCCAACCTGAACCTGGCCGCTGGGACGGTGCGGCCCAACCTCGTGGTCGTGCGCCTCTCCGCCGGCGGTGCGGTCGACCTCTACAACAACTCGGGGACGACGGACCTGCTCGCCGACGTCGTCGGCTACTTCACCTGACCGCGGCGGTGCCGACCTGCTCCCGGAGGCGGCCGTCTTCGAGGCGCACGACGCGGTGATCGGGTCCGATCCCTTCCGTGCGGTGGGTGATCACCAGCGTGGTGCGCCCGCCGGTGGCGCGGACCAGGTCGGTCATCAGCGTCTCGGCCATGTCCGGGTCGAGGTTCGCGGTGGGCTCGTCGAGGATCACGACCGGTGGGTCGGCCAGCAGCACCTGGGCCAGGGCGAGGCGCTGGGCCTGACCGCCCGACAGCCAGGACCCACGGGTCCCGACGCGCGTGTCGAGGCCGTCGGGGAGACCGGTGACCCAGGCGTCGAGGCGCACCGCCGCGAGGACCCGGCGCAGCTCCTCGTCCGTCGCGCCGGGACGGGCCACCCGTAGGTTGTCGCGCAAGGTGGCGTCGAAGAGGTGGGCGTCCTGCGCGCACCAGCCGACGAGTCGGCGCACGTCGTCGGCGGCGAGCGTCGCGGTGTCGGTGCCGCCGAGGCGGATGGTGCCGGCCTCGGGTCGCACGAAGCCGACGAGAGCCGCTGCCAAGGTGCTCTTGCCCGCGCCGCTCGGTCCGACCAGGAACACGAGGCCGCCCACGGGGATCTGCAGCCGTGCGCCGCGCAGCAGCGGCGTGGCCTGTCCGGGCCAGCGGACGACGAGGTCGTCCACCACGACGTCGAGCGGACCCTTGGGCGGCGCCGCCGGGTGGACCGGGTCGGGGAAGGGGTCGGGCGCCGCCAGCACCTCGCCCAGCCGCCGGGCCGCGGGGGCGAGGTCGGCGAGGCGCCGTGCCGCGGTGGGCAGACCGCCGAGGACCTCGGGCAGCGCCCAGCCCACCAGCACGAGCACGGGCACCCACAGCACGTCGAGCTGGCCGGCCAGGGCGGCCCGCCCCGCGAGCACGACGACGGCGCCGGCGACCAGCGCCCGCACCGCGGTCTCGGCGGCGTCGGCCAGGCCGCCGATCCGGGTGTCGGCCTGCTGCAGGCCGGCCAGTCGCCGATCGCGCTCGGCGACCCGGCCGACCCCGGCGGGTCCCGCCCCGTAGGCGGCGAGCTCCTCGGCTGCCTCGGCGAGGTCGACCACCTCGTCGGTCAGCGCGACCCGCTCCCCGGCCGCCGCCCGGCCGGCTCGGCGCTCCCACCTCGTCGCCAACCAGGGCACGACGACCCCACCCACGAGCACGCCGATGGCGAGCGCAACACCAGCGCCGGGCTGCATCGTCCAGCCGGTGGCGACGACGCCCACGGCTGCGAGCGCGGCGACGACGGGCGGCAGCACGCCACGCAGCCAGAGGTCCTGGACGTCGTCGAGATCGCCGACGAGACGGGCGAAGACGTCTCCGTGGCGGCCGCCGGCAACCCCGGCCGGGCTGAGCACGGCCAGCCGGTCCCACAGGCGGGTCCGCAGGTCGGCGACCAAGCGCAGGATCGTGTCGTGGGAGGCGAGGCGCTCGAGGTAGCGCAGCCCGGCCTTGGCCAGGGCGAGCGCCCGCACGGCGACGACGACCGTGGTCAGCGACAGCACCTCGGGGCGCTGCGATGCGCGGGACAGCAGCCAGGCGGCGGTGGCGGTGAGCGCCACCCCGGCCAGGGTGGCTCCTGCGCCGGTCAGCACCGTGGCCGCGAGGCGGCCGTGCACGGGCCGGGCCTCGTCGCGCAGCCACCGCCAGGTGCCGGCCGACGCCACCGGAAGCGTCGTCACCGCCGCCCTGGTCGCGTCGCCGCCCCGGGTGCCGGTCGCCGCGAGGGGCTGCGAGGAGCCGCCGGTCGGTGGGCCGAGGGTCGATGGTGCCGTCGCGCCCGGTACCACGCCGATGGCTGACGAATCCGTCGCGCCGACGGTCGATGGTGCCGTTGCGCCGACGGTCGATGGTGCCGTCGCGCCCGGTCCCGCGCCGACCTCGGCACTCGGCGACGCCGCCACGACCACCACCCGGTCCGCGGCCTCCACCAGCGCCGGCCGGTGGGCGACGACCACCACGGCGGCACCGGCAGCAGCGAGGCGGCGAACCACCGCCACCGCGGCTGCCTCGGTGTCGCCGTCGAGGTTGGCGGTGGGCTCGTCGAGCAGCGCGACCCGGGCACCGCCGGCCTCGACCCGCAGCACCGCCCGGGCCAGGGCCACCCGCTGGCGCTGTCCCGCCGACAGCGTGCGGGCCCGATGGTCGAGCAGCGAGCCGATGCCCAGCGCCGACGCCACGGCCTCGACCGTCCTCGGGTCGGCCCCGGTGGCCCCGAGCGCGATGTTGGCCTGCACGGTGTCGTCGACGAGCACCGGCCGCTGCGGCACCCACGCCACCGTCGCCGACCACGCCGTGGGATCGAGGTCGTCGAGCGGGATCCCCGACACGTGCACCGTGCCCTCGTCGGGGGCGACGGTGCCCCGCAGCACGTCGAGCAAGGTGCTCTTGCCGGCGCCGTTCGGTCCGATGAGGGCCACCACCTCGCCGGGCCCGACCCCCAGGCCGGCGCGGTCGGGGCTGGTCCCGGCGCGCCCCGGTCGACGCACCCCGAGGTCGCGTGCGTCGACCACCACGGTCGACGGCACGGGCGTGGAGCCACGGGGTCGCTGCTCGGCGTGCACGACGTCGAGGATCCGCTCGGTGGCGGCGACGCCCTCGGTGGCCGTGTGGTACGCGGCGCCGACCCGGCGCAGCGGTGCGAACACCTCGGGGGCCAGCAGGAGCACGGCGAAGGCGGTGCCCAGGCCCACGCTGCCGTCGACCAGGCGCAGGCCCAGGGGCACGGCGACGAGTGCGACCGACAGCGTCGTCGCCAGCTCGAGCACGAACGCCGAGAGGAACGCGGTGCGCAGCGTCGTCATCGTCGTGCGGCGCGAGGACGCCGACAGGCGGGCGATGGTGGTGCGCTGCACCCGGTGGCGGCCGAAGCGCTTGAGGGTCGGCAGGCCGGTCACGACGTCGAGCAGATGGGCCGACAGCCGCTCGAGGCTGCGCCAGCTGGCGGCGGCCCGCGCCTCGCTGAACCGTCCGACCAGCGCCAGGAAGACGGGCAGCAGGGGCAGGACCACCAGGAGGATGACACCGCTGGTGGGGTCCACCACGAGCACCGTGCCGAGCAGGAGCGCGGGCACGATGGCCGCGCTGACGAGCTGGGGGACGTAGTCGGCCAGGTAGGGCCGGGTCGCGTCGACCCCCCGGGTGGCGAGCACCGCCAGCTCGCCCGGCGGCATCACCCGACCGTCGGTCAGGACGCGGTCGAGCAGCTGCCGGCGGAGCCGGCCGGCCGCCCGCGCCGCGCTGCGGCGGCAGACGACGGTCGCGACCCATCCCACCAAGGCCTGCCCGACGGTGACGGCGACGAGCGCGACGGCGACGCGCGCCAGCCGGTCGCCATCGGCGCCGCCGTCGACGACCGAGGCGAACGCCGTCGCCAGCAGGCCCGCCTGGGCGACGAGCAGGACGGCGTCGAGCACCGCTCGGACCCCCGCCACCGCGAGCGTCGGGGCGACGGCTCGCCGGTCGCGCAGCAGGCGGGGGTCGAGCGGCTTCATCCGGGCGTGGAGCCCGCCGGCACCGCCTCGGGGCCCCTGGTGGCCACCGCGCCGGCTCCGGCGCCATCGCCGTCGGACGCACCGGGCCCGGGCGTCGAGGTCGGTGCGCGGTCCGGCGGCAGGCTGCCGACGCCGATGCGCCGCCGGAACACCCAGTAGGTCCAGCCCTGGTAGAGCAGGACGACGGGGGTCAGCAGCACCGCCACCCAGGTCATGACCGTGAGGGTGTAGGAGGTGCTCGGCGCGTTGTCGATCGTCAGGTTGAAGGCCGGATCGGTGCTCGAGGGCATCACGTTCGGGTACAGCGAACCGAACAGCACGACCACGGCCATGGCGATGGTGACGCCGGTGCCGAGGAACGCCCAGCCGTCGCGTCCCGCCCGGTTCGCCACGGCCGAGCCGACGAGCGCCACCGCACCGACGGCGACCGGTGCCCAGGTCCAGGTCTTGCCCAGGCCGAGCTGGGTCCACACCAAGAAGGCGGCGCCGGCGACGATCACGACGGGGGCGAGCATCGAGGCGACGCGCTGGGCGCGCTGGCGGACCTCGCCGGTGGTGCGCAGGGTCAGGAAGTGGGCGCCGTGCAGCGTGAAGAGCCCGAGCGTGACCACGCCGCCGAGCAGGCCGTACGGGTTGAGCAGCGTGAGCAGGTCGCCGGTGTAGTTGCCGGCGGCGTCGATCGGCACGCCGTGCACCACGTTGGCCAGGGCGACGCCCCACAGCAGGGCCGGGAGGGCCGAGCCGAACACGATCGCCCGGTCCCACCAGGCGCGCCAGACCGGGTTGTCGCGCTTGGAGCGGTACTCGAAGGCCACGCCCCGCACGATCAGGGCCACCAGGATGAGCAGCAGGGCGAGGTAGAAGCCCGAGAAGAGGGTGGCGTACCAGTTCGGGAAGGCGGCGAAGGTGGCGCCGCCGGCGACGAGCAGCCACACCTCGTTGCCGTCCCAGACCGGGCCGATGGTGTTGATGACGACCCGTCGCTCGGCGTCGGTCCTCCCGACGACGGGCAGCAGGATCCCGACCCCGAAGTCGAAGCCCTCGAGGAACAGGTAGCCGGTCCAGAGGACGGCGATCAGCAGGAACCAGACGGTGGTGAGCTCCACGTCGTCCTCCTTCTCAGTAGGCGAAGGTGAGTTGGTCGTTGCGCTCGTCTTGCTCGGACGGCGCGGGCGGCGGCATCGCCCCTCCGGGCCGCGGCGGATGGTGCGCACCAGCAGGCCGACTCGATGACGGCGAGCACGCCGTACAGGAGGGTGAACACGATCAGCGACGTCCAGATCGTGGCGGCGGAGAGGGTGCCCGAGACGCCGGCGGCGGTGAACATCCGGACGGCGTCGAGGCCGGTCGGGTTCGGCGCCACGACCCAGGGCTGCCGGCCCATCTCGGTGAAGATCCACCCCAACGTGTTGGCGAGGAACGGCGTGGCGATGGCGAACACGGCGAGGCGCACGAACCACCTCCCGCGCACCGCCCGCCCCTTGCGGGTGTGCCACAGGCCCCACGCCGCAGCCGCCGCGGCCAGCAGGCCGAAGCCGATCATGAAGCGGAACGACCAGTAGGTGACCACCATGTTGGGTCGGTAGTTGCCGGGTCCGAACTGCTGCTCGTAGGCGGCCTGCAGGTCGTTGACCCCCTGGATCGTCGCGTCGAAGGTGTCGGTGGCCAGGAACGACGTGGCCCCGGGGATGCTGAAGGTCCGGACGTTGCACTCGGTGCTCACGTCGCCGTAGGCGAACAGGGAGAACCCCGCGCCCTGCTCGGTGTCGCACAGGGCCTCGGCCGAGGCCATCTTCATGGGCTGCTGCTGGATCATGAGCCGGGCCTGGAAGTGGCCCGACAGCGCCACGCCGAGCGAGGCCACCAGCACCAGCCACATCCCGCCCCGCATGACGCGCCGGAAGGCCAGCCGGTCGGTGTCGGTGCTGTGGTCGCGCTCGCGCGACAGCTCCCACACCGAGATGCCGACGAGGAAGGCGCCCGCGGTCACCAGCGCGGCGAAGATCGTGTGGGGGAAGGCGGCGAGCACCGTCGAGTTGGTCAGCACCTCCCAGATCGAGGTGAGCTCGGCCCGTCCGCTGGCCGCGTTGTAGGTGACGCCGACGGGGTGCTGCATCCAGGAGTTGGCGGCGAGGATGAAGTAGGCCGAGATGGTCGTGCCGATGGCGGCCAGCCAGATCGTCGCCAGGTGCAGCTTCTTGGGCAGCAGCCCCCACCCGAAGATCCACAACCCCAGGAAGGTGGACTCCAGGAAGAAGGCGGCCAGGCCCTCCATCGCCAGCGGCGCACCGAACACGTCGCCCACGAACCGGGAGTAGCTGGCCCAGGCCATGCCGAACTGGAACTCCTGGACGATGCCGGTCACCACGCCCATGGCGAAGGTGATGAGGAACAGCTTCCCCCAGAACTTGGTCTGGCGCAGCCAGCGCTCGTCGCCGGTGCGATACCACGCCGTGTGCAGCACGGCGACGACGAGGCCGAGGCCGATCGTCAGTGGGACGAACAAGAAGTGGTAGACGGTCGTGATGCCGAACTGCCATCGGGCGAGGTCGAGTGCGCTCATCGCCACCTCCGGGGTGCTCCTGCCCATTTCCGTCGTAGCGGGGCGGTCGAACGGTGAGGTCGGACGGCCGTTCCGTCAGGGCCAAAGGTCCCGGTTCCAGCGATCGTTGCCGCCATTCGCATCGCGATGGGCGATGGACCGGGTGGCGGGCCGGCGCCGGCGGGACCACCGGAGTCCGCTCCCGGACGCCGAACCGCAGGGCACGTCCCGGTGATGCCCCCGTAGCCTGCGCAGGTGCACCAGGCCCCCGATCCCGGCGCCGAGCCCGTGGGCTCGACGGTCCCGTGGCTGCCGGCGGATGAGGGACGAGGAGCATCGTTTGCTCGCCGCTCGGTGGACCGCTGGTCGGAGGACCCCGGCTCGGGCGGCCCCCGCGTGTGGGTGCCCGGCCGACGGCTGCTGACGGCCGGGCTGATCCTGCTGGTCACGCTGGTGGCGTCGGAGTCGCTGGCGATCGCCACCGTCATGCCGCTGGTCGAGCAGGACCTCGGTGACCTCGCCCTGTACGGCTGGGTGTTCTCGGGGTTCTTCCTCGGCAACCTCGTCGGCATCGTGGCCGCCGGCCGGGCCGCCGACCGCGTCCGCCCGGACGTCCCGCTCGTGGCGGGGCTCGCGCTGTTCGTCGCCGGGCTCGCCATCGGGGGCGCGGCCCCGTCGATGGCCGCGCTCGTCGCCGGCCGGGTCGTGCAGGGGATCGGTGCCGGCGCCATCCCCGCGGTCGCCTACGTGTGCATCGCCCGGGCCTACCCGCCCGAGGCCCGGCCCCGGATGTTCGCCCTGCTCTCCACGGCGTGGGTCATCCCGTCGCTGATCGGTCCGGGGCTGTCGGGGCTCGTCGGCCAGCAGCTGGGCTGGCGATGGGTGCTGCTGGGGCTGCTCCCGCTGGTGGTGGTCGCCGGCGCGCTGGCGGCCGTCGCCGTGCGCGACGTGCGCCGGCCCGACGAGCCCATCGTCTCGGGCCCGTCGATGGCCCGGGCGGCACAGCTCGTCCTCGGCGCAGGGCTGCTGCTGGCCGGCCTCGATCTCGCGCCGTCCCTCGTCTCGCTGCCGGTCGCGCTCGCCGGGCTCGCCATCGGCGTCGACGCCTTCGCCCGGCTCACCCCCGCGGGCACGCTTCGGGCCCGGCCCGGCCTGCCGGCCACGGTGATCGTGAAGCTGGTGTTCATGGCGTCGTTCTTCGCCGTCGACACCTACATCCCGTTGGCCGTCACGTCCCAGAAGGGGGTCGACGCCACCTACGCCGGTGCGATCATCACCGTCACGTCGCTGGTGTGGACCGCGGGCTCGTGGATCCAGGAGCGACGGGTCCGCCATGCCGGGCCCCGACCGCTCGTGGCCACCGGCTTCTCCTGCATCGTGGCCGGCGCCGCCCTGCTCGCCGTGGTCCTCGTCCCGGCCGTCCCGGTCGCCCTCGCCTTCCTCGGCGGCGCAGTGCTCGGGCTGGGTGCCGGGCTCACGTACGCGCCGCTGTCGGCCGCCACGCTGGCGTCGGCCGAGCGCGGCCACGAAGGCGCGGCGACCTCGGCCACCCAGCTGGCGGAGGTCCTCGGCATCGCCCTCGGCTCCGGCATCGGCGGTGTGGTGATCGCCGCCACCGAGTCCGCCGGCGCCGGCGTCACGCCGGGTGTGGTGGCCGTCTACGTCGGCGCAGGCGTCTTGGCGATCGCCGGCACGCTGCTCGCCGTGCGCCTTCCTCCCTCGGTCGTCGACACCGCGGCGCGGGGGACGTCGTCGACGGCGAGCTGAGCCCAGTCGATCTCCGGCGTCGCCACGCCGCGCTGGGAACGACCGATCGGCCCGGCCACCCACCCAGGTGTGATCGCGTCAGAGGTCGTCATACTCGTAGATCCGGGCGCTGTCGAAGTCGTGCTCGGGGTCGACGTGCAGGTCGCGCAGCAGCCCTTCGTGGAGGTCGTACACCCAGCCGTGCACGTGCAGGTCGCGCTCGTGGTGCCACGCCCGCTGCACGAACGACGTCGCGCTGACCTTGTACACCTGCTCGCGGACGTTGAGCTCGACCAGGCGCCGGTGGCGCGCCTCGGGGTCGGCGATGGCGTCGAGCTCGCGCTGGTAGATGCGGTAGACGTCCTTGATGGACCGCAGCCACTTGTCGATCAGCCCGTGGTAGTGCCCGTCGACCGCGGCCCGCACACCCCCGCAGCCGTAGTGGCCGCACACGATCACGTGGTTCACGTGGAGCACCTCCACCGCGAACTGCAGCACCGACATGAGGTTCATGTCGGTGTGCACCACCAGGTTGGCGATGTTGCGGTGGATGAACATCTCGCCGGGACCGGTGCCGGTGATCTCGTTGGCGTTCACCCGGCTGTCGGAGCACCCGATGAACAAGAAGTCGGGCTGCTGGCCCTCGGCGAGGCGCTCGAAGAACTCCGGATCGAGAGCCAGCTGCTCGCTCACCCACCGTCGGTTGTTCACGAACAGCTGCTCGTACGGCGTGGGGGAGGTGTCGGTCATCGTCGCGGCTCCGCCATGGCGTCAGACACTAGGCGACGGCGACGACGTCGGATCACGTCGCCTTCCGGAATGTCGGATCAGGCTCGGCGCGCGGGAGCCGCACCCGCCGGCGCCTCCTCACCCCGGCGCGGTGGCGATCCACAGCGGGAAGCGCAGCAGCGACAGGTAGCCGAGCCGCTCGTACACGGGCCGGCCGAGGTCGCTCGAGACCAGCACGGCCGGCAGATCGGGTTCGACGGTGCTCGCTGCCCACGACACCGCCGCACCGGCACCCCGGCCACGGGCCGACGACAGCACGGCCACGAACTGCAGGACCTGCAGGCCGTCGCTGACGAAGGCGGCCGAGGTGCCGAGCGGGCTGCCGTCGGCGTCGTCGCGGGCGAGGAAGAACCGCCATCCGCTTCCGAGCAGCTCGGGGTCGAACACGGCGGCGGAAGGCAGGTCGGCGAGCTCGGGCAGCGGGTAGCCGGTGATGGCTGTGCGCTCCCACACCGCCAGCGTCGCGGCGTCGGTCACCTCCTCGACCGTGACACCCCGCGCCTCGGTGACCGACGGCGGCGGCTCGCCCCCTGCGGCGCGCGCCATCACCGGTGGGTGGCCGACGGGCGCGTAGCCCCGGGCTCGCAGGTCGCCGCTGCCGTAGAGGCAGAACACCAGGAACGGCACGCCCGGGTGCCCGGCGGCGAAGCCGTCGAGCGCGTCGAGGCCGGCGGCGCCGTCGGGCGTGTCCGGCGGCGCGAGGTGCACCGCCATGTTCACGAACGGATGGGGGAGGCCGCTCGCCAGCAGCGCCATGCCGGGGTGCTCGGCGGCCTCGTAGGGGGCGGTGGCGCCGAGGCTGCGCAGCTGTCCGGCGTGGTTGCGCACCGTGGCCAACAGCAGCGAGTCGTCCGACGGCACGTCCGGCTCCCAGCCGGCGGTCAGGTGCTCCTCCGGATCCGCCGCCAGCGACCCGTGTCCGTCGTCGTCCCCGGCCATGGGTGCTCCCCCCGATCGTGCCCGTCCGCGATGCTACGCCGCAACCGCCGCTGCCCGACCTCATCACAGATCCCTCATGGACGCCCAAAGGGCAGAACATCGGACGTCCCTAGCATTCGGACCGTGCGCACCTCCTCGTCGACACCCTCGTCCTCGTCCGCCCACGTCCACCGCCGGATCCGCCCGACGGCCGCGGTGGCGATCGGGCTGCTGGCGTCGCTCGCCGTGCTCGGCCTCCCGGGCGCGGCGGGGGCCGCCGGCACCCGCTACCTGGACCCGATCTTCCCGACGGTCACCAAGACGACCGACGTCGTCTACGGCTCGGCGGTCAACGACCAGGGCCAGCTCCAGGATCTCCGGCTCGACCTCTTCCGGCCCGACGGCGACGTCGTCACCGACCGTCCCGCCATCGTCTTCATCCACGGCGGCGGCTTCGTGTCGGGGACCAAGGACAACGCCGCCATGGTCGACCTGGCGAACGAGTTCGCCAAGCGCGGCTACGTCACGGCCTCGATCGACTACCGCCTCTCCACCGAGGGCGTGGACGGCTTCGACCCCACCGACCCGCGCGTCGCCCGGGCCCACCGCAACGCCCAGCACGACGCCCAGGCCGCCGTCCGCTTCCTGCGGGCGAACGCGGCGACCTACGGCGTCGACCCCCGGCACGTCGCCGTGGCCGGCGGCTCCGCCGGCGCGGCCACGTCGATGTTCGTGGGCTACGACAACGAGGACGTCGGCGACTCCGGCAGCCCGGGCGAGTCGTCGCGCGTCTGCGCGGCGATGTCGCTGTCCGGCGCGGTGGGCGCCGAGCTCGTCGACCCGACCGACCTCACCGACGCCATCTGGTACCAGGGCACGGCCGACAAGACGGTGCCGTGGCTCCTCGCCCAGAGGTCGTCCGATGCCGTGGCCGCCGCCGGCATGACCTCGGAGATGCACCTCTTCGACGGTGCCGGCCACGTCGACTACAGGGTCTTCAAGCCGAGCATCCTCACCGACGGCGTGCGCTTCTTCTACGACCACGTGGCGACGACGAGCCGCGACTGCCGCGTCGGACCGCCGGCGCCTCCCGGCGGCTTCGGATCGTTCCAGCCCGCCGGGCCCCACCGGATCGTCGACACCCGTGACGGCACGGGTGGGCCGGCCGCGCCGCTGGGGCCCGGCGAGACCCGGGCGCTCTCGGTCGACGGCTGGCCCGGCCTGCCCCCGAACGGGGTGAAGGCCGTCGCCGTGAACGTCACCGCGGTGTCACCGAGCGCCGACACCCACCTCACCCTGTGGCCCCATGGTGCCGCCATGCCGACGACCAGCACCACCAACCCGGCTGCCGGTGAGACGGTGGCGACGATGGCCGTCGTCCCGATCGGCGCCGACGGCAAGGTCGACGTCTACAACAACAGCGGCAGCACCCACCTCCTCGTCGACTTCCTGGGCTGGTTCGGTACGCCGGCCGGCACGACCTTCGTGCCGGTCACGCCCACCCGGCTGCTCGACACCCGCAACGGCACCGGCGGACCGGCGATCCCCCTCGGGCCGGGCGAGACGCGACTCGTCCAAGCCGCCGGCCTGGCCGGCATCCCGACCGCGGGTGTCGGCAGCGTCGCCCTGAACGTCACCGCGGTCGACCCGACCGAGGCCAGCCACCTGACGGTGTGGACCGCGCTCGGTGCCCAGCCGGGCTCGTCGAACCTCAACGTCGCGCCGGGCCGGACCGTGGCCAACCAGGTGCTGGTCTCGGTGTTCCCCACCGGCTTCGCCGCCATCCGCAACAACTCGGGGACGACCCACGTCGTGGTCGACGTGACCGGCTACTACGCCACGCCGGCGGGCGCCCGCTTCGATGCCACGACGCCGACCCGCTTGCTCGACACGCGCGACGGCACCGGCGCTCCCGTCGGCCGGATCGGACCCGGCGGCACGGTGGACCTGGCGGTGGCCGGCGTCGGGCCGGTGCCGTCCGACGCCGCCGCGGTCGACGTCACCGTGACCGCGGTCGTCCCTTCGGCGACGTCGCACGTGACCGTCTGGCCGGGCGGCACCCCCCAGCCGCTCGTGTCGACGCTCAACACCACCGCAGGTCGCACCGTGGCCAACCACGCGACGATCCCCGTCGGTCCCGACGGTTCGATCTCGCTCTACAACAACAGCGGCGATACCGACCTGTTGGTCGACGTCGACGGCTGGTTCACCTGAGGACCCGCGTCAGCCTGCCGACCCGCTTCCTCCAGACCCGGGCCGGCTCACCGTCAGCGCCGCACGCGATACGCCACGTGCACCGCGCCGTTGCCGAAGCGACGCTCGTCGATGAGCTCGAGGTCGAGGCGCAGATCGGTGGGGAAGGCCGGCTTGCCAGCGCCGACCGTCACCGGGGCGAGGACCAGGCGGACCTCGTCCACGACACCGGCGCGCAGGGCGTGAGCGGCGAGCTCGGGTCCGCCCACCAGCAGGTCGGCCGCCGACCCCTCTTTCATGGCCGCCACCTCGTCGGCGTCGAAGGCGCGGACGATGCGCGTTCGCTTCGTGATCGGTTCGGCCAGGGTGGTGGAGTGCACGAGCTTGTCCGAGTCCTGCCACGCAGCGGCGAAGTCGGCCAACACCGGCGACTCCTCGGCGAAGCGCGGATCCGTCTCCCACACGGCCATCGTCTCGTACATGCGGCGGCCCAGCAGCTGGGTGCCGATCCCTCGCATCAGGTCGTTGAAGAACACGTGCACGTCTTCGTCGGGCACCGACCAGTCGAAGGAGCCGGTGGCGTCCTCGGTGAAGCCGTCCAACGAGCTGTTGGTGGCGTAGATGAGCTTCCCCATGTGTCCCTTCGAGCGAGTTGCGGCCGTGGTGGCGATGCGCACGACGAACCTACCTGCGCATGCTCATCGCGACCGGAGGTCAGCCGCGGCGCCGGTCATCACTACTAGAGCGCCAGCCGGCGTTCAGCGGTGGTGCGGTGTGGCGGTCAGATCGGCTCCGGGACATGCCGCATCCGTAGCACGACGTGCTACCGTGCGAGGTCGTGGCCCGGGAACTCACCCAGCGCGCGCTGCGCAGAAGCCATGTATCACGATATGCGATACAATCCGTCCATGGCTCAGGCGATCTCAGTTCGACTCGATGACGAGGCCCAACGGGCGCTGGCCGTTCATCCCAGCCAGTTTCGTCCGCCGAGGCGGCTCGCTGTTCCGTCAGCTCGGCGGTTGTGGCGCAGCGCTGAGCTGGCCGACGAGGTCGGCCGCGCTCGAAGCCGACGAGCAGGATCCCGTGAGGACGACCTGGTCGCGTCGCCCTGGCCGCTGTGAGTCGGCGGTTCGACTGAGTGAGCCTCTACCGGCTCAAGCTCCCGAAGGCGTCGTAGGTCACGGACCGGACCATGGGGTCGTGGTGCACCGGCTGACGAGTTCCTGCCCGGTCCGTTGTCATCGACCTCGGCATCCGCCATTGCTCGGCACGCCCGCTTCGGTGAGCACCACCACCAGATCGAGGTATCCGGCTGGTCAGCGTACGCGAGCCTCCTGGTCGAACAAGTCGGCGCCGTGGATCCGCGACACGCAGCTCGGCGCGTAGTGGCCACCTCACCGCCGAGAGATGGCAGTGTCGCCTGCAGGCGATCCTGACGGTGCTCGAGCCTCGACTGAATCGCTGCGCGAGCGCAAGCCGGCGATCGGCGCACTCGTGTTCCGATGGTTCTGGGACGCCCGGTTCGGTTGGACGGTCCCGACATCAGTTATGATCGGGCTGGCCCTTCGATGCCGGAAGAACCGTTCGCAACCGGTATCGGGTCCGTGCTGAGAGTCCACCGACCGTGTCGGTGATGCTTCGTGCCGTCAAGTACGGCTTTCAGCCGTGGACGCACCTTCGACGCCATCACCCATGCGATCCAGGTGCTCGACCTCGACCCGACGCTGATGCGGGTCCGCCCAGATCGGGGTCCTGAGCACGATGCGGACCCGCTTCCTCATCCCGGACAACCACATCGCCGCGCAACCGTGCTCGAGTGTCACCGTGGCCGAACTCGACGACGACCGGGACCTCGTGATCCACGCCATGCCGCTGCGCCCGTCGTTCTTCTCGCTACTCGCCGACGAAGAGCCTCGCCAATGACCAAGCCCAGCCCTACCGAACCGGGAACCGGCCGACGACCTCACCGTGCGATCCATGATCGACATCGCCGAGCTGGCCGCCGAGGTCGAGCAGGACACGCACCTGCGCATGACGTCTACTGCGGACTCAGGCCGCGCGCCACTACCGGCCATGGGACAGCACCAGGCCGATGACCTGGTACCTCGCGCTCGCCTATGACCTCGGCACTACGCGACGCTGTCGAGGCTTCGACGGTGCGATCGCCAGGAGCACACCACCACCAGCGAGGTCAGTGCCGGCGGGCTTACGCGACTTCCTGGACGCGCCTGACATCCGCGACAGACTCGACGCCGGAACACCCCGCCGGGATCGACGGCCGTCCAGCTCGTCACCGATGTGACTCGAACGTGTTCGACGGCGTTCACCTCATCCCCGTGCCGGCGCTACCGCCAGGTCGCCGCCGCGTTCTCGAAGGAAGGCTGTGGTTCGGGGACGGTCCGCGATGTTGTTCGGGGATGCGTCACCGGGGCTGGGGGAGCACTGAAGCGCTGCCGACCGTGGATGCGGTGAGCGGTGTCCGATCTGTCGAGGTCGAAGATGCGGATCGAGTGACGGCTCCGTGTTCCTCGGCGTAGGCGACGAACGGTTGGCGGTCTGCCAGGTCCTGGGTGTATAGTTCGGCGTACTGCCACCGCTGGCAGCTGTACCTCGCCGACGGCCTCCTACGGAGAGCCGCCGGATGCGGAGGCGGCCGGTCTCGATGAGGCGCCACAGTGCCCAAGCAATGGCCACCGATTCGTACCTGGCCGAGCAGCATCGCCTCGACAGTCGTCAAGGCACGCCCGAAGTGGCACCAGGCGGCGATGCGCGACGCCTCCGAGCGCCGCGATGCGGCGTCGTGGCGGTTCCGGCATCGATGAGGCGATCGAGTCCAAAGGTCGGCGAGGGTCCCGGGTTTCGGTGTGAGCTGTCCTGGCGAAGGCCGCCCGTCCGCTGCCGGCCCTCCGCGGGTGACGCCGATGTCGTGAGGCGCCGTCGGCTGTCCGAGGACTGCGGGCGCTGGCTGCGTGGCGGAGGAACCCGACACCGGCCCTTCGCACGGAAGCGCGGCAAGCCTGTACCAGTACTCGTCGGCTTCGGGAACGGCGGCGCCTTGAGCCGGCTGGCCAAGCTGGCAACGTCAGAACGCCGTCGTCCATCGCGGCGCTATGGTCGGCGAAGGGGCTCGTGATCACGCCACCGGCTCGTCCCTTCAGTAAGCGTGCTCGTCGAACGCCACCACCTCGCCGGTGGGCCCCGGTCCGGCCGGGGACCACCAGCGCACATCCCCGAGCTGCTCAAGACCTGGTGACTTCACCGTCGCCGAGCTCCCTGAGGTGACCGCCTCGGCGCGGCAGAACTTCGGCGATACGGAGCCTGCCCGAGGCCTAGGCTCAGCAGTCGCGAGGAGCTCGTCGCGGTCGCCGAACCCGAGGAGCGCGGTCATGACCGACGGTCGAGCGATCTTCCGAGCATTAGGCCGCGTCGCTCGAACCAGGTCAGCGCGGATCGTTCCAGACTGACGTGACCTACCTCGTCCTCGTGATCGTGGCGCGGAGTCGAAGCGTTCGCAGCATCGTCCGCCTCGAGATCGAGATCACTCGCGGACACTTGGGGACCAGCGGAGCCGTGGATCCTTACTATGGCTACTCGGTAGGAACTCTCTCGTGGACGCTGCTGCGAAGGTGACATCGACGAGGCGCTCCGACCGTGCTCAAGGCCGTGCGCTGATGCGCCGGTGATCGAAGAGCCGGCGACGAAGTACGGTGTCGGTCCACGTCGAGGGCAACGTTCGGGCGATCCTGAGCGAGACTCCCGACTAGGCTTCGTCACGACGCCGGATCGGTGACCGTATCCGCGAGAGCGGAACGTGGCGCGGGGTCGGTGGTCATCACGCCAGACCCGCTCGACACGGGCAGCAGCGACGATGGCGTGCGCGTTCCTGGCACACGGGAACTCCTCGTTCGCCACCTCACCGGTGACCCGCTCGCCCATGGCGGGCGAGCCGCTCTGGCGTCGTTCGATCGCCCGACTGCTTGACCGCCTGGCCCGGATGCGTCGTGGGTCGCCCGGATCGTGGCTCCGCGTGCCCTCGGATACCTTCTACCAAGGTCCCTCGACGAGGTCGCCGAAGACGCTCTGGTCGGGCCCTTGACATCGCGTTCAAAGCGATCGTCGAGATCGACGCCGACCACCTCGTTCGCTCCGGGGCAGCGGTCAGCCTGCGTCTGAGGTCGAACCGTGGCTCGACTTCGCCGAGCCTCCTGATCGCCTGCGTTGCCGAAGAGCAGCGGCGTGACACCGTGCTCCTCGAGCTTCGACCAGTCGTCGAGGTACGACGACAGGCCTTCGGGTTCCAGGCCGGGCTCGTCGATGCTGGATCGAGCCACGGATCACCTTCGGCTCATGATAACCGCAGCGCAGCAGCTCCCCGACACCGAAGCGCCCAGATCGCTTCCCGGCTGACCACGTCCGGCGCAGACGAGCCGTTCCGGGGGCACCCTCGGAACCATCCGCCCGCAGGCCGACCACGGCGATCAGGTGCGCAGCGGCGGTCCTCGGCTTCGGGTGACCTGGTGGCGGCCGATCATGTCGTCGAGGACCTGGGCGATGGCGTGGTCCCGGTCCCGTTGGGCGTGCTGGTGGATCAGCGCGGTCCGCGAGCGAGGCGTGGCCCATCCTGGCCATCAGCTCCTTCGTGCTGGCGCCGGTGGCGGCGGCGAGGGTGCTGCCCGTGTGGCGCAGGTCGTGGAAGCAGGTGCGCGGGCACCGTCACCCACGGAACCGCCGGCCGCGTCCCCAAGGTGTCACGCCACTCCGGTGCGACGGTGTCCGACCGTCGAACCGGGAGCGCCCCGACAGACGTGGCACGGCTGGGGCACGAGGCCGGTCGAGGAGCGGCGGACCAGCGGCAGGCGCACCCGGACGTGGCGCCTGACCGGCGATGACGGCGGCGGAGCGGGTGACGGGAATCGAACCCGCATGACCAGCTTGGAAGGCTGGGACTCTAGCCATTGAGCTACACCCGCGAGGGCCGCCAGCGTAGCCGCGGTGCACCGCCACCCCGGCGCCGCAGCGAGCCGGACGCAGCGCCCAAGCCGGTGGTCGGGCCGGCCCCGCTAGTAGCGTCGTCGCGTGGTCATGGGGCCGGAGGTCGAGGCGGCGCAGCTGCCCGTCGACGAGCCCGGCGAGCGCCTTCCCGCGGCGGCGGCCGTCGCCCCGTTCGAGCTCGACGACGTGGAGGTGGTCGAGCCGCCGCGACCCACCTACGTCCGTCTGGCGGGTGACTCCCTGCGCGTTGCGCTGGCGGCCGCCGTGTTCGTCGTCGCGCTGCTCGTCGCCGCCGTGTTCCGCAGCGTCGTCTCCGGTGCGGAGAACGACGTGTACCGCCTCACCGGCCTCGTGCCCGAGCCCCTGGCCCGCTTCCTCGTGTCCGTCGGTGCCTACATGGGCGTCCTGGCCCCGATCATGGTCGGCGGCGTGCTCATCTACCTCCGGCGACTGCGCCTGGCGGTGATGGTCGTGCTCGCCGGCCTGGCGGCGTTGCTGGCGATGGACGGCATCAGTCGCCTGCTCGAGCTCAACGTGGCGCTGCCGGCCGACCTCGGGCAGATCCGGTTCATCTCCTATCCCGGCCCCGGCTTCCTCGCCGCCGGGGCCGCGATCGTGACGGTGATCGACCCGTGGATCGCCCGCTCGCTGCGGCGCATCGCGATCGGCACGGTGGTGCTCGTCGCGTTCACCCGGATCGTCTCGGGCGCGAACGTCCCCTACGACGTGGTGATGGCCAGCGTGCTCGGCTGGCTGGTGGGCTCCATCGTCGTGCTGGCGCTGGGTTCACCCAACCAGGCACCCCGCGGCGCCGACGTCGTCGCGTCGCTGCACCGGGCCGGGGTCCGGACCCGGCGGCTGGAGTGGATCGGCCGCGGGCTGCGGGGCGCCACCATCTACCGCAGCGACGGCGTCGACGGTCGTCGCCGGTTCATCAAGGTGTTCAGCCGGGACCAGCGCGACGCCGACACGCTCGTCCAGCTGTACCGGTGGATCCGCCTGCGAGAGGCCTCCGACGAGCGGCCGTTCGTCACCCTTCGGCGCTCGGTCGAGCACGAGGCCCTGCTGGCGCTCAAGGCATCCGACGACGGCATCCCCACGGCGCGGCTGCACGTCGTGGCCGAGGTCGAGCCCGACGGCATGCAGCTGGTCTTCGACTGGCTCGACGGCCACCCCCTCGAAGGGGCGGGCGAGGCCATCACCACCGAGGTGCTCCACGACCTGTGGCGGGTCGCCGGACGGCTGCAGGCCGCCGGGATCGCCCATCGGGACCTCAACCTCGCCCACTTCATCATCGACGGCGACCGCCATCCGCGGGTGGTCGACTTCAGCTTCGCGGAGCTGGCGGCCAACGAGGCGCTCCTGCGCACCGACATCGCCGAGCTGCTGTGCTCGACCGCGGTGGAGGTCGGTGCCGAGCGGGCCGTGGCCGCCGCCGTCGACGTCCTCGGTCGTGCATCGGTGGCCGCCGCCGTCGGCCGGCTCCAGCCGCTGGCGCTCACCGTGCACACCCGCAAGGCGGTGGGCGCCGCCGACGGGCTGCTCGACCGCGTGCGCGACGAGGTGCAGCACGCCACCGGCCTCGAGGAGGTGCGCTACGAGGAGCTGGCCCGCATCCGGCCGCGGACGGTGGTCTCGGTCGTCGTGTTCGCCGTCGCCCTGTACGCGCTGCTGCCCCAGCTGGCCGACCTCGGACAGGTGCAGGCGCAGCTGACGAACGCCGACTGGGTGTGGATCCTGCCCATCGTCGCCGGGCAGCTGCTGACGTACGTGGGGGCGGCCATCGCCATGGTCGGCTCGGTGCCCGACCGGGTCTCGTTCGTGCCGATGATGCGGGCGCAGGTGGCGGCGGCGTTCGTCGACGTGCTGGCCCCCGCCTCCATCGGCGGCATGGCCCTCAACACCCGGTTCCTGCAGAAGCGCGGCGTCGACCCCGGTGTGGCCGTCGCCGGTGTCGGCGTCAACGCGGTCGGCGGGCTCATCGGGCACGTGCTGCTGTTGGCGGCGTTCGTGCTGTGGGCCGGCTCGACCACGCTCGACTCGGCGACCGGTGCCGGTGGCTCGGGATCGTCGTTCCCGACGGTCACCGTGGTGGCGGTCATCGGCATCGTGCTGGCGGGAGCCATCGGGTTCTTCTCCCTGATCCCCGCCGGCCGCCGCCTGCTCGAGAACCGCATCCGACCGATGGTCCGCGACGGTCTGCACGGGCTTCGCCAGCTGGCTCGTCGGCCGCGCAAGCTCGTCGCCGTCGTGGGTGGCTCGGTGGTCGTCACCCTCGGGTTCACCGTCGCCTTCGTGTGCACGGTCGAGGCGTTCGGGGGCGGGCCGTCGGTGGCCCAGCTCGGGGTCGCCTACCTCGTCGCGTGGGCGGTCGCCGTCTTCGCGCCGACCCCCGGCGGCCTCGGCGCCCTCGAGCTGGTGCTGATCGCGGCGCTCGGCCGCCTGGGGATGCCGTCGGAGACGGCGGTCAGCTCGGTGCTGGTGTTCCGGGCCTTCACCTTCTGGTTCCCGGTGGTCCCCGGCTGGGTGACCTTCACCTGGATGCAGCGCAGCGGCGAGATCTGAACCGGTCGCCGGTCGTCGGTCGTCGTGGTCTGGCGGCCGGCGGTCGCTCCGCCCACGGGTGCTTCGATGTCGGAGCGATCTCGGCCGCGCCGGTCGGCGTCGTTGTCGGGGAGGCGGGATTCGAACCCGCGGCCTCCTGCTCCCAAAGCAGGCACGCTAACCAAGCTGCGCCACTCCCCGGAGCCGTCGTCGTGCGACGGTCGCTGGTGTGCGCAGGACTCTACCCACGGTCGACCCCGTCCCCGGGATGCGGTTGCGTGCCGGTCGCCGCGGGAAGATGGCGGCATGCGGTCCCGCGTCGGCCCCGCGCTGATCACCGTCGTGGTGCTGCTCGCGGGCTGCGCCCGCAACGGCGAGGAGGGCGGACCCGGTGCGAGCACGGCGCCGCCCCGGGTGCCGTCGTCGGCGACGAGCCCGACGACGGCGTCGTCGATCGCCACGACCGGTCCGGTGGCCCCCGGGCGCGATGTGGGGCCGCGGCCGCTCCCGCCGACGTTCGTGCCCCTCGAGGTCGCCGACTTCCCCCGGCCGGCCGACGCGTCCTGCGCCGACAACACGCGCATCGTCGAGGTGGACGATCCGTCCGGCCTGGCCGAGACGGTGCGCCGCGCCGAGTCGGGGACCACCATCCTGGTCGCCCCCGGCACCTATCGAAGTGACGACGAGGGCGACGTCCGGGCGCTGGTCTTCGACACGCCCGATGTCTGTCTGCGCAGCCGCACCAAGCCAGACGACCCGACCCGGGCCCCTGTGGTGATCGAGCCCAGTGGGGGGCAGACCACCGGCATCGCCATCCGCGCCAGCCGGGTGGTGATCGAGGGCGTCGTCGTACGGGGCTTCCAGGCCGGGATCGGGTTCGACGCCGATGCCGGCACGACGCTGCAGGGCGTCACCATCCAATCCGTCGCCGTGACCGAGCTCACCGGGGAGTCACGCGACGGGATCGTCTCCTACGGGGACAACCGGGAGGTCTCGGGGTCACCGCCGGCGGTCGACGGCCTGCTGCTGCTCGGTGTGGCGGTGCAGGGCGCCGACCTCGGCATCTCCTGCAACGCCGGACCGTGTGCGCACTGGTGGCTCGAACGGGTGTCGGTCACGGGGCGGCAGGTGTCGGAGAACAGCGGCGCCGACGCCTTCGCCATCGAGGAGGGCCGTCAGATCGCCGTCGTCGACTCCCGCTTCGAGCGGGCGGCGGCCGATGGGATCGACACCAAGGCCACCGACGTCGTGGTGCTCGGTGCGCGGGTGACCGATGTCGCGCGCAACGGGATCAAGCTGTGGTCGGGCGGCGACGTGATCGACTCGGTGGTGAACGGCTCGGACGCGGACGCCGCGCTGGTCGGCGCCGGCCCGGCCCGGTACCGGTACGTCCACGTCCTGGTGACCCGCCACGGGCGCGACGGCGACGCCTACCTCGGCACGTGGGGGTACGACAAGCGTCGGCCCGTGCAGCTCGAGATCGTCAACTCGATCTTCGCCGACAACGCCCCCGGCGGGTTCTTCGTCCCACCGGGCTCGACCGTGTCCATCCGCCACACGATCTTCGACGATCCCGACGCCAAGCTCGTCGACATCGGCGACGACCGCTCGCTGGGGGTGGCGGACCTCGACGAGCTGGTGTCGATGGGGTGGGCGGCGGACGTGGTGGTGGCCGACCCCCGGCTCGTGGACCCCGCCGCCGGCGACGTGTCGACCGCGCCCGGGAGCCCGGCCCGGGACGCTGCCGAGCCGGTCGCCGGCCTCGCACGCGACCTGGTGGGCGGTCCCCGGGTGGTCGGGGCCGGGCCCGACATCGGTCCGGTCGAGTCCCCGACGGGCTGAGGGGATGCCGGCGGCGCGCCGCGCCCCGGTGCCCACGGGCCACCCGTCGCCGACCCGGCGGCCCTCAGCCCTGCGCCTCCCACCAGGCCCAGGCCTCGGTCTGGCTGGGGAAGCTCTGACCGGTGATCCGCTCGAGCGCCTTCTGCACGTCCTTCGCCTGGTCGGCGTTGCGCGAGCCGGCCGGCCACTGGGCGATGAGGTACGGCGTCACGGGCTTCAGCGCCGTGATCGCCTGTGCCTTCTGGTGCTCCGCGAGGTCGGCGGTGAACTGCTCCACGCGGTCGACTTGAGCCTTCACATTGCTCGCGGTGCCCCCTCGTTCTCGGGCCAGCAGGGCGATGATGCGCTGCACGACGTCGTCGGAGACGAGATCGGTCGGGGCCAGCGCGTCCCACGTGTCGCTGTCAGGCCACACGAACCTGCCCTGGGGTCCGAACATCGCCGCCATCGGCTCCTCGAGTGCCCAGGTGCCGATGGTGACCGCCGTGTCCTTGGCCGGGCAGCCGGTGATGGCCGACGGCGGGGCCACCCTCTTGGAGATCGGCCACGTCGCCAGGGCTGGGCCGCCGACGTCGAGCGTCACCGTCCCGGTCACCGTGGTTCCCGACCAGCACGTCTTCGACGCGCCGCCGGTGGAGGCGTGGTAGGAGGCGGACGTGCGCGATCCCTCGGCCACGATGCGAAGCGTCGCGTCGCACTCCCCGGTGGTCAGGGTGATGCCCAGCGCCGCGAGGTCGTCGCGCAGCGACGTCTCGTCGAAGAGCTTGGCCCCGGTCAGCTGCGCGTCGAGGCACACACGGGTCACCGGCGGGCTGCCGGCGGGGAGCAGGAGCAGGGGCGCGGCACCGGGGGTCTCGGGCGTGGGGAGCGTCGCCCACGGCCCGGACGGCGACGTCTCGGTCGTCGTGGACCTCTTGGTGGTCGTCGTCTTCCGGGTCGACGTGGTCCGCGTCCTGCCCGTCGTGCCGCCCGAGTCCAGCTCGGCCTCGTCGTCGGACCCGATGGCGCAACCGGCGATCACCAGCGCGAGCGCCGAGAGGAGGGTGAGCAGCCGCCACCGCCATCGTCGGCTGCCCGCTGATGGTGTGAACCGTTCGTGTCGCATGAGCCCGCTCCCGATCGATCGGCGAGATGGCCACCTCGACGACGGACGCCCGACGAGCCCGCAAGGGCAACACACCCGTTGGGTCGCCGCAGAGGGACCCAGACCCACCATGCGCTCGCCGTGGGCCCTCGGGCAGGGTCGGAGGTCCGGGTTGGACCGCCAGGACGACCCTTTGCGGCGACCACGTCCTGCCCGACGGCGGGTGCCACGACCGTTGCGGGCGGGCCACCCGCCCGACAGGCTCAGCCCGCCGCGGTGAACGTCGCCTGCGTCGCACCGTTGGCGTCGCGCAGGTCCAGCCGGTCCGCCACGCGCTCGTAGGCGGCGACGTTGCGCAGCGCCGTCGTGTACTGGCTCGCCACGGCCGCGACGTCGGGGGCGCACGCCTTGGTCGTCATGGATGCGATCGTGATCGTCACCGCGTTGCCCTGGGCCGGGGTGGTGTAGGTCCCGCTGAAGTCGTTGCAGCCGTCGAAGCCGCTGACCGTCGTGCCGTCGGCGCCGAAGCCGAGGGTCAGGTTCGCGGTCAGGGCGTTGGTCTCGACCGCGGCGCGCCCGTTGTTCACGCCGACGCCCTTCCACGAGCTGCCGGCGAGGCCGGTGGGCGCCGCCCGGTACACGAGCAGCGGGGTGCCGGCCGAGTCGGTCAGGGTCAACCGGTCGCCCTCGACGGAGAAGCCCTTGACCTTGGCGAGCGCGGCCACGACCGCCTGCTCCTGGGTGTCGACGGCGGGGTCGGCGCAGGCTCGCTGGGTCATCGCGCCGAGGTCGAGGGTGAGCTCGCCGTCACGCGCGGTGTAGCGGCCGGTGATCCGGTTGCACCCGCCGGACCCGCTCAGCGCGCCGGCCGGACCGAAGGTGAGCGGTGTCGGCGCGGCCGCCGGCACCGGTCCGCTCGGCCCCGCGTAGGTCTCGAGCGACCAGGCGGTGCCGGTGAGGTCACCACGCGACGAGCTCGACGGCGCCGTCGTGGCGGTGCCGCCGGCGCCGCGCCCGGTGCCACCGGTCGCGGGTGCGGTGTCGCCCGAGCCGGTCGATCCCGTGTCGCTCCCGCAGCCCGCCAGCGCGAGCAGGACCGCAGTGGTGACCGAGAGGAGCACCAGCGGTCGGGACGTCGTCATGAGGTGTGCCTCCGCGGCGGTGATCGGGCCGGCCGGTGATCCTACGGGTCGCCGGGCGAACGGTGGGGGAGTGGGCCACTCACCCGGCAGGCTCCCCGCCCAGGGCCCGCCACACGAGGCGGGCGGCGCGCTCGGGCCAACGTCGGGGCAGGGCCTCGCCGGACAAGGCGCGGGCGTACCAGGAGCCCGTCAGCATGGCGACGGCCACGTCCACATCGGCGTCGGCGTCGAGCAGACCGGCGGCCACGCCGCGGTGCACGATGGTGCGCAGCCGGGCTCGACGAGGTGTGACGACGAGGTCGCGGAAGCTGTGCACCAGCGCCGGGTCGGTGGTCTCCTGCAGCATCGTGCCGATCATCGAGAGCCCTCCGGGTCGCGACACGCCCCGGGCGAAGTCCCGCAGCTCGTCGACGAGGTCGGCGAACGGATCGTCGCTCGGCGGGCGACGGGTCTGCTCGGCCAGCGACGCGACGGCCGCCGCCG
This sequence comes from Acidimicrobiales bacterium, assembly GCA_041394145.1. Classification (GTDB taxonomy): domain Bacteria; phylum Actinomycetota; class Acidimicrobiia; order Acidimicrobiales; family Acidimicrobilacustridaceae; genus JAWKIW01. The sequence goes on from JAWKIW010000017.1 coordinate 48,560, forward strand.
CGAGCTCGCCCTTCGACGGCCATCGCCGGTAGATGGCCTGTCGCGTCGTGCCGGCCTCCGCGGCGATGCCGACCACCGACATGGCTTCGTAGCCGTGACGAGCGAGGTGGTCGCGGGTCACCGACAGCACGGCGGCGTCGATGGTGTCGTCCCGGGGTCGACCTCGTCCGGGGGGCATGAGGTCACGATAGGGGAATAATCCGTTACAGTGATGTATTGGAAAGGCGTGTCGAGCCGGGTGCCGCCTCCCCACACGGCGGCTGGGACGCTGGAGGAGCGCGATGCGGATCGGGATCATCGGGGCGGGTCGGGTGGGCACCACCCTCGGCCGGCGCTGGGCCGAGGGCGGCCACGAGGTCGTGTTCGGATCGCGGGACCCGGGGAGCGACGCGGTGCGATCGGTGGTGTCGTCGGTTCCCGGCACCTCCGCCGCGAGCACCGCCGACGCCGCTGACGCCGACGCCGTGGTGCTGACCGTGCCCGGCCCGGCGCTGGCCGAGGTCGTCGACCCGATCGCCGACGTGCTCGCCGGCCGGGTCGTCGTGAACGCCGCCAACGTGATGGGCGCCGACGTCTCCGCGGCCGAGGTGGTCGCCGGTGCTGCGCCCGGTGCCCGCCAGGTGCGGGCGTTCAACACGCTCGGCGTCGAGAACTTCGAGCAGCCCGAGATCGACGGGCGTCGGCTCGATCTGCTGTGGGCGGGCGACGACGACACCGTCGAGGTGGCCGAGCGCCTGATCGCCGACGTCGGGCTGCGACCGGTCCGCGTCGGTGGCATCGACCGCGCCGACCTCGTCGACGCCGTGTTCCGCCTGTGGATCGCACTGGCCATCCAAGGCGGTCGCGGCCGGCGACTCGGCTTCCAGGTCGTCACGCCGGGCACCGCCTGATCGAGCCGGCACGCCGCACGACCCGAGGAGGAGCGAATGCCCACACCCCTGCCGTCGCCCGACGAGGCGCTCCGGCGACCGCCCGACGCCGACGAGGTCGTCCTCCTCGGCCGCGGGGTCCTGACCGCGATCTCGCCGGCCGGCGGCCGCACCGAGCTGCAGGACCTGCTCACCGAGGCCATGTTCGAGGCGATGACCGGCCACCGCATCGACCTCTCCGGGGCCCCGATCGACGCCGAGGCGTTCGCCGCCGGGCTGGCCCGTCGCGATGAAGCCTTCCGCACGCGCATCCTGCAGGTGATGCTCCTCGGGGCGCTGGTGCTGCGTCCGCTACCCGAGGACGTGGTCGATCAGGTCGGTCGCTTCGCGCGGGCGCTGAGCGTCGACGACGGCATGCTCGGGGTGGCCCGGCGGTTCGCCGCCGGCGACCTCGGCCTCGCCGCCTTCGACTTCGAGCGCAACGGCTACACGGCCGACTGGGCCTCCGAGCGGGCGAGCGCGCTGCACACCTCGCAGGAGCTGGCGTCGGCGTGGGACCTCTCGGTCGCCGACGCCGACCTGGCCGCCCGCTGGCGGGCGCTCGAGGACCTGCCCGCCGGCACCCTCGGCCGGGCCATCACCGAGTTCTACCGGGCGCGCGGCTTCGCCTACCCGGGGACGCCCGGCTCGGCGCCGCCGCTGCTCGCCCAGCACGACTGGGTCCACGTCGTTGCCGACTACGGCACCAAGGTCGAGTCCGAGCTGGAGGTGTTCGCCTTCGTGGCCCGCGCCAACGACGACCCGAGGGCCTTCAGCCTGCTGGCGATGGTGGTGTCGCTCTTCGAGACGGGGTACCTGCGCGCCGGCGCCGGTCTGTTCGAGGCCTTCCCGGGTCAGCTGTCCCGCCAGGGCGTGGCGGTCCGGCTCGCCGACGCCATGCGCCGCGGCGCCCTGTGCGAGGGCTCGATCGACTTCCTCGGCCTCGACTGGTTCGAGCTCGCCGACCTCCCGGTGGAGGAGGTGCGCGCCCGCTTCGGCGTCGTCCCCAAGAGCGAGGCGGCGCTGGCGGCCGGGTCGGTCGGCCCCTGGGAGGCGGGCGGCATCAGCGAGTACCAGGACGCCGCCGGCCGGGCCGCGGCCGAACGCGACGGCCGCCCGTACGAGGCCTTCGGCGCCTCGGTCGGCTGACGACGTCGGTCAGGCGGTGGGCACGACCCGGAACGCCTCGGCCAGGCGGCCCGGACCCATCGCGCCGGCCTCGGCGTTGAGCGTGAGCCAGCCCCGGATCATCTCCTCGAGGTCGTCGCGGTGGCCCGTCTGGGAGTCGTGGGCCCGCAGGGCGGCGATCTTCTTGTCGAACGAGTCGGTGACGTCGATGCGCAGGTCGGCGCCGGCGTGGGCCATGAGCCAGACCTCGCCGACGACGTGGGGCTCGAGGCCCTCGCCCCGCAGCTCGGGGAACGCTCGGGGGTTGCGGGCGTCGGGGTAGACCGCGCACAGCGTCGCCTCGCCGGCGGCGAGGTGGTCGGGGTGGGAGGCGAAGATGCGGTCGAGCATCCGCTCCGGCGACTGGGTGATGACCACGTCGGGGCGGAACCGCCGGATCACCCCGGCGATGTCGCGGCGCACCGCGAGCGTCGGTTCGAGCGCCCCGTCCGGGTGGCCGAGGAACGTCAGGTCGTCGACCCCGACGGCCGCGGCCGCTGCGGTCTGCTCCCGGTGGCGGAGGGCGGCCAGCTCCTCGGCGGGCAGGTCGAGGTGGTCGCTGCCCGCTTCGCCCGAGGTCACCAGGCAGTAGGCGACCGTCGAGCCGGCGGCGGTGAGGGCGGCGACGGTGCCGGCCGCACCGAAGTCGACGTCGTCGGGGTGGGCGCACACCACCAGCACCCGCTCGGGGGCGGGGCGGGGATCGCCGTCGGTGAGGAGCTCGGCCACGGCGGCCAGCCTACGACGACGAGCCGATGATGCCTCGGGTCGGGACGAGGGCGGGTCGCCCGACGACGGGCGAGCCGGCGCAGGACGCTCCTCGCCGCGCCCCATCGCCAGGAGGGCCGAGGTGGCCCACGTCGGCGGCGCGCGTCGGCCGTCAGGGGCCGGGGAGGGTGCCCGCCACCCGTGCGATCTCGGGGCCGAGCCAGGTGGCCACCTCGTTGGCGGTGTCCCAGGTGAGGTGCACGCCGTCGGGTCGCAGCCGGCGGTCGACCTCGTCGGGCAGGCCGTTCTGGTAGGCCGCGAGGTCGACGATCCCGACGCGGGAGCGCTCGTCGGCGACCTCGCGCACGATCTGGTTCCAGCGGTCCATGCGGGCCCGGTCGGACTCGGGGAAGGGGGTCGGCGGCGACACCCCGTTGCGGCGGTTGGAGTCGATGTAGGGGCTCGTGAGCAGGAGCACCTTCCCGGCCCCTGCGTCGAGCAGGGCGTCGACGCCGCGTGCGAGCTGGCGGCGCACGGCGTCGTCGAGGACGGGGTCGCCGAGGGAGCGGTAGACGTCGTCGCCCGGCAGCTGGGTGTCGGCCACCTCCCACGGTCCCAGCTGCACCAGGGCGACGTCGGGGCGCTCCTCCCGTGCCTTCGTCGCCCACTGGTCGACCCATCCCCGGCACACGTCGGGGTAGAAGACCTCGTTGCCGCCCGAGAGGCGAGGGGCCTCCACCGTGGCGCATCCCAGCTCGGCCCAGCCGCCCACCCCCCGGTACACCCCGTGATCCGGTCCCCAGCCCCCGACGCCGAGGCCGGTCATCAGCGCGGTGGAGTCGCCGAACATGGCCTCGGTGAACCCCGTCGCCGGCGCCGTGCCCGAGGGCGGTGCCGCGGCCTGGGCGGCGAGGCGCGCCTTGGCGTCCTGGAAGTCGTAGGCCTGGCCCCGCTCGATCGAGCCCACGAGGACCGAGGCGGCCAGCACCGCCACCACGACGGCGGGCACCACGAGCAGCGCCCGCCGCGTCAGGATCGACCGCCCCTCGCGCACCGGCGTCTCGATGACCCGGTACATCACGACGGCCAGGCCGATGGTGACCGCGACCCGGAGGGCGAACAGCGGCCACGGCGCCAGCCCGGTGGACTCGTTGAGCCACACGAACACCGGCCAGTGGATGAGGTAGGCGCCGTAGGAGATGACCCCGAGCGCCACCAGCGGCTTCGCCGACAGCACCCGCCGGACCGGTCCCTCGGCCTGCACGGCGGCGAGGACGACGAACGCCGTCACCAGCGAGTACGCGATGAGGCCGCCCTGGTACCAGGCCCGACCGTCCTGGCGGGCCACGGCCCACAGGACCAGCATCAGCACCAGCGCGACGAGGCCGCCGTAGCGGACGGTGCGGCGGCCCACCGTGTCGCCGACGTGGCGGTGCCCCGACCACCACACCGCGAACAGGGCGCCGACCAGCAGCTCGGCCGCCCGCACGTCGGTGCCGAAGTACAGGCGGTCCGTCGAGGCACCGCCGGCCTGCAGCAGCAGGGACGCGGCCAGCGAGAGTCCGACCAGGCCGCCGAGCGCCGCCAGCATCCGCCGCCGGGACCCTCGGGCCACGGCCAGGATGCCGATGAACAGCAGCGGGTACAGCAGGTAGTACTGCTCCTCGATGGCCAGCGACCAGAAGTGCTGCATCGGGGACTCGCTCTGGAACAGCGCGCCATAGGCGTCGCCCAGCGAGATGAAGCGCCAGTTGGCCACGTAGGCGAGCGCGGCCAGCACGTCGCCCCGCAGCCGCTGGAGCTGGGCGGCGTCGGCGAACAATGCGGCGGCGAGCACGATGCCGGCGATGGTGACCAGCGACGCGGGCAGGAGCCGTCGGGCCCGCCGGGTCCAGAACGCCCTGCGGTCGATCCGGCCGTGGCGCTCGTGCTCGGCCAGCAGCAGGAACGTGATCAGGAAGCCCGACAGGGTGAAGAAGGTGGAGACCGACAGGAAGGCACCCGGCGCCCAGGTGAACCCGGCGTGGAAGGCGAAGATGGCGAGCACGGCCAGGCCGCGCAGCCCGTCGAGGGCCGGCTGGTAGCCGAGGGACCGCCCTGGCGACGGCGTCGCCGCCGAGCCACGACCGGTGTCCGAGCCGTGCGCCACGACCGTCGATGTCACGGCGGCCATCCTACGGTCGGTGGTGTCTCGTCGGCGTAACCCGGCTGGGGTGTTGGCGACCCCGGCCGACCGGCGGTGGTCAGCCCGCCGGCGCGCACGGCGGGACGCGCGACGCCGCCGTGCGGGCGGTCGTCGTCACGACAGGGTGGCGTCGAACTGGTCGATGAGGCCCACGAGGGCGGCGTCGTCGGCGTCGAGGCGGTCCCGGTCGTCGGCGAGCAGCGGCAGGACCGTGTGGAGGGCGGCCAGCGTGACCCGCAGCTCGGTCGCCTCGGCGAGCGACAGCCAGGGCTCGGCGACCAGGGTCATGGCTCGGTCGAAGCGCAGCTGCAGGTCGCGGGGGGAGCGCACGATGAGGGCCCGCAGGGGGTTGTCCTCGTCGTCGAGCGCGGTGGCGGCCTCGCCCAACCGGTCGATCAGCCATCGGCGGTCGCCGAGCGCGCCCTCGAGCCGCAGCCCGGCGGGCCGCCGCACGATGGTGAACGGCGGGGCGAGGACCACGGAGGGGGGGCGGGCGGTGATCAGGGTCATGCACCGAGTATCGCGACGCCGGGTTGGAATCCGATGAGAGCCGGCCTCGGGTTCGATGAGGTGACGTGCCCGACGGGCGCCGAGCACGGCGAGACGCACGCCGGGCGCGGACCTCGCCGCCCGCCGTGATCACGTCGGACGGGGGCGCACCTGTCGGGCTCGGGTGCCGGCCCGGAGCCGGGTGCACGGGTCGTGGCGGGCGACCGGTAGGCTGCCCCGCTTGTGAAGGCAACGGTTGAGCCTCTCGAGGGCAACAAGGTCAAGGTGCGCGTCGAGGTCGACGAGGCCGAGTTCGAAAAGGACGTCGACGCCGCGTTCCGCAAGCTGGCCCGCGAGGTCCGCATCCCCGGCTTCCGGCCGGGCAAGGCGCCCCGCAAGGTCCTCGAGGCCCGGCTGGGGTCGTCGGTCGGGCGGGGGCAGGCGCTGCACGACGCGGTGCCCGAGTACTACTCGCAGGCGGTCGTCGAGCACGACGTCGACGTCATCGCGGCGCCCGAGATCGACATCACCGAGGGCGAGGAGTCCGGTCCGGTGGTCTTCGACGCCGTCGTCGAGGTCCGCCCCAAGGTCGTCGTGGGCGGCTACCGCAGCCTCCGGGTCACGATCGACAGCCCGGCGGTGACCGACGACGAGATCGACGAGCAGATCGACCGCCTGCGCCAGCGCTTCGCCGAGCTGGAGGCGGTCGACCGACCGGCGGTCGACGACGACGTCGTCACCATCGACATCACCGGCTCGCTCGGCGACGAGGAGCTCGAGGGCCTCACCACCGACGACTACAGCTACGAGGTCGGCCGGGGCGCGATCGTGCCCGAGCTCGACGACGAGCTGCGGGGCGCCTCGGTGGGCGACATCCTCGAGTTCGACGCCGAGCACCCCGATCCCGACGAGGAGCAGTCGCTGCACTTCCGGGTGCTGGTGAAGGAGGTCCAGGCCCGGGTCCTGCCCGACGCCGACGACGACTTCGCCGCCGAGGCCTCGGAGTTCGAGACCATCGACGAGCTGCGGGCCGACCTGCACCGGCGCAGCGAGAACGTGAAGAAGGTGCAGGCCCAGGTGGCGCTCCGGGAGAAGACCGGCGAGGCGCTGGCCGACCTCGTCGACGACGAGATCCCCGAGGCGCTGGTCAACGGCGAGATGCAGCAGCGCCTGCAGGACCTGGCCATGCGGCTGCAGGCCCAGGGGATGGACCTCGAGACGTACCTCGCCATGTCCGGCAAGGGCCAGGAGGAGCTGGTCGCCGAGCTGCGCGAGACCGCCGAGCAGGCGGTCAAGGTCGACCTCGCCCTGCGGGCCATCGTCGAGGCGGAGGCCATCGAGGCGACCGAGGAGGACCTCGAGGAGGAGTACCAGCAGGTGGCGACGCGCCTCGACCTCGACGTCGACCAGATCCGCTCCCAGTTCGAGCGCGCCGGACAGGTCGAGGCGGTACGCTCCGACGTGCAGAAGCGCAAGGCCTTCGACTGGCTCATCGAGCAGGTCGAGGTGGTCGACGAGGCCGGCACCGCCATCGCTGCCGCCGACCTCGAGATCGAGGCCAAGGAGCCCGAGGCCGAGTCGTCCGACGACGAGATCGAGGGCGCCGACGGCGCCGAGGACACGAACGACGATGCCGAGGCGGTCGCCGCCGAGGCCCGCGAGGAAGAGGCCAGCGAGTGATCGAGCCGAGGAACTACCTCGTCCCCACGGTCATCGAGCAGACGAACCGGGGGGAGCGGGGGTACGACCTGTACTCCAAGCTCCTCAAGGAGAACATCATCTTCGTGGGCACGCCCATCGATGATGCCGTCGCCAACCTGATCTGCGCCCAGATGCTGCACCTCGAGTCGGACAACCCCGACAAGGACATCAACCTCTACATCAACTCCCCGGGCGGCTCCATCACCGCGCTGCTGGCCATCTACGACACCATGCAGTTCGTCAAGCCCGACATCACCACCATCTGCTTCGGGCAGGCCGCGTCGGCCGCCGCCGTGCTGCTGGCCGCCGGCTCGAAGGGCAAGCGCCTCGCCCTGCCGCACGCCCGGATCCTGCTGCACCAGCCCTACTCGGAGGCCTTCGGTCAGGCCACCGACATCGAGCTGGCCGCCAACGAGATCCTGCGGATGCGCACCCTCCTCGAGGAGATCCTCGCCCGCCACACCGGCCAGTCCGTCGAGAAGATCCACCAGGACACCGACCGCGACTTTGTAATGTCGGCCTCCGAGGCCCTCGAGTACGGCCTCATCGACGAGGTGATCGAGGCCAGGAGCCTGGCCGACACCACCGGTCCCATCACCGCCGTCCGCTGAGCGGCCGTCGGGTACAGTCGACGACGACTCGACCAGGCGAGCACTGGGGGAGAACGTGGCCAAGTTCGGAGACGGTGGCGAGCTGTTGAAGTGCTCGTTCTGCGGCAAGTCGCAGAAGCAGGTCAAGAAGCTCATCGCCGGGCCCGGGGTCTACATCTGCGACGAGTGCATCGACCTGTGCAACGAGATCATCGAGGAGGAGCTGGCCGAGAACGCCGAGCTGCGCTTCGACGAGCTCCCCAAGCCCACCGAGATCTACGACTTCCTGAACGACTACATCATCGGCCAGGACGCGGCCAAGAAGATCTTGTCGGTCGCCGTCTACAACCACTACAAGCGGGTCCAGTTCGGCGCCAACCACGACAGCGACGTCGAGCTGGCCAAGTCGAACATCTTGTTGATCGGCCCCACCGGCTGCGGCAAGACGCTCCTGGCCCAGACCCTGGCCCGGATGCTCAACGTGCCGTTCGCCATCGCCGACGCCACCGCCCTCACCGAGGCCGGCTACGTCGGTGAGGACGTCGAGAACATCCTGCTGAAGCTGATCCAGGCCGCCGACTACGACGTCAAGAAGGCCGAGACCGGCATCATCTACATCGACGAGATCGACAAGATCGCCCGCAAGAGCGAGAACCCGTCGATCACCCGTGACGTGTCGGGCGAGGGCGTGCAGCAGGCCCTGCTGAAGATTCTGGAGGGCACCACCGCCTCGGTGCCGCCCCAGGGGGCGCAAGCACCCCCACCAGGAGTTCATCCAGATCGACACCACGAACATCTTGTTCATCTGCGGTGGGGCGTTCGCCGGCATCGAGAAGATCATCGAGAGCCGGGCCGGGTCCAACGGCGTCGGCTTCTCCGCCGACATCCGCAAGGCCACCGAGAAGGACCTCGGCGAGATCTTCGCCAAGGTGCTGCCCGAGGACCTGCTCAAGTTCGGCCTCATCCCCGAGTTCATCGGCCGCCTGCCCGTGCTCGGCGCGGTGTCGAACCTCGACCGCGACGCCCTCATCCGCATCCTGGTCGAGCCCCGCAACGCCCTGGTCAAGCAGTACCGCAAGTTCTTCGAGCTCGAGAACGTCGAGCTCGAGTTCACCGACGACGCCCTCGCCGCGGTGGCCGACCAGGCGCTGCTGCGTGGCACCGGGGCCCGGGGCCTGCGGGCGATCCTCGAGGAGGTGCTGCTCAACGTGATGTACGAGCTGCCCTCGCGCACCGACATCGCCAAGGTCGTCATCGACGAGAAGGTCGTGCTCGACAAGGTCAACCCCACCCTCGTGCCGAAGTCGGCCCGCGGCGCCAAGGGCGAGGGCGAGTCCAGCCGCCCCCGCCGCGCGGCCAGTTGACGGCTCGTCGCGGAGTTCCCGGCGCCGGGGCGGCATCGGTAGCGTGCGGGCCGCCATGGACTACGACGAGGCCCTCGCCGAGCTCGACCGCCACCTGAACCTGGAGAAGACGCCGGCGGTGGCCGGTCGGGTGGAGGGCCTGTCGCTGGACACGATGCGGGCGCTGTGCCACGCCCTCGGCGACCCCCAGGTCGGCTACCCGGTGGTGCACCTGACCGGCACCAACGGCAAGGGCTCGGTCGGCGCGATGGTGACGCTGCTGCTCGAGGAGCACGGGCTGTCGGTCGGCACCTACGCCAGCCCGCACCTGCAGCGCGTGAACGAGCGCCTCCGGTGGACCGGCCAGCGCCTCCTCGACGTCGACCGCGAGGGCGAGGTGGTCGCCGCCCGCAGCCCCGATCCCGGCGGCGACGTGCCCGACGAGGTCCTCGCCCGGCTCGTCGGCCAGGTGGTCGACGCCGAGGTCGTCGCCGGCGTGCGGGCGTCGTGGTTCGAGGTGCTGACGGCCGCCGCCCTCACCTGGTTCGCCGAGGTCCCGGTCGACGCCGCCGTGGTGGAGGTCGGGCTCCTCGGGAGGTGGGACGCCACCAACGTGGTCGACGCCGAGGTGGCGGTGGTGACCAGCGTCGGGCCCGACCACACCGACTTCACCGGTGATTGGCGGCGGGCGATCGCCGAGGAGAAGTCGGGCATCGTCAAGCCCGGATCGTTCCTCGTGCTCGGCGAGACCGACCCGGCGCTGCAGCCGGTGTTCGCGGCGGCGGCCGGCGACCGCCTGTGGGTGCGCGACGACGACTTCGGCGTCGACGCCGACCGGGTCGCCCTCGGCGGTCACCTCGTCGACCTGTACACGCCGGGTGGCGTGATCCCCGAGATCTGGCTGCCGGTGCACGGCGAGCACCAGGTCACCAACGCCGCGATCGCCCTCGCCAGCGCCGAGGCCTTCTTCGGGCGCCCCCTCGACGAGGAGGTGGTGCGGGGCGCCTTCTCCCGCCTGGCGCTGCCGGGTCGCTTCGAGGTGGTGGAGCACGCCCCGCTCGTCGTGGTCGACGGCGCCCACAACCCCGACGGCTGCGCCACGGTCATGGCCACCCTCGACGAGGAGTTCGACGTCGCCGGTCGGCGGATCCTCGTGGTCGGCTTCCTCGACGGCCGCGACCCCGATGCGCTGCTCGAGGCGCTCGACGCCCGCCGCGCCGATCTGCTGGTGGCCTGCTCGCCCGACTCGCCGAGGGCGCTGCCCGCCGAGCGGCTCGCCGAGATCACCGAGTCCCTCGACATCCCGACGGCGGTGGTGCCCGACGTGGCGGCCGCCGTCGACCAGGCCCGCACGATCGCCGATCCCGACGACGCCATCGTGGTGACCGGCTCGCTCTACGTCGCCGGCGCCGCCCGCGCCGCCCTCGGCCTCCCACCCCCCTGAGCCGCGCTCGTTGGGCGTTCTTGTCATGGGATTGCGTGCTCCCGCACGCAATCCCATGACCGAAATCGGGGTGGGGGGCTGCTAGCAGACTTCGGCACAGGAATCCACCGATGCGGTCGGCGTACTGTGCGCCGCCATGGATCGCACCTTCGTCATCTGCAAGCCCGACGCCGTCGAGCGCGGGCTGGTGGGCGAGATCGTCGGCCGCTTCGAGCGCAAGGGGCTGACCCTGGTCGCGCTGGAGCTGCGGCAGGTCGCCGAGGAGCTGGCCGCCGCCCACTACGACGAGCACAAGGACAAGCCCTTCTTCGGCGAGCTCATCGAGTTCATCACGCGCTCGCCGGTGGTGGCGATGGTGGTCGAGGGTCCGGAGGACACGTGGAAGCTCGTCCGGGCGATGATGGGCGTGACCAACCCGCGCGAATCCGCTCCCGGCACGATCCGCGGCGACCTCGGCATCGTCACCACCGAGAACCTCGTGCACGGCTCGGACTCCCTCGCGTCCGCCGAGCGCGAGATCGCCCTCTGGTTCCCGGGCCTCGCCGCCACGGACTGAGGCCCTCGTCGCCCCCATGGAGCGACCGTCCCCGACCGCCCGGCCGAGAAAACCGGCCCCCAACTGGGATGTTGCATTTCGATTACGACGGACTAGGGTGACCCCCGGAGCGGTGCGGAGGCGACGTGGCCCCGGAGCGCTTCGCGGCCGGCGAGGCCGGCACCCCTGAACGCCAGCGTCCGCCCCCGGGAGCCGCAGCCCCGGCGGTGGGTGCACCGAACAGCAACCTCCGGAACGAGCAACCCACCCGCCGCCGGCCCCACCGCTCGGGGCCGCCCGAGGAAGCGAGACAGGCAGCACCGTGCTCTCCTCCTTCAGCTCGATCATGGGCCGTGACATGGCGGTCGACCTGGGGACGGCCAACACCCTCGTGTACGTGCGGGGTGAGGGCATCGTCCTCAACGAGCCGTCGGTCGTGGCCGTCAACGTCAAGGACGGCCGCCCCGTCGCGGTCGGTGCCGAGGCGAAGCGGATGATCGGCCGCACGCCCAGCCACATCCAGGCCATCCGGCCGTTGAAGGACGGCGTCATCGCCGACTTCGACATGTGCGAGAAGATGCTGCGGTACTTCATCCAGAAGGTGCACCAGCGCCGGTGGGCCAAGCCGCGGATGGTCATCTGCGTGCCGTCGGGGATCACCCCGGTCGAGCAGCGCGCCGTGCAGGACGCCGCCGAGAACGCCGGCGCCCGCAAGCCGGCCTACATCATCGAAGAGCCGATGGCCGCAGCCATCGGCGCCGGCCTGCCCGTGCAGGAGCCGACCGGCAACATGATCGTCGACATCGGCGGTGGCACCACCGAGGTCGCGGTGATCTCCCTCGGTGGCGTGGTCACCAGCCAGTCGATCCGCGTCGGTGGCGACGAGCTCGACGACGCCATCATCCAGTTCATCAAGAAGGAGTACAGCCTGGCCCTCGGCGAGCGCACGGCCGAGGAGGTCAAGATCACCCTCGGCTCGGCGTGGCCGCTCGAGGAGGAGCTGTACGCCGAGATCCGCGGGCGCGACCTCGTGACCGGGCTGCCGAAGACGATCGTCACCTCCACCGAGGAGATCCGCGACGCGCTCGAGGAGCCGGTGGCGGCCATCACCGACGCCGTGAAGACCACGCTCGACAAGACGCCGCCCGAGCTGGCGGCCGACATCATGGAGCAGGGCATCGTGCTCGCCGGTGGCGGGGCGCTGCTCAACGGCCTGTCGTCGCGCCTCGAGCACGAGACGGGCATGCCGATCGTCATCGCCCCCAACCCGCTGTACTGCGTGGCCATCGGGTCGGGGCAGTCCCTCGAGGAGTTCGAGGCGCTCAAGGGCGTGCTGTTCTCGGCGAATCCGACCGCCTGAGTAGGGTGCCGCCGTGGCGCTCTCCCGGCGATCGAGTCGCACGCGGTTCACGCTCGTCCTGCTGATCCTGACCTCGATCACCCTCCTGACCCTCGACTTCCGCGGCTTCCCGCCGCTGGAGTCGGCGCGCAGCGCGGTGCTGGGCGTGTTCGCGCCCGTCGGCGACTTCTTCAGCGGCTTGTTCCGGCCGGTCGGCAACGCGTGGACCAGCGCGTTCGACGCCGACGACATCCGGTCCCAGAACGAGCAGCTGCGCCAGCAGGTCGCCGACCTGGAGGGCCGCCTCGCCAACAACGAGTCGGCCCAGAAGGAGCTCGAGCAGCTCAAGTCCCAGCTCGACATCCCCTTCGTCGGCCAGATCCCCACCGTGAAGGCCCGCATCGCGTCCGGGGCGATCGCCAACTTCGACGACACGGTGGAGATCGACAAGGGCACCGGCCAAGGCGTCGACAAGGGCATGCCGGTGGTCTCCGGTGCGGGCCTGGTGGGCACGGTGATCCGGGCTTCCGACAGCCGGGCGGTCGTGAAGCTCATCACCGATCGCACCACCAACGTCGGGGTGAAGGTCCCCGGCAAGCAGGGCTTCGGCAAGACGGTCGGCCAGGGCGACCCACGCCGCCTCCGGGGCGAGTTCGACCGGTCCTCGGCCGTGGCCGAGGGCGACCTGCTGGTCACCAGCGGCGCTGCCCGCAGCATCTACCCCGAGGGCATCCCCGTCGGGAAGGTGACCTCGCTCAGCACCAACGACGCCGAGCTGCGCAAGGACGCCGACGTCGAGACGCTCGTCGACCTGAACGATCTCGACTTCGTCACGGTCCTGCAGTGGCGGCCGCCCACATGATCCCGATCGCGGCCGGCGTCGTGTCCGGCGCCGCCCACATGAGCCCGGACGGGCGCGCCCGATCGGCGCCGGTCGCCACGTCGCCGGTTCCGCCCCGGAGCCCGGCGTGAGGTGGCCGGCGCGGTGGGGCTGGCGGGTCGCCCTCGTCGTGATCTCCGCCGCCATCCTCCAGCGCGGGGTGGCGTCGCAGGTCCGGCCGTTCGACGTCGCGCCCGACCTGCTGCTGCTGGTGGCCGTGGCCGGCGGCATCGCCGCCGGTCCGCAGCGGGGCGCGGTGGTCGGGTTCTTCTCGGGGCTGGCGCTCGACCTGCTGCTGCAGGGACCGCTCGGGCTGGCGGCCCTCAGCTTCTGCCTGGTCGGCTACTTCACCGGCCGCTACGAGGGGTTGGTGACCCGAGCTTCACGGTGGGTGGTCATGATCACCGCCTTCGTGGCCTCGGCGCTGGGGGAGTCGCTGTACGTCGCCCTCGGCCAGCTGCTCGGCCAGACGAACATGCTCTCGTCACGCCTGTGGCTGGTGATCCTGGTGATCTCGGTGGTGAACGCGCTGCTCGCCCCCCTCGCCGTCCGCGTCCTGCGCTGGGCCACCGACGACCCCTCCCGCTTCGGCCCCACCCGCCCGGCGCTGCGGTAGCCCGATCTGGGCGGCGAGGGCCCTCGTGGCCGGTCGCCATCCGCCGATGCGCGAGCGCCCCGCGATGCGCCGAGGAACCGATCGTGCTGGAATCGGCGTTGATCTCTTCTGACCGATGGAATCCGAGTCCCCCCGCCTGCGGCTGAGCATCCTGGCCATCATCGTCGTGTCCCTCTTCGGGGCCCTCTTCGCGCGCCTGTGGTACCTGCAGGTCATGGCGGCGCCGCAGTTCCAGGACGTGGCCGCCGCCAACCGCGAACGGGTCATCTACGAGGAGGCACCCCGGGGCCGGATCCTCGACCGCAACGGCCGGGTCATCGTCGACAACCGCACCTCGCTGGTCGTCACCGCCAGCCCCCGCCAGCTCGACCAGTCGGGGCATCGCAACGACGTGCTGCTGCGGCTGGCGACCGCCCTCACCGATGCGGGGACGCCCACCAAGGTCGCCACCCTCGAGCGCCGCCTGAACGACAAGCAGTACAGCCCGTTGCAGCCGATCCCGGTCGCCATCGACATCCCCGAGGCGCTCGAGATCGAGCTGGCCGAGCGGGCCGAGGACTTCCCCGGCGTGGAGGTGACGCGGGAATCCGTGCGGGCCTACCCGAACGGTCCCCTGGCCGCCCACGTGGTCGGCTACGTGGGGCGCATCTCCGAGCAGGAGCTCGAGGCCCGGATGGGCACCAAGGACAACCCGAAGGAGGCCGACAAGCCCTACCAGCCCGACTCCGACATCGGCAAGGCCGGTGTCGAGCGCACCTTCGAGGACGACCTGCGGGGTCAGCCCGGTGTGCGCCGGATCGAGATCGACGCCAAGGGAACGCCGATCCGCACGATCGACTACACGCCGCCGCGCTCCGGCAACGATCTGCAGCTGACGATCGACCTCGACATCCAGGCCAACGCCGAGGCCACCCTTTCCGCCCAGCTCGACGCCATCAAGGGTGGCGTCACCCGAGAGGGGACCAAGACCGCGCAAGCGGGCTCGCTGGCCGCGGTCGACCCGCGCAACGGCGAGGTCCTCGCCATGGCCTCGTTCCCCACCTACGACCCGGCCGAGTTCGTCAACGGCATCAGCACCGAGCGCTACGCGCAGCTCACCGGTGGCGACGCCGCCGACAACCCCTTCCCGAACCGGGCCATCGCCGGTGAGTACGCGCCGGGCTCCACCTTCAAGCTGGTCACTGCCTACGGCGGGCTCGACCGGGGGCTGGTCACGGCCAGCTCGCCGTTCTACGACGGCGGCTGCCTGCGGGTCGGCGACCGCGATTTCTGCAACGCCGGCAAGGTGGCCCATGGTGCGGTGCCGATGCCGCGGGCGCTGACCGTGTCCAGCGACGTGTACTTCTACTCGCTGGGGCAGCGCTTCTGGAACCAGCGCGACGAGTACGGCGACGGCATCCAGTCCGCGGCGCGGGGCTTCGGGTTCGGCACCGCCACCGGCGTGCAGCTGCCCGGCGAGTCGGCTGGCATCATCCCCGACCCCGAGTACAAGCGGAAGCTGTGGGAGGCGCTGCCGCCGGACCAGCAGCGCAAGGGCGACCCCAACTGGTATCCCGGCGACAACGTGAACCTCGCCATCGGGCAGGGCTACGTGCTGGCCACGCCGCTGCAGCTGGCCAACGCCTACGCCACCTTCGTCAACCACGGCCAGCACCATCAGCCCAACATCGCCCTGCGGGTGCTGATCCCCGCCGGCGACCCGACCGATCCGAGGTCCGTGGTGAAGTCCTTCGAGCCCCGCGTCGACCACACGGTCGACCTGCCCGACAACGTGTTCGAGCCCGTGCACGAGGGCCTCATCGGCGTCGCCTCGTCGCGGGAGGGCACGGCCTACGACGCCTTCCGGGGCTTCGACCTCAAGAGCTTCCCCGTGTTCTCCAAGACGGGCACGGCCCAGGTCCAGGGCAAGGCCGACAACGCCCTGTTCGTGGCCTGCGGTCCCGATCCCTCGTACCGCATCTGCGTCTCGGCCGTCCTCGAGCAGGCCGGCTTCGGCGGCGAGGCGGCGGCGCCGGTGGTGCGCCGGGTGCTCGAGCCCCTCGCCGGACAGGCCCAGTCCGACTGGAAGCCCGGCGTCGTGCGGGGGAACGACTGATGGCCCTGTCGATCGGTCGCAGCACCCAGGACCTCAGCCGGCGCGACCTGAGCCGGCGCCGCGACCTCAGCGCGCCGTGGCGTCACATCGACCTCGTGCTGGTGGTGGCCACGGTCGCCCTCGCCGCCATGGGCACGCTGATGGTGTTCTCGGCCACCAAGGGCTCGGGTGACGTCGCCGACACCACCTACCTCAAGCGCGAGCTGCTGTGGATGGTGGTCGGGCTGGGGGCCATGGCCGGGGTGGCGCTGTTCGACTACCGCCGACTGCTCGACTGGGTCTGGCCCATCTACGGCCTGTCGCTGCTCGCGCTGGTGCTGGTCGTGTCGCCGTTGGGACAGCGGTCCAAGGGCGCCCAGGCCTGGTTCGGCTTCGGCGCGTTCCAGCTCCAGCCGGCCGAGTTCGCCAAGCTCGCCCTGATCATCGCCCTCGCCGCCCTGCTGTCGGCCTACGAGGGCCACGTCGACCTGCGCCGCCTCGGGATCCTGCTCGGCGTCGCCGGCGCCCCCATGCTGCTGATCATGCTGCAGCCCGACCTCGGCATGGTCCTCATCTTCCTGGCCGTGCTCATGGTCATGCTGCTCGTCGGCGGCGTCCGCGGCCGCTACCTGCTGGCGCTGCTCCTCATCGGCGTCGTGGCCACCTTCGGGGTGCTCAACTCGAGCGTGCTGAAGCAGTACCAGAAGGACCGGCTCACCGCGTTCATCAACCCCGCCAACGACACGCAGGGCGCGACCTACAACGTGAACCAGTCCCAGACCGCCATCGGCGCCGGCGGCGTGGCCGGCCAGGGCCTGTTCAACGGTCGCCAGACCCAGCTGCGGTTCGTCCCCGAGCAGCAGACCGACTTCATCTTCACCGTGGTCGGCGAGGAGCTCGGCTTCGTCGGCGCGTCGGTGGTGCTCGGCCTGTACGCCACGATCCTGTGGCGGGTCTGGCGCGCCGCCGCGCTCGCCCGGGACCGCTTCGGTCAGCTGCTGTGCGCCGGCGTGCTGGCCTTCTTCTTGTTCCAGGTCTTCGAGAACGTGGGCATGGCCATGGGGATCATGCCGGTGACCGGCATCCCCCTGCCGTTCCTGTCCTACGGCGGCACGTCGATCGTCACCTCGTTCATCGGCGTCGGCCTGGTCCTCAGCGTCCACATGCGCCGCTTCCGGTAGCGACCGCTCGGTTGCCCCGATCCAGCGCCGGACGCGGCCGGCCTCCCGGCTTCCGGTGTCGTTCGCTTCCAGACGTCGAGAGCCAGCGACACCGGAACGCAGGTGAGCCCTGCACCGGGCATTCCCCGATCCGCCGCCTGCTCCGGTAGCATCACCGCCTGAGATGAGCTCGATCTGGCACCAGCTCGAGCCCCTGCTGGCCAAGGTGCAGAAGCCGGCCCGTTACATCGGTCTCGAAGATGGGGCGCAGACGCCCGATCACGATCCGAGAAGCGTCGCCTGGCTCCTGCTGTACCCGGACACCTACGAGATCGGGTTGCCCAACCAGGGGCTGCAGATCCTCTACGAGATCCTGAACGAGCGACCCGATGCGGTCGCCGAGCGGTCCTACGCGCCCTGGACCGACCTGGCGGCCCTGCTGCGCCAGCGGGGCCTGCCCCTCTTCTCGGTCGACACCCACCGCCCGGCCGGCGAGTTCGACCTGCTGGCCTTCAACCTGTCCGCCGAGCTCGTCTACACGAACGTGCTGGACTGCATCGACCTGGCCGGCGTCCCCGTGCGGGCCGCCGACCGCGGGCCCGAGCACCCGCTGGTGGTGGCCGGCGGGCACTGCACCTACAACCCCGAGCCCCTCGCCGACTTCCTCGACCTCGTCGTGCTCGGCGACGGCGAGGAGGTCGTGGCCGACATCACCGAGGTCGTCCGGGACTGGAAGGCCTCGGGGCGCACCTCGGGGTCGCGCCTCGGTGTCCTGCGCGAGCTGGCCAAGGTGCCCGGCGTCTACGTGCCGTCGCTGTACGAGGCGACCTACGAGGGTGAGCACCTCGTCGCGGTCACGCCGCGCCACCCCGACGTGCCCGACATCGTCGAGAAGCGCACCGTCGCCGACCTCGCCGACTGGCCCTACCCGAAGCGCCAGCTCGTCCCCCTCACCGAGGTGGTGCACGACCGGCTCAACGTCGAGGTCTTCCGGGGGTGCACCCGGGGCTGTCGCTTCTGCCAGGCCGGGATGATCACCCGTCCCGTGCGCGAGCGGCCCGCCGCCCAGGTTCGCCGGATGGTGGCCGACGGGCTGCGCCGCACGGGCTACGACGAGGTCGCCCTCACCTCGCTGTCCACGGCCGACTTCTCCGGCATCGAGCAGGTCGTCGCCGAGACCATCGCTGACGCCCCCGACGGCAACCAGGTCACCGTGTCGCTTCCGAGCCTGCGGGTGGACGCCTTCACGGTCGGCATCGCCGCCGAGATCCAGAAGGCCCGCCGCACCGGTCTCACCTTCGCGCCCGAGGCCGGCACCTGGCGGATGCGCCAGGTCATCAACAAGCTCATCCGCGAAGAAGACCTCTACGCCGCCGTCGACGCCGCCTACTCGCAGGGCTGGCGACGGATGAAGCTGTACTTCCTCACCGGCCTGCCCACCGAGACCGACGTCGACACCCTGGGCATCGCCGAGCTGGGCCGCCGCTGCGTCGAGATCGGTAAGAAGCACCACCGCAGCGCCTCGGTCACGCTCTCGGTCGGCGGCTTCGTGCCCAAGCCGTTCACGCCGTTCCAGTGGTTCGGCCAGAACACCGTGCCCGAGCTGCGCCGCAAGATCGGGCTGCTGCGCGACGACCTGCGCCGACACAAGGCCGTGCAGCTCAAGTGGCACGACCCGAAGGCCTCGCTGGTCGAGGGGATCATGAGCCGCGGTGACCGACGGCTCGGTCCGGGCATCGAGGACGTGTGGCGCCGGGGCGGCACCTTCCAGGAGTGGTCCGAGCACTTCGACCACGACCTGTGGATCGACACCATGGCCGCCCACGGCCTGTCGCCCGACTGGTACGCCCACCGGCACCGCACCGAGGACGAGGTGCTGCCCTGGGACCACCTGTCGGCGGGCCTGCACAAGGACTTCTTGTGGCAGGACTGGCGTGACGCCCTCGACGAGGTCGGCCTGGAGGACTGCCGGTGGACGCCCTGCTACGACTGCGGCGCCTGCACCGGCTACGGCGTGGAGCACATCGTCGCCTCGGCCGTGCCGCCCGCCGGCGGCAGCCAGGGCACCGGCCAGGACCTGCGCACCGGCGGCGCCGTCCCGGTCACCCTGCTGCCGTCCAAGCCCGAGCGGGTGGGTGCTCCATGAACGCCGCGGTCCTCGCCGACGGCAGCCCCCGCGACCGTCGTCGCCGGAGGTCGACATGACGGCCCCGGCCAACCGGCGGGTCCGGTTCCGGTTCACCAAGGTGGGCAAGGTCCGCTTCACCAGCCACCGCGACGTGGCCCGGCTGTGGGAGCGGGCGCTGCGGCGGGCCCAGCTGCCGGTCGCCCGCACCGAGGGCTTCAACCCCCGGCCCAAGGTGCACTTCGGCCTGGCCCTGCCGACGGGGTACGAGTCGGCCGGGGAGTACCTCGACGTCGACCTGCGCCTGCCCGAGGCGGCCGACGTCGACCTCGCCGTCCTCCCGGCGACGCTGACGCCGCTGCTGCCGCCGGGCCTCGACGTGACCGCCGCCGCCTCGGTCGCCGCCGGGACGTCCTCGCTGCAGCAGGCGGTCACCAGCTGCTCGTGGCGGATCGAGGCGCTGGGACCCACCCCGGCCGAGGCGACCGCCGAGGTCGAGCGGCTGCTCTCGGCTGCCAGCCTGCCGGTCACGCGGCAGCGCAAGGGCGAGGAGCGCACCGACGACATCCGGCCCGAGATCTGCTCGCTGGCCGTGACGGGGCCGGTGCTCGACGGTGACGACGTGACCGGCACCGTCCTCGACGCGGAGCTCGCGACCCAACCCCGTGGGCTCCGTCCCTCCGAGCTGCTGTCGGCCTTCTCGCCGCGGCCCGAGGAGGTGCGTCCGCCGGACGCACCAGTGGATGACGCTCGACGGCGCGCGGCACGAGCCACTCGTGACCGACGCGACGTGGGCACCGCACGCGGCGGCGCGTGCGTCATGAGGGCGCCTGCCGGTCGGCCGGCGCCGAAGGATCGAAGGAGGGGTGGGCGGCCGGCGGCGCCCGCCCCGAGGAAGGAACGACATGAGCGAACCGGTGGAGGGTTCACCCACCACCCCGACCGACGCCGGCCAGGGGCCGGCCTCGGGTGGTGACACCGGCCTGACCGACCCCACGACGACCTCGGCAGGCCCGGCCACCGGGGCCGGTGGTGCGCCCGACGGTGCGACCGGCGCCGGCGGCGGCGAGCCGGGCGCCCCCCGCAAGCGCCGCCGTGGCTCGCGCGGCGGGCGAGGTCGCAACCGCAGCGGCGCCGGCGGGGCCGGCGAGCCGTCGAGCGGGGCCGAGGGCGCCGAGGCGGGCGAGGCAGGACCGGCTACGACGGCGGTGGCCGAGGCCGGTGCCGAGAGCCCGGGCGGGGCACGGTCCAGGTCGCGCTCCCGCGCCGCCGCCGATGCCGCCCCGGCGGCCGACGACGAGCGACCGCGCGTCGGTGACCGCCGACCGGCGCCGGCCCCCTCCGGGGGCACGGTGGGCCCGAGCCCCAAGGGCGCGCCCCGCCCACGGGGCACGGCCAAGAGTCGGCAGCCCGACGAGCTGCCCGAGCGGCTGCTCGAGGGTCGCCCCAAGACCACCGAGGCCGCCGAGAAGGCGCTCGTCAAGCGGCCCCAGATCGGCGACACCCGGCCGGCGCCCGAGCCGGCGGCGACCGCCGAGGCCGACGAGGCCGCCACCGAGGCGAAGGCCCGCAGCGGTGCGGCCAAGCGTCGCCGGGGTGGTCGCAGCCGATCCGGTGGCGCCGGTGGCGCCGGTGGCGGCGGCCGCGGCAAGGGCGGCCGCGAGGCGAAGCCCGGGCCGGTCACGCCGGTGGAGGCCGTGGTGCCGAAGGTGGCGGTGGCCGACCTCGACGAGGAGACGGCCGGAGGTGGCGGCCGCCAGCGCAAGGGGCGCCCGGTGGGGCGCTACCTGATGGTGGTCAGCGTGTCGCCGGCAGCCACCCAGATCGCCGTGCTCGAGGGCCGCAACCTCATCGAGCACTACGTCTCACGCCCGGCCGACGACGTCAGCCAGATCCACGGCAACATCTACCTCGGGCGGGTCCAGAACGTGCTGCCGGGCATGGAGGCCGCCTTCGTCGACATCGGCACCCCGAAGAACGCCGTGCTGTACCGCGGCGACGTCCAGTACGACGCCGAGGACATCGAGGAGAAGGGGGCCAACCCCCGGATCGAGCAGCTGCTCAAGCCGCGCCAGTCGATCCTGTGCCAGGTCACCAAGAACCCCATCGCCCACAAGGGCGCCCGGCTCACCCAGGAGGTCTCGCTGCCGGGCCGGTTCGTGGTCCTCATCCCCAACTCCACCACCTACGGCATCTCCAAGCGCCTCGCCGACGACGAGCGCAAGCGCCTGCGCCAGATCCTCGACAAGGTCCGACCCAAGGGCCACGGGATCATCGTGCGCACCGCCGCCGAGGGGGTGAGCGCCGAGGAGATCGAGCGCGACGTCCTGCAGCTGCTCGACCAGTGGGAGCAGATCGACGCCCTGGCCAAGTCGGCTGCCGCCCCCACGCTGCTGTACCGCGAGCCCGACATGGCGGTGCGGGTGATCCGCGAGGAGTTCAACGACGACTACCGCGGCATCGTCATCGACGACCCGGCGCTGTACGAGGAGGTGCGCTCCTACGTGGCCGCCATCTCGCCGACCCTGGCCGACCGGGTGCAGCTCTACGACCGTGGCGAGGAGCCGCTGACCGTCTTCGAGCGGTACCACGTGCACGAGCAGCTCCACAAGGCCCTCGACCGCAAGGTGTGGCTGCCGTCGGGCGGCTCGCTCATCATCGAGCACACCGAGGCCCTGACGGTCATCGACGTCAACACCGGCAAGAACGTCGGGTCGTCGAGCCTCGAGGAGACCGTCTTCAAGAACAACCTCGAGGCCGCCGACGAGATCGCCAAGCAGCTGCGCCTGCGCGACATCGGCGGGATCATCGTGTGCGACTTCATCGACATGGAGAT
The DNA here is from genome assembly GCA_041394145.1 of Acidimicrobiales bacterium. GTDB lineage: Bacteria > Actinomycetota > Acidimicrobiia > Acidimicrobiales > Acidimicrobilacustridaceae > JAWKIW01. The sequence goes on from JAWKIW010000017.1 coordinate 70,660, forward strand.
CCGCGAGAACCGTGACAAGGTCATCCGGGCCTTCCGCGACGCCCTCGCCCGCGACAAGACGCGCACCCAGGTGTTCGACATCTCCGAGCTGGGGCTGGTCGAGATGACCCGCAAGCGCATCGGCGAGGGGCTGCTCGAGTCGTTCTCGTCGCGGTGCCCCGAGTGCGACGGACGCGGTCTGCTCATCGACCGGTCGCTGCTCGAGGGCTCCGCCGACGAGGCCGGGGCGGGCGACGGCGCGGGGGAGCGCGCGGGGGAGCGCGCCGCCGGGGCGGACGCGCCGGCGTCGCCGAAGGCCTCGTCGAAGGATGCGGCGAGGTCCGGGGCCACGGCCACCGCCAAGGCACCCGGCACGGGGTCGGCCAAGGGTGCGGCCAAGGGGCCGGCGAAGGCCGCGGCGAAGGGGCCGGCGAAGGGTGCGTCCAAGGCCGCCAAGGGCAAGCGGTGAGCGGCGGCGGCGAGTTGTTCGGGCCCTTCACCAGCCGGTAGCGTGGTGCCCCTATGTATGCGGTGATCCAGACCGGTGGCAAGCAGTACCGGGTCGAAGAGGGCCAGCAGCTCGACGTCGAGCTGCTCGATGCCGACGGCGACGTCTCGTTCACGCCCGTGCTGGTGGTCGACGGCGAGACGGTGCTGGCCACGCCCTCCGAGCTCGCCGGCGCCTCGGTGGGCGCCCGGGTCGTCGGGCAGGCCAAGGGCCCGAAGATCGACGGCTTCACCTACAAGAACAAGTCGAACCAACGTCGCCGCTGGGGTCATCGCCAGCGCTACGACACCATCGAGATCACGAGCATCACGCGAGGCTGACCGATGTCGAAGACCAAGGGCGGCGGTTCCACCCGCAACGGCCGCGACTCCCAGAGCAAGCGCCTCGGGGTGAAGCGCTACGACGGCCAGGTGGTCACCACCGGCACCATCCTCGTGCGCCAGCGGGGCACCCGCATCCACCCGGGCGAGAACGTGGGTCGAGGCGGCGACGACACCCTCTTCGCCCTCGCCGACGGCATGGTGAAGTTCGGTGCCCGCCGCGGCCGCAAGCTCGTCGACGTGCTGCCCAGCGACTGACGCGTCGAACGCACCTCTGCTCTGCCCCGACGGCGGCCCCCGGGCCGCCGTCGGGCAGGGGTCGGTGGGTCCCCAGGTCGGGCCGGGTCGGGCCGGCCAGGGCGGCTGCCGCGGCGATCCGTCCCCATCAGGCGTGCCTGGTCACGGGTGGGGGTGATGGGGAACGCTTCGTCGGGGTGACGGCGTCTGCGTTGGTGTGGAGGCGTGCGTGGTCACCGGTGGGGGTGATGGGGAACGCTTCGTCGGGGTGACGGCGTCTGCGTTGGTGTGGAGGCGGCGTGGTCACCGGTGGGGGTGATGGGGAACGCTTCGTGACCGCTGGCGCGCTCGGACCAGGCGATCAGCCGGCGAGGTCGACGCCGCGGGGGAGGGCGGCGGGGTCCCAGCCCAGCTGGCTGACCGCGACGCGGCACGCGTAGCGGTCGGTCATGCCGGCCACGTAGGCCACCGCCGCCCGCAGCGCCTCGGGGCTGCCGGCGGCGACGCCTCGATCAGGGGCCAGGCGCGATGGCGGCGGGGCGGTCGGCGTACCACCCGACCAGCGCCCGCAGCAGCCGCACGACGGCGTCGGCCTGGGCCACCGACGCCGGTCGCAGGTAGATGTGCTCGTAGTTGAAGGCCCGGAAGGCGGCCAGGGCGTCGGCGAGGTGGTCGGGCAGGCCCACGACGCCGTGGTCGTGGGCCACGGCGACCAGTCCGGCGATGAAGGTGCCGAGCTGGCGGCTGCGACGTCGCCCGACCGTGTCGGCCACGTCGGCCGGCAGCATGGCCTCGGTGACGATGCCGGCGGCCACCGCGTCCTCGAAGTCGTGGCACACGTAGGCGATGCGGTCGGCCCAGCTCACCACCGCGCCCTCCGGGCTGGCCGGGGCCGGGCGCGACCACGAGTGGTTGCGGATGCCGTCGAGCGTTTCGGCGCACAGGTTGCGCGGCGCCAGCGTGACGTCGGCACCCCACGGCGCATGGTCGAAGCCCCCGTCGACGAGCGGGTCGAGGGCGTCCTCGCTGGCGTGGCCGCCAGGCCCGTGGCCGCAGTCGTGCCCGAGGGCGATGGCTTCGGTGAGGGCCTCGTTGAGCCGGCAGGCGCGGGCGACCGCGGTGGCGACCTGGGCGACCTCGAGGGCGTGGGTGAGCCGGGTGCGCTGGTGGTCGTCGGGGAAGATGAACACCTGGGTCTTGCCGGCGAGGCGACGGAAGGCCGGGGCGTGCAGGATCCGGTCGCGGTCGCGCTCGAAGCAGGTGCGCACCGGGTCGGGTGCTTCGGGCCGGGCTCGGGTCCCGGCCCCGACCGCCCGGGTGGCGCCCGGCGCCAGCCAGGCGTCCTCGGCCTCCTCCCGAGCTGGGCGAGCCGCGGGTGCCGAGGGACCGATCCGCGCGGTGGGCCCCCGATGCGCGGCACGCACGCCCGTCGGCACGGCCTCGGGCCCAGCGCTGGGGGCGTCGGTCGCCCGCACCCCCGCCATCGTTGCGGCCCATCGCTGCTGACGCGTCACGGTCACCGCCTGAACCTACCGACGGCCTGTGACACCCCATGATCGCTCTGCCGGTCTGGGACGGCGTGGACGCCCCGACGGTGACCCCGGCTGGGGAGACCGACGCCGCCCTCCACGTGCCCGAGGGGCGAGATCGTCGGCGCCGCGAGCGCGCGGTGGCGCGGTCCGCGCGTTACGTGGTCTTTCGGCCGTTCCTGCCACCATCCGTGGTGTCAGGGGCGCCGGGGGCTGCTCGTGAGCCGTCCGGACCATGGACCGTGGGCCGAAAGGCTCAAGCCGACCCCCGCGCTCGACCGATACTGCAGAGAACTTCGAGGGGAGACCCACCGTGCGCACGGTTTCCGAGGCGGAGACGAGGAGCTGGCGGTCGCCGTGCGGCGCGCCCTCCGACTGGGCCCATCGGCTCATTCGTGCCGAAAGCACCAGGGCTGCTACCGCCGGTGAGGAAAAGGTGGTATCCCTATCCACTGGCACCGATCGCGACCGGCGGTTCGTCGCAGGTGTCGCGGGGGACCCCGACGGCGATCGACGCGGCGGTCGGGGACACGGTCGGCAGCGAGGGCAGCGGTCATGACGAGCGAACTCCACGTCAGTCCCGGCAAGCCCGAGCGCCGTCGCCGCACGCCTGCCGAGCCGGCCCGGCAACGCCGCTTCGCCGGCGACGACGGCGCCGCGCTGCTCGAGGCGGCCCTGATCACGCCGGTCTTCATGGTCATGGTGCTCGGCTCGCTCGAGTACGGCCTCGTCTACCGCGACTACCTCTCGCTGAACAGCGCCACAGCTCGCCACCCGATCCCTGGCGATCTTCGGAGCGGATTGGGATACCGACTACAAGGTCCTGCAGGCGATCAGAAGGACCTCGGTGCGGTGCCGGTCGGCAACATCACCAAGATCGCCATCTTCAAGGCCGACACCCGCACCGACACCACCAGCTGGGCGAGCTGCAAGGTCGGCGGCAGCGTCACGAACCGCTGCAACGTCTACGTCACCTCCGACTGGAACCGGACCCAGCTCTATTTCGGCTGCACGCCGGTGGCTGCCATCGACAAGGCCTGGTGCCCCACGACCCGTAAGGTCGGTTCAGATGGACCCGCCCGACTACGCCGGCGTTACATCAAGGTCGTGCACCCGTACCTCACGAAGCTCTTCGGGACCTCGGTCACCCTCGAGAGCTACGTCATCACCCGCCTCGAACCCAAGCAGCTGACTTCATGAACGACCATGGCTTCCACCCGCGAGGCATCCCGTTCTCCGGCGACGGCGGGGCCGCAATGATTGAGTTCGCACTCGTCCTCCCGGTCCTGGCCGTGTTCATGCTTGGGACCCTTGAGTTCGGCCTGGCCTGGCGGGACAAGACGGCCATCGCCAACGCCCTGCGCAACGCCGGCCGCACCGACGCCAACCTGTCGGGCAACCGGGACCGGAGGGCCGAGTACTACGCCCTCGACCAGTTCAAGACGGCCACCATGAACCTGCCGCGGATCACCTGCAGAAGATCGTGGTGTTCAAGACCAACAGCGCAGGGGCGTTCCTCGACTCGACGTGTAACACCAAGGCTCGAGCGCCTCGGGCAACGGCACCAACGGCTACTGCAACATCTACGGTAAGGCCCAGATGGCGTCGCTGGTTTCAATCCAAGTTCGGGACATCGTCGACAAGCACCACTTGCAGCACGGCCACCGATTGGGACGGCTGGTGGTGTCCCGTCACGAGGGTCAATGACCCCGGCGCATCGGGGGGTACGGACTACCTCGGCATCAGGTCCGTGTACACCTACACCCTCATCACCCGGGTGCTGCCCAATTCCACCATCACCATGACGGATACTGCGGTGATCCGCGTCGAGCCGAAGGTGGGGACCTGAGATGGAGACGACCTCGTGGCGCGCCGGTTCCGGTCCGACGCCAGCGGCAACGCACGAGCGGTGGGCGACGCCGGCTACGCGCTGGCCATGACGGCGCTGCTCATCCTCCCCTGCTCGTCGCCACCGCGTTCGCCACCGACTACGGCGCCTGGCTGGCCCAGGCGGCCAAGCTGCAGCGGGCGGCCGACAACGCCGCCATGGCTGGCGTCGTCTACATGCCGAATGACTCAACGGCCCAGTGCAGCAGCCAACACGCTCAGCGCCAACGGCTACATTCTCAGCGGAACGAACAAGAACGTCACCGCTACCTACCCGTCGACAGGCTACGAACAACGGTTTCGCGTTGAACTAACCCAGGCTGCACCGCAGTACTTTTGCGACTCCTGATGAACGGCATCAATATCAAGCGCGGTGCAACAGCCGAGTACAACAAGCCCGTCCCGCTTGGAAGTCCGACGAACAACTTCGGCAACAACATCATCCAGCGAACTGCCCGCAGTCAGCCGTCGTCGTCAGCGCCATGCGGTCTGTTGTCCATGCTATGGGCGGTCGATCAGGGGCCTATCGGCAGGGCGAGCGGCATGCCTTCGCTACCAAGTGTTCTGGCGCTGGTCCCAACTGCGAAGCCGGAATGCCGAACGGGCGCAGAACACTGAGTACCGGAGATACAGGCTACGACTACGCTATCGACGTACCCTGCGGCTGGAGCCGCCGATAATGGAATGCGTCCAGCGATGCAGATATCCAGCGCAGCACCGGCAGCGGGTCCAGCTACGACTGCAACCGTAGTGCCAACCCTGAGCGGTCATTCCTCAGTTCAGGCCGAATGGTAACCGTCAGACTGGCGACATCGTTGAGGGTCTGAGCGGTCGGCAGCCAGGTAATTACAATCCCTGTCCCTGACCGGACCCTGAAGAACACCTGAACATCGAGGCGCAGGTCTTCGACAACGATGGTTCAGATGTGACAGTCACGTTCGTCCATCCTGTCGGGCTGTGATCGGAAGGTGCTGTGAACAACATCTCTCTGAGCACAGCTACCAGCACCTACAAGAACAAGTGGGCCAACGTTTGCACCTTCACGCCTACGAAGGCCGGGATCTACCCACTGCGAATCAAGTCCAGCGCATCAATTCGGTTGCTGACGCAGGGGATGGCTACAACGCCTATGCGCTGCGGGCGACAGTGGCGGAGGTACTAATCCCCAGCTCTACGGCCTTGAATGACATGTCCATCTAGACCAACACGCCGGGAAGTACAGCCAAGTTCTACTTGGCGGAGATCGAGCAGAGCACGCGGGGAAGAAGGTCAGGATCGATCTCTTCGACCCCGGCGACGGTAGCGGCACCTTCAAAATGACGCGTTCCTTCGGTCCTGCAGCAGGCGCCCGGCGGTCGTGCCCGGGAATGGAACAGCGATACCGGACCCATCCGGGGTCAAAGCAGCTCGTGATTTCCTGCAAGCGCTCTGGTGCAACGGTCGCTAGCACTCCGCGGCCACCACCACCGCGGAGCGGCCCGTCGGGGGAAGGCACGTGCACGGTCACGACATCGACCGGCGGCAGCGCTCGATGTATAACGACAGGTGGCTTGTTCCAGATCCCAACTCGCCACCACCTACGACTGTGACCAACAGTGCACCGGCTATCCGACGGACTGCTGGTGGAGCGTCAAGTACGACTTCGGTTCTGCGAGCTCAGGCCTTCCGTACGACCGTACGACCTGGGCGCTCCAGGTGGTAGGCGATCCGGTGCACCTGGTCGAGTAGCGAGACCACGCGACGATCTTCGCTCGGGGGCGGCCGCCCCCGAGTGCCCGGGTCTCCGACACTGCGGATTCCGGTTGCCTGGTGACGGCGGGCCCCTGGCGTGGCGTCCTGGAATGGCGCCCTGGGGCGATCTGGTGCTCGATGACCTCGGTGAGCACCTCGATGGTCGATCGACCCCATCAGGGGTACTCGGACCGATCCCTGCCGGGCTCGGTCGGAGTACCAAGGAGGTGGCCGGTGGTCCTCGGCTCCGGAGCGAGCCGGGTGGCTCGTTCCGGCGAAGCCGGTTGATCCGTCCTGCGCCGGAAGCGGCCTCGAGACGTCACGAGCGTCGAGGACGTGGTGCAGATGATGCGGCTCCGAGCAGGTCGCAGGAGTGCTCCAGCGGCGGTGGGTCGCGGGCGGAACTCCTCTCGTTGGCGGACCAGCGTGGGCGCCACGCTGGTCGAGTACGCGCTGGTGCTGTCCCTGCTCGTCGTCGGCGGGCTCGGCGCGGCCGCCTACCTGACCACCGGTGCCCGCAACGAGGTCGCCAACCAGGCCGACTGCATCTCCTCCCGGCCGCCGCCCACCAACTGCCAGATCCCGGTGGTGTCGACCACGACGTCGACGTCGATCGCGCCGACGTCGAGCTCGAGCTCCACGACGCCACCGCCCGGCGCTGCCACGTGGGACACCGCCGCCAGCACCTGGAACCGCACGACCAACGTCGTGACGGTCCGTATGGACGTGCGCACGGCGGGCGGCGTGGCCGTCCCCGAGGCCACCATCACCCTCCGCTACACCGTCGTGCCCAGCGGTCGCACCTTCTACGGCACCTGCATCTCCGACACCGCCGGCACCTGCGCCACGACCTGGAACGTGCCGTTCACCGACGCCACCCAGATCCGGATCGACGCCGTGAGCATCTCGTCGACCACGCCGGTGACCCTGCCCACCACCTTGACCCTCCCGCTCCCATGAACCGGACCACGCACACCACCGCAGCCCCGAGGCTCCGCAGCGACCAGGGCGTCGCACTCGTCGAGGCCGCGTTCATCACGCCGGTGCTGCTCGTGCTCGTCCTCGGCATGCTCGAGTACGGGCTGCTGTTCCGGGACTACCTGACGGTCAGCGACGCGGCGGCCAACGGGGCCCGGGTCGGGGCCATCCAGGGGCCGGACACCTCGGTGGCCGGCGACACCGCCGACCAGGCCATCGTGGCGTCGATCCGGGAGGACCTCGCCAACATCCGGTACACGTCGATCGACCGCATCGTGGTCTTCCGGGCCGGGCCGCCCGGCGCCGGTGCACCGCTCGCCCAGGTCCCGGAGTCGTGCAAGACCGGGGCGGCGCCGAGGGGTGACACCGTCGCCCGGTGCAACATCTACGCCGCCTACGACGCCTTCCTCGCCGTGCAGGCCCCCGATCCGGCGTACTTCAAGTGCGGCGGGGCGAACGCCGTCGCCTGCGGCTGGGACCCGACCGGCCGGGTCGACGGCCCCAAGATCGCCGACATCGAGTACCTCGGCGTGTACCTCAAGCTCGATCGCCCGATGGTGACCGGCGTGTTCGGTCGTCGGACCACCCTCGAGGTCGCGAGCATCGTCCGCCTCGAGCCGGGGCAGCTGACATGAAGGGCCCGCGACGCCTCCGGGGACCCGCTCCCATGGCCACGTGGCCTCGTCTCACGGGCGACCACGGTGCGGCCCTGGTCGAGTTCGCCCTCGCCGCCCCGCTGTTGATCCTGCTGACCACCGGGATGGTCGAGTACGGCTTCGCCTGGCGCCAGGAGAACCTCCTGCAGCGCGCCCTGAGCACCGCCGGCCGCACGGCTTCCAGCATGGGCGACAACCGCTTCGCCGACTACGAGACCCTCCAGTCGCTGGCGTCGGCGATGAACGGCGGACGCCGGGTCAGCATCGAGCGGCTCGTCGTCTACAAGTCGACGACCGCCAACGGTCAGCTTCCGGCCAACTGCGACATCGCGGTGTCGCCCACCGCCATCGAGGTGAACGGACGCCCCGGTTCGTGCAACGTCTACACGGGCGCCATGGTGAACACCCTGAACCCCGTCGGCTTCCCGGCCGGCTCGGCGACCAACCCCACCTGCGCGTCGGGTTCGTGGGATGCCAACTGGTGCCCGACGACTCGCAGCAAGGACGCGCCCGACTTCGTGGGACTGCATCTGCGGGTGAGGTACACGACCCTCACCGGCATCGCGGGGTCCTCGATCACCATGGACGAGTACGTCGTCTACGCGCTCGAACCTCCGACGGTAGGAGGTTGATGCGATGAGGAATCGGTCCAAGGTCCACTCCAGCGTCGTCGCTCCACGGCTGCACGGCGACCGCGGTCGGAACGCCGGCCTGACCGACGACGGTGGCTACGTCCTCGCCCTGACGGCGCTGCTGATGCTGCCGCTGCTGGCCTTCACGGGCTACGCCGTCGACCTGGGTGCCTGGTACGCGCGCGCCGGCCAGATCCAGCGAGCGGCCGACGCCTCCGCCCTCGCCGGCGCTCGGTACATGCCGAACTTCGGCCGTGCCGAGCCCGCAGCGCGCGAGGTGGCGACCAAGAACGGGTTCACCGACAACCCCGCTGCCGGCATCTCGGTCCAGGTGCAGGCGGTGGCGGCGAACCCGTCCCAGCTCAAGGTCGTCATCCAGGACGACCGGGTCGGCCAGTACTTCTCCAAGCTGTTCCGATCGAACGTGACGATCTCCCGTCCGGCGACCGCCGAGCTGATCCGGCCCATCCCGATGGGGTCGCCACGCAACTTCCTGGGCACCGGTGATCGGATCGCCGCCAGCACCGGGGTCCGTGACAACTACTGGCTGTCGGTGTCGGGGTACTGCGCCCGCCGGGAGATGGGCGATCGCATGACGCCCCGCAGCGACGCCAACGGCGGTGACTCCAGCGGCGGGGTGTTCCAGGGCTGCGTGCCCGGCGTGAACGGGGTCGTCGCCAACCCCGAGTACACGGCCGACGGGTACTTCTACGCCATCGAGTTCTCCGGGGCGGGCAGCGGGTCCTGGTACACGCAGCTGTACGACGCGCCGCACTGCCAGTTCGAGGGCTCCACGGCGGGCGACTCCGGTGCCGAGAACAGCACCTCGGCGCGTCGCTACACCTACATCCTGCGCGACAAGGACCGCCCCGACGATCCGACCCAGGCGCGGATCCTCTACCAGCAGACGGTCTCACCGGCCAGCTGCTCGACCATGGCCGGACGCTGGGTCAACTTCGGACCGGCGTTCAGCGGCAGCCAGGTGTCCACCCCCGGCACCTACTACCTGCAGATCAAGCCGGTGGTGCCCACGAGCACCGGCCCCGGCAACAACCAGCAGGAAGGTCAGAACCAGTTCGGGCTGCGGGTCAACAACGCCGGCTCGACGGGCGACTCCTTCTACCGCTGCTCGGCCGATCGCAGCGTCGACGTGCCCGGCGCTCCGTACAGCGCCAGCTGCCCGCAGGTGTACGGACTGACCCACCTCGGGGTGTACGCCAACCTGGTCGGCACCCGACCGTCGTTCTTCCTGGCCTCGATCGAGCCGCAGTACAACAACCACACGCTCGAGGTCGAGCTGTTCGACCCGGCCGAGGGCGCGCTCGGCATCGAGCTGCTCGACCCGAACGGGACACCCGTGACCTTCACGTGGGAGATCGCCTGCGCCGACGGGGCGTACCAGTCCGAGACGGGCCAGGCGTGCACGACGGGTGAGAACGCGCCACAGGGCGGCTACGGACCCGGCACCACCAACTACAAGGACGTGAGCGGGACCGTGAGCAACGCCCAGCGGACCTGGGGCAGCCGCAACATCCAGAACGGCAAGTACAGCGACCGGCTGCTGCGCCTCAAGTACAAGCTGCCGGCCGACATCGCCGCTGCCTACGGCGGCAACACGTGGTGGAAGATCCGCTACACGGTGGCCTCGAGCGGGCTGGGAGACCGCACGACCTGGTCCGTGATCGTCAAGGGCGACCCGGTCCGGCTGGTCCCCAACGCCTGACGCCTGACGCCGGGCGATGTGCGAGGGGTGACCCCGTCCACCTCGTCCAGTGGCGAAGGTCCACTCGATTCGCACTAGGGGCGGCCTGCGGGCCGCCCCTAGTCTTTGCGCCGTGTCCGGCTTCGTCGACGAGTGCAACCTGAACGTGCGCGCCGGCGACGGCGGGGCGGGGTGCGTCTCGTTCCGGCGTGAGGCCCACGTGGCCAAGGGCGGGCCCGATGGCGGCGACGGCGGCGATGGCGGCGACGTCTGGCTGGTGGCCGACCGCAACGTCGCCTCGCTGCTGGCCTTCCGTGACCACCCCCACCGGCGGGCGACGAGCGGCACCCACGGCTCGGGCAAGCGCAAGCACGGGCGGGGCGGCGACGACCTCGAGGTCCACGTCCCGGAGGGGACCGTCGTGCACGACTTCTCCGGCGAGGTGCTCGCCGACCTGCTGCACCACGGCGACCGGTGGCTGGCCGCCGCCGGCGGGCGGGGGGGCAAGGGCAATGCCCGCTTCCTGTCCAACCGGCGCCGCGCGCCCGGCTTCGCCGAGCAGGGCGAGGAGGGCGAGGAGCGGTGGCTGCGCCTGGAGCTCAAGCTCATGGCCGACGTGGCCCTCGTCGGCTTCCCCAACGTGGGCAAGTCCACGCTCATCTCGCGCATCTCGGCGGCCCGTCCCAAGATCGCCGACTACCCGTTCACCACCCTCGAGCCGAACCTCGGCGTGGTGCGCCTCGACGACGGCACCGAGTTCGTGGTGGCCGACATCCCCGGGCTCATCGAGGGCGCCAGCGAGGGCCGTGGGCTGGGCCACCGCTTCCTGCGCCACATCGAGCGGGCCCGGGTGCTGGTGCTGCTGATCGACCTGGCCGCCGACACCGGCGGGGCCGACCCCGCCGACCAGTGCCGGGTGCTGCTGGCCGAGCTGGGCCGCTACCGGCCCGAGCTGCTCGAGCGGCCCCGGCTGGTGGTCGGCTCCCGGCTCGACGTGGCGACGCCGGAGACGCTGGCGGCCGCCGACGACGTGAACGAGCTGGCCGTGTCGGCGGTGACGGGGGAGGGCCTACCCGCCTTCGTGGGCCGGGTGGCCGACCTCGTGCGCGCGGCGCGGGCCGCCGAGCCCGCCCCCGAGGCCTTCGTCGTGTTCCGCCCCGTCGCCGAGGGCTTCCGCGTGGAGCGGGCCGACGATGGTGGCTGGGTGGTGGTCGGCCGCGAGGCCGAGCGGGCGGTCGCCCTGTCCGACCTCACCAACCCCGAGGCGCTGGCCTTCGCCCAGCAGCGCCTGGCCCGCCTCGGCGTCGACCGCGCCCTGGCCCGGGCCGGCGTCCGGGCGGGCGACACCGTCCACATCGGCAAGCTCTCCTTCGACTACGAGCCCGACGAGCAGGTGCTGCGGTGAGGTGCGGCGCAGACCACGAACGGGCGTCGTCGGCCGCGATGTCGTTCGGGCGGGTGGTGGTCGTCGGCCGTCACGAGCAGGTGACCCGATGACCCGCGTGGTCGTGAAGATCGGCACCTCGTCGGTCACCGACGAGCGGGGCGAGATCGTGCGGGCGTCGATCGCCAAGCTGTGCGCCGAGGTCGCAGACCTTCGCCGCCAGGGCCACGACGTCGTGGTGGTGACCTCCGGCGCCATCGGCGCCGGCCTGCCCGCCCTCGGCCTCGTCGGTGATCGCCGGCCCCGTGACGCGGTGACCTTGCAGGCCGTGGCGGCCATCGGGCAGAGCCGGCTCATGCAGGTCTACAACGAGGAGCTCGACACCCACGGGCTGGTGGCCGGTCAGGTGCTGGTGGCCCCGCTCGACTTCCGGGAGCGCAACCAGTACCTGCACGCCCGCGGCACCCTGGAGCGGCTGCTCGAGCTGGGCGTGGTGCCCGTCGTCAACGAGAACGACGCCGTCGCCGACGACGAGATCCGCTTCGGTGACAACGACCGCATCGCCGCACTGGTCGCCCACCTGGTCCGGGCCGACCTGCTGGTGCTGCTCACCGACACGCCCGGGCTGCTCACCGCCGACCCCCGACTCGACGAGTCGGCCTCGCTCATCGAGGAGATCCTGGAGGTCGACCACGCGCTGGAAGCGGTGGCTGGCGGGGCGGGGTCGGTGCGGGGCAGCGGCGGCATGGCGTCCAAGCTGGCGGCGGCCAAGATCGCCGCCTGGTCGGGGGTCCGGACCGTGATCGCCGCCGCCGACCGGGACCGGGTGCTCACCGACGCCGCCGCCGGCACCGCCGGGGTCGGGACCGTGGTGGTGCCCCACGACCGCGACCTGCCCGCCCGCAAGCTGTGGATCGCCTTCGCCGTGGGATCGGTCGGGACGCTGGTGGTGGACGAGGGCGCCCGGCGGGCGCTGCTCGGCGGCGGCACGTCGCTGCTGGCTGCGGGGGTGACGGCGGTGAAGGGCACCTTCGCCGCCGACGACGCCGTCGAGGTGGCCGGTCCCGACGGCACGGTGTTCGCCAAGGGCCTGGCCCGGGTCGACGCCACCACCGCCGCCGAGATCGCCGGCCGCCGCCGCGGCGACCTCCCCGAGGGCGTGCCCCCCTACGTCGTGCACCGCGACGACCTCGTCGTCCTGCCCACCTGATTCGCCCGTCGCGTCACGCCCGTCGCGTCACGCCCCCCAATTCGCGTTTCGGTCATGGATCTGCGTGCTGGAGCACGCAGATCCATGACAAGAACGTGGGGCGGCGGGGCCGGGGCGTGATGGCCGAGCGCCGCTGAAGGCTGATCAGGTGCCGGCGCCCTCGGGCTTGGCGTCGGCGGTGGCGGCGGCCGGGGCGGCCTCGCCGCCCGCGGCCGAGCCGGCGGCCACCTGCTCGGCCGGTTCGCCGGAGCCGGCACCGACCTCGCCGGTGGCGGCGGGAGCCAGGCCCAGCTGCTCGCGGATCTGGCTGAGCCGGGCTTGGGCCTCCACGTTGCGGGCGGCGGCCTCGATCTCCATCATGTTCGACTCGACCGAGGTCTCGGTGAGCTCGGAGACGCTCTTGGCCCGGGCGTAGCGGGCCTCGATCTTGTCGCGGACCTCCTCGAACGACGGCACGTCGGCGCCGACCGTCTCGGACAGCTGGGCCATGGCGACGTTCATCTGCTCCTGCATCTTCGCCTGGTCGAGCTGGCCCATCAGCTTCTGGCGCTCGGCGAGCTTCTTCTGCAGGGCGGAGGCGTTCTGGGAGACGGCGGCCTTGGCCTGCTCGGCGGCCTGGGAGGACTGCAGCACGAGCGACTTGCCCTGCTCGATCTCGCCCTCCAGGGCGATGATGCGGTTGGCGAAGGACTCGGCGGCTGCCGTGTACTCGGTCAGCTTCTTGTCGTCGCCGGACTTCTGGGCCTCGTCGGCCATGAGGATGGCCTGGCGGGCGTTGGCGTTGAGGCGCTCGTACTCCTCCATGGAGCGGTTGAGGCGCATCTCGGCCTGCTTCTGGTTGGCGATGACGTTGGCCGCCTGCTCCTTGAGCCGCCGATGCTGCTCCTGGGCCTCGGCGATGGCCTGCTCGAGCTGGATCTTGGGATCGGCCCGCTCGTCGACACCGCTGCTGACCTTGGCGGTCATGTACTTCCACCAGCGCTTGATCGCTTTGAACATGGCCACCAGGGTAGGCGAACGAGCGTCGATGCGGTCCCGCGTCCACGCGAACCGGTCATCGGATTGCGTGCTCCAGCACGCAATCCGATGACAAGAACGCCAGATGTGCTGGCGGTCAGGTGGTGGCGCGGCGGCCGGGCAGGCGCCGGGCGAAGCGGCCGGCGGCCTCGTGCAGCTCGGGCACCCGGAACAGCGCGGCGCACGCCAGGTACACCACCACCCCGACCCCGATGCCCACCAGCATCCGGACGAGGGCGCCACCACCGGCGTCGGAGCCGACGGTGCTCCCCACCACGACCACGGCGGCGGCCATGAAGGCGGCTGCCGCGCCCATGCGCAGCAGGCTCGACACGCTGGTCACCCACGGGAACGGCCCGACCCGCCGGTGCAGCACCCAGAGGGCGAACAGCGACGCGACCACGTAGGCGAGGGCGAACGACAGGGCGAGCCCGGCGACCCCCCACCAGCGCACGAAGGCCAAGGCGAGCACCAGGTTCACCGCGTTCTCGCCCAGGTTGATCCAGAAGGGCGTGCGGGTGTTCTTGTGGGCGTAGAAGCCCCGCATCGTGAGCAGGTACAAGCAGAACGACACCAGGCCCACCGCGAACGCGGCCAGGGTGGGCGCGGTGCGGGCGACGTCGTCGGCGCTGAAGTTGCCCCGCTCGAAGAAGGTGGACACCACCGGCTGGGCCAGCACCAGCAGGCCGATGGTGGCCGGCAGCACCAGGAAGACCGTGAGCCGCAGGGCCAGCAGGAACCGCCCGCCGAACCCCCGCCGGTCGCCGGCGGCGGCGAGAGCGGACAAGTCGGGCATGAAGGCGGTGATCACCGAGGCGGCCAGCAGCCCGTAGGGCAGCTGGAAGAACTGGTAGGCGAGGTTGTAGATGGTGACGTTGCCCGACTCGTTGTTGTAGGCGAGGGCGAGGATGGTCCACAGCGTGAGCTGGTTCACCGCCACGTAGCCGACCGTCCACCCCGACAGGCGGGCCACCGTGCGCACGGCGGGGTGGCGCCAGTCGAAGCGCCAGCGCAGGTGGATGCCGGCGCGCCGCAGGGCGGGACCAGCGCCACCGCCTGCAGCACGATGCCGGCGGTGACGCCGAGGCCGAGGAACACCAGCTGTGCGGTGTTGGCCCGCAGGGCGTCGGCCTCGGGGCGTCCCCCGCCGATCCAGCGGCTGAAGGCGACCAGCACCCCGATCACCACGACGTTGTTGATGACCGGCACGAAGGCGGCCGCCGCGAACCGGCGATGGCTGTTGAGCACGCCCGACCACAGCGTCGTCAGCCCGTAGAAGACGATCTGGGGGAGGAACATCCACAAGAAGGCGGCGACGAGGAGCCGCTTGTCGCCGTCGTCGGGCACGAGCAGCGTGATCACCGGCACGGCCAGCATCGCCACGCCGGTGAGCACCACCAGCAGGACCGACATCACGGTGACCACGGCGTCGGTGGCGGCGCGGTCGCGGCGGGCGACGTTCTCGACGAAGACGGGCACCAGCGTCGCCGCCAGCACGCCGCCGGCCAGCAGGTCGTACAGCAGGTTCGGGACCGTGTTGGCGAAGTTGAAGGCGTCGGCCACCACGAAGGCGCCGAGGACCCAGACCTGGGCGACGGTGCGGGCCAGGCCGGTGACCCGGCTGAGCCCGGTGCCCACGGCCACCACCGCCGACGAGCGCACCAGCTGGCGGCTCGTGGACTGCTCCCAGCCGGCCTCCTCGATGACGGCCGGTTGGCCGATCCCGCCGGGCTCGCCCCGCTCGTCGACCACGGCGTCGATGGTGGCGGCGTCGATCGCCGCCGTGTCGGCCAGCCGGTCGGCCGGGCGGACCTCGTCGGTCATGGGGTGCCCGGCCCGCCCCCGCCGGGACCGGCACCCGGCGCGGGCCGAGGCTGGGGCTGGGGCTGGGGTGCGGGTGCGGGCTGGGGCTGGGCCACCGGCTGGGGCTGGGGTTGCGGCGCGGAGGCCGGCGTCGGCGGCAGCAGGGGCGATGCCGGCGCGCCTGGTGGGAGGGTGGCGGGTCCCGACGCGGGCGCCGTCGTGGTCGGCCCCGGCCCGGCGCCGGTCGCGGTCGCACCGGCGGGCGGCGCCCCGCTGGAGCCCTGGCTGCTGGAGAGCTCGTCGGTCTCGGTGAGGGCGACCCGCAGCGACTCCATCTCGCCCACCACCGACTCCACGTCGGCCGACAACCCGGTGAGGTCGTCGGTCTCGTGGACGCGGGCCGCCAGCTCGATGGCCCGGGTCACCGCCTCGTCGAGGCGGGCGTCGAGCAGGCGCAGCCGGTCGCGGGTGTCGGCGATCACCTCGTCGAGGCGCTTGGCCGTCGCCAGCTGGGACTGCAGGGCCTCCACGGTCTGGCCCAGGGCCGAGGTCGGGTCGGCGGCCTGCTGGGCGCCGGCGCCGTAGGTGAGGTCGGTGAGCTGCTTGGTGATCGACGCCACGTCGATGCGGGCACGGGCGTCGGTGAGGGCCTGGCCGCTGCGGGCCACCCGCCAGCACTCCTCGACGCCGGTGGTGACCCGGTCGCCGATCTCGCCGAGGCGGTCGCGCAGGGGGCCCTCCTTGGACTGGCGCACGGCCTCGTTGAAGTGGCGGCGGGCTCGCTTAGCCTGCCACACGAAGGTCCGCCACGGATCCTGCAGGTCGAAGGGGTCGATCCCGTCGGCGTCGAAGCCCTTGGGGATGGCGGCGGCCACCCGCGCCGCCCACGCCGCCACGCCGATGCCGGCCGCCGCGATGATCGGCAGCCCGATGGCGATGCCCGCCGCGGCCCCGGCGCCGGCCAGCACGATGCCGAGCGGCGAGGTCATGGCCCGGGCGACCGGGCGGGTGTAGAAGCGATCCCGGAAGCGAGACGGGCCCATCCCGACCAGTCTGCCGCACGAACCCCGCCGACCCCTGCCGCCCGGCGCCGCCTGGGGACCACGTGGGCCGGGCATCGCTTTGCACAGGCTTTATGGACCGCGGCCTACGGTGCCGCGGTGAGGATCCTCGTCGTCGAGGACGAGGCGGACATCGCCGTCGCCCTGCGCCGCGGGCTCGAAGCCGAGGGCTATGCCGTCGACATCGCCCCCGACGGCGATGACGCCCTGTGGCTGGCCCGCGAGCGCGACTACGCCACCATCGTGCTCGACCTGATGCTGCCCGGCCTCAACGGGTTCCGGATCTGCCGGACGCTGCGCGACGAGGAGAACTGGACGCCGATCCTGGTGCTCACGGCCAAGAACGGCGAGTTCGACGAAGCCGAGGCGCTGGACTGCGGCGCCGACGACTTCCTGCGCAAGCCCTTCAGCCACGTCGTGCTGGCCGCCCGCCTCCGGGCGCTCGTGCGGCGCGGCAGCCGGGAGCGGCCGCCGGTGCTGTGCGTGGACGGGCTCGAGATCGACCCGGCGTCGCGGGAGTGCCGTCGCGACGGGCAGACCATCGAGCTGACCAGCCGGGAGCTGGCCGTGCTCGAGACGCTCATGCGCGCGCCCGGCACCGTCCTGTCGAAGTCCGACATCCTCGAGTCGGTGTGGGACGAGCACTTCGCCGGCGACCCCAACATCGTCGAGGTCTACATCGCCCGGCTCCGCCGGAAGGTCGATCAACCCTTCGGCCGCACGACCATCCAGACCGTGCGCGGGTCCGGGTACCGCATCAGCCCGACCCGCTCGCCGTCGACCGCGGCCGTGGGGCCGTGATCCGGCGTCGTCGCGCCGGCCGCCGCTGAGGCGCGCGCCGCATCACCGTCGTCGTCACGCTCGCCTTCACCCTGGCCGCCGCCGCCCTGTCGATCGCCCTCATCACCGTCCTGCGCAACCAGTTCATCGGCGACGTGGACCAGGCCAACGACCGCCGTGCGCGCGACATCGCCTCCCTCCTCGACAGCGACCCGGCGGTGGACGGCTCGGTGTCGGTCGAGCTGCCGGCCAGCCGGGGAGACTCCGACCTCGCCCAGGTCGTGGCGTCCGACGGCTCGGTCCTCGCGTCCAGCGCCAACCTCGAGGGCCAGCCGGCGCTGCCGCACAGCTCGACCGCGCCGATCACCGTGACGAACCTGCCGCTCGGGGACCACACCGCGCCCTACCGGCTGACCGCCGTCGTGCAGATCGGCTCGGACGGCACCCCCCGCACCGTCGTGGTGGGCCGCTCCCTGGAGCGCATCGACGACACCCTCGACGCCATCGTCGCCGCCCTGCTGCTCGGCGTGCCGGCGCTCGCTGCTGTGGTGGCCCTCCTCACGTGGTCGGCCGTGGAGCGGTCGCTGCGTCCGGTGGAGGCCATCCGGGAGGAGTTCTCCCAGATCACCACCTCGGACCTGCACCGCCGGGTGCCCCACCCCCGCACCGGCGACGAGGTGGGCGCGCTCGCCGACACGCTCAACGAGACGCTCGAGCTCCTCGAGCAGGACGTGATGCGCCAGCAGCGCTTCGTCGCCGATGCGGCCCACGAGCTGCGCAGCCCCCTCTCGGCGCTGTCCTTCCAGCTCGAGCTGGTGCTCACCAACCCCGGCAGCATCGACCCGGCGACCACGACCGTCTCGCTGCTCAACCAGGCTCGACGCCTCGAGCAGCTCATCGACGACCTGCTGCTGCTGGCGCGCCACGACGCCGGCCGCGCCGGTCGCCGCCGTCTCGTCGACCTCGACGAGCTCGTCCTCGAGGAGGCGCAGCGGGCCCGCCTGACCAGCCCCATCCCCATCGACACGACGGCGGTGTCGTCGGCCCAGGTCCGGGCCGACAGCGACAGCGTGCAGCGGGTGGTCCGGAACCTGCTCGACAACGCCGTGCGGCACGCGAGGTCGGGGGTGACCGTGGCGCTGCGCGAGGTGGGCGGAACGGCGGTGCTCACCGTCGACGACGATGGCGCCGGCATCCCCGCCGCCGACCGCCACCGGATCTTCGAGCGGTTCCGCGGCTCGACGGTGCTCGCGACCGACGCACCGGCGGCTCGGGCCTCGGTCTGGCCATCAGCGCCGAGGTCGTCGCGGATCACCACGGCAGGATCGAGGCGTCGGCGAGCCCGTCGGGTGGCGCCCGGCTCGTGGTGACGCTGCCCTCGGCCGGCCTGGCGCCCACGAAGGTCCACCCCGCCGCCGACGGGGAGGTGGCGATCGCTGCCGTGGGCCCGTCGGCCCCGGGTCCGGGGCCGGCCGAGACTGCGCCGAGCCGCTGACGGCGGCGGCCGCGACGAGCGGTCGGGCGAGCGGACGGGCGAGCGGACGGGCGAGCGGGTGGGCGGTGGTTGGCCTCAACACGGCACGGCGCGTGCGGCGAGTCGGCCGGTGTTCCGGCGTCGCACCGTCGCCGGAACGTCGTCGACCGGGAGGCCGGATCGCTCAGGACGCCCCGGCCAACAGGTAGGCGAGGCACGTCGGCGTCCCCGCCCGGAAGAAGTCCCAGTCGTGGCCCCCGTCGAGCAGCTGGACGTCGTGGACCTGGCCGACGGCCGCCATGGCCGCGGCGTAGCGGTGCGCCTCGTCGACCGCCTCGTGGTCGTCGCGCGCCGCGAGCAGCAGGGTCCGGGCGCCGTCGGCGGCGACGTGCTGGACGGGTGACGCCGCGTCCCGCACGGTCTGCGTCTCGCCGGCGAAGGCCGGGTCCTCGGCGGAGAAGTAGCCCCCGAGCGAGCACACCGCATCGACGTGCATCGTCGGGCGGTCGGCGAGGTAGGCGGCCCCGTACCCACCGGCCGACAGTCCCATCACGCCCCAGTGGCCGTTCGTGCGGTAGGTGGCGTCGACCCAGCGCTGCAGGTCCTCTCCTACGGCGGCGCCGAGGCGCTGCTTCGAGGTGTCGGCGAAGTCACCGTCGGACACCACGGGGCCGTGGCCGTCGGGCACCACGGCGATGAAGGGTGCGGTCCCGGCGGCGATCGACGGCAGGTCCAGCCCGGTGAAGGCGTCGTCGGGTGCCCCGGGCCGTCCGTGGAGGATCTCGACCACCGGGTAGCGGTCCGTGGAGGAGTCGTAGCCGGCGGGCAGCAGCACCAGCACGCGGCGGTCTCCGCCGGTGGAGGGGGTCGGATAGCGGACGTCGAGGAGGTGCGCGCCACCGATGGCTGCCGACGCGGCATCGGCGGTGCCCGAGGGGTCGGACCCCCGGGTCACCGCCGCAGGGGTCGCCGGCAGGGCCCGGCTCGCACCGACCCATCCCAGGCAGCTCGCGAGCAGCAGGCCCGGCACCACCGCGAGCGCGGCACGACGGGATGCCGCGGTGTGGTCCACGTCCGCCCGGGCGCGCCGTCGATCCCGCACCGGGTGCCACCGGTCGAGCAGCCGGCCGGCGACCAGGCCGACGGTGAAGGCGCACAGGTGCTCCCAGTCCGCGAGCTCGTGGTGCACCACCAGGCCGCTGAGCACGAACAGCACCGCACCGATGGTGAGCCGGCGGTCGCGCACGATGGCGACCAGCGCCCCGCCGCCGCCGGCGGTGATGGCCGACGCGCCGTAGTCGAGCGTCTCGAGGGCGCGAGGCCAGCTCGACGTGCAGCGCGGACCCGATGCCCAGCCCGGCCGTCACCAGCCCGGGCCCGGCGACCACGGACACGATCGACACGGTCGTCGCTCGCACGGTGCCGGCCAGCAGCTCGTAGGTCCCGAGCATCAGCGCCAGCGAGAGGGGGATCGACACGGCCATGAACGCGTCGCGGGTGAGCAGCTGGCTGGTGAGGACGTTGCGCCAGTGGCCGGCGAGCAGGCCGCTGCCGCTGAAGCCCCAGCGGTAGGTCGCCTCGAGGCCGAGCTCGGTGCCGAACACGCCCTGGTGCACGGCGACGGCGACCACGGCGCCGATCAGCGCCACGGTCAGCACCGGGGGGTGGAGCCGTCCGCCGGCCACCGATCGCGCCGCCGCCACAGCCGGTGGACCCGGTCGTGGCGGCGGTGGAGGCGTCGGGAGGTCGGGGTGGTCGGCCGGGGCGACCAGGGTCATCGGTTCCGGCGGCATGCGGCCAGCACCCCGTCGGGGCTGTAGCGCGCCCGACCGCCAGGGTGGCGCCCGGCAGGTGCCGGCGGGAGGGCACCACGAGGTAGCGGGGCTCCCAGCGCGGCGCGAACTTGGCCTTGTAGCGACGCAGGGAGGTCGTCGGGTACACGCGCTCGCCGACTCGGCCGCGGGACCGGGGCACGGCGCCGAGGCTCACCCTCTCGACGCCGGCGCCGGCCAGCTCGAGCAGGCTCTCGGCGATCAGCAGGTCCATCGTCGGGTTGGGGGCGCCCGGGGCGCGCCGCATCAGGTCCAGCACCCGCGCCCGCCCGCCGTCGTAGGCGTGCCAGGTGAGCAGGCCGACGACGCTGTCGTCGGCGTCGATCGCCACCCGGGTGTCGCGGGACGAGAAGGCGTCGGGGTCGAACCGTCCGAGGGTGAAGCCCATCTCGCCGCCCCGCTTGGTCGCCAGCCACTCGGCGGAGACCTTGGCGGCGTCGGTGCGGTGCACCGACGACCACGGGACGACCCGGAGTCCGGCACGTCGGGCCGAGGACACGCTGTGGCGCACGTTGGCCATCCGCTTGCCGGCGAGGGTGAACTCGCCCAGGTCGACGATGGCGTCGTCGGCCATCGCCACCGTGTGCAGGCCGCGGGCGGCGTAGGGGGTCGGATCGACGGCCGCGGCGAGGACCGGCCGCAGGTGGAGCCGTCGGAGCAGGGCCAGGGCGTCGTCGAGGGCGCTCCTCGCCGCCGGGCGGCGCGATGGGGTCGGTGGCCATCACCGCCCACCGCCCCCGACGCACGAAGCCGACCAGGCCCCCGAGGGGCAGCTCGTGCACCTCGCCCGGGGCCGAGCGTGAACGGGCTCACCGAGGACCGGCCCCACCGGCGCACCCGGTCGGTCGCCGGGAGCCGCCGAGGCAGCGCGTGGGTGGGGTCGCCGGGGGCGTCGCGGGGGGTGCGCCGCGGTCGGCGGGCCGGTGGGGCCAGGTCCATGGCGGGGGGCCGTGGCGGGCTGAGGGCTGCGGTCATGTGGCCATCGTGCGCCCCGGGCCATGACGCCGACCTGAACCGACCTGAACGCCTGTTCAGGTAGGGGCGGCGGCGGGTGGCGGCGGACCGGCCGGCGTCAGAAGTTGGACACGACGGCGGTGAAGACCTTGGTGATGCTCTTCGGGTCGCTGGCGTTGTAGGCGGCGCCGTTGGTGGCCTCGGCCAGCTGCTTGAGCGTCGGCAGGTCGGCGTCGGCGCCGTAGCCGATGGTGAACAGCCGCACCGGCTTGGCGTTCTCCCCCTGGCTCTGGGACTGCAGCGTCCGCACCGCGTCGTCGAGCTGCTGGCGGTCGTCGCGGCTGTTGCCGTCCTCGTTCTTGCCGTCGGTGAGCAGCACCACGGCGTTGATGCGCGTGGCGTCGTAGCCGTCGACCATGGTGGTGAACGACTGGTTGGCCACGTCGTACAGCGGCGTGCCGTTGGTCGGTCGCAGATCGCGGATCCTGGTCTTGAGCTGCTCGCCGTTCGAGCTGACCGGCGCGATCGGCACGAGGTCGAGGTAGGTCTGGTTCTGGCCCGGGCCGAGGTTCGTCGAGAACACCCGCAGGCCCACCTCGTCCTCGGGCTTGAACTGGTCGAGCGAGTCGATGGCGGCCTGCTGGGCGAGCTCGAGCTTGGTGAGGTTGCGGTCCTTGTCGGCGGTGTCGCCCATCGAGCCGGAGATGTCCATCACCAGCAGCACCCGGGCTCCCTTGCGCTGCTCGTTCCACCGGTCGATCAGCGAGCTCGTCACCGCGGGGGAGGGGACCTGCAGCAGGGTCTGGGGCTGGCCGGGGTCGACCCCGTTGCCGGTCACGATGGGGTCGCCGATGGCCACCTGGGGGTTGCCGGGTCGGAAGTTGTACTGCAGGGCCTTCTGCTGGTTCTCCGGCTGCTGGACGAACTGCTGGAAGGCCTGGGCCCCCTGGCGCTGCTCGTCGCTCACCCACGACGCGTTCAGGATGAAGAACGGGTTGTCGGAGAAGAGCGTGCCCTCCTTGGGGTAGATGGCCACCAGCGGGACCTTGGGCTTGCGCGGCTCCTCACCCGGGTCGAGCTTCCCGTCGGGGTTGCCCGTGTTGTAGTCGATGACCGACTTCTCCTCGACGGCCACCGCCGAGGCGTAGGTGAAGGGGTTGCCACGCTGGTCGGCCCGGTACCAGTTGTTCAGGAAGGTCAGCGTGGTGTCGCCGTAGTGGACGACGGCCGACTCGACCTTGGCGTTGGCGTCGAGCACCTCGGGTCGGTTCAGGTCCTCCTCGGTGAGGTCCTTGGTCTTGCCGGCGGCCGCGTAGTTCTGGGCGATGAAGGCGTGCAGGCCGCTGGTGGAGAAGTTCGGGTTGGTCTTGCCCAGGCGGAACGGCCCCCACTCGGGATGGCCGTACGCCGCCCACCCCTGGGGGTTGGTGGTGAGGTCGATGAGGTCGGACCAGCCCAGGGCCTTGTCGGGCCAGCCCAGCGCCTCGGCCATGGGCTTGGGCATGGCGATGACCAGCGGGGTGTTCATGAACGGCGTGCCCTGGCCGGCCATGGCGGGCTTGCCCTGGGCGGCGAGGCGCTGGTCGAGCACCGCGCCCCACGCGCTGGACGCCGGCGACCAGATCACCGGCCGGGGGGCCCCTTCGGCCTTCTCGTCCCATCCCTCGGCCAGGCGCTGCATCGCCTCACCCGACGCCTTGGACTTGGGGCGCACGAACACGCAGCTGTCGCCCACCTTGGTCTTCTGCTGGTTGAACGACTTGGCCAGCTCGGTGGCCAGGTCGATCTTCTCGGACGAGACGGCGACGTCGACGACGACCTTGCAGTCGCCGGGGTTGGACAGGTCGTCGGCCTCGTCGGTGCCCTTCGAGGTGCACGCCGCGGCGCCGGCGAGCACGGCCACGGCGGCGACGGCCGCCACCAGGCGGCCCCGGAGCGAGCGGGTCATCGCGTCACGTCCTCCCAGAGCGAGCGCAGGGCCTGCAGGACACCGGGTCGGGGCAGCCCGTCGTCGGCGGGCAGGGCGGTGTCGGGCGGCAGGCCGGTCGCGGCGGGCTGACCGTCGACGCGCCAGCCGGCACCGGCCAGCGCCGCGGCAGCGTCGGGGGATTCGAACAACCTCTTCACGCGAGCTCCTGCCTCCGATCCCGCTACGGGGGCCAGCACCACGTCCGCCGTGGCCTCCGGCGCAGGGTAAACGATGCCCAACCGATCCTTGTCGCGGCTGGTGGAGATGCTGGGACCCGCCGCCGCTTCGGTGCTGCCCGCCAGGTCGAAGGCCGCCGGCCCGAGCGACAGCATCTGGTCGAGCGGCGTGCCCGTCCCCGTCCCCGAGCTCTGCGACGCCCGCGCCAGCCGCTCGAACCAGGCGCGGAAGGCGGGATCGGCGAAGTCGTTGGCGGCGTAGTCGGAGGTGCCGAACCACGACGCCGCGGCCTGGCCGGCTCCCAGCAGGCCGATCGCTGTCTCCGCAGGGTTGGCCAGCCCGGGCTTGACCTCGCCCCACGACGCCTGTCCGCCGACGTCGCCCCAGGGCTCGCCGGCGACCTCCCCGATGCACTTCCAGGTGAGGTCCTCGCCGCAGCGGGAGCGCAGGGCCTGGCGACGGTCGTTCCAGACGGCGATGACCAACGGTGACCGGGCCAGCACCTTCGTGGGCTCGCCGAGGGCGGAGCCGGCGCCGGTCCGGGCGCGGGTCTCGTCGACCATCGCCGGGAACGGCGCCGGCACCAGCCAGCCGTCGATCTCGGCCGCTCCGGGGTCGAAGCCGGCGGCGGTGAGCGTGGTCAGGGTGCGGTTGGCGTCCTCGGTGACCACCGTGAGCCAGGGGTTCTTCGCCTGCAGGGCCTGGCACGCCGCCGCCAGCTCGCGGGCGCACACGACCGTGGCCGGACCGTCGCCGCCGCCACCACCGGTGTCGGACCGGGAGCGCACCAGGAAGGCGAGGGCGATCATGGCCACCGCCGCCACCACCGCCAACGCCCGACGCATGGCGCCGACGCTATCCGCCGCCGTCGGGGGTGCCGTGGCAGGTCGCCGTTGCCGGCGGGTGCGAGGGGGAGGGGCTCAGTCGCCGTGGCCGGGGCCGTCGCCGACGTCGGGGATGTCGTCGGCGGTGAGGGTGACGAGGTCGTCGTCGGAGGGCGAGGCCATCGCCACGATCCGGCCGGCCTGGCGGCCGACGGCGTCCTCGAACAGGTTGCGGGCCAACCGGCCGTTGCCGAAGCCCTTCACCCGCGGCTGGGCGTCGAGCCAGGCCCGCACCTTGGCCCGGGCGGCGTCGTCGCAGCGGTAGTGGTTGCGCTCACCGAGCGAGCCGAAGATCTGGACCAGCTCGTCGGTCGAGTAGTCGGGGAAGTCGATCGACTTCGGGAACCGCGACCGGAGGCCCGGGTTGGCGTCGAGGAAGCCGTCCATCTCGTCCGGGTAGCCGGCGGCGATGACCACCACCCGGTCACGGCGATCCTCGACGAGCTTCACGATGGAGTCGATGGCCTCTTGGCCGAAGTCGCCCTCGCTGCCCCGGACCAGGGCGTAGGCCTCGTCGATGAGCAGCACCCCGCCGTCGGCCCGGTCGAACACGGCCGTCACCTTGGTGGCGGTCTGACCCTCGAACCCGGCGACCAGCCCGGCGCGGTCGGTCTCGACCAGCTGGCCCCGCTCCACCACCTCGAGCGTCCGGTAGATCTGGGCCAGGAGCCGGGCGACGGTGGTCTTGCCGGTGCCGGGGTTCCCGGTGAACACCAGGTGGCGGCTGGTCTCGAGGACGGGCGGGTCGCGCTCGCGACGCAGCTTCTGGACCTGCAGCAGGTTGGCGACCAGCTTCACCTCCTGCTTCACCCCGTGCATGCCGACCAGGTCGTCGAGCTCGACCAGCAGCTCGTCGAGCGGCCGGGGTGGGGGCAACGCCTCGGCCTCGATCGGTCCCGCCTCGTCGTCGGTGGTCGCCTGCGTGGCGCCGTCGCCGTTCGTCCCGCCCGGCCCGGTGGCGACGGGGTCTCACCGAGGCCGGTGATGCGGTCGAGGAGCATGCGCGGAAGCGCTCGATGGTGAGCAGCTCCATCCGTGACGCCTGGTCGTCGAGCGACGCCGTCATGTGCCCGATGGCCACGGCATGGCGGCGATACGTGGAGGCGTGGTCCGAACCGGTGCGGGCGTCGACCGCGAGCAGGACCTCGAACAGGTTGGACGGCTCGGTGAGCCAGGCCGAGCGGCCGGCGGTCAGGCCCTCGCGGCGGGCCTGCTCGGGGGTGCGTTGGGCGAGGGCGGGGTCGAGGCGGGCGCCGAAGGTGTGGCACAGGGCGGTCAGCTCGTCGTCGGTGGCGCGCCCGTCGGCGTCGATGAACGCGCCGGCCAGGTTGTAGGCCTCGACGATCGTGTCCGTGCGGGCCGCGGCGGGGTCGGCACCGGGGAGGTCGCCGTAGATCTCGGTCAGCACCGGCGCGAGGGCGTCGACGAAGGCGTCGACCGCCACGTCGAGCCCCAGGTCGACCGCCATGGCCCGCACGATACCGGCCGCCATCATCGAGCCCGGCCCGGCGGCGCCGGCGACACCCCTCCCTCGACGTGCAGGCGGATGGCCACCGGAGGGTGGTCGGCGGCCTGAACGTCGTGGGGCGGTCTCGAGCGGGCGGGCTGGTCGTCGTGGTGGCCGCCGACGGGCAGGCGCGTGGCCACCGGTGGGGTGGTCGGCGGCCTGAACGTCGCGGGCAGGGGCAGGCGCAGGAAGCGGGCGGGCTGCGCCGCCGCCGGGGCCGGGTCGTGGCACCGCCGGTAGGCTCGCCGGTCATGGGTGTGCTCAACGGCGACGCGTCGATCTCCGAGCTCGGTCGGCGGGCCAAGGCCGCGTCACGGGTGCTGGCCACGGCGTCGACGGCGGTCAAGGACGACGCCCTGCGGGCCGCCGCCGACCTCCTGGTCGCTCGGGCCGACGAGGTCCTCACCGCCAACGCCGAGGACGTGGCGCGGGCCGAGGCCGACGGCGTCAGCGCCACGGTGATCGACCGCCTCCGGCTCGACACCCGCCGCGTCGAGGCCATGGCCGGCGGTCTGAACCAGGTCGCAGGCCTGGCCGACCCCGTGGGCGAGGTCCTCGGGGGCTGGGTCCGGCCCAACGGCCTGCGCATCCAGCAGGTGCGGGTGCCGCTCGGCGTGGTGGCGATCATCTACGAGAACCGCCCCAACGTCACCAGCGACGCCGCCGGGCTGTGCCTGAAGTCGGGCAACGCCGCCTTCCTGCGCGGGTCGTCCGGGGCGATCAGCTCGAACACGGCGATCGCCGGCGTCCTGCGTGACGCGTTCGCCAAGGCCGGCCTGCCCGCCGACGCCCTCGTGCTCGTCGAGGACACCAGCCGTGAGGCGGCGGTCGAGTTCATGCGCCAGCGCGACGCCATCGACTGCCTCATCCCCCGGGGCGGGCCGTCGCTGATCCGTTCGATCCTCGACAACGCCACCGTGCCCTACGTGATCGACGGCGACGGCAACTGCCACGTGTACGTCGACGAGTCGGCCGACCTCGACATGGCCGTCGACATCATCGTCAACGCCAAGACCCAGCGGCCGTCGGTGTGCAACGCCGCCGAGTCCCTGGTGGTGCATGCCGCCGTCGCCGACGACCTGCTGCCCCGGGCCGCGGCCGCCCTCGACGGCGTCGAGCTGCTCGGTGACGAGCGGACCCGAGCCCTCGTGCCGACCGCCGGCGTCGCCGACGACGAGGCCTACGCCACCGAGTTCCTCGACCTGCGCCTCGCCGTGCGGGTGGTCGACTCGCTCGACGAGGCCATCGACCACGTCAACCGCTTCTCGTCGGGGCACTCCGAGGCCATCGTCACCCGCTCCCTCGAGGCGGCCGAGCGGTTCACCACCGAGGTCGACGCCGCCGCCGTCCTCGTCAACGCCTCGACCCGCTTCGTCGACGGCGAGGAGTTCGGGTTCGGCGCCGAGATCGGGATCTCCACCCAGAAGCTGCACGCCCGCGGCCCGATGGGCCTGCGCCAGCTCACCACGGCCAAGTACGTGGTCCACGGCACCGGCCAGACCCGCGGCTGACGGCGACCCCGTCACCCGGTCGCAGCGTTCTTGTTGCGGAAAGGGTCGGCCCCCGACCCGTTCGTCAGCGAGATGCGTGGGCTGTTGGGTGGTGCGCCGTTCTTGTTGCGGAAAGGGTCGGCCCCCGACCCGTTCGTCAGCGAGATCGGCGGTGGTGCTCGTCGGCGAGGTCGATCTCCCCGACGGCCGGCTGCCACAGCACGGCGAGCAGGTGGCGCGGGCGGTCGAAGCCCTTGAGCTGGCGCAGGCCCCGGTCGACGAGGGCGACGTCGGCGGGGTGGTCGGCCACGGGCTCGGTGACGAGGATCTCGTCGGCCGCCGCCGTGTCGGTCACCCGTGACGCCAGGTTCACGACCCGACCGACGAGGTCGTCGCCGTCGTGGTGGACGGCCTCGCCGGCGTGCACCCCCATGCGCACCGACGGCACGGGGTCGTCGTCGTGCGCCCGCTGCTCGGCGAGCCGCTGCTGGATGGCGACCGCGCACCGCACCGCGTCGTCGGGGGAGGCGAAGCGGCGGGAACCCGTCGCCCTGGGTGCCGACCTCCTGTGCCCGGTGGGCGGCGACCTCGTCACGGACCAGCGCCCGGTGAGCGGCCAGCACGGCCGCCCAGGTGTCGTCCCCGAGCACCTCGTTGAGCGGCGTGGAGTCGACGATGTCGGTGAAGAGGACGGCGACCCACGGGCGACGGTCCGGCCCAGGCGCCGGTGGCCGGTGGGTCACCGGGTGCGCGGTCGGGCCGCCCAGCGCACCGTGGCCGTGCGGCCGCCGACCGGCTCGGCTGCGGCCGACCTTCGTGGCGGTCGTCCCCTCGGTGCCGTCGGTCGCCGGCTCGGTGCCGTCGGTCGCCGGCCGCGCACGATCGCCCGGAGGCGGTCCTTCCTGGTGCGGTCCTCCGCGCCGCTGCCGGTGGCTCGGCTCGCCGCGGCCCCCTCGGCATCGCCTCGACCCTTGCCGTCCCGACGCGGCCACCCCCGCTCGCCGTGCCGGCGGTCGGTCGGGACGAGCCGCCCTGGCGGGCCGCGGCTCGCTGGACCTTGCGGGCGGCCTTCTCGCCGTCGGTCAGGCGGATGCCGGCCACGGCGGCGTCGGTCAACACGCCGTCGGGCAGCGCGCCGACCACCGAGGCCTGCAGCTCGGCTCGGCGACGAGCCTGGCGTCGGCAGGCCCGCCGCCGTCGACGCCGGCCCGGCAGTCGCCACCACCACCCCAGGTGGATCAGCAGCGCGGCGCCCCAGAACACCATGACGTACATCGGCCAGAAGCCCTGCACCCGGGCGGCGTCGAGGCTGGTCAGCACGGAGCCGAGCTGGCTCGCCGAGCCGCCGCCGAACAGCACCCAGCTGGCGATCAGCAGCGCGTTGACGGCCACGTACACGGTGGCGTGGATGGCGAGGGCGCTCCAGGGCCGGACCCCGCGCTCGTCGGCGCCGGACACCGACCACATCGTAGAGGAGGTCCGCCGGCGCTCAGCGGTGGCGGCTGGCCGGTGCGCGTCGCTCCTCGGGGACCGGTGCGCGTCGCTCCTCGCAGGCTCGGGACGGCCTCGGCCGGGCCCGGCGACGGACCGGCCGATCGGCAACACGCCCGGCGCGGTCGGCGACACCCGCGTCCGAGGGCCGAAGCCAATTGACCGGCCGGTCAAGTGAGCCGGTAGCCTGGCGCGATGAGCTACCGCTTCGACACGGTTCCCGACGTCCGCGAACGGCTCCGCAAGGCCGACTACCTCGCCGACGAGGGCATCGCCGGCATCGTCTACCTCGCCGACCGGCTCGGCAAGCCGGTGCTGGTCGAGGGGCCCGCCGGCACGGGCAAGACCCAGCTGGCCAAGTCGGTCGCCGAGATCACCGGCGCTCGCCTCATCCGCCTGCAGTGCTACGAGGGCCTCGACGAGTCGAAGGCCATCTACGAGTGGAACTACAAGAAGCAGCTCCTGCGCATCCAGACCGAGAAGGCCACCGGTGAGGCCGACGGCAAGGAGTGGGAGGACATCTCGACGGACATCTTCTCCGACGAGTTCCTGCTCACCCGTCCGCTGCTCGAGGCCATCCGAGCCGAGGAGCCGGTCGTGCTGCTGATCGACGAGGTCGATCGGGTCGAGGTCGAGACCGAGGCCCTGCTGCTGGAGGTGCTGTCGGACTACACGGTGTCGATCCCCGAGCTGGGCACGCTCGAGGCCACCCAGATCCCGCTGGTGTTCCTCACCTCCAACAACACCCGCGAGCTGTCCGAGGCGCTGAAGCGCCGGTGCCTGTTCCTGCACATCGACTACCCCGACCTCGAGCGGGAGAAGGAGATCGTGCTCACCAAGGTGCCCGACATCTCCGACGCGCTCGCCGACCAGGTGGCCCGCATCGTGCGCTCGATCCGCCAGCTCGAGCTGAAGAAGAGCCCGTCGGTGTCCGAGACGCTCGACTGGGCCCGCACCCTGATGCTGCTCGGCATCGAGCAGGTCGACGAGGCCACCGCCACCGAGACCATCAACATCCTGCTCAAGTACCAGAGCGACATCGCCAAGGCGGTGCGCGAGCTCGCCGACGAAAAGAAGCGCCCACAGATCGGCAAGGTGGCGCCCTGAGCGTCGTGCGCGTCCCCACCGCACCGACGGCCAGCGCGATGCCGAGCCAGCACCCGACCGTGGCCCGGGGGTCCCGCCCGTGACCGACATCGACGTCTCCGACGACCTGCCCGGCGTGGCCGCCACCGGCGCGCCCATGCTCGAGCTGCTCGAGGGCTTCATCCGCGAGCTGCGGGAGGCCGGTCTGCCGGTCAGCCTCACCGAGAACCTCGACGCCATGGAGGCGGTCAAGCACATCCCCATCGAGGACCGCGAGGCCTTCAAGTACGCGCTGGCCGCCACCTTGGTGAAGAGCAACGCCCACTGGCGGGCCTTCGAGACGGTGTTCGAGGTCTACTTCTCGCTGCGGGGCAAGCAGTGGGAGCTCGGCGCCGACGAGGAGCTGCCCGAGGGCGAGGACGAGGAGGAGGGCGAGGGCGAGATCCCCGGCATGGGAGGCATGCGGGGCTCGGGCGGCGGTGGCGCGCTCACGCCCGAGGAGCTCGCCGAGATGCTCTACAAGGCCCTGCTGGAGGGCGACGACGGCATGCTGCGCCATCGCCCGCCAGGCCGTGAAGCGCTTCGCCGGCATGGAGCCGGGCGGCCCGTCGGTGGCACCTACTACCTCTACCGGACCCTGCGGAACCTCGACCTCGACAACGTCCTCGAGCGGATGATGAACCAGGCGCGCGACCAGTCACCGGCGCCGCTCACCCCGCTCGAGGAGCGCCTCGGCGCGACGAGTACGAGACCCGCATCGAGCAGCTCAAGAAGGAGATCGAGGCGGAGATCCGGCGGCGGCTGGTCATGGACCGCGGCGTGGACGCCATGGCCAAGACGCTGCGCAAGCCGCTGCCCGAAGACGTCGACTTCATGCACGCCAGCCGGGAGGAGATGAAGAACCTCCGCCAGGCGATCTACCCGCTCACCCGCAAGCTGGCCGTGCGCCTCGCCCGCAAGCGCCGCCACGGCCGCAAGGGCCCCCTCGACTTCCGCAGCACGATGCGGCACTCGCTCAGCTACGGCGGGGTGCCGGCCGAGCCCAAGTTCCGCTACCTGCCGCCGGCCAAGCCCGAGATCTTCGTGATCGCCGACATCTCCGGCTCGGTCGCCGCCTTCGCCCGGTTCACGCTGCACCTGGTGTACGCCATCTCCAACCAGTTCTCGAAGGTGCGCTCGTTCGTGTTCATCGACGGCATCGACGAGGTCACCAGCTACTTCGAGGGCGTCGAGGACATCGGCGCTGCCGTGCACCGGGTCAACACCGAGGCCGACGTGGTGTGGGTGGACGGCCACTCCGACTACGGCCACGCCCTCGAGCTGTTCTTCCAGAAGTGGGGCAAGGACATCGGCCCGAAGACCACCGTGATGATCCTCGGCGACGCGCGGAACAACTACCACGCGTCCCAGAGCTGGGTGATCAAGGAGATGCGCCACAAGGCGCGCCACGTCTTCTGGCTCAACCCCGAGCCCCGCAGCTACTGGGACACGGGCGACTCCATCGTGGGGGAGTACGGGATCCACTGCGACGGCGTGTTCGAGTGCCGCAACCTCCGCCAGCTCGAAGTTCGTCGACAACCTCGTGTGAGGGTCCCCGGCGCGGCCGGCGGTGACCGCCCGAGCGGCTACGGGCCGATGGTGATCGGGAGGCGGATCTCGTCGGGGCCGGTGCCGACGACGAGGTCGGCCGGGCCCGCCGGCGCGGCGGGCAGGTCGACGGCCGCGCTGAACCGCTTGCGCTGCGCCCCGCGGGCCACGTTCGCCGGAGTGGTGCCGGAGGCGAGCGGCACGCCGGCGGCCTCGACCCGCCACGGGACCTCGGTCAGCGACGGCGCCGCGCTGCCGTTGGCCCGGAACGAGCGCAGCGGTGGCGCCCCGGGCGCCGGCGACTCCAGCAGGATCGTGGGCGTCAGGTCGCCGAGGTCGTCGCGCGAGAGCGGCGGGACGCCGGTGGCGCCGTTGGTGTCACCCTCGATCAGGAACCGCACCTTGTCGACGCCGGGCAGCTGGGTGAGCGTGAAGACGACCTGGCCGACCTGGGGGCGGGTGTTGGCGGTCTCGAAGGCCCGGTTGAAGTCGACGATCGCGGTGGTGCCGTCCATGCGGGCGCCGCGCAGCTCCACGTAGGAGCTGATGGCATCGGTGAGGTCGGCGGCGCGATCGGCGTCGCTCAGCCCGCCGAGCAGGACGTCGAGGGCGGCCTGGAGCCGGTCGGGCCCCGGCGCCGGCATCGCCTGCCCCGCGGCGACCTTCCCGCCCCGCAGGAAGAACGGCGTGACGACGTCTCGGGTGGCCGGGTCGGTCGACGCCGCCTCGGTGCTGCCTGGGGACGCGGTGGTCGACCCGCTCGTCGAGCTCGTCGAGCTCGACGAGCAGCCGGCGAGGACGCCGAGCGTGACGATCGCGGCGATGCCCACCCACCGCCGGCCGCCCGGCCGACGTCGCCGATCTGCCGGCACCGTCGACCAGTGTCCGCCGGGCCGGGCGTCGTCGTGGGCTCGCCGGCGGCGACGGGCCGCGGCGCCCGGAGCTGCGGCGGTCACGGGTCTCAGAACGTGCCGAGCACGTCGTCGAGCGGTGCGAACAGCTGGGGCTTGTTGTGCTCCTCGCGCAGCAGGATGCCGAGGCGGCGGCTGCGGGCCAGCAGCTCGCGGGCCTGGCGGCCAGGCCACGGGCGGGGGAGCAGCTCGGGCGGCAGCAGGGGGTCGACGTCGAAGCACTCGCGGAACTTGATGCCGATGATCAGGGCACCGGGCAGGAACTCGGACTCGGTGAGGCGCCGGTGCTGGCGGCGCATCTCCTCGAGGTCCTCGGGGATCCCCTCGTAGATGGCGCAGAACGACTCGTAGCGCGCCGCGAGCTCGTCGATCGGCCACAGCTTGGCCGCCAGCTCGCGCGGATCGCTCACCCCGCCGACGTCGAGCTCGTCGGTGACGGCGAGGGTGACGTGCTCGCGCACGTCGAGACGGTCGGCCTCGGCGAGCGCGTCCTTCTCCCACCGGTGGGGCGAGACGTACAGGCCGTTCTGGATGGCGGCGCCGCCCAGCTCGAGCAGCCGGTCGCGGAAGGCGTCGCGGGCGGAGCGCCGGGCCTCGGGGATGGCGAAGGCCACCATGCGCCACTTGCGGTCCCAGCTCTTGCCCGCCGCGTCCTGGGCGTAGGCGAGCCGCGTCCGCTCCAACGAGGCGCCCAGGGCCCGCATGCCGGCCTCGGTGGCGTGGAAGGTGGCGTCGCGGCCCTCGCCCTCCCGCGTGAACAGCGACTCGCCGACCAGGCGGCGCAGACAGGAGCGCACCTGGTCGCTGCTCTGCCCGCACGCCTCGGCCACCGGGTACAGCTCGGAGGCGAGGATCGTGCCGTCGTGGTGGGCCATGCCGAGCACCAGCACCCGCGTCGGGATCTCGACGTCGCCCGCCTCGGTGCCGGTCGTCACGCCGTCGGTCGTTTCTCCCACGACCGCCATCGTGGCCGCCCACCGTGGGCGGGGTCAAGCACCGCTGCGAACTGGAGCGGGGGCGCGGGAGGCCGGGAAGGTCGAGAGGTCGGTGCCGCAGGCGTCAGGCGTCGTGGAGGCCGCACTCGGTCTTGGCCCGGCCGGCCCATCGGCCCGAGCGGGGGTCACCCGGATCGGTGGGCTTGGACGTGCACGGCATGCACCCGATCGACGGGTAGCCCTGCGCCAGCAGCGGGTTGACCGGTACGTCGTGGTCGGCGATGTAGCCCTGCACGTCGAGGTCGCTCCACGTCGCGATGGGGTTGACCTTGATCAGCCCGCGCAGGTCGCGGGCCACGATCGGCGCCTGGACGCGGGTGTCGGCCTCGCTGCGGCGCAGGCCCGACAGCCACGCCGACTTGCCGAGCAGGGCCCGGTCAAGCCGGCCCGACCTTGACCGCCGAGCAGCAGTTCTCCGGATCGATTTCCACAACGTCGTCGTGGTGGGCCACCGTCATGATCTTGAGGTTGAGCCCGTAGCGGCGCCGCACCGTCTCCACCGTCGCCAGCGTCTCGGGGAAGTGGTAGCCGGTGTCGATGAAGACCACCTCGATCTCGGGGTACACCTGCACGGCCAGGTCGATGAGCACGGCGTCGGTCATCGACGCGGTCAGCGACAGGTGGGGGGCGAAGGTGTCGACCGCCCACCGGATGATCCTGGCCGCCGGCAGCCGCTCGAGCTCGGTCGACAGCTCCGCGAGCTCGTCGTCGGTGGAAAGTCGTCGGGCGACTTGGGGTCGACGGGGTGGACGGTGGTGACGCTCACGTGGCGCACTCCGAGTCGCCGACGACGGCCTCGAGGGCCGGTCTCGCGTAGTCGGAGTAGACGTCGAGGTCCTCCTCGAAGGTCGGGGCTCGAGGTCGCGCAGCCCCTCGGCCACCGCCGACGCCCCGCCCGAACGGTCAGCCCTGGCGGAACGTCTCGCCGGCCTCCGCTCGGCGGCGAAGCGGCCGACCACCCGCACCGCCGCCTCGGGCGCGTATGCTTCGCTGGCAGCCGCAGCGCCTTGTCGCCGAAGTGGATCTGCTCGTCGCCGACGTAGCCGCCGAGCAGCATCTGGTGGCCGGGCGCCGATCGGCCGTGGGCCCGCCGCTCGGCACCGAAGAAGCCGATGTCGCTGGCGTGGTGCTGGCCCGCAGCTGTTGGTGCAGCCCGAGATGTTGGTGCGCACGCCGCCCTCGGCCAGCCCCGCGTCCTCCAGCGCCTCCCCGATGGCGCCAGCCAGGCCCCCGGCTCTGGGTGACGGCGATGTTGCAGGTGTCGGCGCCGGGGCAGGCGACGACGTCGCGGGCCAGCTCGGCGCCGGGCTCAGCCCATGCCGATCGCCTGGAGGCGGGCGTGCAGCGTGGGCAGCTGGTGCTCGGAGAGGCCCCGCAGGGCCAGGTTCTGGCGGTTGGTGATGCGGATGTCGAGGCCGAGCTCGCGCTGGATGGCGGCGAGGCCGCGCAGCTGGTCGGCGGTGACGTCGCCGAGGCGGGCGTAGGCGATGGCCGACACCGTCCCCTTGGCGACGCCGCGCACGACGTTGGCATCCTCCCATCGCTCGTAGGGGGTGCCTCGGCGGATGGTGACCGGGGTGCCCTGGCCGACGGCGGTGGGCGTGACGTCGGCGGCCACGCCCGCCGGCTCGTCGCCGAGCTTGTGCACGACCTCGGGGATGCCGCCGGGCCAGCTCGACGACGCCGGCAGCAGCCGCCGCTGGGCCAACACCCGCCGCTGCAGCTCCTCGAAGCCGATCGTGTCGACCAGCCACTTCATGCGGGCCGCAGCTTGTTGTACGGTTGCCGGCCTGCTCGAAGACCCGCACACGCAGGCCTCGATGGTGGGCAGCAGGTCCTCGCGGGAGGTGAACTCCTCGAGGGCCAGGGCCGGGTGGGGCGTGGCCCCGAGCCCGCCGGCCACGTACGGAAGCCCGCTCGACGGTGCCGTCGTCGAGGGTGCGGGTGGCAGCCACCACGCCCACGTCGTTGAACATGGCCTGCCCGCAGTCGGTGCTGCAGCCCGAGAAGTTGATCTTGAACTTGCGGGGCAGGCGCTGGGCGAAGGGGTGGCGCAGGAGGTGCCGGTAGGTGGCCTCGGCCCACGGCGAGATGTCGAGCACCTCGTGGGGGCAGGCGCCGGCGAGGTGGCAACCCATCACGTTGCGGACCGTGTCGCCACACGCCTCCCGGGTGGTGAGACCGACCGAGACCAGCAGCCGCAGCACCTCGGGCACCTGCTCGAGCTGCACGTAGTGGAACTGGATGTTCTGGCGGGTGGTGAGGTGGCCCCAGCCCCGGGAGTGGGACTCGGCCAGGTGGGCGCACAGGTCGAGCTGCTCGGCAGTGATCCCGCCGTAGGGCACCTTGACCCGCACCATCTGGTTGTGGCCGCCCTGGCGCTGGCCGTAGATGCCGTTGTTGAGCCGGAACGCGGAACACGTCCTCGGGGAGGTCGCCGGCCAGGTAGCGGGCGAGGAAGCCCTCGAACTTGGCGATGTCGGCGGCGGCCTCGGTCGATCTCTCGCTCGAGCATGTCGATGCCTCGGGTCGGGAAGCGGGGCGCATGCCCCAGGGGGTAATCCTGACCACTTGGGTCGGGATTCCTGTCTGCAATCCCGACCGAATGCATCAACATTTGGTCCTCGGGCGGGTCGAGCCCCAGGCCGCGGGTCAGCTCGGGCAGGCCGCTGGCCGAGGGGCTGCTGGCCCGGGCGGACGCCGTGCCCCGGGCGCGACCGAGGTGGGCCCACAGGCCCCACCCCGGTCACACCAGCACGATGCGGGGAGATCGGATCGACGGGCCGAGGGCCCGCAGCGAAGTCAGCTCTGCGGGAGCAGCACGCCGTCGATCACGTGGATGACGCCGTTGGTGGCGGGGATGTCGGTCTTGACCACGCCGACCTTGTTGCCTTGCTGCCGTCGATCAGGAACACCTTCTCGCCGTCGACCTCGACCTTCAGCTTCTGGCCGGCGAGGGTCTCGACCTCCCCTGGCCGTTCAGCTTCACCACGTCGGCGGCCATCACGTCGCCGCTGACCGTGGTGCCCGAGGGATCTCCTCGAGCTGGGCCTTGTTCGCCGGCTCGAGCAGCGTGTCGAGCGTGCCGGCGGGCAGCTTGGCGAACGCCGCGTCGGTGGGGGCGAACACGGTGATCGGGCCGGGGGCCTGCAGTGCCGACACCAGCCCGGCGACCTGCCGGCCTGGACCAGCGTCGTGAAGTCGCCCGCCGCGCCTGCGCGGTGGCGACGATGTCGCCGGTGGCCTTCATGGTGGTGCCGGTCGCGGCCTGCGCGCCTGGTGCCGGTGCTCCCGCCGGCTCGGGCGGTGGTGGCGGTGGTGCCGCCCGAGCCGCTGCTGGTGGAGGTCTCCGAGCTGGAGCAGGCGGCGCCGACGAAGGCGATGCCGGCGACGGCCGCAGCCACGGCGTAGCGGCGGACGGGGCGGGAACGACGGGTCTGCATGACGGGCTCCTCCTGGGGTGCACGACGGTGTTTAGTGCTAATTTCGTCGCAGGGGCCCGTTCGGTTGCCTGGATCGTCCGGAAATCCGGAAACGAGGTCTCACCCACGGTCGGGCCGATCGGGTGGCTCCGTTGGAGCGAGGTGGGCGGGGCCGAGGCGGCCGGGCGTCAGTGCCGGAGCAGCTCGGCGGCGCGGTAGGCGGATCGAGCGACTGGCGGGCGTTGAGCGCGGTCGCACATCGTCTCGTAAGCCGTGTCGAGGTTCTCCTCGAGGATCGCCTCGGCGCCACCGAGGCACTCGGTGACGTTGTCGCCGGTCAACTCCACGTGGACGCCCCGGGCCAGGTCCCTGCGACCTCGTGGGCTCTGAAGAACCCAGCCAGCTCGGCCAGCACGTCGTCGAAGTGGCGGGTCTTGTGGCCTGTGTCAGACGTGAAGGTGTTGCCGTGCATCGGGTCGCGCCCACACCACCGGGTGACCCGACGCCTGCACGGCCTCGAGCAGGGGCGGCAGCGCCTCGTCGACCTTGCCGGCACCCATGCGGCTGATCAGCGTGAGGCGGCCCGGCTCACGGGCGGGGTCGAGGGCGTCGCACAGCGCCACCACGTCGTCCGGGCGTGGCGCCGGGGCCGACCTTGCAGCCGATCGGGTTCTCCACCCCGGCGAGGAAGTGCACGTGGGCGTCGTGCAGCCCGCGGGTGCGCTCGCCGATCCAGAGCATGTGGGCCGAGCAGTCGTACCAGTCGCCGGTCAGCGAGTCCTTCCGGGTGAGGGCCTCCTCGTAGCCGAGGATCAGCGCCTCGTGGCTGGTCCAGAAGTCGACCGTGTGCAGCTGCGTCAGGTCGTCGCTGTCGAGCCCGCAGGCCTTCATGAACCGCAGCGCCCGGTCGATCTCGTCGGCCAGCTGCTCGTAGCGGCGGCCCTCGTTGCTGGAGCTGACGAACTCCTGGTTCCACTGGTGGACCCGGCGCAGGTCGGCGAAGCCGCCCTTGGTGAAGGCCCGCAGCAGGTTCAGCGTGGCGGCCGACTGGTTGTACGCGGTGAGGAGCCGCTCGGGGTCGGGCACCCGGGCCGCCGCCGTGAACAGCAGGTCGTTGACGATGTGGCCGCGGAAGCTGGGCAGCTCGACGCCGTCGACGGTCTCGGTGGGGGCGGAGCGGGGCTTGGCGAACTGGCCGGCGATCCGACCCACCTTCACCACCGGCACGCCCGCCGAGTAGGCCAGCACGACGGCCATCTGCAGGATCACCCGCAGCTTGTCGCGGATGGCGTCGGCGGAGAAGGCGTCGAAGGACTCGGCGCAGTCACCGGCCTGCAGCAGGAAGGCCTCGCCCTGGGCGACCCGGGCCAGCGACGCCTTCAGCTCGCGCCTCGCCGGCGAACACCAGCGGGGGATAGGTGGACAGCACCTTGGTGACCCGGTCCAGCTCGGACGGATCGGGCCAGTCGGGCTGCTGGTCGGCCGGCAGGGCGCGCCACGACGATGGCGTCCAGGTGGTGTCCACGTCCTCAAGCGTTGTCGGTGCACCCCGGGGGGCGCAAAGCGTTTGACCGGGCGGCGGTGCCACCGGCCGCCCGCCGGGCCCCGCGGCGCGCAGCGCCGGTGATCAGGCGGCGTCGAAGTCGGCCAGCGCCGGCGCCTGGTCGCGCACCGTGGACACGGCCCGCTTCACCAGGCGGCGGGCCGCCTCGGCGGTGACGCCGAGCTCCTCGCCGACCTCTCGGTAGGAGCGCTTGCGGCCGTCGGTGAGCCCGAAGCGCTGCTCGACGGCGTACTTGGCCCGGGGCTCGAGCACCGACAGCAGGTCGGTGATCATCTGGTCCTCGACCCGGGCGACGAGCTGCTGCTCGGGGCCGGGGTTGCCGTCGGCGAGCAGGTCGATCAGCTCGTTGCTGTCGTCGTCACCGATGGTGCGGTCAGGGACGTGGGGGGTGGTGAGGCGGTGCAGGCGGGCGTGCTCGTCGTCGAGCTCGTCACCGTCGCCGGACACCTGCCGCAGGGCGGCCCGCAGGCTCGCCGAGCGGTCGCCGGGGAGGCGCACCAGGCTCGCCTTCTGGTCGAGGGCCCGGCCGATCGCCTGGCGGATCCAGAAGGTGGCGTAGGTGGAGAACTTGAACCCCTTGCGCCAGTCGAACCTGTCGACGGCGTGCT
This sequence comes from Acidimicrobiales bacterium, assembly GCA_041394145.1. Lineage (GTDB taxonomy): Bacteria > Actinomycetota > Acidimicrobiia > Acidimicrobiales > Acidimicrobilacustridaceae > JAWKIW01. The sequence continues at coordinate 110,025 of JAWKIW010000017.1, forward strand.
CGGAAGCCGAGGTTGCCCTCCTGGATGAGGTCGAGCAGCTCCATGCCGGGGGCAGCGGGTAAGCGGCGGGCGACGCTCACCAGACGCAGGTTCGACCGGATGAACCGGTCCTTGGCGGCAGCCGCCTGCTTCCACGGCTCGCTGCAGCTGCGCGCCCGCATCTCGCCGGCGTCGAGGCGCTCCTGGGCCTCGCGGCCCTTCTCGATGGTCTGGGAGAGCTCTCGCTCCTCCTCGGCGGTGAGGAGGGCGCGAGGCCAGTCGTTCAGGTACTGGCCAACCGAATCGCTCATGGTTCTTGCTCCAGCTTCGGCGTGGATGCTCGGGGATTCCGGCCGCCACGCCGTCGCAGGCTGGGGGAGGGGCTGCTCGCACCGGGCCGCGACGCCAGGGCGATGGGGGATTGCACTGGTGTAACGCCCGGCCGTGACGAGGGTGTTCCTCCAGGGCGTGACGTCAGTCACGATGGGGGAGGAATCGGGGATCGGGCCGGTAAAGGCGTGTGCCGGGCGGCGCAGGCCGAGGTGGGGGCCGTCCACCCTGGCGTGTTCGTCACCGCGACGCCAGCGGATTTTCCCCGCCGCCGCCGCGCGGGGCCGGGAGCCGACGCCGGTCGGGCGATGGGGATCGGCCCTCGGCGAGGCCACGTCGATGCCGAGCTCGGGGCGCACCCGGGCCACATCGCCTCGAGCTGAGCCCCGAGGTCTACCGGCAGGGGTGCACCCCTACACTCCGGCCGTGCCCGCACCCGTTCCCGACACGACCCCGGCCGCGCCGCCCTGGCGGCGCATCGGGGTCCTCGGCGGCACCTTCGACCCGCCCCACGTCGCCCACCTGGTGGCCGCCGTCAACGCCCGCCACGCGCTCGACCTCGACGTCGTGCTGCTGGTGGTGGCCAACGAGCCGTGGCAGAAGGTGGGCAGCCGCGACGTGTCACCGGTGGAGGCCCGCCTGGCCATGACCCGGGCCGCCTGCGAGGGCGTCGACGGGGTCGAGGTGTCGACGGTGGAGATCGAGCGGGGCGGGCCGTCCTACACCGTGGACACCCTGCGCGAGCTGCGTCGGCACCACCCCGACGCCGAGCTGTTCCTCGTGCTCGGTGGTGACGCCGCCGCCGGCCTGCCCTCCTGGGAGCGGGCCGAGGAGGTGCCCGAGCTGTGCCGCTTCGTGGTCGTCGACCGGCCCGGCTCCGAGTTCGACCCGACGGGGTGGCCGGGCCGCTGGGAGCGGGTGGAGATCCCCCGCCTCGACATCGCCAGCACCGACCTGCGGGCGAGGGTCGCCGACGGGCGGCCTCTCGACTTCCTCGTGCCCCCTGGTGTGCTTTCGTGCATCGGCACCTTCGACCTCTATCGTGGACGCCTTGACTGACGGGCCCTCTTCCGGCGCGCCCGGAGGCGCTTCCACGGTGCGCGGTTCCACCGACGCGCCCGGCGAGGCGACGCCGTCGGGTCACGTGGCGTCGGCCGGGTCGTCCCAAGCGTCGGCCACGTCCGCGGCGGCGTCGGCCGGCTCCTCCACGGCGGCGGCCGGGTCGTCCCAACGGTCGGCTGGGTCCGCGGCGGCGTCGCCGCCGGCGCCGCCGCCGTCGACCGGCGCCGTCGCCGGCGAGCCCGAGCTGCCCCCGGTCGCGCTGGAGGCGCTGGCCAAGGCGAGGGAGGACGCCCGTCGCGACAGCGCCAACCGGGTGGCCGCCCGGTCGTACGTGCCCGAGCACCGCAAGGCGGCGGCGCCGCCGGCCCGCCCGAGCGCCTGGTGGCGCTTCGGGTTCCCGATCGTGCTGGTGCTCGCCGTGCTCGCCGTGCCGCTGCTGTTCTACGCCGGCTACGAGACGGTGCTCAACAGCAACGAGGGCAAGCTGGTGAAGGTGCCGAGCGACCCGAGCCAGCCCGGGTGGGAGGCGCTCACCGAGGCGACGCCGACCATGCTCGTCATGCACGTCGACGACCAGCGCAAGCCGGTGGGCCTCGCCGTGCTCGGGCTCACCGGTGAGAACACCGGCAGCATCCTGCTGATCCCCATGAACACCGTGCTGCAGGTCCCGGGGATCGGGCCCGTCCGGGTCGACGAGGCCTACAAGCGGGCCGGTCTCGACGGGGTGAAGCTGACGATCGAGGGCCTGCTGGGCGCCGGCATGCAGGAGACCGTCGTGCTCGACGACAAGCAGTGGGCCGACCTCGTGACGCCCACCGCGCCCATCCTGGTGAACAACCGCGACGCGGTCACCTCGCCCACCACCGGCCGCACCCTGTTCCCCAAGGGCCCGGTCGCGCTCACCCCCGAACAGGTCGGCCCCTACCTCGGGACCAGTGGTGCCAACGACGACGACTTCAACCGGTTGCTGCGCAACGAGACCTTCTGGCGGGCGTGGCTGGCCAAGGTGGCAGCAGCCCCCGACGACACCCTCGCCCTGCCCGGCGAGTCCGACACCGGCTTCGGCCGCTTCGTGCGCAAGCTGGCCGACTCCCAGGTCGAGGTGAAGACGCTGCCGCTCGAGAAGGCGGGCATCCCGGGCTCCAACGAGACGGTCTCGGTGCCGGTGAAGGCCGAGCTCGATGCCCTCGTGGCCCAGATGATCCCGTTCCCCGTCAGCCCGATCCCCGGTGCGCGCCCCCGGGTGCGGATCCTCGACGGGGTGGGGACCCTCGACAACGGCGTGGTGGCGGCCCCGCTGCTGGTGCAGGGCGGTGGGCAGATCGACGCGGTGGGCAACGCCGTCTCCTTCGACCGGGCGACCACCCAGCTCATCTACCACGAGGACGAGCTGCTGCCCGCGGTGGAGAAGCTGCGGGCCGCGCTCGGGGTCGGCGAGCTGGTGAAGGCCGACCGCGGCAACGACAACGCCGACGTCACCGTGATCCTCGGCAAGGACTTCGCCGCCCTGCCGGCGGCGAGCAAGAGCTCGGTGAGCACCAGCCCGCCCACCGCCATCGGCACCACCATCGTCGGTCAGGCGACGGGCAATGGCTAGCGGCGACGGCGACGGCGACGTGTTGGCGTGGGTGAAGGCCGCGGCGCGGGCGGCGGCGGCCAAGACCGACGACGAGACGATCGTGCTCGAGGTGGGCGCGGTGCTGTCCATCACCGGGTGGTTCGTGATCACCAGCGGCGGCAACTCGCGGCTGGTCAAGACGCTGGCCGAGGAGGTCGAGGAGAAGGTCGCCGAGGCCGGCGGCCCCAAGCCGCTGCGGGTGGAGGGCCTCGACGGGCTGCACTGGGTGCTGCTCGACTACGGCGACTTCGTGGTCCACGTGTTCCTCACCGAGGACCGCGAGTACTACGAGCTCGAGCGCCTCTGGCGCGACGTGCCGGTCGTCGACTGGACCGACGAGGCCCCGGTCCGCTCGACCACCTGATCCCCGTCGACGACGCAGCAACGGCCGCGCCGCCGGCGGCGCGAGCGGCCGGCGTGCGACGTGCCGGTCGTCGAGTGGGCCGCCGAGGCGCCCGTCCGCTCGTCCACCTGATCCCCGTCGACGCCGCACGACGCGGCCGCGCAGGCGGCCGGTCGCAGGGCTCGGTAGCGTCCCGGTCGGGTCGACGGGGGGCGCCATGGCGACGACGGGTGACACGACGAGCACGACCACGGGTGGGGCGCAGATCGCCCGGCTCCTGGCCGCCGAAGGCGTCGAGGTGGTGTTCGGCATCATCGACGGGACCTACTTCGGGCTGACCCGGGCGCTCGGCGAGCACGGCATCCGGCTGGTGTCGCCCCGGCACGAGGCCACCGCGCTGCACATGGCCGGGGCCTACGCCCGGCTCACCGGGGGGCTCGGCGTGGCGATCGCCAGCAACGGCCCGGGCGCGGCCAACGCCCTGTCGGGCGCCGCCGTCGAGCAGGGCGAGGGCAACCGGGTGCTGCTGCTCACGAGCTGGCGGCGATCGCCGTTGGATCGCCCCGGCCGGGTCGGCGCCTACCAGTGGTTCGACCAGCCGGCGGCCTTCCGGGCGGTCACGACGTGGAGCGAGTCGGTCCCGTCGTTCGACCGCCTGCCCGAGCTGGTGGGGCGGGCGCTGTCGGCGTGCTGGTCGGGACGGCCCGGTGTCGTGCACCTGACCGTGCCCGAGGACGTCGTCAACGGCACGGTCCCGGCGACGGCAGCCGTGGGGTCGGCGGTCCCGGAGGGCGTCGGGCCGGCGGTCGGCACCTCGGTCCGCCGGCGGCCGACCACCGTGCCGACCGCGCCACCCGAGGCGGTGGCCGCGACCGCGGACCTGCTGGTCGGCGCCCGGGCGCCGCTGATCCACGCCGGCAGCGGCGTCGCCTGGGCGGGCGCCCACGACGAGCTGCAGGCGGTGGCGGAGCTGGCGGGGGCGGCGGTGACCACCAGCTGGGCCGCCCGCGACGTGATCGACGAGCGGGCGGCCGTCGCCGTGCCCATGCCGCTGGTCGACCTCGTGCAGCGGGTGCGGGTCGAGGCCGACGTGGTGCTCGTCGTGGGCTCCCGCCTCGGGGAGACCGACTTCTGGGGCAAGGCGCCGTACTGGGGTCGACCGGCCGACCAGCGCGTGGTCCAGGTCGACGTCGACCCGTCGATCATCGGGGCGCAGCGACCGGTCGAGCTGGGGGTGGTGGCCGATGCCCGGTCGTTCCTCGGCGCGCTGGCCACCGAGCTGTCGGGGCGCGACCTCGACGGGGTGGCCGAGCGGGGCGCGGCCCGCCTGGCGGCCTACGGGGCCGAGCGGCGCGAGGCGCTGGCCGCCCTGGCGGGGGCCGGGGCGGACCGGACCGGCTCGCCGCTGCACAGCGCCCACCTGATGCCGGTCTGCCAGGCGGTCGCCGGCGACGACGCCGTGTGGGTCCTCGACGGCGGCAACACCGCGGTGTGGGGGGCCAGCCACCTGCAGGTGCGGCGGCCCCGCTCGGTGCTCGGCACCTGGAAGCTCGGGATGCTCGGGGCCGGCCTCGGCCAGGCGCTCGGGGCCAAGGTCGCCTGCCCCGACCGGCCCGTCGTGGCGCTGATCGGCGACGGCGCCATGGGCTTCCACCCCCAGGAGATCGAGACGGCCGTGCGCCACGACCTGCCGGTGGTGTTCGTGGTCGCGGTGGACCGACAGTGGGGGATGGTGAAGGTCAACCAGGAGTTCGCCACCGACGCCGACACGCTGCTCACCGAGGGGGCGCTGCCGGCGGGCACGCTCACCAACACCGACCTCGGCGAGATCCGCTGGGACCTCGTGGCCGAGGCGATGGGGGCCCACGGCGAGCGGGCCGACTCGCCCGAGTCGCTGCGGGCCGCTGTCGACCGGGGCCTGGCGTCGGGGCGCTGCACGGTGGTCCACGTCGACGTCGACCCGGTGGCCCACAAGTTCGCCCCCAACCTGGCGACCTTCAAGGCCATGCACGACGAGCCGGCCGGGTGAGCACGACCGGCGCTCGCGGGAACGTGGCGCCGCACCCGCGGCGCGAGGCCCGTGGCGTGCTGGTGACGGGCGGCTCGGGCTACCTGGGGCGACAGCTGGTCGCCGACCTGGCCGCCGCGCCCGAGGGGATCGAGCGGCTCGTCGCGGTGGACGTGGCGCCCGTGGCGCCGGCTGATCGGCTCGAGGGAGTGGGGTACGAGGAGCTCGACGTGCGGGCACCGGAGCTGGCCGAGGTCGTCGCCCGCCACGAGGTCGACACGGTCGTGCACCTCGCCGCCATCGTGACGCCACCGCCCGGCATGACCCGGGAGACCGAGCGGGCCATCGACGTGGGCGGCACCGCCAACGTCGTGCGGGCCTGCGTCGCCGCCGGCGTCGACAAGCTGGTCGTGACCAGCAGCGGTGCCGCCTACGGCTACCACGCCGACAACCCGGTGCCGCTCACCGAGGACGATGCCCTGCGGGGCAACCCCGAGTTCGCCTACAGCGACCACAAGCGCCAGGTGGAGGAGCTGCTCGCCCTCGCCCGGGCACTGCACCCCGAGCTCCACCAGGTGGTGTTCCGGCCGGGCGCGATCCTCGGCGACACCGTCGACAACCAGATCACCGCCCTGTTCGAGCAGCGGTTCGTGCTCGGCGTGGCCGGCTCGGACGCGCCGTTCTGCTTCGTGTGGGACCGCGACGTGGTGGCGTGCCTGCGCAAGGCCGTGTTCGAGGACGTGGACGGCGTGTTCAACCTCGTCGGCGACGGTCGCACGACGATGCCGGCGATCGCCCGCCGCCTCGGGCGGCGGTACGTGCCGGTGCCGGCGGGGGTGTTGGGGGCCGCGCTCGGGGTGCTGCACGCGGCACGGCTGAGCCGCTACGGGCCCGAGCAGGTGGGCTTCTTGCGCTACCGGCCCGTGCTGGCCAACGACCGGCTCAAGGGGGAGTTCGGCTACGTGCCCGAGCGCACCAGCGACGAGGTGTTCGAGGGCTGGCTCGCCGCCCACCCGCAGCGATAGGGCGCACGCCGGTCTTCGGTCTGACGCCCGGCCTCGGGTCAGGTGGCCGACGACGCCGATCCACATCGAGGTCGTCACCGATGCGCTCATCGAGGAGGTCGTCGGGCCGGTCGCCGGGCGGGCCGCTTGGGGGCGGGTGCTCCCAGTCGTCGAGCAGCTTGGCCCGCCACTCGAGGTACTGGTCACGCTTGTGGCACGGCGGCAGGTGCTCGTCCATGAACGGCACCACCACCTCGACGAGGTCCCACAGCGACTGCACCTGGAAGGCGTCACCTCGTCGTCGTAGTGCGCTTGCCGGCGCGGCGGAATCGGGTACGATCCGCCGACCCCGAGAGGTCGCGTCGCCAGTTCGCACATCTGCCGAGTCCCGGTTGCGCCGAGCCTGATCGAGAACGAGCTTGAACCGTCGCGGTGGGCTGTAGATGAAGCTGACCCTCGGCCGCAACGAACCCTGCCAGCTCCGAGGCGAGCGACCCCGTCAGTAGCCGGTCGCACGGTAGTAGTGCCTCCGGCACAGCCCCCGACCGCGGACGGGGTCAGGGCAATCGGGCACGGAGCATGTGGAAGGGCCGAGACCCCACTGCGTGGGATGTGCTCGCTCGTACGCCTCGAACTGCTCGCGCCATCGCTCGAACTGCCGTCGCTTGTCGGACATCGTGGGGAGGAACGTCTCGGCGAAGGGGATCGTGACGCGTCGATGGCTGAAGCGGCCGTTGATGACCAGCTGCGACGAAGGTTGCCACGTGGTCTTGCGTGCGGGCTCGTCCCGGATCGATCCGGCTCCCAGGAAGCTGCGAAGGGCGTCGAGGAGCGGTCGATCCCACTGGGCCATCGTCATCGAGAAGACGAATCGGAGGCGCTGGCTACCATCTCGGCGCGCCGCCTTCATCGCAACGATGCCGAAGCAGCCTTCGCCAGCGACGAGGCCGCCGAAGAAGTGACCGGCCGAGGCATGTGCCTCGGCCAGTGAGAGCAGGATCGGACTGGTGGAGCTAGGCGGATTCGAACCGCCGACCTCTTCCATGCCATGGAAGCGCTCTACCACCTGAGCTATAGCCCCATCGGGAGTGGCGATCTTACCAGCGGCGAGCCGCCGCTCGAAATCATCACAGACCTGGCACATGGGCCCATGTTCTCCGGGTGGTGTGACACCCTCGCCGGCCCGGACCCGACGCCGCCACGAGGTGTTCCGGTCATGGAAATGCGTGCTGGAGCGCTCGATCACATGACCGAAACCCCGAGAAGCGGTTTCGGGGCTCGGAGGGCCGTCACTACGATGCGGCCCATGGCCGAGGGGTACGACGTGCAGGCGATCGAGGCGCGCTGGCAGCAGTACTGGCGCGAGCACGGCACCTACGAGGTCGACAACGACGACCCCCGGCCCCACTGGTACACGCTGTGCATGTACCCGTACCCGAGCGGGGCGGCGCACATGGGCCACGTGCGCAACTACACCTTCGGCGACCTGATCGTGCGCTACCGCACCATGAACGGCTACGCCGTCCTGTCCCCGATGGGCTTCGACAGCTTCGGCCTGCCGGCGGAGAACGCCGCCATCAAGACCGGCGTGCACCCCCGAACGTTCACCGACGAGCGCATCGAGCAGCTGCGCAGCTCGATCATGCGCATCGGCGCCGTCTACGACTGGCGCCGCGAGGTCACCAGCCACAGCCCGGCCTACATCCGCTGGACCCAGTGGATCTTCCTGCGGTTCTTGGAGCAGGGGCTGGCCTACCGGGCCAAGGCGCCGGTCAACTGGTGCCCCGGCTGCCACACGGTGCTGGCCAACGAGCAGGTCCTGGCCGACGGCACGTGTGAGCGCTCGGGCGATCTCGTCGAGAAGCGCGACCTCGAGCAGTGGTTCTTCAAGATCACCGACTACGCGCAGCAGCTGCTCGACGACATCGACGGGCTCGACTGGCCCGAGCGGGTCAAGGTGATGCAGCGCAACTGGATCGGCCGCTCGGAGGGCGCCGAGTTCGACATGGCGATCACCGACGCCGACGGCACGCCCCGAGCCGACGGACTGTCGATCACCGTGTTCACCACCCGGCCCGACACCTCCTTCGGCATGACCTATGCGGTGATGGCACCCGAGCACCCGCTCGCCACCGCCATCACCACCGACGACCGGCGCGCCGACGTCGAGGCCTTCATCGCCCACGCCCGCGCCACCTCCGAGATCGACCGGCTGTCGTCGGAGGGGTCGCTGGAGAAGCGGGGCATCTTCACCGGCGCCTACTGCCGCAACCCGTTCACGGGGAAGCCTGTCCCGCTGTACCTGGCCGACTACGTGCTGCTGGGCTACGGCACCGGCGCCATCATGGCCGTGCCCGCCGAGGACCAGCGCGACTGGGACTTCGCCCAGGTGCACGGCCTGCCCATCGTGCGCACCATCCAGCCGCCCGAGGGGTGGGAGGGCGAGGCCTACACGGGCGACGGCGTGCACATCAACAGCGAGTGGCTCGACGGCCTGGGCAAGGAGGAGGCCATCGCCAAGGCGACCGAGTGGCTCGAGGCCTCCGACATCGGCGAGCGCAAGGTCAACTTCCGCCTGCGCGACTGGCTGGTGAGCCGCCAGCGCTTCTGGGGCTGCCCGATCCCGGTGGTGTACTGCCCCGACGACGGCATCGTGGCGGTGCCCGACGACCAGCTGCCGGTGATGGCCCCCGACGACGTCGAGTTCACGCCGTCGGGCGAGTCGCCGCTGCGCTTCCACGAGGGCTTCCTGAACACGACGTGCCCGACGTGCGGTGGGCCGGCGGTGCGCGAGACCGACACCATGGACACCTTCGTCGACTCGTCCTGGTACTTCCTGCGCTTCTGCGACCCGTGGAACGAGACGGCGCCGTTCTCGGCGGATGCGGCGGCGTCGTGGATGCCGGTCGACCAGTACATCGGCGGTGTCGAGCACGCCATCTTGCACCTGATGTACGCCCGCTTCTTCACCAAGGCCCTGTCCGACCTGGGTGTGGCGCCGGTCGACCTGCGCGAGCCGTTCGCCCGCCTGTTCACCCAGGGGATGATCCGGCTGGGCGGCGACAAGATGTCCAAGTCCAAGGGCAACCTGGTCGCCCCCGAGTCGATCCTGGACAACGAGGGCGCCGACGCGCTGCGCCTGGCCCACCTGTTCGTCGGGCCGCCCCAGGACGACGTCGACTGGGAGGGCGTCGGCCTGGAGGGCTGCGCCCGCTTCCTGCAGCGCGTCTGGCGGCTGGGCACGGGCGAGGCCGGCGTGCCGGCCGTGGATCGCGAGCCGACGCCGCCCGACGATGCCATGGAGAAGGCGACGCACCGCCTCATCGCCCGGGTCACCGACGAGTACGAGCGCTGGTCCTACAACACCGCCGTCGCCGCCTTCATGGAGTTCGGCAACGACCTCTACAAGTACGTGCAGGCCGAGGGCGGGCCCCGCCGCGACACGCTGGCCTTCGCCGTCGACACCCTGTTGCTGGTGATGGCGCCCATGACGCCCCACATCACCGCCGAGCTGTGGTCCCGCCGCCACGACGGCGCCCACGTCCACGAGCAGGCGTGGCCGCAGGCCGACCCGGCCAAGCTCACCGTCGACACCGTGACGCTGGTGGTGCAGGTCAACGGCAAGGTCCGCGACCGCCTGGAGGTCCCCGCCGGGATCGACGCCGCCGAGGCCGAGCGCCTGGCCCTGGCCTCGCCGAAGGTCCAGGCCCACCTCGACGGCGGCGAGCCCCGCAAGGTCATCGCCAAGCCCCCCAAGCTCATCAACATCGTCGTGTGAGTGTTGGTTCGCAACCGGAGGTTGCGAACCGATCCGTCGGGGTGCGCCCCTTCGGGCGCATGGATCTTCCTCGACCGACCGGCGGAGCCGGATCGGTCGAGGGGGAGCGGGGAGCGGGGACGCTCCCCACTCCCGCACCCCGCGCTCTGGTGGCGTCGCCGTCCTCGGTGGTCGTCGGGCGTCGCGCCTGCGGCGCTCGCCGCCGGTGCCCGGCGCTGGGGATCCGTCCCTCGAACCACATCGATGTGATTCGGTGTAACCGTCGGGGGGACGCGGGGGTCGGAGGGGCCATGCGGAGCCTGGTGACCCGAATCGAAGAGGCCGCCCAGTCCGGCGCCTCCATCACGTTCATGTCCGGCGACACGGGGGTCACCGTCCCCTGGTCGCAGCTGCACGACGAGGCCAAGGCCCTGGCCACCGCCCTGCAGGTGCGGGGGATCGGGCCCGGCGACCACGTCGCCCTGCTCGGTCCGACCAGTCGGCCCCTGGTCACGATGATCCAGGCCACGTGGCTGGCCGGTGCCACCGTCATGGTGCTGCCCCTGCCGATGCGCTTGGCGTCGATCGAGGAGTTCGTCCACCAGACCCGTGTCCGGGTCATCAAGGGCGACACGTCGCTGCTGGTCATCGACGACCAGCTCGCCGAGTTCATCTCGCCCGAGCCGGGCGACCCGCCCACAGCCTCCTTCGACGAGCTGGCCGGGGAGGCTGCCACGGTCGGCACCGCCTCGTGGCGGCGGCCCCCGGAGGACCCCGAGCGCCTGGCCATCCTGCAGTTCACCTCGGGCTCCACCTCCGAGCCCAAGGGCGTGATGCTGCCCGACCGGGTCCTGTGCGCCAACCTCGACGCCGCCGTCGAGGCCGGCGACCTCCAGGACGACGACGTGTTCATCTCCTGGCTGCCGCTGTACCACGACATGGGCCTGGTCGGGATGCTGTCCATCCCCATGACCATCGGCCGGGGCCTGGTGCTCGGCGCCCCCCAGGACTTCCTGGCCCGGCCGCTGCGCTGGCTCGAGTGGATGTCCGACCACCGTGGCACCGTCACCGCCGGCCCCAACTTCTCGTGGGTGCTCGCCACGCGCGCGCTGCGCCGGGCCGAGGGCCTCGACCTGTCGTCCATGCGCATCGCCCTCAACGGTGCCGAGCCGGTCGACCCCCGCTCGGTCGAGGCGTTCTGCGCGGCGGCGGCGCCGTTCGGGTTCCGCCCCGAGGCCGTGTTCCCGGCCTTCGGCATGGCCGAGCTGGCCATCGCCGGGACCTTCCCCGTCCCGCTCACCGGCCTGCGCACCGACCCCGTCGACCGGCGGGTGCTCGAGGGCGAGCGGCTGGCCGTGCCGGCCGAGCCCGGTGCCGAGGGCACCCGTGAGTTCGTGCGCCTCGGTCGTGCGGTGCCGGGCCTGGAGATCCGGGTGGTCGACCCCGACAGCGGCTCCGAGCTCGGTGCGCGCGAGGTGGGCGAGCTGGAGATCCGGGGCACGTCGGTGACCACCGGCTACTACAAGAACCCCGACGCCACGGCCGCGCTGTTCCGTGACGGCTGGCTGCGCACCGGCGACCTCGCCTACCTGCTCGACGGCGAGCTGGTGCTGTGCGGGCGGATCAAGGACGTGATCATCCTCGGTGGGCGCAACGTGTTCCCCGAGGACATCGAGCGGGCAGTGGCCACCGTCGACGGGGTGCGGCCGGGCAACATCATCGCCTTCGGCGTGGAGGGCAACAAGGGCCACGAGCGGGTGGTCGTGGTGGCCGAGGCCAAGGGCGACGACCACGACGCCATCCGTCACGAGGTGCACCACCGGGCGATGGAGGTCTCCGGGGTGCCGCCCCACGAGATCGTGCTGGTGAGCCCGGGCACCCTGCCCAAGACCTCGTCGGGCAAGCTCCAGCGGTCGCTGTGCCGCCAGCGCTTCCTGCTCGGCGAGCTCGAGCTGGTCGGCGCCTCCGCCGGCTGAACCGCGAAGCGCCGACGACGGCCGCCGCCTCGCACGGTCGGGTCGACGCACCGTCACGACAGGGCCCCGGCAGCGTGGCCGGGGCCCCGTCGCGTGCCGCCACGGGCACCACGACCC
>JAWKIW010000018.1:0-119593 GCA_041394145.1 Acidimicrobiales bacterium
CGATGGTGGCCATGTTGTCGGGGATGACCACGGTGAACACGCCGCCGAAGAACTCCCACGCGGCGTCGAACCCGGCGATCACCGCGTCCAGCGCCTGGGAGTGCGACAACCACACGAAGCAGTGCCGAGAGAACACCGAGGTGAACACCAACGCCCACACGCTGCGCCGCCGGCTGGTCGCCGTGTCGACGATGAAGCCGAGCTTGGCCCAGTCGACCTGGAGCTCGGCGCCCGGTGCGCAGTCCGCCAACGGCACCGTGGACCCATCCGCCGACGACGAGCCGAAGTGCTCGGCGACGTAGCGGTGCAACGTGCGCTCGGGCACCACCACCGAGCGGCGGGCCAACAGCTCACCCATCTTCACCACCGGCACCTTCGTGTCCACCCAGCCCTTGATCCGGTCGTGCTCACCAGCGAGCACCGCCCACGACTCGCCGTGGCGGTCCGGGCGGCCCACCGCCAGCTCGGTCATCACCGACGCCATGAACACGTCGTCGAGCTGACCGACGTCGCCCTCGCGGTCGAGGCCCAAGCCGACCGCGACCTCGACCACCCGACGGATCGTCTTGCGGTCCGGCGGCGTAACCGCCGCGATCGACCGCAACCCCCGGCCGTCCAACCACAACCGCAGCACCTCTCGAACTTCGAACACAGGGACCTCCCTGAACGCCATGCACACCGCCTTCCGGGTCGAGACACGAACGGCGGTGAGTTGACCGGTCCCGACACCGACGACGGTGGACCCGCGGTGGTCCCATGCAGCTGGCGAGAGGTGGTCCCATCCAACTGGCGGATGGTGGTCCTATCTACCTGGCGAGAACCCCCTCAAGTGGTCCCATGCAGCTGGCGGGCGACAGCCCCGCAACGACGGTGGGGCTGGGACCGAGCGGGCAGTCGGGCACCACCTCGCCTGGCGGCACCAGCCTCGCGAGGACGGTGACACTCCAGCCGACCAACCCCTACTACGTCGCCGCACAGGCGTTGTCACAACAACAGGTGCAGGCGGGAACGAAGGTGGGTGACTGCGTCATCGTCTCGTTCAGCAAGTGCCCGGGCACAGACCTGGCGGGCCAGTACCTCCAAGGGGCATTCCTCACCTACTCGGACCTCACGGGTGGGAACCTCGCCAACGCCAACCTCATCCTGGCCGACCTGGCGTTCGCGCAGTGGAACGGGGTCGACCTGACCGGCGCCAACCTCTCCGCGACATCGACGACGAAGGCCTCGTTCGCAGGAGCGCACATGGGCGGCTCGCAGTGGGTTCTGCTGGCGGGGTCGAACACCGACTTCTCCAACGCCGACCTCCACGGCGCCAACTTCACCTCAGCCGGACTGACATCGTCGAACTTCGAGGGCGCCGACCTGTCCGGGGCGAACCTGACGCTCGCCAATCTGACCGGAGCCAACCTCAACGGCGCCAAGCTCGACAACGCCGTCTTCTGCAAGACGGTGATGCCGGACGGCACGATCCGCAACCCCCAGCCCTCCGCTGAGGCCGCGGTGAACACCTGCGGCCAACCGAAGGACGCCGGCGAGCGCCCGCTGACGATCGACGACCAGAACCCCTACTACCCGCTGGCGCTGGCCTACACGGCGCCGTTCGTGGAGACCGGTTCGACCGTCGCCGGTTGCACGGTGGCCGCCCACACCACCTGCTCGGGGAAGACCTCGCGGGCCAGAAGCTGGCCGGCGCGATCATACCGTTCGCCGCAGCTGGGCGAACGAACTTCGCCGGCGCCGACCTCACCACGGTCATCTTCTCTCTCGCCAAGGCCGCCGGTGCCGACCTCAGCTCGGTGACGTTCTGCGCAGGCTCGGCCTCAGGCATCGACCTGACCGGCGCGGATCTCAGCAAGGCCCAGCTACCCTCGCCAGCGTCAACGGCGCGACAGCACCGAACGCCAAGCTCGTCGGAACCAACCTCCGGTTCGGCTCCATCATCGACACCGATCTCACCGGAGCCGACCTCACCGGAGCCACGCTGGCCGAGGGCTTCGCCACCGGCACGAAGTTCACGAACGCCAACCTCACCAACGCCGATCTCACCGACCTGGACCTCACCGGCGCCGACTTGACCGGGGCGAAGCTCGACGGCGCGACGTTCTGCAACACCCTCATGCCCGACGCCACGGTCAAGAACCCCGTCAACGGACCATGTCCAGGTGGTGAACAAGCGTCCGTGCACGAAGGCGCTCCCGCTCCGCCGTTCCGCGCGACTCCTCGGAGTTCGACCGCATCATCAACATCACCGACGGCGTCGCCACGATCGCCATCACGCTCCTCGTGCTGTCGCAACCTGCCCAACCCGGCCACACGCCCGACCAGCACCTCAGCACCATCCTCGCCCAGCTCGGTGCACCGTTCTTCGCCTTCGCCTTGAGCTTCGCCATCGTGGCGTTCGCCTGGTACGGCCACCACCGTTCATCGCACAGCTGCGCGGCCTGGACGGCGTCATGGTGGTGTGGAACTTCGTGTTCCTCTTCGTTCTCGTGATGGTCCCGTTCGCCGCTGACCTCGTCGGGCTTTACAGCACGAGCAACGAGGCAGTCGTTGGCACGCAGCCATCATGGGCACCCTGTACATCATCGATGTGCCCGGCCACGAACTGGCCCGCCGGCGCGCTGATGGGCCAGCCCTCCGACGGCGCACCATGGCGGTGGCGCCTCGTGCAGGCAGCCGTGCCGGCGTGCTCTTCTACCTCTCGGTACCCTCGCCTCACGTACGGCTTCAACAGCGCGTGGTGGGTGTGGGCGCTCGCGTGGCCGATCTCGGGCTCGTGAAGCGCGCGTCACGCTCGCCGACAGGGCGGCATCAGTCCCGTAGGGACGGCCACACCGAGCCACGGCGACACCGGAGGAACCCGTCGGCGCCGAAGCCTGTCCGAGGTTCATCGCCTGCGGAGCCCTGGGGGATCAGCTCCGTCGTCGTACCTGGCCACCAGGGGCGCTCGAGCTGGCCCGCTCGTTGCCGACCTGACCGGTAGGTAGCGCTCGTCGACGAGCCCCGTCCGCCTACTTCGCCTCGCGCGCCGCGAGCGCTGATGCGACCTGGGTGCGGTTGGCGAGGCCCAGCTTGCGGAGGATCGACGACACGTGGGTCTTGACGGTCTCGCGACCCATCAACAGCGTCTGCGCGATCTCCGGGTTGGTGCACCCCTCGACGAGGAGCGCAGCGACGCGCTGCTCGGTTGCGGTGAGGCTGTCCCACCCGAACGTAGGTCGACCTCGCTCGCCGCGCCCACGTCGGGCGAGCTCGACCGCATCGGGAAGGCGGAGCTCCATCCCCCGCTGCCACTCCTCGGCGAACGCGCCCCCGTCCAGCGAGGCACGAGCCACGCCCAGGTCGGCGTCGTAGTCGGACTGCCATCCCAGCCGGTAGGTGACAGCACCCTCGGCCCGGACCGCCGCCGCTGCTCCGAAGAGCCTGACGGCAACGGCTGGGCGCCCGTGGTCGAGCTCGAGACCGGCGACCCCTTCGAGCGCGCCGGCCGCCATCTGCCGGTAGCCGTGCTCGGCATGGATCTCGAGTGCCGCGTGGAGGTGGCCCTCGGCGCGATGGTGCTCACCGCGCCGGCGGTCGAGCTGGCCGAGCCAGAAGTGGAGCGGGCCTGCTCCTGCGGATTGGCCACGGCGGTGGCGTCCTCGAGCATCTCCTCGAACCCGTGCACGGCCGATGCTTCTCGTCCGGCGAGGAGCTCGGCGAGGGCGAGGTCGTGGCGGTACCACAACCTGGCCCGGACGAACGCCTGCAGCTCGGGCGCCGACCACGACGAGAGCAGGTGCGTGGTTGCTTCCTCCGGCCGACCCGCCGCGAGCAACGCCCGTGACAGCGCCAGGACGATCGACGGGACGTGCTGCAGCTCACCCTCGCTCAGGTAGCGGGCGAGCAACGCCTCCATCTCGATGACGACACGAGCCGCGTCGCCCTGCTCGACGCCGACCCATCCGGCGACCGCCAGCGCCGTTCCCTGCACGTTGATCTCACTCACCCCGTCCAGGCCCCGGGCGACCACCTGGGCGACGTCGCGCACAGCGTCATAGCGGCCCAGCGCGTAGTCGACCACCACCTGCCTCGTCAGCTCGTCGACCTGGAGCCGGGTGCTCGGATGGACTCGCCGTCGCGCCGTCATCGCCTGCAGGTGCTCGCCGGCGAGGTCGTCGCGTCCTTGGAACACCCGGCCCAACGCAAGTGCGCCCTCGGCGTAGGCCGCCCAGAACCGGTCCCCGACGTCGTCGCACCGGCCGCGGCCTTCGGTCAGGAGCGCGATCCCCGCGTCGGGCTGGTTGAACGTCAGGTGCGACCCCCACCAGACCGACAGGCGGCCCTGCATCCGGTGATCCTCGATCTCCTCCGCGATCTCGGACGCGCTGGTCCAGGCGCGCTCCAGGTCCTCGTGCTTCGAGTCGTGGTGGGCGAGCAGCTGGAGCCTCGCCCACCAGCCCTGGAGCAGGGCTGCCGGTGACGCACCGCCGTCGGGTGCGAGCACCTCGTCGATCCAACCGAGGCCCTCAGGGATTCGGGCGCGCAGGACCCAGTACCAGGCAGACGGCGCCGCGATGGCCGCCACCTGATCAGGCCGGCCGGTTCCGAGACCCCACCGCATCGCCGAGCGAAGGTCGTCGATGTGGCCGTCGAGCGAGTCGAGCACCTCGCGGATGTCCGGCCCCTCGAGGCGGGCCTCGATGTCGGCACACGCCTGCACGAACCAGGCCAGGTGCCGATCGCGCACCTCGTTCGCCTCGCCCGATTCCATGAGGCGCTCCCGAGCGAAGTACCGAAGCGTCTCGAGCATCCGGAGCCGCCCGTCGTCGGCCTCGTGGAGCAACGACCGGTCGACCAGCGACCCGACCGCGTCGATCACCTCCGGGTCCTCGTAGCCGGCGCCGACGACCGCGATGGCGGCGTCCTCGCCGAACGGGGACGCGAAGACGCACAGCCGTCGGAACACCGCCGCTTCGACCTCGGTGAGCAGCTGGTAGCTCCACGCCACCGAGGCTTCGAGCGTCCGCTGGCGGGCGAGCGCGTTGCGGCCTCCGCCGGTGAGGAGCCGGAACCGTTCGTCGAGGCCATCGACGACTGCCCGGGCCGTGGTCACCCGCATCCTGGCAGCAGCCAGCTCCAACGCGAGCGGGATGCCGTCCAGGCGCCGGCACAGCTGCGCGAAGGCCGCCGCGCCGGACTCGTCGAGTGCGAAGTCCGGCCGGGACTGACGGACACGATCGAGCAACAGCGCGCCAGCCGCAGACGACTCCACGCTGTGGATGGTGTCGGCGTCGGGCACGGGCAACGACGGGACCCGGCGCACGACCTCGTCGGACACGTTCAACGGCTCACGGCTCGTCGCCAGCACCGGCACCTGCGGGCAACCGTCGCGGATCGCGACCGCCAGCTCCGCGGCGGCTGCCACGAGGTGCTCGCAGTTGTCGATCACCACGAGCAGGTGACGGGCCCGCAGGTGCTCGATCACAGCCACGACGGGCGGGCGCGCCCCACACCGCACACCGAGCGCCGCCGCGGTCGCGTCACCCACCAGCTCACCGTCGTCGAGGAGGCCGAGGTCGACCCACACGACGCCGTCGCGGAACGACTCGACCGCTCGACCCGCCGCCTCCGCGGCAAGGCGGGTCTTGCCACACCCACCGGTCCCCACGACGGTCACGATCCCGCCGACCGTCACCAACAGCGCCATCAGCTCGTCGAGCAGCGACTCCTGGCCGACGAACTCGCTCCGGTAGCGAGGGATCAGCGCCGAGGATGCGTCGAGGGTGCGCAGCGGCGGGAACTCGCTCGGCATGCCGGCGGCACACACCTGTCCGATGCGCATCGGTTGCTCGATGCCCCGCAGGCGGTGCCCGCCGAGATCGAACACCTCCACGCCCGGATCCAGCTCCCCGGCGAGCTCGGTCGTCGACATCGACACGACCACCTGGCCTCCGTGGGCCGCACCGAGCAGCCGGCCACAGCGGTTCATCGTCGGGCCCGCAAAGGTGCCGTCGGGGTTCTGCCGGACCTCACCGGCATGCACCGCGGCCCGGACCCGAACCGGATCAGCGGTCGGCCACGACTCCTCGAGCATCCGACGTTGCAGAACGACCGCCGCCGCCAGCGCGTCGCTCGGCGAGGCGAAGACCAGCACCGAGCTGTCGCCCGCACCCTGCTCCACCGCTCGCTCGCCGCCGTGCGTGTCGGCGATCTCGTCGATGAGCGAGACGACCCTCGTCATCGCCGCGCTCATCGACTCTGGCTCGCGGTCCCACATGGCCGTCGAATCCTCGACGTCGGTGAACACGAACGCCCGCACACCGACCGACCGGCCGTCGTCGCCACCCGGAGCACTCGCTGCCATGGTGCTCATCTTGGCCGAACCGACCGTCGCTTCGTCCCCCACCTGGGGGAGGTAGCCCGGGGCCGAGGCCCCCGACCATGGACCACGACTCCGGCCCCGAGCCGGACCGACGCAACAGGGAGGATCGGCGATGGCCGAACGCACCGCGACCGCACTCGACCTGATGGACGCGTTCAACAACAGGGACCTGGAGCGCGCGACCCAGCACCTCCATCCCGAGTACGAGGCCACCTGGCCCCACGGCCACCTCGCCGGCCCCGACGCGATGGCCCACGAGCTCGGCATCCTCGCTGCACTCCCGGATCTCCGCATGGACGTCCGACGCGCCACTGCGACCGACGACGGCGTCCTCGTCGAGGTCCGTGCCGTCGGCACCCACACCGGGGACTGGACCTCCCCCAGCGGCGAGCACTTCCCAGCGTCCAACCGATCGATCGACGCGCCGATGGCGTTCGTCATGGTCTTCGAGGGCGACCTGGTCCGCGCCGAGCGCCTCTACTTCGACCAGCACACCCTCCACGACTCGCTCCGCAGGCTCCCCGCATGATCCGGCGGCGACCCGAGTCCGAAGCACCTGCAGCCGGGCGAGCAGCGAGCTGGATCGCACGCCTCGTCCTCGCGGTCGGGGTGGCATCGGTGGTGGCCTGCGGCAACGACCCCGATCCGTCGGGCCAGGCGGGCACGACCCCCACGTCCAGATCGGCGACGGCAGCCACGAGCTCGTCGCCCGCAGAAGCTGCCGACGCCGCGTGTGCGGAGTACCTCGACGCGATCGAATCGAACGGCCCTTTGGCGATCGCGGGGTTCGATCCCGATCACCCCCGGGCTGACCTGCTACCTGCAGTCGGCGCGCACTTCGAGCCCGCCGTCGAAGCCGCCGAACGCCAAGCGCAGACCCTCCGTCAGGTCGCCGACGCCCGATCCGACGGATCCCCGCTCGCCCGCTACGTCGACGCCCTCGAAGCAGAGAACGCCAACAGCCGAGCACAGCTGGAGGCCGCGCTCGTGGGCGACGCCGATGCCTTCACCGCCACACTCGACAGCGTGGAGGCGCTCCAAACCGCTCGGGTCGACGCCGCAGCTCTGCTCGGCGCACCGCACTGCGCCGAGCCCTAGCCTTCACGAGGGCGGGGTACCGACGGCCCCCGGCAACGGGGCCGTCCACCAGGACCAGGCGTCAGGCGAAGAAGCCGACGACGTCAGCGAGCAGGTCGACGTCGCCGCTGTTGTTGGCGAGGTCGATCGTGCCGTCGGGGCCCACCAGCACGATCACCAGGTTGGGGACGGTGCGCCCGGGGGACAGGTTCAGGTTCGACGTGGCCGGCTGGGCGGCGCCGTGGGGCCACACCGCGACGTGGCTCGTGGCTGAGGGGTTGACGGCTGTGACGTTGAGGACCACGGCTGTGATCCCGGTGCGCGGCAGGCTGCCGGCCCCTCGCACCCGGAGGTTCACGGTCTGGCCGGCGCCGACCGGCGTCGCCCGTCCGCCGACGCCCGATCGCGTGTCGAGGATGCGAGCCTCGGCCACGTGCATGGCTCCCAGGCCCTCACCAGGGCGGTAGTAGCCGTAGACGTCCACGAGCACGTGCGCCGCACCGGCGTTGTTGTGGACCTGGATCGTGCCTCCGGCCCCGACCTTCACGATGGCGAGGTTGGGCACCACAGTTCCGGCGTCGAAGTTCACGTTCGACGTTCCGGGCATCGTGGCGCCGGTCGGCCAGGCCGTGAGGTGCGACGCGGCCGTGCCGAGCACGGCCGTGAGGTTCACGACCACCGCACTCGCGTCGCTGGGCACGCCGCCGACGCCTGCCACCGGCACGGTGGTGGTGCCGACGAGCGGTCCCGCGCCGGCTCTCGAGTCGAACACGCGGGCCGGCACGACGGCGACCATCCGATCGCCACCCCCGTGCCCTCGTCGTACCAGCCGACGACGTCGGCCACGAGGTCGACCTCACCAGCGTGGTTCGTCAACCGCACGTCACCGCCACCACCGACATCGACCTGCACGAGGTTGGCGACGTTCTCACCTGGGCGCAGGTTCAAGCTCGACGTGTCGGGCATGGCCTCACCGCCCGGCCACACCACCACGTGGCTGTAGGCGCTGGGGTTCGCCGCCGTCACGTTCAAGACCACCGACGCGACGCCCGAGGCCGGTACGCCACCTACACCGGTCACCGTGAGGTCGACGGTCCCTCCGGGTCCGAGCCGGGCCTGGGGTGCCCCGAGACCTGACCGCGTGTCGAGCACTCGGGAAGGCGTGAGGGCGTGGTAGCCCTCGCGGGCCCTCGGTGGCACCACCATGCCGGCGAGCTCCTCCGCGAAGAACTCGTAGACCTTCGGCCGGATCTCGGTCGGGTAGAAGGGCGACAGGAGGTGGGTGGTGTCGTAGGAGTACAGGGTGCACTCGTCGCCCATGGACACCGCGGTGTTGCAGGTGTTGACGCCGGCGGCGTACGGCACGGTCGTGTCCTTGATGCCGTGGTGCATCTGCACCGGGCGCGTTCGGCGTCACGTTGTTGGCCGCCCCGGCGAGGGACACCGCGGCGGAGACGTCGGATGCGTACCCGAGGTTCCCGGTGTCACCGAGGTACTCCTCGCCACCGGGGTCGAACGACCGGTAGGCCACGTTCATCGATGTGACCGCGCCCGCCGAGTAGCCCATGATCCCGATCGCGAGGGGGTTGATGCCCAGGACGTCGGCGTGTCGTCGGAGGTAGCGGATCATGGCCTGGGCATCGTGCTGGGCCGCCCGGATCGCCCACGCCAGCTTCACCAGATCGTTCCCCGCGCCTGGCACCACCCGGTAGTCCATCGACACGGCGACGTAGCCACGCCTGGCCGCGAGCGTGGCCCACGTCGATCCCTCGGTCTTCGTCCCGCCCTCGAAGCTGCCGCCATGCACGTAGATGAGCGCCGGGCGGTTCGTCTCGGTGTCGCCCACCGGTGCGTAGAGGTCGAACCCGAGCGACTTCGGCGATCCGGTGTATGCGGGTGCGACGCCGTACTCCAGGTTCGCCGTGACGGCGACGTCGCTGAAGATCTCGTCGGCGTAGCGGACACCGGCGGCGCCAGCCGGGGCGCCGGTGGTGGAGAGCACGACCACCGACGACGAGGCGACGAGCAGGAGCACGACGAGCCCGATCGTGTTCGCCGCGCACCTCCCGTGGACCCCCACGACATCAGGGTACGCAGCGCTCGCCGAGCACGCCGTCAGCACTTCGACGCTCCTGTGGTCACGGCATGTGGTAGTCGCTTGGGGTGTTCCGGCGAGCGACCGGGGCGCCGGCCACGATGAGCGCACCTTCGCATCGGCCATCGGTGCCCGCCGCGGCCGACCCGTGCCTGGAGGCCCGACCCCGATGACCGAACCGACTCGCGACGACCGGCTGGACGACGTGGTGTTCCCCGCCGACCTCGACGATCTCACCGCCGACGTCCTCGGTGCCGCGCTGGCCGACCGGGTGCCCGGCGTGGCGGTCGACCACATCGAGATCATCAGCACCAGGCACGCCGGCGCCGGCGTGGCCTCGACAGCAGACCGTGTGGCCATCGGCCTCACCTACGCGGCCGGCACGAGCGGCGACCTCCCCGATCGGATGATCCTCAAGACCATGCTCGCCTCGCCCCACGCGCCCCGGGCGATGTACGAGAACGAGGTCCGCTTCTACCGCGAGATCCGCGATGAGCTCGCCATCGAGACGCCTCGGGTCTTCGCGAGCCGCTTCGACCCGGCCACGGGCCGCTTCGGCCTCCTCCTCGAGGATCTCACCACCCGAGGCGCACGGTTCCCGTCGGCCCTCGATCCGGTGAGCCTGGACGAGGTGCGATCCGTCCTCGAGAACCTCGCCTCCCTGCACGCCCGGTTCTGGGACAGCCCCCGCTTCGCGGCGGAGCTGTCGTGGGTGCCCACCCCGGTGCGTGGTGGCATGTTCGACGTGTTCACCACGATCGGCCTCGAGCTGATCGAGGATCAGGTGGATCGCCACCCGTTCAAGGCCGACCTCATCGCACCGCTCGGGCGCACCGTGCACCAGATGTGGGGACCGCTCTGGACGGTCCAGCAGCAGCACACCGTGGCGCCGACGACCCTGCTGCACGGCGATCCGCACGTCGGCAACACCTACCTGCTGCCGGGTGAGCGCGCCGGGCTGCTCGACTGGCAGCTCATGGTCCGCGGGAGCTGGGCCCACGACGTCACGTACCTCCTGGTCACCGCGCTCGACGCCGAGGTCCGACGCACCCATCAGCGCGATCTGCTGGCCGAGTACCTCGACCGGCTCGCAGCAGCCGGGGTGCGGACCGCCCCGACCCTCGAGGACGCCTTCGTGCAGTACCGAGCCGCCGCGCTGTGGGGCCTCGTGATCGGCTGGCTCATCTGCCCACCGGAGAACTACGGCCGAGAGATCACCGTCGCCAACATCGCCAGGACGGTCGCCGCCGTCGAGGACCTCGACACCTTCGCCGCCATCGCCACCGCGTCGCCTCGCTGAAGCACCGCGCTCGTCCACGGCCTCCTCGGTCGCTCCGGCGTGGTCAGCGGAGGCGGAGGGTGACGAGCTCGAACGGTCGCAGCTCGATCTCGACGGCGCCGTCGCGCACCGGCAGGGGCCCGGCCTCATCGGGGGCCTCGAGCAGGTCGGTGCGCTCGGCGCTCGTGGCGCCGTCGACCCGAAGGGAGACCCAGCGGTGCCCGCCGAAGGCCTCGTGGAACCGCACGATGACGCCGTCGCCGTCGTCGGCGGCCTTGACCGCCGACACCACGACACCGGGGTCGTCGACGGTCACCAGCGACCAGCTGGGTGCAAGGACGACGTCCTCGCTCCCCGTGCCGCCGGTGGCCTCCGCGGGCACGAGGCGCAGTGGCGCGTTGAAGGCGTGCGCCTCGGCGATGACGCCGCCCGCCGTCGGTGGACCGGCGTGGGGGTACAGGGCGTAGGCGAAGCGGTGGTGTCCGCGGTCGGCCAGCGGGTCCGGCCAGGTGGGCGAGCGCAGCAGGGACAGCCGGATGACGTTGCCCGAGACGTCGTGGCCGTACTTGCCGTCGTTCAGCAGGGCGACGCCGAACCCGTCCTCGCTCAGGTCGACCCAGGTGTGGGCGCACGTCTCGAAGCGGGCTGCGTCCCAGCTGGTGTTGGCGTGGGTGGGCCGTTCGACGTGGCCGAACTGGATCTCGTGGCGAGCGGTGGTGGCCCGCACGTCCACCGGGAAGGCCACCTTGAGCAACGTGTGGTCCTCGTGCCAGTCGACGGCGCAGTGCACCTCGAGGCGGCCGCTCCCGTGGGACAGCCGCACCAGCTGCTCGATGCGTGAGCGCCCGAACGACCGCACGATCCGCAAGGTGGCGCGCAAGGGCGACGACTCGACCACCTCCACGACGTCGGCGTCGGTCACGTCGACCGCGGTGTCGAAGGCCACCCGGTCGATGTCCCAGGCGTCCCACACCTCGGGGTGGTCCGCGAGCAGCTGCAGCTGGTTGGCGGCGGCGCCCGGTGGCACGACCTCCCGGCCGGTGGGGAGGTGCCGCACCGAGCGCAGCCGCCCGGCCTCGTCCCACCCGATCCGCAGCCGGCCGTTGTCCATCCACCCATCGCCGACCGTCACCGGTCGGTGATCCGGCGCGTCCTCACGAGCCGGGACCTCGTCGCCGGCGAGGTCGTGCACGGCCCACCCACACGGTGGGACGCTCACGCGGTGCAGCCCGCCGTCGACCTCGATCACCTCGTCGCGGGGCCAGGGGAGGCTGTTGGCCACGAGCACCGGTCGGACGGCGTCACCGACATCGACCCGGGCGGCGAGCCGCCCGAGGGAGCGGTCCAGGACCTCGTCGGTGACCGCCCGCACGGCGTCGTGGGCCGCGATGGTGTCCTGGTGGACCCAGTGGATGGACGACCCCGGCAGGATGTCGTGGAACTGGTGGAGCAGCAGCGTCTGCCATGCCTGCTCGAGCTCGACCGCCGGCACCGGCTCGCCGGCGTGGCCGGCGGCGGCCCACGCCCACAGCTCGGCGTCGCGCAGGGCCCACTCCAGCTCGCGGTTGCCCTTCTTGATGGCCCCGAGCGTCGTGTAGGTGCCGCGGTGCATCTCGAGGTACAGCTCGCCGACCCACACCGGCAGCTCGGCGGGCTCGCCCTCGGACCGCAGCCGGGCGAGAGCGTCGCTGGCGCCGGTGAGCTCGACGTGGCCGACGCCGTCGACGTCGCGCAACCGTCGAGCCCGCTCGAGCATGTCCTGGTCGGGACCACCGCCGCCGTCGCCGTGGCCGTAGAGGTACAGCGCGCTCCGGCGAACGTCACGCTGGGCGAAGCTGCGCTCGGCGTGCAGCAGCTGCGGGACCGTCACCTCCCCGGAGTAGGTGTCGGCGGGCGGGAAGTGGGTGAAGATCCGGGTGCCGTCGATGCCCTCCCACCAGAACGTGTGGTGGGGGAACCGGTTGGTGTCGTTCCAGGAGATCTTCTGGGTGACGAACCAGTCGACCCCGGCCTGGTGCAGGATCTGGGGTAGGGCCGCCGAGTAGCCGAACACGTCGGGGAGCCACAGCCCGTCGGCGTCGATGCCCAGCTCGTCACGGAGGAACCGCTTGCCGTGCACGAGCTGACGGACGAGTGACTCGCCCGAGGGCAGGTTGCAGTCGGGCTCGACCCACATGGCACCGACCACGTCGAAGCGTCCGTCACGGACGTGGGATCGGATCCGCTCCCAGAGGGCGGGGTACTCGTCGCGCACCCAGGCCAGCTGCTGGGGCTGCGAGGCAGCGAACCGGTAGTCGGGCTCGCGGTCGAGCATGGTGGCCGCGGTCGAGAAGGTGCGAGCCGCCTTGCGGTGGGTCTCGCGCAGCGGCCACAGCCACGCCGTGTCGAGATGGGAGTTGCCCACGGCGAGGTGCACGAGGCCGGTGCCCTCGTTGGGAACGGCCAGGACCTCACCCAGCTCGGCGCGAGCCGCGACGACGGTGGTGGCGTCGAGCCCCGCCTCCTCGACGACCCGACAGGCCCGGTCGAGCGCAGCACCGCACTCCTCGGCCCGGTCGCCGCCGACCCAGGTGGCGAGGTCGGCCACCAGCAGCCACTCGCGCACGAGCGCCTCGACCTGGCGGTCGACGACCGCCAGACGGCAGCGGCGCAGCGTCAGGAGCGGCTCCCCGTGCGGGTCGGGCAGCAGCAGCGGGCCGGGATCGGCCCGGTCGGCGGGCGGGTTGGCGGCTGCTTCGATGTACAGGTCGATCGCCTCACCCCCCACCGCCGGGGCGGCCACCCGAACCTCTCGATGGTTCGGGCTGATGCCCTGGGTGGGGCGGCCGTCGACCCACACCTGCCCCTCGGCCCCGAAGCCGACGCCGCCGCCGTAGCCGAGGTGCACCGCCAGCACCACGTCCTCGCCGGCCCAGTCCGTCGGCACGTGACCGGTCACGTGGAACCACGTGGTGTCCCACGCCGGACCCCACGGGTCGCCCTCGGCGAAGGCCTCGAACGTTCCGGCCACCGCGGCCTCGTAGGGCAGGGGCTCGCCGTGCAGGTGGCGGGCGCTGATGGTGACCGGCTGGGTGCGGGGCCAACGGGCGGGCTTCACGACCTGGTCGAGGACCCGGTCGATCTCGGCTCGGCGCTCGGGTTCGGGTCGGCCCACGCCGGAGCACGCTACCTGCGACGTGGACCGCACCGGCGATCGATCCCACCCGGCGAGCCTCGATGCTAGACACCTCCCCGGCGGGCCGATGCGGGGAGGGGTTGGTCATGTCGGGGAGCACACGCCGAGAGTTCCTCAAGGCGTCGGGCGGATCCCTGCTGGGGTTCGGCGCCGCGGCTCGGCTGGGCGCAGCGGGCGTCGCGGCAGGCGCCCTGGCCCCGGCCGTCGCCGGGGCGGCGACCGGCGGCGCGGTGAACTGGGCCCAGCTGCAGGGGCAGATGGAGGGCCAGGTCGTGCTGCCGTCCAACCCGGCGTTCCCGACGGCGACGCAGATGTACAACACCCGCTTCGACGCCATCGTCCCCCTAGCGGTGGCCTTCTGCGCGGTCCCTGCCGACGTCGGTGTCGCCATCCGGTTCGCTCGCGAGAACGGCCTGTCGGTGCGGAGCCGGAACGGCCGCCACAGCTACGGGGGCTACTCCACGTGCGACTCGCTCGTGATCGATGTGTCGCAGCTGCGATCGGTCTCCCTCGGTGCCGGAGCGTCGACGGCGACGATCGGCAGCGGCGCAGTGCTCATCGACGTCGACACCGCGCTGTACGACGGCGGCGTGGCGATCCCCGCGGGCACGTGCCCGTCGGTCGGCATCACGGGCCTGACCCTCGGTGGCGGTGTCGGCGAGACGGGACGGGCCTTCGGCCTCACCTGCGACAACCTCCTGTCCATCGACGTGGTCCTGGCCGACGGCAGCCTGGTGACGGCGAACGCGCAGCAGCACCCCGACCTGCTGTGGGCCTCGCAGGGCGGCGGCGGCGGGAACTTCGGCATCGCCACGAGCCTCACGTTCCGGACCCACCCGGTGGGCAACGTCACCGTGTTCAACGTGGCCTGGCCCTGGTCGCAGGCGGCCGCCGTGGCCGATGCGTGGCAGACCTGGATCGCCACCCTGCCCGACGAGGTGTTCTCGGGCATGGCCATGGCGACGAGCCCGAGCAACCAGGCCCCGTTCCTGGGTACGGCGGGCACCTACCTCGGCACCCCGGCCGGCCTGCAGCCCATCCTGGCGCCGCTCCTCGCCGCGGGGACGCCCACCTCGACGTTCGTCCAGGAGATGACGTTCCTCGAGATGATCGACTACTACGCCGGCTGCTCGAACCTCACCGAACAGGAGTGCCACACGCCGTACTTCGTGCCACCGGGCGTGCTCGGCCTCGCCACCAACTACGCCAAGTCGATGTACTTCTCGAAGCCGCTCCCACCAGCGGGCATCGACGAGCTGATCACGTGGATCGAGATCCGCCAGAACGATCCCCAGCAGCCGTCGAACCCGACCGAGTTCGGATCCGGCGGCGCGCTGTTCGACTCCTACGGCGGCGCCCTCAACCGACCGGCGAAGAGCGCCACGGCCTTCGTGCACCGAGACGCCCTCTTCCACATCCAGTCCTTCGGCTACTGGCAGCCCACGAGCAGCCAGGCGCTGATCGACGACAACTTCTCGTGGCTCGACGGCTTCTACCGGGCGATGGCGCCCTACTCGAACAGCGAGGCGTACCAGAACTACATCGACCCGTACCTGCCCGACTGGCTGCAGGCCTACTACGGGTCGAACCTCCCCCGGCTCCGGTCCGTCAAGACCGCCTACGACCCCGACGACTTCTTCTCGTTCCCGCAGAGCATCCCGCCGAACACGCCGACCCCACCGCCGCCGGCACCACCGGGCCCACCGGTCACCCCGAGCTTCACGGGGTAGCGAGGAGCGCGTCGGCCGCCCCGACGGCCGCCACCCCGCAGCTCCTACCCCGAGGTGCACCGAGGCGGGCGTCGATCACCGCGCCTACCGTGGCCCGATGGCCGACGACGCAGACCTCGATGATCGAACCTTCGTCGTCACCGGGGCGAACACCGGCATCGGGCTGGCGACCGCCAAGGGCCTCGCGGCACGCGGTGCACGGGTGATCCTCGCCTGCCGGTCGGCGTCCAAGACCCTGCCCGTCATCGACGAGCTCCGCACCGCCACGGGCAACGACCGCCTCGAGCACCTCCTCCTCGACCTCGCCGACCTCGACTCGGTGCGGGCGGCGACCGCGACGCTGCTCGACCGCGGCGACCCGATCGACGTGCTGATCGCCAACGCCGGGGTCGCCGGGCAACGGGGGCAGACCGCCCAGGGCTTCGAGCTCGCTTTCGGGATCAACCACCTGGGCCACTTCCTGTTCGTGACCCGGCTCCTCGACCTCCTCCGGGCGGCGGCGCCGGCCCGCGTCGTCGTCGTGTCCTCGGACTCGCACTACGCGGCCAAGGGCCTCGACGAGGCGCAGCTGCGGCGGCCCACCCGCAGCATCACCGGGATGCCCGAGTACGAGCGCTCGAAGCTCGCCAACGTGTTGTTCACCCAGGAGCTGGCCCGGCGGCTGCCGACCGACGAGATCGCGGTCCACGCCCTCCACCCCGGCGTGATCGCCTCGGACATCTGGCGTCGCATCCCGTGGCCGATCCGGCCACTCGTCACCCGCCGGATGCGATCGACCGAGGACGGCGCCCGCACGTCGCTGTGGTGCGCGACGTCCGAGGAGCTGATCGGGGCCTCCGGCGGCTACTACGCGGACCGCGCCCCCAAGGAGCCGAGCCCGGTGGCCACACCCGAGCTGGCGTCCTGGCTGTGGGCCCGCAGCGAGGAGTGGACCTCGTGACGGCGCCGGTGAGCCCGAAGATCACGCTCGTCGGTGCCGGCGGCATGTCGTTCGGGCCGACGATGGTCAACGACGTCATCCACACACCGTCGCTCGCCGGCGCCCGCCTGATGCTGCACGACATCAGCGAGGCCCGGCTCACCCGTGCCTACCGCTTCGCCGCCAAGCTCAACGCCGCTGCCGGGGCGCCGGTGATCATCGACCGCACCACCGACCCGGCCGAGGCCCTCGACGGAGCCGACGTCGTGCTCAGCAGCGCCGAGCACGGGCGCTTCCGCTACTGGCGCCAGGACTTCGAGATCCCCAACCGCCACGGTGCCCGGCAGATCAACGGCGAGAACGGCGGTCCGGGCGCGGTGTTCCACTCGCTGCGCAGCATCAAGAACACCCTCGGCATCTGCGCCGACATCGAGAAGCACTGCCCCGACGCGCTCCTGATCAACCTGTCGAACCCGATGAGCCGGGTCACCCTCGCCATCAACCGAGGCACGAAGGTCGCCAACGTCGGGATGTGCCACGAGGGCCCCATCGGCGTGCACCGGCTGGCCCGCCTGCTGCGCACGAAGCCCTCGCGGCTGGAGGGACGGGCGTCGGGCATCAACCACTTCACCTTCTTCACCGAGCTGCGCGACCGCGACACCGGCGAGGACCTCCTGCCAGCCGTCCGGGCGCTGTTCGCCCGACGGGCCTTCGACTTCGGCCCCGGCACGGCCCGGCTGGTCCGCCTGGCGTGGCACGCGTGGCCCCTGGCCGCGCTGGCCGACCAGCTCTACGCGCCGGTGGTCGCCCACATGGTGCGCGAGCACGGGCTGGTGCCCTGCTCGGTCGACAGCCACATCGGCGAGTACCTCCCCGACGCGACCCGGATCGGCTGCTACCACCCGACGCCGGTCGACCTGTTCGAGCGGATCGACCGCTCCACCGAGCGACTGGCCAGCTGGGTGGCCGACACGAAGGTGCCGCTCCCGCTGCATCGCATCGGGCACAGCCTCGAGGAGGTCGTGCCCATCATCGAGGCGATGTGGACCGGCGAGCCCACCCGCGTCATGGCCGTCAACGTGCCCAACCACGGCTACCTGCCGAACGGGCCCGACGGCGCCATCGTCGAGGTGGGCGCCATGGTCGACGGGGACGGCATCCATCCCGACACGATGGCGCCCGTCGCCGAGCCGATCGCCGGCCACATCGCCACCCAGGTGGCACTGCAGGACCGCGTCGTCGACGCCGCCCTCACGGGTGACCCCGCGCTCGCGTTCCGGGCGGTGTGCGAGGACCCGGTCTCCCCGGCCAGCGAGTCGGCCTGCCGGGAGATGTTCGACGAGCTGGTCGCCCTGCAGGCTCCCGAGCTGCCGTTCTGAAGCGCCGAGGGGCAGCGGTCGATCACCGGGGCAGGTGCGCCACCCACGCGTCCTCCGCCGGCCAGGCACGCGCCCAGTCGGCGTCGACGATCTGATACCAGTCGTGGTCGGTCGCGTCGGCCGGCGGGTACAGCTCGTGGAGCGCGTCGACGACGAAGCCGGCGGCTCCCAGCTCACGGATCCAGTCGCCGTGACCGGGGTGGTGCTCGACGCCGCCGCCGGGCCAGGCGATCCGCCGCAGCTCGCGCTGGGGGCGTAGCAGCCGGTCGCCAGCGCGGCCCTCGGCAGCCGGGACGCAGAGGGCGGCCAGCACGCTGTTGGTGAGGAAGACCAGCCGACCACCGGGGCGCAGGAGGCGGGCGGCCTCGGGGACCCAGTGCGTCGGGTCGCACCACGGTCCGGCGCCGTACTCGCTCACGACGAGGTCGAACACCCCGCTGCGCAACGGCACCTGCTCGCCGTCCGCCTCGACGAGCGGGAAGAAGACCCCGTGGTCCTGCTGGCAGCGAGCAGCAGTGGCGAGCTGGGCCGGGCTCAGGTCCACCGCGACGGGTCGGGCGCCGGCGCGCCGCAGCGCCGCCGAGAGGTAGGCCGTGCCGCACCCCAGCTCGACCACGTCCAGACCGACGACGTCGCCGAGCAGGCCGAGCTCACGCTCCGGGAGGTGGAAGAGCCCCCAGCTGATGCCGGGCTCGCGCCAGCGTCGGTCGGCGTCGGCGTCGGTGAAGGCGGCGTTCACGGTCGCCCACAGCGCCCGGTTGCGCTCGATCGACCCTCCTGCGTCCGTCACCTGCTCATTGTCGGCGAGCGCAGCCCACGGCGCCACGAGGAGAGCCGGTGCCGGTGCCCGGCTCGTTCGCCGGCGTCGCCCCGGCCAGGCGAGACCATCCCGAGACCCGCGGACCGGCTGCGGTTGCTACCGTCCGCCGATCGGGAAGGGGGACCATGGGATGGGGCGTCACCGTGTGCGCGTGGGTTCGGGGGGGATGCGCGGCGCGGTCGGCCTGCTCGCCGCGGTCGGCCTGCTCGCCGCCGCCTGCACGTCCTCGTCGCAGCCTGCGACACCGCCGACAACGGCCTCGGGGGCTGCGGTCGTGAGCGGCGGTGCGACCTCGGCACTGGGCGGTGGAGACGGCTACCTCTCGGATGCCGCGTGGCGGTCCCGACAGGACGACTACCTGGGTTTCGCCACCGCCCGCCCCCTCTCCCCCGGCTCGGTGCCGTCGGTCCTGGCCTACGCCGAACGGTCGGCGAGAGAGCCGGGCTTCGCCTTCGACGCCGCGGCCGTGACCCCCGAGGCGTTCGCCGACGAGCTGGCCAAGGTCGCCCGGCTCGAGGACACGAGCGACTTCACGGTCAACAACTGGCTCTTCCTCTGGTACGGCTACCGCGACCGGCTCCCCACCGACACGATGGCCGCCCTCGAGCGGGGCATCCAGGGAGCCAAGTACTGGTGGACCGAGCCGACCCCACCGGGCCTGGTCGACAACCAGTACTACTGGACCGAGAACCACCAGATCATCTTCCTCGCCAACGAGTACGCCGCCGGCCAGGCCTTCCCCGACGTGCAGTTCGCGGTGAACGGGACCACGCCGACGATGACCGGCCGCCAGCACATGGACCATGCCCGGCCGCTGATCGAGCGGTGGATCGACCTGCGGGCCCGCTTCGGCTTCAGCGAGTGGCTCTCGAACGTGTACTCGATGGAAGACGTCAAGGGACTGCTGCTGCTCGCCGAGTGGTCCGACGACCAGGCCCTGGCCACCAAGGCGGCGATGGCGCTCGACGTCGTCATCGCCGACATGGCGTCGCACAGCCTCCGATCGACCTACGGCTCGACCCACGGACGGACGTACTCGAAGGACAAGACCAGCGGCTTCGACGAGGACACCTTCTCCACCCAGAAGCTGCTGTTCGACACGACCACCGACCCGTACCCCAACGTCGACAACGCCTCGTTGGTCGCCACGGCGCACCGCTATCGCCCCCCCGCCGTCCTGCCGGCCATCGCCCGGTCCGGCGAGGTCGCGGTGGTGCGCCAGCACCACGGCCAGCCGCTCGACCCGTCCGGGCCGGTGACGGACGACCCGGCGGCTCCGAACGGCTTCGCCTTCGATGACCCGGCGAACCTCGACGTGTGGTGGGGCATGGGCGCGCAGTTCGCCTGGCAGCTGGTGCCGTTGTCGGTGGACACCATCGGCCGCTACGACCTGTGGGAGACGACCAACTTCGCCAGGGCGAAGGACCTGCAGCCCATCGTCGACGCCAGCACCCTCCCGCAGCTGCAGCAGCTCGCGGTCCAGCTGGCGCCGCAGCTCAACACGGGGCTGCTCTCCGAGGTGGACACGACGACGTGGCGCAGCCCGGAGGTGATGCTGTCCACCGCGCAGGACTGGCGGCCGGGCGTCCGCAGCGAGCAGGACCAGGTGTGGCAGGCCACGATCGACGCCGGTGCGCTCGTGTTCACCACGCACCCCGCCGTCGGGCCGCCGTCATCGACGAGGTTCACCGACACCGACTGGTTCACCGGCAACGCCGCGAACCCCCGCTCGGCCCAGGTCGACAACGTCGGCATCAGCATCTACGCGCCGCAGTACGCCTCCGGCGGACCCGGCCCCCTGCAGGCGTTCTCCTACGAGCCCTACACCCACGCCTTCTTCCCCCAGGACCGGTTCGACGAGATCGTGCAACGGGGGACGTGGACGATCGGCCGCAAGGGGGACGGCTACATCGCCCTGTACTCCTGGCGGCCCGTGCGCTGGTCGGATCGCGATCCCGCGACGCTGCCCGGCGGCCACACCAAGCCCTACGAGCTCATCGCGGACGGCGGTCCCGACGACGTGTGGGTCGTCGAGGTCGGTCGGGCCGGGGACTGGTCAAGCCGCGGGGGCTTCGCCGGGTTCGTCGACGCGGTGACCACGGCGGCCCTCGACGTCCGGCGACTCGGGCCCGAGCCGGGTGACGGCTTCGACGTCCGGTACGTCTCGCCGACCCGAGGCGAGGTGCGCTTCGGCTGGACCCGCCGCTCGTCGCCGACGGCCGCGACGTCCCGCTGCACGGCTACCCGCGCGACGACAGCCTGTGGGCTCGCATCGCTGCCGGCTCGACCCGCTACGCCTACCAGGTCGGCGACGCCGGCCTCGACCTCGACTTCGCCACCGGCACCCGGACGGCGAGCGCCGGCTGAGCTGAGCTGCCCGCCGGGCGGCGCGGCTCAGCCGTCGACCGGGTCCTCGGCCCGCACGATGCGGCGCCCCGTCACCCGGTGGATCGCCATCCGGACCAGGTAGGGCTTGTCCTCGGGCATCCACGGTTCGGGCAGGCGGGGCCCGGCGTCGCGCTGGCGGATCTCCCGGGCCCGCCCGTGCGCCAGCACGCTCCACCCGGTCCGGGTCACCGGGTCGACCCAGTCGACCTGGAAGCTCACCGGCCGGGCCGCGAGCGACCGCAGCTTGGTCCCGTACCCCGAGCGGAACACCAGGTTCGCCCCGTCGACCACGTAGTTGACCGGCACCACCAGGGGCGGCTCCAGACGGCGAGACACCGCCAGCCGCCCGAGGGACTGGGTGGCGAGCAGTCGCAGGCACTCGTCACGGTCGAGCTCGTCGAGGGTGGCCTGATGGTCGCGGAGCATCGGTGCCTCCACGTCGTCTCCGTCCCGGCAGCAGGCGCCGCAGCCTGGCGGCAGCCGTCGCCATGCTGACACGCGACTGAACGACCCGGCAGGGCCATCGGTCACGTCCTGACGCCGAGCACACGCCCGCCGGGCCACAATGACGCGTCCGGACCAGGAGGAGAGCGATGGCGGACCAGACCGGGACCGACGACCGCGAGGTCGACTGGTCGACGAGCTTCGACCACTACGACCCGACGTACGCCGCCGACCCCTTCCCGATCTGGGACGACCTCCGGGAACGGGACACGATGGCCCGGTCCGAGGCCTTCCGCGGGATGTGGGTGCCGTGCCGCCACGCCGACATCGTGGCCATCGCCAACGACACCGACACGTTCTCGTCGCGCCAACCGATCATCGCGCAGTACGCGCCCCTCACCGACTTCCGCCTCGAGGTGCCGCCGATCTCGAGCGACCCCCCGTACCACACCGAGGCGCGGCGCCTCCTGCTCCCCTTCTTCGGGCCCAAGCGCATCGAGGCGCTCCAACCGAAGGTGGAGTCGCTCGCCGACGAGCTCATCGACGACTTCGTCGATCGAGGCCGCTGCGACGCGGCGAGCGACTACGCCCGCCACATCCCGGTGCGGATCATCGCCACCATGCTCGGGGTGCCGCACGA
Organism: Acidimicrobiales bacterium; assembly: GCA_041394145.1. Classification (GTDB taxonomy): domain Bacteria; phylum Actinomycetota; class Acidimicrobiia; order Acidimicrobiales; family Acidimicrobilacustridaceae; genus JAWKIW01. The sequence continues at coordinate 22,311 of JAWKIW010000018.1, forward strand.
GGACGAGCAGCTGTTCCTGGGGTGGGTCCACCAGCTCCTCGAGCTCGCGCCCACCGACTTCTTCGCCGGCATGGCCGGGTTGCAGGACTTCTTCGGGTACTTCGTCGACCAGGTGCAGCAACGCCGTCGCGAGCCGCGGGACGACCTCATCTCGTTCCTGCTCGAAGCCCGCATCGAAGGGCGGCCGCTGACCGACCAGGAGATCCTCGGCATGTGCCTGCTCCTGCTGCTCGCCGGCATCGACACGACGTGGAGCGCCATCGGCGCCAGCCTCTGGCACCTGGCCCAGCACCCCGAGCAGCAGCAGCGACTCCGTGACCAGCCCGAGATCTGGCCGGTGGCCCGCGAGGAGCTCCTGCGCGCCTACGCCCCGGTCACCATGGCCCGCGAGGTCGTGCGGGACACCGATGCCTTCGGCTGCCCGATGCGCGCCGGAGACCCGCTGCTGCTGCCGTTCCCCGCGGCCAACCGTGACCCGGCGGCCTTCCCAGAGCCCGACGTGGTCGACCTGGACCGCACCGAGAACCGGCATCTGGCCTTCGGCGTGGGCATCCACCGCTGCCTCGGCTCGAACCTGGCCAGGATGGAGCTGCAGACGGCGGTGGAGCGGTTCCTGGCCAGGATCCCCGCGTTCCGCCTCGCCGACCCCGAGGCCGTGCGCTGGTCCGTGGGCCAGGTCCGCGGCCCTCGGGTCCTCCGCTGGCGTTCGACCCCGATCCGGCCCCTCGGCACGCCGCCCGCGTGCCCCGTCAGCAGATCGAGGCCGTCCACCGCCGGACACCCCGCCTCGCCCACGGCGCGCAGCGTCGCGAGGGGATCTGTTGTCGACATCACCTCGAACAGCAGCCGGTTCACGTCCGACGCCGCCGCCGAGGCTGCGGGTCGACGCCGGAGGCGCTGGTCGAGATGGCCGCCAGCTGGCGGGCGATGTCGGAACCTGGTTGGCGTCGGGCACGCGTCGGTCTGCGTCGCGGGCGCGACGGTAGCGCGTGCACCTCGGCGGGCGGCGCGCCGTCGGACGGCGTCTGGCGTGAGGACCACCCCACCACGCCGGCGAGCAGCTGCGATCCTCCGGCGCCGGCGAGCACCTTCGGCACCCGCACCGCCGGCAGCGCCCGCAGCCGCTCGGCGCGCCACCACCGTGGGCGCCACCTGACGGTGTCCAGGCCGGCCTCCCCGCGGCGGGCCCCCGGTGCGGCGACGCCCCATCGCCACACGACGTCCACCCCACCCCGGCGGCCAGCACCATGGCCACCTCGGCGAGGAGTCGATACCGGAGAGCGCGAAGCTGGCCGCCGCCGTCACCGACACCATGAGGACCGGCCCCACGATGGGCGAGATCGGCACCCGTCGCCGACGCAGCGACACCGCGCCGGCGACCGCGAGGCCGCTGACGGCGTACAAGCCCACCATCGTCGCCCAGCTGTCGACGGTGCCACGGCCCTCCGGTCGCGAGTCGATGTCGATCGTCTGGACCGGGTCCCACAGCCCCAGCCGTAGCACCCGCACCGTGGCGACGAAGGGCGCGCGCGGCAGGTTGTCGCGGACGTAGTCGACGGCCCGGCGTCGGTACACGCCGTCCACGACGGACTCGTCGGGGCGGTCGGTGGTGGCGAAGGAGGTGGCGCCGGCCTCGAGGGTGGCGGCGAGGTCGAAGCAGTGGAAGTCGAGCGTCCCCAGTCGGTCGCCGTACCAGGTGTTGTCGCAGGTCCCGTTCATGAGGCCCCAGCCTCCGCCGGTGCCCACGAGGCCGGGTTCGGCGAAGCGGGTCTGGTTCACGATGAGCAGCGGCGCCCAGATCGCGAGCTGGAAGGCCGATCGTGACCATCAGCCGCAAGCGGTCGACCGGGGTGAGCAGGCGCATCCCGACGCCGAGGGCAGGCCGACGAACAGCAGCAGCAGCGGCGCCATCGTACCGCACGTAGGAGAGCAGCCCGATGACGACGCCCGGGGCGACCGCCACACCGGGACGGGGCCGCTCCCAGACGCGGTAGGCCAGCAGCAGGACCAGCGCCATGCCGAGCGCGTACGGCGTCTCGGTGAGCATCTTCCAGTCGTTGGTGACGAACATCGGGTACACCGCGGCGATGGTCGCCGTGGCGATCCCGCCCGCCGGCCCCGATGCGCCAGGCGGCGACGCCGACACGACGACGGTGGCCGTGCCGATCAGCGCGTCGAGGACCCGCACCGCGTCGGGGGATCGCAGTCCGAGGGTCGCCATCGTCGCGACGAGCACGGTGCCGCCCGGCGGCCGCCAGGCGCTCGGCGAGCTGGACCCGTCGGTGATGAAGCGGATCGGGTCGTCGAAGCCCTGCCCGTCGGCCACCATCCGGCCCTGCAGGTAGATGTAGAGGGCATCGCCCTCGAGCGGGAAGCACCCGGTGGTGGCCCGGTCGAGAACTGGATCGAGGCCCGGACCCTTTCGACGTCGCGCCCCCATGCGTCGGGATCGAAGTCGCACAGCGGAGGTGGACGGCGAAGATCATCACCAGTCCAGCAGGGCCAGGGCGGCCAGGGCGAGGCCCCGAGCACCGCAGCGCAGGTCCTCGTCTCGGTGCGGGCAGCGTCGCCGGCGGACGCCCGATCGCCGTCCTCGACGGCCCGCGTGGTGGCGCCGGCGGTGCTCGGCGGCGCCGTCATGCCGGCAAGCGACTCGAGGCGCGCCTCACCGCCGCAGTATGCCCACCGCGTCACGACCAGGGCCACCAGGGCGCCACCCGCAGCGCGTACAGGCACAGGTCGGTGAGCTCCTCGACCAGGTCGAGGTCGGGTGCGAGGTGGTGATGGTGAAGCGACCGAGCAGGAGCTCGTGATCGAGCACCGCCACCACCAGCTCGAACATCTGGTCGGAGACGCGCGCCGGATCGTCGTGGTCGCACTCGTCGGCTCGGGACAGCACGAACTGCTTCTGCAGCTCTGCGCAGGCGCGCAGCGTCTCCAGCCGCCGCCGCCGGAACGCCGGGTCGCGCACCGAGGCCAGCAGCGCGGCTCGGAACAGCGGCGCGGACCCCCGATAGGCCTGGACGTTGAGCCGCACCGACTCGGCGACGAAGTCCTCGAGGGTCGCGCCCTCCCAGCGGACCGGGTCGCAGAAGGCCCGCACCGCATCGACGGCGCGCTCGTCCAGCTGGTCGACGAGCACCTTGAGGACGGCATCCTTGTCGTCGAAGCGGGCGTAGAACGACCCGACGGTCCGACCGGCGGCGGCGACGATGTCGTGCACCGTGATGTCGTCGAAGGAGCGGTCCTGCAGCAGCCGCCGAGTCGCATCCACGAACCGCCCCAGCGTCTCCTGGCTGCGCGCTTGGCGGGGTGCCCGCATCCCATGGCGATCGTCGGCCTCGTGGTCGGCCACTGCGCTTCCACCCCCGGGCGACATCGATCCGGCGGCCCCGCACCCCGGTAGTCCTCGAACCACCCGCGGACCAACCTAGCGGGATCGACCGGACGTCGAAAGGCACCTCGGTGTCCGCGCCGGTCACCGCTCGGCGGTCACAGCGCGGCCGTCCCCAGGTAGCTCGACTCGAGGAGGTGGGCGTCGGCGCGAAGGTCGTCGGCCGGACCCGAGGCGACCAGCTCGCCGTGGTTGAGGACGTAGGCCCGGTCGGCGACGGCCAGGGCCTGGTGCACGTGCTGCTCGACCAGCACCACACCCACCCCCGTGTCCTCCGCGACCCGGCGCAGCACGGGCAGGAGCCGCTCCACGATGACCGGCGCGAGGCCGAGGCTCATCTCGTCGACCAGCAGGAGCCGGGGCTCGGTGGCCAGTGCTCGGCCCAGGGCCAGCATCTGCTGCTCACCTCCCGACAGGAGCCCGGCCTTCCGGTCGAGCAGACGCTCCAGCTCGGGGAACCAGCCCAGCACGCGCCCGAGGTCGGCGCGGCCCCGATGGCTGCCCAGCCGCAGGTTCTCACCCACGGTCAGCTGGTGGAACAGCGCCCGGTCCTCGGGCACGTGGGCGAGGCCTCGACGGGCGGCCTCCTGGGGGCGCCGGGTGGACGGCGGGCCGCCGCCCAGCAGCTCGATCGTGCCGGCGAGCGGCGCCAGCAGGCCCGACACCGTGAGCAGCGTCGTCGTCTTGCCGGCGCCGTTGGGTCCGAGCAGGGCGACGACCTCACCCGAGCTGACCTCCAGGGACAGGTCCCGGACCACGGCCACCCCGTCGTAGCCCGCCCGGAGCTCCTCGATCACCAGCAAGGCGCTCATCCGCGACCCTCCGGCACGGCGCCCGGGGACGCCGACGGCCCCACCACCGACGACGGCGGCGAGGTCCCCCCCGTGCCGTGGGTCTCGCCGAGGTAGGCCTCGATGACCCGGGCGTCGGCCCGGATCTGCGCCGGCGTGCCGTGCGCGATCACGCGCCCGAAGTCGAGGACGTACAGCTCGTCGCACACCCCGAGCACCAGGCCCATGTCGTGGTCGACCAGGAACACGGAGATGCCGTGGTCGAGGATGTGTCGCAACCGCTCGCCCAACACGAGGCTCTCCTCGGAGTCGAGGCCGGCGGCGGGCTCGTCGAGCAGGACCAGCCGGGGTCGGGCCGCCAGCGCCCGCGCCACCGCCGCCAGCTTCCGGTGGCCCAACGGCAGGTCGGTGGGTCGCGCGTCGGCGAGATCGGTGAGGCCGAGCAGGTCGAGCGCCCACCACAGATCTGCCTCGTCGCGCGGCCGTGCCGGTCGGACGAGGTCGGCCAGGAAGGCCCGCAGGGACGGTCGATCGGCAGCCACCCGGCAGTTCTCCAGCACCGTGAGGTCGTCGAACAGCTCGAGCGACTGCCAGGTCCGAGCGAGCCCTGCCGCCGCCCGACGGTGCGGGCCCAGCCGGTCGAGCGAACGACCATCGACCTCGACCCGCCCCCGGTGGGGGACGAACCCGGTCAGCGCATCGATCGTCGTCGTCTTGCCGGCCCCGTTCGGTCCGATCAGGCCGACCAACGAGCCCTGGCGCACGGCCAGGTCGACATCGTCGACGGCCCGGACGCCTCCGAAGCTGACGGTGAGCCCGGTGGCCCGCAGCAGCACCTGACCGCCGTCGTCGGGCACGTGCCCTCCCCCTTCTGTCTCACCGTGTCTCACCGAGGCTGCCCCACCGACGACGCACGTCGCCGACCTCGTCGCTCCTCCGACCGCGGCGCACGGGTGCGGCCCCACGACCGGCTCGATGGTCCTCGCTCGCCGACCGTAGCCGGGCCATGAGGTTAACACCGTTCAGTCCGGGCCTCACGTCAGGAGGCTGGCCAACCCCCACACCGCGGCGACGAGGCCCAGCGTGATCATCACCAGGCTGCGAGCCAGCGGCGGGCGAGCCGGGGCCTCGTCGGCGTCGGCCGTCGGGCGCGGCGGGCGCACCAGGGCCAAGCCGTTGCCCACCGCCAAGGCCGCGCCGAAGGCGAGCACGAGCCACGGCAGCAGGTCGTCTCCGAGGAACACGCGGTGCCACCTCCCCCGCCGCCGCTCGGCGGCCAGGACGCGTCCAGCATCGCCGACCCCGGCCTCCGTGAGCCAGTCGATCACGACGGCCCACCCCGGCCAGGGCGCGCACCACCGCCGGTGACGAGACCGGCGGCGAGGGCGGGGCGGGCGGAGGCCACGAAGGCGCCAGCGCCCGTGGAAAGCGCTGGTGGCGATGCGTTTGGAGGGAGTTGCGACCCCCGCCCTGGTGCCCCTGTGCCGAAGTGGGCGATGTCCTCCGGCACCCCGGGGTATCGGCAGGCGCTCCCACCACCTTGAGTGGATTCCCGGCGCCGATTCGTCGCGCAGCGTGGGGGCGCGACCGGGATCGGCGCGCTCCGGCCGCCGGCGATCACCAGCGGGCGGTGCCGTCGGCCAGCAGCGCCGTGGCGACCGGCTCCCAGAGCGGGATGGGCGTGCCGCGCGGGTCGCGCCAGTGGGGGTCGTTCACGCTCAACGTGAAGGCCCGGATGCGACGCAGGGCCTCGTCGACGTAGGGACGCGGATCGGCGGCGGCCGCGCCCCGCTCGAGCAGGCTGGCGTTGGTGAGCAGGGCCAGCTCGCCGAGGGCCGGCGCGCCGCCGGCGACGGTCGGCGGCGGCGACGACGGCGCGGGCACCGAGCCGGCCGGTGCCGTGGTGGTCGGCGACGGGGGTTCGGTCCCCGGGGGCGCGGCGGTCACCGACGGCGGGGCCGGCGCCTCGGTGCCGGTGGAGCTCGTGGCCTCGCTGGTGTGGGCCCCGTACTCGTCGCGCGCCTCGAGCGACAGGTCGTCGTCGGTGACCGTGGTGCGCACCTCGGTGGCCTCGAGCCGCTCCGTGGCGTTGTCGAGGCGGCGCTCGACCGTCGTCGGCGCACCGGTGGCGTCGTCGAAGCAGAAGCGGGCCGACGAGCCGAACGGGGGGCTCGCGTAGACGATCACCTGGGTCAGGGCGAAGCACCCGTCGGCTTCCTTGGCCACCCGGTAGATGGGCGCCGGGGGCGTGACGTAGCCCCGCACGTTGTCGACCTCCTGGCGCACCTCGGCGTCGAAGTCGCGGGGCGCGTCACCGCGGCGGCACCCGAACGAGCCGTCGGGGCCCGTCGAGCACACCACCGCCCGGCCCTGCAGGACGCCGTCGATCCCCCCGAACTGGCGCACCACCCGGTCGGGCGGGCGCTGGGCCAGCCGTTGCGCGGACGTGAGCACCGCGCCGGTGTCCATCCGCCGCTCGAACTGCGACTCGACGACGTAGGTCCCGTGGCGACTCCGCTCGTAGGCGGCCACGAACTGGTCGCGCGCGTCGCCCTCGGGGCGGGGCGGCAGGCGCAGCACGCCGGTCGCGACCAGGGCGACCACCACGGCGCCGCCGACGACGACGCCGGCGAGCGCGGCGGCACGAGGGGTCCCGGGCACGCGCATCAGCGACCGACGGTAGCCCTCACCCTCGGCGGGGCCGGCGCGCCCCGCGGCCGTCGGTCAGATGCCCTCCTTGCGGGCGCGCACGACGAGCGTGGACGGGACCCACGCCATGGCCGTGGACCAGTAGCGGCTGTGCACGGCGTCCGCCGACGGCTCCGGCTCGATGATCGTGTCGACCCGGAAGTTCGCCCGGGACAGCGAGGTGAACAGCTCGCCGACCGTCCGCGGATGGTCGGCCCCCACCGTGTCGCCGGTCTCCCAGTGACGGGGCGACGAGTCCCAGTAGCTGCGCACGACCTTGAGCGGGTCGGGAGCGGCCGGGTCGACCATGGCGAACGCCGGGTGCGGCACGGACAGCACGAGTGGCTTCTCCGGGCTCAGCACCCGGTGGACCTGGCGGAAGACCCGGTCGGGGTCGTCGACCGTCGCCAGGGCGTAGACGCTCACGACGGCGTCGATGGTGTCGGCGCGCACGAACGCCAGGTCGGCGAGGTCGCCCTCGTGCAGCTCGACCTTGACCTCCTCGCGGTCGCAGGCCACCCGGACGCGATCGAGACGGGCCGGTGACGGGTCGACGGTGATGACCTTCGCCCCCTGCTTCGCCAAGGCGATGGCGGCGTGGCCGGCGCCGCAGCCCAGCTCCAGGATGCGCTTGCCCTCGACGGTGCCGAGCAGCCGGAAGGTCCGCTCGTTGGGCACGTCGGGGCCGTAGCTCACGACATCGATGGGCAGCTGGGCCTCGGCCGGGAACGTCGCCGAGAAGGGGCGATCGTCGGCGGGCGGATCGCTGGGCGCGTCGGCGGAGCGGAGGTGGCGAGCCGTCGGGTGGCTGGAGGTGATCTCGGGCGGGGGTCCGTCGTCGTCGGCCATCGGAGGGGCTCCTCGCAACAGGGCGGGATGTCGGGGGACGAGACGAGTCTGGCCCACGCCACCGCCTTCGGCACGGATCCCGACCAGGCGCGGCGACGGGAGGCGGGCACCGACGCGGACCCGCCCCGGACCGGCGTCGAGGGCGGTCGCGGCCTCGGCTCGCTACCCTGATCCCTCGATGAGCTTCGGGCCCGGTGCGATCCGCGGTGCGGCGCCGGGTCTGCCCGGCCAGATCGACTACCGCCTCGCCCGGCGCCACCTCATCTCGGAGTACAAGAAGGGCCGTCTCGCCCAGCACGAGGTGTGCGACGCCCATCCCGAGCTGCTGCGGGCGGCCCGGGAGTGCGCCGAGCCGTCGAGCATGCGGTGCCCGATCTGCGAGGACGACGACGTGGTCCTCGTCACCTACGTGTTCGGTCCTCGGCTCCCGTCCCACGGCCGGTGCATCACCTCCCGCAAGGAGCTGCAGACCCTGGCCCGTCGACCCGGCGACTTCGCCGCCTACGTCGTCGAGGTGTGCCCGACCTGCTCCTGGAACCATCTGGCGCGTACGTTCGTGGTGAACCCGGCCCGATCTGCCTGACGCCGCCGCCCGCCGGCCGCCGCGTAGCCTCGAACCCGCCCCCATGACCGCGACCAAGACCAAGATCCGACGCGACGGCACCGTCAAGGTGAAGAAGCGCAGCCTGCTGTGGCGCAGCCGGCGCGTCGTCTTCCTCGCGTTCCTGCTGCTCGTGGCGGCCGTGAGCGGACTCGCCTGGGTGGCGTGGCAGATCCCGCTGCCCTCCAGCGAGCCGCCGCTGCTCGAGACCACCTTCATCTGCACCTCGGAGGTGGGCGACGGCTGCACCGCCGACAACTCGGTCGCGCAGCTGTCGGGCGGCGTCGACCGTCAGACGGTGCGCTTCGACCAGATCCCACCGGTCCTCGTGAACGCCGTCGTCGCCACCGAGGATCGGGAGTTCTTCAAGCACAAGGGCGTCGACCCGGCCGGCGTCACCCGAGCGTTCCTGTCGAACATCCGAGGGGACGAGCTCCAACAGGGCGGTTCGACCATCACCCAGCAGTACGTCAAGAACACCTACCTGAGCAGCGAGCGAACCCTCGAGCGCAAGACCAAGGAGGCGGTGCTCGCCATCAAGCTGGAGAAGGAGGTGTCGAAGCAGGAGATCCTCGAGCGCTACCTGAACACCATCTACTTCGGCCGGGGCGCCTACGGCGTCGGTGCCGCAGCGCGCACCTACTTCGGCAAGGACATCTCCCAGCTCGGGCTACCCGAGGCCTCCTACCTCGCGGGCATCATCCGGGCGCCCGAGGCCGCCGACGCCAACCGGCCGGCCACCGACCCCCAGGCCGCCCCGAGCCGCGCCGCCGCGACGACCCGACGCCGACAGGTCCTCGACGCCATGCTCGCCGAGGGCTACGTCACCCAGGCCGACCACGACCGCGTCGACGGCATGGGGTGGGAGTACGTCACCCCCGCCAGCAGGCCCGGAACTTCGGCAACGTCACCCGCGGACCTCGGATCGGAGTACGTCATCGAGTACGTGCGCAGCTGGCTCGTGAACGAGGCCGGTTCACCGACGCCCAGGTGTTCGGCGGCGGCCTGCGGGTGTACACGACCATCGACTGGAAGGCCCAGCAGGAGGCCTACGACTCGATCCGTGATGTGCTCGACCGCCCCGACGACCCCGCGGCGTCGATCGTCGCGATCGACCGCAACGGCAACGTGCGGGCCATGGTGGGCGGGTTCGACTGGGCCCGGTCCCAGGTGAACCTGGCGACCGGCGCCGTCGGCGGCGGCAGCGGCCGCCAGCCGGGCTCGTCGTTCAAGCCGTTCGCCCTGGCCACCGCCCTCAACCAGGGCATGACCCTCGACAAGACCTACAACGCGCCCGGCACGCTGAACCTGAAGCTGAACGAGGGCGGCACGTGGAAGGTGTCGAACTACGGCGACGCGGGCCTCGGCACGCTGAACCTCGTGGATGCCACGACGCGCTCGTCGAACACCGCCTACGCACAGCTCATCAACGACACCGGCAGCAAGCCCGTCGTGGAGATGGCCCACAAGATGGGTGTCAGCGGCGACCTGCCCGAGGTGCCCTCCGTGGTGCTCGGCACCGGCAGCGTGTCCGTGCTCGACATGGCCGCCGGCTACAACACCTTCCAGCGCGAGGGCAACCGCATCGGCCCCGTCGTGGTCAGCAAGGTCACCGACGCCAAGGGCCGAGTCCTGTACCAGGCGCCGAGCACCGGGGAGCAGGTCCTGCCGACCGACACCGCCCAGCAGGTCAACTGGGTGATGAGCCAGGTCGTGCAGAACGGCACCGGCACCAAGGCCCAGTACTTCGAGCCGGCCGCCGGCAAGACCGGCACCACCGAGAACTACCGCGACGCCTGGTTCGCCGGTTTCTCGTGCGACCTCACCGCCGCCGTGTGGGTCGGCTACCCGGGACCGGAGACGAAGTACATGACCAACGTCCACGGCATGCAGGTGGCCGGCGGCACCTTCCCCACCATCATCTGGAACCGCTTCATGTCGAAGGCGAACGTCGGCATGACGGGATGCCCGACCTTCCCCAAGCCGGCGTCGGCCGGGTACAGCCAGTCCTACGACACGGCGCCGCTGGTCAACGACACGAGCCCGCCGAGCTCGGCGCCGGGCACCTCGGCGCCGGCCACCAGCTCGTCCAGCTCGTCCAGCTCGAGCTCCACCAGCTCGTCCACGTCGACGACGGCCGCCACGAGCAGCACGAGCTCCACCAAGCCGCCGAGCAGCTCCAGCTCGAGCACCTCCACCACCAAGGCCACGGTGCCGGGCGCCCCCAAGCCCTGACGGGAATAGCCGGACCGGCGCGCCGGTTGGACGTGATACCCCACCGGGTATGCACCCCGGGGCGGGACCCAGGACGCGAGCACAGGAGGGCCCGATGGCCGCCACCGTGGAGCTGACCAAGGACAACTTCGAGGAGATCGTCACCGGCAACGAGATGGTCTTCGTCGACTTCTGGGCCGAGTGGTGCGGCCCCTGCCGCATGTTCGGCCCGGTGTTCGAGCAGGCGGCCACCGACAACCCCGACATCGTGTTCGCCAAGGTGGACACCGAGGCCCAGCCCGAGCTGGCCGGGGCCTTCGGCATCATGTCGATCCCGACGCTCATGGCCTTCCGCGAGAACGTGGTGCTGTACTCCCAGCCCGGCGCGCTGCCCGGCAGCGCCCTCGACCAGCTGATCACCGCGGTCCGCGACGTCGACATGGCCGACGTCCACCGCCAGGTGGCCGAGCAGCGAGCCGCCGCCGACGCCGCCGGCTGATCCCGGTCGACCCCGGACCCCACGTCACGCCGGGGCGTCGCCCTCCAGGGGGCTCTCGCCTTCGATGGGCTGGTGCGGGTAGTGCGTACGGCACACGAAGCACCACCGCTCCTCGCCGGCCACCTCGACCCGGCCGGGCGTGTCCCACGCCTCGGGGGTGACGTAGACGCGGCGGACCCGCACGAGGTCTTCGTCCTCCCGCCCACAGCTCTCGCACGTGCCCTTCATGGCCGTGACCGTAGCGCCACCGGCCTCGCGGCCCCGCCCTGGCGACGCCCTCACCGGTTTCGTCCGGGTGGGCCGCGGACCCTACACTTGGCGGGACCGCCGGCAGCCGTGGGGCGCTGGACGGAACAAGGAGGCTCAGCCGATGAGCAAGGTCACCGTGCCCGCCGTGCGGGCCCGGAAGGTCCGTGACGGCGCCGATCCGCTCGTCATGGTCACCGCCTACGACGCGCCCGGGGCGCGCATGGTCGACGAGGGAGGTGCCGACCTCATCCTGGTCGGCGACTCGGTCGCCATGGTGGTGCTCGGCTACGACGACACCCTCCAGGTGACCGTCGGCGACATGGCGCACCACGTCGGGGCCGTGGCCCGGGCCAACCCCCGGGCCCTGGTCGTGGGCGACCTCCCGTGGATGAGCTACCACCTCTCCCCGGCGGACAGCGTGGCCAACGCCGCAGCCCTGGTGCGCGCCGGGGCCAACAGCGTGAAGCTCGAGGGCGGTCGCAAGCGCCTGCCCATGATCGAGGCCATCCTCGACGCCGAGATCCCGGTCATGGGCCACCTCGGGCTGACGCCGCAGTCGGTGAACGCCATGGGCGGCTACCGGGTGCAGGGCCGAGCCCGCGACGCCGCCCTCGAGCTGGTGCGCGACGCCGAGGCGCTCGCCGCCGCCGGCTGCTTCGCCATCGTGCTGGAAGGTGTGCCCGACGAGGTCGCCCGGATGGTGACCGACGCCGTGGCGGTGCCCACCATCGGGATCGGCGCCGGCCCCCACTGCGACGGCCAGGTGCTCGTGCTGCACGACCTCCTCGGCATCGAGGACCGCATCACCCCGAAGTTCGTGCGCCGGTACGCCTCGCTCAAGCAGGACGCCGTCGCCGCAGTCGGCGCCTTCGCCGACGACGTGCGCGCCGGTCGGTTCCCCTCCCACGACGAGAGCTACCACCTCTCCGCCGAGCAGGCCGAGGCGCTCGGGCTGTACGGGAGTGCTACGAAGACGGCGTGAGGCTCCGCACCCGCCTGGCCGCGCTGGCGGCCGCCGCCGCGGCGCTGGCCGCGTGCTCGTCGAGCGGCCCCACCACCGACCGCAGCGCGACGACCGACGGCAACGGGACGACCACGGACACCGCAGCCGGTGGCCGGGTACCGGGCACCGTGCCGGGCCCCGACGCGTCGCGCGAGGTGCTGCCCGGCTTCGAGCAGGTGACCGTGCGCGTCACCGCCGCCGACGGCACCGTGCGCACCTGGTGCCTCCTGCTGGCCCGCTCCGAGGCCCAGCGGGCTCGGGGGCTCATGGGGGTCACGGACCCCGGGCTGGGGGGCCACGCCGGGATGCTCTTCACCTTCGACGAGGACAGCACCGGCGGCTTCTGGATGCGCAACACGTTGCTCCCGCTGTCGATCGCCTACCTCGCGGCCGACGGGACCACCGTGTCGACCGCGGACATGGTGCCGTGCCCCGCCGACCAGGCCACGTGCCCCACCTACGCGGCCCGCGGCCCCTACCGGTACGCGGTGGAGGTCCCCCGGGGACGGTTGGGCGACCTCGGCATCTCGGACCGCTCACGGCTGGAGGTCGTGGGGCCCGGCTGCAGCTGAGCCCGCGCGCCGGCCTGGACCGACCGCGCCGCGCGGCGGCCCGGGCCCGGCACTGTCACACGGCGTCGCCACACTGGCCGATGTGGGATGTCGAACGCTGGTCCACTACCATCACCGGGCCTCGTCCGACGCCCCCGCGGCAGCGGTCGGCGACCACGAGGTTGCCCCTATCCAGACCCTGCCCCTTCGGGGGCCCCGGCCCGGCCGGGTCCACAGGGAGGTGATGCTCGCGATGCGAGCCTACGAGCTGATGATCATCTTCGACGGCGAGCTCGACGACGCCGCCGTCAAGACGATGCTCTCCCAGGTCGGCGATCTCGTGACCGCCCGCGGCGGCGAGATCCGGACCACGGATCTGTGGGGGAAGCGCCGCTTCGCCTACCAGATCAACCACAAGTGGGAGGGCATCTACGTCGTCCTCGAGATCGTCACGGAGGCGACCGACCTCCACGACGTCGAGCGCATGCTGCGGATCGCGGACGAGGCCGTCCGCCACAAGCTGATCCGACTTCCCGACCGCGAGGCCGCCCGCCGTGGCCTGCTCGGGGAACCGGCCGAGCAGGCCGGCTGAGGGCAAGGAGCACCATGGCAACCAACGGCGTCAACGTCACCATCGTGGGCAACGTCACCCGCGACCCCGAGCTGCGCTTCACCAACAGCGGCATGGCCGTCGCCAACTTCGGGGTGGCCGTCAACTTCCGGCGGATGAACCGCCAGACCAACGACTGGGAGGAGGAGGAGCCGACCTTCTACGACGTGAGCTGCTTCCAGCAGTTCGCCGAGAACGTGGCGGAGTCCCTCTCCAAGGGCACGCGCGTCGTCGTGACCGGGCGGCTCCGACAGCGCTCCTGGGAGGGCAACGACGGCGAGAAGCGCACCCGACTCGAGGTCCTCGCCGACGAGGTCGGCCCCAGCCTGCGGTGGGCCACCGCCGAGGTGCAGCGATCCGAGCGGCGCAGCGGCGACGACTTCGGTGGCGGTGGCGGCGGAGCCGGCCGCGGCGGGGGGAGCCGGAGCGGTGGCGGTGGCGGTGGCGGTGCCGGTGACTACGACGAGGAGCCGTTCTGATGGCGAAGGCAGCGACGAAGCGGGGCAAGAACAAGGACAGCGCCCGCCGGTCGAAGAAGAAGACGAGCATCCTCAGCCAGGAGCAGGTCGACTACGTCGACTACAAGGACGTCAACCTCCTGCGCAAGTTCATGTCCGATCGGGCCAAGATCCGTGCCCGACGGGTCACCGGCAACGACGCCCAGCAGCAGCGGACGGTGGCGCTCGCCATCAAGAACGCGGGAGATGGCGCTGCTGCCGTACACCAACCGGGTGACGACCCAGCGCGGTGGTGGTCGGGGCCGAGACCGCGGCGACCGCGGGGATCGCGGTGACCGCGGGGATCGCGGTGACCGGGGCGACCGCGAGCGGCGCGAGGCGCGCGAGCCCGAGACCACCGAGGTCACGGGCGAGGCGACGGATGCGGCCGCCGTCGAGGAGGTCGAGAGCTGATGAAGCTGGTGCTGCGGTCCGACGTCGAGGGCGTCGGCAAGCGGGGCGACATCGTCGACGTGGCCGACGGCTACGCCCGCAACTACCTCGTGCCGAAGGGCTTCGCCATGGCGGCGACGCCCGGTGTGGAGGCCCAGGCCGAGCAGATGCGCCGAGCGCGCCAGCTCAAGGACGCCGCCGATCGGTCGGCGGCCGAGGAGATCGCCAAGGTGCTCGTGCCAGCGGTCATCAACGTGACGGCGAAGGCCGGCAAGGAGGGGCGGCTGTTCGGCTCGGTCACCACGACCGACATCGTCGACGCCGTGGCGGCCCAGACGGGCATCGAGCTCGATCGGAAGGTGCTCGAGCTCGCCGAGCCGATCAAGACCACCGGCACCCACGCCGTGCCCGCCAAGCTGCACAGCGACGTCCAGTTCCAGATCACCCTGGAGGTCGTCGCCGCCTGAGCGGGTGAACCGTCGAGACGCCGTCGGTGCCGGCCCTCGCGGCCGGCACCGACGCGTCCGGGCACCATCCCCCACCCCGTCGGGCCGACCCGCCAGCATGGCGGCGCAGCGTCGGCGCGTCGCCATCGCGACCAGCCGAGGACGTCACAGGGGGTGCCTACCCTGCAACCGTGCGGTCGACCGTCCCTCTCCCACTGCCGGGCCGGACCCGGCGCGGCGCGCCGCCCGCCGTCCACACCCCCACGGGTGCCGTCCACTCCTGGTCCCCAGGCTCGTCCCCAGGAACGGTCGGGTTGTCCCCGGGTCGATCCACGGGCCCACGGTGGATTTCCACCGACAAACGCCGGTTGTTCCCCTTCCGATCCCCAGGGCCGATGGGGGAGGGTTAGCCCGCCATGAGCCTCACCGACGAGCCCCGCACCCGCAGCGCCCAGCGCACGCCACCGAGCAACCTGCAGGCCGAGGAGTCCCTGCTCGGCGCCATGCTGCTGTCCAAGGACGCCATCGCGGTGGCGTCGGAGAGCCTGACGGCGGACGACTTCTACAAGCCGGCCCACGGTCACGTCTTCGACGCCATCACCGCGCTGCACGGCGCCGGTGAGCCGGCCGACCCGGTGACCGTGGCCGAGGAGCTCAACCGGGCCGGGCTGCTCGACGCCGTCGGCGGCGCGGCCACGCTCGTGTCGCTCCAGGCCAACACGCCGGCCGTCTCCAACGCCGGCCGCTACGCCAAGATCATCGAGGAGCTGGCGCTGCTGCGTCGGCTGATCTCGGTCGCCGGCGAGATCGCCGAGATGAGCTACGACCTGCCCGACGACGTCACGAAGACGATCGACCGGGCCGAGACCCTGGTGTTCGAGGTGGCCCAGCACCGGGTCACCGCCACGCTGGCTCCCATCCACGACCTGCTCGACGCCAACCTCGACCGCCTCGAGCACCTCTACGAGCGGGGCGAAGCGGTCACCGGCACGCCGACGGGCTTCGTCGACCTCGACGACCTGCTGTCGGGCATGCAACCCAACGCGCTCTACATCATCGGCGCCCGCCCGTCGGCCGGGAAGACGGCGCTGGCCCTCAACATCGCCAGCAACGCCGCCCTCGAGGCCAGTCGCCCGGTGCTGCTGTTCTCGCTGGAGATGAGCCAGCTCGAGCTCACCCAGCGGATGCTGTGCGCGGAGGCCCGGGTCGACTCCAAGAAGCTGCGCACGGGCCACCTCACCGAGCAGGACTGGTCGAAGATCGCCCACGCCACCGGCCGTCTGGCCGAGGCCGACATCTGGATCGACGACAACCCGAACCTGACCATCATGGAGATCCGGTCCAAGGCCCGCCGCCTCAAGTCGCGGGTGGGCGACCTCGGCCTCGTCGTCGTCGACTACCTCCAGCTGATGACCGGTCGGAGCTCCGCCGAGAGCCGTCAGGTCGAGGTGTCCGAGATCAGCCGGGGCCTCAAGATCCTCGCCCGCGAGCTCGAGTGCCCGGTGATCGCGCTGTCGCAGCTCTCCCGCAACCTCGAGATGCGGGCCGACAAGCGCCCGATGCTGGCCGACCTGCGAGAGTCGGGCTGCCTCACCGGCGACACCACCGTGGTGCGGGCCGACACCGGACAGCCGGTCACCCTGGGCGAGCTGCTCGAGCAACGGGCCTGCGACGTGCCGATCTGGACGCTCAACGAGCACTACCGGCTCGTCCGAGGTCACCTGCACCACGTCTTCCCGAGCGGGGTGAAGACCGTCTACGAGCTGCGCCTGGCATCGGGCCGCGCCGTCAAGGCCAGCGCCAACCACCCGTTCCTGGCGCTCGAAGGCTGGTTCCCGCTCGAGAAGCTCGACGTCGGCGACCGCATCGCCGTGCCCCGCCGCGGGCCCTGGCCGACCGAGGTCGGCACCGACGCGTCCGGCACGGCCGACACCGTGCCCCGCGACCTGTGGGGCTACGTGCGCAAGGTCCTGGCCAACCAGACGCGCTCGGTCGCCGACCTGGCCGACCGGCTCGGCGGACAGGGGTTCATCGACGACGTGTACGGCGAGGAGCTGACCCGCGACACCGTCGCCGCCCTCAACGAGGTGGTCCCCGACCCCTTGCTGCGCGACCTCGCCTCCTCCGACGTGATCTGGGACACCATCGTCTCGATCACCGAGCTGGCCGACGAGCCCGTGTACGACGCCACGGTGCACGGCACCCACAACTTCGTGGCTGACGGCATCATCGTGCACAACTCGATCGAGCAGGACGCCGACGTCGTCATGTTCATCTACCGCGACGAGGTGTACAACCCGGAGTCCCCCGACCGGGGCACCGCCGAGATCCTGGTGGCCAAGCACCGCAACGGACCGGTCGGCATGGTCCGCCTGGCCTTCCTCGACCACTACACGAAGTTCGCGAACATGGCCCGGGGCGTCTGATCGTCCGACGACGACGGGGCGCCGCCGTGGCGCCATCTAAGGTGCAGGCGTGGACCTGCCGCCGATCGTCGGGTTCGATCGTCTCGTTCCCAAGCACTCCGCCGTCCACGCCGACGGCGAGCTGCGCCAAGAGCCGATCGACGGGGTCCGCTTCCACCCGGTGCGCCCCGTGCCCCACGAGGACGGCACCGTCGCGGAGGTGGCCCGAACCGACTGGGCCGAGGTCGACCTGCCGATCGTGCAGGTGCACGTCACGACGACCCAGGCGGGCCGCATCCGGGCCTGGGGCCTGCACCGGGCATCGACCGACCGGCTCTTCGTCGTCTCGGGCCTGGTGTCGATCGTCGTGTACGACGCACGTCAGGACTCGCCCACGTTCGGCTTGGTCAACGAGTTCCGGGTGAGCGAGCGCAACCCGGGTCTCCTGGTGGTCCCACCGGACCTGTACCACGGGTGGAGGAACCTGGGCACCGACGAGTGCTTCATCATCAACATGCCGTCCTCGCGGTACCAGCACGAGGGTCCCGACGCCCTCGACCTCCCCTACGACCATCCAGACGCCGCCGCCATCGTGCCCTGGCGGTGGTGACGAGCCCGGCGCCCCAGCCATGCCCCGAGTGACGGTCGTGATGGCCACCTACAACTGGTCCGCCGTGCTGCCCTTCTCGATGGCGAGCGCCCTCGAGCAGACCTTCACCGACCTCGAGCTGCTGGTGATCGGCGACGGCTGCACCGACGACAGCGCCGACGTCGTCGGCGCGGTGGCCGCCACCGACGACCGCGTCCGCTGGATCGACCTCCAGCCCGGCGTCGGTCACCAGTACGGGCCCAACAACGAGGGGATCTGCCGGGCCCGCGGCGACCTCATCGCCTATCTCGGCCACGACGATCTGTGGCTACCCGATCACCTCGCCACCCTGGTGGACGCGGCGGACCGCGGTCACCGCTTCACCCACGCCGTGACGCTGCTCGTCAGCCCGCACGACCCGCCGTCTCGGCACCCGGCGCCGGGCCAGCGGTTCGAACCCGGTCACTGGATCGCGCCGACGTCGGTCCTGCACGATCGAGCCCTGGGCGTGGACGCCGGTGGCTGGCCGGCGCCGGATGCCCACCGGACCGACGACCCGGAAGCCGCGCTGTGGCGCGCGCTGCACGCCCGGTCGCCCCTGCACCGCGTCGACCGGATCACGAGCATCAAGCTCCCGGCAGCCGACCGCCGCAACGTGTACCGGGAGCGACCCTTCCGGGAGCAGGCCTACTGGCTGCAGCGCGTGCGCGACGCCGAGGACCCCGGACAGGACCTCGTCGCGACGATCGGGCGCCCGTACGAGCTGGCGACCCCGAGGCCACCCGAGCGCCCAGTCGCGGTGGCGCGACGGGGCCTGGACGACCTGCGCCGGCTCGGGCGGCGCATGATCGGACGACCCGACGTGTCCGGCGCCCGGCGGATCGCCGAGCGCCAGCGGTTCAAGGGGGTGCCACGTGCTCGAGTCCGCGGCCCGGCGTGGTCCGCTACTTCGCGACGGCGTCCTTGAACGCCTTGCCGGCCTTGATGCGGGGCACCGTCGTGGCGGGGATCTGGATCTCGGCGCCGGTGGCGGGGTTCCGGCCGGTGCGCGCCGCTCGGTCGGCGGCGTCGAAGGTGAGGAAGCCGGCCAGCTGGACCTTGTCGCCCTTGGCGACGGCCTCGGTCACGACGGCCTCGAAGGCCGCGAGGACCGCGCCGGCGGTGGCGGCGGACTGGTCGCTGCGCTCGGCGACGGCGTTGATCAGCTCTGCTTTGTTCATCGGTGCTTCCCCTCGGTCGGCTGGAGGATCACCGTAAGCGCTGCGGGCACCCGAGGGGCGGACCGTCACCGGTCCGGCCGGCTCGACGGGGTGGCCCGTCGCGGCCCGACGGACCGCGTGGTCGGCCGATGAGCGCGCTCCTGACCGCCGCCCTGCTCGGCTTCGGCGTCGTGTTCGTGGCCGAGCTCGGTGACAAGAGCCAGCTCATGGCCCTGACCTTCGCCACGCGGTACCCGGCCATGCCGGTGCTCCTCGGGATCACGTTGGCCACCGCCGCGCTGATGGTGGTGTCGGTCGGGGTGGGCGCCATCCTCGGTGCCACCATCCCGGCCCGACCCCTGACCCTGCTCGGCGGCCTCGCCTTCATCGGCTTCGGGATCTGGACGCTGCGCGACGATCGGGACGACGACGGGGAGGAGCCCGACGAGCCCCAGGCCCGGGGCGTCGTGGTGGCCGTCGCCTCGGCGTTCTTCCTGGCCGAGTTCGGCGACAAGACGATGTTCGCCACCGTCGCGCTGGCCACCCGGGAGGGCCCCCTCGGCATCTGGCTGGGCGCGACCGCGGGCATGGTCGCCGCCGATGCCCTCGCCATCGTCGTCGGCCGCGCCCTCGGCACCCGCCTTCCGGAGCGGGCCGTGCGCATCGGTGCGGCGGTGGCGTTCTTCACCTTCGGCGCCCTCCTCGTCCTCGACGCGCTCTGGTAGCCGCCTCACCTCTCGGTCCGACGATGGCGCACCCGGCTTCCGACGATCTATGATACCGGAATCTCCTTACTGTTCTCGGCTGTAGCGAGGTTGGCGTGCTGGTCGATCCCCGGACCCCGTGCATCATCGGCATCGGCCGGCGGACCTGGCACCCCGCCGAGGACCTCGCCCCGGAGCCCCTCGCCATGTGGGCGGAGGTCGCGCGCGACGCAGCCCTCGACGCGCACGGCGGTCGGCGCGGGCGTCAGGACCCGCTCCGGCACCTCGATGCCGTGCACGTCGCGCACTGCATGAGCTGGACCTACGACGACGGACCCAAGCGGCTCGCCGAGCGGCTCCACGCGCCGGCGCGACACCTGCAGACCTCCATCCTCGCCGGCACCGCATCCCAGCGGATGGTCAACGCGGCGGCCGAGCGCATGCTGGCGGGCGACAGCGAGCTCGCCCTCGTCGTCGGAGGCGAGGCGCTGCACACCCGTCGACGACTGCGCGCCGCCGGAGAGGAGCCCGCGTGGTCACACCGGTCGCCGTTCGCCGACGACCCGCCGCTCGACCTCGACGAGTGGTTCTGGCCGACCGAGTGGAGCCACGACGTCATCCAGCCGAGCCTCACCTTCGCAGTGCTCGACTCGGCCCGGCGTGCCCATCGGGGAACCGAGCCCGGCGCCCACCTCCGTGAGGAGGCCGAGGTGCTGAGTCGCAGCAGCGCCGTCGCCGCTCGCAACCCCCATGCCTGGTTCCGGCGGTACCGGACCGCCGAGGACCTGACCGCGGTCACCGCGGACAACCGGATCGTGAGCTCGCCCTACACCAAGTGGATGGTCGCGGTGATGGACGTCGACATGGCCGCCGCGCTGCTCGTGGCCACCCACGCCAAGGCGGACGAGCTGGGCGTCCCCGTCGAACGGCGCGTGTACCTGCGCAGCTGGGGCTTCGGGCGGGACACGACGCACCTCGCCGAGCGCCCCCGGCTGGACTGCTCGCCGGCGATGGCCGCCGTGCTGCCCGACACGCTGCAACGAGCGGGCGTCCACCGAGACGACCTCACCCACCTCGACCTGTACAGCTGCTTCGCCTCCTCGGTGCTGTTCGCCACCGACGCCCTCGGGCTCGACCCGCTCGATCCCAGAGGCCTGACGGTGACCGGCGGGCTCCCCTACCACGGTGGTCCCTCGAGCAACTACACGGCGCATGCCATCGCCGAGGTGGTCGACCGGCTGCGGTCCCATGGCGACGGCGCCGGCCTGATCACCGGGGTCGGGATGCACATGACCAAGCACGTCGCCGCCGTCTACGCCAACCGCCCCGGCCCCGTCACGCCGCCGGACGAGGCCGCCGTGCAGCACCGCCTCGACCGGACCCCGCCGCGCGAGGTGGCAGCCGCCGGCACCGGCCCCGCCACCATCGCCGCGTACTCCGTCACCCACGACCGCTCCGGGCCGCCGAGCACCGCGCTCGCGGTCGTCGACCTCGCCGACGGTCGGCGGGCCTACGCCCGCTCCGAGGATCCGGGGCTGCTGGCCGCCCTCGGGGAGGACGAGTGGGTGGGTCGCCGCGTCCACCTGACGCCGACCGGCCCCGACCGCTCCGCGTTCACGGCCTGAGCCAGGGCGGCGGCCACGATCGGTCGTCGCCGCGTCGTCAGCCGGCGTCGCGGTCGAGGGCCTCGCGCCCGCCGACGAAGGCCGCCACCGGCTGGCCCTTGCGGCGCAGCTGCTCGGCCTCGTCGAGCAGCTGCTGGTCGACCCCCGGCAGACCGTGGGCGTCGATGAGCGAGTCACCGATGCTGATCATGGTCACCAGATCAGGCCGACCCGCAGCCACGAACTGCTCGCGGAGGCGGGCGTCGAGCTCGGCGAAGCGGGCCCGCTCCTCGGGCGTGAGCGGGTCGTAGGCGACGACCTCGCGGACGTCGTCACGAGCCTGGTAGCGGGCGATCGAGTCGTTGGAGACGACGAAGACCACCGCGTCGGGCCCACCGGTGGCCACGTTGTCGGCGCCGAACTTGAACGCGGCGTCCGGATCGACCACGACCCGGCGGCCGCTTCGGATCAGCTGCAACAGCAGGCCGTCACCGACGATGTTGTGGTGCGAGCCGACGCCACGCACCTCGACCTGGGCCCCGGCGGGCGTGGCGGCCGTGACGGGCCCGGCCAGCGCCCCGATCGCCGGCTGCAGGTCGGCCATGGGAACCGACGGGGCCGAGGCCGAGTCGACCGTGGTCGTCGTCGCCGCCCACAGCGCGGGCGCCACGACCAGCACCGCCAGCCAGCGCGCCGCCCGCAGCCACCGCCAGCCGGCGGCGCACCACAGCGACCAGCCGATCGCCAGCCACAGCACGGCGCCGATCACCCACCACCACCGCAGCAGGTAGTCGTAGGGCTGGTCGGTGATCCGGGCGGTGGCGAGCGCGCCGACCACCAGGGAGGTGCCCGCCACGGCGCCGAGGCGCAGCGCGGAACGGCCGCGCGGCCCGACGGCCCAGGCCAGCACCAGCGCCCCGCCGAAGAGGCCGAGCGGCCACAGCAGCCGGGACAGGTCGGCCCCCAGCACCTCGCCCCCGTGGGTGTCGATGGGCTCGGGGCCGCCGGCCCACGGGGCCCGGGCCTCGTCCTCGGCGGACCACGGCGCGTCGCCGCCGACCTCGCGGGCGACGAGGCGGCTCGCCTCCTCCCGACCGATCGTCGGCCGGGAGGAGTCCAGGAAGAACGACGCGACGGCGGTGGCGTTGTGGGCGCCGACGACCTGGTCGATCACGACGGGGGCCCAGCACACGGCCAGCACCACGGCGGTGACCACGCCGATGCGGCGCAGGCCGGTCAAGGTCGGCCACTCCGCTGCCCCTGCGTCGGTGACCGACCGGGGCGGCCAGCGGCGCCGGCGCGGTCCGAAGGCGGCAGCCGCGTGGTCGGCGTCGACGTGGGGGGTCAGCACGAGGCGGGACACCCGGCGGGCCCGCCAGACGCCGAGCAGGGCGAGCAGGGTGCCGGCCGCCACCTGGAGGGTGAACCCCACGTGGGTCTGCACGAGGAACGAGCCGGTGAGCGCCACGATCGGCAGCATCCAGAGGTCGCCGTCGAGGACCGACCAGGCCACCAGCAGGAACAGCGCGAACGGCAGGATCGTGAGGTAGGGGTTCCACGGATCCATGAGCTCGGTCGGTCCCATCGACCGCAGGAGCAGGGCCAGCACCAGTCCGCAGCCGAGCACCAGGGCCAGGCGCCCTCGCCGCCACGCCACCCACTGCGCGGCCGCGGCCGCCACCACGTTGACCACCAGCGTCCCGAACAGCAGGCCGATCGACGCGCTCCCGGCGAGGCGGTACAGCGGCGCCAGCACGTAGAACTCGAGCGGACCCGGATGGTTCCAGCCGAAGCGCGAGTATGGGCCGAGCAGCGGCGTCGCCGCCTTGCCCACGTCGGCGGTGCGCAGCTCGATGAGCGCCTGGTCGCCGGCCGGGTACCAGCTCCCGCCCCGCAGGTTGACCACCGTCGCCAGCAGCGGCCACAGCACCACGAGGGTCACCACGACGGCCAGCACCGGCGGGGCCACGCGGCGAACCGCTCGGGCCGCCGGGCTCGACCACCCCGACCACGCGTGCACCCAGCGGGCCACGTCGAGCGGGCCGAGGTCGGCCGCGCCACCGGCACCCCGACCGCCGGGCGCGGACGGAGGGGACGGTGCCGTGAGGACCGTCTCCCCCGGCGGCGCCGAGCGCGGGGCGGCCGGTGCCGAGCCTTCGGGGGGGACGCCCTCACCCGCCGGGACGTGGGACTCGATGGTGGACATGTCCGTGGGGCCTCGCCGGTCACGCCGCGGGGGCGACGACGAGGCACCGATCTTTGCACAGGCCACCACGCTGCCCACAGGCAGGGCCACCGGGCGACCGGCGCCGTCCCCCGCCTGTCCACAGGTTCGTCCACAGGGACCCGGCCGGTCCGGCAACGGGCAGCGGGACCGATCGGGTCGACCGCGAGCCTGGCTCAGTAGTCGTGGTGCGGGGGCAGCACCGCCGTGGCGAACCAGAAGGCGTGCAACGCCTGCAGGGCCTTCACGAACGAGTCGAAGTCGGCCGGCTTCGAGATGAAGGCGTTGGCGTGGGCGCGGTAGGACTCCCGGACGTCGTGATCGTCGACCGAGGTGGTGAGCACCACCACCGGGACCTGGGCCAGCTCCGGGTCGCCCTTGACGATCTGCAGCAGCTGCCGGCCGTCGAGCTGGGGCAGGTTGAGGTCGAGCAGGACCAGATCGGGTCGCGGGGCCTGCTCGAAGGGGGGCTGTCGCTGCAGGTAGGCGAGGGCCTCCCGGCCGTCGGCGACCCAGGCGAGCTCGGCGGTGATGCCGGCATCCTGCAGCGCGATCCGGGTGAGCTCCATGTCATCGGGGTTGTCCTCGACGAGGAGGATCACCCGCTCGACGTCGTCACCCTGCAGGCTCACACCGGCAACCCTACCGATCGCCGTGCCGCGGCTGTGCCGGCAGGTCGAGCACCACGACCGTGCCCCGACCGACGGGCCCGGCGTCGGTGTGAGCGGCGGCGGCGGCGGGCGTGATGGCGGCCCGCCCGCCGTGGCGCACGACCACGGCGCGCACGATGGCCAGCCCCATCCCGACACCCGGGAAGCGCCCGCGCGGCTGGAGCATCCGACCGGGGACGAAGGCGTCCTCCGCCAGCTCGGCCGCCACGCCCGGCCCGTCGTCGACGACCTCCACCCGGACCCAGCCCTCCTCGACGTGACCCGCCGTGACGGTCACCCCGACCTCGGGTCCCCCGAACCGGCACGCGTTCACGATCACCTCGGCGACCGCGTCACCGAGCCGGTCGGGCGCAGCGATCAGCACGGCGTCGTCACCGGCGTCGACGTGCACGTCGGGCACCACACCGGCCAACCGGCTGCGCGCCGTCGCCGCGGCCCGCGCCACGAGCTGGCCGACGTCGACGGCCTCCATCGCCCACGGTTCGGCGAGCACCCGCAGGTACCGCACGGCGGCCTCGACCATCTCGTCGGCCGTGGCGACCGCCCGGGTCGCGATCTCCAGGCGCTCGGGCGCGGCGGCGAGTCCGTCCGGCAGCTCGCCGGACTCGGCGGCGCCCGTCATCGATCGCCCCACCACGCCGGCGAAGCCGGCGGCGTGGCGCAGCGCGCCGCGCACGTCGTGGGACAGCATCGAGTCCAGCCCGAGCGGCGCCTCGGTGGGTGCGGCGGGCCCCCAGCCGACCGGCCCCCCGACCCGGACACCGGCGAGGACCACCTCGCCGGACGCCGGTGCAGGTGCCGGCGTCCCCGCGATGTCGGCCGCCCACGGCAGTCCGTCGGCCCGGCGGCCGCCGACCCGGCCGGCCCACACCGGCCCGTCGGCACCATCGAGCCGGCGAGCCAGGCCGTCGCGGGCCCACGGTGCGACGGCCGCCAGCAGCTCGGACACGGCCGATCCGGCGCCGAGCCCCGTGCGGTCAGCGAAGCCGTGATCGGTCCACACCAGCGCGTCACCAGCCACCACGGCGACCATGGCCGACCCGGGATCGGCCAGGGGCGGGAGCCCGGCCTGGCCGGCGGGCCCGATGGCGTCGAGGCTCACCGCCGCTTGCTCCCCGGCACCCGCCGCACCGGGATGGTGAACGAGAACGTGGCCCCGTTGCCCACCGTGGACCGGACCCAGATGCGGCCGCCGTGGACGTCGACGACCCGGGCGCAGATGGCGAGGCCCAGGCCGGTGCCGGAGACCCCTCGGGGCTCGAGCCGACGGAACAGCTCGAAGATCCGCTCGTGGTTCTGGGGGTCGATGCCCTTGCCGTTGTCGGCGACCGAGATCACCCACTCCTTGCCCTTCTGCTGCGCGGAGATCCGGATCTCGGGGTCCCCGATCCGGTACTTCATGGCGTTGGAGAGCAGGTTGGAGAACACCTGCGCCAGGCCGGGCGGGTTGCCCACCACCGTCGGCAGGTCGCCGACCTCGATGTGCGCGCTGGTCTCGGTGATCAGCTGCTCGAGGTTCTCGCGCACCTCCTCGACCGTCTGGTTCAGGTCGACGACCTCGAAGCGCCGTTCCGCCTGGCCGACACGGGCGTAGGCGAGCAGCGACTCGATGAGGGCCCGCATCCGGTCGGCGGCGGCGGCGACCCGGAGCAGGTAGCTGCGGGCGTCGGAGTCGAGGGTGTCGCCCCACCGTCGCTCGATGAGGTCGGTGAAGGTCAGGATCGTGCGCAGCGGCTCCTGCAGGTCGTGGGCGGCGATGGTGGCGAAGCGCTCCACCTCCTTGTTGGACTGCTGGAGCATGTGCTCGCGCACCTCGAGCCGATCGACCATCTGCTCGGAGATGCGCTGCGACCGGGCCTGGCCCCGCGCCGACACGCCCACGACCGCCCCGAGCAGGAGCGTGACGACGACCCCGAGGACGCCGACGACCAGGGGGAGCAGCTCGCTCGCTCGCTCGACGGGCACGCCGCGGGCCCACACCACCAGGCCCACGGTGAGCGCCACCCCGGCACCGACCGCCACCGCCAGACGTCGTCCCATGCCTGCTCCTCGACCGCCGCGCCGGTCGGCACCCGGCGCCGCCCGGCCCGGTCGTCGGCAGGTTACCCGGGCCCCTCGGCGGCCGCTGCTGGCGCCGGCCGACCCTCGACGAGCTCGCGTGCACCCGGCCGGCGATCGCCCGTCGGTGCACCACCTACGATGCCGGCACCCGGGCCGGCACGATCGAGGAGCGCCCCGTGACGAGCGTCGACGAGGTCGACCCCCCGCTGCAGCTGCTCGTGGTCGAGGACAACCCGACCGACCGCTCCTGGCTAGTGCTGATGCTCGAGGGTGCCGACCTGTGCCCCCACCGCGAGGCGTACGCCGAGACGCTGGCCACCGCCGAGGTGATGCTGCGCGACGAGGCCTTCGACTGCGTGCTGCTCGATCTCCGGCTGCCCGACGGCGACGGGGTCGAGTCCGTCGAGCGGGTCGTGGGCGCCGCCCCCGACACGCCGGTGGTGGTGTTCACCGGCCGCACCGAGCGAGACCTCGGGCTCGCCGCCATCGAGGCGGGGGCCCAGGACTTCCTGGTGAAGGGACAGGTGACCGGCAACGCCATCCTCCAGGCGGCCCGGTGGGCCAGGGTTCGCCACGGGCGGCGCCCGCGGTGGGGCGCCGACGGCCCGACGATCCCGCTCACCGCCCTCACCGCGCCGTGGGCCTGGCTGGGGGCGGACCTGGTGGTGGTCGCCACGAGCGGGGGCTTCGCCCGGGCAATCGAGTACCAGGGCGAGGACCTCCGCGGACGTCGGCTGCTCGACGTGCTCGAGGGCGTCCCCGACCCCCGTGCGGCGACGGTGCTGGGACAGGTGGCTTCGGGCGAGCTCGAGGCCACGACGGTGGCGCTGCCCGCCGTCGGAGGTGACCGCCCGTTCGTGGCCGCCCGCGCCCGCCGGGCCGAGGAGGACATCGTGGTGCTGTTCGCCCTCGATGTCGACGTCGAGGCCCCGCGCTGACGCGCCCGCCCCGCGCGGCTCAGACCCGGGGGCCGGAGCCGCCGGCGAACGTGCCCGGCGGGGCGAGGAACACCAGTGTCCCGTCGGTGCCGTCGGCCGCCACCGGTGCGACGGCCGCACCGCAGGCCCCGGCGACCTCGGCGGCCAGGCGACCCATGCCGTCCGCCCACCCGCTCGCCGACGCCTCCCGGATCAAGGAGCCGAAGGCGGCGCGCCGGGCGGTCACCTGCTCGTCGTTGCAGGCGTGCCGCCGGTGGCGAGGTAGCCGAAGGGATCGACGACGGCGAGCTCGGTGCGGAACAGGGCCTCGAGGGCGGCGTCGTCGGGGGGGCGGGCGGCGATCGCGGGCAGGCGCACCGTGAGCGGGGCGGGTCGTCCGGTGCGCGCATCGAAGCAGGCGTCCAGACCGGCGTCGGCGCCGGCGGGCCAGACGAACGGCTCCGGCATCGCCCCACGCCCTCCTCCTGCCCGGCGTCAGGCGTACAGCAGCGCGCCGGGCACCGGATGCGAAGCGTGTGGCGGCCTCCGCTGGAGCTCGGCCTGGTCCCCTGCGGCGGGCAGGGCGGCGAAGGCCGCCGGCAGGTGAGCCGCCGCGGCGTCGACCCGATCGCGGGGCAACGGGCCCTCGGCGACCTGGCGGGCTTCGACGCACAGCGCGGCATCGCGCCGGGCCAGGTCGCCCTCGACGGACACCGCTCCCTGCAGGGTCCCGGGGGTGCCGCCCGGCCGCGGCAGCGTGGTGCCCGCGACGGTGGTCGTGGTGCGGCCCACCGGCCGCGTCGTCCCGGGCGCCGCGGTCGTGGCGGGCTGCACGGTCGCCGGCGTCGGTGGCGTCGAGGACTCGGTACCACACGCCCCCGCCGCGGCGGCGACGACCGCGACGAGGCCGGCGCCGAGCAGCCGGCGGGCGACGACCGCGCTCACGGCACCCGGGCCCGGAGCCAGTCGACCACGAGGTCGAGCGCCTCGCGGCGTCGCCCTGGCAGGTAGTGCGCGGCGCCATCGATGGTGGCGTAGGTGCAGTCGTCGGCCCCGCTCGCGTCGCGCAGGCCCTCGGCCTGATGTCGTCGGATCTCGGTGTCACCGGTCGGGTGCACGACCAGGGTGGGCACCGTGACCGACGGCAGCGTGTGAGCCATCTCCGCACGCGAGCGCAGCCCCGACCAGGTGGACAGCCACCCCCGCGCCGTCATGGTGCGGGCGAGGCCCCCGTAGCCGTAGTTGGCGTCGAGGGGGTCGGGGAAGGCGAACACGCTGCCGAGGGCGCGGTCGTCGGGGTCGATCGTCGGGTCGAGGTAGGCCGGGTCGGCCAGGGTCCGGTAGACGGTGAGGTAGCGGGCGTGCACGGCTCGACGGCGCAGCCGGTTCCACGCCGCCGAGCCCCGGGGCTCGGCGGCGGCGGCCGCTCGTGCCTCGGCCCGCTCGGCCAGCGCCTGCTCGGCCCGGGCGTCGATGCGGGCGACCCGGGCCCGCTGGGCCTCGCGGTAGCGGACCACCCAGGCCGGGTCGTAGCAGGACGGCTCGGGCCAGGGCCGCCAACCGTTGCCCGGGTCGTACATGTCGAGGCTCGGATCGACCGAGAGCGGATCGTCCTCGTCGGTCACCGACGGGTCGATGACCTGCAGCATGAACACCCCCTCACCCGGGTGGGCCGCCAGGGCCACGAAGGCGTCGCCGAGGACCCGGCCCTCGGCGACGGCGGTCGCCTGGCTGAGGGCCATGAGCGAGCCACCACCGCTGTTGCCGAGCAGCACCACGGCGTCGGCCCCCCGGCGACGGACCTCGTCGACGGCGGTGGCGACGTCGACGGCGCAGGCCTCGTGGAGGCAATCGGTGTCGTTGTTGACGTAGCGGGTCGCGAACCCGAGCACGGCGTAGCCGGCCGCCGCCAGCAGGGGGCATGCGTAGTGGACCGAGAAGTCGCCGCGAGGGTGCGACAGCACCACGGCGGTCCGCCACGAGGTGCCCGCAGGCGGCGTCCACCAGATCCCGCGCACCACGGCGCCGTCCGGGGACACCAAGGTCACCGGCTCACGGCCGAGGGCGACCCCGGGATCGTCGGCCGGGTCCGGCCAGTAGCCGAGCACGGGCCGCCGACCGCCGCCGAGCAGCGGGTCGCCCGTCGTCGCGGGCTCGGGGGCGGTCCGCTCCCCGCTCACGCCGGCGATTCGGCCCCCGCCAGCTTGCGGCCGACGTGGAACACCGGCACGGGCGGCTCCGACAGCTCGGGGTCCTCGGCGAACAGCACGCTCTCGGCGTGGGCCCGGTCGGCGTCGTCGAGCGGACGGGCGTCGGCACACCACTCCACGAGGATCCCGTTCGGGTCGACGGCGTAGACCGACCGGCAGAACCCGTGGTCGATCTCGGCCACGTCGTAGCCCCGCTCGACCCACGCGTCCCGACGGGCCTCGAGCTCGTCGAGCTCGGCGTGGAAGGCGACGTGGTTCACCCACTCCGGCAGGCCCACGGCGGTGGAGATCGCCGGGTCGAAGTCGTCGGGCAGCGTGGGGTCGTGCAGCTCCCAGAAGGCGAGCAGGCCGTTGCCGCCCGTGTCGTAGAACAGGTGCTTCGCATACCCCTGGCCGCTCGGCGTCGGGGCCACGACGGCCTTGACCAGCTCGAAGCCCATCGCCTCGGTGTAGAACTCGTGCGTCGCCCGCAGGTCCCGCGTGGCCAGCGCCAGGTGGTGGTAGCCCATGTCGTCCCCCCAGGGGCTCGGGTGCGTGCCGCCAATGTAGTGGCGGGTCGGGCGGCTAGGTCCGAGCCGACCACCAGGCGTCGAGACGACGATAGGCCTCCTCCTCCCCGAGGGGGCCCTCCTCGAGGCGCAGCTCGAGCAGCATCTCGAGGGCGGAACCGACCTCGGGACCCGGCGAGATGCCGAGGTGCTCCATGACCTGCCGCCCGTCGAGATCGGGCCGGATGGCGTCGAGCGCCTCCTGGGCCCGCAGCGCGTCGATCCGGGCTTCGAGGTCGTCCATGCGGCGGGCGAGCTCCTCCGCCTTGCGCCGGTTTCGGGTGGTGCAGTCGCTGCGCGTGAGCGAGATCAGCTCACCGAGCAGCGGCCCGGCGTCCCGCACGAAGCGCCGCACCGCGGCGTCCGTCCACCCCATGCCGTAGGTGTGGAAGCGCAGGTGTAGGTAGACGAGCCGGCTCACGGCGTCGACGTCGTCGTTGCTGTAGCGCAGCGCTCGCATCCGGTCGCGGGTCATCCGGGCACCGACCACCTCGTGGTGGTGGAAGCTGACGCCGTGCTCCCCGATGGAGCGGGTCTTGGGCTTGCCGATGTCGTGGAACAGCGCGGCGAGGCGGGTGCGGCGGTTCGGGCGCCCGTCGACGGGCGGGTCGGCCGCCTTGCGCACCACGGCGATGGTGTGGGTGAGCACGTCCTTGTGGCGGTGGATCGGGTCCTGCTCCAGGCGCATGGCCGGCAGCTCGGGCAGGAACGCATCCGCCAGACCGGTGTCGACGAGGAACCACAGCCCCGCCGACGGGTCGTCGACGACGAGCAGCTTGTCGAGCTCGTCACGGATCCGCTCGGCCGACACGATCTCCAGCCGGTCGCGCATCGAGGTGACGGCGGCGACGAGGTCGGCATCGGGACGAAGCCCGTACCCGGCGAGGAAGCGGGCCGCCCGAAGCATCCGCAGCGGGTCGTCGCTGAAGGACTCCTCGGGGCCAGGGGCGTTCGCAACCGCCCGGCGGCGAGGTCGACGGCGCCGTCGAAGGGGTCGATGAGCTGCGCCGGCACGGCGAGCGCCATGGCGTTGACTGTGAAGTCCCGCCGCGACAGGTCGGCCTCGATCGCGTTGGAAGACCACGTCGGGCTTGCGGGAGTCGGGCACGTAGGCCTCCCGGCCCGGTGGGTCGTGATCTCGAGCTCGCGGTCGCCCTTCCGGCAGCCGATCGTCCCGAACCGCTCGCCCTGGGTCCACAGCGCGCCGGCCCAGTCGGCGACGATGCGCTTGGTCTGGTCGGGCCGGGCGTCGGTGGTGAGATCGATGTCGGGACGGTCGACGTCGCGCCCGAGCAGCAGGTCGCGCACGATGCCACCCACGAGGTACACGTGGTGACCGGCGGCCTCGAAGCGCTCGGCCACCGGTCGGACCTCGTCGAGCACCGGTTGGAGCCGCTCGGGGATCACCCCACGACGCTATCGGGCACCACGCGTGGCGATCGAGGCAGATGGCTCCGCCGGGCCGGAGCCGAGGAGGGGGCTGCGGCACCGGAGGTGGCTCGTCTCACGGCAGCCCGAGCGCGGCGCGCTGTCGCTTCACCGCCTCGACGATGTGACCACCGGGCCCACCGGCGGTCGGCGGCTCGGGTCGGTACGCCTCCCCCGCCAGCGCCGCGAGGGTGGCGCCCACCGAGTCGGCGAGGGCCTGCAGGTCGTAGCCACCCTCGAGGAACACGAGGCGACGCCCAGGAGGCACCAGCTCGACCAGGGAGCGGGTGAGGTCGGCGTAGTCGCCCGCGCTCAGCCCGAGGCCGGTGATCGGATCCCGGCGGTGGGCGTCGAACCCGGCTGACAGCAGGAGCCAGGTCGGTGCCCACCGGTCGGCCAGCGGCGCCACCACCTCGTCGACCGCGGCGCGGAACACGTCGCCGGTGGTCCCGTGGGGGACGGGGAAGTTCACGGTGGCCCCGAGGCCCTCGCCGTCGCCGATCTCGTCGAGTGCACCCGTGCCCGGGTACAGCGGGTACTCGTGCACCGAGACGTAGACCACCCGCGGATCCCGGTAGAAGATCTCCTGGGTCCCGTTGCCGTGGTGGGCGTCGTAGTCGACCACCAGCACCCGCTCGCCGCGCTCGGCCAGCACCGCCGCCGCCACCGCCACGTTGTTGATCAGGCAGAAGCCCATGGGCCGGAACGGCGTGGCGTGGTGCCCCGGGGGGCGCACCGCGCAGAAGGCGGCATCGGCCGCACCGGCATCGAGTCGCTCGATGGCGTCGAGCCCGGCACCGGCGGCGAGCAGCGCGGCGTCGTAGGACACGTCGCAGACCACCGTGTCCGCATCGACGTGGCCACCGCCGGCGACCGCGAGCTCCTGCAGCGCGGTGAGGTAGCGGCCCGGGTGGATCGCCACGATCTCGTCGTGGGTCGCCGGCCGCGGCTCGAAGCGCACCAGCGCCTCGCCCAACCCGGCCGCCGCCACCCCTTCGTCCACCGCTCGCAGCCGGGCCGGACGCTCGGGGTGGCCGGGACCGGTGTCGTGCTCGGCGAACCGCGGGTGGGTGGCGAACAGCACCGTCATGAGCGATCCAGGCTACCGAGGGGGGCGTCTCGGCCCGAATCGGCCCGTGCGGAGGTCCCGCGCGCTCGCCGGCGTCGACGCGTCCGCCACCCGGCACGCCCGTCCGTCGGCCCGGATCGGCACCCCGGAGCGCCCCGACCGCGGCGCCCACCGGGCGCCGTCGTATCCTCGGAGGGCGGCGCCCGCCTCCACCAGGCCACGCCGCACCCGTGTCATGACCAAGCTCGACACCGTGCAGCTGGGCGCCGACCGACTCCGCATCGGGCCATGGCGGGGCGACCCCCGCGTCGCGTACATCGCGCCCGCCACCGGTCGACCGCCCAGCGTCGACGCCGTCACCGAGTGCGTGCGGCTCCTGCGCCGTCAGGGGTACGACCGTGCCCTGACCTCGGCCCTCACGCGCGCCGAGCGCACCCCGTTCGACGAGGCCGGCTTCGGCGAGCACGAGCGGCTGCACCTGCTTCGCCACGACCTCTACGGCCTCCCCGCCCGGCCTCCCCGGCGCCTGCGGCGGGGCCGCTGGCGCGACCAGCCGGCGGTGCTCGCCGTCGATGCCGCCGCCTTCGACCCGTTCTGGCGGTTCGACGCCCGTGGCCTCGGCGAAGCCCGGACGGCCACACCGGTGGCCCGCTTCCGCGTCGCCGAGCTCCACCGCCACCTCGTCGGCTACGCCATCTCGGGCCGAGCCGGGACCATCTCCTACCTGCAGCGCCTGGCCGTCCACCCCGACGCCCAGGGATCCGGCCTCGGCTACGCCCTGGTCGTCGACGCCCTCCGCTGGGCCCACCGGCGGGGCGCCGCCTCCATGCTGGTCAACACCCAGGAGCGCAACGGCCGAGCGCTCGACCTCTACGAGCGGGTCGGCTTCCGGCGAGAGGCGAACGGCCTCGTCGTGCTGGCGCTCGACCTGGTCCCGGCCCCGACCACCCCGGGCGCGTCGTGACCGGTCGCGGACACCGGACCGGGCGGACCGCGGCACCGGTCGTCATGCTCCTCGTCGCGGCCGCCGCCCTCCTCGTCTCGGTCGGCCTGGGTGCGGGCGGACCGCCTGCGGCCGCCCAACCGGCGCCGGGGGCCGGCACCAGCACGGGGAGCGACGGTCGACCCCGGCTCCGCATGGTCGACCAGACGCCCTTCGTGTCGCCGAGCGGCACCGGCGCGACCTTCGAGCTGCGGTTCACGGTCCGGGACGCGCCGCCGGACGCCCACCTGCTGTTCCGCCTGCACCCCGACGTCGCGTCCAGCGGGCGCATCCGCTTCCTCGAGGCGCAGCGACCCGAGGGCCTCGGGCGGCCACAGCGCACCATCGGGCCCCTGCCGCTGGCGAACCTGCCGGCCGACCGCGACGGCACCCGCACCGCCACCTTCCAGATCGACACGGCCCGCCAACCCCTGGTCGGCTTCCAGCTCGCCCGAGAGGGCGTGTACCCGCTGGCCGTGTCGCTGCGCGAGGGCAAGGACGGTGCCGACCTCGACACCATGGTCACCAGCATCATCCGGCTCCCCGTGGCCCAGGGCGACGACAACCCGCCCTTCTCGTTCGCCTTCGTGCTCCCCCTGCACGCGCCCGTCGCCCACCAGACCGACCTGCGCACCGAGCTCCCCGACGACCGGGCCCGGCTCCTCACCGCCCTCACCGAGAGCCTGGCCGCGCACCCGTCGGTGCCGGTCACGCTGGTGCCCACCCCCGAGACGCTCGATGCCCTCGCCGACTCCGGCCACGGCGGCACGGTCGACCGGCTGGCCGACGCGGCGGCCGGCCGCCAGCTCGTCGGCGGCGCCTACGTCGACCTCGACGTCGGCTCCTGGGTCGCCGCCGGCGACCTCGGACCCGAGCTCGGCCGCCAGCTCGACGAGGGCGCCGCCACCCTCGGGCGCCACCTCGGTCGACCCGCCGATCGGGCGACGTGGATCGTCGACCCGACG
This sequence comes from Acidimicrobiales bacterium, assembly GCA_041394145.1. GTDB lineage: Bacteria > Actinomycetota > Acidimicrobiia > Acidimicrobiales > Acidimicrobilacustridaceae > JAWKIW01. The sequence continues at coordinate 56,672 of JAWKIW010000018.1, forward strand.
ACCACACCCGACGCGCTCGCCGCGCTGCGCGACCGAGGTGTCCAGCGGGTGATCGTCCCCGAGGACCAGCTGGCGCCCCTCGAGGGTCGGGGCTTCGACGTGACGCTGACGCGCACCTTCGAGCTCGACCCCGGCTCCGGCCCCCGGGTGGCCGCCGCCATGGCCGACCGCGCCCTGCGCAACCACCTCCTCGACAGCGACGACCAGCGACTCAACGCCCACCACGTCCTCGCCGACCTGGCGGTGCTCGCCCTCGACCAGCCCGGCGTGCCCCGCGGCGCGGTGCTGGCCCTGCCGGCGGAGCTGACACCGCCCGAGTTCGTGGACACGCTGCTGGGCGCCCTGGCCACACCGCTGCCGCCCGACTCGGGCGGTCGGCCGCTGATCGCACCCGTCACCGTGGACGGGCTGTTCGCCGCCGCGGAGCCCGCCGGGGCGCAGGGCGGCCGGGTCGTCCCGAACGGCGGCTCCGAGCCAACGCTGGTGCGTGGCTACCTCGCCGAGGCGCCGTCGTCGCTCGGCACCTACCCGACCCAGCTGCGTCTGGCCCGGTCGAGCGTCGGCGCCTACCGGTCGCTGCTGACCCCCGGGGACGGCTGGCGGGCCGACCCCTACGACCGCCTCCTCGCCGTCAGCGGTGACCGGTCGTTCGACGCCCGGCAGCGCCAGGACCACCTCGACGCGGCTGTGGCCCGCATCGACGAGCAGGCCCGACTGGTGTCGCTGCCCGAGCAGCCACTCGTCACCCTCACCGCCGAGGAGGGCCGCATCCCGCTGGCCGTCCAGAACGACGCGCCCTATCCCGTCCAGGCGCTGCTGTCGCTGACCACCGACAAGCTCGAGCTGCCCGAGGGCCGCGACGAGCTGGTCACGCTGCAGCCCGGCACGAACCGCCTCGACGTCCCGGTGCGGGTCCGCTCGTCCGGTGCGATCCCGGTGACCGCCACGCTGCGCTCGGCCGACGGGAACCTCGAGCTCGGCACGACGCGGTTCACCGTGCGCTCGACGGCCGTGTCGGGGCTGGGCCTGATCCTCTCGATCGCCGCCGGGCTGTTCCTGCTCGTGTGGTGGGGCCGCCACTTCCGCAGCGCCCGACGCCAGCATCGCCTCGTCTCCCCCGGGCACGCCGGCGCCCACGACGCCCGAGGCGAGGCGGCGCCGGCTCCGAGCACCACCCGTTGAGCCCGACCCGGCCCGCCCCCACCGCCGCGGCGCCCCCGGCCCGACGGCTCCCTCCGCACGGCTCCGGCGCGAGCCCGGTGTAGGTTCTCGCTCGCCGCCGGGACGTCCCGGTCGGCTCGATCCCGGGGGTTTGCCCGATGGCCGGCGTCCGCATCGTCACCGACAGCTCGTGCGACCTCTCCGCCGAGGAGGCGGCCGCCCTCGACATCGAGATCGTCCCGCTGACCATCCGGTTCGGCGCGGACGAGTACACCGACGGGCAGGACCTGTCGGTCGAGCGCTTCTACGAGCTCATGGCGGCCAGCGACGCCCTGCCCGAGACGGCTGCACCCAGCCCCGGGTCGTTCGAGGCGGCGTTCCGTCGCCAGGCCGACGCCGGTGCCGACGCCGTCGTGTGCATCAACATCTCCGCCGAGCTGTCGGCCACGATGCAGTCGGCCCAGAACGCGGCGCGTGCCCTCGAGGGCGAGCTCGACGTGCGGGTGATCGACTCGCGCTCCATCACGATGGGGCTCGGCACCCAGGTCCTGCTCGCCGCCCGCGCCGCAGCCGACGGGAGCAGCGTCGACGAGGTGACCGAGCTCGTGGGGTCGCTGCGCCGCCGCACCCGCGTGATGGGCGTGCTCGACACGTTGGAGAACCTGAAGAAGGGGGGGCGGATCGGGGGCGCCCAGGCGCTGCTCGGGTCGATGCTGTCGATCAAGCCGTGCATCGACATCTCGAGCGGGAAGGTCGAGGAGGCGTCCAAGCAGCGGACGCGCAAGAAGTCGTTGCAGTGGCTGCGCGACCAGGCCCTCGGTCAGGGCCGTCCGGAGCACCTGTCGATCGTCCACGCCCAAGCCGGCGACGTCGACGACATGGTGGCCCTGCTCACCCCGACGGTGCCGCGCGACGAGATCCGCGTCGGGTTGATCGGACCCGTCATCGGGACCCACACCGGCCGGGGCACCGTCGGCGCCTGCTTCCTCGTCCCCGAGTGACCGCGGGCGCACCGCGGCGGAGCGCCCGACCCCGTCACCCCGCCGGAGCGCCTGACGGGTAGCGTTGGGGCGCCGTGCCCGAGTCCCCGAGCCCTCCCCGACCCGCCCACGGCGGCGTGCAGTCCGGCCAACTCGTCGGGGGCCGGTACCAGCTGTCGCGCCTGATCGCCGCGGGCGGCATGGCCGAGGTCTGGGAGGCGGTCGACACCGTCCTGGAGCGGCGCGTCGCCGTCAAGATCCTCCACGGGCACCTCGCCGCCGACGACGGGTTCCTGGCCCGCTTCCGGACCGAGGCCGTCGCCGCGGCGCGCCTGCACCACCCGTCGATCGTGTCCATCTTCGACACCTGCACCGACGACGGCGTGGAGGCCATCGTCATGGAGCTGGTGCGGGGCCGCACGTTGCGCCAGGCGCTCGACGAGGAGGGCCACCTCGAGCCGGCTCGGGTCGTCGACATCGCCGCCGCGGTGGCCGACGCCCTCCAGGCCGCCCACCGCGCCGGGCTGGTCCATCGCGACATCAAGCCCGCCAACATCCTGCTGTGCGACGACAACCGCGTCATGGTCACCGACTTCGGCATCGCCAAGGTCCGAGACGACCCCGACCGCACCCAGACCGGGACGATGCTCGGTTCGGTCAAGTACCTCGCCCCCGAGCAGGTCGAGGGCGGACCGGTCGACGGACGAGCCGACATCTACGCGCTCGGCATCGTCGCCTACGAGGCGCTCACGGGACAGGCCCCCTTCGTGGCCGAGACCCAGGCCGCCACCGCGCTGGCCCGGCTGCACGCCATGCCGCCCCGACCCCGCCAGCTGCGCCCGGAGATCCCCGCCGCGCTCGACGACGTCGTCATGCGAGCCGTCGCCCGCTACCCCGACGACCGCTTCGCCACGGCCGCCGACCTGCGGGCGGCGCTGCTGGCGTCGCGACCCGGTGGCAGCCCGACGGTGCGGCCGGCCGCGCCCCCGGCGGACCCCGACCACACCCCGATCATCGCCGTGCCGACCGCTGCCGCGGCGCACGGCCTGCCGATGGGCCGACCGGGCGCCGTCGCACCGGCGCGGCCGATGGGGCCCGTCGACCTGCCGCCTCCTCGCCGACGGCGAGCGGTGTGGCCGGTGTTCGTCGTGCTGCTCGTGCTCGTCGCCCTCGGCGTCGCCGGGGTGCTCGTGTACCGCACCACCACCGGCCAGAAGGTGCTCGACGCCGCGGCCAACTCCGGGCTGCCCGTGCCGGGCATCAAGAACGACCCACTGCCGATCGTCGAGGCCCGGGCCTTCGACCCGGCCCCCGGCGACGGCAAGGAGGACGACGCCGACACCGGCAAGGCCTTCGACGGCAACGGTGCGACCGGCTGGCGCACCGAGATGTACGACACCCGCAAGCTCGGGGGCATCAAGCCCGGTGTGGGGCTGTGGGTCAAGCTGGCCAAGCCCTCGACCGTGCGGTCGGTGAAGGTCACCTCGCCCACCCAGGGCTGGGCGGCGCAGATCTACGTGGCGGCCCAGCCCGGCGCCAGCCTGCAGGAGTGGGGTGAGCCGGTCGCGTCCAAGACCGACATCAGCGGCAGCGCCGACTTCGAGACGGGGGCCGTCGAGGGCCAGTACGTCCTGGTCTGGATCACCGACCTCGGCAACGGGCCGCCGCGCGTGTTCGCCGAGATCGACGAGCTGACCGTCCTGGGGTCCTGAGCCCATGACCCCCGGGGGTGCGGGGCGAGGCCGCACCGCGGACGACGACGGCGTGCTGGTCGCCGCCGCCCAGCACGGGGACCGCGAGGCGCTCGACACCCTGCTGCGGCGACACCACGACCGCTTCTACGCCGTCTGCCGGCGGCTGACCGGCAACGACGCCGACGCTCGGGACGCGACCCAGGAGGCCCTGCTGGCGCTGGTGCGCGGTCTGCCTCGCTACGACGGGCGCGCCGCCTTCACCACCTGGGCCTACCGCGTCGTCACCAACGCCTGCCTCGACGAGCTGCGCCGACGCCGACGCCGGCCCGAACCGGGTCTGCCACCCGTCGAACCGGCGCCGCGCGGCGGCGCCCCCGACGTCGCCACCACGATCACCGACCGCCTCGTCCTCGACGACGCCCTCGCGGACCTCCCCGCCGAGTTCCGGGCGCCGGTGGTGCTGCGCGACGTCGTCGGACTCGACTACGCCCAGATCGCCGAGGTGCTGGCCATCCCGCCCGGCACCGTCCGCTCGCGCATCGCTCGGGGACGCGCCGCCGTCGCCCGGCGCCTCGGTGGGAACCAACCGGGCGCGGCCGACGTCGTACCAGACGGTCCTCGCTCCCCCGGACCGGTCGACACGCCATGAGCGACACCAGCCTCCCACCCGAGTCAACCGACGACGAGCTCGTCTCCGCCGTGCTCGACGGCGAAGCCAGCGACGACGAGCGCGCCTGCGCCGCCGGCGACCCTGCGCTGCGGGCCAGGCTGGCCGAGCTGACGAGGGCCCGCGACGCCGTGGCGGCAGCCGTCCCGGTGGACGACGCCACCCGCGACGCCACCATCGCCGCCGCCCTGGCGGTGCACACCCCGGTCGCCGGCGACCCCGCCACCGGCGACCAGGACGCGCCCGTCGTGGCGCTGCACCGCAGCCGCAACCGGGCCCTGGTCGCCCTGTCGGTCGCGGCCGTGGCCGTGCTCGCCGTCGTGGTCCCGCTGGCCATCAGCCGCGCCGGGCGGAGCCAGACCAACGCCGCCAGCGCGCCCGTCGCCCGTGGGTCCGCCGCCGACCGCAGCGGCGCCCCCGAGTCGCAGGCCCTCGGCGAGGCCGAGGGCGGCGCGCCCTCGGCCGCGGCCGGCGCCGCACCCTCGACGACCGCCACCGCGCTCCCGCGCGCCACGATCCCGGTCGACAGCCCCGCCGTGGTGGCCGCCTCGTTCCTCGGCGACGACCTCGGCAGCGTCGCCGACGCCGCCGGACTGCGCGAGCGCGTCGCCGCCCGCTTCCAGCTGCGCGACGACGTGCACGCCGACGACGGCGGCCAGACCTCCGATCGCGCGGCCGAGGCCGGCCACGACGACGACCAGGGCGCCCCGGCCGCGTCACCCTCGCCGCCGGGGACCTTCCTGCCCCCGGAGGCCCAGGCGGAGATCGTCGCCCGGCTGCAGGCGTGCGATCCCCAGGTCCGCAGCCGCGAGCCGGGCCTCGGCGTGGTGCTGTTCACCGCCGCCGTGTCCTACGACGGCGTCCCCGCCCTGACCTTCCTCTACGACGGCAACCCCGACGCCGCCAACCGGCTCGTCACCGTCGACCGGCTCACCTGCGCCACCCTGGACGTCCAGCCCTCCCCGCGTTGAGGCCGCCGCCGGGCCGCTCGCCGCCGGGGGGATAACATCGCCACCCATGGCCGTCCCGTCGCGCTCCACGCCTCCACCGGGCACGACGACACCTGAAGCCACCGACGACGACTGGCCGGTGCAGGCGACCGACGGGATCATCAAGCTCGTCGACTCCGTCCGCGACAAGACGACCGGGCCGGCGCTGCAGGCCGCCCGAGCCGTCAAGTACGGCCTCGCCGCGGTCCTGTTCGCCACCATCGCGACGTTCCTGCTGGTGATCTTCCTGATCCGGATGCTCGAGTCGATCTTCGTGAACGTCTTCAAGCTCGAGGACCCCATCTGGCTGGTGTACCTGATCCTGGGCCTGATCTTCGTCGGCCTGGGTGTGTTGCTGTGGGGCAAGGCCCGTACGACGACCACCACGTGACGACCGACCCCGCCTCGCCGGGGAATCCCCCGGACGCGGTGCGTGTTGAGCCAACGGCGACCACCAGCGAGGAGACCAGCCATGAGCGCCGACGACGTGCGCAACGTGATCATCATCGGCTCCGGGCCGGCGGGCCTCACCGCCGCCATCTACACGGCACGGGCGAACCTCGCGCCGCTCGTCGTCGAAGGCGAGCCGTCGTCGACCGGTGACCAGCCGGGTGGTCAGCTGATGCTCACCACCGAGGTCGAGAACTTCCCTGGCTTCCCGAAGGGATCATGGGACCGAGCTCATGGGCCGCTTCCGCGAGCAGGCGGCGCGGTTCGGGGCCGAGATCATCACCGAGAAGGTCTCCCGGGTCGACCTCTCGGGTCGACCGTTCGGCGTGTGGATCGGTGACCCCGACGCGGCCGAGCCCACGTACCGGGCCCGCACCGTCATCGTGTCGACCGGCGCCAAGGCCGTGATGCTCGGCCTCGAGGCCGAGGAGCGGCTGCTCGGTCACGGCCTGTCGACCTGTGCGACCTGCGACGGGTTCTTCTTCCGCGAGCAGGACATCGCCGTGGTCGGCGGCGGCGACTCGGCCATCGAGGAGGCGCTCTTCCTCACCAAGTTCGCCCGCAGCGTCACCGTGGTCCACCGTCGCGACCAGCTGCGCGCCTCCAAGATCATGCAGGAGCGCGCCTTCGCCAACGACAAGATCCGGTTCGCGTGGGACAGCGTCGTCGTCGACCTCCTGGGAGAGGCCACGGTCGAGGGGCTCCAGCTCCGCAACGTGATGACCGACGAGCTGTCGGTGCTGCCGGTCACCGGCGTCTTCGTCGCCATCGGCCACACGCCGACCACCGACCTGTTCAAGGGGCAGCTCGAGATGGACGGCGCCGGCTACCTCATCACCCGGGGCCGGTCCTCGTACACCAACGTCGAGGGCGTCTTCGCCTGCGGCGACGTCCAGGACCACACCTACCGCCAGGCCATCACGGCGGCCGGCTCCGGCTGCACGGCGGCCATCGACGCCGAGCGCTGGCTCGAGCACCACGCCGGTTGACCGGCGAGGTCCCGGGCCTCCGCATCGTCGGGGGGTCCGGTGACCCCGCGCTAGCGTGCCCCCGCGAGGGAATCCGCCGGGCGCGCCAGCGGTTGCTCTCCGCGTGCGGTCGACCGCACCGACGTCCACCAGCGCCTCCGGCGCGCGATCCAAGGCAGACCCCATGGCTCAGAACATCGCGACCCTCACGGACACGACCTTCGACGAGGAGATCGGCAGCGCCGAGGCGCCGGTGCTCGTGGACTTCTGGGCGGAGTGGTGCGGCCCGTGCAAGATGATCGCTCCGATCCTCGACGAGATCGCGGTCGAGCAGGCCGGCAAGCTGCGCATCGCCAAGCTGAACGTGGACGACAACCCGAACGTCGCCCGGCGGTTCGGGGTGATGAGCATCCCCACCATGATCGTGTTCCGCGATGGCCAGGAAGCGGCCCGCCTCATCGGCGCCAAGGGGAAGGGCCAGCTGCTGCAGGAGCTCGCCGCCTTCCTGTGACGGCCTCGGCGCCGGCGGGTGGGGCTCGGATCCCCCGATGAGCACGCCCGCCGCCCTGCCGCTGCGGGTCGGCGCCGCCGGCCCGGCCGTGCGCGATCTGCAGCACCGGCTGCTTGCCGTCGGCGCCCTGGCCTCGCCGACCGGTGCCGACGGGGCCTTCGGCCCCGCCACCGAAGCCGCCGTGCGCCGGTTCCAGTCCCAACGCGGCCTGTTCGAGGATGGGGTGTGCGACGAGGCCACGTGGGCAGCGCTGGTCGAGGCCGGCCATCGGCTGGGCGATCGCCTGCTCTACCTCCGCCAGCCGATGCTCCGGGGTGACGACGTGGTCGCCCTCCAGCAGACGTTGAGCGAACTGGGGTTCGATGCCGGGCGCATCGACGGCATCCTGGGACCCGACACCGAGCGCGCCCTCAAGGACTTCCAGCGCAACGCGGGCCTGACCGTCGACGGCATCTGTGGACGGGACACCACCGTCGAGCTGCACCGGATGCAGGGCCGTGTGCAAGCGCCGATGGCCGTCGCGGGCGTGCGCGAGCGCGAGCAGCTCCGGGGCGCGCCGCGGTCGCTCAGCGGCCGGCGCGTGGTCGTCGCCCAAGCCGGTGGGCTCGATGCCCTGGCCGAGGCCATCGGCAAGGCGCTGCAGGAGGCCGGCGCCCGGGTCGTGGTGCGCGAGCACCCCGACCCCTCGGTCCTCGCGGCGCGGGCGAACGCCTTCCACGCCGACCTGGTGCTCGACGTCGAGATCCGGTCCGACGAGCCCGGTGCCCACCTGGCCTTCTACGCCACCCCGGGGTTCGAGTCGATCGGCGGCCGTCGCCTCGCCGAGCTGCTCGCCGACGCCCTGCGGCCGGTGACCGGACCGACGGCGGTGCGGGGCATGCGCCTGCCGCTGCTGCGGGAGACCCGGATGCCGGCGGTGGCCTGCACCTTGGGAGATCCACGGCTTGTGGTCACCCATGGTGTCGAGCTGGCCGCGTTCTGTCGGCAGGCGATCGAGCACTGGGTCCAGGCGCCGCTCCCCGGCTGACGCGCCGCTTGCGCACAGGGCCGTCCACAGGCTGGGCCGGGGCCGTGGGTGCCGCCGGCTGATCGGGCTCTTGGCCCTCTGACCTGCACGTTCTCTCCGCAGGCCGGAAGCCTGGTCGGCGACCTGCCGAGCCGACGGACCGCGGGCGGTTGGGGATGACCGACGTGACGGTCGCCACGCGACTCCAACCGTTGACCACAGGCTTGGCCACAGGGTGTGGACGACCTCAACGTCACGCGCGAGGTGAGAGCACCGGACGCCGCACCGGCAGCACGGTCGTGGTACCCGTTCAGTCCCGTTCCGGGCCGTGGACCATGGCCCGGTAGATGCGCTCGAGGTCGTCGAGGGTCGCGAACTCGACCACGACCCGACCGCGCTGGCCCCGCAGCGCGACCCGCACCCGGGTGTCGAGATGGTCCGCCAGCAGCTGCTCGAGCTCGAGCACCGCTGCCGGGCGGGTGGCACCGGGCGCCGCGGCGGCGGGCGTCTCCCCGGGCTCCCGCGTGCTGGAGCGCCCGCACGGCCTCCTCGGTCTGCCGGACGTTCCATCCCTCGTCGAGGATCTGACGAGCCAGCTGGAGCTGGTCGAGCTCGTCGGGAAGGGAGAGCAGGGCGCGGGCATGACCGGCGCTGAGCTCGCCGGCGACCAGCAGTCGCTGGACATCCGGTCCGAGCTGGAGGAGCCGCAGCGTGTTGGCCACCGCGGAGCGGCTCCGACCCACTCGCTGGGCGACCTGCTCCTGGGTGAGGTGGAAGTCGTCGAGCAGCTGCTGGTAGGCCGCCGCCTCCTCGAGGGGGTTGAGATCCTCGCGGTGCAGGTTCTCGACCAGTGCCTCCTCCAGCGACTGGCGGTGATCGGCGGCCCGCACCAGGGCGGGGATCCGGGTCAGCCCCGCTCGCTGCGCCGCCCGCCAGCGGCGCTCGCCGGCGATCAGCTCGTAGTGGTCGCCGCGATCCTGCACGAGGACGGGCTGCAGCAGGCCGACCTCCCGGATCGATGCCGCCAGACCGTCCAGGGCCGCCTCGTCGAACACGTCCCGGGGCTGACGGGGGTTCGGGCGCACCGACGCCACGTCGACCTCCCGCAGTGCCCCTGGTCCCCCTCCGGGGTGGCGGCGCGCTCGTCCGGCGGCGGGGCCGCCGGCAGCAGGGCGTCGAGGCCCCTACCCAGCCCGCTTCGCCGTCCCACGGCTCACCTCCTTCGCCAGCTCCCGATACGCGATCGCCCCCGCGAGGTGGGGTCGAACACGATGATCGGCTGGCCGAACGACAGGGCCTCGGACAGCCGGACGGTCCGCGGCACCACCGTCCGGCAGACCTTCGACCCGAAGTGCCGTCGGACCTCGGTGGCCACGTCCTCGGCCAGCTTGGTCCGAGCGTCGTACATCACCAGCACGATGGCACTGATCTCCAACGAGCGGTTGAGTCGGCTGCGGACCAGCTCGACGTTCTGGACCAGCTGGCCGAGGCCCTCCAGGGCGTAGTACTCGCACTGGATGGGCACCAGGACCTCGGTGGCGGCGGCCAGGGCGTTGATGGTCAGCAGACCGAGCGACGGCGGGCAGTCGATGAGCACCACGTCGTAGTCCGCCTGCACCTCCTCCAGCGCCGAGCGCAGCCGCAGCTCGCGGGAGATGGCCGGCACCAGCTCGATCTCGGCGCCGGCCAGATCGAGGCTGGCTGGCGCCACGAAGAGGTTGCGGACCGAGGCCGCTTCGACGCAGTCCTCCAGTGGGGTGTCACTGAGCAGGACGTCGTACATCGAGGCTCGCAGCTCCCGCGTGTTGACGCCGAGCCCGGTGCTGGCGTTGCCCTGGGGATCGAGGTCCACGATCAGGGTGCGGTACCCGAGATCAGCCAGACAGGCACCCAGGTTGACCGCGGTGGTGGTCTTGCCCACCCCGCCCTTCTGGTTGGCGACGGCCAGGATGCGCGGGAGCCGGTCGATCGCCGGCGCTGCGCGCCGGCTTCGATCGCCGTCTCGAGGTGCGGTAGGTCGCGGGGCTCGGCCAGTGGCGCGCCCCGCGTCGTCCTCGGCCGGAGCCGATGTCCCTCCCCCTCGCTGCGCACCGGCCCATCCTTCCCCGGGCCCGACGTCGGTGCAAACGTGCCGGTCGGAGCCACGTTTCACGTGAAACCGGGCCGTTCTGGAGGAGGCACCGGAGCGTTCCACGTGGAACCTCGGCCTGATCCCGAGGAGGTGCCGGGGTGTTCCACGTGAAACCGGTACGGGCCCGACGCCGCCCGTCATCGGAACAGCGGGCGCTTGGCCGGGATGCCGGGTCGGCGAGGCCACCGGTCGGCGACCGGCTCGGCCAGCACCAGCGTGGCGATGCCGGCCTCGACGCCGTGCAGCACGAGACCCAGCTGCACCAGGCCGGTGGGCACCCACCGCTCGCCGCGACTTCCGGGCGGTTCGCTCACGAGGAGCCGTCCACCGGCCGCGAGCAGGCCCACCGCGCACTCGGCGGTGACGGCGGGGGGGCCGAAGGAGCGAGCGGTGACGACCGGGTGCCGACCCCGGTGCTGCGGGTCCCGGGCCACGTCCTCTGCCCGAGCGGCCAGCACCGTGACGCGGCCGGCGAGGCCGAGCTCGGCGACGGCACGCTCCAGCACCTGGGCTCGACGGGAGCTGGACTCGACCAGCACGACGGTCGTGGACGGCCACGCCAGCGCCAGCACCAACCCGGGAAGCCCGGCACCGGACCCGAGATCCACGACGCTGGTGGGCGCCCGGCCGACCACCCGGACGAAGCGTGCCGCATGCGCGACCAGCGCCCGATCGGCCGTGGGCCCCACCGCGCCGACCTGACGCCCGGCGGCCAAGGTCGGAGCGAGCTGCGCGGTCCATCGGTCGACGCGCGCGGCCGGGAGGTCGTCCGGCGGCGCCGGTCCCTCGTCGTTGGCCACGTCGTCGTGCGGCGCCGGCGCGCCGGGCCCCGGGCTCAGTCGGCCGGGAGGATGACCACCCGGCGACGGGGCTCGTCCCCCTCCGACACGGTCCGCACCCCGTCGATCTCGTTGGCGGTGTCGTGCACGACCTTGCGGTCGGCCGGGCTCATGGGCTCGAGGGCCTTCGACGACCCGCGCTCGAGCACCTCGGCCGCCACCTGCCGGGTGAAGCGGGCGAGGGCCTCCCTGCGGCGCTCGCGGTAGCCCCCCACATCGACCCGCAGGCGGGTCGGGCTGGTGGCCTTGCGCTGGACCACCGTGCGGGCCAGCTCCTGGACGGCGTTGAGCGTCGTGCCCTTCGGGCCGATGAGCAGCCCGAGGTCGTCGCCGTCCACTGTGACCTCGATCGCCTCCTCGTCGACGGCGGTGGTCACCGTGCCGTCGAGGCCGAAGGCGTCGAGCAGGCCCTCGAGGAAGGACTCGACGGCAGCAGCCTGCTCGTCGGGGGCGAGGTCGGTGGTGGTCATCGTGGGTCCTCCCGGGCGGTCGTCGATGGGTTCGCGGCGATCGGTCGATGCGGTCGGCGCCTCGGTGGACGGCGCCTCGGTGGACGGCGCAGCCGTCGTGCCGGCAGCGGTGGCCGCCGACACGGCGACGGCGTCGGCAGGGGTCTCATCCCGGGTCGTCGCCCGGCGGTCCCGCCCACCGCCACCTCGACCGGCGCGGCTGTCGCTGCGCCGGCGGCGATCCCGACGCTCGACCTTGGGCCGCGGTCGGGTCGGCCGGACGCGGGCTCGGACCCGGGCCTGACCCCGCACGCGGCCGAACAGCCCGGGCCGAGGCTCCTCCAGGATCTCGAACTCGGCATCGACCTCGTCAACACCGAGCTCGTCGAGCGCGGCGTCCTTGGCCTCCTCGACGCTGCGGCCGGTCGTCTCGACCCACTCCACCGTTCACCTCTTCTTCTGCTTGCGGGCCCGCGGCTGCAGCGTGGGCGGCGGAGCCGCCGACGTGTCCCCCGTGCCCTTGGCGCTGCCTCCGGCGCCCTTCGCGCCGCCGCCCTTGGATGCTGCCGCCTTCGCCGGCTTGGTCACCCGACCGCCGGCACCTCGCTTGGACCCGCCGGACCCCGTGCGGCTGCCGGCACCGGCTTCGGCCTTGACCTCGTCGGTGACCTTCGTCGACCGCCGACGGTCGGCCGCCTTGGCCCCGTTGCCGCCGGCCTGGTCCGACGTCGCCGCCCGATCGCCGCCCTTGGCCACCTTGGCGCCCCCCTTGGGACCGGTGCTGCTCGACGGGCGATCCTTGGCGCCGCCTCCGGCGGGCGTCTCCCCCCGCTTGATCCCGTAGATGCTGCGGGAGATGAACCACTGCTGGCCGACCCGATACAGGTTGGAGACGGCGAAGTAGAGGACGAGGCCGGCGGGCAGGCCGAAGGAGATCACGGGCAGGAAGATCGGCATCACCCGCATCAGCATCTGCTGCTGTGGGTTCACCTCGGCGTTGGGGTTGCGGCCCTGGATCTGCTTCTGCTGCACGTAGCCGGTCACGCCGACGACGGCGATGAGCACGAAGTACGGGATCGCCTCCACGGCGCTGATGGACAGCGCCTGGCTGGCGCTCTCGGCCAGGTCGATGCCGAGCGCCTGCATCGTCGTCGTCGTCGACAGCGATTGGTACAGCTCGGTCGTGGCCTTCAGGTAGGCGGGATCGAAGACCAGCGTCGTGTCGTACTGCGAGGTCGGGACATCGCTGGCGCCCGAGGCCGTGGCCGCCTGGCCGCCGCTCCAGCCCACGGCGAAGCCCAGGTCCGAGACGCGCCGGGTGAGGCCGCGCAGCACCTGGTACAGGACCAGGAACACCGGCATCTGCACCAACAAGGGGAGACAACCACCCAGGGGGTTGATGTTGTTCTCCTTGTAGAACTTCAGCAGCTCCTCGTTGAGCTTCTCCCGATCGTCCTTGTACTGGGACTGGATCTTCTTCATCTCCGGCTGGAGCTGCTGCATCATCATCATCGAGCGGGTGCTCTTGAGCGTGAGCGGCGTGGTCACGATCATCACGAGCAAGGTCAGCGCGATGATGGCGAACGCGTAGTTCGGCACCAGCTGGTAGAAGAACGCCAGCACCTGCGCGATGGCGTCGAACAGGACCTGCACCTACCGACCTCTTTCCGTCATCACGCCGCCTTCCGCTTGGGGACAGGATCCCAGCCCGAGCTCCCCCACGGGTGGCACCGACCGATCCGGCGGGCGGTCAACCAGCTGCCCCGCCAGAAGCCGTGCTCCTCGTAGGCCTCCAGCGAGTACGACGAGCAGGTCGGGACGTAGCGACACGGCGAGGGCCGCGACGCCGTGACCTGCTGGTACGCGCGCACCAGCGCGTGTGCGGCGCGCGCCGACCGGCTCATCGGCCGCGTCGGTGGGGCCTCGTCGCCCGGTGGGCTCATCACCGCTGGTCCATCTGCTCGAGCATCTCCTCCAACCGGGCGTCGAGCGCCGCGAACGACAGGGTCGCCGCCCCGGCACCGGCACCGATCAGGTACCGACCCGGCGGCAGGGCGTCGGGCGCCCGTCCGGCGTGCTGTCGCAGCAGCTCCCGGAGGCGGCGCCGCAGCCGGTTGCGGGTCACAGCATTGCCGACTTTGCGGCCCACGGCGAACGCGACCCGGGGTGGTCGCCCGGGGCCGCCCGGCGGATCCGGCACGAAGCGCAGCCAGAGCGGCCCGGCCGCCACCCGGCGGCCGCGGCGCGCCACCTCGTCGAGCTCGCGTCGACGGTGCAGGCGCCAGATCAGGCCGACAGGCGCTGACGACCCCGGCGGCGGCGGTTCCGCACGACGGCCCGGCCGCCACGGGTCGACATCCGCTGTCGGAACCCGTGGCGCTTGGCCCGGCGTCGGTTGTTCGGCTGAAAGGTGCGCTTCACGTCCTGCCTCCTCCACCACCAGGCCTCCCGGCGGCGATGGTCGGCTCCCGCGGCGCGGGCTCGACGGGCCGTCCACACGGCGCGTCAGCGCCCCGCGCGGGAGCAGCAACGGTCGGCGGCCACGAGCGGATGACCCACGGCCGAGAACCCGGCAAGCCTACGAGTCCGGGTCGACGCAGGGCAACCACGCCCCCGACACCGCCCCTGACCTGCGCTCTCGCGGCCTGTGGATGACGCCCGTGCGACCGGTCCCCGGCGGTGCTACGGTCCCCGCTCCCAGGGTCCACCAGCGGTGTGGGCGGCTGCTGGTGGTCGGTTCGTGCCGAGGCCCAGCACGCCACCAGCCCGTCGACGGGCCGCCAGAGCAGTTTTCCACAGCGTGTGGACCGCGCTGTGGAGAGGACGGTCGTCGGGGAGGCGTCGACGCAGGTGGAAGACGCTGCGGTGTTGTGGAAATCATGCGCAGAGGTGTTGCGCGGCCAGGTCTCCGAGGCGGTGTGGCTCACGACGTTCAACGGGGCCAGCGCCGTCGCCGTCGACGGGGACGCCCTCGTGCTCGCCGTGCCCAGCTCGGTGGTCCGCGAGCGGATCGAGACCAGGTACCTCACCCTCATGCAGGGCGCCCTGGTCGACATCGGGGCCCCGGTCACGACCGTGCGCCTGCAGGTGCACACCGACCAGGCCGACCGGGCCGACCCCGTCCTCGCCGACGACCCGGCCGACGCGCTCCGGGTGGCGGTGCCCGCCGAGCCCGACCTCGCCGGCGGCGCCGAACCGAACCGGGAGGTGACCCCGCCGCCCGCCTTCCCCGGCGGCGTGAACCCCCGCTACACCTTCGACGACTTCGTCACCGGCACCTCGAACCGCTTCGCGCACGCCGCTGCCCTGGCCGTGGCGGAGACCCCGGCTCGCTCCTACAACCCGCTGTTCATCTACGGCGACGCCGGGCTCGGCAAGACCCACCTGCTGCAGGCCGTCGCCAACTACGTGCAGCAGCACTACCCGACCTACATCGTCCGGTACGTGTCGTCCGAGCGGTACCTGAACGAGTTCATCGACTCCATCCGCACCAGCAGCCAGGCCCAGTTCAAGCAGCGCTACCGCGAAGCGGACGTGCTGCTCATCGACGACATCCAGTTCATCCAGACCTCCGAGCGGCTGCAGGAGGAGCTGTTCCACAACTTCGAGCACCTCTACCAGGCCAACAAGCAGATCGTGTTCTCCTCCGACCGGCCGCCGGCGTCGATGGCCACCCTCGAGGACCGCCTCCGCAGCCGGTTCATGATGGGCCTCATCACCGACATCCAGCCCCCGGACCTCGAGACCCGCCTCGCGATCCTGCGCAAGAAGGCCGAGAAGGAGACCGTCTACATCCCGGCCGAGGTGCTCGAGCTCATCGCCACCCACATCACCGACAACATCCGCGAGCTCGAAGGAGCCCTGATCCGGGTGTCGGCCTTCGCCAGCCTCAACAAGGAGCCGTTGACGGTCGAGCTGGCCCAACGGGTCCTGGCCGACATGCTGACCGACAGCCAGCCCCGGCCGATCACCCCGGACCTGATCCTGCAGAAGACGTCGGAGATGTTCGACTTCAGCATCGAGGAGATCCGGGGCAAGAGCCGACGGCGGCCCCTCGTGACGGCCCGGCAGATCTCGATGTACGTCTTCCGCGAGCTCACCGACCTGTCCTACCCGGCCATCGCCCGCGAGTTCGGTGGGCGCGACCACACCACCGTCATGCACGCCGTCGACAAGATCGGCGACCTCATGAAGGAGCGCCGTCAGATCTACGACCAGGTCACCGCCCTGACCCAGAGCATCCGGAGCGGCAGCTGATGGCACCGCTGCGCCCCGCCGCCGGCCTGGGGACCGACACGGGGACAGGCTGTGGGCACCGCCCGTCGACGCGGTGGACGACGCCACCGTCATCCCCCGCGCTGGCGGGCCGTCCTGCCAACCTGTGGGCCACTGTGAGGACCGCCCGGACAACCATCTCGGTCCTGACCTGCCGCGACGGGCACTTGTCCACAACCCACAGCCCCTACTGCTACTACCGCGAAGATCATTCCTGTAGAGAGAAGAAAGCGAGCAGCACATCGTGAAGTTCCGATGCGAACGAGACGTGCTCGTCGACGCGGTGGGCACCGCCGGCCGAGCGGTCACCAGCCGGGGAGGCTCGCTGCCCGTCCTCGCCGGGGTCCGCCTCGAGCTGCGGGGCGACGAGCTCCGCCTCACCGGGAGCGACCTCGACCTGACGATCACGACGGCCGTGCAGGTCGCCGGGGAGACCGACGGCATCGCCGTCCTGCCGGCGAAGCTGGCCGGCGAGATCGTGCGGGTGCTCGAACCCGGCCGGGTGGACGTCACCGTCGACGACGACGAGGCCACCATCGCTGCCGGGCGCAGCCAGTTCGCGGTGCGGGCCATCCCCGCCGCGGAGTTCCCCCGGTTGCACGAGCCCGACGGCGACGGCGTGACCCTGTCGAGCACGGCCCTGGCCGACGCCCTGCGCCAGGTGGTGGTGGCGGCCAGCACCGAGGAGACCCGCCCCATCCTGACCGGGGTCAACATGGCGACCGAGGGCGAGGGGCTTCGTCTGGTGGCCACCGACTCCTACCGCCTGGCCGTGCGCGACCTGCCCGGGACCTCCTTCCTGGCCGAGGGGCAGAGCGTGCTGGTCCCGTCGACGGCACTGCGCGAGCTGGGTCGGCTGCTGGGCGGTGCCGACGACGTGACCGTGCGCCTTGGCGAGCGCGACGCCGCCTTCGAGCTCGGCGGTGTGCACCTGGTGACCCGCCTGATCGACGGCGAGTTCCCGAACTACCGCGGGCTGATCCCCTCGTCGCACCGCCATGAGCTGCGCATCGGGCGCGACGCCCTGCTCGACGCCGTGCGCCGGGTGAAGGTCGTCGCCCGCGAGCCGTCGACACCGGTGAAGCTGGAGATGAGCAGCGACGGTCTGACCCTCAGCGCCAGCGCCCAGGACGTGGGCAACGCCTTCGAGCAGCTCGACGCCAAGTACGAGGGCGAGGAGCTCACCGTGGCGTTCAACCCCGAGTACCTCCTCGACGGGCTCGAGGTCGCCACCGGCGACGAGGTGACCCTCTCGACCGTGGATGCGTTGAAGCCGGCCCTGCTGCGCTCGGTCGACAGCGAGGACTTCCTCTACCTGCTGATGCCGGTGCGCGTGTCGTGAACGGCGCCGGACCGGTCGGGCCGACGGCCTGAGTCGGCGACGGTGCAGCTCCGCCGCCTCTGGCTGCGCGACTTCCGTTCCTACGCCGAGGCCGAGGTCCCGTTCGGACCGGGCCTCACCGCCATCGTCGGCGCCAACGGGGAGGGCAAGACGAACCTGCTCGAGGCGATCGCCTACCTGGCCACGCTGGGCTCGTTCCGGGGGGCGCCCACCGAGGCGCTGGTGCGAACCGGCGCCACCGAGGCGGTCGTGCGGGCCGAGGGCGAGCGAGAAGGCCGACAGGTGCTCGTGGAAGCCGAGGTGGCCGCGGGTGGCCGGGGCCGCGTCCAGG
The DNA here is from genome assembly GCA_041394145.1 of Acidimicrobiales bacterium. Classification (GTDB taxonomy): domain Bacteria; phylum Actinomycetota; class Acidimicrobiia; order Acidimicrobiales; family Acidimicrobilacustridaceae; genus JAWKIW01. The sequence continues at coordinate 74,465 of JAWKIW010000018.1, forward strand.
TGAACAAGCAGCGGCTCCGCCGGGCGCGCGACCTGCTCGGCTACGTCCGCGTGACGGTCTTCTCCCCCGACGACCTCGAGCTGGTCAAGGGCGGGCCGGAGCAGCGACGCCGCTACCTCGATGCCACCCTGGTCGCCCTCCACCCCCGCCACGACGCCGTCCAACGGGACCTCGAGCGCATCCTGCGCCAGCGCAACGCCCTGCTGCGCCAAGCCGGTGGTCGGCTGACCGCGGAGGTGGAGACCACCCTCGACGTGTGGGACGACAAGCTGGCGACCACTGGTGCCGCCCTGGCGCACGCGCGCCAGGCACTCGTCGACGACCTGGGGCCCCTGCTCGCCGCCGCCTACGTCCAGGTCGCTCGCCGGGACACCCCGGTGACGGCGACCTACCGCGGCGCCTGGCAGGAGGCCGGCCTGGCGACGGCGCTCGCCGATGCCCGTCGCGACGACCTCCGGCGCGGCGTCACGACCGTCGGACCGCATCGCGACGAGCTGGGGCTGCGCATCGACGGGCTGCCGGCGCGCACCCACGCCTCCCAGGGCGAGCAGCGCTCCCTGGCCTGGGCGCTGCGGCTGGCGTCGCACCTCCTCGTGCGGGACGCGGTCGGCTCCGCCCCGGTGCTGCTGCTCGACGACGTCTTCTCCGAGCTCGACCCGGGACGGAGCCAGGGCCTGCTCGACGGCCTGCCTGCCGGCCAGACGGTGCTCACGACGGCCGGTGGGCTCCCCGCCGACGCCGCCCCCGACGTGGTGGTGCGGGTCGGCGCGGGGCAGGTGGCCGTCGTCTCGGGCTGAGCCCCACCTCGAGCGGTCGCCGGCCGCGCGACACTGCCCGGGTGCCGTGGGAGCCGCTGCCGTCCCGCTCCGAGGAGGAGCCGACCCGCATGGGAGCGACGTTGGACCGCCTCGTGCGGCACCTCGGGGGCTCCTCGTCGGCGGCGGTGCAGGGCGTGTTCGGCCGGTGGGCCGAGCTGGTCGGTCCGCAGGTGGCGGCCCACAGTCGACCGGTGCGCCTGCGCGACGGGGTGCTGTCGCTCGTGGTCGACGAGCCGGCCTGGGCCACCCAGCTGCGCCTGCTGGAGGCCGACCTGCTCGGGCGCTTCGCCGCCGAGCTCGGCCCCGACGTGGTGCGGGCGCTGCGGGTGCGCGTCGGGCCCCTGGACGCGCCCCGGGACGCCGGTTGACCCACTCGTCGGCGGCGGTGGGCGACGGCCGCCCTCCGCCGCTGGGGGGTGACCGCCGACCCGGGCGGCATGAACCGCGTCGGGACCCCCCTCTGGTACACTGCTGACATCGTCATTCAGGCCTCTGACCTGCGGTTTTGGCCTTGCAGGGAGCCCGGATGCGACGCGACCCCGACGACTCGCTCCGGGTCCTTCCGACCGTCAGCAGCACCAGGGAACCACCGCGCTTGGCACCCAAGACCGACACCTACGACGCGAGCGCCATCACCGCGCTCGAGGGCCTCGAGCACGTCCGCAAGCGGCCCGGCATGTACATCGGCTCCACCGGTGTCGGCGGCCTCCACCACCTCGTGTACGAGGTGGTGGACAACGCCGTCGACGAGGCGATGGCGGGCTTCTGCGACCGCATCGACGTGACCTTGCTCGCCGACGGCGGCTGCGAGGTCGTCGACAACGGTCGGGGCATCCCGGTGGACCCCATGAAGGACCCCAAGCTGAAGGGGATGCCGGCGGTCCAGGCGGTGCTGTCGCAGCTGAACACGGGCGGCAAGTTCGAGGGCAAGGGCTACAAGGTGTCCGGCGGCCTGCACGGCGTCGGCGTCTCGGTCGTCAACGCCCTGTCCGCCCGCCTGGAGTGCGAGGTCGACAAGGACGGCAAGCGGTACTACCTCGACTTCGAGCACGGCGGGAAGCTGACGACGAAGCTGAAGGTCCTGAAGGACGCGCCGCGAGGTCGCACCGGGACGACGGTGCGGTTCTGGGCCGACCCCGAGATCTTCGAGACCACCGAGTTCCGCGCCCAGGCACTGCTCGAGCGCTTCCAGATGATGGCGTTCCTGAACAAGGGCCTCGAGATCCGCTTCAAGGACCTCCGCCCGGGAGGCAGCCCTGAACCCGTCAGCTACCGGTACGCGGGCGGCATCGTCGACTTCGTCAAGCACGTCAACTCCACCAAGGACGCGCTGTTCAGTCGGGTCGGCTACTTCGAGGGCGTCGACGACGAGGGCGGCCAGGAGGTCGAGATCGCCTTCCAGTGGAACACCGGGTTCAACACCGACGGCATCCACAGCTTCGCCAACGGCATCGCCACCATCGAGGGCGGCATGCACGAGGAGGGGTTCAAGAAGTCCCTCACCAACGTGGTCAACCGCTACGCGAAGAAGACCAACCTCCTCAAGGAGAAGGACGGCTCGCTGCAGGGCGAGGACATCCGCGAGGGTCTGACGGCGATCATCAGCGTGCGGCTGCGCGACCCCCAGTTCGAGGGGCAGACCAAGGGCAAGCTGGGCAACGTGTCGATGCGATCGCTGGTCGAGAAGGTCACCAACGACAAGCTCGGCGACTTCTTCGAGGAGCATCCCACCGAGGCACGCAAGATCGTGAACAAGGCGATCCAGGCGTCGCGAGCCCGTCAGGCCGCCCGCAAGGCCCGGGAGACCATCCGCCGCAAGTCGGCCCTCGAGGGCGCCGGCATGCCGGACAAGCTCAAGGACTGCGCGACCCGCGATCCCGACGAGGCCGAGCTGTTCATCGTCGAGGGCGACTCCGCCGGCGGTTCGGCCACCCAGGCCCGCGACCCGCGCACCCAGGCGATCCTGCCCATCCGCGGCAAGATCCTCAACGTCGAGCGGGCCCGCATGGACCAGATGCTCAAGAACGCCGAGATCCAGACCCTCATCTCGGCCATCGGCGCCGGGGTGGGCGAGGAGTTCGACGTCACCAAGAACCGCTACGGCAAGGTCATCATCATGTGCGACGCCGACGTCGACGGCGCCCACATCCGCACGCTGCTGCTGACGTTCTTCTTCCGGCAGATGCGGGCGCTCGTCGAGCAGGAGCACATCTACATCGCCCAGCCGCCGCTGTTCTCCACGGTGGTCGGCAAGGAGAAGGTCTACCTGAAGGACGATGCCGCCAAGGACCGGTTCATGGTCGAGCACCCGAGCCACAAGCGCGAGTTCCAGCGCCTCAAGGGCCTCGGTGAGATGGACTGGCAGGAGCTGGGCGAGACGACGATGGACCCCGATCGCCGCACGCTGCTGCAGGTCTCGGTCGAGCAGGCGGCCATCGCCGACGAGGTCTTCTCCATCCTCATGGGTGAGGACGTCGAGTCCCGCAAGCACTTCATCCAGACGAACGCCAAAGACGTCCGCTTCCTCGACATCTGAACGGATCCGCCATGCCTGACGACCCGACCACCCCGCCGTCCGGCGACGACGACGGCGAGGGCCGCGTCGCCATCCAGCCCATCGAGATCCAAGAAGAGGTCGAGCGCTCGTTCCTCGACTACGCCATGTCGGTCATCACGTCGCGGGCGCTGCCCGACGCCCGTGACGGCCTCAAGCCGGTGCACCGGCGGATCCTGTGGGGCATGCACAACGCCGGGGCCCGGCCCGACCGGCCCACGGTGAAGTGCGCCCGCATCACCGGCGACGTCATGGGCAAGTACCACCCCCACGGCGACAGCGCCATCTACGACGCGCTGGTGCGGATGGGGCAGGACTTCTCCCTGCGCCACCCGCTCATCCAGCCCAAGGGCAACTTCGGCTCCCTCGACGACCCGCCCGCCGCCGCCCGCTACACCGAGTGCCGCCTGGCGCCCATCGCCATGCACATGCTCGAGGGCATCGACGAGGACACCGTCGACATGGCCGACAACTACGACGGCCAGGACCACGAGCCCATCGTGGTGCCGTCGCGGTTCCCGAACCTGCTCGTCAACGGCAGCCAGGGGATCGCCGTCGGCATGGCCACCAACATCCCGCCCCACAACCTCGGCGAGGTCATCGGCGGTGGTCCACCTGCTCGACCACCCCGAGGCCACCCCCGACGAGCTGATGCAGTTCGTCAAGGGGCCCGACTTCCCCACCGGCGCGCTCATCATGGGGCGCGGCGGGATCATGGACGCGTACCGGACGGGCAAGGGGTCCATCAAGCTGCGGGCCAAGGCCGAGATCGAAGAGGGCAAGCGCAACGACCAGATCGTGGTCACCGAGCTGCCCTACCAGGTGAGCCCCAACGCCGTGCTGGCCAAGATCCGCGAGCTGGTCGAGGCGCGCGAGCTCGAGGGCATCGCCGATCTCAACGACGAGTCGGCCCAGGCCAAGACCCGCATCGTCGTCAAGCTCAAGAAGGACGCGCCGGCGCTCGTCATCTTGAACAACCTCTACAAGCGCACGCCGCTGCAGACCAACTTCGCCGTCAACACCGTCGCCCTGGTCGACGGCGTGCCCCGGACGCTGAACCTGCGCGACGCGCTGGTGGCCTACGTCGACCACCAGGTCGAGGTCATCCGCCGGCGGTCGGAGTTCCGCCTCGACAAGGCCCGCAAGCGGGCCCACATCGTCGAGGGCCTCATCAAGGCGCTCGACATGATCGACGAGATCATCGCCACCATCCGCGGCTCGGCCGACACCGCCGACGCACGCGAGAAGCTGATGGCCGAGCCGTTCGAGTTCTCCGAGGTGCAGGCCCAGCACATCCTCGACATGGCGCTGCGCAGCCTCACCCGGCTCGGCCGCGAGCAGCTCGAAGAGGAGATGGCGCAGCTCCGGCAGACGATCGCCGAGCTCGAGGCGATCCTGGCCGACGAGGGCAAGCTGCGGCAGGTCATCAAGGACGAGATCGGCGAGGTGCGGGAGAAGTACGCCGACGACCGTCGCACCGAGATCACCTTCGACGCGGGCGACATCGACATCGAAGACCTCATCGAGGACGAGGACCTCGTGGTCACCATGTCGCACAAGGGCTACATCAAGACGGTCGCGGCCGACGCCTTCAAGATCCAGGGCCGGGGCGGGCGGGGCGTGGCCGGGGCCAAGCTCAAGGACGAGGACTACATCGAGCACATCATCCACACCTCGGCCCACGCCTACCTGCTGTTCTTCTCCAGCCGCGGCCGCGTGTACCGGCTGAAGGCGCACGAGATCCCCATGAAGGACCGCACGGCGCGGGGGACGGCGGTGGTGAACCTGCTGCCGCTGCAGCCCGGCGAGACGATCCAGTCGATCATCGACACCCGCGACTACGAGACCAACCGCTTCCTGTTCTTCTGCACCCGCAACGGCCAGGTGAAGAAGACCAAGTTCAACGAGTACGACTCGTCGCTGCGAGCCGGCCTGATCGCGCTGAACCTCAAGGACGGCGACGAGCTCGTGCGGGTCATCCCCACCAACGGCGGCAACGACATCTTCATGGTGTCCAAGCTGGGCATGACCATCCGCTTCGCCGAGGACGAGGTCCGGTCGATGGGGCGGGCCGCCGCCGGCGTCCGGGGCATGAAGCTCAAGGCCGGCGACGAGGTCGTGTCCTGCGACGTGGCTCGTGACGAGGCGGCGATCCTCATCGTCACCGATGGTGGCTACGGCAAGCGCACCCAGCTCGACCGCTTCAACCGGCAGGGCCGGGGCGGTCAGGGCGTGCGGGGCATCAAGATCACGGCGCGCAAGGGCTACGTGGTCGCCGCCTTCATGGTCGGCATCGACGACGAGATCTTCGTCATCGCGTCGGGCGGGGTCGTGATCCGGATGCCGGTGCGTGACATCTCCTCGCAGGGACGCGACGCCACCGGGGTGCGGGTCATGAACCTCGAGGACGAGCAGACGGTGGCCGCGGTGGCCCCGGTGCTCCAGGTCGACGAGTAGGCCGCCCCCGGCCGACGCTCGGCGGTCGCCCCGGCGATCGCCCCACCGGTCCTCCGGTCCCCTCTCTCGGCGAGGCCGTGCGGCATCGCCCCGTCCGCCGACGAGCGACCCCGGAGCGACGCCATGCCATCCACCTCCCTGTCCCGACCCCATCCCCACCGCGGACGCGGCGACCGCGGCCAGGCGACGCCACTCGTGGGCCTGCTGGTGCTGCTCGCCGCTGGCGTGACGGTGGTCCTCGGTCACCTCTCGGCATTGGCCGTCGATCCGGGCGTGCCCAGGCGGCCGACGCCGTGGCGCTGACGCCGCACGTCGACAGCCCATCGGTGGCGGCGCCGCTGGCCGCGGCCGGCGGCGCCGTCCTGGAAGCGATCTCGACAAGCGCCGGGCAGGCGGTGGTGCGGGTGCGGGTCGGTCGCGCCACGGCCGCAGCGCAGGCGCGGGCAGTGGTCAGGCTGACGAGGCTTGACGGCCGCTGCGCCCCGGGGCGGTCTGTCGGCGGCCCGGCTCCATCACGTAGACTCTCTGTGTCCTCCTTGAGCCGCGCCTGCCCGGCGCCGACCCGACCGCGCCTGGCGCACCGGTGCCGCGGGTGGCGGTGGTGCCCGACGAGGCGGTGACGACGGTCGGGCGATCCGACGAGGAAGGGCTGCTCGCGGAGATGGCGGAGCCGGCCCGTCCGGTGGGTCGCGTGGCGGTGGCGCCGGTGCCCGTCCCGTCGGTCGCCGACGACGACTGGGACCACACGGTCGCCGTCGCCGGCGCCGACGTGGCCGGCGACGACGACCTCCGCTACGAGGAGGTCCCGACCGGGTGGCGCGGTCGTCCCAAGGGGAAGCTGAAGGCTCGCCGGGTCCGGCGGGTCGTCCGCTACGTCTCGCCGTGGTCGGTGTTCAAGGTGTCGGTGCTGTTCTCGGTGTGCCTCTGGCTGATCCTGATGGTCGCCGGCGTGATCCTGTGGCAGGCGGCGGTGGCCTCGGGCATGGTCACCAACGTCGAGAAGTTCCTGGCCAAGCTGCTGGCCGAGGAGACCTTCACCATCGACGGCCGCGAGCTGTTCCGCGCCAGCGCCATCGCCGGGGTGATGCTCGTGTTCGCCGGCAGCGCCTTCACCGTGCTCATGAGCCTGCTGTTCAACGTGATCTCCGACATGACCGGTGGCATCCGCTTCACGGTGCTCGAGCTGGAAGACACCGTGCGGGAGGTGAAGGTGCCGGCCGTCGAGGGCGAGGCGGGCGTCCGAGCCGCCGCCGGCGACGGTGGCTCGGCGGCCGCGACCTGACCAGCCAGCGGGCACGATCGGCTGGCTGCCGCGACAACCGAGGCGGTAGGGTTTCGCCTCCGAATGCACCGGGGCTATAGCTCAGTCGGTTAGAGCGCACCCCTGATAAGGGTGAGGTCGTTGGTTCGATTCCAACTAGCCCCACGCCGTGCCCGGCCGCCGTCCGACGGCACCTCGTGGAGGCTCCTGTGAAGATGCTGCGCCGAGCGATGGTGGCCCTGGGACTGGCCGGCCTCATCGCCGCGGTCCTCCGGCTGCGAGGCTCCGGTGAGACGCCGCCCCGCGACGGGGGATGGCGCGAGCTCGAGGGCCCCGACCTGCGATGATGCGGGCCCTGGTCGTCGGCGTGGGTGCCGTCGGCACCCGGCTGGCCCGCCAGCTGGTGTCGACCGCCGGGGTGGGCGAGGTCCGCCTGCGCGACCCCGACCGTCAGCGCCTGGCCACCGTGGCCGAGTCGCTGGGGGCGCCCGCGGTGATCGACGAGGCCGCGCCCGACGCGCCGGTGGACACCGATGTGGTGGTGCTCGCCGCGCCGGCCCGACGTCACGTCGAGCTGGCCCGGGCCTTCCTCGCCCAGGGTCGGCCGGTGGTGTCGACGGCGGACTCGGTGGACGACGTGCAGGGCCTGCTCGACCTCGACGCCGAAGCGCGAGAGCGCGGCCTGGCAGTGGTCGTCGGTGCCGGCTTCGCGCCCGGCCTGAGCTGCGTGCTCGCTCGGCACGGCGCGAACCGCCTGGACGAGGTCGAGGAGATCCACGTGGCCAAGGTCGGCACGGGGGGGCCGGCCTGCGCCCGTCACCACCACGCCGCGCTCGCGGGTCGCTCGATCGACTGGAAGGACGGCGGATGGATCTCCCGTCCGGGCGGCTCGGGCCGCGAGCTGTGCTGGTTCCCGGACCCGATCGGTGGCCAGGACTGCTACCGGGCGGCGCTGGCGGACGCCCTCGTGCTGGTCCCGGCCTTCCCGGGCGTCGGTCGGGTGACGGCCCGGCTCGGGGCCACGCGCCGCGACCGGCTCACGGCCCGGCTGCCCATGCTGTGGCCGACCCATCCCGAGGGCGGCCCGGGTGCGCTGCGGGTGGAGGTCCGCGGCCGTCGCGGGGTGGGTCGCGAGGTCGTCGTGCTCGGAGCCATGGATCGTCCCGCGGTGGCCGCCGGCGCCGTCGCCGCCCTGGCCGCCCGCTGGGTGGCCGAGGGTCGCCTCGCCCGCACGGGAGCGGCCGGCCTGGCCGAGCTCGTGCCCTCGGTGCCGTTCCTCGCGGAGCTGCGCGAGCGGGGCGTGCGGGCGGCGGCGTTCGAAGGTGACGTGGCCACGGGCTGAGCGGGCGCGGCACCGACCGCGCCGCGTGGCGGTCGGTCGTCATCCCCAGGCTGTGGACACCGTGCGTGGTCAACTCCGCGTCCGTCGCCCACGCCCCGCGGTGCACCGCCCTGACCTGGGAAATTACAAGCATGAAATTCCCCGGCAGGACGTGACATTCCCCTAAAGTCCCGGCGCGAGCTCGACGAAAACGCTGGCGCGATGGGTCCGATCGGGGAGGGCGATGTGACCGAGACCATCAGCAGGGGTACGGGCGATGCCCAGGAGCTGACACCGCTGATCGAGCAGCACCTGCCGCTCGTGAAGCACATCGTGTTCCAGGTGGCGGTGCACTTCCCCCGCCACGTCGACCGGGACGAGCTGGCCCGGGCCGGCGCCCTGGGCCTCGTCGAGGCCGCCCGTCGCTACGACGGCTCGCGGGGCGTGCCCTTCGAGCGGTTCGCGGCACAGCGGATCCGCGGCGCGATCCTCGACGCCGTGCGAGCCGCCGACTGGGCGCCGCGCTCGGTGCGCACCCTGGCCCGCAAGCTCGAGTCGGTCGAGCAGCGGCTGGCCACGGAGCTGGGTCGAGTCCCGTCGGCGGTGGAGATGGCCGAGGCCCTGGGCATGACCCGCCAGGAGCTGTCCCGCCTGCAGGACCGGATGTTCCGGTCGGTGGTGCTGGCCCTCGAGCACGAGGTCACCGACGACACCGACGAGGACCTGACGCTCGTGGACGTGCTGTGCGACCGCAGCGCCGCCGAGCCGCTCGAGGAGCTCGAGACGCGCGAGCTGCACGCCTACCTGCGCGATGCGGTGGGCCTGTTGCCGGAGCGACAGCGGCTGGTGATCGTCGGCTACTTCCTCGAGGGTCGCACCAGCCAGGAGCTGGCCCGCTTCCTGGGGGTCACCGAGTCGCGCGTGTCACAGCTGCGCTCGGAGGCGTTGGCCATGCTCAAGGAGGGGATCGAGGCCCAGTACGCCGCCCAGACGACCGCCGAGGTCCCGACCGGGCGGGTGGCCCGCCGCAAGGCGACCTATGCCGCGGCCATCGCCGAGGCCAGCCAGTGGCGGAACCGCCTGAGCACGCCGGCGGGGGCCGCAGCGTCGGGCACCTGAGCCTGCTCGCACCGATCGAACGCCACCGCCGGCCTTCGGGCCGGCGGTGGCGCGTCCGGCCCGAGGTTGTTGCGCGACCCTTGCCCCGCGACCGAAAGTCTGTAATGATGTAATTCATGCAGGGACGCGTGTGGTCGTTGGACGAGGTCGGGGGCTGGTTCGCGGGTCGCGTGCCCGACGGGTGGTTCACCGGGCCGCCCTCGGTGCAGGCCGACCGGGACGAGCTGCTGGTGGTGGGCGAGCTCGCTGCGCCCGACGTGGGCGACGACGCCACGGACGAGGCTCGACGGGTGGCCGAGGGTGCTCGTCTCAAGGGCTTCCGGGAGGACACCCGGGCCCAGCGCATGCGCATCGCCGACGAGGCCGAGGTGCTGTGGGTGCGGAAGGTGTCCTGGGGGGCCCGCTGTGGCCAGAGCGAGGTCCTGTTCACCACCCAGAGCGTCCCGGTGATGACCCGCTTGCGGCTGCCCGAGCGCGTCGTGCTGGACACGCTGATCGACGCCGGCGTCGCCCGCAGCCGCAGCGAGGCGCTGGCGTGGTGCGTCCGCCTCGTCGGCCGCCACCAGGCCGAGTGGATCGCCCAGCTGCGCGAGGCCATGACGACCGTCGAGCGGGTCCGGGCCGAGGGCCCCGACCTCGACGGCGGCTGAACCTCGACCGTCAGGCGGCGGCCCGGCGCAGGCGCTCGACGAGCGCCTCGTCGCCGAAGACCTCGACGCCGTCGAGCCCACGCCGACCCCACAGGGCGAGCAGCATCGCCGCGGCCGGACCGCGCAGCGCCGTGTCACCTCTGGCGTGCCGCCGCTCGACGGTCGGCCCGTCCGGGGTGAAGGTGACCAGCCACTCGCCGTCGGCGTCGGTGGCGTGCACGTGCACGGTGGCCCCGTCCCCCGGGTTGTCGCCGGCCAGGATCGGCAGGAACACCGTGAGCAGCTCGTCGAGCCCGTCGACCGCCACCGCGGTCGGCAGGTCGACCGCGGTGCCGAGGGCGTCGGCGACGTCGCCGCGGTGGATCGCCGTCTCGTTGGTGAGCCGCCGGAGCCACCAGCGCCGGCTGGGTCCCGGCCCAGGTCCACACGGCGGTCGGGGGTGTGGCGCGGACGGCGTCGACCGCGTCGGCGGCCCCGGCGGCGAACCAGGGGAGCACGTCCGGCCCGTCCGGCGGCGCCGGGAACTGGCGGCGGGGCACGCGCGCGCCGGGCTCGGCCCGCAGGTTGGCCGCCGCCCACCGGTGGACGGTGCCGACGTGACCGACCAGGGTGGCCACGTCCCACCCGGGGCATGCGGGCACCGCCGTCGTCAGCGCCTCGGCGGGGGTGGCGGCCAGCGCGGCGGTGGCCTCCTGCAGCGCGGTCAGCAGCTCGTCGTCGTGCACGGTTCCTCGGTCCTGGTCGGGTCGAGCTCGGTCGGGCGCGGTGCCCGATCTGGTCCCTCGGCGTGCGGGGCAGAGCTCACGGTTGGCTGATCGGCACCTGGAAGGCGGTCGCCTCCTGGGTGAAGTCGGTGATGCGGGTGACCACGTTGATGGTCCAGGTCCCTGCCACCGACAGGTCGTTCGTGCTGTCGATGAGGTAGTGGCCCGGCCCCGCGGGCTGGGCCTGCCGGGTGATGGGGCCGATGTTGGGCTCCTGCAGGCTCATCTGGACCTCGACCTTCTGCACGGCGAAGGGCGTGCCGGTCGGCGTGCTGTAGGTGAGGTGGATGTTGTTGGTGCCGGTCAGCGCCGGGCTCACCACCACGTTGAGGCGGTTGCCACCGTCGAGCGTCTGGGTCTGGTTGAACGGACCGGCCGCCACCTGGCCGGCCCGCCCGGGGGCCACGTTGACCAGCACCGCGGTGATCGCCAGCACGACCACCAGTCCGGCGGCCTCCAGGCGGGTGGTGCGCACCAGGCGCGCCCAGCGCGGTGCCGGCGCGGCCGGGCCGTTGCCCAGCTCGCCCTGCACGAAGTCCTCCTCCTCGTCGCCGAGCTGGGGGAGCAGCCACTGGTGGTTGTACACGGCCACCACCCCGACGAGCGCCGCCACCAGGACCTTGGCCAGCAGCAGGCGCCCGTAGGTGGTGGTGACGAGGTTCCCGAGGCCGCCGAGCTGGGTCCAGGCCAGCCCGACGCCGGCCAGGGTGAGCAGCGTCACCGACACGGCGGCGGCCGTCGAGAAGCGCGCCACGATGCGCCCGGTCTCGTACGGGTCGGGGGCCTCGTCGTCGACCGCCTGGGGGTCGGGGCGCTCGAGCACCGCGGTGGCGGTCGCCGGGCTGCCGGCGCCGACCGCCACGGACGCGTCAGCGTCGGCGTCGGCGTCGGCGTCGACGGAGGTCGGCGCGGTGGCGGCGCGGCTGCGGGCGCGCAGCGTGATCGCCAGGGCCACCAGGCCGCCGATCCAGATGGCGGCCACGACGACGTGCAGCGCCGCGGCGACCATGGCCAGCCATCGGTCGGGGCCGTCGGAGGCGTGGCCCCAGAGGGCGAAGGAGGCACAGGTCGCGAGGGCGCCGTAGAACACGAGCACCTGGGCGCCGACGCCCCGCAGCTCGAGGGCGATCAGCAGCGCGGCCAGACCGACCAGCAGCACGGCGACGTTCCAGCCCAAGCCGTTGACCAGGGCCTGGCGCACCAGTGACAGGTCACCGGCCGCGCCGAGCCCGCCCCCGGTGGCCAGGGCCGTCTGGGCCACGACCGTGCCGAGGGCGCCGACCGCGGCGAGGGGCGCGCTGGTCCGCACCAGCAGGAACAGGGTGCGCTGCTCGGGCCCGGCGTCGTCGATGAAGGCGAGGAAGAACGCCACGCCGGCGGCGAGCAGCGCACCGAGGTAGGTCACGAACCGGAAGACCGCGCCCATCGTCTCGTACGCCGGGTCACCGGTGGACGGCTGCGTGGCGTCGAGCGACGACCCGGCGCCGACGGCGAACACGATGCCGCCGTTGACGGGGTGGCCGTCGGCGGAGATCACGCGGTAGCTGGCGATGTAGGTCCCGTTGCCGAGGCCGTCGCGCAGGCCGACGGCGAGGGTGCGGGCGTCGGGTCGGGTGGGGTCGCCGTCGTCGACGACGTTGCCGTTGCCGTCGAGCACCTGGATCCCGTTGCCGATGGTCGTGATGTCCTCGCTGAAGGTGATCGAGACGTCGCGAGGCGCGGTGGTGAGGCGCTCCTGGTCACCGGGGCTCGAGGAGACCACGACGGCGTGGGCGGCGGCCGGGCCGGCCAGCGCCACCAGGGCGGCGACGGCGCCGACGAGGGCGAGCAGCAGCCGGAGCGTGACGGGGGTGGTGCGGGACATGGCCGGGCGAGGCGGCGCGCCGCCTGACGGCAGCGTGACCGCGCGCGACCCTAGCGGAGGGCTTCGTCGGCCCCGCGGTCGGCGCCGGCGAGCACGGCCAGCAGCTCGTCGTGCACCCGGCCGTTGGTCGCCACACCCGAGCCGGCCCCGGCATCGTCGTCACCGGCGAAGCTGGTGAAGCGGCCGCCCGCCTCGGCGAGGATCACCGGCATCGGGGCCACGTCCCACAGCGCCACCTCCGGGTCGACCATGGCGTCGATGCGACCGGTGGCGACCAGCGCGTAGCCGTAGCCGTCACCCCACGTCCGCAGCACGGCGCCGGCGTGCTTGACCGCCAGCAGCAGCTCGTCGGACCAGTGCTCGTACCCGCACGACGACAGGTGCGCGCCCCGCAGCCTCGGCTGCCCGCTCACCCGGGCGGGCCGGCCGTCGACGAAGCAGCCCAGTCCGCGCCCGGCGTACACCGTCTCACCGAGCCCGGGCAGGTTGATCACGCCGAGCGCCGGGCCCTCATCGTCGTGGAGGGCCAGCAGGTTGCAGTAGAGGGGGACGCCGTGGGTGAAGGCCTTGGTCCCGTCGATGGGATCGAGGATCCAGGTGCGGCCCGAGGAACCGGCGGTGTCGTCCTCCTCCTCGCCGATGATCCCGTCGTCGGGCCAGCGCCGCCCGAGCTCCTCGCGCAGGAAGCGCTCGGCGGCCTTGTCGGCCTCGGTGACCGGTGTGCCGTCGCCCTTGCGGTCGATGACGAGGTCATCGCGGCGGAACCACTCGAGGGTCAGGGTGCCGGCGCGACGGGCGAGGTCGACGGCGTCGTCGAGCAGGGCGCGGTCCACGGGAGCCATGGCGACAGCATGGCAGCGGGCGCGTGGACCGGCGCAACCACCGCGGGCCGTCGGCACACGCGGCCCGAACGGGCCGGGCGGTACCCTGCGGGCGCGGGCGGCGGCCGGCGCGACCGGCGCCCGCAGGCGACGAGCAGCGCAGGGGGACGAGATGACCGACACCGCCGCGGCGCCCGTGCTGTTCAACCCGTTCGAGCCCGGGTTCTTCGACGACCCGTACGACCAGTACCGGCGCCTGCGCGACGCCGATCCGGTGCACCACACGCCGCTCGACGTGTGGATGCTGTTCCGGTACGAGGACTGCTTCTCGCTGCTGCGCGACCCGGGCACCAGCGTCGAGATGGCCAAGGCGTGGGAGATCAACCCCGGCGCCCGGCAGGAGCGCGTGGACCAGCTCCGGGCGCTGTTGCCCGAGGTGGCCGAGCCCCGTGAGAACCGTTCGATCCTGAACCTCGACCCACCCGATCACACCCGGCTGCGCAAGCTGGTGTCCAAGGTCTTCACCCCCCGGCGCATCGAGGACCTGCGACCCGAGGTGCGCCGCCTGGTGGACGAGCACCTCGACCTCGCGGCCGAGCGAGGCGAGATGGACGTCATCGCCGACCTCGCCTTCCCGCTGCCGTTCACCGTGATCTCGGAGATGCTCGGCATGCCCGAGGCCGACCGCGACCAGCTGCGAGCGTGGTCGCACACCGGGGTGCGGCTCCTCGATCCGATCCTGTCGCCCGACCAGATCCGCGAGTCGCTCGAGGCCATGCAGCAGATGTTCGCCCACTGCGCCGACGTCATCGCCTGGAAGCGCGAGCACCCGGCCGACGACCTGCTCACCGCCCTCATCCACGCCGAGGAGGACGGCGACACCCTCTCACCCGAGGAGCTGCAGGATCAGGTGGTGCTGCTGTTCATCGCCGGTCACGAGACGACGGTCAACCTCATCGGCAACGGCACGCGCGCCCTGCTGCGCCATCCCGACCAGCTGGCCCTGCTCCGGGACGACCCCTCCCTGGACGCGGCCGCGATCGACGAGCTGCTGCGCTTCGACTCGCCGGTGCAGTTCTCGCGGCGCATCGTGCTGCGCGACACCGAGATCGACGGCCGACCGATCGCCGCCGGGACCTTCGTCATGACCTGCCTGGGCGCGGCGAACCACGATCCGGCCCAGTTCGGCCCCGATGCCGACGCGCTCGACCTGCGGCGACCTGGTGCGTCCCGGCACCTGTCGTTCGGCAGTGGGATCCACCACTGCCTCGGTGCGGCGCTGGCCCGCCTGGAGGGCCAGGAGGCCATCGGGCGGCTGGTCCGCCGCTTCCCCGACCTGTCGCCGGCCGACGACGCGGCGGCGTGGAACGGCCGCATCGTGCTGCGCGGCCTCGACGCCCTGCCGGTGCGCTGGGCCTGACGCCGGGCCGGCGACGCCGCGCCGCCCGACCGAGCCGGACCGAGCCGTGGGCTAGCGTCCGCCCGTCGGCGGCCGCACCCGGCGCCGCCACTGGGGGACGACCATGCGCGCTGCCGTGCTCGAGTCGCCGGGGCAGCCGCTCCGGCTCGTCGACGACGTGGACCTGGCTGCGCCTCGGGCGGGCGAGGTGCGGGTGGCGGTGCACCACTGCGGGGTGTGCCACTCCGACCTGAGCATCGTCGACGGCACCCTGCCCGGGCTCACCCCGGTGGTGCTCGGCCACGAGGCCGCCGGCGTGGTGGCCGAGGTCGGCCCGGGCGTGACGACGCTCGTGCCCGGCGACCAGGTGGTGCTGACGCCGGCGCCGCCGTGCGGCCACTGCTACTACTGCGTGCGGGGCGAGTGGTCGATCTGCATCAACAGCCTGTCGCTGATGACCTCGACCCTGCCCGACGGGACGACGCCGCTCGCCCGCGACGGCCAGCCGGTCTACCGGGGCCTCGGCGTGGCCGCGTTCGCCGAGCAGGTCATCACGCCCGCGACCGGTGCCGTGAAGATCCCCGACGACGTGCCGCTCGCCGTCGCCTGCGTGCTGGCTGCGCCGTGCAGACGGGGTGGGCGCCGTCATCAACACGGCCAAGGTGCCACCCGGCGCCACGGTCGTGGTGCTCGGTCTCGGTGGCGTGGGCCTGTCGGTGGTGCAGGGCGCCCGCCTGGCCGGGGCGTCGAGGATCATCGTGTCCGACCCGGTGGTCGAGCGACGCACCGCGGCGCTGGGCTTCGGGGCGACCGACGCGCTCGACCCGACCGACACCGACGTGGCGGCCGCGGTGCACGACCTCACCGCCGGCATCGGTGCCGACGTGGCCTTCGACGCCGCCGGGCACTCGGCGCTCGTGAACACGGGCATCGACGCGGTCCGCTTCGGCGGCACCGTGGTCATGGTGGGCATGCCCCGCCTCGACGACCCGCTCACGCTCGGCTCGGCCACCGTGTTCGCCGCCTCGGAGAAGAAGCTGCTCGGCTGCCTGCTCGGCAGCGTGAACTCGCTGCGGGACATCCCCCGGCTGATCGAGCTGTGGCGGGTGGGCCGACTCGACCTCGAGGCGCTGGTCACCAGCCGCCGACCGCTCGCCGAGGTCAACGACGCCTTGGAGGACCTGCGGGCCGCCCGCGGCATCCGCACCGTGCTCGACGTGTGCTGAACCACCGCGGCCGGTGGTCAGGGCCGTGGGGGCTTGGTGCCCTGGGTCCAGCGGTGCCCGTCCCAGTACCGCTCGTCGGCTTCGTCGAAGGGATCCGGGTACCAGCCCGGCTCGGGGTCGGGTCGCCGCGACGCGGGGTCGGGCGGGGGCGGCCCCTGGCTCGGGTGCGGCGTGGCGCTCGGCTCGCCCGGTCGTGCCATCGGGCTGCCGCCGAGCCAGGACGCGCCACCGCCGGGCCAGGACGCCTCGTCGCCCGACGACGGGCCGGCATCGTCGGCGACGTCGCGCGTGGCGCCGAGTGCCTGCCAGAAGGCGTCCACCTGCGCCTCGTAGGTGGCGTCGTCGAGGCGTCCGGCGCGGTGGTCGGCGGTGGCCGACGCCATGCCGACGGCGAGGCGACCCTGGTGGGCGTCGAGACCGACGGTGTGCCGGCACAGCGGGCACACGAGGAGGTAGTGGGTGCTCGCCGGGATCAGCGGGACGAAGAAGAGGGTCACCCAGCTGCGCTGCTGGAGGAGGACGTACTCCACGCGGTTGCCGCAGCTGGGGCAGCGGGCGGGGGCCGCGGGTCCGAGGTCACGGGGCTTGCGGGGCCCGTAGCCGAAGATGAGCATGCGCCGATCGCCTCCGGCGTCGCAGGGTACCGGCAGCGGATGGACGCCGGGGAGCGCGAGACTTGCCCGAGACCGGCCGCGGTGCGGCGGTGTCCAGTCCGAGGAGGGCACATGGAGGAGCAGGAGCGACGGGACGCGGCGATCAAGCGCCTCAAGGCCAAACGGGACTTCCGCTCCCACGTCGTCGCCTACGTGGTGGTCAACGCCTTCCTGATCGGCGTCTGGGCGCTGTCGAGCCCCCGCGGCTACTTCTGGCCGGTCTGGGTCCTGGGGGGCTGGGGGATCGGCCTCGCCACGCACGCGTGGTCCGTCTACGGCGAGAAGCCCATCACCGAGGACGACGTGCAGCGCGAGATCGACAAGGGTGGCGGTGACGTCGTCGGCTGACCACGGCCCTGCGGTCGAGCCCGGGTCCGCCACCGAGGTGACGCCGTCGTCGGGTGCGCTCACCCGGCTGGCCGTCGGGGCCCTCACCGGCCTGGCCGACCAGGTCGGGTCGCTGGTCGACGCCGCCGGCGCCGGCCTCGCCGGTCACGGGCCCTCCACGCCGGGCCCGGAGCAGCCGACGACCGGCCGACGCGTGCGCGACGTGGTGGTGGGCGTGGTGTTCGAGACCCAGGACCGCGTCGGCGGCACCGCCGAGCGGGTGGGGGCCGTCGTGTCGCCCTGGGGCCGTTGGGTGTGGCGCTCGCCGGCGGTGGGTCCCGTCCGGCGCGCCGTCGACGCGCGCCTCGACGCCCTGGCCGAGCGGGGAGCGCACGAGCAGGCGGCGGGCCGGGCGCTCACCTCCGGGGTCGTGGACGGGGCCGTGGCCCGGGTGGCGGGCAGCGATCGCCTCCCCGAAGCCGTCGACGAGGTCGTCGGCGCCGTGCTGCCGGGCATCCTCGACGCGGCGTTGCCGGTGGCGATCGACAAGCTGGGCGAGCGCCCGGAGCTGATCGAGGGCCTGGTGGGCAAGATCCTCGACGGGATCCTCGAGGCGGCCCTCCCGGAGGCGATCGACAAGCTGGGCGAGCGCCCGGAGCTGATCGAGGGCCTGGTCGGCAAGATCCTCGACGGGATCCTCGACGCCGCCCTCCCGGAGGCGATCGACAAGCTGTCGGGCGATCCCGACCTGCTGATGCCGGTGGTGGTGTCGATCCTGCCCGACGTCCTCGACGCCGCGCTGCCGGTGGCCATCGAGGCCATGGGCGACCAGCAGGACGCCATCCGGGAGATCGTGCGCTCCTCGTCGGACCGGATCTCCACCGACATGGCCAACACCGTGCGCTCCCGGACCGTCCGCGGCGACGACCTGGTGGAGCGGATCGCCCGACGCCTCACGCTGCGCAGGGAGCGACCCGCCCTGCCGCCACGCCACCAGCCCCCACCCTCCGCGCTGGACGCGAGGGGCCCGGTCGCCGAGCTCGGGGCGGGCGGCGACGATCCCGGCGCGCGGGCCACCCCGTCGGACGACGCCGAGGACGCGTCGTGACGGCGGCGGGCCCGGCGTCGTCGCCGGCCGACGTCCCGGGGGCGGTGCCGCCGACACCGGACCTGCGCGGGACCTATGCCGGCTTCGTGAGCCGCCTGTTCGCGTACGTCATCGACGCGGTCATCGTGGTGTCGGCGTTGACGGTCGGCGCCTACGTCATCGGCGCCGTGCTGCGGACCCTCGACGTGGTCGACACCGCGCAGGCCAGCACCACCCGCGACCTCCTCACGGGGGCCCTCGCCGTGTCACTCGGCTTCGGGGCCTACCTCGTCGTCGGCTGGTGGCTGTTCGGCAAGTCGATCGGCAAGGCGGTCATGGGCCTGCGGGTGGTGCGCCCCGACGGCACGACCCCGGGGCTGTGGCGGTCGATCCTGCGCTACGTCGGCTACGGGATCTCGGCCCTGCTGTGCTTCGCCGGGTTCTGGTGGATCGCCATCGACAACCGTCGGCGGGCGTGGCACGACCACCTCGCCGGCACCTACGTGATCTACGACTGGGACGCCCGGTCCGAGGGGCTCACCCGGCTGCAGCGCGTCCTGCGCCCGCACGGCTGAGCCGGCGGGCGACCCGTTCCGGGTTCAGTCCTCGGTCGGGGCGTCCTGGGAGGCGATCTTGTCGCCCTCCTCGAGCTTGGTCTTGAGGTTCTCGACCGTCTCCTCGGGGATCTCCTGGCGGATCACGTCGACCGGCTGGTAGGGCTCGAAGGCCCGGGTCATCTCGTCCACGTCGCCGGTGGCACCGATGAGGATCAGCGCCGAGGTGCCCTTGTCGAGGGCGCCGCGGATCTCGTCGAGCATGTTCTCGTCGAGCCCGGTCTCCTTGGTCAGCTTCTCGATCAGCGCGCCGGCACCCATGCCGATGCCCCAGAGGCCGAGGAAGATGGCGGGCGGCCACAGCAGGCCGATGATCATGCCGGCGAGGCCGCCCCACAGCGCGCCGCCCGTGACCGAGCCGTGCGTCGTGTGGGTGGAGACCCGGCCCGACTTGTGGCGCTCGACGACGGCCACGTCGTCGATCCAGGCGTAGCGCATCTCGGTGAGCGCCCGCACGGCGTTCATCGCCGCTTGGGCGCCGTAGGTGTCGGAGAACTTCATGACGATGAGGTCGCTCAACGGAGGCATCCCTTCGGTGGTCGGTGGGTGGCGGCGTCGCTCCTCACCACCCGGCGGCGGGAGTGTAGACGGGGCCCGCCGCTCACACGGCGGCGAGGTCGGTGGCGATCGCCTCGTCGACGTCCGGGCGATGCGCAGCGGCTCATGTGCGGGAGCTGCCTGCCGACAGGGAACGTCGGCGCCGGCCCGGGCGCGGACGACGGCATCCAGGGAGACGACGTGGCCCAGGGGCGCAGCGCACAGCCGAGGACCGAGGCGGGCGCAGCCCCGACCCCTGCCCCGGCGGCGCCGAGGGCACGGCGATCGCGGCGACCGCCCTCGCAGCTCGAGCCGATCCGAACCGACGGCCGCGCCGCGCTGGCCCGCCTCGGCCGCCAGCGGCGGTCCGCGGCGCCCCGACGCGCGCACGGGGCGTGGGCGCCGTCGCCCGGCCGCCCCGACCCGCTCGTCGTCATCGACGCCACCAACGCCCGGCGGGTGCCCGACCTCGTCCCCATCCGGTGGGGGCGGATGCTGGCCACCCCCTTCACCTTCCTGCGGGGCGCGCCGGCGGTGCTGGCCAGCGACCTGGCGGACTCGCCGGTGAGCGGCTTCCGTCCGCAGATCTGCGGTGACGCCCACTGCCTGAACTTCGGCGTGTTCGCCACGCCCGAGCGACACCTCGTGTTCGACGTCAACGACTTCGACGAGACGCTGCCGGGGCCCTGGGAGTGGGACGTCAAGCGCCTCGTCGCCAGCATCGCCGTGGCGGCGCGGGTCAAGGGGCTGTCCGACGACGCGGCGCGAGACGCCGCGATCGCGGCGGCGGCCGAGTACCGCCGCGCCATGGCCCAGCTGGCGGCGGTTCCGGTGATGGACGCCTGGTACACGCGGCTCGACGTCGACGAGCTCGTCGCCATGGTGCAGGACCGGGCCGTCAAGGCCCGCATGCGCAAGGGCGTCGGCAAGGCCCAGCACCACACGAGCGGCCAGGCCTTCGAGAAGCTCACCGTGGAGGTCGACGGTGAGCGTCGGATCGCCGACCGGCCACCCCTCATCGAGCACCGAGTGGATCGGGCGACGGGGATGCACCGGGTGCGGCCGGTCTTCGCCCGCTACCGCGACTCGCTCCCCGACGACCGCCAGCGCTTGCTCGAGCAGTTCCAGCTCGTCGACGTGGCCTTCAAGGTCGTCGGGGTCGGCAGCGTCGGCACCCGCTGCCACGTCGCGCTGTTCCAGGGTCGGGCCACCGATGAGCCCCTGCTGCTCCAGGTCAAGGAGGCCGACGACTCGGTCCTGTCGCCGTTCCTCGGTCCGAGCGCCTATCGGCACCGCGGGGAGCGGGTGGTGCAGGGCCAGCGGCTCATGCAGGCGGCCAGCGACCTCTTCCTGGGCTGGACCAGCCACGGCAACGTCCACTTCTACGTGCGCCAGCTGCGCGACATGAAGTTCACCATCAACGTCGACGCGCTGTCCCTGGACTGGTTCACGCGGTATGGGACCGTGTGCGCGGGGGCACTGGCCCGCGCCCACAGCCGCTCGTGCGACCCGTCGCTGGTCACCGGCTACCTGGGCGGTGGTGACCAGTTCGACCGGGCGATGGGGTCGTTCTCGCTGGCCTACGCCGACCAGACCGAGCGTGACCACGCCGCGCTGGCCAAGGCCGTGAAGCGCGGGCGCATCCCCGCCGAGATCGGGGCCTAGGCCCGTGTCGCGCCGCCCGTCGTCCCGCAGCCAGCGCGTCCTGCTGTGGACGCTGGTCGGGGTCGTGGTGCTCGCCGGCGTCACCGTCGTGCGGGTGCCGCGGGGGGAGCCGGCACCCAAGCAGGTGGAGGAGACGCCGGTCGACGGTGCCGCAGCCGTCGTGGGGATGACCATCGACAGCATCGACGCGCCGCGGTCGGTCCTGAAGCTGCGCCTGCAGGCCGTTCCCGGGCCTGCGGTCCCGCCGAGCGGCGTCACCGTGTTCAGCTCGGTGGGCGGTGCGCCGATGCTGCGGGTCTCGGGCGACAAGCTGGCGCCCGAGGTCACCACCGAGGTCGAGCTCACGAGCGGCGACATCGCCGACTACCCGTTCGACCGCTACCGCACCGACGTGGCGTTCCTGGCGGTGGCGGGTGCCGACGCCACGGTCGAGGACCTGTCCCGCCGCGAGGCGCTCCCGTTGGCGGTGCAGGGCTTCGTGGCGGCGACCGGGTTCGACGTGCGGGCCGAGGCCAGGGCCGACGACGGCGCCTCGGTGATCACGATCGACGCCAACCGCACCGGCGGGGCCCGGGGTTGGGTGGTGGCCATGATGGTCGTGTACTGGGCGCTGGCCGCGGCGGCCTTCGCGGTCATGGTGGTGACGCTGCTCGGGGACCGGGCGTGGGAGACGCGCCACCTGGCCTGGCTCGGGTCGATGATCTTCGCCCTCGTCGCCTTCCGGAACGCGGCGCCGGGGTCGCCGCCGATCGGGACCTTCTTCGACGTGTCGTCGTTCTTCCCGGCGCTGGCGTTCGTGGCGGCGTCGCTGGTGGCGCTGGTGGGCTACTACCTCGTGAGCCCACGGGAGCGGCTCAAGCTGTGACCGGCCCGGCGAGGGCCGCTCGGCCCGGAGCCGGTACGGTGGGTTGCGCTCCCGCCGGGCGGGGGTGTGGGGATCCGACGACCGGCAGGCGACGAGCCGCCCGATGTGGCGCCAGCACTCGTCGTGTCGGTCCATCTCAGGAGGCAGCCATGACCGACACCGTCAGCCGGACCACCGATGCCGCGCCCGCGCCGGCGGCCGACGGCGATCCGGGCGCCTCGTACGCCCAGCTCGTCGACGAGCTGCGGGCGACCTTCCGGCGGGGCCACACCCGTCCCCTCGAGTGGCGCCGCACCCAGCTCGAGGCGATCGTGCGCATGCTCACCGATCACGAGGACGACTTCGTGCGGGCCCTCCAGGAGGACCTCGGCCGCGGCGAGACCGAGGCCTACGGGATGGACGTCGGGTTCACCAAGACCGAGGTCAAGCACCTCCTCAAGCACCTCCCGTCGTGGATGAAGCCGTCGAGGGCACCGGTCGGGCTCACCTCGATGCCCGGCAAGGGCCGGGTCGTGCCCGAGCCCCTCGGGGTGGCCCTCGTGATCGCGCCCTGGAACTACCCGGTCCAGCTGCTGGTCTCACCGATGGCAGCGGCCATCGCCGCCGGCAACTGCGTGGTCGCCAAGCCCTCCGAGCTGGCGCCGGCGTGCTCCGCGGTGCTGGCCCGGCTGATCCCCAGGTACCTCGACGACCGGGCCGTGGTCGTGGTGGAGGGCGGCGTGCCCGAGACCACGGCGCTGCTCGCGCAGCGCTACGACCACGTCTTCTTCACCGGCTCGACGCGGGTGGGGCGCGTGGTGATGGAGGCGGCCGCCAAGCACCTGACCCCCGTGACCCTCGAGCTCGGGGGCAAGAGCCCGACGATCGTGGCGGCCGACGCCGATCTCGACGTGGCCGCCCGCCGGATCATCTGGGGGAAGTCCATCAACGCCGGGCAGACGTGCATCGCCCCCGACTACGTGCTGGCCGAGGCGTCGATCCGAGACCGCCTGGTCGACACGATGATCGGCGCCCTGCGCGAGTTCTACGGCCCCGACCCGAAGACGAGCCGGGACTTCGCCCGGATCGTCAACGAGAGCCATCTCCGCCGGCTCGAGCGCTACCTGGCCGATCACGGCGGCACCGTCGTCGTCGGTGGCGACGTGGACGCCGAGCAGCGCTACCTGTCGCCGACGATCGTCGTCGACCCCGATCCGTCCAGCGCGCTGATGACCGACGAGATCTTCGGGCCGATCCTGCCGGTGCTGAGCGTCGAGAGCATCGACGACGCGGTCGACTTCGTCGTGGACCGGCCCAAGCCGCTGGCGCTGTACGTGTTCTCGTCCTCGGACGAGACCGTCGACGACGTGCTCGCTCGGACGTCCTCCGGCGGCGCGTGCGTCAACCACGTCGTCCTGCACATCGCCCCCAACGCGATGCCCTTCGGTGGGGTCGGGCCGAGCGGCATGGGTGCCTACCACGGCAAGGCCGGCTTCGACGCCTTCAGCCACCACAAGTCGGTGCTGTACAAGCCGCAGAAGCCGGACCCGAACCTGCTGTACCCGCCCTACACCCCGCTGAAGTCGCGGGTGATCCGGGCCGCGATGTAGCGCGACCCGGGAACCAGGCCGCCGGGTCGATCGTCGGAGGACGCGACGAACGACTCGGAGGTGCCGGCATGCGGGAGCGACGATCGATCCGACCTCGGCGGGTGGCGGTGGGTCTGCTGGGCGTCGCGGTGGCGGTCGGCCTGGTGGTCGGCTGCTCACGGGCGACGCAGAACGCCGCCGCTCCCGCGGCCTCGCCGACATCGCTGGCTGCCACCCCGAAGGCCGACGGCGGGGCGGCGACGGCGGGCGAGGCGGCGACGGCCACCCCCGCGCTCGACGGCTCGCCGGCCGAGGTCGGACGCAAGGTCGTGTCGACGGCGACGCTCAAGGTGTCCACCGACGACCTCGCGGCCGGCAAGGGCCGGGCCGCCGAGGCCGTGCGGGAGCTCGGTGGGTTCGTGTACGGCGAGCAGTCCGAGCTCTCGGGCACCGCTCGGGTGACGGTCACCTACAAGGTCCCGCCGGAGCACTTCGACGAGGCCCTGACCCGGCTGGCCGGGCTGGGCACGCTGCAGAGCCAGGAGATCAAGACCGACGACGTGACCACCAAGGTGGTCGACCTCGACGCCCGCATCGCGGCAGCCGAGGCCAGCCTCGACCGCCTCCGTGGCCTGTACGCCAAGGCCGGCACGGTGACCGAGCTGGCCGCGCTGGAGAACGAGGTCGCCCGTCGGGAGGCCGACCTCGAGAGCCTGCGGGGCCAGGCCCGGACCCTCGACCGTCAGGTCGAGCTGGCGACCGTGCAGCTGACGCTGACGTCGGCGGTGGCCACGGCGGGCGCGCAGCAGGCACGCGACCTCTCGGCGCCCGGCTTCGTGGAGGGGCTGCGACGCGGCTGGGACGCCTTCGTCGGCGCCGTCGGATGGACGGCGACCGTCGTCGGCGCACTGCTGCCGTTCGTGGTCGCCGTCGCGGTGGTCGTGCTGCCGGCGACGTGGCTGCTCGGCCGCCGGCACCGGCGCCGTGCCGCCGTGCCGATGGCGACGTGAGCGAGGGCGGCCGGGCGATCAGGCCGACGCCGGGGCCGAGGTCGGTTCCGCCTCGTCGTCGGCGTCGTCCCAGTGGTCGAGGACGAACGAGAAGACCTGCTCGCCCAGCACGAAGCCGGCGAAGTGACCGCCGCCGGGGCACAGCTGGAACTCGGCGCCGGGCACCATCGCCGCCTGGAACTCGCCGTGGCTGAGCGGCACGATCCCGTCGGCGTCGCCGTGCCAGAACTTCACCGGCACCTCGATGTCGCGCAGCGAGAAGCCCCACTCGCGCCCGAACACCACCAGGTCGGTGACGGGGGCGCGCAGGCCCCCCTCGCACGACTCGGTGAGGTCGTAGAGGAACATGGCCTTCATCTCGGGGCGCCGCATGACGGGGCGGTCGGCCGCCGGCGCCACCCGCATGTAGAGCTGGAAGCCGTGGTCGGCCATCGTGCGCAGCGGTCGGATGGCGTGGGTGAGCACCTCGCCGAGGGGCAGCCGGAGGAAGGTGATGAGCGGCTCGGCCAGCGGGAGCAGCCGGGTGTAGCCGGGCGCGGCCTCCTCGCCGCGGGTCGGGCCGATGCCGCCGAGCACCGCGCCGGCCACGACGCGGTCGGCCATCGCGTGGCAGGCGGCCAGCACGTAGGGGCCACCGCCGGACAGCCCGACGATGCCGAACCGGTCGATGCCGAGCTTGTCGAGGCAGGCGTCGAGGTCGCCGGTCCAGTCGAGCACCTTGCCGTAGCGGTACGGCGTCGACAGGCCCGTGCCGGGGCGCTCGATGCCGATCAGGCGCACGCCGTGCTCCTCGGCCAGGGCGGGCCCGTCGGGTGGGATCTGCTTGCGGGCGCCCGGCGTGCCGTGGCACCAGATGATCGGCCGGCCGTCGGGATCTCCCCACTCGGCGTAGCCGAGCGCCCGCCCGCCGGGCAGCACGATGGCGGACTCGTGCCGCGGTCGCGGCAGGTCGGCGTCGTCGCCCATGTCCCCGTCCATCCCCGTCCGTCCCCCGTCCGTCCGTCGACCGTCCGTCGACCACGCCACGTCGAGAACTGAAACACGTTCTCGTTCGGGCCAGCGTAGAGCATCCGGGGGATCGCCCGCCCTCCGCTACGTTGAGGCGATGACACCCGAGCAGGCCGCCGTCGCCACCCGAGCCGCGATCGTCGACGTGCCGAGCGTCTTCATGCTCGACATGGCGACCTACGCCGCCGGCGCCGAGCTGGGCTTCTCCGGCATCGACTTCTACGTGTGCGGCCGAGGCGGGGCGCTGGGCGAGGTCGACGGCGACGTGGTGGCGGCCGCCTTCGTGTTCTTCGAGCCGGGTGGGGTGCTCGCCAGCTGGGAGGCGGGCCGGCGCGTGCTCGCGCCGCGGGACGCGGCGCGCGAGTTCATCCGCATCGGCCACACCTGGGCCGACGACCACCTCGGTCACGACGTCGACGAGCCCGCGGCGCGGGCCGAGCTGGCCGAGCTGTGCGCCGCTGTGGCGTCGCCGGGGTCATGAGCGCCGAGTCGTCTCGCCGGCACATGGTCGAGCGCCACCTGGCGGCCCGGGGGATCGCCGACCCCGCCGTGCTGGCGGCGATGGGCGAGGTGCCCCGCGAGGAGTTCGTGCCCACCCTCGAGCGCCCGGTCGCCTACGCCGACCGGGCGCTGCCGATCGGCGCCGGCCAGACGATCTCCCAGCCCTACATCGTCGCCCTCATGACCGAGGCCCTCGAGCTGGGCTCGGACGACCGGGTGCTCGAGATCGGCACGGGATCGGGGTACGCGGCGGCGATCCTGGCCCGCTGCTGTGCCCACGTGGTCACGGTCGAGCGCGTCGCCTCGCTGGCTGCCGCCGCGGCCGAGGTGCTCGCCCGGCTGGGGTTCGACACGGTCGAGGTCCATGTCGCCGATGGGACCCTGGGCTGGCCCGAGGGCGGTCCCTACGACGGCATCGTGGTCACCGCCGGTGGCCCCGACGTGCCTCCGTCGCTGCTCGCCCAGCTCGCTCCGGGGGGCCGGCTGGTGATGCCGGCCGGCCCGGAGGGCTACCAGCGGCTGGTCCGGGTCCGGCGGTCGCCTGACGGAGAGGTGCAGCCCGCCGAGGACCTCGGCGGGGTCGCCTTCGTGCCGCTCATCGGCGAGGAGGGCTGGCGCCGCTGACGGTCAGCCCGGGACGCACGCGCAGCTGCCGCCGCACGGGCCGGCGGGCCGCTCGGCCGGGCCGGCGGTGCCCGAGCTCGACACGGCGGCGAACACCGACAGCAGCCGGACGGCGTCGTCGTGTCCCTGCGGGCAGGTGGCCCCGGCGTCGGCGTCGGCCATCGGACGGCGGCGCTCGAACACCTCGTCGCAGGTGCGGCAGCGGTACTCGTAGGTCGGCATCGGCGTCAGGATAGGCGGCGGCGTGGCCCGTCCGACAGGTCGGGTCAGAGCGATCCGGCCGTCTGTCGTGACGGCAGACCGGCGTCGCCGTCGGGCCCGGACGGCGTCGCCTGCTGGGCGCCGGGGACGGCGAGGTGCTCCATGGGCGGCGTGCTCCTCGCGGTCATGGCGTGGCCGGCGAGCACCGTGCCATCGGTGACCTCCCGGTTCTGGGTGAAGTACACGGCGACCACGCGGTCGATCATGGCCGGGGTGAGCTCGGACGGCACGTCGAAGTAGTCGGCGACGGCCGTGAGGATCGTGCACACCGCCCCCGGCAGGTAGGGCCGCAGGTCGCCGTCGCCGCGCTCGCGGCTCGCGGTGCGCAGGTGCTCCTCGGCGCCGGGGGCGATGGCGATCCCCTTCGCCCGGGCGACCCGGTGCAGGACCTCGTCGAACTCGGCGTCGGTGATGCCCGGGACGAGGATCTTGTTCTGGATCCGGCGGAAGAAGGCCTCGTCGCCCAGCGTCGCCGGCTCGAGGTTGGTCGAGAAGACGACCTTGCAGTCGAAGGGGATCTCGAACTTCACGCCGTAGGAGAGCGAGAGGTAGTCGAGCCGCCGGTCGAGGGGCACGATCCAGCGGTTGAGCAGCTGCTCCGGGGTCATGACCTGGCGGCCGAAGTCGTCGATCACCAGCACGCCGCCGGCCGCCTGCATCTGCACCGGGGCGAGGTAGATGCCGTTCGTGGGCTCGTGGGTGAGGTCGAGCATGCTCTGGGTCAGCTCGCCGCCGGCGATGATGGACGGCCGCTCGCACAGCACCCATCGGGGATCGAGGTCCTCGGGCTGGTCGTCGAGCGCCCGGTGGATCACCGGATCGAAGACGCTGATGATCTGGCTGTCGACCTCCACGGCGCGCGGCACCAGGATCGGGTCGTCGTGGATGCGGATCAGCCGCTCGGCGATGGAGGTCTTGCCGGTGCCGGGTGGCCCGTAGAGGAACATGGCGCCCTCGGCGATGAGCGCCGGCCCGAGCTCGTCGAGGAGGACGTCGTTCACGACCAGGTCGGCGAAGGCCTCGCGCATGGCCTGTCGGGTGACCTTCGGTGCCGCGGTCTGGGAGTTCACCTGGGCGACGTAGTCCGCCAGCGAGACCGGTGCCGCCCCTGCGTAGCGGCACAGGTTCATGCGCTCGAGCGCCGTGCCCCGCCCCGTCTCGGACAGCTCGAGGATGTAGTTCATGCCGTCGAGGCCGATGACCTCGAGGTAGCGCAGGTCGCGCAGCTCCTCGACGACCTTGTTCATGAGCTGCGGGCTGAGGCACAGGTTCTCGGCCAGCTTGAAGGTCGAGGTCCGGCCTTCGAACAGCGCTCGGCGCAGCGTCAGGTCCTGGACCAGCGCGTCGGGGATCCCGAGCTCGTCGAGGGCGCGTGGCGCGCGCTTGGCGGCGATGTCGATGGTGATGTCGCTCACGGTGCTCCCTCCCGCCCCGTCGGCGGCTCTAGGCCAATCGGCCCAACGGGGTGGGTTCTTGAGGGCTGGGCCGCCTTTGCCGCGATGGTGCAGGTCAGGGTCGGTCCCGGCGTCGGGGTCATCCCCCGACTCGGCGCCCGTCTTCGAGGTAGGTGGCGCCGTCGTGGGAGCGCTGGGCCAGCGCGGCACGGAGGCGTCGGGCGAGGATCGGCACCACGTAGCCGTCGAGCTCCTCGGCCGGCACGAAGCGGTGCCCGCGCAGCTCGTCGGGCGGGAGGCGGATCGCCTCGGCCTCATCGGGGTCGAGGTGCCCGCCGTCGAACACGAACCGGAGGCCGTCGGGCCGCTCCCCGCCCGGTGCCGCAGTGCGGTAGTCGGCGACCAGGAGCCGACGCGGCACCCGGTCGAGGCCCAGCTCCTCGTGCAGCTCGCGCCGTGCCGCGGCGCTGGGCGCCTCACCGGCCTCGACGATGCCCCCCGGGATCTCCCACGGCTCCTTGTACGTGGGCTTGACCAGCAGCACCCGATCCTCGGCGTCGGTCAGCAGCCAGCCGGCAGCCACGGTCTTGGTGGGCACCGTCGCCCAGAAGGCGGCCGACGCCGGACCCTCCTCGTCGGGCATCGTCGAGCGATCGTCCACGACCGGCATCGTGGCACGATCCGGCAGGGACCATCGCTCGATACCGTGCAGCCATGGACGCCGTGGAGCGCATCAGCCGACGCAAGCTCGAGCATCTCGAGCTGGCAGCCTCCGAGCGGTCCCAGAGCCGCACCCCGGCAGGCTGGGACGACGTCGCCCTCGTGCCGCGCGCGCTGCCCGAGCTGTCCCTGGCCGACGTCGACCTCGCCGCCGACCTCGCCGGGCACCGGCTGGCGGCGCCGCTCGTGCTGGTGCCGATGACCGGCGGCCATCCCGACGCGGCCGCGCTGAACGCCACGCTCGGCGAGGCGGCCCAGCGGCTGGGGCTGCCGGTCGGCGTGGGCAGCCAGCGGGCCGCGCTGGTCGAGCCGACGCTGGCCCCGACCTTCGCCGCGGTGCGCGAGCGGGCACCCGACGCCGTGGTGATCGGCAACGTCGGGGCCGTGCAGCTGGTGGCCCAGGGCGGCACGCCGCCGCTCGGCGCCGCCGACCTCGGGCGCGCCGTCGACATGATCGGCGCCGACCTGCTGTCGATCCACCTCAACGTGGTGCAGGAGCTGCTCCAGCCCGAGGGCGACCGGGTGACCGGCCCGCTCCTGCCGGCGGTCGCGGCGGCGGTGGACGCCTGTCCGGTGCCCGTGGTGGTGAAGGAGACGGGTGCCGGCGTCGACCGCGCCAGCGCCGACGCCCTCGGTCGCCTGCCGTTGGCCGCCCTCGACGTCGGCGGCGCCGGCGGCACCTCGTTCGCCCGCATCGAGGCGGCCCGAGCCGAGGCCGAGCGCGCGCCCGAGGCCCGCCTCGGTGCCGTGTTCGCCGACTGGGGCATCCCCACGGCGGCCTCGGTGCTCGAGGTCCGCGGTGCCGGCCTGCCGGTGATCGCCACCGGAGGGGTCCGCAACGGCCTCGACGCCGCCAAGGCGCTCGCGCTGGGCGCGTCCCTGGTCGGCGTCGGCCGCTACGCCGTCACCGCGGCGATGCAAGGTGTGGAGGCGCTGGTCGACGCCCTCACCGAGCTGGTCGACGAGCTGCGCCTGGCGTTGGTGCTGTGCGGCGCCCGCACGGTCGCCGAGCTGCAGGCGACGCCACCCGTGCTGACCGGCGCCACCCTCGAGTGGGCTCGCCAGCGTCGGCTGCTCGGCTGAGCCCGCTCACCCCGTCGCCATGGCGCGGGCGACGACGGCGGCCTTGCGCCACGCGGGCACCCGGGCCCGCTGGGAGAACACGTCGTAGTGGTTGGCCTCGATGACCTCGAGGATCTCGCCGTACAGCACGCGCGCGGCGCGGATGCAGCGGGCCGAGGTCGGCGGCAGGTGGGCGATGCCGGTCTCGGCCACGGCGTACAGGTCGCGGCACCGGTCGATCTCGTAGCGCATCAGGTCGACCCAGGCGCCGTCGACGGTGCGCCGCCACGGGTCGGCGCCGAACTTCCGCAGGTCCTCCTGGGGCAGGTAGACCCGGCCGCGGTCGAGGTCCTCGTTCACGTCGCGCAGGAAGTTGGTGAGCTGGAAGGCGTCACCGAGGGCGCGAGCCGGCTGGAAGGCCTCCTCGGACAGCGGCTCGAGGATGGGCAGCATCATCTCGCCGATCACCGCCGCCGAGCCGTCCATGTAGCCCTGCAGGTCGGCGTAGGTCTCGTAGTCGGTCACGGTCAGGTCCATCGCCATCGACCGCAGGAAGCGCCGGAACATCTCGGGGTCCATGTCGAAGGCGTGCACGGTGTGCACCACGGCCTTGAGCACGAGGTCCTCGGAGCGGCCCCGCTCGAGGTCGGCGAAGAAGCGGTCGCCGAACGAGGTGAGCGCCGCCTCGCGCTCGGCCACCGACGACCAGTCGGGGGCGTCGACGATCTCGTCGGCGTAGCGGGCGAACCCGTACAGCGCCCACACGTGGGGCCGCTTGACCGCTGGGAGCGCGTACGCCGCCCAGTAGTACGTGGTGCCGTGGCGCCGGTTGAGGGCCCGGCAGGCGGCGTAGCTCTCGTCGAGGGTGGGCACCGGACCGTCGGTGCGGCGCTGTCGACGGGGGACGATCCTGGCCGCCACCTCGGCCTCGGTGAGCGCCATCACCGACGAGCCCCCTGGGCCGTTCCACGGGACCGCCCTCCGCTGGCGAACCGCTCGACCCGTTCGGCGGCCAGCCGGCCCGACACCAGCACCATGGGCACGCCCACCCCGGGCACCGTGCCCGAGCCGACGAAGACCAGGCCGGGCGCCTGCCGGTGGACGTTGTTGGGCCGGAACGGGCCGGTCTGGAAGAACTGGTGCGACAGGGCGAACGGCGTGCCCCGCTCCATGCCCTGGCGCTCCCAGTCCATGGGGTCGACGAAGGCCTCGACCTCGATGTCGTCGGGGTAGCCGAGGTCGGCGACCTTGGCGGCGATGCTGTCGCGGAAGCGGCTCCGGTCGGCGGTCCAGTCGATGGCGCCGTCCAGGTTGGGGGTCGGCTCGAGCACGTAGAGGACGGTCGAGTCGTCGGGGGCCATGGCCGGGTCGTCGAGCGTCGGCACCGTCACGAGGATCGACGGGTCGGGCATCCGGGTGCCGTCCTCGAGCAGCGCCCGGAAGGCGCTGTCCCACTGGCGACCGAAGTGGATGTTGTGGTGGGCGGTGCCCTCCGGTGGCGTGCCCTTGGCCCCGACGTGCCACACCACGCACGACGGGGAGTAGCTGCCGGTGCGCGCGACCCGGGGCATCTTCAGGCCCGGCACCAGCGTGCGGTAGGCCGCCGGCAGGTCGGGGTTGCACACGACGGCGTCGGCCCGCAGGACCTCGCCGTCGTCGAGGCGCACGCCCTGCACCCGTCCCGTGCTGCCGTGCTCGAGCAGGATGCGCTCCACCGACGTCTCGTAGCGGTACTGCACCCCGGCCTTCTCGGTGGCCGCCGCCAGCGCCGCCGGCACGGCGTGCATGCCGCCCTCGGGGAACCAGACGCCCTCGATCGAGTCCATGTAGGTGATCACGCAGTAGATGGCCAGCGCCTGGTAGGGGGCGAGTCCCGCGTACATCGACTGGAACGAGAAGATCCGCTGGAGGCGCTCGTCGGCGAAGTACTTCCCCACCCGCGCCGAGAGCTTGCCGAAGCCGCCGTGGCGCAGCAGCTTGAGCGCCGGGGTGAGCGGCCACGCGAGGTCGAGCGGCGAGTCGAAGTTCCGGTCGATGAAGTCGTCCATCTCCAGTCGGTACAGCTCTTCGAGCCAGTCGCAGAAGCGGTGGAACCCGGCGGCCTCCGTTGCCCCCGCCACCTCGCGGATCTCCGCCGCCATGCGCTCCCGGCCGTGCCAGATGCGCAGCTGGGAGCCGTCCTCGTACACGGCGCGGTACATGGGGTCGACCTGGTGGAGGGTGAGGAAGTCGGCCATGTCGGCATCGACGGCCCGGAACGCCGACTCGATCAGGTCGACCATGGTGAGCACGGTCGGCCCCGTGTCGAACTGGTAGCCACCGAGCTCGAGCCGGCCGGCCCGCCCGCCCGGGACCGCCTCCCGCTCGACGACGAGCACCTGGTGGCCGGCGGCTCGCAGGTGGGCGGCGGCGGAGAGCCCGCCGAGGCCGGCACCGATGACGATCACGTCCATGGGTGGTCCTTCTCTCAGTAGGCCCGGTCCGTGAGGAACCAGGCGAGCTCGACGAGGGCGTCGCGCACGTGGTCGGGCAGCGCCGGCTCGTGGGCGGCGGCGACGGCACGGGCGCGCAGCTCGGCGATCTCGGCCTCGATGTCGGCGAGGGCCGACGTGTCGACGATGACCTGTTGGATGGCCTCGACGTCGCCGTCGGTCAGTCCCTCGGTGCCGACGGCGGCCAGCACGGCGTGCTGGGCGCGGTCGGCCCGGGACCGGGCGAGGGCCAGCATCGGCGTGGGCTTGCCCTCCCGCAGGTCGTCGCCGACCGGCTTGCCGATGGTGCGGCTGTCGCCGAAGGCGCCGAGCACGTCGTCACGCAGCTGGGAGGCCACGCCGAGCGGCTCGCCGTAGCGGGCGAGGGCGTCGAGCACCTCGGGGTGCACCTCGGGGTGGGCGAGGGCGGCGCCCAGCTGGAGCGGTCGCTCGACCGTGTAGCGACCCGACTTCATGCGGGCGATGAGGCGAGCCTGCTCGCCGCTGGCGTGGCCCCGTGCCGTGCCGACGACGTCGAGGTACTGGCCGAGCATGAGCTCGACCCGCAGGTCGCGCCACACGGCCACGGCGGGGCCGGCGCCGAGCCCATCAGGGCGTCGGCGTGGACGTGGGCGAGGTCGCCGACGAGGATGGCGACGCCTTCGCCGAAGCGGCGGCTCTCGCCGCGCCAGCCCTCCAGCGCATGACGCCCGGCCCAGTCGACGTGGGGGGTGGTGCGGCCGCGCCGGGTGTCCGACCCGTCCATCACGTCGTCGTGCAGGAGGGCGAAGGCGTGCAGCAGCTCGAAGGCGAGGCCGGCGTCGTCGACCAGCGACGCACCCGGGTCGGTGTCGGGGTCGGCGCCGGTGGCGGCGTAGCCCCACGACACGAACGTGGGCCGCAGCCGCTTGCCGCCGTTGAGGACGGCGTCCTCGAGCACGTCGAGCGGGTCGGCGAGCGAGTGGTCGACGGGGTGCCACTGCAACCGCTCGGCACCGAGCAGCGCCCGGAAGCGCTGCTCGATCCGGGCGGCGACGGCGGCGATGCTGGCGGGCACCGCGTCGCGACCGGCGAGCGGTGTGGTGGTCGTGGTCTCGGCGAGGCCCATCGGTTCCTCCCTGGTGTCGTCGCCGGCAATTAGTAGTAAATTACCGGTCGGGACCCGGCGATCCATCGTCCAGGGGCCCCCGAAACGCAGAATTCACCTGGCTGAACACCGGTCACCCCCGGCGAACGGTGTTCACTCGCCGGGAGCGAGCACTCGACGGAGCGACGATGGACCAGTACCAGTACCTCATGCTGATGGGCGCCTGCGTCGCCATCACGCTGCCGCTGGAGCTCGTGTTCGGGGCGCGGGTGTGGCGTCGTCCGGTGCGGCTGGCCAAGGCGATGCTGCCGACGGTGGCCGTCTTCTACCTGTGGGACGTGGTCGCCATCCGCCGCGAGCACTGGTTCTTCAACCCGCAGTACACGACGGGGGTGATCCTGCCGGGCGGGGTGCCGCTCGAGGAGCTGGTCTTCTTCGTCATCATCCCGATCTGCGCCCTGCTGTCCTACGAGGCGGTGCGCAACCTGCTCGGCCACAACCTGCCGGCGTGGGTGGGCGACCGCCTGCCGGCTCGGCTCGGAGGCAACGCGTGATGCCCGAGTACACGATCGCCGCCCTGGTGGCCACCGCCGTGGTGGTGGTGCTGGAGCTCAAGGTGTTCCGCACGGGCGTCTTCCGCAGCCGTGCCTACTGGATCACCCTGGGCATCTGCCTGTTCTTCATGATCCTCGTCAACGGCTGGCTGACCAAGCTGTCGGCGCCCATCGTCTTGTACAACGCCGACATGAAGACCCCGTGGCGGGTGCCGTTCGACATCCCCGTCGAGGACTACTTCTTCGGCTTCCCGCTGCTGACCCTCGCCCTCATCCTGTGGATCCGCCAGGGTCGCGACGACCCGGACGAGCAGGCCGTGACCGCCCGGGCCGAGGGGCGCGCCGAGGTGACCTCGACCCGCGTCGACGCCGCCGGCCGGACCTGACCGGGCGCGGCGCGCGAGGCTGGGCCGGCCCTGCCGGGACCGAGGAGGCCAGCCATGCCGTTCCCATCCGACGAGGTCGAGGCCGCCGTCGCCGCCTACGTCGACCTGCGCGAGCGCATCGAGCGGGGTGAGGCGACCTGGACCGACCTGGCCGGGATCTTCACCGACGACGTCGTGTACATCGACCCGGCCTGGGGTCGCATCGAGGGCATCGACGAGCTGCGGTCGTTCCTCGACGAGTCGATGCGGGGTCTGGAGGACTGGCGGTTCCCGGTCGAGTACACCGCGGTCACCGGCGACACGGTGGTGGTGAAGTGGTCCCAGATCCTGCCCGGTCGCCGGCCCGACGGCGCGCCCTACGTGCAGTCGGGGTACTCGACGCTGGTGTACGCGGGTGACGGGCGGTTCTCCTACGAGGAGGACCTGCTCAACATGACCCACGTCCTCGAGGACCTCGCCGCCAGCGGCTGGTCGCCCGGGGAGGGCTTCGTCATGCCCCCGGCGAACCCGGACCGGGACTTCTCCCGGTCTCGCCGTCGCCGCTGAGGGTGACGCCGAGGTGCACGGACGCCTCGGCGGGACGCCGCCGGACAGGCCGCAGCGCCGTGGTGGCCAGCTCGAACCCCCGCATGATCAGGCCGTACTTGCGGTGCAGCACCGTCGAGGCGCGTGTGGCGTCCTCGCCGTCGAGCACCCGCGCCGTGCCGGCCAGCTCGGTGGCCCCGGCCTTCACCCCGCCCCGGGCGTCGCAGGGCACCACCCGCACCGTCGGGTCGTTGCGCAGGCGCTTGAGCTTGCCGGCCGAGGCGTGGGTGACCACCACGACCGTGTCGCCGTCGACGGCGAACCAGACCGGTGTGGGGACCGGCGTGCCATCGCGGCGGAACGTGGTGAGCGAGACGTACTGCTCGCGGTCGAGCGCCGCGAGCGGGTGGGGAGCGACCATGGGCGCAGTCTCGCCCCGCGGGGTCGCGACGCCAACCCGATGATCCGGCGGCGTCAGCGTCGGGCGGTGACGTCCCGGCGCACGACGAGCACGAGGGCGACCGCCAGCGCGGCGGCGGCGACGACCGCCGCCGTCCACAGCCAGGCCGGGAGGGGTGCGGCGCCGCCGCCCGGGGGCGGGGCGGGGATGGCCCACCCGTCCTCGAGCGCGGGGAGGGCGGCCGATCCCGCCGCCGTGGTCGGCGGCGACCGCGGGGTCACCCGGGCCGACGCCCCGGCGTCGAGCTGCTCGGCGAAGAAGGCGATGGTGTTGCCGAGGGCGGCCGATCGGTAGCCGTCGGCGTGCCCGATGCCGGGCACCAGCTGGAGCACCGACCGCACCCCGGCCTCGTTGAGGGCGTTGGCCATCTCGTAGGCCTGCGACGCCGGCACCAGGTCGATCTGGGCCGTCGCCAGGAAGGTGGGCGGTGCACCGTCGGTGACCTTGAAGACGGGAGACGCCGCCCGGTAGGTGTCCGGGCAGCGGGCGTAGGTGCAGCCCAGGTAGGTCTGCAGGTAGTAGGGGCTCAGCACGGCGATGCAGGAAGGATCACCGGCACAGCCGCTCGGCGGCTGACCGATCAGCGGCGCCTGCGCCGGGTCGGCGAGGACCGAGCCGGGCACGCCGGCAACGACGAGGGCGGCCAGGTCGGTCGGCCCGGACCACGAGGCCACGGCCTTCACCCAGGCGGGTGGGATCGCCGCCGTCGGTCGCGCCGGCGAGGAGCGCGAGGTTGCCGCCGGCGGAGCTGCCGAACAGCCCGATGCGGGCCGGGTCGACGCCGTAGGTCGAAGCGTTCGCCTGCACCCAGCGCAGCGCCTGCTGCACGTCGAGCAGCTCGGTCGGCCACCGGTCCGGGCCGGCGACCCGGTAGCCGACGTTGAAGGCGACGACGCCGGCCTGGGCGAAGGCCCAGGCGTCGCCCGCCACCCGCGATCGCTCCCCGCCGACCCATCCACCACCGTGCACGGTGAGGACCGCAGGCCGGCCCTCGGCCGGACCGGCGCGCGGGAGGTAGACGTCGAGGACCGTCGCCGCGTCGGCGGTGGTCCCGTACGGGACGTCGGCCCGATCCGGTGGGGGGGACGGGGTTCGGCACCTCGGGCGAGGGCAGCGGGGCACCGGGCGCCGCGACCGCAGTGGTCGAGCCCCGGCCGGAGGTGGGCACGGTGTCGGCGCGCGTGCCCGGCGCGAGGAGGACGACGATCGCCACGAGCACGGTGACGGCGAGCGCGCTCCTCCTCCGCACGGCCCCGCCGCGGCCCGGTTCGCCATGGCTCCATCCTGGCCCAGGGTCGGCGGCGGGGTGCTCGCCCGCGGGCCACCCCGCACCGCTACGCTCACCGGCCATGGCCGGATCCGACGACGTCCACCTCGTCGGCGAGGACAGCGAGCCGTTGCGCCAGGCCCTGGTGCGCCTCCAGGAGGGTACGGCGAGGAGATCGTCGAGCTGGGCCCCGTCGAGACCCGGTCAAGGTCGAGAAGAAGGGCCTGTTCGGCAAGACGAAGCTGGTCGACGCGTCGCTGTTCGTGCAGTGCGTCTGGTACGGCACGCCCGACGGGTCGGGCGGCTTCATGGCGTCGGTCGGCTACCCCCCGGGCCCGCCGCTCAGCGGCCGGGTCGTGCCCTTCCCGGCCGGTGCTTCGATCCGCAACGAGAGCGACACCGACGCCCTCGTCGAGCTCGCCGACGAGCTGTCACCCGCCGCCGCGGCGCAGGTGGTGCTGTACATCGCCAACCTCGTGATCGCGCCGTTCTGCCCCCGCGGCCTGCGACTCACCTTCATCGAGACGCCGAGCGGGGGCTTCGGGGACTGATCCCCGACGGCGACGTCAGCCGCGGCTGCGGCGGCGCCCGCGCCCGTCGTCGTCGCCACCACCGTCGGCGCCGGCGCGCCCTCGAGGTCGAACACCCAGCGGGTGCCGTCACGTCGGATGCGCACGAGGCGGGCGCCGGGCACGGCGCGGTCGGTGATGGTGACCGGGCTGAGCCCCTGGTCCCTGGCCTTCTCGGCGATGCGGGCGATGAACCCGACGTGGCCGTCGTTCGCACCGGCGGGGGCGAACACGATGCGCCGGTTGCGGATGTCGTCGTCGAGCTGGTCGCGCTCGTGCTCGGACAGCGCCCACTTCAGGGACGGGTCGCCCACCACGGCGATGGGGATGTCGGGGACCTGGGCCCGCAGGTCGGCGACGGCCGCGTGGAGCTGGGCCAGCGACGCCCGGGGCTGGCGCCAGCCGGCAACGTGTCGGCATCGACGATCACCAGCGAGTCGGTCGGCCACGGCCGCCGCAGGCTACTTCCCTCGGTGGGCCCCGGTCCCCGCTCGGTCGACCAGACCGTTCGATCGGCCGGCGCAACCGTGGGTCACGGCGCCTCGAACAGCTCGGTGATCCGGTCGGCGTCGTCGGGGTGGGCGCCGCCGACGACGCGGAGGCCGAGGCGGTGGGCCTCGCCCAGGTCCAACCGGCTGTAGAAGAGCAACGCGGCCGGTGTCGCCGGTCCGCACAGCTGGACGTCGGGCTCGTCGGCGGTGTCGGCGGGGCGGCTGGTGGCGGTCGGTCCATCGACGTCGAGCACCCAGGGGCGACGCCGTCGAGGTCGAACCGCAGCGACAGCCGCACGTCGTTGGCAGCGCGCACGTAGGAGGGCAAGAGCTGGGTGGCGAAGCCGCACAGCAGCGCGCCGTCGCGGTCGTCGATCGCCCATGGGACGGTGCTCGCCTCGGCCACGTCGCGTCCGTGCACGAGGTACTCGCCGATCAGGTTGGTCAACCCGGACTGCAGATCGATGGTGGTGCTGCCATGGAAGGGCAGTGCCAGGTCGAGCGGGAGACCGGACCCGGCGCCCCACTGCCCGCGGAACCGCGCCATCTCGTCGGCGAGCACCTCGAGCAGCTCCGTGGTGGATCTGCCGACGTGTTCCTCGAGCTCGCGCTGGTTGATCGCGTCGACGCCGCGCGGCGTCTCGGCCAGGCGCCCTGGTTCGAAGGCGGTGTACCGGTTGACCACGCACAGCACGTGCGCGACGACGTCGCGGGCCGTCCACGTCGGGCCGACCGGCTGGTCCTGCGCCACCCGGCCGACCAGGTCGGTGAACCGGTCGTAGGCGGCGTCGATGCGCGCCTCCAGCTCCGGGTAGGTCGTCTCCACGAAGTCGCTCGCCGGCATCGGCTTCCTCTCTGCGGATCCCCGCCCTGCGTCACCGCCCAGCAGCTCGCTCGTTGCTCGTCGCTCGTTCCTCGCTGCGAATGCATCTTGCAGTAGTGCAGGATGCGGTACTCTGGTCACATGTCTCGCCCG
The DNA here is from genome assembly GCA_041394145.1 of Acidimicrobiales bacterium. GTDB lineage: Bacteria > Actinomycetota > Acidimicrobiia > Acidimicrobiales > Acidimicrobilacustridaceae > JAWKIW01. The sequence goes on from JAWKIW010000018.1 coordinate 113,401, forward strand.
CTGTCAACCACCGGCGCCGTGCTCGGGATGCTCGCGCTGCGTCCGGCCACGCCTACGAGCTCACCCAGCAGATGCAGCGCAGCCTCGACTACTGCTGGCCCACGTCGGGCGGTCGCTGTACGACCAGCCCGAGCGACTGGTGGAGACCGGGTTGGCGGAGGTCGCCGTCGAGGGAAGCGGCCGCGGCGCAGCGCCGCTACTCGATCACGCCCGCGGGCCAGGACGCGCTCCGGGGGTGGCTGGCGACCGGCTCGGCCGTGCCGCGCTTCCAGAACGAGCCGCTCCTGCGCGTGCTGTTCGCCGATCACGGCACGGTCGAGGATCTCCGTCGCGTGCTCGCCGAGCTGCGCAGCCACGTTGCCGATCGTCGTCGGCTGGGCATCGCCCAGATGGCTCCCTACCTCGATGGCGAAGGGCTCTTCCAGGAGCGGGCGCACATCGTGGTCCTCGTCGCCGATCTCGTCAGTCGGATCATGGGTGCGCTCGACGACTGGGCGGCCAGCGTGGAGCAGATCGCTGCGGACTGGGACACGACCCACGCGCTCGGGATGACCGACGACGCCCGAGCGTTGCTCGAGCAGCTGATCGCCACCGAGCGGGAGCGCATCGGCCACGAGGTGGATTCGGGGTGAGCGGAGGGCCCGATGCGCGGCCTCACCTCACCGGCGGCTCCGGGCTCAGTCCGGCGGCCAGACCACCGGGCACACCCGGGGGCTCAGCGGCTCACCCTCGGCCAGCGTGGCGTGGTGGGGCTTGTGGGGCACGCCCGGACGGCGGTGGTAGCGGGCGTCGTCGCCGCAGTAGCGCACCGAGATCGCCCGCCGCCGGGTGGTCGCGGAGCGGTTCGGGCCGGCGGCGTGCAGCGTGCGGGCGTGGTGGACGGTCAGGTCGCCCACTGCGACGTCGAAGCACCGCACCTCGACCTCGCCGGCGGCCGCCATGGCGTCGACGTCGGGGACCTCGACGCCCTCGGTCCCGGGGATGGTGGTGGTGGACACGAACAGGTTGGGCCGGAAGTCCTCCGCCCACCGGTGCGAGCCGGCCACGAACCGCATGGCGCCGGTGTCGGCGGAGGCGGGATCGAGGGGCACCCAGGTGGTGCAGAGCTGGTGGCCCGTGACGTCGAAGTAGGCGAGGTCGGTGTGCCACGCCGTTGCCTCGCGGGTGCCCGGCTCCTTCACGAGCACCGAGTCCTCCCACAGCTGCACGGTCGCCGAGCGCAGGAGGGCGGCGACGATGGCGGGCAACGGGCCCCGGCAGGCGAACCCGGCGAACTCGTCGTGGACGAGCCAGTGGTCGATGCCCGAGACGAACCGGCCGGCGGGGGCGCCGTCGCGGTCGCCGTGGCGGTCGTCGCCGAGCACCGGCTCGCCGGCGGCGGCGAGTCCCGCGCCCATCTCGGTGAGGTCGGCCAGCTCGCCCCGCTCGATCAGCCCGTCGACGGCGCGGCCCATGGCGTCGAGGGCGTCGAGGTCGAGGATGGCCGGCAGGTGCACGACGCCGTCGCGCGCAAAGGCGGCGACCTCGTCCTCGGTGACGGGCCGGCGCAGACCGGGGACCTCGGGTCGGTGGTTCACGTCGTCACCCCTGGATCTCACCCCTGGATCGAGTAGCCGCCGTCGACGGGCAGCGTCTGGCCGGTGACGTAGCACGCCGCCGGCGACGCCAGGAACAGCACCACCGGCGCGACGTCGTCGACGGTGCCGAACCGGGCCATCGGCGTGCGGTCGAGCATGGGGCGGGTCAGCTCGTCGAACGGCAGCATCGGCGCGGTCATGGCGGTCTCGATGAGGCCGGGTGCGACCGCGTTGACGCGGATGCCGCGCCGCGCCCAGGCCACCGCCAGGGTCTTGGTCATCTGCACGATGCCCGCCTTGGCCGCGCCGTAGCCGGGCACGATCTCGATGCCGAAGTACGACGACATCGAGCCCACGTTGACCACCGAGGCCCCGCCGTCGAGGGGGCTGGCCTCGAGGGCGTCGGCGCACGCGGTGGCGAGGCGGAAGGCACCCGACAGGTTCACCGCCAGCACCTCGTCGAACACGTCCGGGTCCCACTCGTCGCGGCCGCCGGGCAGGTTCTGGCCGGCGTTGTTGACCAGCACGTCGAGGCCGCCGAGCCCGTCGGGCCCGTCGCCGACCACGGCGGCGGCGACGCCGGCGACCTCGGCCGGCTCGCTCATGCGGCACCGGTGGTACCGGAGGCCGTCGAGGTCGGCCTCGTAGTCGGCGGCGTCCTCCCGGGTGCCGGTGACGGCCACCCGGGCGCCGGCCGCGGCGAAGGCCCGGGCGACGCCGTGGCCGATGCCGCTCGTCCCGCCGGTGACGAGCACCCGGGCGCCGCGGAAGTCGAAGGTGACCGCGCTCATGTCCGGTGCCGCCTCATCCGGTGAAGGCCGGGGTGACAGGGGCACCGCTCGTCGACCCGGCGGGTCCCGGGGTCGGCCTGGCCGCCGACTCGACCGGCCACGAGAAGGTGGTGGCCGTGGCGACCGTGGCCTCGGGCGCGGTGACCGTGGAGACCACGCGGTAGCTGGCCGTCAGCTGCGACCGGGTCAGCTCGACCACCGTGTAGCCACGGTCCCGGGCGTTCACGTAGTGGGTGCCGGGCAACCCGGTGAGCAGCTGCTCGAAGATCGGGGCGAGGGCGTCGTCGAAGTCCGACGAGATGGAGGTGCCGACCAGCTCGAGGCCCACGGTCGGGCTGGTCCGGTCCTTCGCCGAGGTGGGCAGCTCGGTGATCCACGACGCGTGGATGTCGCCGGTGATCACGACCGGGTTGGTGACCCCCGGTGCGGCGAAGAGGTCGAGCAGCCGTTGCTGGGCCGCCGGGTAGCCGTCCCACTGGTCGAGGTTGATGCCCGGGCCGAGCGGCATGGGGGCGAGGATCGTCTGGTTGGCGACCACGTTCCACACCGCCGGCGACCCGCGCAGCACCCCGTCGAGCCAGGCCTCCTGCTCGGGGCCGAGCATGGTCCGCCCGGGCGCGTCCATCTCCGGGCAGGGCTGGCCGAGGCTGTCGCCACAGGCCTGGTCGGAGCGGTGCTGGCGGCCGTCGAGCACGGCGAAGCGGGCCAGGTCACCCCAGTCGAAGCTGCGCCGGATCTGCAGGTCGGGCCCGGTCGGCGCCGGCAGGCGGACCGGCTGGTGCTCCCACCAGGCCTGGTAGGCCACGGCGCGGCGGGCGGCGAAGGTGGCGGCGTCGGCGGGGTCCTGGGGGACGAGGCCGGCGTAGTTGTTCTCCACCTCGTGGTCGTCCCACGTGACGATCCAGGGGAAGGCGGCGTGCGCGGCCTGCAGGTTCGCGTCGCCCTTGTAGAGCGCGTAGCGGTTCCGGTAGGCCGCGAGGGTGGTGACCTCCGGCGAGCCGTGGGAGCGCACCCCGGAGCCGCCGCCCTCGTAGATGTAGTCGCCGAGGAAGTGCACCACGTCGACGTCCTCGGCGGCCAGTGCGGCGTGGGCCGTGTAGTAGCCGTCGGTCCAGCTCTGGCACGAGGCGAAGGCGAACCGCATCGACGACGGGCTCGACCCGGTGGCGGGGGCGGTGCGGGTGCGCCCGGTCGGGCTGGTGAAGCCGCCGGCGGTGAAGCGGTAGTGGTAGTGGGTGGCGGGGGCGAGGCCGGCGGCGTCGACGTGGACGCTGTGGGCGTGCGCCGCGGTGGCGACGGCGGTGCCGGAGGCCACGACATCGGTGAAGCCGTCGTCGGTGGCGACCTCCCATCCGACCGCGACGTCGTCGGGGGGCATGCCGCCGCCGTTCAGGGGATCCGGGGCCAGACGGGTCCACAGGACGACCGCGGTCGGGGTCGGATCGCCGCTGGCCACGCCGAGGGTGAACGGCGGGCCCGGGATGACCGGGTCGGCGGCGCCGGCGGCGAGGAAGCGGCGGCGGTCGAAGCGCCGGGGATCGTCGGGGCCCATCGCCAGACTGTACGGCCGGTGGCCCGCCGTCCTAGGGTCGATCTGCTGTCGCCGGGCCACGTGGCCCGGGCTGTCGCAGCCGATCCGTCCCTCGCCGGAGGCATGCCATGCGCAACCCGAAGGACTTCTTCCGCCCGCTGGCCGTGGGCGCGCCCGAGCCCGTGCGGGAGATCCCGTTCCGGCCGTCGCGCATGATCCACTTCTTCGACCCCTCCAACGAGAAGATGGTGGCCAAGCTGCCCGACATGGTGGGCAAGGCCGACGTGCTGCTCGGCAACCTCGAGGACGCCATCCAGGCCGACCGCAAGGAGGCCGCCCGCGCGGGCCTCGTGAAGGTCGGCAAGGAGATCGACTTCGGCGACACCCAGCTGTGGACCCGGGTCAACAGCCTCGACTCGCCGTGGGTGCTCGACGACCTCGTCACCCTCGTCACCGAGATCGGCGACGAGCTCGACGTCATCATGGTGCCCAAGGTCGAGGGGGCCGAGGACATCCACTACGTCGATCGGCTGCTGGCCCAGCTCGAGGCGCGGGCCGGCCTCGAGCGCCCGATCCTCGTGCACGCCCTGCTCGAGACCGCTCGGGGCGTCGCCAACGTCGAGGAGATCTGCGCCGCCAGCCCCCGGATGCAGGGCCTGTCGCTCGGCCCGGCCGACCTGGCGGCCGACCGCCGCATGAAGACCACCCGGGTCGGCGGCGGCCACCCCGGCTACCTCGTGCGCCAGGACCCCGACCCCGACGACGTCGACGGCCCCCGCGCCACCTACCAGCAGGACCTGTGGCACTACACGCTGGCCCGCATGGTCGACGCCTGCGCGGCCAACGGCGTCCTGCCGTACTACGGCCCGTTCGGCGACATCAAGGACGTCGTCGCCTGCGAGGACCAGTTCCGCAACGCCTACCTGCTGGGCTGCGTCGGCGCCTGGAGCCTGCACCCCGTGCAGATCGACATCGCCAAGAAGGTCTTCTCTCCCGACCCGAAGGACGTGGCCTGGGCCAAGCGGGTCATCGACGAGATGGGCGACGGCACCGGCGCGGTGATGATCGACGGGAAGATGCAGGACGACGCCACCGTCAAGCAGTGCAAGGTCGTGGTGGGCCTGGCCACGATGCTGGCCGCCCGCGACCCCGAGCTGGCCGACCTGTACGGGCTGTAGGGCCCGAGCGACGACGAGCCCCGAGGAGCGCTTCGATGCACGAGACCGTCCGTCCCCGCCGCTCGGTGCTGTACATGCCCGGGGCCAACGAGCGGGCCCTGGAGAAGGCCAAGGCCCTGCCGGCCGACGCCATCATCTTCGACCTCGAGGACGCGGTGGCCCCCGACGCCAAGGCCGAGGCCCGCGACCGGGTGTGCGCCGCCGTCGCCAGCGGCGCGTACGGCGGGCGCGAGCTCACCATCCGGGCCAACGGCCTCGACACCGAGTGGCACGCCGACGACCTGGCCGCCATCAGCGCCGCCGGGCCGGCCGCGGTGGTGGTGCCCAAGGTCAACTCGGTGGCCGACGTGCAGGCCATCGAGGCGGCGCTGGACAGGCACGGGGCCCCCGACCACACCCGCATCTGGGCGATGGTGGAGACCCCGGTGGCCATGTTGCACGCCGAGGAGATCGCGGCGGCGTCCGAGCGCCTCACCGTGCTGGTGATGGGCACCAACGACCTGGCCAAGGAGCTGCACGCCGACCACGTGCCCGGTCGCCAGCCGCTGCTCACCGGTCTCGGGCTGTGCCTGCTGGCTGCCCGAGCCACCGGCAAGGTGATCCTCGACGGCGTCTACAACGACATCAAGGACGAAGAGGGCTTCCGCGCCGAGTGCGTGCAGGGCCGCCAGATGGGCTTCGACGGCAAGACGCTCATCCACCCGAGCCAGCTCGAGCCGTGCAACGAGGTCTTCGCCCCGAGCGACGACGAGGTGGCCCAGGCCCGCAAGATCATCGCCGCCTTCGAGGAGGCCAAGGCCGAGGGCCGGGGCGTCGTCACCGTCGACGGCCGCATGATCGAGAACCTGCACGTCGACAACGCCCTGCGCGTCCTCGCTCTCGACGACGCCATCGCCGCCCTGCAGGGCTGACGCGGGTCATCCAGTGCCGTGACCGCACCGGGCCCGGGGGACGTCGAGCGGCTGGTCGGCATCTACGACGCCGACGGGACGCTGTGGGGCGAGCTGTCCTACGTCGTGGGCCACCTCTTGGGCCGCACCCACTGCGTCCTGTGCGACGTCACGCACGGCTCGCTGCGCCCGAAGGCGTCCTGGCAGCGGTGCCAGGCCCAGCTCG
>JAWKIW010000019.1:0-109550 GCA_041394145.1 Acidimicrobiales bacterium
CCCGTTCGGTGTCCGTCCGGGACTTGAAGCGGGCCTCGGGGTTGGACGCGTACAGCTCGAAGGGCAGGTCGAGCGCGGCGAAGACGGCCTGGGTGATCTCGTCGTGGGCGAGCCCATCAGCACCGGCCCGATGGACGGCGCGATACAGCGCCGCCCGTAGGAGGGCCACGCCGACGAAGTCGTTGAAGTGCCCGGCCTGCAGGCTGGCGTCCTGCCGATTGTCGGAGAACGTCAAGAGCTTGCGGGCCCGCCGGGACAGCGACTCGTCGGCGCGCAGGGATCGAATGGCCGACAGGCTCATCACGGTCGTCGCGGTGGAACGTCCCTCGGAGCCCAAGGTGGCGAGCTTGGAGAAGTCGCCCCTGACCCGTCCGCCGTAGCTGATCCCGCAGTTGAGGCAGAAGCGGAAGGGCGCCGGCACCCACCACATCGGAGTGCCCGCGCCGACGGCGCCCGCGGTGGTCACCGACAGCTCGATGGGTCGCGCCTTGCGGTAGTTCGAGCGCACGCGCAGCTCGCCCCGGTGCTCCTCGAGCCACTCATCCGGGTAGCGCTCGGTCTGCACCAACGGATCGTCGGGCCAGGGGTTCTCGCTGTTGGCGTACAGGAAACCGGGCTCGGCGTCGTGCTCGGTGGCGCGGTCGTTCAGCTCGCGGGGCGTGAAGTGGGAAGCCTCCTCGTCGCCATCGGGGGCCGGGCGACGATGCACCACGTAGTACTCCTGGCCACACTCCCGGCAGAACACGAGCGGCAAGAGCACCCGCGACCGGTCGCCGGGCACGTACTTCTGCGCCTCGAGCGTGAGATAGCGATGCGCCTCGGGCTCGGGAGACGCATAGACCGTGTCGCCCTTGCTGACGAACTGGTGGAGGCGAAAGGCGAACGCGGGGAATCCGGTGTCGGGGTTCGTCACCTGGTAGCCGGCCAGCAACTGCCGGCGAATGGCGCGGGCAGCGTCCTCGGCATCGAGGCCGGTCGCGGCGGCAAGCCGGCTGGCCGCGCCGCCCGAGCCCCCGATGGGTTGCGGAGTGACCCGCACGAGGCGTCCGTCTCGTTCGGTGACGCCCAACGTCGTCTCGATCCAGGTGGACAACGGTTCGTTGACGAAGGTGTCCCAGTCTGAGGGAGCCGTTTCGGCCAGCGCTCGTCGGGTGGCGGTGGTGAGCTCTGCGCTGAAGGCGGGGTCTGCGATGTCGACCGTGGGAGTCGCTCGCTGGAGGGTCTCGCCGATGACGCTCTCCGGCTCGACGTTGGCGCCGAACAACAGGCTCGCCACCCGCGCCACCTCGGCCCGTTGCGCGTCGAGCGAGCCCGTCGAGGCCAAGGTGGCCGAGGTGCCGATGCAGCGCAGGTTGGTCGCCTCGCAGGCCTCCCGCAGCCGGCGGACCAGCAGGGCGACGTCGGCGCCCTGGCGACCTCGATAGGTGTGGAGCTCGTCGAGGACGAGGAAATCGAGTCCCCTGGCAGCGCGGACCAGCTTCTTGTCGTACACGCGGGTGAGGACCAGCTCGAGCATCACGTAGTTCGTGAGGATGATGTCGGGAGGGTTCCGAAGGATCTCGTCTCGCTCGTCGCCGGCTTCCTGGCCCGTGTACCGCCGGAAGGTCACCAGCGGGTGGTCCCTGCCGAGGAACTTGCGCAGCTCCTCTTCCTGGCTGTTGGCCAGGGCGTTCATCGGGTAGACGACGATCGCTCGCACACCCTGGCCGCTTCCGTGGCGCAGCACGTGATCGACGATGGGCACGATGTAGGAGAGGCTCTTGCCCGAGCCCGTTCCGGTGGTGAGGACGTAGTTGTGCCCGGCCCGAGCCTGGTCGATGGCGTCGACCTGGTGGCGGTGCAGCCGCATCGGCTCTCCGAGCGGGTTGTCGTCGCTCTTGCCGACCCGGAAGATGTCGCGGCAGTCGGGGTGGAGCCGCCCGTCGGCGACGGCTCGTCGATGAACCCTCGGGCTCCGAAGGTGGGGTTGAGGCCGGGCGGGGTTCGGAGCTACAGATGCCCCTGGTCGAGGGCCGTGTCGGCGCGATCGCGGATGCGTTCGTCGCGGATCTCGATGAAGGACGTGACGTACCGGCGGTAGTCGCTGATGAGCTGCGCAGTCCGAAGACGTCCACTCCCGCCGATCCTCCTCACACGGTCCGGCCGCTGCCCTGTTTCTAGCCGGTAGGCGCGGTCTGTGACGGCACCGGGGGCTCGTCGCCTACTCGAGGAACTCGTGGCGTGCGGCGCTGATGACGCCGCTGGGAGGACCGACGCTGGGCACGAAGAGGTGGTCTCGGGCGCGGGTCATGGCGACGAAGAGCTGACCAAGGGCCAGTGACCGGTATTCCTCGTACTCGGCATCGCTCTGCTCGGCGTGGCGGGGGCGCGGGTACACGTCACGGTTCAGCCCCGGGAGGAACACCGCCTTGAACTCCAGGCCCTTGGCCCGGAAGTAGGTGCCGACCTTCACGTGGTCGCTGTGGCGGCCTTCGTAGCGGTCGAGGCCCATGGTGGGGATATCGCGGTGGTCGAGCGCGTTGCGAGCGCTGGTAACACCGGCGTTGGGTGGGCACGAAGACCCCGATGTCGCCGTGGTCCATCTCGCCGTGGGCGACGAGATTGGCGATCTCCGCGGCGACGCGGTCCCACATCTGACCGTCTGACGTGCAGGTGACGAGACGGGGGCGCTCACCCGAGCGGTCTCATCTCCTCCGACCTCGTCGGCGCGGCGGTACTCCTCGCCGAGGTCCTCGACGTCTTCTTCACCGGCCACGCCCTCGGCGGCAGCCAGGATCTCGCACCGGTGTTGCGGTAGTTGTTGTGCAACACGTTGGTACGGCCACGGACGTCGATGCCGGCTTGGCGCAGGGTGAATCCCCGGCGTAGATCCGCTGCGCTCCATCACCGACGATGAGCAGGCTGTCCGAGAAGCGCGGACCAGCGGGGTCGGTGGTCAGGGCACGGATGAGCTGCAGCCCGACGAGCGTGAGGTCCTGGGCCTCGTCGATGATGGCGGCCCGGTAGGTGGCTCGCGGGCGGCGACGAGCGTGATCACGGGCCTTGAGGACGACGTCGGCGAAGTCCACGGTTCCACGCCGGTTCATCCTCCTCACGAAAGTGCAGGTGCAGCTCCACGATCTGGCGCCGCATCGGCTCCGTGAAGCCAGACGCGCCTTCCGCTGCGAGCAACGTTGAGGTAGTCGTCGAGGCTGGCGAGCCCGCGTCGGCGCTGATGACGGCGGTGATCTCCTCACGCAGGTAGTTCCGCGTCAGCCGGCCAGCCGCTGCCAGGTCTGATATTGGCGGTAGGCGGCGGCGAGGCCGCGTCCGGCATCCGCAGGGCTGGTGGTCGGGCATCGGCCGTCCTCTCCTGGCAGATGCGGCTTGCAGGCTTGTCGACGTGGAGGAACTCCACGGTCCCAGGGCGACGCTGTGCAGGGAGTGGCTCTGGCTGGGGTGCTCGAAGACGGGTGGCAACGACTTGATGAAGGTCGTGAACAGGACCTTGGTGTCGTCGCCGTCCTCACGGAACCGGTCGACAGGCGCTGCGGCTCGGTGCAGCGCCACGACCGTCTTGCCGGTGCCAGCAGCGCGCCACGGACACGGGCCGGCCCGTCATACCGGCGCCGCACGGCCTCCTGCTCCGGGTGCAGGGAAGATCATCCAGTCCTCGATCGGGGCGGCGGCGGCTGCGGATCTCCTCGAAAAAGGGGTGAACAGCTTGCTGAACCCGGCGAGGGCCCCGAACTCGCTGATGGTGGATCAGGCGGTCCTCGGCGGCCGCCCTTCGTCCAGGGCCGGGGCTCGCCACTTGCTCGGGGGTCGTGCCGACGAGGTCGACCGCCAGCTCGAACCGCTCGTCGTCATCGATCGCCAGGGCGAGGACGTCCTCGTCAGTGAAGCAGGCCCGCAGCTTGGCGATGTCGGCGCCGTCGAACCCGGCCTCGGTCAGCTCGGCATCGCTCCAGTGGTCGAGCGGCCTCGGCTGCTCGGGTGCCGCAGAGGCGGCAGGGACACGGCGGCGCCAGTTGGCTCTGGCTCCTCGGCGCCGCTGGTGTCGAGCGTGACGAGACGGATGACTCCCGACGAGGGTCGACGACGAACCGGCTCCGTTCAGCCCGCTCTTACAGCTCGTCGTGTGGGCCCACATCGAAGACGCGGTACAGGTTCCCTCCTTGACGAGAAGGATGCGGAGGCTCTGCGAGGCTCGGATCGACCAGAAGTTCCGCGCCCGGCCGGAGAGCTTCTCCAGGTTCAGGGACGGATGGTCAGGGTCCTCGGCGAACTGCTCGAGGCACCAAGCACCCGTTGGTGTCCGCTGGCGCAGACGCCGGATGCGCCCGGAAGAACTCGTGAGGCCAGCTGATCTCCGGCGCCTTGCTCATCGCTCGTCCCCAGACCATGTGTGATGCGAGTGCTCGAGTTTGCCTCACCCGTCGAGACGGCGGGAACACGAGATGCGGGACATGCCATGGCCCTCGCTTCCGAGAGGCTCACTGCGCCATGGCAGATAGCGCGCATCTTCGAGGGACAGGCGACCCACCGTGCACAGAGCGGCCCTATCGTCGCGGCATGCGCGCCTCTTCTCCACCTACCGCACCGGCGAGAACCGAGAGTGACCGTCGACGATGGCGTGTTCGAGCGGATCGACTGACCCTCGTGGAGGAGCTGCTGGCCGGCGACCGAGTCGGGCGACGAGCTGCAGACGGTCGCCTTCGGCGACCAGGTCGGGCGAGGACAGCGTGCCGACGCCTGCATCTCGGCTCGCCGCGTGGTGGTTCAGAGACGAAGACGCAGCGAGGCATGTACGACAGCGACGGCAAGGAGCGCACCCAGCTTCGCAACCACACCACGATTGCTCGCGGACGACGCTGCCCTGCTGTTCGTCATCACCCCTGATGCCGGCAAGCCACCGTGGCTCGACGTGCTCGACGGCATCGACGAGGCCGTCGGAAGAGGATCCTCTGGATCGGCTTCGCCTCACCCGGCACAGATCGAGGCGATGCTGGCCGACCCGGGCAGCCTCGTCCAGGCTGAACTCGCTACCTGCTCCACGAGCTGGTCCGCCTCTATGAGGACGACGGCCTGCTCAACACGGACGACACCGTCATCGTCGCCGCCCGTAGGGCGTGGCCAGTACCACGAGCATCAGGCCTACATCTGCCAGGCGGGGCGGTTCTTCCGCCCGGGGTGAGAACACCTCGGCTTCTACACCGGGTGGGGCCATCCAGCGGGCGATCCCCGATCCTCCGGCGGCACGGTCTGTCCTGTTCCGCGGCAACTCGGCGGCGAGGCACGAAGCGGCGGGCGAACTGGCTCGCCGTGTTAGGAAGGCGCTGGAGAATCGGGAGCGGGTGCCCGGCAGTGCTGTCGGCGTGTTCGACTCCGCGGCCCGGACGACCGCCGCACCGAGCATCTGGCCGAGCCGATCAAGAACGACACCGTCTCCTCAGCGGGCGTGACGGTCGCATGGACACAGAACCAGCGGTACGTGAGCCTCGTCTCGCTGCGGCATGCAGAGGTGACCAGTGACCTCTGAGCGACGAGGGCGGATCAACCCGAGGCCCAGGAAACGGCCACACCCGCGACCCGACCTACTCGAGGCCGAACGGAGACATCGCCCGCATCCGCACCGATGGGGACCAGCCCCGGCTCCATGCCGCCCAAAGCGCGCGAACGTTGATGGTCAGAGCACTAACCGGGCGGGCGTCCGGAGTCCTCCGTGCGGGCGAACGGGCCGCAGCGACCGGCGCCGTCAAGTGACCGCCGAGGTGACGGGCACGCGTCTGTGACCACGAAGGACTCGCTCACCGTCTTTGACATTTGGAGTTGGCTGCGGAGGTAGGCACCAGCGCTGCGGTTCTCTGATGGCGAGACGCAGTTGACGGTGGCTCAGTTCCGCCTTGACGTGAGTGCGAACGGGTATTCGTCTCGGTCGAAGCCAGGCTTCGGGAGTTCCTCAGTGCTGCTTGCCGACGAGCCGTGGCACCTCTCGATCCGGCAGTCAGGAGTCGGGCGGGGCGAAGAGGTCCGTCCCGGCTGCGCTTCGCCGACCGCAGCGGTCTCGGGAACTTGAGGCCGGTAGCACACAACCTTTCCAGGGGTACAGACGCCACACTTGGCGAAGCTCGCAAATGGTCCGGCGGCGGCGGGACGATCCCGGCGCGAAGGCTGTCCCGACGGCTGTGCACGCGCCTCCCTCGACGTAGGTCTGACCGGCAGCCACAGCCTGCGTCCACGACACCGGCGATGAGGCGTTCGACACCACACCAGCCCCCCTTTGCGGGCGACCCAGCGGGCCTGGCAGCGCCGCGAGAAGGAAGATGGCGCTTCATCGCTGTGCAGGAGCCGACGTGGAACAAGCACGCTCCGAGCGCTTCGGAGCGCCAGTGACGCCGACCAGGATCCCGTAGGCAGGCGGCACGTAGGTTCCCGATAAGGGCGACAACCGCCCCGAGGATATCCGGCCCCAGTTGATGAGGTGGTCGAGTAGGCCGGGGTCGGGTCGGGCGTTGTAGAGCTGGGTGCGCGCCCCAACCGCCGTCGGACAGGACACTCGGAAGGTCGGTGTGGACACCGGAACGGTTGAGGAACCCGCCCTCGTCGAACATGTCATCGTTGCGTTCACCGAAGAGGTCCGGGCGGACCAGACCCAGAGTGTCGGTGAGGATAACCTGGCCGGACTGATAACGGTGTCCAGACATCATCGTCGTCGAGGCCGAGTGCGGGGACCGTCAGGATCGATGACGAGATCTCTGCACCCGTTCTCGGCGGGCGTCTCGAGCTCGAGGCCCTCTGGCCGCAGCTCGTTGGGGAGCGAATCGACGATCGGGGCTGTAAACGAACTGGGTCCGGGTCGACGGCCCGTTCGGAACCCCGTCGACGCCGACCACGGCCGTGAGGAGGTCGGCGAAGGTCTCCGGCGATCTCGCCGGGAGGTGTCACCTCGCCCCGCTCTTGTCGTCGCCGTCGCCTCGGGTACTTCGGATCCGACCATGCGGGATTCGCCTGGAACTTGGTGTTCATGCCGTCGACGTTCGCGTCGGTCAACTCCCCGCCCGATAGGAGAGTCGCACTTGCTTGGCGTCGTCGGCCTTGCCGTCGGCGAGGTGGTCCCCGTCTCCGAAGTCACAGTCGGTGCCGGCGCACTTGAGGGCGAGACCTCGCCGTCGTCGGAGTAAGGGTGCGGGTCAGGATGCCCTCCTTCCAGTCGACCTGCGCTCGAACCTGGTCTCGCCGATCTCGATCCTCGACGGCTCTCCGTCGCCGTTGCGATCGATCGTCAGTGTGTCGTCGCGAGCGTCAGCTCGAGTCGGCTGTTGTCCCACTCGAGGGCGGCGGGCACTGTTTCCCTCGATCGCGACCCTTGACGGTCCCGGGTCGCTCAGTCGACGGTGACCAGCTCGTTGCCGTTTCGTTGAACGGTCTTGATTCGGTCGTTCTCGCCAGTTGAAGACGTAGTTGTCACCGGCGGTGATCTGCTGCAGGTACCCGGCAGGTGTCGCACCACATCTCGGAGCCGTCGGCGTGACTGACCTTCGCCGGGTATGCGTCAAGCTCATACTGGATGCCGGTGCGGTCGTCGCCTCGGGTCATGCCGGTCCGCGTCCGGGTCGTCGTAGCTGTAGTCGGTGCGAACCCGGATCCTCACCTTGGCGTGCGTCGACCACAGATACGACCCTGCCGAGGTCGTCGTAGGCAGTCCTTGGAGCCAGAGCCACTCGTTCAGGCGAGCGGGTCGACCATTGGCGTCGTAGTCTTCGCCGGAGTCCCAGATGGGCCGTTCGTCGAGTTCAAACGCCCCGTCGTCGTAGCCGAAGTTGTCGATCCCGAGCGGTGAGGTGATCCGGCCGAGCTTGCCGTCGTCTCGATGGCCGTAGGTGACGTCGAGGCCGCCTCGGCTCATCTTCGCCAGCCGACCCGCCTCGACGTCGTATTCGTAGGTCGTAGCGGCGCCGGTGAAGTTCCGGCACGTGCGAGGCGCCCGGCTTCGTCGCAGGTGAACTCGACGGTTCCGCCGTTCGGTGTTGTGATGCTCTGGGCCCGGCCCGCCTTGGTTCGGGTGACCTTCCACGTTCCTCGATAGTCCGTGAGCTCGCTCACCAGTCCGTTGGCGTCGTAGCGACGCTTCACGTTCTCGCCGTTGACCGTCTGGTCGATGAGGCGCCCAGCGCCGTCATGGCGCGCCGCCATGGTCACGGATCCGTTGACGCTGGTTCGGATGAGGTGCCCGGAGATCGTCGTATTCGTAGGTCTCCACATGCGAGCATCGCCGGTGCTCCGACGATGCCACTGCGCCCTCGATCGTCGTAGCTGATCAGGACCGATTCGGACGGGGCGTCGATCCTCTGGATGCGTCCACGTAGTCGTCGTAGGCAAACATTCGACCGGTCAGCTTTCCCTTCCAACGCTGCTGATCTCGAAGCCGGTCGGCCTGGCCGTCCTCCCCAGCGGTGCTGCTCATGAGAGCGCCTGCTCCTGCTGATTCCCAAGGGCGTCCAACCGGGCTTCCCGGCGTCCCCGACGGGTTGGTCCGCCGCATCCAGCTGCCGCACCAGGCCGTCTTCGGACAGCCGAAGCGACGCCACCGGATCCGACCCCGACCCAACGTCGACCTTCCCGTCGCCGAGTCTCCAGCCGATCTTGGTCTCGACGCCGTCAGCATCGAGCTGCCCGGCCGTCGGTCTCCCTCGTACGACAGCTGCGTGACGCCGCCGCCGGGGTTCGTGACCTGACTCGGGTAGCGAGCCATCGGCGTCGCGTTAGGGTAGTCCGTGGAGCCGTCCAGGTGTTCGGATCGTGGAGAGACGCGCTCTCGTCATGCTTCGAGCTCGGTGACCCAGTCACCCTTCGTGACCTTGACCGGCTGCCCGGCTGCCCACTCGTAGTCGGTGGTACCGCTGGAGTCCACCTGTCGACGGAGGGTCCCGTCGCCGCGGAACTCGCGCTCCAGAACGACGACGCTGCCCTGCCGGATCGACACGAGACGACCTTGAGTGTCGTGGCTGCATACACCGTCGGCTTCGTCGCACCTGGCGGCATCACCTCAGTCGCCTCAGGCGAGTACGCCAACTCGAAGCTTTGGCCGTCCTGCGTCACACGGCACAGACACCCAGCCCCAGGACCGTAGACGATGCTCACGGTCCGAGCAGGCTCCAGCTCGCTCAGGCGGCCAATCCCTGTAGGAATGGTGCTGATCCGAGTAGCGTCCGCAACGGACTCCGTGGCGCCCTCGAAGGTGTGGGAGTCACGCTCACCCCAGCGAGCCGATCCCTGTCATAGCTGAAGCTCGCTGTCCCCGCCGGAGACACCGCTGAGGAGACCCGCCCCCCGGAGCCAACCGCAAGGACCACCGTTGCGCCGAGAAGGCGTCTCAACCGGATCTCGCCAGGGAGCCCCGCCCGATGTGCGTCTCCTCACCACCCGGGCTCCGCATCACGGTGAGGAACCCTGCATCGGTGAACGTCCACGAGCTGCCGTCCACGAACTGGACGACATGACCACCGGCTGGATCACCGGTCACACCAGAGGGAGCGCTCGGGATCCCCAAGCCGCCCACCAGCCTCCAGGCGTCCGGCATCCGCTCGAGCCGCGTTTCGGTGACCGAACTCCACCCGCCGAACAGCCCGCTCGCCGTCGAGTCCGACCGGTACCGGCGGGCAGCATCCTTCACCCGTCAGCCGGTCCGCTGCCAGATCGGTACTTGTCATGGCCAGGACGCCAGTCGACGTGTCGACAAGACCCTCGACACACCCGTGCAGCTCGCACTGGGACAACCCTGCAACGGTGACCGGCATGGCAGGTTCGGTGCTCGATGGAGCGCTGCCAGAGCACAACCCCTGCCACCAGCCCGAACGCGACCTGCGATCACCATGATACAGGAGGCCATCGGCGGCGACCAACCGTTCCGCCGGCTCCATCCCCATCAAAGTGCCCCTCCGCCGCTGCCGCCTCGCATTGCGACGATCATTCTCTCACGCTGATCATGCTCACCGAAATGCCTGCGCCACGGTGGGGACGGACATCGACCTGATGACCATGGCCGGCTGCCACCTATGTCGTCACGGCTCCCTCCTACCTACGCTGCACGTGGCGAGCGAGAGGCGGAGCGACGAATGCACGACGACACGGGCATCGAGGTCATGCAGGAGCGGCGGCTGCTGCCGCCCGTCCTCGACGACGGCGCACGACGGCGGCTCACCACAGTGGCCCGCCCACCCGCGACGCCTTCCGAGGCGCGCTCGTCGGCTGCGCGATCGGTGGCGCGCTCGGGCGGGCCGTGGAAGGCTGGCCCCGTCGCCACATCGAGGCCGCCGTACGGGCGGCTCGACGTCTACGTGCCGTGGTGGGGCTGGGAGGCGCGGACCCGTCGGCACCGCCACCGACGACACCAGATGACGGTCTGCGTGGCGGAGTGGCTGCTGGCCCACGACGGCGACCCCGATCCCGCCGACCTCGCCGCCCGGTTCGTCGACTGGTACCCGATCGCACGGGGCGAGGGACGGGCCTGCACCGCCGCCGTGCACAACCTGATGGACGGCCTCCTGGCACGAGGCCGGCGTCGGATCGGCCGGCAACGGCGCCGCCATGCGCGTCGCTCCGATCGGCCTGGCGCGCCCACGACGACCTCGACCCGCCTCCGCAGGTGGCCGCCCTCAGCGCAGTGGTCGCCGACCCGATGGCCGTGGCCAGCGCGGTCGTCCAGGCGTACCTCGTCGGGTGGCTCACCACCGTCGTCCCCGGCTCGCTCGACCCGGCGAGGCCATCCACCGGGCCCGCACCGTCATCGCCGACCTCCACGAGCCGGGCGAGCCCGAGCGACGCCCCGACGCCGACCCCGAACGGCGGGTGCGCCGCGTCGGCGTCGGCGAGTCGGCGACTGGCTCGACGCCGAGCCCGGCGACGCCTTCGACCACTTCTACAACGGCGCCTTCGTGCTCGAAGGCCTGCCGTCGGCGCTGTGGTGCTTCTGCGCTGCCGGAGGACCCTGAGGAGGTCGTCGTCACCGCAGTGAACGGCGGGAGGACGCGACGCGGTCGCGGCCATGGCCGGCGCGCTCGTCGGGTGCCTACCTGGGTGAGTCGGCCTTCCCCGAGCACCTCGCCGGCGACGACCTCGAGCTCGGCGACCGCCGCTGCGCCCTGGCCGACGCCTTGTTCGACCGCACCGCCCGAGAACCGGCCCCTGCAATCCTGACCAGCCCCGCAGTCGGTGGTCACGCGCCGGTCACCGGCCATAGTCCCCGATCGACGCCGACGCGATCCCGATCGGTGGTCAGCGCGCCAGCCGACCTGCGTCAGTGGTTGGAGCCGTCCGGGGCCGTGGCGCATCAGGCGGCCGACGACGAGGCGATGGCGCTTCCGCGGTCGAGCGCAGTAGGCGCAGCACGGCGTCAGAGCTGCCGCCGGCGGCGCCGTAGGCGGGCCGAAGCCCGAGCTCGGCCTGCGTGCCTTCGACCGTCGCAGTGTACACGTGGCCGTACTTGCCGAGGGCGGTCGCCCGAGACGCCGGCCCGCGTAGCCGGCCTCGAGCGCCGCCTGGTGGGGGCTGGCGCCGAGCCCGCCCGCCTCCCCAACGGGAACAGATGGCGTCGAGGACGGCAGGAGGATCGCGCGCCACGGCCTCGGGACGGGCGAACGTGAAGCGGGCGGCGTCGCGGCGGGCGGCGTCGGCCACCACGACGTGGTCGAGGGCGTCGGCCAGTGAGAGGGCGTCGGCGAGGTTGGCGACCGACCCCACCTCGGCGCGTCCTCGACGCCCGACGGCGCCGCAGTCGCCATCAGCCCCACCCATCGGGGCATCGGCGCTCCCACCAGGCCGTCTGGCCAGCTCGTCGGCGCGCGACGGTCGGCGTCGCGGGCCTGGTGCACGAGAGCGGCCTTCTCGCGGCGGGCCCCGTCGAGCTCGCCCTGCAGCTCTCGTTGACGACCAACTGGTCCTCGAGCTCGGCGAGCAGGCGTCGACGTCTTCGGCCTCGTAGCGCTCCCGGACCGCGACCAACTCGGCGCGACGGCGCAGCCGAGCCTCGGCCTCCAGGTCGGCCACGATCGGCGGGATGGGCGTGCGGAAGGCCGCCGCGATCGCCGACCGGGCGACCCACAGGTCGGGGTCGGCCTGGACGCGACGAGGCACCGTGGAAGGTGGCGTGGCTGCGGTCGAGCCCATCGCGCAGCCCGCGTGGAGCCGAGCCGCGCCGGGCAAGATCGATCGAGCATTGCCACATCGGTGTCGTCGCCGGCGACGACCACCGCAGCGATGCCACCAGCAGCCGGGCGATCCGCTCAGGATCCGCGTCCCCCTCGCCCCGGCCGCACCACCATGACCGGCAGCCGTCGCACCGGTCGCGCAGGTGCCGCGCCAGCGACGTCGCCGACGAGCGGCACCGTTTCCCACCGAGAGGCGCACGGCGCCGTCACGACGATCGAGGTGCTCGACCAGGTCGACGACGATGCCGAGGTCGCCCGCGGCGTCAGGACGCAGGCCGGCGACGGCGATGGAACAGGCGCGCACGTCGCTCCGCACCTGCACGCCCACCCGGTCGTGGCTGTCGGCGAACACCCAGGCGCTGTGGTGCCACACGATGGTGTCGTCGCGCCCGTCGAAGGGCCTCGCCGTCACCTCGAGCAGGTCACCGGCCTGGCCGCGTGTGGTCACGCCGCACGACAACGGCGTCGTGGTCGACCAGCCGGCCGCCCACCGCCGCACCAGCGCCTTGGCCATCGCCAGCTGGTCGACCGGCATGTGGATCTCGCTCACGTAGGTCGTCCGCACGACACCCCTGCCCACCGCGCTCCCCGGCCGCACGGCTCGCCCCAATGTACGGGCCGACCGCGACCGACCCGGCGCACCGAGGCGCTCACCGCCCGTGCCCACTCGCCACACGACCTGCCGACGCTCCTCCGACCTGACGAGTCGATCCGGCATCGCCGTCCGCCGTGACGAGATCGCCACTCCGACAGGACCGACGGCTCGTGTACGGCGGTGCCCTACTCCCCTGCCGCAGGCAGCCGGCATAAGAGGGCGCGTCGCCGCGACGCCTGGGAGGAGACCAATGCCCACGCCACAGCTCATCCACGTCGGCCACGGACGGCGGCCTGCGGCGCAGTCGCCAGCCAGGCGGCGGTGGACGAGATCGTGGCGACCGGTGACGTCTCGGAGGTGTCGCTGCGATTCGGACCCCGCCCCTTGCCCACCACGACGAGGCCGGCTGGCGAAGCGCCAGCACTTCGGCCTCGGCCATCGCCACGGTGTGTGCCGCCGGGTCGCTGCGGCCGAGGCTCGCCGCTGCCCGCATCGGCGCGCGGGCCGAGGGCCATGGTGGGCGGCAAGCCGGAGCCGGCGTGCAAGTACGGCGTCGGCGTCGTGTCGAACCTCGCGTGGGTCGCCGCTGCTGGCAGGTCGGCGTCGTGTTCGACGAGCCGGCGGGCACCCCACTACAGCAACCCCATCGGCAGCGCCACCTCTTCCCGTGCCAGGTCCGCGTCATCGGCGGCGCCGGCCAGCCGTTCGTCGATGACGCCCGACGAGATCGTCGCCCTCCGCGACCAGCAGCGCCTCGCCGGCTGGACCGGCCCGAGCGTCCTCGGCTGACACCGAGCACCACCACAGCCCGGGATCGCCAACAGCCCGGACCCCCAGGCCGGTCAGCGGCGGCGGACGCCGAGGCGGCGGGCGGCGCGGTCGGCGGCCTCGGGGCCCCCGAGCTGGCGCAGCAGCAGCAGGCCGTCGATGACGGCGATGGCGGTCTCGGCCTCGGCCCGACGCCGTGCGGCGGTCCCGGTCAGGAACCCCGCCACCCAGGTGATCCAGGCCTCGACCAGCTCGGGCACGAGCGTGCGGTAGGGCTCGCGCCCCGCAGCGGCCAGCCCGTTGGCCTCGAAGAACAGGGCGAAGACCGGGTCGGCGTCGGGTCGGGCCAGCACCGGCCAGGCGGCCCGCAGGAGCTCGACGTGGTCCTTCGCCGGCGAGGCGAAGGCGGCGCCGAGCGTCTCCTGGAGCTGGGCCCCCACCGCCAGCAGGACCGACCCCACGAGGTCGTCCTTGGAGGGGAAGTAGTACACGACGATCCGGTCGCTGATGCCGAGCCGCTTGGCCACCCGACCGAAGCTGAGCCGGCTCAGGCCCTCCTCGAAGGCCACGTCCAGCGCAGCGGCGAGGACCTCGTCCCGGTCGTGGCGGTACCCCATCGGACGTTGATCGTAGCGACCACTACAAGTAGAGTTCTTGTAGCGACCACTACAACATGGCGACGAAGGGCACGGGACGGCCACCCGACCACACGCCGCCGCACGACCCGACCCGACTCGCCCACACCGACCCCACCTCGATCCCGGGAGGCCCCATGCCCACGCTCACCGCCGACGCCGCCACCGACCTCTTCCGCCGACCGCCCGAGCGGTTCCTCGACGTCGGCGCCGGCGAGGCCGCCTACCGCCGCGTCGGCACGGGTCCCGACGTGCTGTTCGTCCACGGCTGGCCGGTCAGCGGCGCCACCTTCCGCACGCTCCTGCCGGCCCTCAGCGAGCACGTCACCTGCCACGTGATCGACCTCCCCGGCGCGGGCGACAGCCGGTTCGGGCCCGACGCGGCCCTCAGCGTCGACCAGCACATCACCAGCGTCCGCCGGGTGGTCGACCTGCTCGGCTTCGACCAGGTCGCCGTCGTCGGCCACGACAGCGGCGGGATGATCGCCCGCCACGCCCTGGCCGGCGACCCGCGCCTGCGGGCCATGGGCCTGATCGACACCGAGCAGCCCCAGGGCCTCGGCTGGCGGTTCCGGTCGTTCCTGGCGGTGCGGCACCTCCCCGGCGTGGGCGCCGGACTGGGCTGGATCGCCGGCCGGCCGAGGATCCGCCGCAACGGCTTCGTCCTCGGCGACGCCTTCGCCGACCGCACGCTGCTCGACGGCGAGTTCGACGAGCTGTTCCTGCGGCCGCTGCACACCGACCCGGCGCGGCGCGCCGCAGCCGTGCAGGTGCTGCGCAGCTTCGACGTCGACCACGTCCACCGGCTCGGCGCCCTGCACGGGCAGATCGACGTGCCGGTCCAGCTGGTCTGGGGCGAGCACGACAAGTTCTTCCCCGTGGCGAAGGCACGGGAGATGGTCGCCACGTTCCCCGACGCCCGCCTCGCCGTGATCCCCGGCGCCGGCCTGTTCAGCCACGAGGAGCGACCCGCCGAGGTCGCCGACGCCCTGCTCCCGGTGCTCGCCGGGCGCTGAGCCGCGACCGCAAGCCCAGGCGCCGAACCCGGGCAGCGACGTTCAGGCCCCCGACCACCCCAGCGGGGGCCAACCGCATCAACGTCCCGAGCCGCAGCGACGTTCAGGTCCCCGACCACGCCACCGGTGGCGAGCCGCATGAACGTCACGAGGGACCAACGGCGAGCCCGGCACCCGACACCACGCACACACCACGAGGTGTATGGTCGGCACATGAGCCGCACCAACGTCGACGTGGACGACGAAGCGCTCGCCGTCGTCATGGCCCGCTACCACCTGGCCACCAAGCGCGAGGCCATCAACTTCGCCCTGCGCAAGCTCGTCGACGAGCCCATGGCCAAGGAGGAGATCCTCGCCATGCGGGGCAGCGGCTGGGGCGACGGCCTCGAGCTCGATGATCTCTACGCCGACGGCGGCGTCGAGCTCATCTGAACCGTGGCCCGCCAGACGAAGGCCGCCGGCCACGTCGCCGGCGACGGCACGGTCGTCGTCGACACCTCGGCCTGGGTCGCCTACCTACGGGCCGACGAGTCGGCCGCCGACCACGCGCTCACGTGGCTCGCCGATCACGAGCCCGATCGCGTCCTCGTGTGCGATCCGGTGGCGATGGAGGTCCTGGCCGGCGCCCGCTCCCCCCGTCACCTGCGCGACCTCCGCCGCATGCTGCACGAGTTCACCTCGGTCGCCACCATCGGCTTCGACGACTTCGACGCGGCCGCCGGCGTCTACCGCCAGTGCCGCGCCCAGGGCATCACGCCACGCAACCTCGTCGACTGCCTCGTCGCCGCCATCGCGCTGCGCACCGGCAGCATCGTGCTGCACGCCGACCGCGACTTCGACGCCATCGCCCGCGGCACCGACCTGCGCACCCATCCGCCAGCGGCGAGGCGCTGACACGAGGCCGCTCTCGACCTCACCGCATCTCCCGACCGATCGATCCATCGCCCCGCGACCGCGGTCGCACGCCCGTGTCGGCGGATGCTCACCAGGCGCGGTCCTTGGGGCCCGCGGCGGTGTGGCGCAGCAGGGCCAGCGCGGTCGTGCGGCCGGCGGGGGTGAGCGAGTAGCTGCGGTCGCGCCAGTCCCCGTGCTCGACGAGCATGCCGAACAGCTCCAGCAGGATCCGGCTGTCGGCGAAGGCCCATGACACCTCCGTCTCGCCGGGCAGCCGGGTCTCGCCCCCAGACGAGGACCGCCACCCGAGCGCCGGCGCCGCCTCCCCGGCCAGCGTCCTCAGCTCGTCCCACGGCACGGGCGCGTCCGTGGCCACCAGCGGCAGCAGGCAGGTCTCGGTCACGAAGCGCTCCCATTCGCTCGCTCCGAGGTGCGCCACCAGCCCGTGCCAGGCCGCCGCCGGATCGGCCGCCATCGCCGTGCCCCGCTTGGTCCGCTTGAGCGACTTGCCACTGCGGCGCAGGGCGCCTGCCGACGTGAGGAAGCCACGGAGGCGGTGCAGCGTCGGCTCGTCGGTCTCGGTTCGGGGAACACCGATGGGGAGCTCCTCGTCCCACAGCTCCGCCTCGTGGATCTCCCGCACGAACGCCGGCGCCAGGTAGCCCGCCTGGGTCAGGCGCTGCTCGGGCCCGAACCGCTCGAGCAGCGCGCACAGCGGCGCCATCACCTCGGCGACGTCGGGCGGCGGCTCGATCGGGTGCAGCAGCGCGTTGGCGACGCCGGCCCGCAGGCGGTGCAACGGCTCGTGTCGCTCGGCCCCGCGGATCCAGGTCTCGAGCCGCTCGGTCACCACCGCCTGCCGCCACGTGTCGCCCAGCCCGCCGGGCTTCGCCTCGTCGAGGGTGCGCGCCGTCACGGACCGCGCCAGCGCCTGCGAGCCCTTCGCCCCCGGCACCAGCTCGCCGGCGTCGATGGCCGCCTCCAGCGCCCGGGACACCGCGCTGCGGGCATCGGCCTCCCCGGCGCCGAACACGTCGCCCCACGCGAAGTCGTCGAGCTCGGCCGGCTCGACACCGGACGCCTTGATCGCCTGCAGCAGCGCCCGGCGACCCGCCGACCGGGAGCGCGCGAAGGCGGCGTGGACCTCGGCGGTGGTGTCGGAGCGAGCGATGGCGGCGTAGCGGTGCAGGCCGAGCTCGTCGAACAGGCGGGCGGCGACCTCGGCGTAGCGGGCGGTGAACTCGGGCTCGTCGTTCAGGTACTTGGTGGTCAGCTCCCACCAGAGCCAGTGCTGCAGGCCCGCCTGGTCGATGACCGCCGGCCCCTCACCCCACGTGAGCGCCTCGTAGACGTGCTCGGCCTCCCGCCCGACCTCCACGTCGTCGGCACTCAGGCGGGCGAGTGCGGCGGCGACCTCGGCGTCACGGAGACCGGCGGTCGGGCGCTCGTTGCGGATCGGCGGTTCGGCCATCACCCCCATCCTCGCAGCCGTGCCGATCGACCGATGACGACCGCCGCCGGGGTCGGCAACCGTGGGATCATCGCGGCGCGGGCGACGATGCGTTCCTTCTCGAGGAGGCTCGATGGCCCGTCCCCGCCCCACCACCGCCACCGACGACCGCGGGATCGCTGCGCCGACCCCCGACGGTCCCCCGTCGTCGCCCGAGCCCGACGGTGCCGAGGTGCCCCGCCACCGCCACCCGCGCTCGCTCGTGCACCTGTGGGACCACCATCCCGGCGTGCGCTCCCACGGCGACCTGACCCGGGGCGAGCGGGCCGCCGACCACCTCCGCAACGTCATGGGCTCGTGGCGATTCGTGTTCGGGTTCCTCGCCTTCATGGCGCTGTGGGCCCTGCTCAACACCGCCTTCTTGGTGTTCGGCCAGTGGGACGCCTACCCGTTCATCCTGTTGAACCTCTTCCTGTCGATGCTGGCCGGCCTGCAGGGAGCCATCCTGCTGATCGCCGCCAAGCGAGCCGACCAGATCTCCTCCGAGCTCGCCCAGCACGACTACGAGACCGACCGCCGCGCCGCCGCCCGCATCGAGGAGGTGCACCGGCGGCTGGTGGCCATGGCCGAGCACAACGAGGCGCTGCTCGAGGAGAACCGCACCCTGCTGCGCCACATCGACGCCACGCTCGCCGCGCCGTCCTGACGAGTGGGGCCGACGGGCCGCTCTACTCGTCGAGGGCGCGGACCTCGTCGATGGCGCGGTGCAGCAGCTCGGCCAGGTTGCGGCCGAGGGCGGCCAGCAGGTGGGCGTGCACGGCGGGGTGCTCGGCGGCGAGGCGGGCGAGCGCGGCGGTGGGCAGCGACCGCACCACGCAGCGCTCGTCGGCCACCACGCTGATGGCGCGGACCCCGCCGTCGAGCGCCGCCCCCTCGCCGAACATCGTGCCCGGCCCGAAGCTGCGCAGCCGTCGGGTGCGGGTGCCGGCGTCGCCGTCGACGTCGATGCGCACGGTGGCGCTGCCCGCCACCAGGTAGCAGAGGCGGTCGGCGGGCTCGCCCTCGCGCAGGATCGCCTCACCGGCCTCGTGGACCTCGGTCACCAGCAGCGGCGTGATGGCGGCGAGATCCTCGGCGTCGAGGTCGCGCAGCACGTCGACGTCTCCGAGGTCGAGGTGCTCGTCGACGGAGCCGAGCCCGAGCCCGGCCCCCGGTCCGGCCCCGACGCCCACCGCGGCGGCGGCCTCGGCCAGCACCAGGTCCTCGCCCCGCTCGAGGGCCACGTCGACGTCATCGGCCAGATCGGACCGCGGCCAGCGGCCGTCGGCGACCAGTGCGTCCACCAGCGGCTCGGGCGCGCCGGCCAGCACCAGCACGGTGTCGGTGGCCACCGCGAGGTCGTGCAGCTCGCCGAGCAGCGCCACCGCTCCGGCGGTGGCCCGGCCGAGTCGGCGGGCGTCGAGGACCACCACCCGGGCGTCGACGGCGCAGCCCTCCACCGCCCGCACCAGCTGCTCGGCGGTGGCGAAGAACAGGTCGCCCTGCAGCACCAGCACCGTCACCGCCGGCCCGGAGGCCTCCAGCACCGCCCGCTCGCCGGCCCGGCGCCGCCGCCGCGACGACACCTGGGCCGCGGTGACGCGGCGGTGCACCACGGGTGACGCCGTGGCGGTGGCGTCGAGCACGTGCAGGGTCAGCTCGTCGGCGAGGGCCTCGCAGGCGGCGATGCCCCGCACGCTGTTGCCCTGCTCGTCGAGGCGGGGCGAGAAGGTGCCGATGCCGACCTGGCCCGGCAGCACGGCGATGATCCCGCCGCCCACGCCGGACTTGGCCGGCATCCCGATGCGGAACATCCAGTTGCCCGACCAGTCGTACATGCCGCAGGTGGCCATCACCGACAGGACCTTGGCGACGTGGCCCTCACCCAGCGCCCGCGCCCCGGTCACCGGGTTGACCCCGCCGTTGGCCAGGGTGGCCGCCATCACCGCCAGGTCCCGGGCGGTCACCTCGATCGAGCACTGGGCGAAGTACAGGTCGAGGTGCTCGTCGACCGGCTCGTCGATCATCCCCGAGCTCAGCTCGAGGTAGGCGATGGCCCGGTTGCGGTGCCCGGTGCGGCGCTCGGACTCGGCCACCGCCTCGTCGATGGTCAGGGGCCGACCGGCGTAGCGACCGAAGGCGTCGAGCACGCGACCGCGCCGCTCGGCGAGGCCGTCGCCGCGCACCATCGACGAGGCCACGATGGCGCCGGCGTTGACCATCGGGTTCATCGGCCGGTTGTGCTCATCGTCCATGACGATGGCGTTGAAGGCCTCGCCCGAGGGCTCGACGCCGATGCGGCGGCTGACGTGGGCCACGCCGTGGTCGTCGAGGGCCATGCCGTACACGAACGGCTTGGACACCGACTGGATGGTGAAGGCCGCGTCGGCGTCGCCGGCGGCGTAGACGTGGCCGTCGAGGGTGGCGACCGCCAGGCCGAACCGGTCCGCCTCGACCGTGGCCAGCTCGGGGATGTAGGTGGCGACCTCGCCCGTGTCGAGGCCGCGCAGGCGCTCGTGGATGCGGGCCAGGCAGGCGCCCAGCACGGGATCGGGCATCGGCTCCTCGCCGGTGGTGGGGTCGGTGGTGGGCACCGGCACCGTAGCCACCGGCGACCCTCGGCCGGGGCCGGGCGCGACGCTCGGCGTCGCCCCGGGGATCGGGCCCGGGGCGACGCCGAGCGGCGGTGCTGCTGCGGTCAGATCGGTGCGGGTCACCGGGTCACTGCGGCGTCTCGCGCAGTCGGCCTGGGTGATCGGGCCGGCCTTGTCGGGCTGCTGGCCCGGCGGGATCTGCTGGTCGGGGTTGTTCTTCCAGCCGTGGCCGGGGTCGCCGTAGAGGTGGCCGCCGTTGGGGTCGGCGGCGTTGGCGCTCACCTGCACCGCCACGTAGGGGTTGGTCTCGCTGGCCGTGCCGTGGCAGACCCACACCTTCTCCGCCGGTGCCGCCGCCGCCACACCCATGGTCAGCCCGCCGGCCATCCCGAAGGCCGCCACGGCCGCGGCGGCCCGTCGGATCGTACGTCCCGTGCTCATGTCCGTCCCCCTCGAGGTTCGTCCTACCGCCACGCACCGTGGCAGCGCTCGCCGCTGGTGCCACGGTACGACGCTGGTCAAGGCCATCTTCGCGGTCGACTGCGCGCGGAACGTGGTCTCTGGTGCCCTCGCCGGGGCCGAGGGACGGCGGGGCGGGCACCGGTGTGGCCGTCGTCAGACCCGGACAACGTGGAGGCCGACGAGGTCCGGGTAGTCGTCGTCCTGGGTCACGACGGCGACGCCGTGGGCCAGCGCGGTGGCAGCGATCCACGAGTCGTTGACCGGCATCCGCAGCCCCTGCTCGCGCAGCCGCACCCGCAGCTCGGCCCAGGCCTCGGCCACGGCGTCGTCGATCGGCAGCGGGTCGAGCAGGAGGGCATGGGTGAGGGTGGCCAATCGGCGAGCACGCGCCTCGGTGGTATCGGCGACGAGGACGCCGGCGCGCAGCTCGCCGACGGTCACCACCGAGACGGCGAGCTCGTCGGGCAGCCGGGTGACGTCGAGGGGGCGTCCCGCCTCGCGAGCGATGAACACCGACGTGTCGGCCAGCCCGCGCGTCATCGCACGGGCACGTCGTCGGTGGTGTCGGGGCTGAGCAGGGTGAGGTCGTCGCGCAGCGCCGAATCGGCCTGGTGCCCGACCACGAGGTCGACGAACCGGCGGCGGGGCAGCCATCGGTGCCGAGGCTCCGCCGGCTCGAGCCGGGCGACGGGCCGGCCGTCAACCGTGATCACGACGGTCTCACCCCGCTCGACGCGATCGAGGACCGATCGGGTGTTGTTGCGCAGCTCTCGGGAGGCGACCTCGGCCACGGCGACGACCGTAGCACATCTGCGACAGCAGGCCCGCCTGCTCCGCTCGCGTCGCTCGGGCTCGGCGAAGGGGCGCCTGCAGCCCGCCGGGAGCGGAGGCCGGGGGGAGACGGGCCGGTGGCCGCGCTCAGCCGGGGATGGCCGAGGGCTGGGCGTCGGCGACGATGGCGTCGCGGTCCTCGGCCACCACGAACTGGCTGGCGATGGCGGCGTCGGTCGCCTTGGCGTAGGCGTCGATGTAGGCCTGCCTCGACGGGTAGAGCTGGGCGAGACGCTCGGGGGTGAAGGGGACGGTCTTGCCGAGCAGGAGGCAGATGATCTTGTCGCTCGGTCCGGGGTCGCCCGACAAGGTGGCGACGGGGACGTCGACCTGGGGGGTGCGGATCCCGCCGAGCGCGTTGCCGTCGGCGTCGCGGCGCACCGTCGGCGTGCCGTCGACCACGTCGATCTGCAGGCGGGGCGCCTCGGGCGGGACCTGCCCGGTGCGCATCCACTCGTCGAGGTGGCGCACCGCCGAGCGCACCACGAAGCGCTGGGGCCCGGCGTTGATCTTCACCCCGCAGTCGATGTTGTCGGCCATCGGGCCGAGCGTGCTGGCGTCGGCGTGGGCCGTGCCGGCCACCTCCCACAGGCGGATCGTGTCGGTGTCAGGTTGGCGGGCCGGGTGGTAGCCGATGATCGACACCAGGTCGGTCTCGGTCTCGACCATCAGCACCGGCACCGTCACGTCGTCACGGATGCGCACCGGCTTGCCGCCGGTGACGGCATCGGCGATGGCCACGCCCTCGCCGGGCTTGCCCAGCGGCAGAGACGGACCGCCCCGGCTGTGGATGAGGAACCCGTCGTAGGCGTTGGTGAGCGGCTGCACGCCGTCGACGTAGGTGGTGAGGGCGAACGCCGACTGCGACTCCCCCATGGCCATCACCCGCTCGACGGGCAGCCCGCCGAGCGCGTCGGAGCCACCGGTCTGGCGCAGCGCCCGACCGACCTGGGTGTAGATGTCGTAGGCGAAGGCGTCGCCGGGGTGCGACAGCGAGCCGTAGCGGGCCGGGTCGATGTTCTTCAGGCCCTTGCCGACGACGGCGTCGGCCAGGCCGCCGATGCCCGGGTCGACGGCCACGGGGCCGCCCTCGACACCGATCAGCTGGGCCGACACGCCCACCCAGGCCATGCCCCGGCGGACCAGCTCCTCGGCGGCGAAGGCGTAGTCGGGGTTGGCGTCGACACCACCGCTGACGTTGAGCCACTCGACGACGACCGTGCCGTTGAAGTCGGCGGGGTCCGCCGGCCGGCGCACGACGATGCGGGTGCGGTAGTCGGCGGTCTGGTCGGGCCGCAGGGCGATGCGACCGTCCTCGGGGAACGGGCCGTCGGTGGCGTACGACGTCGCCGTGCCCTTGGCGACGTACTCGTGCTCGACGTAGCCGGCCTGGGCGAGGTCGACGCCACCGATGGCGCCGAGGAACGGCGCGCCGCCCCCGCCGGTGATCTCCTCGGACAGGTCGGCGGCCGGCCCGGCCGGCCGGGCGACGGTGGTGGCCGCGCCTGCGCCCGAGGAGGCCCTGGCGGTGGTGGCGGGGCTCGACGAGCTCTCGCCGCTGCTCGACGAGCAGGCGGCGACGAGCAGCGCGAGGGTGAGGAACGGGACGGCGAGCGCGGCGGCGCGGCGAGAGGATCGGTGGAGCACGGGCCACATTCTTGTCACGAACCGTTCACCGACGCGGTCACCCGCCGGCGTCGCGTCAGCCGCTGCTGGTGAGGAACACCGCCATGGCGTTCACGACGACCGTCATCAGGTAGATGCCGGTCACCACCCAGATGGCGGCCAGGTGCAGCTCGTCGATGCGTCGCCGCCCGCTCTCGGTGAGGGCGAGCGCCAGCAGCGCCAGCGGGATGAGGAACTTCACCGCCAGCACCACCCCGGCGTGCTCGAAGAGGTAGGCGCTGAACGGGTTGGACTCGCCGACGCCGCGGGCGCGGCCCATCAGCGTCAGGACGAGGTCGATCGCTTGAGCACGATGAGCGCCACCGCCGCCGCGATGTAGAGGCGGTAGCGCTGACGCGCCGCGGCGGCGCTCGGTCGGACGGCTCACCGGCTCATCGTCCCTCAACTCGCCGCGATCTGGCACCACGATGGGTCTCCGCTCGAGCGAACCGGGCCGGGCGTCAGCGGCCGACGGTCGGCGGCCGGATGTCGGCGGCCGGGCGTCGGCGGCCGACGGTCGGCGGTCCTCGGTCGGCGACGGGATGCTCAGCGGCCGGTGAAGTCCGGCGGGCGCCCTTCCACGAAGGCGGTGATGCCCTCCATGAAGTCGGCCGTGCCGAACAGGCGCACCGTCTCGGCCAGCACCTTCTCGCTGTGGGTCCGGAAGTCCTCGGTGAGGCCCTCGCGGAACAGCCGCTTCATGGCCCGGATGGCGAGCGGTGCGTTGGCGGCGATCTCGTCGGCCCACGAGCGGGCGGTGTCCAGGAGCTGCTCGTCGTCGTCGACGACCTCGTCGAGCAGCCCGAGGTCGCGGGCCTCGGCCGCGTCGAGGTCGCGGCCGAGCATGGCGATGCGGCACGCCGTCGACCACCCGACCAGCCGGGGCAGGTACCAGGTGCCGCCGCTCTCGGGGACCACGCCCCGCTTGGCGAAGCCGGGCAGCAGGCGGGTCGAGGCCGAGCCGATGCGCAGGTCGCAGCCGAGGGCGAGGTCGAGTCCGTAGCCGGCCGCGGCCCCGTTGACGGCGCAGATCACCGGCGTGTCCATCTCCTGGAGCACGACGGTGGGCAGGTCGGCGATCTCGATCCCCTGCGGCTCGATCGAGCCCGACGACCCGCCGATGCCGGTGCCGGCCATGGCGTCCTTGATGTCGAGGCCCGAGCAGAAGCCCTTGCCGGCACCGGTGAGCACGACGCAGCGGACGTCGTCGTCGGCCTCGGCCCGCCGGAGCGCCTCGGTGAGCTCGGCCAGCATCCGGAACGAGATGGCGTTGCGGCGGTGCGGCCGGTTGAGGCGCACCGTGGCGACCCGACCGTCGGCCTCGTACAGGACCTCGGGCGCCACCGATGCGGGCTCCTCGGCCACCACCACCTGCTCGGCGTTCGTCGTCTGCTCGCTCGTCGTCATCGTCGGGACCCCGGGTGCGTCGGCCGCCGGCTCACCCTAGGCGCGGGACCGTCGGGGACCGGTCGGTGACGTGTCGTCCCCGGTGCCGGCGGTGATGGCTCCGCCGGCGGTCCCGGGGGCGGCTTGCGACCAGGGCCCGCCGTGGCGATGATGCGGGCGCGGGCAGCCGTCGCCCACCCCCGTGTGGGCCGAGACCCCCACGGAGCTGCTCGCCATGGACACCGAGACCCTGCGCGACGACCGGGTGCTCGTCGACGCCCGCCCCGCCCCCGCCGGGGCCGCGCCCCCGCACGTGCGGGCCTACGCCGCGCTGGCCGGCGCCGCCGTCGCCGGCGGCGCGCTGGTGTGGGCCTGCCACGTCCGGGGCCAGCAGCTGCTCGACGTCGGGGCCCGCATCACCATGGCGGCACCGCCGCTGATGGGCGGCATCCGCCTGTACCGGCCCCGGCTGCTCGACCTCGGCGTCGCCGGCGCGGTGGTGCTGGCCGCCACCGCCCTCGCGCTGGTGCGGGCCCGCCGGTGGGGTGTGGTGGTGGCCGGGGCGCTCGTCCTCACCGCCGCCTGGACGGTGGGCTTCGGCCTGCTCGACACGCCCCACGGCCTGACCCGACCGCTGGAGGACGTCACCGAGTACCTCGCCGACGTCCCCACCGCCGCCCACGACCTCGGCGACTTCGGGCGCCAGTTCGTGCCCGACGTGCAGGCCGGCCGGCTCGAGGCCCAGGCCGCCGGCCACCCACCCGGCCCCATGGTGGTGCTGGCGGCGCTCGACGACGCCGGCCTCGGTGGGCCGGGATGGGCGGCCGCGCTGTGCATCGGGGCCGGCGTGTCGTCGGTCGCCGCCGTGCTGCTCACCGTGCGCGAGGTGGCCGGCGAGGACTGGGCCCGCCGGGCGGTGCCCTTCCTCGTCGTCAGCCCGCTGTGGCTGTGGGTGGCGACCTCCGCCGACGCCCTGTACCTCGGCCTAGCCGCGTGGACGGTGCTCGCCGTGGTGCTGGCCGCGCGCCGCTCGGGCCGCACCGCCGCGGTGGCGACGGTCGCTGCCGGGGTGGGGGCGGCCGCCCTGGCCCTGTCGTCCTACGGCCTCGTGCTCATGGCGACGGTGCCGTTGGCCACCGTGGCGGCGACCTGGCGCCACGCCGATCCCCCGAGCCGGCGGGCACTCGCCGGGCGGGCGGCGGCCGCGGCCGTCATCGCGGTAGGCATCGTCTCCGTCTTGTGGTGGGCCTGGGGCTTCTAGTGGTTCGACGGGCTGTGGGCCACCAAGGCGGTGGCCGACCGCCTCACCGCCGGGCGGCCGTACTCGTTCTTCGTGGTGAACAACCTGGCGGCGTGGTTCCTCGTGCTGGGCCCGGCGGTCGTGGCGGGCCTGGTGGTGCTGCGGCACCGCCCGCTGTGGTGCCTCGTCGCCGGCGGCCTCGCCGCCGGCCTGATCGCCGACGTGTCCGGCTGGTCCAAGGGCGAGGTGGAGCGGATCTGGCTGCCGTTCAGCATCTGGGTCGCTCCCGCCGGCGCCGCCCTGCTGGCGGCGGTGGGCCGGGCCGAGCGCACCCACCGGTGGGCGCTGCCGGTGCTGGCGCTGGGAGCCCAGCTCGCCGTCACCGTCGGCATCACCGCCTTCGTCACCACCCAGTGGTGAACCGCCGGGCCGGAGCGTCGGCGACGGCCACGCCCCGACCTGACGACCCGGCGTGGGAGCATCCGGGCATGGACCTCTCCGACGGCGTGGTGCCGGTCGACGACGAGATCGCCGAGGCGGTCGCCGCGGTGTGGGACTCCCTGGCCCGGCCGGGCCGCTGGCTCACCAGCGCGCAGCGGGTGGCCGTGGCCGCCGAGTGCCGCGCTGCGGCCGGCGGCGGGCGCGGCGACGACCCCGTGCTCGCGCCGCACCACCGCGACCTGGTGGCCCGGGGGGTGCACGACCCGGCGGGGCTGCAGGACACGCCGCTCGAAGACCTGCTCGGCGCCGACCTCACCGTCGACGAGTACGTGGAGGTCGTCGCCGTGGCCGCCAAGGTGGTGGCGATCGACCTGCTGTGCGCCGGTCTGGCCGCCACCCCGCCCCCGCTGCCGACGCCCGGCGACGGGACGCCGTCGCGGGTGCGCCCCGCCGCCGCGGGCGACCTGGGCGCCCGGGTGCCCATGCTCACCGCCGAGGACCTCGCCGACGAGATCGGCCCCGGCACCTACCACGTGAACGTGCGGCGTGGTCACAGCCTGGTGCCCGAGGAGGCGGCGCTGCAGGTGCGCCTGACCGAGGCGCTGTACGTCCCCGACCTGCTGGCCCACGGCATGGCCGGGCGCCGCGGCCTCGACCGGGCCCAGCTCGAGGCCGTCGCCACCCGGGTCTCGGCCCTCAACCGGTGCTTCTACTGCTCGGCCGGCCACGCCCAGCTGCTGGCCATGACCGCCGACGACGAGGCGACCCCCGACCTGGTGGCCGCCGCCCGGGGCGAGGGCGACGCCACCGGGGTCCGCCACGGCGCCGAGCTGCTGGGCCTGGCCGAGGCGATGGTGCGGGGCGCACCACCGCTCGACGGAGCGCGGGCCGGCGCCGCCGCCGTGCTCGACGACGAGCAGCTGCTCGGCGCGGTCGCCACGGTGGCCGCGTTCGTGCTCCTCAACCGTGTGTCGGACAGCTCGGGCATCCCCCTCGACGACCTGGCGGTGGGCCTGCTCGACGGCCTGCCCGACGAGCTCGACCTCGACGCCTACGCGGGCGCCCGCCGCACCCCTCGCCCCTGAGGGACGCTGACGACGCCGGCCTGCCACGATCCACCCCCGGCCGGTACCCCGGACGGGCCCCGGCCGGTCCGGCTCAGGATCCGGTGTCCGTGCGCCGATGCTCCCTCAGGCGCCGGGTGACAGTGCGGGCGCACCGACACCCAGCGGAAGGACGCGGGCATGCGCAGACCACGACCGGGACGGACCCTCCTCGGCGCGGCGACGGTGGCCGTCGCCCTCGCCACCACCGCCTGCGTGGTGCCGGTGCCCCCACCGCCCGACACCAGCACGACCACGACGTCCACGACCGCGCCCCCGCCGGCGGTCCCCCGGTTCGACCACGTCGTGGTGGTGGTCGAGGAGAACCGCTCGGCCAGCTCGATCATCGGGAGCTCGTCAGCGCCGTACATCAACTCGCTGGCGGGCGACGGCGCCCTGTTCACCCAGTCCTACGCCACCCACCACCCGAGCCAGCCCAACTACCTGGCCCTGTTCTCGGGCTCCGCCCAGGGCGTCACCGACGACCGCTGCCCGCCGCCGGGTTCGCCGTACGCCACCGCCAACCTCGGCGGCCAGCTGCTCGCCGCCGGCCTGACCTTCACCGGCTACTCCGAGGACCTGCCGGCCGCCGGCTCGACGGTGTGCAGCAACGGGGGCAGCCCCGGCTACCAGCGCAAGCACAACCCGTGGGTCGACTTCTCCGACGTGCCGCCGGCGTCCAACCAGCCCTTCACCGCCTTCCCGAGCGACCTCTCGACGCTGCCGACCGTCAGCTTCGTGGTGCCGAACCAGCTCCACGACATGCACGACGGCACCGTCGCCCAGGGCGACACCTGGCTGCGCGACAACCTCGACGGCTACGCCCGGTGGGCCGCGACCCACAACAGCCTGCTGATCGTGACGTGGGACGAGGACGACTACCTCGGCACCAACCAGATCGCCACCATCTTCGTCGGAGCCCACGTGGTCCCCGGCTCCTACCCCGAGCGCATCGACCACTACCGCGTGCTGCGCACCCTGCAGGACATGTACGGCCTGCCGCCCACCGCCAACAGCGCGTCGGCGACGGCGATCACCGACGTGTGGGCGCCCTGACCGGCAGCGGCCGGCCCGGCTCGAGCCGGACCGGCCGGCCGATGGCCGTACCGCCGTCCGCTCAGCCCGCGACCGGCTCGAGGCCGAGGGCGAGGCGGCCCGAGAACATCTCCTGGCGGGCCGCGGTGAGCGGGTGGTACAGGCTGCCGTGCACGTCACGGAAGAGGCGCTCGATGCCGGCCGAGGTCGAGTAGGCGACCCCGCCGGCGGCCTCCATGGCGAGGCGGACGGTGTCGATGGCGGCCTCCGACGCCACCGTCTTGCGGCTGAAGGACTGGGCCGCGTGCTCGTCGGTGTTGGCGAAGCGGAGGTCGTCGGCCAGGGCGACGGTGGTGCCGATGGCGTCTTGCGAGACGTGCAGCCGGTTCAGCATCCGCCCGACCAGCGGCGCCACGATCTCGGTGTCGCGTCGCTTGGCGGCGTACGCGATCGAGCGCTCGGCGGCCTCTTCGGCCACCCCGACGTACACAGACATGATCAACGGCAGGGCGGCGCCGACGACGATGTTGAACACCGGGTGCCACCCCGGTTCGCGGGTGAGCGAGACGGCGGCCTCGGGCACGAACACGTCGTCGAGGACGACGGTGTGCGAGCCGGTCGCCCGCATGCCCATGGTGTCCCAGGTCTCGTCGATGCTGACGCCCTCGGAAGCGAACGGGGCGGCGAAGTGGATCACCTTCGGGCCGTCGGGGGCGTCGTCCCAGCGGGCGCTCGACACCAGGATGTCGCCGGCGGGGCAGCCGCTCGACGGACTCTTGCGGGCCGTGACGCGGAACCCGCCGTCGACCGCGACCGCCGTGCCGTTCGACTCGGTCCAGTCGGCGGCGCCGGTGGAGATCAGGATGGCGCCGTCCACCACCTTGGCCAGCACCGGGGCCGGCAGGTCGTGACGGTGGCGCCACACCTGGAAGGCCACCAGGTGGGTGTGCATCGACAGCGTGAGCGCCGTCGCCGGGCAGCCCCGGGCCAGCGTGGCCAGGCTGGCGCACGCCTCGGGGTAGCTCGCCCCTCCCCCACCGAGCTCGGCGGGGACGAGCATCGAGGTGAAGCCGCGATCGCGCAGCACGGCGCAGGCGTCGGCGACGAAGTCACCCAGGCGGTCGTGCTCGGCCGCCTCCTCGCCGATGAGCACGGCGACGTCGTGGGCCTCGGACACCCAGCGGCTGTCGGGGTCGGCACCGGTCCAGTGCGGCGGTGGTGTGGTCATGGCGAGCCTCCTCGATCGCTCGGTTGACGCCAGTTCGTCGCTGTTCAGGGTGAGGGATGGGCCCGCATCGCCCCAGTGCACATTCAGGACCGCCGTGGTGCAGAATCTGTACCGGTGGGGAGCGGCCCGGCCCGAGCCGGCCCTCGCCGCCGATCGACGGCCGGCGAGGGACGGCCGAGCGGACCTCGGGAGGTGCGCAGTGGCGCTTCGCTCCAACGGCTACGGCCAGTACTGCCCCATCACCCGCGCCGTCGAGGTGCTCGGCGAGCGGTGGACGCTGCTCATCGTGCGCGACCTGCTGACCGGCGCGACGCGGTTCAACGACCTGGCACGAGGCAACCCGGGCCTGTCGCGCTCGCTGCTGGCCAAGCGCCTGCGCCAGCTCGAGCTGGCCGGGGTGGTCGAGAAGGTCGATGGCGAGTACCACCTCACCCCGGCCGGTCGCGACCTCGAAGGGGTGGTGTTCGGGCTGGCGGAGTGGGGCGCCCGGTGGCAGTTCGGCGAGCCGGAGCCCGACGAGCTCGATCCCGAGCTGCTGATGTGGTGGGTCCATGACCGCCTCGACCTGTCGGTGCTGCCCGAGCGGCGGGTGGTGCTGGGCTTCGCGTTCCGGGGCCGGCCCGAGCGCTGCTGGATCGTGCGCGACGCCCTGGGCCCGTCGCTGTGCACCCACGACCCGGGCTTCGAGGTGGACGTGCAGGTCGACGCCGACCTCGCCGCCCTCTACCGGGTGTGGCTCGGCCACCTGGAGCTGCGGGCCGCGCTGCGCCAGGGCCTGGTGGCCTTCCGCGGACCAGCGGCGCTGACCCGGCGCATGCCCGACGTGTTCCAGCTGTCGATCGTGGCGCCGCTCGTCGCCGAGGCGGCGGCCGACCGCAGCCCGGCCTGAGCGCTGCTCAGGCGTACACGGGGTCGGTGAGGTCGAGGAACGTCGGCTCGGCGGCCATGATGTCCCGGTACTGACGGTCCGTCTCCTCGTCGGCCTCGGACGCCTCGCCCGCCCGGGCCGCCGCCTCGGAGCGGAAGTACATGATCTGGGTGAAGGCGCCGTCGTCGCCGTGCCACGCCATCACCCCACCCAGGACGTCGGGCCGGTCCTCGGCGAGCTGGGGCGTCATGTCGTGCAGCATCTGACGGGCCGACGCCTGGTCCTTGACCCGTCCCTGGATGACCTGCACGAACCCGGCCTCGTCGGAGCCGCCACCCATGAGCTCGTCGACGTCGGCGCAGTCCCGGAACGTGATGTCGGCGAAGGCCGGCTCCATCTCGGCCCACCACGCCCCCTGCTCCGCCCGCTCGCTGTTGGCGCGAGCGTCGGCCTCGGACGCGAACCGCACGGCGACGAAGCCGGTGCCGTCGGCCGTCACCCCCGACGTGCTGCCGAGGAAGCCGGTGGCGCCGGGCCGCAGCTCGGCGTTCCAGCGCTCCCCCTGGGCGCGGAACCGCTCGGGGTCGCGCAGGCGACCCTGGATCGTCTGGACGAACATGGTCGAATCCCCCCTCCGGGCAGGGTCCCCCACCTGCCTCCGGGCGATCATCCGCCCGATGCCGGTCGATGTCCAGCGACGCCTTCGGCCGGTCCCGGCGCCCCCAACGCAGAACCGGTCATGGATCTGCGCGCTGGAGCGCTCGAAACGATGACGAGAACCCCGAGCTCAGCCGTGGGGGGCGAAGCCGAAGCCGTAGCCGCTGCGCACCAGGGGCAGGTCGGCCATGGTGGCGATCCCCGGCGGGGCGGCGCACACGGCGGGGATGGCGTTCACCGCCGCCATGGCC
This sequence comes from Acidimicrobiales bacterium, assembly GCA_041394145.1. Classification (GTDB taxonomy): domain Bacteria; phylum Actinomycetota; class Acidimicrobiia; order Acidimicrobiales; family Acidimicrobilacustridaceae; genus JAWKIW01. The sequence continues at coordinate 31,347 of JAWKIW010000019.1, forward strand.
GTCGCGATGCTGGCCGCCCGCACGTGCTCGTGGATCGGCAGGTCCCGGGTCCAGCTGGCGAGGCCGAGGGTGTGGGTGCGGAACGACGGGTCGCCCTCGATGGTGAGCGTCCAACCGTCGGCGGGCGTGGGCCAGTGCGACGGGTACTCGCCGCCGACGGTCCACAGCGTCTCGATCTCCACCAGCACCTCGCCGTCGCGGCGCCCGCACCAGTGCCACCGCTGGCCGGCCACCGTGCCCGCCGGCAGGGTGATCCCGAAGACGTCGTGGTCGTCGCGGGCGTCGATCAGCTCGACGTCGGTGGTGATCTCGTCGATGCCGCCACCCAGCGCGTCCGACAGCAGCCGCACCATCTCCTTGAAGATCCCGCTGTTGAAGCGCAGGAAGTCGCTGGCCTCCTCGCTCACCTCGGCGGCGGGGCGACCGAAGCGCATGTTGTCGAAGGTGATGTTGGTCGACTCGTAGAACGACCAGTCGGCCCGCTCCTGCAGCGTGATGCGCTCGATGCGCCGGCTCATGCCCGACAGCGCCAGGGGCAGCACGCCGCTGAGCACGCCGGGGTTGAGGCCGGTGCCGTGCACCGAGGTGCCGCCCTCGGCGCAGGCCTCCTCGAGGCGGCCCAGGTCGTCGGGTGGCAGCGACGGGGGGTGGAAGAGGAAGGCGGTGGTCACGACGTTGGTCCCCGACGCCAGGATCCGGCAGACGTCGTCGAGCGACGCGATGCGGGGGACGTACACGACGCAGTCGGCACCGAGGGCGAGCAGGGCGTCGACGTCGCGGGTGGCGGTGACGCCGATCGGGCCGATGCCGGCGATCTCGCCGAGGTCGCGGCCGTCCTTGGCGTCGGACGAGACCCACCCGCCGACGAGCACGAGGTCGGGCCGCATGGCGCAGGCGCGGATGGCCTCCACCCCCTGGTGGCCGGTGGCCCACTGCACGACGCGAAGCGGCATGGCCGCACGCTAGGCCCACCACCGGATCCCGTCATGGATCTGCGTGCTCCCACGCTCGAAACGATGACGGGAACGCCGGGCTGGGCGGAACGCGGGGCTGGGCGGAACGCCGGACGCGAGGCGTCGTCGTGCTAGACGTTGCGGCGTGGTGCGGACGCCCCTGCTCGACGAGGCGGACCGGCGGGACTGATCGGGCGCCGGCGATGACCAACCCCTTCGCGCTCGACAACACCGGCATCCGGCGACCGGCGACCATGACCACCGTCCTGTCGGTCGCGGCCGGCTTCGTCGACGCCTTCGTCTACCTGCACGTGCAGGCCGTGTTCACCGCCAACCAGTCCGGCAACCTGATCCTGGCGGGCATGGCGATCGGGCAGGGCTCGCTCTCGGCCGCCGTGCTGCCCACGCTGTCGGTCGTGGCCTACGTCATCGGCGCCGCCATCGGTGTGGCCGCCTTCGACGAGCCGGGCAAGGGGCGGCGGCGCTTCCTCGGGGCGCTGGCCCTCGACATCGCCGTGCTCGTGGCCCTCGCCGTCGCCATGCACGCGACCGGCGCGGTGGGCGACCCCAACCGCCGACCCGATCTCGTGCTCTACACGCTCGTGGCGCTGGCCGCCGCCACCATCGGGCTGCAGACGGTGGCGCTGCGGTCGGTGCGGCACGTGAGCGTGCTGACCAGCGCCAGCACCGGCAACGTCACCACCATCGGCGTCGCCCTCGGGCGACTCGGTCGGCGCGGGGGAAGCGCCGCCGAGGGCGTGTCGGTCATCGTGGTGGCCGTGCTCGCGTACGTCGTGGGCGCCGCGCTCGGCGCCGCCTTCGGTCGGATCGACGCCGCCGGCTCGCTGGTGCTGCTCGTCCCGGCGGCGATGGTGGCCGGCTCGCTCGTCAGCCAGCTCCGGCCGAGGCGACCCCGCCCCTGACGCTCACCTCGGCCGAGGCCCGGACCACGGCAGGGCCTCGAGCACCGCCCGCAGGCGCGCCGGGTCGACCTTGGGCCGGCGGGCCGCGGTGAGCAGGCCGTTGACCTCCTGCTCGGTGTCGGCCAGCTGGGTCCAGCACCACCCCCGCAGCTCGGGCACCGACTCCGCCGCCGCCACCAGCGCGGCGAAGCGGGCGAGGAGGTCCTCGGCGTCGTCGGCGCCCACGTAGTCGAAGCGGTCGGCCACCGGGCCGCCCGTGGCCAGGCCGATCCCCCCGAGCTCGGACAGCACCAGCGGCCCGGCCGCGCCCGGCTCCGGCACGCAACCCTCGGCCCACACCGTGGGATCGGGCAGCATCTCCCGGAGCCGCTCCGGGTCGACGGCCGACAGGTCGTCGACCCCGGCGAACCGCAGCCAGCGGCCGAGGTCGAAGTCGGGCACCTCGGCGTCGAGGGCGAGCGCCCCACGGTCCCAGCCCCGAGCCTCGATGCCCGTCCACCGGGCGGCCAGCGCGGCGGGGTCCTGCTCGTAGTCGTGGACGTCGACGACGTCGGTGTCGACGTGGCCCCACCCGCTGTTGTCGATCACCGGCCGGGTCGGGTCCAGCGCACGGGTGGCGGCCACGAAGCGCCGCACGGTGGCCTGGTGCTCGGGTCGCCGCCCCACGCCCTGGATCCCCCACGACTCGTTGAAGGGCACCCAGGCGATCACCGCCGGGTGGCTTCCGTCGCGCCCGATCGCCTCGGTCCACTCGGCCAGGGCGTCGTCGGCGAGCGCCCCCTCGATCCGGGCGAGCCCGAACGGCGACGGCAGCTCCTCCCACACCAGCACGCCGAGGCGGTCGGCGTGCCACAGGACGCGGGGGTCCTCGATCTTCTGGTGCTTGCGCACGCCGTCGAACCCGGCGTCCTTCACGAAGCGCAGGTCGGTCAGGATCGCCTCCTCCGTCGGCGGCGTGAGGAGCGAGTCGGGCCAGTAGCCCTGGTCGAGCAGGAGGCGCTGGCGCAGCGGCGCGCCGTTGAGCAGCCACCGGTCGCCCTCGACGGCCACGGTGCGGAAGCCGACGTGGCCGTGGACCGTGTCGAGCACGTCGCCGTCGGCGTCGACCAGCTCGGCCCGCAGGTCGCACAGCACCGGGTCGGCCGGCGACCACGGCCGCACGCCGGCGATCGTGCCCGTGACGGTGGTGCCCACCGCCCACAGGACCTCCGCCCGACCGTCGACGTCGAGGGTGACGCGCACGCCCCCCACCCGCGCCGCGTCGCCGCGCACGTCGGCCGTGGCCGTGACCGCGCCGTCGGCGCCGGCCACGACGTGCAGCTCGTGGACCCACGCCGGGCCGGTGACCTCGGTCCACACCGGCTGCCAGATGCCGCTGGTGGGCGTGTAGTGGACCAGGTACGGGAACGTCGCCGTCTGCTTGCCCCGCAGCTGGTCGCTGCGCAGCTCGTCGACGGCCCGCACGACGAGCTCGTGGTCGGTGGCCTCACCCCGCCCGGCGTCGAGGGCGTCGGTGACGTCGACGGTGAACGACGTGTGCCCGCCCCGGTGGTCGCCGACCTCGGTGCCGTCCACCCACACCGTCGCCGCGAAGTCCACCGCGCCGAGGTGCACGAGCACCCGCTCGCCGTCGTCGTGCGGCGGCGGCTCGAACCGTCGGCGGTACCACACGACCTCGAACGGCTCGGTGGTCCCGATGCCGCTCGCCTCGCTCTGGAAGGCGAAGGGCACCACGATCCGCCGGTCGAAGACCACCTCGTCGGGTTCCAGATCGGCCGAGGCGAGGGCCCCGAGCGCACAGTCCCACCAGCCGTTCAGGCTCGCCCAGCGCTCGCGCCGGCGGTCGGGCCGCGGGTGCTCGCCGCGGGGGACGGTCGGGCTCACGCCCCGCCGGGGGGACGGTCGCCCGGTCCGCCACCCGGTGCGCTACCCGGTCCGCCGCCACCAGGTCCGCCTCCGGAGCGGTGTCGGGCCAGCACCACGACCACGATCACGGCGACGGCGACCAGCACGACGAGGCCGGCCACGGCCACCAGCACGAGCCCGTCGGCCGGCGCCGGGTCGGGTGCCACGTCACCCAGCACACCCACCCGGGACGCGAGCCACGCGACCCCGCCCATCACCGTCGCCGATCTCGCACGTCGATCCCCTCCAACGCCGCCTCCACGTCCCTCGACCCCTCGATCGCGCTCACCTCGCGTCCTCCGATCCCGTCCGCTCCCAGAACGAGCTCCACGTGTCCCACGAGTCGGGCACCATCCCCCGGCCCGTCGCCGAGGCCGGCCAGTGCGCCTCGTCCTGGGCCAACGGGTCGGGCTCGACCGCGACGCCGTACCACAGCTCGTGGATCCGCCGCACGAACAGCCACGTCCCCTCGCGCCGCTCGTAGGTGTCGCGGTACAGGATCGCCTGGCGCACCCACTCGTCGCCGGCGTGCACCTCACCCGTGCAGTACACGAGGCCGGTGGCGTGGTCGTCGTCGACCAGGTCGATCTGGTGGGTGCCGACCTGCAGGATGGTCACCCCCACCGCCGACAGCGACGCCTCGAAGTCGGCCCGCAGCGCCGCACGCCCGGACCGGCTGCGACCGACCCGCACGTCGGGCACGAACAGCGCCACGAGCGCGTCGAGGTCGCGGCGGTCGACGGCGACGGCGTAGCGGGAGGCCAGCATCCGGATCTCGTCGTGGGCGACCAGCCGGTCGAGGGCGTCCATCGCCCGCCTGTCTACCCGACCGCGACGAACGATCGGCGAACGGCCGGCCCCACCCCCCGCCCCCGGCGTCCCAGCTGACACCTGGCGCGCCCCAGCCCACGGATCGTCAGCCGGTCCGCGACCGCGGGGTGGCGAGGGGGTGGGGACGAGGACGGCGACGCGCAGCACGGGGCCGAGCGACGACGTGCCCGTCACCCGGCCGCTTCGACGGCGCGGGCCTCGTCGGCGGTCAGCGCGATCGTCGCGGCGGCGACGTTCTCCTCGAGGTGCGCGACCGACGAGGTGCCCGGGATCGGCAGCATCACCGGCGACCGCTGGAGCAACCAGGCCAGGGCGAGCTGGGCCGGGGTGGCGCCGTGGGCCCGCGCCACCTCGTCGAGGCGTCCGCCGGGCCGGGCCAGCTCGCCGGTGGCCACCGGGAACCACGGGATGAAGCCGATGCCGTCGGCGGCGCAGGCGTCGAGCACGTCCTCGCTGTGGCGGTCGGTGAGGTTGTAGCGGTTCTGCACCGAGACGACGGGAGCGACCGCGGCCGCGGCACGCAGCTCGTCGACGGTCACGTTGGACAGCCCGATGTGGCGGATCTTGCCCTGGGCCTGCAGCTCGGCGAGGGCCGCCACCGACTCGGTGATGGGCACCAACGGGTCGACGCGGTGGAGCTGGTAGAGGTCGATGCGCTCGAGGCGCAGGCGCCGCAGCGACATCTCCACGCACTGGCGCAGGTACTCGGGGCGACCGACCGGCTCCCAGATCCCGGGGCCGCTGCGGGTGAGCCCGCCCTTGGTCGCGATCACGAGGTCGGCCGGGTAGGGGTGCAACGCCTCGGCGATCAGGTCTTCGCTGACGAAGGGGCCGTAGGAGTCGGCGGTGTCGATCAGCGTCACGCCGAGCTCGACGGCCCGGCGCAGCACGCGCACGGCGCCGTCGTGGTCGGCGGGCGGCCCCCACACCCCGGGCCCGGTGATGCGCATGGCACCGAAGCCGAGCCGGTGCACCGGCAGATCGCCGCCGAGGGCGAAGGTCCCGGCGGCGTGCGCCGGCCGATCGGTCGTGTCGGTCATGGCTGCCTCCTCGCGGTGTCACGACGCAACCTACCGGCGAGACCACGTCGTCACCCCCGGCTGCCGGCCCGTCGCCGACAGCGGTCAGCACGTCGGCCGCCACCCCTGCGTCACGCCATCGTCGTACGGTGCGGGTGGCGTCACCGGGAGCGGACGGAGGCCCCGGGCGCCGAGGTGGGTGGCATGCACGCATCGGGACGAAGCCGGGCCGCGGTGGCCGTCGTCGCCGCCATGGCGCTGGCCCAGGCGGCCGTGGCCTGCGCGCCGTCGAGGACGACGGCGGCGTCGAGCTCCACGGCGCCGGCGTCGACGGCGGCACCGGCGGCCACCACCGAGCCGCGGTCGACGACGCCGGCGCTGCCCGGCCCGGCCGAGGTGGCCCCGTCGACCACCGCCGCGACCGACGGCACCGTCGACACGACCACGCCACGCGACCTGCTCGCGCAGCTCTCGGTCGACGACCGGCCCCACGGCGCCGCCGGCTACCGGCGCGACGAGTGGCCCCACTGGCGCGACATCGACGGCGACGGCTGCGACGCGCGCCAGCAGGCCCTCATCGCTGCGTCCACCACCCGGGCCCAGGTCGACCTCCCCTGCACGGTGGTCGCCGGCGACTGGGTCAGCGACTACGACGGCTTCGTCACCGCCGACCCCGGGGCGCTCGACGTCGACCACGTCGTGCCGCTCGAGGACGCGTACGCGTCGGGCGGCTGGGCGTGGTCCACCGACCAGCGCACCCGCTACGCCAACGACCAGGCCGACCTGTGGGTCGTGTCGGCCACGTCGAACCGGTCGAAGGGCGCCAGGAGCCCCGACCAGTGGCGACCCCCGAACCAGGCGATCTGGTGCACCTACGCGCAGCGCTGGGCCCAGATCAAGATCCGATGGCAGCTGACCGTGACGACGTCCGAGCGCGGCGCGCTCGGCCAGATGCTCGACACCTGCGCCGGGGCGCCGGCGACATCGCCCCCGCCGCCGGCGGCCCGTCAGGTGCCCGACCCGACCACGACCGCACCGCCGACGACCCTCGCAGGAGCCGGCGGCCCGCCCGTGTCCTTCAAGAACTGCGCCGAGGCCCGGGCGGCGGGCCGCGCCCCGATCCGCCGCGGCGAGCCCGGGTACGCCGAGAAGCTCGACGGCGACAAGGACGGCGTCGCCTGCGAGTAGCCCTCGCGCCACCCGACCGACGGCGCACCGACGATCGCCACCGAACACGTCCGGGGCATGCCGGTGGCGACGAGCCCGCCCTTCTACGTTGGTGGCGACGACGGGCACGTCCGCTCGACGGACGAGCCGGGACCAGCGCCATGACGGACGGGACCACGAACACGCCGGCGCCGCGGCGAACGGCGCCCTCGGCCCTGGAACGACCGACGTTGCCGCGCGGCTGGGGCGTGGGGCTGTTCGCCCTGGCGGTCGTCGCCCCGCTGCTCCGGGAGCGGGGCGTGCCGACCTGGGACAACATCTGGGTGGAGGACGGCCCCGTCTACGCCCGCGACGTGCTCCAGTCGGGGTGGTCGAGCGCCTTCCGCGGCTACTTCGGCTACCTGCAGGGCCTCGACCGGCTGCTGGCCCTTCCGGTCAGCGTCGTCCCGCCCGGGTGGTGGGCCGCCTACTTCGCGGTGGTGTCCACGGTGATGTGGGCGCTGGCCGCCGCCTTCGTCTACCGCACCAGCGCGTCGTGGATCTCGTCGGCCGCGTGCCGACTCGCCCTGTGCGCCGTCATCGTGGCGTCGCCGGCCGCGGCCTGGGAGACCAACGCCAGCATCTCCAACACGATGTGGGCGGCGCTGCTGGTGGTGCCCTTCGCCTTCCTCTCCGAACGGCGCGGCCGGGTCGACACCGCCCTGCGATCGATCGCCGTGTTCCTCGGGATCCTCTCGTCGCCGCTGGCGGTGCTGTTCCTGCCGATCGGGCTGGTGGCCGCCGCCACCCGACGACGGGCCTCGGAGGTGGTCGTGCTGACCGCCTTCGGCGCAGGCCTGGCCATCCAGGTCGCCGCCTGGCTCTCGACCGGGATCGAGCCGGGCTCGGCGTCGTCGTGGCGGCTGGTGGCCGACCTCTACGGCCTGCGCGTCGTGGGCTCGTCGCTGGTCGGCGAGCTGCCCCTCGACACGCTGTGGACCGAGGTCGGCGAGCCGGCGGTGCTGGTGCTGGTCGGGTCCTTCGTCGCCCTCTGGGGCGTGCTCTTCGCGCGATCCGATCGCTCCGTCCGCCTGCGGGCCGGGCTGTTCCTCGGCCTGTCGGTCGTGGTCTTCGTGGTGCCGATCGTGGGCCGGGGCATCGCCGCGGTGGGGTTCGACCTCGGCGTCTACACCCTCAGCTACACCCGCCTGACCATCGTGCCGATCCTGCTGCTGGTGACATCGGTGGCGATGCTCGTCGATCCCGTCGGTGGCCACCGTCGCCCGTCCGAGCTGTGGCGCGCGGCCTTCCTCGCCCAGACCGCCGCCGTCGTGGTGCTGGGGTTCTCGGTGACGTCGGCGCGGGGCGCCGAACCGGGCTGGACGGCCGCACGCAGCCGCGTGCTCACCGAGCAGTGCGCCGGCCGGCCCGACGACACCGTCGTGACCGTCCCCACCACGCCGAGCACGTTCCGCTTCACCCTGACCTGCGGCCAGCTCCGCGGCTGAGCACGACCGCGCCGGGGTCGTCGGGCACCGGATGAGGTCAAGCCCTTCGAGACCTTGCTCACGCGAGTTCTTCAGCTCATCTAGCTCGCAGATGCGATGTCAGAGGTAGGGTGGCCCGGTGCCCACCTCCTACGCCCCCGCCCAGGTCGCCGAGCTGCTCGGCGTGAGCCCCGACACCGTCCGCCGCCTGTGCGACGAGGGGCACCTGGCCTCGACGCGCACCAGGAGCGGACACCGCAGCATCCCCGGCGAGGACCTCGCCCGCTACCTCGCCGAGCGTGACGACGCCTACGAGCCCGAGTCGCTGTTCCGCCAGTCCGCCCGCAACCGCTTCACCGGGATCGTCACCCGCATCGAGCGCGACAAGGTCGCCGCCGTGGTCGAGCTGCACGCCCCGCCGCATCGCATCGTGTCCCTGATGACCCGGGAGGCGGTCGACGAGCTCGGCCTGCACGTGGGCGACCTCGCCACCGCCGCGGTGAAGGCCACCACCGTGATCGTGGAGGTGGCCACGTGAGACCCACCGAGCCGCCGGCCCGGCGGGCTGCGCACGCCCCGTGGGGGCGGGCCCTCGTGACCGTCGCGGTCGGCGTGCTCGGGGCGCTCGGCGTGCTCGCCGTCGTCGGTTGCTCGGCGACGAGCCCGACCTCGTCGACCGGACCCGACGGCTCGGCCACGACCGCAGCCGGTGGTGTCACACCGGGCACGGGCATGGCCTCCGGGACGCTGACCATCCCGGCCGCCGCGTCGCTGACCGAGCCGTTCACCGCGATTCGCACCTCGTTCGAGGCCGCGAACCCCGGTGTGACCGACGTGGCCTTCAGCTTCGACTCGTCGAGCAGGCTCGCCGAGCAGATCCGGCAGGGTGCCCCTGCCGACGTCTTCGCCTCGGCCGACGAGGCGAGCATGGCCACCCTGGTCGACGCCGGCCTCGTCGCCGGCACGCCACAGGTGTTCGCCCGCAACCAGCTCGCCATCGTGGTGAAGGCGGGCAACCCCAGGAGCGTCCGCGGGCTCGCCGATCTCGCCTCGGTCGGCACCGTCTCGCTGTGCGGCAGCGAGGTCCCGTGCGGCCGGTACGCCGACCAGGTCCTGCAGCGGGCGGGCGTGTCCATCCCGGCCGACGAGGTGACCCGCGGCCCGAACGTCAAGGCAACGCTCGGCGCCGTGGCCGACGGCGACGCCGACGCCGGCATCGTCTACGTCACCGACGTCACCGGTGACCGCGTCGAGGCGGTGTCCATCCCGGCCGACCAGAACGCCGTCGCCTCCTACCCGATCGCGGTGCTCGCCGAGGCGAGGAACCCCGGCGCCGCCCAGGCGTTCGTCGCCCAGGTCCTCGGCCCCGACGGCCAGGCCGCGCTGCGAGCGGCCGGCTTCCTGCCACCGAGCTGAGCCGAGCGCGCCGATGGCCACCGCGACGCCCGTTCCCCGCCCGGTCGACCACGGCGCCGCGACCCGCGACCGGGCCCGCCGCCGGCCACCGGTCGCCGTGGTCGGCGTGGCCGCGCTCGGCGTGCTGTTCTTCGCCCTTCCGCTGGTGGGCCTGCTGCAGCGGGCGTCGTGGTCGACCCTGGCCGCCGACCTGACCACGCCCGAGGCCCGGGCCGCGTTGCGCCTGTCGCTGGTGTGCTCGCTGTCGGCCGCCGCCCTCTCGGTGCTGGTGGGCCTGCCCCTGGCCTGGACGCTGGCCCGGGTGCCGTTCCCGGGCAAGCCGCTGGTGCGGGCCCTCGTCCTGCTGCCGCTGGTGCTGCCGCCGGTGGTGGGCGGCGTGGCCCTGCTCGGCGCCTTCGCCCGTCGGGGCATCGTGGGTGGCCCGCTGTACGACTGGACCAGTGACGGCGGGCCGCTCGGGTGGCTGCCCGGGGGCCCGATCCAGCTCACCTTCACGACCGCCGGCGCGGTCATGGCCGAGACCTTCGTCGCGCTCCCCTTCTTCGTCATCACCGTCGAGGCCGGGCTGCGCACCATGGACACCCGCTTCGAGCAGGTGGCCGCCACCCTCGGCGCCCGGCGGTGGACCACCTTCCGCCGCGTCACGCTGCCCTTGGTCGCCCCATCCGTCGTGGCCGGCGCGGTGCTCGCCTGGGCGCGGGCGCTCGGCGAGTTCGGCGCCACCATCACCTTCGCCGGCAACGTGCAGGGCCGGACCCAGACGTTGCCGCTCGCCGTCTACCTGTTCCTGGAGGGCCGCCAGGACGCGGCGATCGCCCTCAGCCTGGTGCTGCTGGCGGTGTCGCTGGTCGTGCTGGCGGCCCTGCGCGACCGGTGGCTGGTGCGGGCGTGAGCGGCGGGCCCGACGAGTGGCCGGCCGACGACGGTCGGCGCGGCCTGCACGCCGACCTCGACGTGCGCCGGGACGGCTTCGGTCTACAAGCGACGATCGACGCCGAGGCCGGACGCATCGTCGCCGTGCTCGGCCCGAACGGTGCGGGCAAGACCACCGCCCTGCACACCCTGGCCGGCCTGCTCGCCCTCGACGGCGGGCGGATCGAGCTCGACGGGGTGGTGCTCGACGACCCCGCCGCCGACGTGTTCACGCCACCCGAACGACGACCCGTCTCGCTGGTGTTCCAGGACCACCTGCTGTTCCCCCACCTCAGCGCGGCCGACAACGTGGCCTTCGGGCTGCGCGCCACCGGCACCCCGAAGGCCGAGGCGGCGCGCGCCGCCCGCGCCTGGCTCGGGCGCGTCGGCCTCGCCGAGCTGGCCGAGCGCCGGCCGGCGACGCTGTCGGGCGGCCAGGCCCAGCGGGTCGCGCTGGCCCGCGCCCTGGCCACCCGTCCTCGCCTCCTGCTCCTCGACGAGCCTGGCGGCGCTCGGCGCGTCGACCCAGGCCGACGTGCGCCGCGCTGCGCCGGCGCCTCGCCGGCTTCGACGGCGCCGCAGTGCTCGTCACCCACGACCCGCTCGACGCCTTCGCCCTCGCCGACGCGGTCGTCGTGGTCGACCACGGCGTCGTCACCCAGGCCGGGCCCGTCGCCGAGCTCACCGCCCGACCGCGGTCGCGTTACGTCGCCGACCTCGTCGGCCTCAACCTCGTCGCCGGCACGGCCCACCAGCGCACCGTCGCCGTCGCCGGGACCGACGCCACCATCGCCCTCGCGGACCCCGCCGACGGCGAGGTGCTGGTGCGCATCCACCCCCATGCGGTCGCCGTGCACACCTCCGAGCCCGCCGGCAGCCCCCGCAACCGGTGGCCGGCCCGCATCGCCGGCATCGACCTGTTCGGCGACCGCGTGCGGTTGCGCCTCGACGGTGCGGTGCCCCTCGTCGCCGAGGTCACCACCGAGGCGCTCACCGCCCTGGGCCTGCACGAGGGGGCCGACGTGTGGGCCTCGGTCAAGGCGACCGAGATCACCACCTACCCCCGCTGAGCCGCCGAGAGCACACCCCTCCCCCCTCCCGGCTTCTTGTCATGCGATCGAGCGCCCCAGCACCCGAATCGATGACAGGAACGCGATGGGTGGGGGCGATGGAGGGCCGGGGGGCGGTCAGGTTCGGGCGAACTCACGCAGGACGCGGCCCGGGCGGGCGCCGGTGTGCTCGCCCTGCTCGGTCACCACCTCGCCGTTGACGATCGTGGCGGCGTAGCCCGACGCCCGCACCAGCAGGCGCCCGCTGCCACCCGGGACGTCGTTGACGTAGGTCGGGTAGCCGACCTGCAGGCCCTGCGGATCGAACACGTTGAGGTCGGCGAAGCGGCCGACCTCGAGCGTGCCCCGGTCGACGAGGCCGAGCACCGCCGCCGGCGAGGACGTGAGCCGGCGCACCGCCTCGGGCAGGGACACGATGCCGCGCTCGCGGCACCAGTGGGCGAGGAAGTGGGTCGGCGCATCGGCGTCGCAGATCTGGCCGGCATGGGCGCCGGCGTCGCCGGCCCCCGGATAGACGGCGTCGAGCGACAGCAGCCCGCCCAGGGCGGCGCGGTTGCGGTGGAAGAACCACACGTTGAACAGCTCGCGGCCCTCGCTGGCCAGCAGGCGGTCGACCACCACCTCGACGGGATGGACCCCCGCCTCCTCGGCCAGCTCGGCCACCGATCGGCCGCCCTCGACGTCGTAGTCGGGGACCTCGCCGGTGCCGAGCGGGTGGATGAAGCGCGGGTCGTACCACAGGCCCCGCTCCACGCCGTCGGCGACCAGCTCGGCGCGGGTGGCGGGATCGGCCAGGGCCTCGACGCGGTCGGCCAGCGTGGGGAGGGACAGCACCCGGGCCCACGACGCCGAGCGCACCGGTCCCACCTGGGCCAGGCCGACCAGGGTGCCGCTCGGACGGGTCATGGTGTAGGCGGTGATGCGGCCCCGCTCGGCCCGGGTCTGGTCCAAGAAGCCCGCCCACAGGTCGACGATGCCGGGGTTGTGGTCGTTGCCGGGCCCCGCCGCGAACAGCACGTCACCGGCCCGCTCGGCCATCGTCTGCAGCAGCCCGAACTCGGTGCCGGCGCGGGTCTCGAAGTCGAGCACCGCCTGGAACAGGCCGCCGCCGGCGTCGTTCATGCCGTCGGCCATCGCCAGGTGCTCGTCGACGCCGGCGTAGGTGCCGGGCACCTTGCGGCCGTCGGGGACCACGTGCACCAAGATGCGCGAGGTCGAGTAGCCGACGGCGCCCCCGGCGACCGACTCGGCCACCAGCTCGCGCAGGCGGGCCAGCTCGGCGGGGGTGGGCTCGGCACCTTCGACCATGGAGCGCTCCCCCATCACCTGGTAGCGCAGGGCGCAGTGGCCGACCAGGCCGACGACGTTGAGCGCCGGCGCCAGGCGCTGCACCGAGTCGAGGTACTCGGGGTAGCTGTGCCAGTCCCACGGGAGTCCGCCGAGGATGGCGTCGCGGGGGATGTCCTCGACGCTCTCCATCATCTCGGCCAGGTACGCCTGCCCGTCGGGGGCCACCGGGGCGAAGCTCACCCCGCAGTTGCCGATGAGCGCGGTGGTCACGCCCTGCCAGGAGCACGACGTCATGAACGGGTCCCAGGCCACCTGGGCGTCGAGGTGGGTGTGCAGGTCGACGAAGCCGGGGGTGACGGCGAGCCCGGTGGCGTCGATCTCCCGTCGGGCCTCGGCCCCGGCGAGGTCGCCGACGGCGCTGATGCGGTCGCCGTCGACGGCCACGTCGGCCCGCACGGCGTCGGCTCCGGTGCCGTCGAGGACGGTGCCGTTGCGGATGATCAGGTCGTGCGCCATCGAGGCCCCCTCGTCACTCGGGCTCGTCGCTCGGGCTCGTCGCTCGGGCTCGTCGCTCCGGGCTGCTCACCCGAGCACCCACCGGTGATCCTAGGACGCGACCTGCCCGACCTCGGATCGGCCCGGGACGGCGACGGACGGGGCCAACCCGTCCGCCGCCACGGTGCGATCGGTTGACCGATCGCCGAACCGGTGGGAAGGTCCCGACTCGTGATCCACACCAGCCCGCTCCCCGACGTCGAGATCGCCGACCAGCCGCTCGCCACCTACGTGCTCGAGCGCGCCGGCGAGCTCGGCGACAAGCCCGCCCTGATCGACGGCCCCACCGGCCGGGTCGTGACCTTCGCCCAGCTCGACGACCAGGTGCGCCGCCTCGCGGGCGGGCTGGCGGCGCGGGGCTTCGGGCCCGGCCAGGTGCTGGCCCTGATGGCGCCGAACGTGCCCGAGTACGCGGTGGTGTTCCTCGGCGTGGCCATGGCCGGCGGCACCATCACCACCATCAACCCGACCTACACCGACCACGAGGTCCACCACCAGCTCACCGACGCCGGCGCCTCGATCCTGGTCACGGTCCCGATGTTCCTCGAGACCGCCCGCGCCGGCGCCGAGGGCACCGGCGTCACCGAGATCTTCGTGCTGGGCGACGCCACCGACGGGGCGCCGTCGGCGGCCGAGCTGTTCGGCGAGCCCCTCGCCGAACCCGTCGCCACCGGCCCCGACGACGTCGTGGTGCTGCCCTACTCGTCGGGCACCACCGGCCTGTCCAAGGGCGTCATGCTGACCAACCGCAACCTGGTGGCCAACATCGCCCAGGTGATGGTCCCCGCCGAGATCGGCGAGGACGACGTCATCGTGGCGGTCCTGCCCTTCTTCCACATCTACGGCATGCAGGTGCTGATGAACACCGGCCTGCGCGCCGGCGCCACGGTCGTGACCATGCCGCGATTCGACCTCGAGGAGTTCCTGCGCCTGCACCAGCAGTACGGGATCACCCGCTCGTTCGTGGCGCCCCCCATCGTGGTGGCCCTGGCCAAGCACCCGATCGTCGACCAGTACGACCTCTCCCACATCAAGCAGGTGTTCTCCGGCGCGGCGCCACTGTCGGCCGAGCTGGCCGCCGAGGCCAGCGCGCGCCTCGGGTGCGAGGTGGTGCAGGGCTACGGGATGACCGAGATGTCGCCGGTCTCGCACCTCACCCCCCACGGCGGCTTCAGGCCGGGATCGGTCGGCGTCACGGCCCCCAACACCGAGACCCGGATCGTCGACCCGGCCACCGGCGAGTCGCTCGGGATCGACGCCGACGGCGAGGTGTGGGTGCGCGGGCCGCAGGTGATGAAGGGCTACCTCAACAACGACCAGGCCACCCGCGACACCCTCGACGACGAGGGCTGGCTGCACACCGGCGACATCGGCCACATCGACGCCGACGGGCACCTCTACATCGTCGACCGGCTCAAGGAGCTCATCAAGTACAAGGGCTTCCAGGTCCCCCCGGCCGAGCTCGAGGCGGTGCTGCTCACCCACCCCGCCGTCGCCGACGCTGCGGTCGTCGGCCTGCCCGACGAGGAGGCCGGCGAGATCCCGGTCGCCTACGTGGTGCTCAAGGAGGGTCAGCAGGTCACCGGCGAGGACATCCAGGCCTTCGTCGCCGACGAGGTGGCCCACTACAAGCAGGTGCGCGTCGTGCACCTCGTCGACGCCGTCCCGAAGTCGGCGTCGGGCAAGATCCTGCGGCGGGTGCTGCGCGACCAGGCCCGTGCCGAGGCCGACGCGGAGCGCTGACGCCTCCGCTCGCCGCCTCCCGAGGTCGGCGATCAGGTGGTGATCGAGCCGCCGTTGACCTGGATCGTCTGGCCGGTCACCCAGGCCGCCTCGTCCGACGCCAGCCACACGCACGCCGCGCCGATGTCGGCGGGCGTTCCCGTGCGCCCGACCGGGATCGACCGGGCGAGGTGGGCGGTGATGTCGGGATCGGGCAGGCCCATCAGCCCGATGGCGACCGTGTTGGCGGTGACGCCGTCGCGGGCGACCTCGAGGGCGAGCGTGCGGGTGAAGGCGATGCCGGCGCCCTTGCCGGCGCTGTAGGGCGACACGCCGATGCGCACGCCGGCGGTCCCGGCGCCCGACGAGATGGTGATGATCCGGCCCCAGCCCCGCTCGCACATCCCGTCGACGACGGCCTTGCAGCAGTGCAGCACCCCGTAGAGGTTCACCTCGATCGGGCCGGCCCAGTCGGCGGGATCCATGGCGCGGAACGGGGCGACGGGCAGGTCGCGCTCGCCGCCGTTGCCGGCGTTGTTGACGAGGATGTCGACGTCGCCGACCGCGGCGACGCCGGCGCGCACGGCGTCGAGGTCGGTGACGTCGAAGGGCGCGACGAGCGCACGGCCGCCCGCCACCGAGATCTCGTCGGCGACGGCCCGGGCCCGATCCTCGTGCAGGTCGTTCACCGCCACCGTGGCCCCCTGCCCGGCCAGCGCCCGGGCGATGCCGGCCCCCACGTTCTGGCCGGCGCCGGTCACGAGCGCGGTGCGCCCGGTCAGGTCGAACACGGCAGGCCTCCCTTCGGCGCCCGGCGGCGCACGGCGTCCCGCCACGCCTACCACAGCAGCCGCCCGCCGGCGGGCTACGCCGGGGCGGCGCCGGCGCGCAGCAGGTCGTCCATCTGGCCGATGGCGAGGGTGATCCCGTCCTCCATGCCCATGGCGACCATCTGCTCCATCGCCTCGCGCGAGGGGAACCGGCTCTGGATGGTCATGCGGGTGCCGGACATGGGTCGGTGCTCCCGGTCTCGGCGATCAGGTCCTCGAAGCGGTCGATGCGGTCGCGCCACAGCTCCTCGAGCTGGTCGAGCAGGCGGTTGACGGCGCGGACGGCCTCCATGTCGGTGCGCACGAGCTGCTCTCGCCCGTGCCGTCGCTTGGTCACCAGCCCGGCCCGCTCGAGGACGGCAACGTGCTTCTGCACCGCGGCGAAGCTCATCGGGTAGGCGCGGGCCAGCGTCGACACCGAGTGCTCCCGCGCCACGGCCCGCCGGACGATGTCACGCCGAGTCGGGTCGGCGAGGGCGTGGAAGACGCGATCGGCCCGATCGGCGGGTGGCCGGGTCGAGGCTCGACGCGAGGGCGGCGTCGAGGTTCGGGAGGTTCGAGAGGTTCGGGCATCATGTACAACCATTCAGTTGTACGTTATCGGTGAGCGGCGGCCGGCACAAGCGCTTCGCGCCCGGCGCGACATCGACGGGCGATCCGGTGGAAGACTGCCGACCCGGGCATGCGCCCGACCTCGTCGGGGACATGCCTCGACCGGACACGAACGACCTGCACGAAGGGATGGGTGGAAGATGGCGACGACCCGCAAGGCGACGGCGCACTGGGAGGGCTCGCTGCTCGAGGGCGGTGGGCAGGTGTCGCTCGACTCGTCGGGCCTGGGCACCTACGACGTGACGTGGCCGTCGCGGGCCGAGGAGCCCAACGGCCGCACCAGCCCCGAGGAGCTGATCGCCGCCGCCCACGCCTCGTGCTTCTCCATGGCGCTGTCGAGCGCGCTGGCCAAGGCCGGCTCCCCGCCCGAGGCCCTCGACACCAGCGCCGAGGTGACCTTCCAGCCCGGCGAGGGCATCACCGGCATCCACCTGACGGTGCGGGGCACCGTGCCCGGCATGTCCGCCGACGACTTCGTGCAGGCGGCCACCGGGGCCAAGGAGGGCTGCCCGGTCTCCAAGGCGCTGACCGGCACCACCATCACCCTCGACGCCGCCCTCGCCTGAGCGGCCGCGACCCGGGCCCCGCTCAGCCGGGCACCGGTGCCGAGCGCACGGCCCGACCGGCCGACGCCCGGATCAGCGCATCGACAGGTCGGCGTCGAGCTTGTCCTCGCCCTTGAGCCGCGCCGAGGCGGTCACCTTCACGACGCCCTCGGCCTCGGGCTCGGCGGTGTCGGGCGGCGCGGGCGGGTACATCTCCTCGTCGTAGGCGAAGTCCTCGGCGTAGAACTGCGACGCCCACCGGCGGAACTGCAGGTACGGACCGTCGGCGTCGGCCAGCGCCGGGCGGGTGACGTGGCCCTTGTACTTCCAGATCGGGATGTCCTCCTGCACCTGGCGGGACACCTCCTCGACGAAGGCCACCCCCACGGCCGACGTCGAGGCCTCGTCGCCCAGGCGGCGCACCGTGAAGGTGAAGCGCAGCTGGCAGCGCTCGTGGTCGATCGGGGTGTTGCACCCCAGGAGCACGGTGTCGACGATGCCCGAGAAGCGCACGATCCCGAAGCCCGGGCAGTAGGTGTCGACGTCGATGCGGCCGTCGACCACGCCGCGGGGGGTGGGGAACTTCTGGGTGGAGCGCAGGTAGGCCATGTTCCCGTCGGTGGCGTACTCGGCGACCTCGGGGACGATGTCGGTGTTGTGCACGTAGCGGAAGTGGGCGACGTCGACCTGGTTCTCGGCGATCTCCTGCCAGGCGGCGGGGATCTCGAAGCTGCGGCCGACCGGGTCCGAGAAGGCGGCTGGGTCGTCGAGCTCGGGCACCTCGGGGAGCTCGAACAGCGGGTCGATGCGATCGGGGTGGTACCAGGCCATGAGCAGCCCGTTGCGCTCGACCAGCGGGTAGGTGAACAGCCGGGCCTTGTTGTTGACCCGCTCCGAGTAGGGGATGTCGACGTTGCGGCCGTCGGCGTCGTAGAGCCACCCGTGGAACGGGCACTGCAGGTTGCAGCGGTCGACGTGGCCGCCGTGGCCGAGGTGGGCGCCCAGGTGCGGGCAGATGGCGTCGTGCAGGTGGGCGACGCCGTCGAGGTCGCGCCACAGCACCAGGTCGCGGCCGAAGTAGTAGAGCGGCTTCACGTCACCGGGGGCCAGGTCGGCGCCCCAGCCGACCTGGTACCAGCTGAACGGGATCGGGAACGGGAATCGGCTCACGGGATCACCTCGTGGTCGTGGCGCGGGCGGGTGGTCGGACGGGAGGCAGCTCGAGGTCAGCGATCGAGGCCGAGCAGGTCGATGGCGTTGCCCCGGGCGATCTTGTGGATCTGGGCCTCGGACAGGTGGCCGAAGGTCTGGGTGGCCACCTCGAGGGTCGACGGCCAGGTGCTGTCCTGGTGCGGGTAGTCGACCTCGAAGCAGATGTTGTCCTCACCCACCCGGTCCAGCAGGTCGATGCCGACGGGGTCCTTGAAGAAGCAGCTGGACACCTGGGAGAAGTACTGCGTCGACGGCGGCTCCTGCAGCTTCGGCCCGCGCGTGGCCCAGCCGCCGTGGGTCCTCCACACGTCGTCGACCCGCTCGAGCACGTAGGGGATCCACCCGATCTGGCACTCGGCGTAGAGCAGCTCGAGGTTCGGGTACCGCACCAGCACCCCGGAGAACAGCCAGTCGATCATCGACATGGCGCTGTTGGTGAAGATGCCGGTGGCGCCGACCGTCTCGGGGGCGTCCTCGCTGGTGAGGAAGGTCTTGGTCCCCGACCCGATGTGCATGCAGATGACCGTCGAGGTCTCGTCGCAGGCGTCGAGGAACGGGTCCCACGCGCCGGAGTGGATCGACGGCAGCCCGAGCCAGGACGGGCACTCGCTGAAGGCCACGGCCCGCACGCCGCGCCCGGCGTTGCGCCGCACCTCGGCGGCGGCCAGGGCGGGATCCCACAGCGGGACGAGGCACAGCGGGATGAGCCGGCCGTCGGAGCCGGCGCACCACTCCTCGACCATCCAGTCGTTGTAGGCCTCGACGCACAGCCGGGACAGCTCCTTGTCCTTGCCGTGCAGGAAGATCTGCCCGCAGAAGCGGGGGTAGTTGGGGAAGCACAGCGACGCCTCGACGTGGTTGACGTCCATGTCCTCGAGGCGGGCCTTCGGGTCGTAGCAGCCGGGGCGCATCTGGTCGAAGGTGACGCCGTAGGTGCCGATCTCCTCGGGCGGGTAGCCGGCGGCGGCGATGAACCGCTTCACCGAGTAGCGCTGGTCCTCGTAGAACCACCAGGCCACCGGTGGGCCCTCGGTGCCGGGCGCCTCCTGGTAGGCCGCCCCCACCAGCACCGGCGCCTCGCCCATCGGGTGGATCTCCACGTGCGGGCCGACGTCGCGAAGGCGGGCGGGCAACCGACTCGACCACAGGTCGGGCGGCTCGACGACGTGGTCGTCGACGCTGATGATCTTCGGGATCTCCACGCCCTCGGCCATCCTGACGCTCCTCGCTCCCCTCGCCGTCGGTCGTCGGTCGTCGCCCCGGCAGGGATCTGAACTGCGGTTCACTCGCGATGAACCATAGTTCACGTGTTTGAGTAGGCGTTAGCCAGCGCCCGAGCTACCGAGCCGACGCCCACACCGCTCACCGGTCGGGCAGGACCACGACCTTCACCTGGGCGGGATCGGCGCGCAGCGCGTCGAGCGCGCCGGCGACCTCGCCGAGACCGACGGTGGCGGTGACCAGCTGGTCGGCCGGCACCCGGCCATCCGCCAGGTCGGCGAGGGATCGGGCGAACTCGCGGGGGCGGTAGGCGAACGAGTAGACGACCTCCACCTCCTTGTACACGCCGGTGGCCGGGGTGAACGGGTCGGGCTCCATCCCGGCGCCGACCACGACCACGCGACTGCCCACCGGCACGCCGTCGACGATCGGCTGGAGCATCCCGGGCCGACCGACGCACTCGAACACCGTGACCGCCGGCGTGCGGGGGCCGGGCTCGTCCCACAGCGGCGACGGCGTCCCCGGGACCACGCCGAGGCCGTCGAGGTGGGCGAACGGCGAGCCCTCGCCGGGATCGACCACCACGTCGGCACCCAGCCGCTCGGCGCGGGCCCGCCGCACCGGCGACGGCTCGGCGACCAGCACCGGTCCGTGGCCGTCGGCCTTCAGCGCCAGCAGCACGGCGAGACCCACCGGGCCGGCGCCCACGATGACCGCCGGTTGGCCGTGGTCGAGGTGCCCGAGGCCGGCCGCGTGGCGTCCGACGGCGAGCGGCTCGGTGAGGCAGGCGTGCTCGGGGGCGAGGCCCGACGGCACCGCGACCAGGCGGGCCGCGTCGAGCACGAGGTGCTCGGCCAGCGCGCCCCCCAGGTTCGCCGAGAAGCCGAGCAGCTCGGGCCCACCCGGCCCGGTGGCGTACGGCACCGAGCACGCCAGGGCGCCGACCGGCACCGTCGGGTCGGTGCCCGGCCCGTAGTCGAGGACCTCGACGCAGAACTCGTGGCCGAGCACGAAGGCCGGTTCGTCGACGTCGTCGGGCCCGGCGCCGACCAGCTCGGCGAAGTGGACGTCCGAGCCGCACAGCCCGCAGGCGCGGGACCGGACGAGGACCTGGCCGGCGCCGGGGACCGGGTCGTCGACCTCGGCCAGCTCGGGCGCCCGCCCGCTGCGCAGCACCGACGCCCGCATCTCAGCCGCGCTCCGTCGAGACCCACCCGTGCACGGCCACCAACCCTAGGATGGTCGCCGTGGCGACGGGATCCGGCCAGACCCGAGCGGTGCTGCTCGACACGGCCGAGCGGCTCTTCAGCGAGAACGGCATCCATGCCGTCTCGCTGCGCCAGATCCGCCTGGCCGCCGGCCAGGGCAACGCCGCCGCCGTGCAGTACCACTTCGGCGACAAGGCCGGCGTGCTGCAGGCCCTCGCCGACCGGCACGTGCCGCGCCTCGCCGCCGTCCAGCAGGCGCTGGTCGACGACCTGGGGTCCACGCCGTCGCTTCGGGACCGGGTGGACGCGCTGGTGCGGCCCTTCGCCATCTACGTCACCCTCGGCCCGAGCGAGCGGGCGTGGATCCGCATCGTCGACGAGCTGCTGGCCGACCCGCAGGTGTCGGTGGCGAGCGTGGAAGCCGGCTCGTCCGACGTCGTCGTCGGCGTCGGCACCGACCTGCACGCCGAGCTCAGCGACCGGCTGCCCGCCGACCTGGCCGCCGATCGCATCTGGGCCGCCTCGGTGTTCGCCATCCGGCTGTGCGCGGCCCGGGCCCGCGCCCTCGACGACCCGAGGTCGACCCGCAGCCTGCCCACAGACGACGTGTTCGCCACCGAGCTGGTCGACATGGCCACCGGCGCGCTCACCGCGCCGAGCCACGCCTCGCAGCCCACGGCCTGAGCCGAGCAGACGGACCGTGGCCGCCGGGCTCGGTCCGCGTCGTACGCTCGCGCCATGCGGCGTGGCATCTGCGTGAAGTGGGCTCCGCCACGGTCCGCGTCGCCCGCAACGGCATCCAGCTGGGTGACCGCCCCGAGGCGGTGCTGCGACCCCACCTCGGCGAGGGTTCCGTGGCGCGAGCGCACCCAACCGACCGACCTGTGGACCTTCGGCTGCGCCACGGTGGCACATCGAGCAGTACGTGCTGGACCCAGCCGGTCAGGCCTTCATGGCCGGGAGCTGGGCGGAGGTCCCGCCCTCCCGACCCGGGACGTCCTGCCGCGGCGCGACGCCGTCGCTGCTCGCTCGGTTGGCCGCGCCGGCGCAGCACGACCCCCGTCAGGTGGGGACCGGCGGGTCGGCCCGCGCCTGCGACGCGGCGGGCAGCAGCCGCCGCGGGATGGCCCGGGCGAGGCGGGCCGAGTGGCTGGCCAGGATGGGGCTGGCCACCGCCAGCACGAGCACGTACAGGGCGGTGAAGGGGGTGAGCCGCTCGTCGAGGCCGGCCTGGATGGCGAGCGCCACGAGGATCAGGGCGAACTCGCCGCGGGCGAGCACGGAGAAGGCGATGTTGGCCGCCGCGCGCCGATCGAGGCCGTTGATGCGGGCGGCGGCGATGCCGGCCACGACCGCGAGCACCAGCGACACCACGATGGCGGCGACGGCCGGCCCCACGACGCCACCCACGGCGCCGGGGTCGATCGACAGGCCGAAGGCGAAGAAGAACACCGCCGCGAACGCGTCGCGCAGCGGAAGCACCAGCCGCTGCACCCGCCGGGCGACGCTGGTGCCGGCGATCACCAGGCCGGCCATGAAGGCGCCGATGGCGTCGGAGACGCCGAGCTGGTAGGCGGCACCGGCGACGAGGAGGGCGACGCCGACGAACAGCACCACCAGCAGCTCGTCGTCGCGGGCGGCCACGAGCCGCTCCACCACCGTCGAGCCGTACCGGGCGAGCAGGCCGAGGCCGACCAGGAACGCGAAGGCCCGGCCGAACAGCACGAGCGCCTCACCGGGCGTGTCGGCGGCGCCGAGCACCGGGGCGAGGGCGGCCAGGTACAGGGCGAGGAAGAGGTCCTCGAGCACGATGATGCCCAGGATCAGCCGCGTCTCGGGGTTGGCCAGGCGGCGCAGCTCGACCAGCAGCTTGGTGACGATCGCCGACGACGAGATGCCGGTGACGCCGGCGATGATGAAGGCTTCCCGGGTCCCCCAGCCGATCACGAAGCCGAGGACGAGGCCGGCCCCGACGTTGAGCCCGAGGTACAGGCCGGCGGTGGCCAGGAGGCGGCGGCCGCCGCTGGTGAGGTCCTCCACCGAGAACTCCACGCCCAGGTAGAAGAGCAGGAAGATCAGGCCGAAGGCAGCGAGCAGCTCGAGGTCCTCGGGGTGGTCGAACAGGACCGGGCCCGGCGTGTAGGGGCCCACCAGCATGCCGGCGAGCATGAACAACGGGATGGTGGGCAGGCCGAAGCGCCGCCCGGCCCGGGCGAGCAGACCGGCCAGCAGGAAGGCCAGCCCGAGCACGATCAGCTCGCGGCCCATCACCCACCCCCGCCGAGGAAGGCGACGAACCCGTCGCGATCCTCGTCGCGGCAGGCGATGATCAGGTCGTCGCCGGCCTCGAAGCGCAGGGTGGGATCGGGCGCCACGATCGGCTGCGAGCCCCGGAGCACGGCCACGACCGTGACGCCGGTGCGCTGGCGCACCGCCAGCTCGGCGATGGTGCGGCCGATGGCGGCGTCGCCCGGTTCGAGACGCACCCAGTCGAAGGCCAGGCCTCCGAGCACGTCGGCGACGCGCGCCGCGACCTTCGGGTCGATGGTGAAGCGGCCGGTGGCGAAGGCGGCCACCGACGACGCCGTCACCGCATCGAGCACGCACGGCGACGCCGTCGAGTGCACCTCGACCGTGCCGTCGAGGCGCCGCACGACCCCGACCGGTGCGCCGTCCACGTCGGTCACGTCGAGGCGCTCGCCGATCCCCGGCAGGCGGACGACGCCGGAGGGTCGTCCGGCGGCAACGTCTCGTAGGCGGGCCATCAGCACCTCCGGTCGCGCGGTCGAACGGTGCCGACCAGACTTCCCGGCTCGCCCTGCTCGCAGGCTAGGCGAACGCGGCGAACGACCCACGCCGCTGCCGGGGGGACCTCGGCCTCGCTCACACCCCGACGACGGAGAACCCGAGCGCCCTCGCGGCGTGCGCCTGGCGCACGTCGAAGGTCAGGAACGTGAGCGAGGTGCCCAGGCGGCGGGCGGCGCCGAGGTGCAGGGAGTCGAGGGTGCGCACCCCCGTCTGCTCGGCGATCGTCGCCGCCAGCTCGCAGGTCGCGGCGTCGAGCTCGATGATCGAGAACGATGCGAGGTCGCCCGTGAACGCCGACCGCGCTGCGGTCGTGTCGGTCGCCGAGAGCAGACGAGCGAGGTTCCGGCGCACCTCGACGATCGTGTGGCGCCCGGTGACGAGCTCGGGGTCCGCGACCAGCAGCTCGATCGCCCGCTCCGAATCGTGCTCGTCGACGTAGCGCTTGAGCAGCGCGCTGGTGTCGACGTAGGTCGTCACTCGCCGCGATCCTCGTCGAGCACCTCGGCGACCGAGCGCCGCGGTGGACGCCGCCGCACGGGCTGCAGACCCCGTGCGGTCGCCGGTACGAGCCAGCCCGCCGCCGCGGCGGCGTCGAGGTCGACGCGCCCGATGGGCGGGCCCAGCACCGCGACCGGCCGACCTCGATCGGTCACGGTGATGTGCTCGCCGGCCGCCGCCCGCTGCACGTAGGCCGACAGCTTCGCCTTGAGCTCACGGATGGCCACGTCCATGTAGTCACGATACATCTTGTCGTGACCACGTTTGCCTGCGGGTCGGGCGGTGGTGCGCCTGGCGACCGGATCGACGGGGCGAGATCGACCGCGGCCCGAGGCCCGGCCCGGCCGGACGCCCCGAGGCGGCGACCGGCCCCCATCGCCCGTTCCGTTAGGGTCCGCGTCGTCGGGACCGGCGCCGCTGCGGGCCCGGCAGGGGGACGGTCGATGCGAGAGGTGCGGATCGAGGACCTGCGCGAGCCGCAGCGCTCGGGGGACGAGCAGTCGCTGTACGAGCTCGCCCTCAGCATGCAGGTCGACCTCGATCCCGACGCCCTGGTGGCCCGGGCGAGGCGCGAGACCGGCCTCGACGAGCTGGGTGACGACGCGCTGCGCGAACGCCTCGCCGCCCAGGTGGCGGCCATCGAGGCCGACACGGGCTTGTCCGGGCTGGGCCGCTACATCCTGCGCAACCGCCTCGTCGGCCTGCTGAAGGCCCGGTTGCGCTTCGAGGACTTCGTGCGGCGCTACCCCGAGGCCCTCGCGGTCGAGCTCGAGCCGCCCGTCGTCGTGGTGGGCCTCCCCCGCTCGGGCACCACCCACCTGGTGAACCTGCTGGCCGCCGACGCCCGCTTCCGGTCCATGCCGTGGTGGGAGGTGGCCGAGCCGATCCCCGTCATCGGCGACGGACCGGGGCGCGACGGCGTCGACCCGCGCTACGCCCGCTGCCTGGCCGACTGGCAGATGAACGCGCAGGTCGCCCCGCTCACCGCGCTGATGCACGACCGGCCGCCGTGGAGCATCGAGGAGGACTGCGAGCTCGTCGACCTCGACCTGTGCTCGTACACGCTGGAGTGGCACGCCCGGGTGCCCTCGTGGCGCGACCACTACCTCGCCCTCGACCAGCACGCCCACTACGGCTTCCTGCGAAAGGAGCTGCAGGTGCTCAGCTTCCTGCGGGGCCCGAACCGTTGGGTGCTCAAGACGCCCCAGCACCTCGAGCAGCTGGGCCCGCTGCTGGCGACGTTCCCCGACGCCACCATCGCCTTCACGCTGCGGGACCCCGTGGCCGTCCTGCAGTCGGCGATCACGATGCTCGCCTACGGCGACCGGCTGCGCCGGGAGCAGGTCGAACCCGACGAGCTGGCCGCCTACTGGATCGAGCGCATCGAGCGGCTGCTGCGGGCCGCCGTGCGCGACGCCCACCTCATCCCCGAGGCCCGGCGGGTCGACGTCGAGTTCGGCGAGTTCATGGCCGACGACCTCGCCATGGCCACGAAGATCCTCGGCGTGGCCGGCATCGAGGTCACCGACGAGGCGCGCGCCCAGCTCGACGCCTACGTGGCCGGCAACCCCCGGGGGAAGGAGGGGCGCGTGGTCTACGACCTGCGGGGCGACTTCGGGCTCGAGCCCGACGACCTGTACGAGCGCTTCGCCTTCTACTTCGCGGCGTTCCCCCAGATCACCCGGGAGGTGGCCTGATGGCCGGGATCCACCGCGAGCGACCCGGCGCCGACGCCATCGCCCCCGCGGCGGGCGAGCCGGCCGTCGACCTCGGCGACGGCATCTGGATGTCACCGGGCCTGTCCAACAGCTACCTGCTGCACACCGACGACGGACGGGTCCTGGTCAACACCGGCATGGGCTTCGAGGGCCCGCTGCACCGCCGGGCCTACGACGACGTCGACCCCTCCCCCACCCGGGCGATCGTGCTCACCCAGGGCCACTACGACCACGTGGGCGGGGTCGACGTGCTGCGCGACGCCGACACCGACGTGGTCGCCCAGGCCGACTTCGCCCTCTGGCGAGCCGACAACGAGCGGTTGGAGGCCTTCCGGGCCCGCAACGCCGCCTTCGCCTGGATCGACGCCATCCTCGCCGCCATGGCCTACGCCGAGTCGCTCGGGGTCGGCGCCGCCGCCCAGGCCCGGCCCGAGCCCACCGTCGTCGTCGACGACCGGTTGGAGCTGACCATCGGCGGGCGCCAGCTCGTGGCGCTGTCGGTGCCGGGCGGCGAGACGACCGATGCGCTGGCCGTCTGGCTGCCCGACTCGCGGACGGTGTTCACCGGCAACCTCACCGGTCCGCTGTTCGGCCACGTCCCCAACCTGGTCACCATCCGCGGCGACCGGTACCGCGACGCGCTCACCTACGTCTCGTCGATCGAGCGGGTGCTCGAGCTCGGGGCCGACCGGCTGATCACCGGGCACTTCGACCCCATCGACGGCGCCGACCGCATCGCCACCGAGCTGACCGCGCTGCGCGACGCCATGCAGTGGGTGCACGATCGCACCGTCGACGGCATGAACGCCGGCATCGACGTGCACACCCTCATGCGGGACATCACCGTGCCCGACCACCTCGACGTCGGCGAGGGCTACGGCAAGACGTCGTGGAACGTGCGGGCCATCTGGGAGACCTACGCCGGCTGGTTCCACCACCGCTCGACCACCGAGCTGTACGGGGTGCCGGCGGCGGCGGTGGCACCCGACGTGGTGGCCGCCGCCGGTGCCGACGCCCTCGTCACCGCCGCCCGCGCCCACGTCGGCGCCGGGCGGCCGGTGGAGGCGCTGCACCTCACCGACGTGGTGCTGACGGCCGAGCCGGACCACCCGGGCGCCCGGGCCGCCGCCGTCGACGCCACCCGGGCGCTGCTCGACGCCTCGTCGAACTTCTGGGAGTCGGCCTGGCTGCGGCGGGCGCTCACCAACCTCGAGGAGGGGCCGTGACCCCGGTCGGCCCGCACTACCACGTGGGCATCGTGGTCCCCGACCTCGAGGTGGCCAAGGCCCGCCTGACCGACCAGCTCGGCGTCACCTGGGGCCCGGTCCTGGAGCTGGCGACCGCCGCGTACCGCGACGGCGACGGCCACGACCTCGAGCTGCCCACCACGATCTGCTACTCGGTCGGCGACCCGTGCCTGGAGGTGATCCAGGAGGTGCCCGGCACGGTGTGGGTCTGCAACGAGAGCTCGAACCTGCACCACGTCGGCTTCTGGAGCGACGACCTGCCGGGCGACGGCGCCGGGCTCGGCGCGGCCGGCTGTCCCCTGCAGCTGTGCGGGCGCGACGGCGACGCCGCCCCGGTGCAGTTCGCCTACCACCGCGACGACGAGCTCGGCGTGCGCGTCGAGCTGGTCGACGCCGCCCTGCGCGACGCGATGGCGTTCCTCTTCGAGCCCGACCCCCGCCGGCCCTGACCGGGCCCGACCACCCCGGAGCCGATGCCCATGCTGCAGGTGCGAGTCCACGGACCCGGCGACGTCCGGGTCGACGACGTGCCCGAGCCCGACCCCGGTCCCCGCGACGCGGTGGTGCGCATCGCCGCGTGCGGCATCTGCGGCAGCGACCTGACCTACATCACGATGGGCGGCCTGGCCGGGCCGACGGGCGAGCCCATGTGCCTCGGCCACGAGATGGCCGGCACCGTCGATTGGGTCGGCGACGAGGTCACCGGCGTGCGGGTCGGCGACCGCGTGGTCGTGCAGCCGGGCGACGACGACCTCGGCCGCATCGGCAACGGCGCCCCCCAGGGCGGGCTGACGCCGCGGCTGCTCGTCACCGAGGCCGACCGCGGTCGCCTCCACCCGGTGCCCGACCACCTGCCCCTCGACGTGGCCGCCTTCGCCGAGCCGCTGGCCGTGGGCATGCACGCGGCCGAGCAGGCCGACGTGCGGCCCGGCGACGGCATCTGCGTGTTCGGCTGCGGCCCCGTCGGCCTGGCCGCCGTCGCCGCGCTGGTCGACGACGGCCACGACACCATCGTCGCCGTCGACCTCAGCGCCACCCGCCGGCGGCTGGCGATGCAGATCGGCGCGCAGGCCGCGCTGGACCCGACCGAGACCGACGTGTGGGCCGCCCTGGCCGACCTGCACGGCACCACGCCGTTCCTGTTCGGTCCGACGCCGGCCACCGCCGCGTTCATCGAGGCGTCGGGCTCGGCCCGGGTGATCACCGACGTCATCGACCACGCCCGTCGGTGGCCGGCTCTCGGTGGTCGCCCTGCACCACGAGCCGATCCCGACGAGCTACCTCACCGTGCTCATGAAGGAGCTGACGATCCGCGGCTCGATCGAGTACCCGGCCCGCTTCGCCGACGCCATCGACCTGCTCGCCCGTCGCGATCTGTCGGGTCTGCTCACCCACCGCTTCGCGCTCGAACGCTTCGACGACGCCCTCGCCACCCTGCAGGGCGCCAAGGACTGCGGCAAGGTCCTCGTCACCATGGACCCGGTCTGATCGACCCGCGTCCGCGGCGAGGGCGTCCGTCGCCTACGGCACGACGGCCGCCACGGTGCCGCCGTCGACCAGGACGTCGGTGCCGGTGACGTACGAGGCGGCGTCCGAGCACAAGAAGGCGATGACCGCGGCGATCTCGTCGGGGCGGGCCACCCGGCCGAGGGCGCTCGCCGCGGCCATCTGGTCGGTGCCGTTGCCCGACGCCAGCTCCAGCTCACCCATCGGGGTGTCGACCACACCGGGCGACACCGACACGATCCGGCCGCCGCGCGCCCCCCACGGCCCCGCGAGGTGCCGCACCAGTCGCACCACGCCGTGCTTGGCGTACAGGTAGGCCAGGCCGGGGTCGTCGGTGAGCGACGTGACCGCCTCGACGTCCCGCGGCCGGTCGAGCACCTCGAGCACCTCGGGCGGCGGCGTCGCCATGTGGGCGGCCATCGACGCGACGCACACGGCCACGGTGCCGGCAGCGACCAGCGGGTCGAAGGCCTCGAGCACCCTCGCCATCCCGACGAGGTCGATCTCGAGGATGGCCCGGGCGTCGGCCATGCTCGGTGACACGCCGGCGGTGACCACCAACGTGTCGAGGCGGTCGACCCGCTCGACCAGCGCGACGATCGACGACGCGTCGGTCAGGTCGCAGAAGACGTCCCCGCCGATCCGGTCGGCGACGAGCACGTCGCCCGCGAGCACCGGCACCACCGCCGCCCCGATGCCCGATCCTCCCCCGATGATCACGTGCATGGTCGTCCTCCCCCGAGCGGGCCGCCGCCGGTCGACGACCGGTCCCAGTGTGTCGCGTCCGTTCCACCGGCCGCGAGCGGCGACGCCCGCCTAGCATCCCGCCGATGTCCGCCCCACCGGCACCAGCCGACGCCCTCGTGCTCGACGGCCTGCCCAAGGCGTTCGGCCCGACGGTCGCCGTCGACCACCTCGACCTGACGGTGTCGACCGGGTCCTTCTTCGGACTCGTCGGGCGCAACGGCGCCGGCAAGACCACCACGCTGCGCATGTGCACGGGGCTGCTCGAGCCCGACGCCGGCCACGTCCGGGTCGACGGCGTCGACGTGTGGGAGCAGCCCCAGGAGGCCAAGCGCCGCATCGGGGTGATGCCCGAGTCGATGGACGTCTTCGACCGGCTCACCGGCGCCGAGCTGCTCCTCTACAACGGGCTGCTGCGAGGCATGCCCCGCGACCTCGTGGTGCAGCGCAGCCGTGAGCTGCTCGCCGTGCTGGAGATGGACGACGCCGCCGACCGCACGGTCGCCGACTACTCCCACGGCATGACCAAGAAGATCATCCTGGCCGCCGCGCTGCTGCACGGACCCAAGGTGCTGTTCCTCGACGAGCCCTTCGAGGCCATCGACCCGGTGTCGACGAGGGCCATCGAGGCGGTGCTGCGTCGCCACGTCGACCAGGGCGGCACGGTGCTCTTCTCGTCCCACGTGCTCGACGTCGTCGAGCGGCTGTGCGATCGGCTGGCCGTGATCGACCACGGGAGGGTCCGGGCCACGGGGACCCTCGACGAGGTGCGGGGCGGGCGACGCCTCGAGGACGCCTTCATGGACCTGATCGGCCAGGGCGACGTCGACACCGAGGATCTGTCGTGGTTGGGCACGTCGTCGGGCTGAAGGTCACGCTGCTGCGTGAGCGGGCCCGCCCTGGCCCGCCACCCCGACCGGTTGCTCGTCGGCCTCGTGGTGCTCGGCTTCGCCGGCAGCGCCTGGCTGACGTCGGGCATCGACGTGGTCGAGCGGCTGTCGTCGCTGCACGCCGGCCCCGATGCCGGACGCGAGCAGCTCCAGGTGCTGGCCTGCCTGCTGGTGATGGCGTGGCTGGTCGCACCGCTCGCGACCACCAACCGGCGCACCTCACGGTGCGGCGGTTCGTGCTCCTGCCCATCGACGCCACCCGCCTGACGAGCGGGCTGTTCGTCGCCGGCCTCGTCTCCCTCGGCCCGCTGCTCACGGCGGTGGTGGTCGGCGTGACCGCCTGCGGGTACCTCGACGGGGCGGTGAGCGGGGTGCTGGTCGTGCTCGGTGCGCTGTCGCTGGTGCTGCTGGCGATCACCGTCGGCCGACTCGTCGGGTTCGCCCTCGACCTCGTGGCCCTGCTCCCCCGGGCCCGGACCATCACCATGGTGGCGACCCTTCCCGTGCTGGTGGTGGCCTTCGCCGGCTTCGAGCTGGCCCGGGCCGGGTTCGCCGACCCGTCACTGGAGGCGGGTGTCGGCTCGGCGTCGACCCCGCCCCCGGCATGGCTGTCGTGGCTGCCGCCGTCGTGGGCCGGCTCGGCGATGGCCGACGCCGCCGAGGGGTCCCCGGGCGCCGCCCTGCTCGCCCTGGCCGGCGTGGTCGGGGTGACCGCCGTGCTCGCCGTCGTCCTCCGCCTGGTGGTGGCGAGGACCATGGTCACCGACGACCGGTCCGGCGCAGGCCGCGGCGCCCGCGCCGACGACGCCTTCGCCGGCTTCGCCGCCCGGCTGCCCGGCGATCGCACCGGTGCGATCGCGGCCCGCACGCTCCGCCTGTTCGTGCGCACGCCCGGTCGGCTCACCGGCTACGCGTTCTACGTCGGGATCTTCGGGCTGGTCCTCTCGGTGCTGATCGCCGTCAACCTCCCTCCCGCCGATGCGCCCCTGGCGGTGGTCGTGATCACCTTCGCCCTCGGGATGCGGCGAGCCAACGAGTACGGGGCCGACGCCAACGGCTGGTGGATGGACGTGGTCAGCCCGGGCCCGCGCCGCGGCGACGTCCTCGGTCGCGACCTCGGCGCGCTGCTCGTCGACGACCCGCTCCTGGTGGCGGTGACGGCCGTGTTCACGGTGGTGTGGCGGGCGTGGGCGATGTTCCTGCCGGCGCTCGGCCTCGCCGCCACCGGGTGGCTGATCGGGGCCACGGTCACCCACGTGGTGTCCGTGCGGCTGGCGACGGCGCCGCCCACGGCGACCGACACCCGCCGGGCGGGCTCGGGGTCCACCTCGGGCGGCTACCTCCAGGCCGTCGCCACCGAGCTCGGGTTCGTGGTGCTGATGCTGCCGGTGGTGGTGGCCGCCGTCGTCCCGCTGGTCCTCGACGAGGTGTGGCTCGCCGTCACCGTGCCGCTGGCCCTGGCCTACGCCGTCGGGCTGTGGCTGGTGACGTTGCGACGCTCGGCGCACTGGCTCGACCACCACGAGGCACGCCTGCTGCAACAGCTCACCGCCGGGTAGCCCACCGGCCCGGCCAGGCGCCGGCGACGATCAGCTGTCGGAGCGGCTGCGACCGAGGCGCTGCACGGCGGCGGCCGCCACGGCCAGGACGACGACCACCAGCGGGATCCACTGGTCCTCGTTGCGGGTGAACAGGTCGAACAGCAAGAGCCCGAACATCACGACCAGCAGCGCCCAGTAGATGATCCGTCGCGGGTCCGAGGAAGAGGAGCCATCGGCCATGCCACGCACGCTAGGCACGCCGCCGCCCACCGGCGGGGATCCGGCCCCCGGTCACGCCCGCCTCGGTACGCTCGCGCCGATGACGAGCGAGGCCGACGACGCCGACACCCCCCGGCGCTCCCGGCGACTGCGCTCGACGCTGGTGCTGGTGGCCATCGCCCTCGGCATCGGCGTCTACGAGGTCGGGTGGGGCGACGATCCGGTGTTCGGCTGGTACATCGGCCTGTTCGCCATCGGGCTCCTGCTCGTCCAGCTGGTGTGGCTCCCCCGCGGCCTCCTCCTCCTCAAGGCCGTCCTCACGCTGTTCATCGTCGCCGGCGGCCTCGTCCTGGCGACCGACCCCTTCCTCGCCGTCGCCCGCGCCCGCGTGGCGACCCACCGCGCCGACATGGATGCCATCGGCACGCAGACGCTCACCTCACCCACCACCGGTGTGTTCTCCGGGACGAGGGCTCCGGTGGGACCGGTGGTGCGGCTGGCGGGCACCGAGGCCGTCGCCCCGGTCCCCGACGTCCCGCGCATCGCCGGTGAGTCGGTCACCTACGGCGCCGTCGTCCTCGAGCCCGCGCCGCGGGCCCTGTACTGCCTCGACCAGGACTGCAACGTCGTGGTGGTCTACTCGCCGGCGGGCACACCGCCGCCGGCCACGACCTGCCCCGACGGGCGCACCGACCAGGTCGACGCCCTCCTCGACGACTGGTACCGGATGCTGCGGGTCACCTGCTGACCGGCGGCGAGACCGGTCGCCGCGATCAGCGGACCCGGATGGCCGCCTTGCCCGTCACCCGACCGCCTTCCAGGTCGCGCAGCGCGTCGGGGGCGGCGGCCAGGTCGTAGGTGGCGCCGACGACGGGCGTGACGTCACCTCGCTCGAGGTGCTCGGCGAGCCGCTCGATGACCTCGGTGCGCTCCTTGCTGATGAAGGCGGTGAGCCGCTGCCCGACGAAGGGCGAGAGCAGCATCGCCCGCAGCTGCCGGCCGATGCCGCCGGTCCATCGGCCACCGCCCTCACCACCGACGATGACCAACGTCCCGTTCGCGGTGAGCGCCCGCCGCAGTCGTCGCAGCCGGTTGCAGCCACCGATGTCGACGATGAGGTCGTAGCGGGTCCGACCGTCGAGGGCGTCCTCGGCGGTGTAGTCGACGACGTCGTCGGCGCCGAGGGCCCGCACGGCGTCGA
Organism: Acidimicrobiales bacterium; assembly: GCA_041394145.1. Classification (GTDB taxonomy): domain Bacteria; phylum Actinomycetota; class Acidimicrobiia; order Acidimicrobiales; family Acidimicrobilacustridaceae; genus JAWKIW01. Next base: position 64,576 of record JAWKIW010000019.1, read on the forward strand.
CCTTGGCCGTGCTGCACACCCCGGTGACGTGGCCGCCGAGCGCCGTGGCGAGCTGGACGGCATAGGTCCCGACGCCACCCGACGCCCCGAGGACCAGGACCCGCTGGCTGGGCTCGAGGCGGCCCACGTCGGTCAGCGCCTGCAGCGCCGTGATGCCCGACAGGGTCGCCACCGCCGCCTGCTCGTCCGTGAGGCCCGCCGGCTTCGGCGCGAGCTTGGCCTCGTCGGCCACGGCGTAGTCGGCGAACGAGCCCCGGGCGATCCCGAACACCTCGTCGCCGGGCCGGAAGCGGGTGACGTCCTCACCCACCGCCACGACCCGGCCGGCGACGTCGGCACCGAGGACCGGCTGCTTGGGGGCGGTCAGACCGAAGCCGAGCAGCCGCAGCAGGTACGGCGTCCCGGTCATCAGGTGCCACACGCCCCGATCGAGACCGGCGGCGTGGACCTCGACGAGCACCTCGGTGTCGGCGAGGCCGGGCCGGTCGACGGTGCGCAGCTCGAGCACGTCGGCCGGGCCGTAGCGGTCCTGGACGATCGCCCGCATCCCGGTTCGGTCGCTCGGACCGCTCGGGTCGGTCGGGTCGGTCGGGTCGGTCGCGCTCGACGTCGCCGTCGCGGTCGCGTGCCGGCGGGTGGTCGGGGGTCGTGGCCATCGGGGCCTCCTCGGCTCGTCGTCGTTCCGGTCGGCGGGAGCCGGCGTCGAGCCGGCCGCCCGCGGTGTCGTACTAAGTACGACCAACTTGTGGCACCCTACTCGTACTAAGTACGATCGTCAAGGGTCGACCGCGACCGGCGGTCGCAACGAGCACCGAGGGACCGCCCATGACCGCCGCGCCCACCGCCTCGGGCCGCACCGACGGCCCGCTGACCAAGGAGCGCGTCCTGCGCGGCGGCCTGGCCCTCGCCGACCGCATCGGCATCGAGCCCTTCACCATCCGCCGGCTGGCCGCCGAGCTCGGCGTGAAGCCGATGACCATCTACCACCACGTCGCCGGCAAGGAGGCGATCATCGACGGCATGGTCGACCTGGTCTTCGCCGAGATCGACCTGCCACCGACCGACCTCGACTGGCGATCGGCGATGCAGCACCGGTGCCGCTCGGCCCGGGCCGTGCTGCGCCACCATCCGTGGGCACCGCCCCTCATGGAGTCGAGGACCACCCCCAGCCCCCACACCTTGCGCCACCACGAGGCGGTGCTCGCCTGCTTCCGGGAGGCGGGCTTCTCCCTCGCGCTGACGGCGCACGCCTACGCCATCGTCGACAGCTACGTGTACGGCTTCGCCCTCCAGGAGGCCCACCTGCCGTTCCACGGCGGCGAGGCCATCGGCGATCTCGCCGAGGCGATCGTCGCGCCGCTGCCCGCCGACGAGTACCCCCGCCTCATCGAGCTCACGCGGGATCACGTCCTGCAGCCCGGCTACGACTTCGGCGACTCGTTCGAGCTCGGGCTCGACCTCCTGCTCGACGGCCTCGCCGCGGCGGCCAGCGCGGCCCCGGCCTGATCGACGACGGCCCGGCTCCTCTAGGGTGCGGTCGGTCGACCGCGAAGGAGCTGCCGTGCCCGCCTACCCACGCGACGAGCTGGAGGAGATGGTGCAGCGGTGGCTGGCCGCCAACCGCAGGGCGGAGGCGACGGGCGACTGGCGCTCGATGGCCGACCTCTACACGGAGGACGCGACCTACGGCTGGAACTTCGGGCCCGACCACGACTTCATGGCCGTCGGGCGCGACGAGATCCGCGAGATCGCCCTCGGCCTCGAGATGGGCGGGCTGGACGGCTGGCAGTACCCCTACCAGGAGGTGCTCGTCGACGAGCGCAAGGGTCAGGTCGTCGGCTTCTGGAAGCAGATCGCCGACGCCACTCGCGCCGACGGCAGCCGCTACGAGATCGCCGGCATCGGTGGTTCCTGGTTCGAGTACGGCGGTGGGTTCCAGTGGCGGTGGCAACGGGACTGGTTCGACTACGGCAACGCCGCCGCGCTGTTCCTCGAGATGATGGGCGACGGCACCCTGTCGGAGGGGATGACGGCCCGCATGCGCCGGAGCCTCGGCGACGACCTGCCCGGCCACTACCCCATCGGCAGCGCACCGGTGGGACTCTGGGACGGGCGCCACCGCTGACCGGGGTCGGGGATCAGCGGTAGCCGATCTTGGAGACCGTGCCGTCGCCGTGGTTGATGACCCACACGGCGTCGGTGCTGCCCGCGCCCGCCTCGGGCTCGCGCCCGACGGGGACCGTGGCGGTGACGGCGTTGGTGGCAGGGTCGATGCGCGACACGGTGCCGTCACCCCCGTTGACCGCCCACACCGAGCCCAGGGCCACGACCACGAAGCTGGACCGGTTGCCGACCTTGATGGTCGCGCTGACGCGGTTGGTCGACGGGTCGATCCGCGACACCGTGCCGTCGGTGGGGCTGGCGACCCAGACGGCGCCCTCGCCCACCGCCAGCTGATCGGGGTTGGCCCCCACCGGCACGCTGGCGGTGACGGCGTTCGTCGCCGGGTCGATGCGCTGGACGCTCCCCTGGGCACGACGGTTGGCGACCCAGACGGCTCCCTCGCCGGCCCCGATCGAGTCGGGCTCGTCGCCCACCACGATCTTGCCCACGACCTGGTTGGAGGCCGGGTCGATGCGCAGGACGGCCTTCTCGGCGGGCGCCGTCACCCACACGGCTCCTTGACCGGCGGCGATCTCCGCGGTCGGGGTGTTCACGGGGATGGAGATGAGCTGGGGCGAGCCGGGGTCGCCGCCCGGTTGGATCCGCAGCACCGGTCCGGCGTTGGCCGTGGTCACCCACACGCTGTCGTCGGTCGTGGCGATGCTGCGCGGCGCGTTGGGGAGCATGGCGGCCACCGACGCGGCATCGGTGGTCCCGTCGATGCGCAGCAGGGCCTGGCGCGGCCCGTCCGACGCCCACACCCCGTCGCCGGCGGGAGCGAGGTGGTCGAGGCCGGCGGCGACGACGGTCGCCTCGAGCTGCGGGGTCGCCCCGCTCTGCGGGGACGTCGACGGCGCGACGGACGCGTCGCGCCGGCCGACCACCCGGGAGACGGCGACCACGGCGACGACGACCACCACCAGGGCGACGGCGCGAGGAACCAGCGGGGCGGGCCCCCGACGAGGCCGCGCGCCGGCGCCTCCGGGACCGGGGGCGGGGTGGCGCCCGGCAGGCGCGTCCGGCCGCGGCCGGTCGACGGCTCCGGTGGCGCGCTGGTGCGGCTCGGCGGCGGGAGCGGTGGCACCGGCGGCGCGCTCGGCCGGGGTCGATCGAGCCGGGGCCGGGGCTGCCGGGGCCGGGGTGCGGCGGCCGGAAGCGCGGCCGGAGCAGGCCGGGCCGAGGGAGGAGGCGCAGGAGCAGCAGCAGGCGTCGCGGCCGGAGCAGGCCGGGCCGACGGAGGGGGCGCAGCCGCGGGAGGGGGCGCAGGCGGCGGCGTCGGGCTCGGGGGTGCGTCGGCGATCGTGGCCGCCGCGACCGGACGATCGGCCTCCGCGGCGACGACGGCCTGGACCGGCACGAGGTCCTCGGGCGTCACGGCGAGCCCGGCGACCTCCGGTTCGGTCCCGTCACGGACCGAGGGCCCGGCATCGACCACCGACGCCGGCGACCGCAGGTCCGCCGCGCCGGCGGGGGCGGTGGCATCGACCGAGCGGGGCAGCCGGGGATCCGTGATGCGCTCGGCGATCGCCCCGGCGGCGAGCAGCTTGATCCCGCCGACGTTGACCCAGTCCCGCCCCCACGCCGCCGCGGCGGCGTCGGCCAGCGCCGCCCCCATCTCGTCGGCGGTCTGGTACCGATCGGCGGGGTCGCGGGCGATGGCCCGCATCGTCACCTCGATCAGGTCCGGCGGGAGGTCGGGCGCCACCTCGACGAGCGGGGCCGGGTCCTCGTGGGCCCGCTGGTACAGCAGGGCGAGGGCGCTGCCGTCGTCCCGGAACGGCAGCCGGCCCGACAGCAGCTCGTAGAGCACCGTGCCGACGGCGTAGACGTCGGTCGCCGGCGTGAGGTCGACCCCCGTCACCTGCTCGGGCGCCATGTACGCCGGGGTCCCGAGCACCAGGCCGGTCCTGGTGGCCATCGACGCCGCCCCGCCCATCACCTTGGCGATGCCGAAGTCGGACACCTTGAGCGTCCCCGACCCCGAGAACAGCAGGTTCTCCGGCTTGATGTCGCGGTGGAGGATGCCCCGCTCGTGGGCGTGGTGCAGGGCGCTGCACGTGGCGATGGCGATGCCACAGGCTCCGGCGGCGGGAACCCCCTCGCCGGTGAACCGGTCCCAGACGGTGCCCCCGGGCAGCAGCTCCATGACGAGCAGGCAGATCCCGTCGCTCTCGACGTAGTCGTACACCGGGACGATGTGGGGGTGGTCGAGCGTGGCGAGCAGCCGCGCCTCGACCGTGAACCGGTGCCGCACGGTCGGGTCGGCGCCGAAGGCGCGCGGCAGCTCCTTCACCGCCACCGGTCGGTCGAGGTGCCGGTGCCGCCCCCGCAGCACGACCCCCCAGGCGCCCCGGCCGATCTCCTCGCCGATCTCGTAGGTCGGCAGGGCGGCCGCGACGCGGTCGTGGTCAAGCGCCATCGTCTCGCCTGCTCTGTGACAGCCCGATGCGATCGACCTTACCGGTCGCGCTGCGGCCCGGTCCGGACAGCCGACCCGGGACCGGCCCGACCGTGCATACTCGACGGGTGCGCCGCTCCGGTTCTCGACGCCACCTGTGCACCGGCGATCGTCCGGACCGAGCTCGATGCGACGGTGGGGGCCGCCGCGAGGTTCGGGTCGGCGATCAGCGCAGCACGGCGGGCGGGCGGCGGCGCGTCAGACGGATCGACCGCCGGAGGGCCTGGTGAGCACGTTCGAGATCGAGCTGCACGAGCCCGGGCGAGACGTCCGGCGGATCGGCGTCGGCGAGGACCTGGTCGTCGGTCGGGAGCCGGGCCCCGGGGTGCACGGCCTCACCGTGGATGACGACCGCGTCTCGCGGCAGCACCTCCGGCTGACCGTCCAGGACGGGGTCCTGGTGCTCACCGACCTCGGGAGCACGAACGGCACGTCGGTCAACGGCACGGCGCTGGCCGGCCCGTGCTCGCTGCGCAGCGGCGACGTGGTGGCCCTCGGCTCGGTCACGTTCGCCGTCGTCGAGGTGCCGGGCACGGCGTCGGCACCGGCACCGGCCCCGGTGGACGACGTCGAGGTGGTCGCTGCCGCGCCGGCACCGCAGACGGAGCCCTCCCCCGGATCGATCGCCGCACCCTCCTCGCCCGCCTCGCCCGCCGGTGCCCCGGCCCACGCGGCCGTCCCCGCCGCCACCGCCGCCCGACCGGTGCTCGACGAGCTCGAGGCGCGGGTCACCGATGCGGCGGTGGTCACCCGGCCCGGGACGGCCAGGGCGGCCGCGACGCGGCCGTCGCGCGGCGCGGGCCGGCAGCGCCTGGCCGAGCTCGGGTCCGGGCCGTGGGGCGTGGTGCCCACCATCTGCCTGGTCGACCCGTTCCCCGACCCGGCCGGCCGACCACCACCGTCGCGAGCGGCACCCGTCGTCGACGGCGCGCAACGAGATCTGGATGGTCGTGACCCCGAATCCCCACCGGAGCCCCCTCGAGCGGCCGCTCTGCCCTGCTGTTCGGGGCAGGCCTGCGGCGGCCAGCCTCGGTCCGCTGCTGGAGGGCTACGGCCTCATGGTCGCCGACAGCCCCGACGTCGACGGGGCGCTGCGCGAGCTCGAGCTGCCCCCGCTGGGCGCGGCCGACGACGACCTCCGTGCCGCCATGGCGCTGTCGTTCGTGCGCTACCTGGTCGAGCGCGGCGGACGCGACACGTTCCTGCGCATGCTCTCCAGCGCCCAGGCCGGGCGGCTGGACGCCGCCGCCCAGAAGGAGTTCCGGCGCCGGCATGGCCGCCCTGGAGGAGGGTGGCGGCAGAAGCTGCTGGCCGGCGGGCCCACCATGAAGACGGGCCAGTTCCTGCGCATGACGCTGCGCTACCTGCGCCCGCACCGCCGCCGCCAGATCGAGATGTTCGCCTACACGGTGCTCGGGCTCGCCTTCACCGTGGTCTTCCCCTTCGTGTTCCGGAACCTCCTCGACGTCGCCATCCCGAGCGGGGAGTACGCCGAGGTGCTCAAGCTGCTCGGCGTGCTGAGCGCCGCCTTCGTGGTGACCGCCCTGGCCGGGCTGCGCAGCGCCTACCTCGCCGCCGTGGTCAGCAGCTCGGTGGTCCGCCAGCTGCGCGTCGAGATGTTCGCCAAGATGCAGCACCTCTCGCAGGGCTGGTACGGACGGCACCAGGAGGGCGACGTGCTCTCCCGGGTGTTCTCCGACGTGGGCATGCTCGAACAGGGGCTGTCCCAGACCCTGCGGGAGGGCCTGGTCCAGATCCTCACCCTGGCCGTGTCGGCCACCGTGCTGGTGTTCCTGAACCCCCTGCTCGCCGTCATCGTGCTGCTCGGCGCGCCGGTCATCGCCCTCATCTACCGGGCCATGGCCAAGGGCGCCCAGAAGCGCAGCGTCGCCGTGCAGGAGGAGACCGGCGCGGTCCTCACGGTGGCCTCCGAGAACTACAGCGCCCAGTCGGTCGTCAAGGCCTTCTCGCTCCAGGCCCGCGAGATCGCCCGCTTCCGCCAGTCGAGCGACCGGCTCTTCGACCGTGAGGTCAAGCTCCAGCTGTTCGGCGGCGTCTTCGGGGTGTCGGTCCAGATGGTGGTCACCGCCCTGCAGATGATCATCTTGGGCCTCGGTGCGTGGCTCATCTTCCAGGGCCACCTCACGGTGGGCGGGCTGGTCGCCTTCATGAGCCTGATGGGCCAGGCCCTGGCCCCCGTCACGAACCTGACCGGCATCGGCCAACGGGTCCAGGCGTCGTCCGGGGCCCTCGTGCGCATCAACTTGGTGCTCGACGCCAGGCCAGACCGACGAGCCGGCCGACGCCCCCCAGCTGGCGCCGTTGACCCACTGGATCGCCCTGCGGGGCGTCGGGTTCTCCTACACGGCCGAGCGTCCGACGCTGCGCAACGTCGACGTGGACATCCACGTCGGCCAGCGGGTCGCCTTCGTGGGCCCCACCGGGGCCGGCAAGTCCTCGATCCTGCAGCTGCTCATGCGCTTCTACGACCCCGACGAGGGCGCGGTGCTGTTCGACGGCGTCGACGTGCGCGACGCCACCCTCGAGTCGCTGCGGTCCCAGCTGGGCGTCGTCTTCCAGGACACCTTCCTGTTCAACTCGACCATCCGCGACAACATCGCCCTCGGCAACCCCCAGGCCACCGATGCCCAGATCGAGGCGGCGGCGCGGGCGGCCGAGCTCCACGACTTCGTGATGTCGCTGCCCCGGGGGTACGACACCCTGGTGGGCGAGCGCGGCGGACGCCTGTCCGGCGGCCAGCGCCAGCGGCTGTCGATCGCCCGGGCCCTGGTGCGCGACCCACGGGTGCTGCTGCTCGACGAGGCGACCTCCGCCCTCGACCCCCGCACCGAGCGACTGATCTCGGACACCCTCGAGCGGGTCGGCGCCGGGCGCACCACCGTGGCGGTCACCCACCGACTGATGTCGATCACCGACTTCGACACGATCTACGTCATCGTCGACGGCGAGGTCGTCGAGCGGGGCACCCACGCCGAGCTGCTGGCGCGGGGCGAGACCTATGCCGGCCTGTGGGCCGAGCAGACCGGTTCTGCGCCGCCGCCGCAGCCGGCGTTCGACGAGGTGGCTGCCCTGGCCCGCATCCCGTTGTTCGCCGGCCTCGACCCGTCGACCCTCGGCGACGTGGCCTCGCGCCTGCAGACCTTCGAGCTGGCCGCCGGCGGCACCCTGCCCGAGGGGGCCGGGCAGCTCTACGTGGTGCGCCGCGGCCGCGGCGAGGTGCTGGTCCGAGACTTCGTCGGCGGGCTGTCCCCGGTCGCCGCCGTCGGCCCGGGCGACGCCTTCGGCCTGGCGGCCCTGCTCGGTGGTGAGCCCGGCCACGTCCTGCGGGCCACCGAGGCCATGTCCCTGTCGGTGCTCGACGACGACTCGCTACGGGCCCTGGCCGCCCTGCACCCGAGTGTGGCCGCCGCCCTGGCCGGCCCCCCCACCTCCGACGCCGTGCCGGCCGGCGGCACCCGCCTGTCGCGGCTGACCATCGCCCCCGGAGCCGCCATCGTGGTCCCCGGGCCGCCGCCGCCCGCCGCACCCGGCGCGGAGGAGGTGCGGCGTCTGACCGGCGCGATGCCGGCGATGCGGCAGTGAAGGCCCTCCCGCCGACGGCGCACGTCGATCGCTGACGCCCCTCGCCGGCCGGGGCCGCCACCCGACCCGCCGCGGTCGTCGACAAGGGACCTCTGGCCCTTGGACCAGCCGGCGGTGGAATGGTCAGATCGCAGCAGCGGGACGCCTGGGGAGGTGGGCCGATGCCGAACGACGGTGACAGCACGGCGCGGTGGGTGGTCGAGCCACCGGCTCCCGGCGAGGTCCGGCTGCTGTTCGACACGGGCGACGAGGTCGAGCTCACGCCCGAGGCCCGGCAGGCCCTCGACGACCTGGTCACCGCCCTCAACGGCGCCGACGTCGAGGGCTTCACGATGCGGAAGTGCCCGGCGTTGGACGCGTGCTCCGACTTCTCGTGCGGGAGCTACTACGGCTGTGCGATCACGAGGAAGCCGTGCGCCTGGCTCGTCGAGTGCACCATCCGGAAGGTGTTCTGATACGTCCGACGCTGACCCGAGGAGAAGCGATGACCGAACCCGTGGATGAGGGCGGTGGTTGGTCGAACCGCCCGGTCCGAACGAGATCCGGCTGGCGATCGACGCCGGGGAAGGTGCGGAGGTGTCACCCGAGGCCCACGAGGCCCTCGAGCGGCTCATGGGCGAGCTCCTCGGCAACGACACGGCGGGGTTCATGTTCTCCCTGCCGGGGGCCGCGCCCAAGTGCGTCCCGTTCTCCTGCAACGGCAACGGCCCGTGCAAGGTGTACTCGGTGACCACCTGCGCCATAAAGACCTCCTGCCGCATCGCCGACTGATCACATGCAGGAATCCCGCTACAACGTCTGGGTCGAGGACGGCGGTCGGACCTTCCTCTTCAACAGCCTCAGCGGCGCCCTGCTGGAGGTTCCCCGCGGGACGCGGGCGTCGCTGGCCCGGGTGCTCTCGGACTCCTCGGCGACGGGGTGCTCGCCGGCGCTGCTCGAGCGCATGGCCTACGGCCGCATGCTCGTGCCCGACGACGCCGACGAGCTGGCGGTGCTCGCTGGTCGGTACCGGGCCAGCCGGGACGACACCGGCCACTTCGCCTACACCCTGGTGACGAGCCTCGGCTGCAACTTCGACTGCGGCTACTGCTTCGAGGACAAGCGCCCCTCGATCATGTCGGCGGCGGTCCAGGACGCCGTGGTCGCCGTGCTCGAGGAGCGGCTGCCGGCGCTGCGCACCATGTCGGTCACGTGGTTCGGCGGCGAGCCCCTGATCGGCAAGCGGGCCCTGCTGGCCCTGTCGGATCGCTTCATCGCGGCCTGCGACGCCTTCGACGTCCACTACGACGCCATGATCGTCACCAACGGCTCGCTGCTCGACGAAGCGACGTGTGCGGCGTTGCGGGACCGGCGCGTGACCACGGCACAGGTGACCCTGGACGGTCCCCCCGCGACCCACGACCGGATGCGGCCCGTCGCCGGGGGACGGCCCTCGTTCGAGCGGATCGTGGCCAACCTGCGCCACGCGGTGGAGCACCTCGACGTGATGGTGCGGATGAACGTCGACGCCGACAACGCCGGCCTCGGCGAGGAGCTGCTCGACCACCTCGACGCCGCCGGCCTCACCGGGCGGCTCGGCGTGTACGTCGGCCAGATCGTGGGCGTCGACGACGGCGCCGGCGCCCCGTCGAGCACCTACGGCACCCGCTGCCTCACCGGCGCCGAGTTCGCCGACACCGAGCTGGGCTTCGCCGACGCCGCCGCCGACCGGTCCTACGGTGCGCTTCGGCTGCCCCAGCCGATCGGTGCCCCGTGCACGGCGGTGCGCCGCAACGAGTACGTGGTCGGCAGCGAGGGCGAGCTGTACAAGTGCTGGGACTCGGTGGGGAACCCCCGAGAGGTGGTCGGCTCGATCTTCGACGAGGCGGCGGCCGCGGCGCATCCCCGGCAGCGACGCTGGCTCGGCTACGACCCCTTCACCGACGACGAGTGCACGAGCTGTGTTGCCCTGCCGGTGTGCATGGGGGGCTGTGCCCACCACGGCCTCGACCTCGTGCAGCGGGCGAACCGGTGCGGCACGACCCGCCACACCCTGGTCGACCAGGTGCGCTCGTTCGCCCGCACCGCGTCCTGACCATCACGAGCCCACCGATCGGCCGGCGTCGCCGGCGCCCCCGGCGTCGTCCGGCCGGCCTCGACAGGCAGCCGTGGATCCCACCTGCCGTCGGTGGCGAGCCGCAGGCGGTCGCCGAGGGCACTTCCGGTCCCGAGGTGCACGGCGTCGGCCGGGCAGTGCTGCACGACCCACGCCCGCCGGGCGTGCGTGGTGTCGTTGGGGCCGCTGCGGTGGTGGGTCAGCGACGAGAAGGCCACGACGCTGCCCTTGGTGAGCGGGACGGGGACGCCCTCGTCTCCGTCGTCGCGCAGCCGCTGGATGGCCCCGGCCGGCACGTGGGGCGCCGGGCCCCCGTCGTGGCTCCGGGGTCGCAGCCACAGGCACCCGTTGGCCGGGGTGATCTCGTCGAGGGCGACGAAGCAGGTCAGGAACGCGGGCTGCAGCGGCGTAGGCGTGGTCCTGGTGCCACGGCACGACGTCGTCGACGCCTGGCTGCTTGGTGACGACCTGCTCCCGGAAGAAGCGCACGTCGGGTCCCACCGCCGCCAGCACGAGGTCCGCCCACCGGACGTCGATGATCCACGCGAGGAGGTCGGGGGGCACGTCGGGCCAGCGGCGTCGCTCGCCGGCGGCGACGATGGCGTCGCACTCGGCCGGGGTGAACAGCGCATCGGCGACCACCCAGCCGTCGTCGCTCACCCCGGCGCCGGGTCGAGCGCCGGGTGCCGGCGCGGGTTGTAGCCCCAGCGCTCGACCTGCTCGCACTCCTCGTCGGTGAACGAGGCCCGGCGCCGCAGGTCGACCTCGGTGCGGGACGTGAACGGCATGTCGTCGGGGTCGCGCCCCTCGAGGATCTCGATCTCGCGGGCCGCCCGCTCGGGGTCGGCCTGCAGGTACGCCGCCCGCACCGCGTACTGGCGGCCGAAGAAGCGGCCGTGGACGCGCTCGCGCTCGAGCATGGGGTGCAGGCCGTGCTGCTCGCACAGCTGGCGGGTGAGGCGCAGGCCGTTCTCGGTGTGGAACAGCTCGTCGGTGGAGATGTAGTCGAGGAAGCGGGCGATGTCGCTCTGGCCGAGCCAGTCACGGCTGGCGATCTCGACGGGCAGCTTGTCGATGGCCAGCGCCTCGAGGACCGTGCACAGGATGAGCAGCCGCCACACCAGCTCGTGGGCGCTGCCCGGCTCGCACTCGGGGAACTCGTAGGCGAACTCGTAGTTGGCGCCGTGCTGCAACAGCTCGCCTTCGTCGTAGCCCCGCTCGACGAGCAGCCGGCGGAAGATGGCGGCGTGGCGCTCCTCGTCGGCGATGTGGCGGGCCAGGGCGAGGTGCGACGACCACGGCAGCTCGGGGTGCTCGTACGAGCAGCGGCACAGCAGCTCCAGCGCCGACAGCTCCGCCATGACGTTGTCGTTGAGCTCGCCGGCGATGTCGTCGTGCTCGAGGCGCGACATCGACCGCAGGTGGGCCCGGGCGCCGGCCTCGGGACGGGGCCGGCCCGACGGACGGGCGGGCACCGGCACCCGGTCGACGGGCCCCCAGAGCGCCTCGTCGAGCGCCACGGCACTCGCCCGGTCCCCCGAGGCCGTGGACCAGCTGCGCCCGAGCGCGGCCAGGACCTCGTCGCCGCTCGGCGACGGTCCGGCGCCGGGCCCGGCCCCGCTCATCGACCGCTCGAGGGCGTCGATCGCCGATCGCACCACGGTCAGCAGGCGGGCGTCGTACAACGGGTCGAGCCGGGTCGACAGGGCGCGGTGGCGCGCCAGGAGGAAGCGGTGGGCGCCGCCGATCACCCCGTCGACCACCACGTCGGGGGCGGCCGCCACGTCGAGCCGCCGCAGCGGCACCACCACGGCCGGATCGACGGTCAGCGCCTCGTCGTCGCGCTCGAGCAGGGTCAGCGCCTGCTGGCGCAGGCCCACGGCACGGACCATGCCGTCCTCGATCGTGGCCGCCAGCGCCAGCTTGTCGTCGAGCTCGGGGACCTTGGGCACCCAGCCCATGGCGACGTGCACGGCGGCCCGCTCGACGGCCGCCAGATCGAGCAGCTCGTCGACCAGGCCGGGGGTCGACCAGCGCCCGCCGGGCCGAGCGGCCCGGTCGGGCGCCACGGCCTCGGTCACTGGACGCTGCCACCCAGGTTCGGCACGGCGGGGTGCCCCCACGGGCAGCAGCCGGCACCCGAGGCGAACCCCGGGCCCTTCAAGCTGCCGGTCGGCAGCCCCGAGGCGTGGTTCAACGACACGCCGAGCGACGACGCGACGCCCGGCGACAGCAGCGGCCCCTTCGACAGGTAGCCCATGACCGGGCCCCGGCCGATGGCGAAGCCGCTCACCTCGGCGGTCGCCTCTTCGACGACGACGGCCCGCTCCTCGTCGTCGAGGTCCCAGGCGTCGAGGACCCCGGGATCGTCGGCGACCAGCTCGCGGTACCGGTCGTCGTCGAGCATCTTCGTGTAGATGATCGCCACTGCGTCCTTGCTCATCCTGACCCCCTCGTCGGGCGCGACCGAGACCCTCGCCACGGCCGGGTACTAGACGGTCGAGGGGCGCCTGCGTTACAGGCCGGGCTCGTCCCCCGCGGCGGGCGTCGCCGGGCCCGCCGCGTGGTGGGCCGGGGAGGCGAAGGCGTGCAGCGCCGAGGTCGCCCGGCTGCTCACCGTCGCCCGGCCGGCCGCCTGGAGCGCACCGGTGAGCCGCCCGGCGGGCGTCGCCGCCGCACGCACGTTGGAGGCCGTCGCCCACAGGGCGGTCTTCAGCTGGAACGGGCGAAGGTCGGGGTGCTTGGAGCGGATCAACGTCGCGACGCCGGCCAGGGACGGCGCCGCGTACGAGTTCCCGGTGCCGACCTGGCGGCCGCCGCCGCGCCAGCTCACCTCCACGTCGACCCCCGGGGCGAGGAACTCGGTCGGCGGCTCGGGGTTGTAGTGGAAGTGGAACGGGTCCTTCGACAGGTTGCACGCCACGCTGGTCACCGACGCGTACAGCGACGGGAAGCTCGGCCGCATGATGTTGTTGGCCGCGGTGACGAGGAACGAGCCCCCGAAGTAGGCCCGGTCGCACAGCTCGTAGAACGGCAGGGCCCAGTCGCGGCGCGTCGTGCCGAGCGACAGGTTGATCACGTCGAAGCCCTGGTCGACCGCCCACGCGAGGCCCGTCAGGAAGACGGCGGCCTTGCCCTGGAGGCCCTCCCCCAGGACCCGGACGCTGGTGATGCGGGCCTCGGGCGCGAGGCGGTGGATGATGCCGGCACAGGCGGTGCCGTGGCCGAACAGGTCCTCGTGCGGTCCCGGCGAGACGGTGGGCTCACCGTCCTCGAGGCCGACCACGATGCCGCCGTCGACGTCGACGCAGCCCTCCAGGTCGGGGTGGTCGGCGTCGATCCCGCTGTCGATGATGGCGACCCGCACCCCCCGCCCGGTCGCGCCACCCCACGCCCACGCCGGCGTGAGGTCGTCGAGCGAGACGACCCCGTCGGGCAGCCGCAGCTCCACCGATTCCCGGCTCCACGCCGGCCGCAGCGCCGGCTCCGGACGCTCTGCCCCCGAGGGCGTGTCGTCACCCACGGGACAAGATGGCCTCGATGGCCCGGGCCACGGCCCCGTAGGCGACCGGGTCGGCGTCGGCCAGCCCACGCAGCTCGGCGGCGAGCTGGTCGGGGGTGGGGACGGGGCTCGCCCCGGTCCCGCTGGCCACGGCGGCACCGGCGATGCCGGCCAGCACCGTCGCCAGCTCGACGTCGTCGAAGGTGAACGACCCCCCGCCGGCCTTGTCGACCAGCTCGAGCACGGCGACGACGCCGTCGTCGTGCACGCAGGGCACGCACAGCACCGACACCGGCTGGAGGCCCAGCACGGCCGGGACCCCGGCGGAGGCGGCCGGATCGCCCGGGCGGGGGACCATCGCCACCGGCTGGCCCGACGCCACCACGTAGCCGGCGGTGCTGCCCTCGGCCGGCACCACCTGACCGACCAGCCCGGCGGCGTCGGTGGCGGCGGCCACCTCGAGCCCCGCGCTCGTCGGCACCAGGATCCACCCGTGCGCGGCGGCGGTCACCCCACCGGCGGATGCGACAACGGACTGCAGGACCTCGTTCATCGGCTCACGACCTGCATCCTCTCGCCGTCCGTCGACCACCGGCCGGAGGCAGCTGCGGCGCCCCACCACCTCGCCACCGACGGACACCGGTCGTCCCGGCGGCGGTGCGTGCTCCGGCGCCGCCGACCGAGGACGGTCGACCGCCCACGGCCGAGCGAGATCGTACGCCGCGACCGGTGCTGCCGCCCGCCGCCGGCACCCGTCGCCGCGACGACGACACCGCCCGAGCGCGCCCGCCGATCGCGGGCCTACCATCGCAGGCGTGCAGCGTCGGGGACCGGATCCTCGAACTGACGCGCAGCTCGTCGCCGCCGTCCGTGCCGGCGACCTGCCTGCCTACGCCGAGCTCTACCGTGCCCACGCGGGGGCCGTGCGCACGGTGGCGTTCGCCCACATCGGCGACGCCGAGGTGGTGGCCGACATCGTGCAGGACAGCTTCGCCCGGGCGCTGCAGCAGCTCGCCGTGCTGCGCGACGCCGCCCGGTTCCGCCCGTGGCTGCTCGCCATCGCCCGTCACGTCGCCGTCGACCGGGTGCGGGCCGCGAGCCGCCTCGTCCCCCTCGACGACGACCGGGCCGACGCCCTCGCCTCGTCCGAGGCGATGCCCGACACGGTCGCCGTGCGCGAGGACCTGGCTCGGCGGGTGTCGAGCGGCGTCGTGGCCCTCTCCGAGCGCGACGCCACCGCCGTCGCCCTGGTCACCCAGCACGAGTGCACGGCCGAGGAGGTCGGCACCGCTCTGGGCGTCACGCCCGGCACCGCCAAGGTGATCGTGCACCGCGCCAGGCGGCGGCTGCGCAACGCCATGATCGTCGCGCTGCTGGCCGAGCAGCCCTGGCTCGGCTGCGACGAGTTCGTGTCCCTCTCCGGGTCCGACCCGGAGGCGTCGAGCCGGCACCTGCTCGGCTGCGGCACCTGCATCAGCTCGGCCCGCGTCGAGCTGCTGGCCGGCGGCCTGACCTGAGCCACGAACCTGCACCGAGGCGACGATGCCCGGCGATGCCGCCCTCCGTCCGCTCCGCGGCTGTCCCGCCCGCTCGGCGGGAGTGCCGTTGGAGGCCGCGTCGTGCCGACGGGTCCGGCGCTCGTCGACGGGGAGCTCCGCCGCCGACATCGACACCGACACGGCAGTACTGTTGGCGGATCGACCGCGTGGCGAGCCATGTCGGTGACCACCAAGGGGGGTCCGACCATGCCCGAGGACGAGGACCAGGTCGACCGGAGCGAGTGGCTGGTCCCGCCGTCGGCCGACGAGATCCGGCTGTTCGTCGAGCTGGGCGAGAACGTCGACCTGACGCCGGAGCAGACCGAGGCGCTCGAGCAGCTCGTCGAGGCCCTCGAGCAGCCGGCGGTCTCGGGGTTCGCGATGGGCGGCACGCCACGGCTCAACGTGGGCCTGCTGGGCGGGATGGGCCTCAGCTCGATGCTGGCCGACAGCGGGTGCGAGAAGTTCACGTGCAACAAGCACCAGTGCGGCCACATCTTCTCGTGTGACACCTACGCGTCGTCCTTCCGCCGCGCGTGAAGGAGTCCCGGTACAACATCTGGGTCGAGCGACCCGACGGGGCCTACGTCTACAACGGCGTCACCGGCACGCTGCTGCGGGTCCCCCTGGAGCAGCGGGCCGCCCTCGGGCGCCTCGTCGCCGGCGAACGGGATCACGGCCTGACGGCCGGCACGGCGGACAAGCTGGTGCAGGGGCGGATGATCGTGGCCGATGCCGCCGACGAGCTCGACCTGCTCCGGGCCCGCTACGAGGCCTCCCGCCACGACCGCTCGAGCTTCGCGCTCACCATCGTCACGAGCCTCGGGTGCAACTTCGACTGCCCCTACTGCTTCGAGGCGAAGCACCCGTCGATCCTGTCGCCGGCGGTGGAGGCCTCCGTGCTGCAGGTGCTCGACGACCAGCTGCCCCACATCGAGGAGTTCTCCGTCACCTGGTTCGGCGGCGAGCCGCTCGTCGGCAAGCGGCCGCTGCTGTCGCTGTCGGACGCGTTCATCGATCGCTGTGACGCCGCCGGCGTCGGCTACAGCGCGTCGATCAGCACGAACGGCTACCTGCTGACCGAGCAGACGTGTCGCGAGCTCGCTGATCGTCGCGTCGAGTCCGCCCAGGTGGGCCTGGACGGACCCCCCGAGGTCCACGACCGGATGCGACCCCTGACGTCGGGCGGCGGGAGCTTCTGGCGCATCGTCGAGAACCTGCACCACGCGGTCGAGCACCTCGACGTCGCCGTGCGGGTCAACCTCGACACGACCAACGTCGATGCCGTCGGCGAGCTGCTGCGCATCCTCGCCGACGAGGGTCTGGCCGGGAAGCTCGGCGTGTACCCGGGCCACATCGTCGGGGTGACCGAGAACGCCGTCGCACCCTCGGCGACCTACCGGGACGGGCACACCTGCTTCACCCCGGCCGAGTTCGCCAGAGCCTCGCTCGAGTTCGCCCGGCTGGCGAACGAGCACGGCTTCGGGCTCACCCCGCTCCCCACGTCCACGGGCACGCCGTGCACCGCGGTGCGGGCCAACGAGCTGATCGTCGGCAGCGACGGCGAGCTCTACAAGTGCTGAGACTCGGTCGGCAACCGCGTCGAGGCCATCGGCCACATCGACGACTACCAGAACCTCAACGGCCGGCTGCGTCGATGGCTGGCCTACGACCCCTTCGCGAACGACGAGTGCCGCAGCTGCATCGCCCTGCCGGTCTGCATGGGCGGCTGCGCGCACCATGCGATGGACATCAACCAGTACGAGGACCGCTGCGGCACGTTCCGGTTCAACTACCAGGAGCAGGTGGAGGGCTACGTCAGCGCTCGGCGCGACGTCGGCGAGGCCGTGGCCGTCGGTCCGCCCCGACGCCGCGATCGGCGCGAGCCGTCGGTGGCGGCCGATCCGGCGTCGCGACCGACGCCGGCCTCGGCGACCGAACCATCGTCCGACGGCGCGACGACGTGCACCACCAGGCACTGGGTGTTGCCGAACCGGCGCATCCCGCGACGCTCGGCATCGGGGAAGTCGCACGGCGCGGCGTCGACGGCGACGACCTCGGGGGCTGCGACCTCATAGGTGTGCCCCTCGTGGACGAGGGTCGCAGCCCCGGCCGCCAGCACGTTGCGGACCCAGTCGGGCCGGGTCCCGTACGGCAGCACGATCGCGAACCCGTCGTCGGTCGGGAACGGGACCACCGGGGTCGCGTAGGGCGCGCCCGACCGGCGCCCCCGGTGGTGGACCACGCCGGCGTAGGCACCCGGCGTGCCGGCGGTGCGCATCTGGCGGGGGTTGACCACCCGCCGGTTGATCCGGCGTTGGAGGTCGAGGATCGGCCCCACCTTGGTGCGCATCCCCCAGAACCACACCCCACCGACGACCGCCAGGACCGCCACGACCGCGGCGACCACGAGACCCACACGACCAGGCATCGGCGCGCACCTCCTCGGCGGGCCGCAGCCGGTCGGGCCGGCCACCGGCCCCGCGAGTCCAGTGAACGCCTCGCCGAGATCCGTGTCGAGGGCCCGAGGGCCCCGATGGTGGGACGGACCGAACTCGGTTCCGTCGCCGCACGGGGATGGACTAGCCAGGAGCCCCGGCGGCCACCGACGCACCCCGCGTCGGGACCGCGCACCGACCATGTGGCAGGCCCTGCGCTCCTCTCGCGACTTCCGGCTCCTCGTCATCGGCGAGCTGGTCAGCCGCGCCGGGACCGCCGCCAGCTTCGTGGCGGTGTGGGCGGTGGCGGTGTACGAGCTCGGCGTCGGCCCGGTCGGCCTCAGCGTGCTGGCGTTGTGCAACACCCTGCCTCGGGTGCTCACCAGCGCCATCGCCGGCCGACTCGTCGACCGCTACGACCCGAGGGCGGTGCTGCTGGTGGCCAACGTCGTGGGCGCGCTCGGCAGCGTGCTGCAGTGGGCGAGCCCCAACGCCGTGCTGTTCGGGCTGGCCACACTCGTCGCCGGCGCCAGCTTCGGTGCGTTCCTGCCGGCCATGCAGTCCATGAGCCCGCGGGTGGTCGAGGACCGCGAGCTGCACGGAGCCAACGCGCTGCTCGAGCTGACCTGGCAGATCGGCTTCATCGTCGGTCCGTTGGCGGGCGTGGCCGCCATCGCGGTCGGGGGCAACCGCGGCCCGCTGCTGTTCGACGCCGCCACGTTCGTGGTGGGCGTCGGCTGCCTGCTGCCCGTTCGGCTGCTGCCCGTGCGCGACCACGTGTCGGGCCGGTTCGCCGACTCCCCCGGCGACGACCTCGCCGGGGTCGACGCCACCGGGCGGTCCGGCCCCGAGGCCGCCGCGGCAGACCCGACGTCCCCGGTCGGCGCGGCGGCCGGAGCCGACGGCGAGCCCGGCCGCGGCTTCGTCGCCAACCTGCGCTACGCGTGGTCGGTGCCGGTGGCCCGGTTCGTGCTCCTGCTCAACACGGGCAGCTGGCTCGGCATCGCGTTCTTCATCGTGCTCGAGCCGCTGTACGTGGCCGACGTGCTCGGCGCCGGACCCGAGGTGCTCGGCCTGCTGCAGACGGCGTTCGGCCTCGGTGCCATCGCCGGCGCCGCCGTCGCCGCACGCCTCGAGGCCCGGGTCGGTCCCCGCCTGCTCGCCGCCACGATGGTGCTGTGCGGTGGCGGCATGATCGGCTACACGGTGAGCGACGTGGTCGGCGTGGCGGCTGCCGGCGTCACGGTGTGGGGCGTCGGCATCGGCCTGTGGGCGCCGGTCAGCCGCACGATGATCCAACGGGGCGTGCCGATGGCGAACCACGGTCGGGTCAACGGCGTGATGTCGACGCTGCAGAGCGCGCTGGAGGTGCTGCCGGTGCTGGCCGCCGGCCAGCTGGCCGTGCTGGTCGGCATCCAGGCGACGCTCATCGCCGCCGGCCTCTCCACCCTCGCCCTGGCGGTGTGGGGTCTCCGGCGGTCGCGCACCGTCGGTGTCCCGCTCGTGGCGGCCGACACCGTCGTCCCCCGGTGGCACTGAGCGCGTCGGCGTGCCCGCTCCGACCCGACCCTGGGGCCGGGGGCCGGTCACGAGGCCGGCCGCGTCATCCCGTGAACGCGGGGGTGAGCGCGGGGCCGCCGGCGGCGGCGCGCTCGGCCCCGGGCGCGGCCGGCGCAGCCGGCGTGGCGGGGCCAGGGTCGCTGCCGATGCCCTTGCACGGGTTCGGTGCGGCTGCGGCCGTGGCCGGCGGACGATCGACCGAGGCGAGCGGCGGGCCGGGGACCTGCCACTGGTCGAGCGGGGTCAGCACGTCGTCGGCGGGACCGTTGCCGTCGTCGAAGACCACCGCAAACGACGTCGCCCCGCTGGCGGTGGCGTGGACGGTCAGCCGCTGGATCCCGATGTTCGGCGTGTTGGTGGCCGCGGGTGATGTCGGCAGCGGCGCCGCCGCCTCGACGGAGAACCCGGCGCCGGGCAGCCCCAGCAGGGTGGCGCGCACGGTCTTGCCGTTCTGGGTGAGGACGGCGGTCCGGTGGTCGGCGGAGAGCGCGATGGCGGCACGCGTGTGGACGAACCACCACAGGTCGGTCGGACCGCCGAGCTCCAGCTCGTCCTGCACGACGACGCGGGTGCGGCCGGCGAACAGGCCCACACCCCGCCGCGCCGGCGTCCCGCGGTAGGCGCCGGTCAGGTCGGTGATCGTGAACGCACCCCGCTCGCCGAGCGGAAGCGGGTCACGACCGAGGTGGCGTAGGGATCCTGGTCCTCGCAGGCGTCCGGGTCGAGCACGAGCGTGTTGTGGCCCTCGGCCCGGCTCCGGTAGTAGGTCCATCGACGGCCGCCGGCCTGCTGCTCCCAGTAGCCCGCGACGTTGTAGTCCTCCCGGCCGAGGTCGATCGCCCACCGCTCCCCCTTGGCCTCGAGCACGAAGGAGCCGGCATCGAGCTGGTTGTGGTTGAACGACGGTCGTCCACCCTTGGCGCCGACCCACCAACCGGTCGGATCGCTCCACGACTGGCGCAGCGACGCCACGTCGACGCCCTCGAACAGCCGGTCGAGGGCGGGGGCGGGAGCGCTGCCGCCCGCCGGCCGGTACCACACGACGTCCAGCGCCGCCGGCTCGGCGTGCGCCAGCTGGTAGTCGCGGTAGTCGGGCCGGGAGAAGCGCTGGGCGAGCCAGAACAGGATGGGCACCGACGGGGCGAACCGGGGCTCACCGTCGTCGGCCCAGTTGAAGCGCTGACCGCTGGGCCCGGTCAGCTGGATCGGCACGTCGCCGGTGCGGTCCAACCCCTCCACCGCCGACAGGCCGAAGTCGGTGCCCAGGGCGGTCTGCAACCCCGTGAGCACGTAGCCGGTGTACTCGGTCGCGTACTCCCAGTACGACACGCCTTCGGGCCACCCGCCGTCGGGCGCGTAGTGGGCGAGCGCGGCGGGCAGGCGGGTGAGCGCCTCGTGGGCGTCGTAGGACGCGAGTGCCGGCTCGACGTCGCCGACGGCGAGCGCACCCATGGTGATGCCCCCGTTGACCACGTTGTTCCAGTTGTGGTCGACAGCGGTCCAGTAGGACGTGAGCAGCGGGGCCACCCCGGCGTAGGCGTCTCGCGCCGGTCCCAGGCCCTTGGCGGCGATGGCCTGCTCGACGCTGGTCCGCTGCGAGGGCGTGAGCGCGTCGTACAGCCAGTCGTAGCCGATGGCCACCGCGTGGGTCATCTCGGCGGTGTCGAGGAAGTGGACCGGGTTCCAGTCGGGGAAGGCGGTGACCGCGGCCAGCTCCTGCCATCCCCGGGCCGCGACCTGCGGGTCGCCGTCCACCAGCCAGACCAGGCCGAGGTCGTAGAGCCGGCGGACGGCGGCTCGGGAGGTCTCGAGCAGGCGGAACCCGTCGGGCTTGGTGTAGGTCAGTGGCGGTTCGCCCAGCAGGGCCAGGGCGCGGGCCTTCACCGCGTCGTACATGGCGTGCGAGGTGGGGTCGGTCACGATCCGCTGACGGAGCTCGTCCACGGCCTCGGGCGTGAGGATCAGCCGGGGATGCCCGGCGCGCAGCCCGGCCAGGACGGCCCCGGCGTCGGGCAGCGCCAGCGCGCCACGACCGCCGCCCTCCGGTGCGCCCGCCGACCGGGCCTCCGCACGGCCCGTGGCCACGACCAGGCCGGCGAGCAGCGCGGTGACGACGACGCAGGACGCCACCGCCCGGCGACCGATCCCGTGCATCTCGTCCCCCGTTCCCGTCCGCCGTGCGGCACCGCCCGTTCCGTCCGATGTCGCCCCGCCATCCTGCCCCACCCGACGCTCGGTCGGCACCGCGACTGCGGGCGACCGCGAGCCGCCCGATCCCGACATCTCGACGTGCCGTGGTCACGGTCGTGGTCGGCCTCGGGGGCATGTCCGACGTCGCCCTCGCCAACCGCTCCCCTAGCCTGGCGGCCACAGGGACCACCGCCGGGGGGCACGATGACGGGCAACCACGAACCGGTCACCGACTGGGCGACCGACTTCGACCACACCGACCTGCGATGGGCGGCCGACCCGTTCCCGATCTGGGACGAGCTGCGCCGGGAGTGCCCCGTCGCCCACAGCGACCGCTACGGCGGCGTCTGGCTGCCCACGCGCCACGAGGACGTGGCGGCCATCGCCTACGACACCGAGCACTTCAGCTCGAGCGGCATCATCGTGAGCGACGAGCCGCAGATCTTCGGCCCGCCGGTGGGCATGGCACCGCCGATCACCAGCGATCCCCCCTTCCACGCCGAGGCCCGTCGCCTGATCCTGCAAGCGCTGGGCCCGAAGGCCGTCGCCCGGCTCGAGCCCATCACCCGGGCGTGGTGCGAGGAGCTGCTGGACCGCGTCGACGGGCAGCCCGTGATCGACGCCGCCGCCGAGTACGCGGAGAACATCCCGGGGCGCATCGTGTGCCACATCCTCGGCTTCCCACCCGACGACGCGGACCTGCTCAAGGACTACATCCAGCTGGAGCTCGTCGACCTGCCCTTCATGGAGCGGCCGATGCCCCGGGTGATGATGTTCGAGTACCTGCGCGACCAGATCATGGACCACGTGGCCAACCCGCGCGACGACCTGACCTCGCACCTGCTGGCCTCGACCCTCGACGGGGAGCCGCTCGAGCTCACCCACGTCGGCGGGACGATGGCACTGCTGATCATCGCCGGGATCGACACCACCTGGAGCTCCATCGGTGCTGCGCTCTGGCACCTGGCGCAGCGGCCGGCCGACCGCGACCGCCTGCGCGACGAGCCCGACCTCATGCCCGTCGCCATCGAGGAGCTGCTGCGCGCCTACGCACCGGTCACGATGGCCCGGAAGGTGGTCGAGGAGGTCGAGATAGGCGGGTGCCCGATGAAGCCCGGCGAGTGGGTGCTGCTCCCGTTCCCCGCCGCCAACCGCGACCCCGACCACTTCGACCGCGCCGACGAGGTCGTCCTCGATCGGGCCGAGAACCGCCACGCCACCTTCGGGCTCGGCATCCACCGCTGTGCCGGCTCGAACCTGGCCCGCATGGAGATGCGCGTCGCCATCGAGACCTGGTTGGACCGCTACCCCGAGTTCAGCCTCGACGACCCCGACGCCGTGCGCTGGGCCGGGGGGCAGGTGCGCGGCCCTCGCGTGCTGCCCATCCGCGTCAGCGCCTAGGAGCCGCCGGTCGCGACCCGGCCGGCCGGGTGGCCGGTGGCCGGGTGGCCGGGTGGCCGCCCCGACGGTGCGATCCATGCCTCGGTAGTGTTGCCCGCGGCGGCGATGCCAGGGGGTGCGCCATGTACGGACCGGGGGCGCGAGAGCTCCAGGACGAGTTCGACTCGCGCCGGCTGGCGGATCGCCTGGTGGAGGTCACCCTGCACGCCGAGCTCGACGACGGCGACGTCGCGCTCATCCGGGACCAGGCCGAGGTGTGGGTGGCCACCGTCGACGCCGACGGCTGGCCCGACGTCTCCTACAAGGGCGGCAACCCGGGCTTCGTCGAGGTCGTCGACCCGGGTGAGCTCCGCGTGCCGTTCTTCAACGGCAACGGCATGTGGCGCACGCTCGGCAACGTCCGCGACACCGGCCGGGTGGCGTTGCTGTTCGTCGATCGGGCACGTCCCTGGCGCGTGCGCGTGCACGGCACCGGCACCGTCCACACCGACGACGCCGCGACGGCGGGCTTCGTCGGCGCCGAGGCCGTCCTCGCGGTGCACGTCACCCGCGTCTTCCCCAACTGCGGCCGCTACATCCACCAGGACGGCGAGATCTCGCCGTACGTGCCCGAGGAGGGACGTCCGGCCCCGATCCCGGACTGGAAGCGCCTCCCCGTGCTCCGCGAGGTCCTCCCCGCGACGGATCCGGCCCGCAACCACCGGTCCGACGAGCCGCGGCACGAGTAGCCGCCGAGGCGCGGTCCGTGATCCCACCACGGGACGTAGGTCCCGAAGGAGGTGCGCCATGAGCAACGTCCGGGCGGCAGCCGTCCAGGCCACGCCGGTCTTCCTCGACCGCGAGGCGACCACCGACAAGGCGTGCCGCCTCGTTCGGGAAGCGGCGTCGGAGGGGGCCGGCCTCGTGGTGTTCCCGGAGGCGTTCATCCCGACCTACCCCGACTGGGTGTGGCGCCGGAAGCCCTGGGACGACGGTGCGGCGGACTGGTTCGGCCGGCTCGCCGACAACGCCGTGGTCGTTCCGGGCCCCACCACCGAGGTGATCGGCGCCGCCGCGCGGGACACCCGGGCGTACGTCGTCTGCGGCGTCGACGAGCTCGAGGAGCGCGGCGGGACCATCTACAACACGCTGCTGTTCTTCGGGCCGGACGGCACGCTGCTCGGTCGTCACCGCAAGCTCATGCCGACCGGCGCCGAGCGGTTGGTGTGGGGGTTCGGCGACGGCTCCGGCCTGCGGGTGTACGACACACCCTTCGGCCGCCTCGGCGGACTGCTGTGCTGGGAGAACTACATGCCGCTCGCCCGGGCCGCCCTCTACGGGCTGGGCGTGGACGTCTACGTGGCCCCGACGTGGGACAACAGCGAGGAGTGGGTGGCGACCCTCCGCCACATCGCCAAGGAGGGGCGGTGCTGGGTCATCGGCGCCACGCCATGCCTCCGCGGATCCGACGTGCCGGACGACATCCCCGGGCGAGATGAGATCTACGGCGGCGACGAGGACTGGATGTCACGGGGCAACACCACGATCGTCGCCCCCGGCGGGTCCATCGTGGCGGGCCCGCTCATCGGCGAAGAAGGGATCCTGTACGCCGATCTCGATCTCGACCGCGTCGTGCGGGCCAAGCGCCAGTTCGACCCCGTCGGCCACTACGCCCGTAGCGACGTCCTCCGCCTCGTCGTCGACACCACGCCGCGGCCGGCCGTGCACCACGTCGGCGACGGCGGCGCCGCCGACATCGGGACCGAGAACCGACCCGAGTGACCAACCGGGACGGGTCGAGCCGGCCTGGTGGACTCGGCGCTCATGGACGATCGGCCGGCGGCCCGTCCTGGTGTGGATCGAGGTGCAGGCGTCGGCGCAGCAGGTCGGCGAAGCCCTCGGGATCGTCCACGGTCACCGTCAGCCCCGGGTGCCGCACGAGCCCGAGGGGATCGAGCCCCGTCACCGGCTCGCGGAACTCGATGCACACGCCCGCCCGCGTCGTGGTGCCGAAGGTCAATCCGAGGTCGGCGAACGAGCCCCGGGCCCCGATGGCCTTGTACCAGTGGTAGCCGCGCGTGACGCACGTGCCCGTGACGTTGGTGAGCGGGGTCTCCACCGACCACGGCCCGAACCGCGCCACGAGGTGGTCGGCCGTCACCGTCACGAACGCGTGGCCCGGCGTCACGCCGGCGAGCGCCAGCAGGGGGCGGAAGCGGGGGTCGAACGCGAACTCGAACGTGACGGTGGCGACCTCGTCGGGGGCACCCGGCGCGTCGTGGCCACCGGCCGCGCCCTCCTCGATCGCCAGTCGCTCGAGTGACCCGGCCAGCCGTTGCGCCGTGGCCGGTTCGAAGGGCCCAACCGCGCGGTCTCGCACGAGCCCTTCGCCGTCGAGGAGGAACAGGTGGACCGTGCCACGGTCGTCGATCGCGAGCGGGTCGGTGAGGCGCCGGATGTCCCCGTAGACCGTGAGGGTGCGCCGGCACACCACCGGGTCACCGATGCCCCGCGCCATGCCGCCGTCGATGAGCGGACGCACGGGTGACCAGCGGTCGGCGATGGCCGGCACCTCGTAGAAGCGGAGCCCGGCGTCTGCCGCCATCCGCTCCTCGAGCCAGGGCACCCACGAGTCGACGTCGCGCTGGTGCCGACGGTGGAAGGCGACGACCACGATGGCGCGGTCGCCGTCGAGGTCGCCGGGCAGCTCGTGCTCCTCGCCGAAGAGGTCGCGAGCCGGCACGCGGGGGAACGGGGACGGCGGCGGCGTGGACACGCCCATCACAACGCTCCGCGGGTCTCGGCTATGCCCCCGGCAACCGAGGCGTGGACGTTCTCCCCTGGACGATGCCCACCGGGTGGTGTGAGGGTGGTGCGGAGAACGCTCGGTGCAGGGGGAGGCCGCCATGACGACCGGTTCGGACGACGCCAGGTGGGCCCGTCGCGCGGGCCCACGAGCCGGACGGGCACGCCGCGGCCCGGCCACGGTGGTGGTGCTGGCGTTGACCGCGCTGGTGCTCGCGTCGTGCAGCTCCGAGTCGACCTCGTCGAACGCCGCACCGCCGTCGGGCACCGAGCAGGCCGCCCGAGCCGACGTGACCCTGCCCGCCGACGGCCCGCCCAGGCGCGGCGGCAAGGTCGTGTACGGCATCGAGGCCGAGTCCGACGGCTGGAACCCGACCGAGAACCGCTGGGCCATCTCCGGCACGCAGATCGGCCTGGCGATCTACGACCCGCTGGCCGCCTACGACGCCGACAGCAACGCCCAGCCGTACCTCGCCGAGTCGTTCACCCCGAACGCCGACTTCACGCAGTGGGCCATCAAGCTCCGACCGAACATCACCTTCCACGACGGCACGCCCTTGACGGCCGACGCGGTCAAGCAGAACTTCGACCGCCACCTGAGCTCGGGCCTCACCAAGCCGGCGGTGGCCGACGTCGAGCGGGTGGAGGTCACCGACACGCTCACCGCCACGTTCGTCATGCGCACCCCGTGGGCCGCGTTCCCGGCGACGCTGACCGGAGAGATCGGCATGGTCGCGGCCCCGGCCATGCTGAACGACCCCGAGGGGGGGCGGGCGCCGATCGGGACCGGCCCGTTCGTGTTCGAGCGGTGGGTCCCCGACCAGAGCCTCACCGCCACCCGCAACCCGAGCTACTGGCAGAAGGACTCGTCGGGCACCCAGCTGCCCTACCTCGACTCGGTCGAGTTCCGACCGATCCCCGACGCGCGTCGCGCTCCAAGCCGGCGACATCACGATGATGCACTCGAACAACCCACAGCAGATCGAGAACCTCCGCGAGGACGCGAAGGCGGGGAACCTCCAGCTCGTCGAGGACAACGGCGAGAGCGAAGAGGACTTCGTGATGCTGAACACCGCGTCGTCACCGTTCGACCAGCTGGTCGCCCGGCAGGCCGTGGCCCACGCCACCGACCGCGACCAGTTCAACGCCGTGATCGGGCTCAACGTCCTCGAGCCCGCCGACAACGTGTTCACGGTGCGGTCGAAGTACTACCAGCAGACGCCGTTCCCGGGCTTCGACCTGGCCACCGCGACCCGGCTCACCCAGCAGTACGAGCAGCAGACGGGCCAGCCGCTCAGCTTCACGCTCACCGACTGCGGCACGTCGGCGCTGAACATCAGCGAGACGAGCCTGCTCAAGCAGCAGTACGAGGCGGCCGGCATGCAGGTCGCCGTGCGCACCGAGGAGCAGTCCACGTGCATCCTCGACGTCGTCACGGGCAACTACCAGGCCGTCATCTGGCGCCAGTTCGGCTCGCCCGATCCCGACTTCGACCGCGGTGGTGGGCGTCCGACAGCGCCCAACCGGTCGGTCAGGTCTCGCTGAACATGGCTCGGCTGCGGGACCCGGAGCTGGATGCCGCACTGGCCAAGGGCCGCAGCACCACCGACGAGGCGACCCGCAAGGAGGCCTACGCCACGGTCCAGCAGCGCTTCGCCGAGGACCTCGCCTACATCTGGCTCGATCACTCGCTGTGGGTCGTCGCCGCGTCGAACAAGGTCCGCGGCATCACCAACGGCCCGCTCCCCGACGGTGCGCCGTCCCTGCCGCTCGGCGGTCCGGGTGGGTTCGGCGGCGTGACCCGGATGACCCAGACCTGGCTGACCTCCTGAGCCGACCGGGCGTCGGGGCGATCAGCGGCGACTGTGCAACCGCCGATCCCCGGTGGCCTCCAGCCCGGCAGATTGTTCCCTGCAACGATCATTGTTGCCAGGTATACGTGTCGGGAGCGCTCCTGCAGGGGAGCCGACACGGGCGTTCCCGGCCCGCCCGGGAGGAGCAGGCGTGACCGAGCCGCGTGAGCCACGGATCGACCGACTGGGCCGAGACGCCCATCTCCACCGTCGTGCCGCCAACCGGTTCACCGACGACGTCGACCGGCTGTGCCGGGCCGAGGGGCTCTCGCACCCGCAGTACACGGCGCTGTGGGTGCTGTGCCTGGCCGACGCTTCCGACGGGCCGCCCATGGGCGCCCTCGTCGACGGGTTGTTGCACCGCAAGGCCGACGCCACCCGGCTGGTGGACCGGCTGCTCGAGCAGGGCTACGTGCGCCGGGCCCCTGCCCCCGAGGACCGTCGGCGCGCTGGTGGCGCCCACGCCCGCCGGCCGGAAGGTGTTCGAGCGGCTCACCACCGAGATCAAGGCCTCCACCGGGCGCCAGCGGCTGCCCTCGACGCCGACGAGCTCGAGCAGCCTCGTCCGCCTGCTGAACACGGCCCTGTGGTCGGAGGGCACCGCCGGCACGCCCACCTGACCGCTGACCACTCGCCCCGAACGCCGACCGCCCACTCGTCCCGAGCACCGACCTCCGACCTCCGACCGACCACCCACGCCTCGGCCACCGTCGGCCGAACCGACCCGACTGGAGCCCCATGTTCCGCCTCGTCACCATCGAGGGCCGTGCCGCCCTCGAGCACGACGGCCACTGGCACGACCGTGCTCGCCGGCGACGACGCCCTGGCCGACCCGCTCACCGCGGTGGCCCGCCACCGCGAGCTGCACGACCTCCAGGCGGCCTGCGCCACCGCCGAACCGAGCGGCACCATGGCCGACGCCACCCTCGGGCCCCCCGTGCCGTTCCCCCCGCAGGTGTTCGGCATCGGCTTGAACTACCGGGACCACGCCGAGGAGAGCGGCATGGAGCTGCCCCCGGCGCCCCTCACGTTCACCAAGTTCCTGAGCTGCATCGCCGGACCCACCGCCGACGTCCCGCTGTCGGGCGCCATGGTCGACTGGGAGGCCGAGGTCGTCGTCGTCATCGGCACCACCGCCACCCGGGTCCCCGAGGCCGAGGCCTGGTCCGTCGTCGCCGGCCTCACGCTCGGGCAGGACGTGTCGGACCGCGCCGTGCAGTTCACCGGCAGCCCGCCGCAGTTCTGCCTTGGCAAGAGCTTCGCCTTCGGACCGACCGGCCCGGCCGTCGTGTCCGTCGACGTTCGACGACCCCGACGACATCGCCCTGTGGTGCGACGTGGCCGGCGAGCGGGTCCAGACCTCGCGCACGAGCGAGCTGATCTTCGGCATCCCGACGCTGGTGTCCTACCTCTCGTCGATCTGCACGCTGCACCCCGGCGATCTGGTCTTCACCGGGACCCCCGCCGGCGTCGGCATGTCCCGCGGCCGGTTCCTGGCCGAGGGCGACGTGATCGACACCGGCGCCGACACCATCGGCTCGCTGCGCAACCGCTGCGTGGCCGGACGAGGAGCGACGCTGTGAGCCTCCACCGCCTCCTGGGCTTTCGCACCGCGGTGCTCGACCCCGACGGGCTCGACGCCTACTACCACGAGCTCGGGCTCGTCGGCGACGGCACCACGGGCTACCGGGGCACCGACGGCGGGCCGCCGTCACCGTCACCGACGGTCCTTCCGACGCCTCCTCGACGTCGAGCTCGGATGCGCCGACGACGCCGATCTGGCCGCCATCCGCGCCGGCTGGAGGCGCAGGGCGCGCGGCGCCGACGGCGACGCCGTCTCGGTCGTCGACCCCGCCAGCCACGTCCGCATCCTGGTCCGCGTCGCCGCCCCCGAGGCACCGCCGTCGACCGCGGCAGGCCAGGTCATCCCCAACGCCCCGGGTGCGGTGGTGCGCGCGACCTTGAGCGGGCGCCGGGGGCGCTGGGCTCACCGCCCGGCCCCGCCGCCTCGGCCACCTGGTGATCGGCAGCCCCGACATCGCCGCCACCTGCGACCTCCTGGTCGACGGCGTCGGTTGTCAGGTGAGCGACGAGGTCCCCGGCATCATCGGGTTCCTGCGCTGCTCCACCGACCACCACAACATCGGGCTGGTCGACGCCCGGTGCCGCTGCTGCAGCACTACTCGTGGGAGTGCGACGACGTCGATCACCTCGGGCACACCGCCGGTGCGCTCTACCGCCGCGACCCGTCCCGCCACGCCTGGGGCTTCGGTCGCCACTTCGCCGGCTCCAACTTCTACTGGTACCTGCGGGACCCGGCCGGTGCCTTCCTGGAGCTGTACGCCGACCTCGACCGCATCGACGACCAGCAGGCGTGGCTCGCCAACACCGAGCCGCTCGACCTCGAGCACATCGCCAACGCCTGGGGGCCGAACCTGCCCACCGAGTTCGTGGTGCCCGAGGACCTGCCCGCGCTCCAGGCCGCCTGGGCCGCCGTCGACGCCTGATCCCGAGCGCCACCGCATCGCCGCACCGGCGCACCGCCGCACCGCCGCACCGGCAGCGGCCGTCGACGTCAGCCCGGCTCGTGGTGGATGGTGCCGCCCTTCATCACGAACGGCACCCGGGAGAAGGTCGTGATGTCGCCGAGCGGGTCACCGGCGACGCCGATGATGTCGGCCAGCATCCCGGGGGCGATGCGACCCAGGTCGGCGGCGTCGATCAGCTCGGCGCTGACCGTCGTGGCCGCCCGGATCGCCTGCAGCGGCGTCATCCCCCGCTTGACGAGGACGGCCAGCTCCTCGGCGTTGCGGCCGTGCCAGATGGCGGGGGCATCGGTGCCGAGGGCGATCTTGACGCCGGCCTCGATCGCCCGCGAGAGCGACTGCTTGGCCCTCGGGAAGATGTCGGCGGCCTTGGCCTGCAGGGCCTCGGGCTGGTTGGAGATGTCCCAGCTCTCGGTGAGGGCGTTGGTCGACACGAGGAAGGTCCCGGTGTCGACCATCCGCTGGATGGTGTCGTCGGAGATCATGAACCCGTGCTCGATGCAGTCGATGCCGGCGTCGATCGCCGCGTTCACGGCCGTGTCGCCGTGGCAGTGCGTGGCGACCTTGAGGCCCCGTCGGTGCGCCTCGTCGGCGATCACCGCGAGCTCCTCGGTCGAGTACTGCTGTGCGCCCGGCGGTCCGGTGGGGGTCATGACCCCGCCGGAGGCCACGCACTTGATCAGCTTGGCGCCGTGCTTGATCTGGTAGCGCACGGCCCGGCGGATCTCGTCGATCCCGTCGGCGATGCCCTCCTCGACCGACAGCGGCATGATGTGGGGCGCCAGTCCGCTCTGGGCGCTCGGGTCGAGGTGCCCGCCGGTCGGGCAGATGGCGTGGCCGGCCGGGATCACCCGAGGCCCGTCCACCCACCCGGCCCTCGATGGCGTCGGCCAGGGCGACGTCGAGCAGGTAGCCGTCGGTCTTGACGAACAACCCGAGGTTGCGCACGGTCGTGAACCCGGCTCGCAGCGTGCGCCGGCCGTTGGCCACGGCCCGCAGCGTCATGGTCACCGGGTCGAGCCGCACGGGGTCGGAGAACCCCGCTCCGGGACCGCCGAGGACGAGGTCGACCTCCATGTCCATGAGCGGGCACGAGGGTCAGCCGGGCAGGCTGACGACGCGGTCGGCGTCGCCGGTCCGTCGCTCGTCGTCGAGATCGAGGTGATGCGGTCGTCCTCGACGTGCACGTAGGCATCGTCGACGACCTCGCCGGTGTCGACGTCGAGGACGCCCTTGGCGTGCAGGACGAGGTGGGTGGGGCTGGGCATGTCGTCGGTTCCTCTTGCGGCCGCCGACGTGGCGGCGATGACGTCCTAGCCGTCCTCGGCCCGACGACGCCACGACGTCTCCCACGGCGATGGGTGGCGGGCCGGCGGTGGTGCCGCCGTCGACCGGCAGCAGCGTGCCGGTGACCTGTGCCGATCGCTCGCTGGCCAGGTAGACGGCGGCGTTGGCCACGTCCCGGGTGCTCCCGAGGCGTTGCAGGGGTTGGATCCTGGCCACGATGGACTCGGTGTCGAAGGCGGCGTTGATGCTCGTCGCGATGTTGGCCGGGGCGATGACGTTGACGCGGATGCCGAGCTCGGCGAGCTCGATGGCGGCGCAGCGGCTGAAGTGGATCACGGCGGCCTTGGCGGCACGGTAGGTGGCGAACCCCACGCCCGGGCTGATGCCGGCGATGGAGGTGACGCTGATGATCGACCCGCCGGGCCCCATCCGCCGTGCCGCCTGCTGCGTGCCGGCCATGACCCCGAAGAGGTCCACCGCCATCACCCGGTCGAAGTCGCGCAGGTCGTCGCGCATGAACCGACGGGGCGACGAGGCGATCCCGGCGTTGTTGACCATGACGTCCAGCGAGCCGAAGTGCGAGACCGCCAGCTCGACCGCGGCCTGCAGGCTCTGGGCGTCGGAGACGTCGGTGTGGCCGAAGACGGCGGCGTCCCCCAGGTCGGTGACGGCCTGGGCGCCGGCGTCGTCGTCGAGGTCGGCGATCACGACGCGGGCGCCCTCCTCGACGAACAGCTCGGCGATGCCGCGGCCGATGCCGTTCGCCCCACCGGTGATGACCGCCACCTTCCCGTCGAGCTCGTCACCCATCGTCACTCCTCTGGCTCGTGGCTCGTCCCGTCAGGGACGAGGCTCGCGTGTGCGGTCGATCCGAGCGGCACCGGTGTCGACGGGCAGGGGCTGCCGCCAGACCTCCACGGCGTAGGACACGAGGGCCAGCGAGTGGAGCAGCTGCAGGAGCCGGGTGGCGTCCTCGGGCAGGTCGTCGAGGTCGAAGCGGTCGCAGTGCCGGATGGCGTCCTCCGCCCGGGGGAAGCAGGCGTCGTAGAACGCCTCCATCTCCTCCATCGTCGTCGACTGCCGTTGCGCCCACCGCTGCGGCTCGGTCGCCAGGCACCAGGTCTCGGCGAAGCGCTCGAGATCCTCGAACCCGGCCGGGAGCAGCGGTGCGGTCATCGCCCCACCTCCGCCTGCGCCCTCCGGTGGTCCTCGACCCAGTCGGCCACGGTCTTGTGGAAGTGCCGCACGAGGATCTCCTGGTCGTTCAGCGGGAAGTCGTCGAAGGCGCGCGACTCGAGCCCCAGCTGCGTGCCGTCGAGCGTGCCGGCGTCCTGGAGCGCGTACTCCTTCACGGTGACCGCGGCGTACTCCCGGGCGAGCCGCTCGCGCGCCGTCGTCGCCGGCGTGAACCACAGGTCGGCCTCGAACACGTGGGTGTTGTGCGAGGTGGGCCAGAACCGGTAGCTCAGGTACCAGTTGCGCTCGTACACGAGGATCTCGAGGTTCGGGAAGACCTGGAAGTTGTCGATGCCCCAGCGCTCGACGCCACCCGGGTTCACCCCGGGGAGATCGTTGCCGAGCGCCGGCGCATCCCACGGCCCGGTGTTGCCGCTGCGGAACAGCGGCTCGCTCGGGTACAGCAGGTCGGTCGGCCACGTCTGCTTGTAGGTGCCGCTCGTGCTCACGACGCGGTGGGGTCCGTCGAGCTGGTAGTGCGCGCCGTGGAACTCGGCCTCGGGGTTGCGGTGCACGGGTCCGAGCTGGTGGGTGTGCAGCGGAGGCACGTGGTAGTACTCCTGGAAGGCGTCGATGAACACCTTCCAGTTGCTGTGGTTCTCCGCCCGGAACGAGTAGCGCTCGGTCATCTGGTCGAACGGGTAGCCCTCCAGCGCGCCGACCATCGGCCCCAGGTACTCGCGCAGCGACTGGGGCGGCTCGTCGGCGAGGTTGACGAAGATGAACCCGGCCCAGACCTCGCAGTGCACCTCGGCCAGGCCGAGCTGCGCCCGATCGAGGTCGAAGAACTCGTCGGGCTGGTGGACGTAGGTGCAGCCCCCGTCGAGCCCGAAGCGCCACCCGTGGTACTTGCAGGCGAGCTGGCGGGCGACGCCGGCGGCGTCCTCGCGGGGCGAGTCGGCCCACACGAGCTTGTTGCCCCGGTGGCGGCACACGTTGTGGAAGGCCCGCACCTCCCCGTCCATGTCCCGTGTCACCAGCAGCGACGTGCGCCCCGCCACCAGGTCCTTGGTGAACCAGCTCCCCTTGCGGGGGAGGTCGTCGATGCGACCGACGTTCAACCAGGCACGCCGGAAGATGGCGTCTCGCTCGAGCTCGAAGAAGGCCGGCGACACCGAGTCCTCGAAGGCGACGTTGCCGGTGCCCAGCTCGGGGTAGTGCTGGGTCCAGGTGCCTTCCGGCGGTCTCGCGAAGGTGGTCACGTCCCTCTCCAGGTTCGACGTTCGCCGACGGCGCCGCTCGGCCCTGCCGACGCCCCGACGGCCTCGCAGCGCCCGGTCGACAGGTGGTCGCCGCTGTTCATCGATCGATTAGACCACGGGCGGCCCCCGGGGGACAACGATCGCACGGGTGGCACCGTCGCCGGCCGGACGGTCATCAGCCGGTGAGACCGGGCTCGCCGGCTCGTCGCTCGCCGCGCTTCGCGACGCCGGTGCCGTCGGCGCGCCGCGCTCCCTCCAGGCTCCGGATGAAGTCCTCGACCAGCGCCTCGGTCTCGGCGTGGCCGACGTCGACCCCGACCGCCTCCTCCATCAGCAGGTACCGCGAGATGCTCGCCAGGATCACGACGACGGCGGCGGCGGGCCAGCGCTGGGGATCCACGCCGTAGCCCTCGAGCACGGCCGACAGCACGTCGAGCTGGGCCCGACGGAACCGGCGGGAGTACTCGGCGAGCTCCTGGCGGATGACCTTGCGGTGGTTGGCGAGCGCGATGAGCTCCATGGTCAGCGCCGAGTTCGACGCGTCGTGGATGAGGTCCCAGAAGCTCCAGAGCGGCTGCGGGGACGCGAGCGCCCGCTGGAGCCGTTCGAAGCTGCGCTCCGCGCCGCGCTGGAACAGCGCCACGAACATCCCGTCGAGGGACTCGAAGTAGTAGAAGACCAGCGCGCTGTTGACGCCGGCCTCGGCGGCGACCCGCCGGGTGGTGGCGGCGGCGTACCCCTCGGTCACCATCAGGTGCTGGGCGGCGTCGAGCAAGGCGTTGCGGGTCGTCGGGTCACCGACGTTGCCTCTGCGCGCGGGCATGGCGAAGAGTCTCGCGTCCCACGGGTGGCGCATCCGTCCCCGACCCTTGTGCCGACCTGCGCCCTGTGTTAATCAGTCGATTGACATCTCCCCTCGTCCGCTGCGGCGCGCGCACCGGCGTTCGACTCGATCGCCACGCGAAGGAGCCAGCCCATGAGCCACGCCACGCTGTCCATCGAGCCCGTGAGCGACACCGTCGGCGTCGAGGTGATCGGGGCGGACGCCGAGCGGTTCGCGCACGACGACCGGTTCGCCGCCGAGGTCCGCGAGCTCCTCGGCCGGCACGGCGTGCTCGTCTTCCGTGATCTGCACCTCGGCCCCGAGGCCCAGGTCGCCTTCTGCCGCCGGCTCGGCGAGATCGACCTCACCGCTGCCGACGACCCGATCCCCGGCGTCATGCGGGTCACCCTCGACCGGTCCAAGAACGCCAGCGCGCCCTACTTGAAGGCCACCATGTTCTGGCACATCGACGGGTGCACACCCGACGGCGACGAGTGCCCGCAGATGGCGACGGTCCTGTCGGCGCTCGCCGTCGCCGAGTCGGGCGGGGAGACCGAGTTCGCCAGCACCTACGCCGCCTACGACGACCTCTCCGACAGCGAGAAGGACGCGTTCGCCGAGCTGCGCGTCGTGCACTCGCTGGAGGCCTCGCAGCGCCTGGCCTTCCCCGATCCGAGCGACAAGCTCGTGGCGGCGTGGCGGACGCGCCAGACGGCGGAGCACCCGTTGGTCTGGACCCATCGCGACGGCCGGCGCAGCCTCGTGCTCGGCGCGTCGGCCGACCACGTCGTCGGCATGGACCTCGACGAGGGTCGAGCCCTGCTCGCCGACCTCCTGGGACGGGCGACCCGGCCCGAGCGCGTCTACCGCCACGACTGGTCCGTCGGTGACACCGTGATCTGGGACAACCGCGGCGTCCTGCACCGCGCCGTCGAGTACTCCGCCACCTCCTGCGCGAGCTGCTGCGCACGATGGTGCTGGGCGACGAGCCCATCGAGTAGCGAGGCCGAACGGGAGACAGGGGTCGGGATCTGAGGAGCGGCCGTTCCGGGTGAGCACCACGCCGGCGGCGGATCGGCACCACGTCTTGGCCGACGGCAGCGATGAGGACCCGGCGATCGCGATGCCGGTCCGAGACGATGACGTCTCGACCATCCGGCAGGGTCCGCCGGGCTCAGCTCAGCCCAGCAGATCGACCACGGGCTTCGGGTTCCAGTGCTCGTCCCAGAGCCCGCCGTAGCCACCGGGTGGTGAGACCTTGCGATGCTGCGGCGAGTCGACGCTGAGGAACCAGACGAACGGCACGTCGGTGGCGAGCAACGATTCGTAGAAGCGCTTCTGGTTCTCCGGCGTGGCGCCCGGCGCGACCTCCGGGGGCACCGCACCGCTCGGGAACGAGGTCTCCTGGACGACGACGAGCCGGTCGGGGGGCATGCCGGGCCAGGTGGCGACGCACTCGTACGCCTCGACCACCCACGCGGCCGCGGTCAGCGGATCGTTGCGGTGCAGGACCCACCACGGATGCACGTTCAGGAACGAGAAGTCGCCGATCGAGGTGCCGAGCTCGGGGTGGAGCTCCCAATCGGGCGGCTGGAACCCGGTGGTGACCGGGCGCCCGAAGCGCTCGCGGGCCTCGTCGATCTCGCGGGTCAACCGATCGAGATCGGCGATGCCCTTCTGGATGATCTCGTTGCCCACACAGACCGCGTCGACGAGCTCGATCACGCCGTCGAGGTTCGCCTTCTCGGCGGCCAGGAGCTCCTCGTCCTGCCACCACAGCTTGGCGACGACGTGCTCGAAGCCGCAGTCCTTGGCGATCCTCGGCGCATGCTCCAACCCGAACGCGACGGTGTTGGTGACGAGGCCGCGGAACCCGGCGTCGTGCAGACGGGTGAGCTCGGTGGCGAGCTGCTCCTCGGTGACCGGGTGCTGACCGGCCAGGAAGTCGAACGGCGGACCAGGGCCGTAGTTGATCCAATCCCGCGACGTGCGCAGCGCCCCCATCACGTCCCGGGTCATGAAGGCACCCTACTCTCGCGACCTGCACGCGGGGAGGCGTCGATGTCCGGCAAGGCAGCGGTGGAGGCTCTGATCGCGGCGATCAACGCGAACGACGAGGCGGCGATCCGCGCCGTCGTGCACGACGACCTGGTGTCGCACGGTGCGCTCGGCGATGTCCGAGGACCGGACGGGTTCGTCGGCATCATGTTGCACAACGTGCACGGTGGGTTCCCCGACGCGCAGGTCGATCTCGTCTCGGTCATCGAAGAGGGCGACCTCGTGTCGTTCCGGCTCGACGGCTCGGGCACCCACCTCGGTCCGTTCCTCGGCGTCGAGCCGACGGGCCGCTCGGTCCGCATCCGTGGCATCCACCAGGCAAGGGTGCGAGACGGGCGAATCGTGGAGCACTGGCAGGGCCCCGACATCCTCGCCATGCTCCTGGACATGGGCCTGTTCCCGCCGCCGCCACCCCATCGAGCAGCGACATATGAAGATCTCCGTTCGCATGGCGGCCCGCGACGCCGGCGAACCGCACCGGGCCTCCACCCCGCTCGAGCTGTTCTTCGATCTCGTCTTCGTCATCGCCGTGGGCCAGGCCGCCGCCGGTCTGCACCACGGGATCGGAGACGGCCACCTGGCGGTGATCTGGCGCTTCCTCCTGGTGTTCTTCGCCATCTGGTGGGCGTGGATGAACTTCACGTGGTTCGCGTCGGCGTACGACACCGACGACGTGCCGTACCGACTCGCGGTGTTCGTCATCATGGTCGGCGTGTTGATCCTGGCCGCCGGCACGCAACGGGTGCTTGCCGGCACCAGCTACGGCGTCCTCACGCTCGGCTACGTCGTGATGCGCGTGGCGATGGTCGCGCTGTGGTTGCGCGTCGCCGTGTCGTTCCCCGGGACGAGCGACCGCCTTGCGGTACGCGGTCGGCATCGGCGTGCTGCAGCTGCTGTGGATCGCGGCTGGCGCTGCCCCAGGCGGCGTCCCTGCCGTCGTTCCTGCTGCTCGCCACCGCGGAGCTCGCCGTGCCGATCTGGGCCGAGCGCGCCGGTGCCACCAGCTGGCACCCCGACCACATCGCGGAGCGCTACGGCCTGTTCACGATCATCGTCCTCGGTGAGTCCCTGCTCGCCGCGACCATCGGCGTGCAGGCGGCATGGGACGCCGACGTGACGCTCGGGGCCCTGGCTCCCACCGTCGTAGGTGGCTTGCTCACCGTCTTCGCCATGTGGTGGTCGTACTTCGCCGTGCGCGCCGGAGAGGTGACCACCGCCGCACGTGAGAGCTACCTCGCGAGTGGCCGCGGGGTGTTGGCATGGGGCTACGGCCACTACGTCGTCTTCGCCAGCGCCGCCGCGGTCGGCGCCGGGCTCGACGTCGCCGTCGGCCACCTCGCGTCCGACCACGGGGCGGCCGAGCCCGGCGCGCTGACATCGACCGGCGTGGGGCTCGCCGTCACGATCCCCGTCGCGGTCTACGTGCTCGCCGTGTGGCTGCTGCACGCGCCGCGGAGCCCTGGCCATCCGGTACGGCAGTGGGCCGTCCCGATCACCGTCGCGCTGATCCTCGGAGCGAGCTTCACCCCGCAACCCGTGCTGCTCACGGGCGTGCTCATGGTCGTCCTCGTCGCGATCGGCCTCGTCGGCCAGGAGCACCCGACCCTGGCGTCGAGCCGCGCCCAGAGCTAGCCGCCTCGACGTCGGGCGCGGGATCGAGCGGGCACGCCGACGGAGGCTCGCCAGAGCTCGGACCACCGGCATCGGGGACGCCGGTTCCGCTCCCGCACCACCATGGACGTTGTCTCGCAGCTCGTCGACCGGGATGGGATCGGACTCGACGTCGGACTCGACGCCGAACTCGACGCGCACCCGACGCGCACCTCGTCGTGCGCCGCCGGGCGTCGTCGCGAGTCGTCGGCTCAGGGGACGCCGTTGGTGCCGGGTGTCGCCACCGATCCCGTTCCGGCCGCGATCGCAGCTCCGCCGACGCCGCCGATGCCGCCGGGGAGGCCGTCGCCCCCGTCGCCACCGAGGGCAACGGCGCTGGTGCCACTGGCGATGGCGGCGCCGCCGGCGCCGCCCCAGCCGCTGATGCCGCCGCCGTCACCGCCGCCACCACCGGTGGCAACCACGAGGTCGCCGGTCGCCGTGGCCGCACCGCCGGCACCACCAGCACCGTCGGTGGTCGCCCCGTTGCCGCCGGCGCCACCGGTGGCCTGCGCAGCGGTGCCGTCCGCCGTCGCCGAACCGCCGGCACCACCGGCACCGCCCTGACCCCCGCTGCCGCCCGAGCCTCCCGCACCGCCGGTGACGATGACGCCGTTCCCGGTGCCGGTGCCGGCGCCGCCCGCACCACCGCTGCCGCCGATGCCGAGGAGTCCGGCGGCGCCACCGTTGCCACCGTTGCCGCCGTTGCCGATGAGCGGGCTGTACCCGTTGCCGCCCGCGCCGCCGTTGCCGGCCGGAGCGGCCACCGCGGTGCCCGCGGCGCCGGCCGCGCCGCCGATCTGGCCCGCCGCACCACCGCTGCCGGGCGATCCTGGCGTGCCGCCGTTGCCGCCGTTGCCACCGTTCGGGAAGGCCGCGGTTCCGGCCGAGCCGTTGCCGCCGTCACCCGGCCGGCCGGCGTCGCCACCGTTGCCACCGTTGCCACCGGCGCCCAACGCTCCGGCCGAGCCGATGGTCGCCGATCCACCGGCACCGCCGTCGCCACCGGCGGCGCCGTTGCCCCCGCTGCCGCCGTTGCCACCGTTGCCACCGGCTCCGTTGTCGACCCCGGCCACGCCGTTCGCGCCCGAGCGGCCGTTGCCGCCGGCGCCACCCGCGCCACCGGCACCGCCGGCGCCTCCCGCACCACCGTTGCCGAACTGCAGACCACCCTTGCCACCGGCACCGCCGGCGCCGCCCGGCGTCGGACCGGTGAACGGGCTGTACCCGTTGCCGCCCGTGCCACCGTCGCCGACCGGGCCCACCGCGTCGGCGCCGTTGGCTCCGTTGGTCGCGCCGAAGCCCCCGGCGCCGGGGGTGCCGGCGTCGCCGCCGTTGCCGCCGTTGCCACCGTTCCGCCCCCCGGCGTCGGACCGGTGACGGGCTGTACCCGTTGCCGCCCGCCCCGTCGCCGACCGGGCCCACCGCGTCGGCGCCGTTGACTCCGTTGGTGCGCCGAAGCCCCCGGCGCCGGGGGTGCCGGCGTCGCCGCCGTTGCCGCCGTTGCCGCCGCTGGGCGATGCGGGGGTGCCGCGGCGCACCGGCGCCGCCCTTGCCCGGCAGGCCGGCGTCGCCGCCGGTGCCACCGTTGCCCTGGACACCGGTGACGCCGTTCGATCCTCCGACACCACCAGCACCGCCGTCGCCACCGGTACCGCCGGAGCCGCCCGCGGCGCCGGAGCCGCCGTTGCCCCCGTTGCCGCCGGCCCCCACGCCGTTGCCCCACACGTCCACACCAACGACGCCGGCGCCACCGTCGGCCCCGGTACCGCCACGGCCACCGGCTCCGCCGAGACCGCCGGCCCCACCGGCGCCGCCGTTGCCGGCGATGACCCCGCCCGCACCACCGTCGCCGCCCTGACCACCGGCACCACCGGCGATGCCGTCCGCGCCGCTGTCACCAGGGATCGTGCCGTCGAGGCCTGCGCTGCCTGCGGCGCCGGCACCACCCGCGCCGCCGACTCCACCGTTGCCGACCGGACCACCGGCACCACCGGTGCCGCCCTTCGCCGCCTGCAGCGAACCGGACCGTCGGCGCCCGTGCCGCCGACACCTCCGTTGCCGACCGGACCGGTCACGCCGGCACCGTCAGCGCCGTTGGTCGCGCCGCTGCCACCGGCGCCCGGCGCACCCGGCGCGCCACCGGCACCACCCGCCGCCCCGTTCGGGGTCCCCGGATCGCCGGACGCCCCGGCACCACCGTCACCCGGGACCCCGGCGTCGCCACCGTTGCCGCCGTTGCCGGCGGACCCACCGGCGCCGGCGCGCCCCCGCTGGGCGAGGCGCCACCGGCACCACCGAGCCCACCGTTGCCACCGACCCCGCCGTTGCCACCGTCGCCACCCGCACCGCCGGCCGCACCGGCGACCAGGCCAGCATGCGCCGTCGGCGCCAGTGCCGCCCCGACCACCCGCGCTGCCCGCACCGCCCTGGCCACCGGCGCCACCGTCGCCGAACAGCAGGCCACCCGAACCGCCGGCACCACCGGCGCCACCCGCACCGCCGGCGCCGCCGTCGCTGCCGCTCGCACCGGGGATGACGCCATCGGTGCCCACCGCGCCGGGAAGGCCGGCGCCACCGGCACCACCCGCACCGCCGTTGCCGAGCGGGCCGCCGGCCCCACCGGCACCACCGTTGCCGCCCGCAGCGCCGGCGATGGCGGCGTCGAAGCCGGCACCACCGGCACCACCGTTGCCCGCCGGACCGGTCACGCCGGCACCGTCGGTCCCGTTCGATCCGCTCTGACCGCCAGGCCCACCAGCAGCTCCGCCGGCGCCACCGGTGCCGGCCGCGCCCGGGAACCGCCGTCGCCCCCGTGCCGCCATCGGCGAGCAGGGCGTCGCCGCCGCCGCCGGCACCACCATCGCCCGGCAGACCGGCGGCCCCACCGTTGCCGCCGGCACCGCCGTCACCGTCGCCACCCACGACGCCGGCGAACGCCGCGCCACCCGAACCACCGGCACCACCTGGGGCCCCGATCCCGCCTCGCCGCCACCGTTGCCGCCCGAGCCGCCGTCGCCACCCCCGACGCCCGCCGCGCCGTCGTGGCCGGCGCCACCGGCGCCACCCGCACCGCCGGACCCGCCGGAGCCCCCGTTCCGCCGTCGCCCGACTGCGTGCCGCCGGACCCCCCGGCACCGCCGTGGCCTCCGCTCGTCCCGTCGCCGCCGTCGCCGCCGTCGGCCCCCGGGATCGGCCCGTCGGTCCCGTTCGCGCCGGCGACCCCGGCCGCGCCGCTCGCACCGTCGCCGCCGTTGCCGTAGCGGCCGGCGGCACCGCCCGAACCGCCGCCGAACCCGTCGCCGCCGTGGCCGACCAGCGCGCCGCCACGACCGCCGTCGCACGACGCCGGGTCGGGGCGGGTGGCGGCGTCGAAGCGAACCCGGTGCCGAACAGGCCGATGGCGTCGGGATGGGCCGCAGTGCCGTCGCCGACCAGCGGCACGCCGCTGCACTGCGGGACCTCGAGGGCCACGCGGGCGGCAACCGCGCCGGGGTCGTAGCCGACCGATGCCACGAAGGCCTCGTTGGCGAGGAGCCACTGGTCCAGCGCCGAGCTGCAGGTCAACGCCGGGGTGTACCAGGCCGACGCGTCGGCGATGACGTCGACGTCGCCGGCCGAGCTGTACACCTGGGTGGCCCCGCCCGTGCCGGTCGCGGCGATGATCCCGTTGGCGATGGTCTGGCCGGCGATCCAGTTCAGGCT
The DNA here is from genome assembly GCA_041394145.1 of Acidimicrobiales bacterium. GTDB lineage: Bacteria > Actinomycetota > Acidimicrobiia > Acidimicrobiales > Acidimicrobilacustridaceae > JAWKIW01. Next base: position 106,668 of record JAWKIW010000019.1, read on the forward strand.
CGACACCAGCGGCACCGGCGTCGACGAGCCCGCCGGCCACGTCGACAGGAACGACGCCGCCGTGGTGTTGGTGACCGTCGCGTTGGTGACGACCGCCGAGGCGTCGGCGGGGATGCCGGCCACCCCTGCCACCGTGACGTCACGGGTGGTCATCGGGCCCCACGGCGTCGAGTACGGACCGACCTGGGACTCGGCGCGCGAGTCCTGGATGCGCTGCGGATCGATCGTCACCAGGCGGCTGCCGGGACCGGCGTCGAAGTAGCCGACGACGTCCACGATCACGTCGACGTCACCGGACGGGTTGAACACGCGGATCTGGCCCGCGGCGCCGACCTTGGCCGTCACCGAGTTGGGGATGGTGGTCCCCGCCTTCCAGTTGACGGACGACACCAGCGGCACCGGCGTGGGGCTGCCCGTCGGCCACACCGACAGGAACGACTCGGCGGTGGTGCGGTTCACCGTCACGTTGAGGGCGACGGCCTCCGCGTCGGCGGGGATGCCGGCGACCCCGGCCACGGTCACGTCGCGCACCGTGCCCGGACCCCACGGCGTGCTGTAGGGGCCGACCTGGGACTCCGAGCGCGAATCGAGCACGCGCGCCGGCGGGACGGTGAGGAAGCCGACGCCGCTGTCGCCACCGAACCAGCCCACGATGTCGACGACGACGTCGACCGAGCCGCTCGGGTTGAAGATCTCGATGGCGCCGCCGGTGCCGACCTTGGCGGTCACGCCGTTCGCGATGGTGGTGCCGGCGCTCCAGTTGATGGACGACACCAGCGGGTCGGGCTGGGGGGAACCCGACGGCCACAGCGACAGGAACGACGCCGCCGTCGTGTTGGTGGCGGTGAGGTTGACCACGACCGCGTCGGCGTCGGCGGGCACCCCGCCGGCGCCGGTCACCGTCACCGTGCGGGTGGTGCCGGCGCCCCACGGCGTGGCGTACGGGCCCAGCCCGCCGGGCCGGGAGTCGAGCACCCGCACGGGCGTGATCGGGTGGAACAGCGCGCCCGCCACGACCGCCGCCGAGGCGGCGGACGCCGGGCCGTCGCCGACGGCGTTGTGGGCGCTGACGGTGAAGGTGAGCGGCTCGCCGTTGGGGAGCCCGGAGACCGTGCAGCGCAGCGGCCCCGTGGTCAGGTGCAGGTCTTCGGCCGCGTCCTGCACAGACACCACGGTGTACCCGTCGATCACGGCGCCACCGTCGTCGGCCGGCGGCGTCCGCATCACCGTCGCCGAGCCGTTGCCGGCCACCGCGACGACCCCGGTCGGCGCTCCCGGCACCGCGGCGACGGCCGGCGCGCCCGAGGCACCCGCCGGCGACGCGCCGGCGACCATGGCGATCGCCAGCGGCGCGGCGAGCAGCACACTGCCGGCCACCAGCCGGGCCGCCCCCGAACGGACGCGGCGAACCGCGGTGTCCACGCTCTTCATCGCTCTACCCCTTGGTCCGCACGCTGCCGAGCCGGGCGATCATGTCAGGGCGACCTCCGGCCGACAAGCACTCGGCCGGCCGATGCCGCAGCTCCCGCCTCGGCCGGTGGGGCGAGCGACCCGACACCACGGCCCTCTAGCCCAGCTGCTACGTCGGCCTCGATCGACGTCGGAGGCTGGGCCGACCAGCGGAGCGATCTTCGCCTCGTCGACATCATCGTCTGGATGGCTTCTCGCGCATCCGGGCTAGCTCAACGCTCGCCGACGGAGCTCTGTTGGATGAGGCGCAGGCATCGCGGACTCCTTCCGAGGAGACTCCGCGTCCGCTCACAGTAGGTGTCCGCCAACCCGGGGTACTTCCAGCCAGCACCGCATCGCGCTTCTCGGCCGGCGTGAACGGGGATCGTCGTCCCATGGCTGCGTGTCCTCCTTGGTCATGCAGCCTGACCGTCACCTACCCAAGTGTCCAGGGCCCCACGGGGGTCGCACCGGGTCAGATCGTCGGCATCGGGGAGACGACCTGAGCCGGAGTCGCCACCCAGAACATAAGACTTCCTATAAGTGTTCATTGCTTCGTGGCGAGAAGGCTTCTACCCTGGCGTCATGTCGACGACCACCGCCTCGAGGAACGTGGTGCGTCGCTGGGGCGTGGGCACCGCTGCCGTGGTTCGGGTCCTGATCGCGTCCGACGATCCCCTCACGGGTGTGTCCCTCGCATCCATGGTCGGAGTGACGCAGCCCCGGGCCTCGCAGGTGCTCAGGCAGCTCGCCGACCACGATGCCGTCATCGCGACACCCGACGGATACGTCGGCAAGCGAGCGAAGCTCCTCGACCTCTACGGCGTTCGCTCCCGGCCTCACCTCGTCGAGCTCGAGTCGCACTGGTACAGCACGCGCCCGCTCCCTGAGCAGGCGCGCCGCGTGCTCGCCCTGGCGCGCGACCGCAAGATCGGCCTCGCGTTCTCAGCCGACCTCGCCCCGGACCTGATCGCGCCTTGGCGCCACCCCACCGTCACGATCGCCTACGTCGACGCTCCCCTGCCCGTCGAGGACGCTGGCCTGGTACCCGCAGAAGGCCGCGCCGACGCAAGCTTGATCGTCCGCTGGACCGACGACGACGGTCTGCTCTCCCCCGCCGAGCCCTGGCGTGGCGAGGTGGACGGAGTTCCGATCACGGACCCCTGCCAACAGTGGTGGGACCTGCTCGACCTCGGCGGCGAGGATCGCGCCGAGGCCGCCGCCCGGCTGCGCGACGCAATCCTCGAACGGACGATCCCGCGGGTCCGATGACGCGACCTGTCGTGATCCCCAGCCTGTCGGCCGCGATGGACGGAGGTCTGACGGCCATCGCCGAAATATCCGCGGCCATGGCGGCGAGCGGGACCACCGATCAGCACCGGCTCATCGGCGGCGTGGCCGTCATGCTCCACGTCCAGCGCCTCGCCCTCGACG
>JAWKIW010000020.1:0-92631 GCA_041394145.1 Acidimicrobiales bacterium
GCCGCGGACGGTGTCCCAGCGCCGTGCGGACTTCCTGGCGGCGCTGGCGGGGCGGATGTTGTCGGAGCGCAACGCCGAGGCGTCGGCGCCGATCGCCACCGTCGACGTGGTCGTCGACGCCGAGCACCTGGCGCGCCTCGCCGCTCGGGGAGCGATGACGGTGCCCGGCGACGTGGTCGGTGCGGGCCTCGCTGCCGACGCCGCCGGCGGCCGTGTCGGGCCGGACCCACCGGGCGGCGGCCCGAGCGGGGTGTGCTGGGCCGACGCCGTGGGCACCGGGCCCGTCCCCGGGCCGACCCTGGTGCAGCTGCTGTGCGACTCGTGGGTCGGGCGCATCGTGATGGCCGGTCGCAGCGAGCCGCTCGACGTGGGTCGTCGGACGCGCACCTGGAGCGCGGCCCAGCGGCGGGCGATCGTCGCCCGCGACCGTCACTGCACCCACCCCGGGTGCACCCGCGGCCCGGAGTGGTGCCAGATCCACCACATCGTCCCCTGGGACCTCCACGGCGACACGGACGTGGGCAACGGGACCCTGCTGTGCCTGTGGCACCACACCCACCACCACCTCACCGGCCGGCACCGCCACCGCCGCCGGCCGCTCGTCACCGCCTGAGCCCGCAGTAGCGTCGACCCATGGGTGCATCGGACCTCGCGGCCGTCGAGGGGTACGCCGGCCGGTTGTCGTACGAGCCCGGCGAGACGGTGACGCTGCACCTCTCGGTGACCCGTGCCGGGATCCTCGGCGACGTCGTGCCCGGCGACGGGCCGGCCCGCTGCGACGTGAGCGTCATCCGGGACGGGGCCGCGCCCCAGGTCGTGTGGCGGGCGAGCGACCTCGCCGTCGACGCCCACCCGGTGCCCGACGACGCCGCGGCTGCGGGCGCGCGATGGCCGGCCACCCTCGAGATCCCGGTCACCGACGAGTGGCGGTCGGGCTTCCACGTGGTCGAGCTGCGGTCGCGCCCGGTGGGTGCCGCGCCGGGCGGGGAGACCGTCCGGCACGCCGGGTTCGCCGTCCGGCCTCGCCTCGGGCGTCCGACCGCGCCCGCCCTGCTGGCCCTCGCCACCAACACCTGGAACGCCTACAACGACTGGGGCGGGCCGAACCTCTACACCGGCGGCACCCACGTGTCGTTCGCCCGCCCGTTCGCCCGGGGCTACGTCGACCGGCCCGACGCCGCCGCCAACCGCAACGCCAACCTCGGGCCCCGGCCCGACCCCGACGTCGAGAAGTGGATCGCCTACGTGTTCGCCGCCGACGTGTCGCCGTGGGCGGGTTGCGCCGGCTGGCCCGGGTGGGAGCGCCCGTTCGTGGTGTGGGCCGAGCGCAACGGCTGCGCCGTCGACGTCTGCACCAACGCCGACCTCGCCGAGCGACCCGAGCTGCTCGAGGGCTACCCGCTGTTGCTGAGCGTCGGCCACGACGAGTACTGGTCGTGGGAGATGCGCGACGCGGTCGATGCCCACCTGGCCCGCGGCGGCAACGTGGCCTTCCTGTCGGGCAACACCTCCTACTGGCAGGTGCGCCTCGAGGACGACGGCCGGACGATGGTCGGCTACAAGATGACGGCCCGCACCGACGATCCGGTGGTCGGCACGGCGGATGCGCACCGGCTCACCTCGATGTGGTCCGATCCGTGGATCGGCCGGCCGGAGACGGCGATGACCGGCGTGAGCTTCACCCGGGGCGGCTACGCCCGCATCGGTCGGGCCACGCCCCTCGGCACCGGCGGCTACACCGTCTGGCGACCCGAGCACTGGCTGCTCGCCGGGACCGAGCTGCGCTACGGCGACCAGCTGGGCGCGGCGCACACCGTGGTCGGTTACGAGTGCGACGGCTGTGCCCTCACCCTCGCCGACGGGCGGCCGGTGCCCACCCACGCCGACGGCTGCCCGCCGGGCTTCGAGGTGGTGGCCTCGGCGCCCGCGCACCTGTGGTCCAAGACGGCGGAGGTCGACGAGTACCCGAGCGGGCTGTCGGCGCTGCGGGCCATCGGCGAGCTGGAGGAGACCGCCGACCTGCTGTTCGGCGATCACGAGCCGGCCACCACCGCCCGCATCGCCCACGGCCACGCCGTGCTCGGCGCCTACCGCTCGGCCGGGGGTGGCACGGTGGTGACGACGGGGTGCACCGACTGGGTCCACGGGCTCGCCGGCGGCGACCCGACCGTCGAGCAGGTGACCCGCACGGTGCTCGATCGGCTGCGCGGCGACGGCTGAAGCCCCGCCGGAGCGGCCGCGGTGCGCCGGGAGAGACTGCCGATCCGGTCTTCGTGAACGCCGCATGGCTCAAACTCGGGCCCGCGAACGCCGATGGGAACCGGTGCGCCGCGTGCCGGCGTCCGACCCGCCGCCACCCGCTGGGAGCACCCCTGTGCAGTTCGACACCTCGAAGTACGGCGACATCGACATCACGCCGCCCCGGCGGGTCGAGGACCTCGGCATCCCGGCCGCCCTGGTGCACGATCTCGTGCTGCGCCAAGCGCTGGTCGAGGGGCGGACCTCGACGGTGCGGCTGTCCGAGAAGCTGGCGATGTCGCCGGTCCTGATGAACACGGTGGTCGAGGAGCTGCGCGAGCTGCGCTACCTCGAGGTCCAGGGCCTCGAGGGCCGTGACTACCTGCTCACCACCACCCAGGCGGGCAAGGAGCAGGCGACCGACCGGATGAAGCTCTCCCGCTACACCGGGCCGGCGCCGGTCAGCCTGGAGGCGTACACCGCGGTCGTGCTGGCCCAGCAGGCCCACCCGGTGGTCGACCTCGAGGGCATCCGCGGCGCGTTCGACGACCTGGTGATCAGCGACGGCCTCCTGAAGGAGGTCGGGCCCGCCGCCATGGCCCGGGGGGCGATGTTCCTGTACGGCCCACCCGGCACCGGCAAGTCCAGCATCGCGCTGCGGCTGCTGCGCCTGTACCCCGACGCGGTCCTCGTCCCGTACACGGTCGAGGTCGACGGCCAGATCATCTCGGTGTTCGACCCGGTGATCCACAAGCCCTTGCCCGAGCAGCCCGCCGGCGTCGACGCCCGCTGGGTGCTGTGCGAGCGGCCGTTCATCATCGTCGGTGGCGAGCTCACCGGGTCCCAGCTCGACCTGGCCTACCAGGGTGGCAGCGGCATGTACCTGGCGCCGCTGCAGATGCAGGCCAACAACGGGATCCTCGTGATCGACGACTTCGGGCGCCAGACCCTCACCCCCGAGCAGCTGCTCAACCGCTGGATCGTGCCGCTCGACCGCCGCGTCGACTACCTGAACCTCGACTACGGGATGAAGTTCGCCATCCCCTTCGACGCCAAGATCGTGTTCTCCACCAACCTCGAGCCCCGCACCCTCGGCGACGAGGCCTTCTTCCGGCGCATCCAGTCCAAGATCCTGGTCCCGCCGATCAGCGACGACGCCTTCGAGCAGGTGCTGGCCCGGGTCGCCGTCGAGCGGGGCATCGAGCTGTCGGCCGACGCCGGCACCCACCTGCGGTGGATGAGCCGCGAGCTCGGCGACGGCGACCTGCGCCCGTACCTGCCCGGGGCGGTGTGCGAGATCCTCGAGACGGTCTGCGCCTTCGAGAACCGCCCGCTGCGGCTCGATCCGGAGATGATCACCCGGATCGCCCACATGTACTTCACCCACGCGCCCGACCGGATGGACGAGGCCGAGGAGATGCACTCGGTCCTCGAGGACCTCGAGGTCCCCGACGAGGCGCGGCCCCGCTCGTCGATCTTCGCCGCCGCCAACGGCGCCACCGGGCCGTCGGCCGGCCGCGGTGACCGTGAGTCGGCGAGCACCACCGCCGAGCGCGACTGGACGTCGCTGGCGGCCAAGGTGGCCGCCCTCAAGGGCGAGGGCGGGGACGAGGGCGGTGCCGACGAGGGCGAGGCGCTGCTCGACGACGTCGCCGACGAGGGCGAGGACCAGCCCTCGGGCGTCGTCGAGGCCTTCTGACCGGCGGCTCGGCCTGGCCTGCCGAGGGATCGTGGCGCCTCAGCCGCGTCCGCGTGCGTGGCGGAGCAGGACCTCCTGGGCCACCGTCGCCAGCTGGCGGCCGGAGTGGTCGAAGACGTAGCCCACGGCCAACCCCCGCGAGCTCAACAGCCCGTGGCAGGTGAAGTCGTGCAGCTGCCACCGATCGGAGGCCACGGGGCCGTGGAACCAGATGGCGTGGTCGAGGCTGGCCGAGAAGAACGGGTACTCCTCGCTGCCGGCCGGCGGCCGTTCCGGGTGCTGGGCGACCACCGCGTCGGTGGGGATGTCGTCGGAGAGGTAGGCGAGCCCGCACGCCTGCAGGATGTGGTCGTCGTCGAGCGCCTCGAGCATCCGCAGCCAGGCGGTCGAGCGGCCGGGCGCGCCGCCGTTGGGGACGACGCGGCGGTCGAACACCGGGCTCCACGACGTCGCCGGCAGCGACTCGGGCGAGGGGACGTCGCCCATCCGGGCCGTCTGGACCGACGGCCCCTCCTCGGGGACCTGGAAGGAGGCGTCCAGGTTCAAGATGGCGCCGACGGCCTGGCGGGCCACGACCCGGCGGGTGGCGAAGGTGCGGCCGTTGCGCAGCCGGTCGACCTCGAAGCGGATGGGCTCGTCGGCGTCGCCGAGGCGGATGAAGTAGGCGTGCAGGGACTGCACCTGGAAGCCGGCCTCGACGGTGTGGGCGGCAGCCCGCAGCGCCTGGGCCACGATCTGGCCGCCGTAGAGGCCGCCCCACGGGTAGCGGGGCCCGACGCCGACCCAGGTGTCGGGCCCGTGCTGCTCGAGGGTCATCATGGCGACGAAGTCCACGCCGCATCTTCGCCCGACGCCGGCGATCGGCGACAATCCCCGCCATGACGACCCCAGGCCCACCGCCCTCCACGACGCCCGACACCGGGCCCACCACCGGGCCCACCCGCTTCCCGAACCGCGTCACCGAGCTGCTCGGCGTGCAGATCCCCATCGTGCAGGCCCCGATGGGCTGGATCGCCCGGGCGCCGCTGGCTTCGGCGGTCTCGAACGCCGGGGCGATGGGGATCATCGAGACGTCGTCGGGCGAGCTCGACGTGATCCGCGACGAGATCCGCGCGATGCGCGAGCTGACCGACCGGCCCTTCGGCGTCAACATCGCCCAGGCGTTCGTGCGCGACCCCGACATCGTGTCGTTCGTGATCGACCAGGGCGTGCGCTTCGTGACCACGTCCGCCGGCAGCCCCACCCGCTACACCGCCCAGCTCAAGGAGGCGGGGCTCACCGTCTTCCACGTGGTGCCCACCCTGAAGGCGGCGCTGAAGGCCGTCGACGCCGGGGTGGACGGGCTGATCGTGGAGGGGGGCGAGGGCGGGGGGTTCAAGAACCCCCGACCGGTGGCGTCGATGGTGCTGCTGCCGCTGGTGGCGTCCAAGGTCGACGTGCCGATCATCGCCGCGGGTGGCTTCGTCGACGGTCGGTCGATGGCGGCCGCGCTCACCCTCGGCGCCGAGGGGATCCAGCTCGGCACCCGCATGGTGTCGGCGGCCGAGTCGCCGGTGCACGACAACTGGAAGCAGGCCATCGTCGCGGCGGCGGAGACCGACACGGTGTTCCTCAACCAGCACACCTCGCCGGCGCTGCGGGCGCTGCGCACCGAGCGGACCACCGCGCTCGAGTTCGATCACGAGTCGAACGCCATGGCGGCGATGCTCACGCTCACGGATCTGTACTTCGGCGGTGACCTGGAGGCGGCCATCGCCCTGTGCGGACAGGTCGCCGGTCGGATCGAGGCCGTCGAGCCCGTGGCCGAGATCATCGAGGGCTGCGCCCGCGAGTGCCTCGAGGTGCTCGCCGACCTGGCGGGCCGCTACGGCGGCGACTGAGCCCGGCTGCGCACCACACGGCGCCCGCGCGCTCGCACGGCCCTTCGCTGTGACCGACGACACCGCTTCGGGTAGCGTTCGCCTCTCGCCCACTCCGGAGGAGCACCTGTGGCCGAACCCGAGCACATGACGCGCATGCAGCGCTTCTGGTCCTGGCTGGCCGTGTACCTCGGCAAGCACGCCGGGATCGTGGCGGTGGTGGGCCTGCTCGTGACCCTGATCCTCGGCTACGGCACGACGAAGCTGAGCTTCGCCACCGGCCAGGACAGCTACCTCAACCCCGAGGACAAGGTCGCCATCGACAACGTCGCCTACCAGAACCTGTTCGGCGGCCAGGCCATGCTCGCCCTGCTCACGGCCGACCAGGGCAAGACGGTCAACGACATCATGACGTCGGCGAACCAGGCCACCTTCGACAAGATCGCCGAGGAGCTGCGGGCGAACCCGGACGTCATCGAGGGGGTCATCACCCCCAAGGAGGCGCTCGTGTGGAGCGACCGCCTCGTCCAGAGCCCCGACGGCAACCCCACCAACAGCATCGCCGGCAAGGCCCTGCTCGCCGCCCTGAACAACGACCCCTCGCCGGAGGGCAAGGCCGCCCGCACCGCGGACACGGCCAAGACCCTCGAGCGCCTCAACGCCATCCCCGCCGACCAGCGCAACCTCACCAACCCGGTCTGGGTCGACTTCTTGATCCACGACAACCAAGGTGAGATCCGCAAGCCGCTGCGGGCCGTGTTCACCGACGACACCCACGCCCAGATCGTCGTCCGGCTGAAGGGCAACGCCTCGATCGAGACCGAGGGCAAGGGGGCCGATCTCGTCACCCAGGTGATGCAGAGCAACGACCTCGCCAACGCCACCACCACGGTCACCGGCGCACCGGTCCTGCTCAAGGAGATCAACGACTACCTCAAGGGCGGGATGCTCCAGCTCGGCGCCATTGCCATCGTCGTGATGTGCATCATCTTGCTGCTGCTGTTCGACGTGCGATGGCGCCTGCTGCCGCTCGCCGTCATCCTCGTGGGCGTCACCTGGGCGTTCGGCCTGGCCGGCTACCTCGGCATCCCGCTGTCGCTCGTCACCATCGCCGGCCTGCCCGTCATGTTGGGCATCGGCATCGACTACGCGATCCAGATGCACGCCCGGGTGGAGGAGGAGGTCGTCATCGACCGCGCCGCCCACCCGATCCAGGAGACGGCCCGCAACCTGTGCCCGGCCCTGCTGGTGGTCACCTTCGACGCCGTCTTCGCCTTCGCCGCGCTGCGCTGGGCCCAGGTGCCGATGATCCGCATGTTCGGCCTGCTGCTGGCCGTCGGCATCGCCGTCATCTGCTTCGCCAGCATCATCGTGCCCCTCGCCACCCTCGGCATCCGCGAGTACAAGTCGCCGACCAAGGGCCGTGACTTCCGCGAGGGCTTCCTCGGCCGGCTCACCGTCAAGCTCGGCTCGCTGCCGATCTGGCTCGGCCCGGTGCTCGCGGTGGCCAGCCTCGCGGTGTTCTTCGGCGGCATCGCCGTGGAGGAGAAGCTGACCCTGCAGACCGACGTCGCCAAGTGGGTGAACCAGTCCTCGGAGGGCATCAAGAACTTCCGCAGCGTCGAGGCCCAGACCGGCTCCAGCTCCGAGCTCGGCATCTACGTGGTCGACTCGAACCCGAACGACGTCTTCTCCCAGCGGGTCGTCGACTTCATGCACGAGTTCTCGGGCCGCAACCTGCAGAAGTACCCCGAGGACCTCCTCACCGCCACCAGCCTGGTCGACACCGTGGGTGACCTCACCTCTGTGCCCGGCGCGTCGGACGTGACCCCGCAGGCTGCCGATGTGAAGGCGGCCTTCGACGCCGCGCCCGTCGACATCCAGAAGTCGACCGTGAACCCCCAGGCCGGCGCGATGAACCTCATCTTCCGGTACGGCCAGAAGGACCTCGAATCCCGACTGCCGGTGGTTCGCGAGATCGACAGCTCGACCAAGGCCGGCGGCGCGACGCCGGCACCGGACGGGGTCGAGGCCACCCCGTCGGGCCTCGCGGTGGTGGGCGTCGGCCTGCTCGAGAACCTCAACGCCAACCGCGTCGCGCTGACCTATCTCTCCATCCTGTTCGTCGGCCTGTTCCTCGCCGTCCGCCTCCGGTCGGTCGTGCGCTCGTTGCTGTCGCTGGTGCCGGTGCTCATCGCGGTGGGTGCGGCGTCGCTGGTGGCGTGGGCGCTCGGGCTCAAGCTCAGCCCGATGACCGCCGTCGGCGGCCCGCTCGTCGTCGCCGCCTGTACCGAGTTCACGTCGCTGATCCTGCTGCGCTTCCTCGAGGAGCGCCGTCGAGGGCTCCCGCCGCGGCCGGCCGTCGACGTGGCCGCGTCGCGCACGGGCCGGGCCTTCATCGTGTCGGGCCTCACCGCCATCTCCGGTGTCGCCGTGATCGCCACCTCGAGCCTGCCGCTGCTGCGGGACTTCGGCATCATCGTCGGCATGAACGTGGCCGTGGCCCTGTTCACCGCCCTGACGGTGCTGCCGCCGCTGCTGGTGTGGGCCGACGACCACGGCTGGGTCTCCCGGCACATGATCCCCGAGGACGTGCTGCTGGCCAGCACGCCCGGGCTGCGCCGCCGCAAGGGCCTCCCGCCGATCGGCGAGGGCGCGCCCGAGGGCGGCGACGAGGTCGGCGCGACCGCAGGTGTCGGGGCCGAGCCGGTCGCCTCCGGGTCGTCGGCGGCCTCCGACGCCGGGCCGGGCAGCGGCAACGAGCCGCCCGCCGAGCCGCCGCCGACCCGCCCGCTGTTCTCCTGAGCGCCCCTCGTCGGGCGCAAACCGACGACGCGAGGCCCTGGCTCCGTCAGCCGGGCGCGCCGGGAGGGTCGACGGCCGGGCGCGACGAGAAGCGCCGCCGCAGGCGGCGCCAGGTGGCGCGGGCGGTGCGGAACAGCACCACGGCCACCAAGCCCGACAGCACGGCCAGCACCGCGGTGATCACCAGCGCCACCTGCGGGTAGGCGATGGCCAACGCCATGACCATGCCCACCAGCCCGTCCTCCAGCGTGGACACGACGACGTTGGAGATCGGCTCGGGCGAGGCGTTGACCATCGCCCGCACCGACGCCTTGGCCGAGTGGCTCGACAGGGCCAGCACGGCGCCCAGGGCGAGCAGCACCGGCAGCGGGGCGGCCTGACCGGGGGCCAGGCCGCCGATGAGCGCCCCGCCGACCGGGCGCAGCACCGTGTGCACCGCATCCCAGATGCTGTCGACGATCGCGATCTTGTCCACCACCAGCTCGACGACGAACAGCACCACGGCGGCGATGATGAACCAGGTCTGCTGCAGCAGCGTCGGCGACTGGATCCACTCGAGGCGCCCGGCGATGCCGAGCACCGCCAGCACGCCGTAGAGGCTGATGCCCGCCGACCACGAGCTGGCCACCACCGTGCCGAGGTCCACGCCGATGGTCTACTGCGTCGGCCGCGTCCGCGACCCGCGGCGCGACGCCGGGCACCGTCGTCGCCGGCGGCGGGGGTTCAGGCCCCGGTCGTCACCGCCGCCCGCCGGGCCGGCGTGAGGGTGTAGGCCTCGGGGTCGAAGCGGCGGGTGCGACGGCGGAACTCCCAGGTGAAGCCGGGCCACAGCGTGGTGTTGCGGCCGTTGGCGTCGAGGTACCAGCTGGCGCAGCCGCCGGTGTTCCACACGCTCGTCTGCAGCCGGCGCTGGATCTCCTCGTCGAAGGTCGCCACGGCGTCGGTCCGCACCTCGACGGTGGCCAGCCCCCGCTCGTCCATCGTGCGCAGGCAGTCGACGACGTAGTTGAGCTGGGACTCGATCATGAACACGATCGAGTTGTGCCCGAGCCCGGTGTTCGGGCCGGTCATGAGGAACAGGTTGGGGAAGTCGGGCACGGTGGTGCCGTAGTAGGCCCGCAGCGAGCCGTCGGCGCTGTGCTCGGCGATGCTGCGGCCGTTGCGACCGATCAGGCGGTGCATCACCGGGTGGTCGGTGACCTTGAAGCCGGTGCCGTAGATGATCGTGTCGGTCGGCCGTTCGACTCCGTCGCGGCCCACGATCGAGTGGGGCCGCACCTCGGCGACGCCGTCGGTGAGCACGTCGACGTTGGGCTGGGTGAGCGACGGGTAGTAGTCGTTCGAGAGCAGGATGCGCTTGCAGCCGATCTGGAAGTGGGGCGTGAGCTTGGCCCGCAGCTCGGGGTCGGCGACCTGTCGGCGCAGGTGCTCGCGGGCGAGGCGCTCGGGGAGCTTCATCAGCGCCGGCTTGTTCACCAGCCCGGGCACGAGCAGCTCACGACCGAGGTACACGCCGAGGCGGTTGAGCTTCTGCGCCAGCGGCCAGCTGCGGTAGAGGCGCTTCTCGCGGTCGGTGAAGGGGCGGTCGGGCCGCGGCACGATCCACGGCGGCGTGCGCTGGTAGAGGTCGAGGTGGCCGACCCGGGGCTGGATCGCCGGCACGAACTGGATGGCCGAGGCCCCCGTGCCGATCACGGCCACCCGCTCACCGGCGAGGTCGTGGTCGTGGTGCCAGTCGGCCGAGTGGAACGCGGCGCCGGCGAAGGTGTCGAGGCCGGGCAGCTCGGGGTAGGCGGGCTCGCTGAGGCCGCCGTGACCGGAGATCACGACGTCGGCGCTGATCTCGCCGTGGTTCGTGCGGATGCGCCACACCGACGCGGTGTCGTCCCAGCGCGCCTCGAGCACCTCGTGGCCGAAGCGGATGTGCGGGGTCACGCCGAAGTCGCGGGTGACCGTCTGCAGGTAGGCCCAGATCTCGCCCTGGGGGGCGAAGGTGCGGCTCCAGGCGGGGTTGGGGGCGAACGAGAACGAGTACAGGTTCGACGGCACGTCGCACTGGCAGCCGGGGTAGTGGTTGTCGCGCCACGTGCCGCCGACGTCGTCGGCCCGCTCCAGCACCACGACGTCGTGGATGCCGGCCTGCCGTAGGCGGATGGCCGCGCCGATGCCGGCGAAGCCGGTGCCGATCACCACCACCCGGTGGTGCCGGTCGCGCGGGCCGGGGCCGCGGCGGGCCGTGCCCCCGGCGGTGGCGTCGCCACCCCGGTCGCTCACGGGATCCACGTCGATGGTCATGTCGCCCCCTGCTCGCTCGTCCGGGTCGCGGCCCGGGTCGCGCCCCGGATCGCTGCCGCGCGCCGGTGGCCGTGCTGGTCGTCCGCCGGGGTTGTGGCGGCTCCCTACTATCAGTAACCTACTCATGGTAGCCAACGCAAGCGGCGCCCGTCACAGGGGCGCCCCGAGTCCGGGGGGAGCAGCGCCGGTCGTGTCGCCGAGGAGCGAACCGATGGTCGACACCGACCCGTCGGTGGCGGCGCGCGTCGCCGCCGTCACCGACGAGGTCGCCGCCCACCCCCACGGCCGGGTGCCGCGCGAGCTGCGGCGGCGCCAGGTGCTCGCCGTCGCCGAGGCCCTGTTCGTCGAGCGGGGCTACCACCAGGCCTCCATGGACGAGCTGGCCCGCCGGGTCGGCGTGTCCAAGCCGGTCGTGTACGACCTCGTCGGCTCCAAGGAGCAGCTGTTCCACGCCCTGATGCAGGACGCCGCCGACGAGCTGGGGGCCACGGTCCGGGCGGCCGTGCTGGCCGAGCAGGACCCCGACCGCCGCCTCGAGGCCGGCGCCCGCGCCTTCTTCGGCTTCGTCGCCGGCCGGCGTCGGGCGTGGGGTGCGCTGATGTCGGGCGACGAGGGCCCGGTCACCACCGCCGTCGGCGAGATCCGCCGCCGCCAGATCGAGCTCATCGCCGAGCTGCTCGTCGCCACCGAGCCCGCCGGCCCGCACGCCCCCGCCCGGTTCGTCGACGCCGTCGCCCACGCGCTGTCGGGGGCCTTCGAGGGCCTCGCCGCCTGGTGGCACCACCAGCCCGACGTCCCCCTCGAGGTCGTCGCCGGGCTGGCGACCGTGCTGGTCGCACCGGGCCTCGAAGCGCTCGGTGGCCTCGACGTCGACGACTTCGGCACCGTCGTCGCCCCCGCCGCCACGGGGGCCCCCGCCCCCGCCCCCGGCCCCACTCCCGGTGCCGGCGGACCATCCCCGTCGCATCCCCAGGAGGACCCGACCCGATGAGCAGAGCACCCCGCGTGGCGATCCCCGGATCCCTCGCCGTCGTCACCGGTGCCGGCAGCGGCATCGGCAAGGCGACCGCACTCGCGCTGGCCGCCGAGGGAGCCGCCGTCGTGGCCGTCGACATCGACGAGGCGGCCGCCGAGCTCACCGCCAAGGAGTGCTCGGTCGTCGGGCCCGAGGCCCACGCCCGTCGCTGCGACGTCAGCGACCGCGACGCGATGCTGGCGCTGGCCGCCGCGGTCCACGACGACCACGGCCCCGTCGGCGTGCTGGTGAACAACGCCGGCGTCGGCATGTCCGGTCGGTTCCTCGACACCGAGCTCGAGGACTGGGACTGGATCGTGGGCATCAACCTGCTCGGCGTGGTGCACGGCTGCCACGCCTTCGGGCCGGCCATGGTGGCGGCCGGTCGGGGCCACGTCGTGAACATCTCGTCGGGCCTGGGCTTCACGCCGCGGGCGACCGAGCCCGCCTACGTCACGACCAAGGCGGCCGTGCTCGCCCTCTCGCGCTGCCTGCGGGCCGACTGGCACGACCACGGCGTCGGCGTGTCGGCCATCTGCCCCGGGGTGATCGACACCGCCATCATCCGGGCCACCCGCTTCCGCGGCAGTCGGGCCGGTGCCGACCAGGTCGCCAACGTGCAGAAGGTGTTCTCCCGCGGCCACCCGCCGCAGCTGGTGGCGGCCGCCGTGGTCGATGCCGTGCGGCGCGATCGCTCGGTGGTGCCCGTCGGCGTCGAGGCCCGCCTCGGGTGGGCGCTGCACCGGCTGCTGCCGCTGCGGGCCGGCGACCGGATGGCGAGGGCGTCCGTCGGCGGGGTGTGAGCCGACGACGCGGCTATCGGGCGTCGTCGTCGGCGTCGTCGCCCTGCTGGGCGGTGGCCTCGCGGATGCGGTCCTCGGACGCCTGGTGGGTGACCAGGCCGATGGCGTGCTCGTCGCTGATCGGCGTGATGGTGCGGTCGAGGGCTTCGCGGGTCGCCTTGCGGGTGCGGTACGCGTCGACCCAGCCCAGCATCACGATGCAGGCGATCGTGACGATCCCCACGGCGATGACCGCGACGACGGGCTCCATGGGTGGTGTCTCTCTCGCTCCCGGTGACGCCTGCGGCCCGGGCGGGCCGTCCCTCCGACGGGTGGCGGCCGCCGCCCGCGGCCACCACCGTAGGGCGCCGACGATACCCCACGAGGGATCCAGGCCCGGGCTCGACCTCGGCCCGGCGGGTGCGCGGGCCGATCAGGCTCGCGGGCGGATGCGCAGGCGCAGCGGGATGTGCTTCGGGCCGCCGACGAACGACGCCTGCAGCAGCTCGACCGGGCCGGCCAGGTCGGCCTCGGCGACGCGCTCGACGAACTGGCGCCAGAACACCTTGAGGTCGAGGCGGGCGAGGTGGGCGCCCAGGCAGTAGTGCTCGCCGATCCCGAAGCCCAGGTGCGGGTTGGGGTCGCGGTCGAGGCGGAACGCCCACGGGTCGTCGAAGACCTCCTCGTCGCGGTTGGCCGAGGCGTAGAACAGGGCGAGGTGGTCGCCGGGCTCGATCTGCACGCCGCGCAGCTCGTAGGGCTCGGTCGCGGTGCGCACGAAGTGGTTCACCGGCGTGGTCCACCGCACGATCTCGTCGGCGCCCGTGGCGATCAGGTCGGGGTCGGCCCGCAGGGCGGCCAGCTGGTCGGGGTGGTCGAGCAGGGCCAGCAGGCCGCCGGAGATGGCGTTGCGGGTGGTGTCGTGGCCGGCCACCATCACGAGGAAGAGCAGCGAGTACAGCTCGAAGCGGGGGACGGGCTCACCGTCGATCTCGGCCAGGGCCAGCACGGTGGAGAGGTCGTCGCGGGGGGTGGCCCGGCGGTCGTCGAGCAGCTCGTCGAAGTAGGCGAACGCCTCGCCGATGAAGGCGAGCACCTCCTCCTGGGTCTCGCCCTCGAGCTGGAACTCGGGGTCCTCGAGCCCGAAGTTCTGGTTGGTGATCCGCAGGACGAACTCCTCGCGCTCGTCGGGGATGCCGAGCATCTCGGTGATCATGCGCAGCGGTTGGCGGGCGGCGATGTCGCGCACGAAGTCGACGGTGGTCCACCCGTCGGCGTCGGCCTGGTCACGCAGCTGGTCCCAGAGGGCGGCGGTGATGACCTCGAGGCGCTCCTCGAGGCGGGCGATGCCCTTGGGGGTGAAGAACGGTGACACCAGCTTGCGGAAGTCGCGGTGCTCGGGCGGGTCCTGGTTCACCAGCATGCGCAGGGGCGGGTTGTCCTCGAGCATGGTGGCGTCGTCGCCCGGGGGATCGGGGAACAGGATGAACCGGCCCGCCGACTTGAACCGGGCCGGCTGGCGCGAGATCTCGGTGATGTCGGCGTGCTTGGTGATCGCGTAGAACGGCCGGTAGCCCTCGGGCTGGAAGCGGTGGATGGGGGACTCGGCCCGCAGCCGCGTCCACTCCTCGTGCGGGTAGCCCCGCTCGCCGTAGAAGCGGGCGGTGATCACGTCGAGGTCGTCGAGCGGCGCGGAGGCGATGTCGGTCACGGTCGTCCCTTCCCCGGGTCGTACTTACGAAGTAAGTCGCAGGGGCCCGATCGTAGCCGCCGGGTCGGGCCCCTCCGGCAACGGCCGGTCGCGCTAGCCGGTGAAGCGCGGGGTCAGCGCCAGCGACGGGTCGGTGGCGACCGGCTCGAGGGGGGCCAGGATCGTGGACGACGCGGGTGGTGCGGTCGGCGGTGGTGCCGTGGTCGGCGGCTCGTCGGTGGACACCACCTCGTTGGTCACCGCGGCGAAGGTCCGGCACGCCTGGCCCCGCAGCGAGCCGCACGCCGGTCGGTCGGCGGGGATGCCCGACACGCTGGTCACGAGCGGCAGCACCAGCGACGACGGGTGGGCTCCCCCGCGGGCGACCTCGTGGAAGACCGGCTCGGTCCCGTACGCCGGGTTCTCGAAGGACCACAGCGGCAGGTCACGCCCCGGCGTGTCGATGGTGATGCGCAGACGCGAGCCGGCCCGGAAGGGGTGGGCCACCGGGTACAGGGGCACCTGCAGGTTGACGAGCTCGCCGTCGGGCAGCGGCTGGTAGCTGGCGGCGTCGTAGCGGTGCTCGATGAACGTGCCCTCGGATCGGGCCTGGTCGACGGCGCGGTGCCCGGCACGCAGGTGCCCGGTCTGCACCTCGACCTCGTTGCCGTCCGGGTACACCTCGGTGAGCACCACCTCGAGGTCGGCGTCGGTCGCGGTGCTGCGCAGCCACAGGTCGACGTAGCCCATGCCGGCCACGACGGTGTTCTGGGCCAGGGGCGGCGTCAGGTACGACAGTCCCTTGCCCTGGGCGAGGGGCTCCCAGCTCGTGTCGATGTGGGGGTACAGGAAGTCGAAGGCGCCCGTCGTCGGCGCGTAGGTCTTGGCCCCGGCGTCGGGGTCGAACTGGAAGCGGTCGACCGAGTCGTAGGCCGAGGGTGCGTCGGTGAGCGACTCGTTCGGGCCGAGGTACCACCGGTGGGCCTGCGCGGCCGGGGGTGGCCAGGCCGGGAAGGTCGTCTCGAACCGGGCCACCGGGGCACCGGGCACCGAGGGCAGGCCGGCGCCGCTCTCGAACAGCACCCGCACCGGCGCCTCCGCCTCGTAGGCCGCCCGGGCCCCGGCGTAGTTGCCGTCGTAGGCGGGCAGGAAGCGGTCGGGCTCGAAGCCCAGGCCGGGCACCTTGAACTCCTGCTCGAAGACCGCCGGCGCCGCGGCCCGCACCAGCGGCGGCACCTGGGGCACCTGGTCGGCGACGTACAGCTGGAGGAACTCGGCCCAGCGGCTCAGCACCAGCGGGGTGTAGCCGTCGGGGTGGCGGCCGTTGAACATGGTGAACTTGCGAACCGGCGCCTTGGTGAACTTGTCCAGCATGATCCCGAAGCGGCTGCCGGTCTGCTCGTCCTGCCAGGCGCCGGTGAGGTAGACGGGCACGTCGATCTTGCCGACGAGGTCCGACAGCTTGCGCTCGTCGGCGTCGGCGGGGCGCATCTCGAGGGCGCGGCCGAACTTCTCGAAGTCGATGTTCTGGGAGCGGATGACCTGGTTCGCCGCGCAGGTGGCGTCGCCGCCGTTGATCCGCTTCTTCGCCCAGTCCTGGCCGCCGGCGGTGGCCTCACGGTCGCGCTCGGCCAGCCACTGCTTGGTGAACCCGCCGTTGTAGATCCCCCCCGGCCACTGCTGGAACCACGGGTCCTCGATGACCGACAGCGGTGTGATGGCCGACAGGTGCGGTGGCCGGGTCGACGCGACGTACAGCTGGGCGATGCCCGAGTACGACAGGCCGACCATGCCGACCTTGCCGCCCTTGACCCAGGGCTGGCGGGCGATGGTCTCGAGCACGTCGTAGCCGTCCGCGTACTGCGCCGGGTTGAAGACGTCGAACACGCCGCCCGAGCAGCCGGTGCCCCGCATGTTCACGCCGACGGTGGCGAACCCGAGCAGGTTGGCGATCCGGGTGCCGGGCTGGGGGTTGTCGGGATCCGACGGTGAGTAGCCCGAGTACTCCATGACCGTGGGGTAGGGCCCGTCCCCGTACACCCGCGGGTCGGGGAACCGGACCATGACGCTGACGGTCACGCCGTCGCGGACGGTCACGTAGCCGAAGCCCTCGCTCGTCGCGTGCCCGGGCAGCGCGCCGCCGGTGATCGCCCAGGGCACCCCGCTCAGGGTCTGGCCGGTGTAGAGCGAGGTCGGCGGGTGGTCGTCGACGCCGAGGACGGTGAAGGTGGGGCTGACCTGGACCGGCGCCTTGGACTCGTCGACCACTCGGTAGGAGCCGGGCTTGAGGGTGCCGCCATCGGTGGTCGGCACCGGGTCGCCGCTGCCGGACTGGTAGGTGAGGTACGTGGTCGGGACGTAGGAGAACTGGGCCTGGCCCTTCACGTCGGCCAGCAGGGTCACGAGGCGCTCGTTCGCCGGGGACAGCAAGGTGAGCGGGGCGTTGGGTGTGGCCCCGGTGACGGTGGCGGTCTCGACCCCGGGCCGCACCGCGAAGGCGGCGGGCACGGCGCCGGTGAGGTCGACGACGCCGCCGCCTGCGGCCGTCGCCGGGCCGCCGCTCAGGGCCAGGGTCGAGCAGACCAGGGCGAGGAGGAGCGCGACCGTCGGGACTCGCCGTGTCCGCCGTGCCATCCCTGTGCCCCTTTCGCCGGGGACGCACGTTACCGGCTGTTCACCCGTGCCCGGTCACCCACCGCCCGTGCGCCGACCTGCCCCTGGGCATGGCGGGCGGTGGGCGGCCCGAGCGCGGCCCGGCTCAGCCCACCCAACCGGCGGCCCTGGCGGCGGCGATGCGGTCGGCGTCCCAGCCCAGCTCACCGAGCACCTCGTCGGTGCTGGCCGAAGTTCTCGGGCGCGGCCCACCTGGTCGCACCGGCTCGCGGTCGAATCCGGGCTCGACATGACCCGGGCCGACGAGCCGTCGGGCTTGGGGGCCTCGAGGACGTAGCCGTTGGCGACCACCTGCACGTCGGTGACGTACTCGCTGGGCGACTGCACCGGACCCCAGACGATGTCGGCGTCGTTCATGCGGGCGGCCCACTCGTCACGAGGTCGGGAACGATGCGCTCGGCGACGATGTCGCACAGCGCGCCGGTCTCGGCCATCCGCTTGTCGGGCGTGTCGTACCGCGGGTCCGCGAGCACGTCCTCGAGCTCGAGCACGCGGGCGACCTCGGGCCAGTACGACTCGGGCTGCATCATCGTGAACACGAGCCGGCGGCCGTCGGCGCACTCGTACCACGTCATCAACGGCCCCGCCCCGCGCCCGTCCTGGCCGTAGTGGGGCAGCTCGAAGCCGTTCACGAGCGTGTTGGCGATGTCGGGGCCGATCATCCAGCCGCCGGCCGCCAGCAGCGACACCTCGACGTCGACGGGTTCCCCGGTGCGCTCCTTGCGCACCAGGGCGGCCGCCACCGCCCCGGCGAGGAAGTTCCCGGCGGTGGTGTCGACGAACCCGGCCCGCTGGTTGAGCAGCGGCGCGCCGGCGGGGGTGAGCCGCTCGCCCACCCCGGCCCGGGCCCACGCCGAGACGTAGTCGTAGCTGGGCTTGGCGGCGTCGGGCCCCTTGGACCCCTGGCCGGTGGCGAGGGCGTAGACGATGTCGGGCTTGACCTTGCGCACGTCCTCGGCGGTGATGGCGAGCTTGCGACGCAGGTCCGGGAGTGTGTTGCGAGGAACACGTCGCTGGTGGCGACCAGCTCGTCGAGCAGCCCGCGGCCTTCGGCCGAGCCGAGGTCGACGGCGATGGAGCGCTTGTTGCGGTTCCACTGCTCGTGCAGGAAGTTGGCCATCGCCCTGTCGGCGAAGCTGACCGTGCCGAAGATGCCCCGCAGCGGATCACTCCCGACCGGGTGGCTCGACCTGACGATGTCGGCGCCCCAGTCGCCGAGGACGGTGCCTGCCGACGGGCGAACCCCCAGTTGTCGACCTCGAGGATGCGGATGCCGTCAGAGCGGCTGGCTCATCGTGTCCCCCTCCGGTGCTGCGATGCCGGCGCCTCGGCCGGCCCGACGAGCGTAGGTCAGCCCCTGACGTGGTCGTCAGGTTCGGGCCGGGGGGACGGTGTCGGAGCCGACGGCGACGTCCGGGCGCGCTGGTCCGTCGTGTCCTGTAGGGTGCGGGCATGAGCGACGAGGACACCAGCGCCAAGCCCCACGTGTTCGTCTCGCCGGGCGAGGCCCCGCCGGGCGAGCTGATCGTCGAGGACCTTGGAGGGCGACGGCGCCGAGGCGGTGCCCGGCCGACCGGTCGAGGTGCACTACGTCGGCGTGGCCTGGAGCACCGCCGCAAGCAGTTCGACGCCTCGTGGGACCGCAACGGCACCTTCTCCTTCGGGCTCGGCGCCGGCGAGGTCATCGCCGGGTGGGACCAGGGCGTGGCCGGCATGAAGGTGGGCGGCCGCCGCCGCATCACCATCCTGCCGCACCTCGGCTACGGCAAGCGTGGCGCCGGCGGGGTCATCGGCCCCAACGAGACGCTGGTGTTCGTGGTCGACCTGCTCGCCGTGGGCTGATCGCCAGGGCGTCGGCCGACGCGCCGCTCACCCGTCGCGGATCTGCTCGAGGAAGGCGACGGCCTCGGCCCGGTCGACGGTGCGGCGCAGCGGGGGCACCAGCGCCAGCAGCTCGCGCCGATACGACTTGGTGGCGAGGCGCACGTCGAGCACCGCCAGACCCCGACGTCTGAGGTGGAGCGGATGGTGCCGGCCCACGCCCTGGGCCAGCCGGGTGGCGGTGGCCGGCAGGTCGACCGCAAGAAGGCGGCGTCGCCGGCGGCGGTCGCCGGGCGGCGTGCAGCGGCTCGGTGGGGACGGGGAACGGCAGCTTGTCGAGCACCACCAGCGACAGCGAGCGCCCCGGCACGTCGACCCCCTGCCAGAAGCCCATCGTCGCGACCAGCACCGACGTCTCGTCGTGGCGGAACCGCTCCAGCAGCCGGGGCTTGGGCGCCTCGCCCTGGACCAGCACCTCGACCGGCTCGCCGCCGGCGCCGCGGACGTCGTCGAGGGCGTCGCGGGCCGCCCGCATGCCGGCCAGGCTCGTGGACAGCACCAGGGCGCGGCCACCGGCGGCCTTCACCAGGGCCCGCAGCTCGGTGTCGGCATGGGCCCGCCAGCGGGGGTCGCTCGGCACCGGGAACGGGCGAGGCACGTACAGCAGGCCCTGGACCCGGTAGTCGAAGGGGCTCGTGACGTCGAGGCGCGCCGCGCCGGCCAGGCCGAGCCGGTCGGCGGTGCCCACGGGCAGCGTGGCGGAGCACAGCACGACGGCCCGGTCGCCCCACCAGGCGCGCAGCGCGTCGGCCACGTCGAGGCTGGCGCAGCGCAGCACCGAGTGGCGCCCCTGGCCCTGCTCCTCGACCCAGGCCACCTCGCCCTCGCCGGCGTGGC
Organism: Acidimicrobiales bacterium; assembly: GCA_041394145.1. Classification (GTDB taxonomy): domain Bacteria; phylum Actinomycetota; class Acidimicrobiia; order Acidimicrobiales; family Acidimicrobilacustridaceae; genus JAWKIW01. Next base: position 19,775 of record JAWKIW010000020.1, read on the forward strand.
GCACGGTGTGCAGGTCCTCGATCAACCGGTTGAGGCCCTTGACGGCCCGGTCCCGCTTGGTCTGCACCGCCGGGCTGTCGGGCACCTTCGCCACCTTGGTGGCGAGGCTGCGGAGGCCCTCGGCCAGCGCGTCGACCGCGCCGGCGAGGTCGGGGGCGTCGCCGAGGGCGTCGGCGAGGCGGGGGCCGCCACGGGCGTCGCGCCGCTCGGCGTGCTCGTCGTCGAGCAGCTCGCGGTAGGCCTCGGTGAGCCGGTCGAGGCGGGCCCGGGCGTCGTCGGCGTCGGCCAGCAGCGCGAACCCGCTCGCCGCCACCCGGCTGATGCGCCCGGCTGACACGGCTGCGCCGAGCGACTCGGCCACCACGTCCTCGAGCTCGTGGGCCTCGTCGACCACGACCACCTCGACTCCGGGAGCAGCATCCCGCCCGCCCCGACGTTGGCGGCCAGCAGGTGCTGGTTCACGATCACGACGTCGGCGTGTCGGCGGCTCGCCGCCACGCGGCTTCGGCGAAGCAGTCGCCGCCGCGCGGGCACTTCGCGGCGCCGGGGCACTCCTCGGACCCCACCGCCACCGCCGACCAGGCCGCCACCGAGGGCTCGACCGCCAGCTCGGCGCGGTCGCCGGTGCGGGCGTCGATGCCCACACCGCCAGCTCGAGCACCTCGTCGGTCCGGGCGGCGTCGGGGTCGAGCAGGCGGCCCTGGTCGCGGTCGGCCTGCCACTCGGCCAGTGCCTGGCGGCACAGGTAGTTGCTGCGCCCTTCAGCACCGCCCACGACACCTCCTGGCGGTCGGCCAGGCGTCGGCGAGCGCCGGGAGGTCCTTGTCGGCGAGCTGGTCCTGCAGCGCCTTGGTGGCGGTGGCCACCAGCGTCCGCCGGCCCGAGACGACGGCGGGCACGAGGTAGGCGAGGCTCTTGCCCGTCCCCGTGCCGGCCTGCGCCACCAGCCGGCCCGAGCCGGCGATGGCGCGGGCGACCGCTTCGGCCATACGTCACGCACCTCGGCGCCGGGTCCGAGGGTGGCGACGACCTCGTCGAGGGCGGCGAGGGCACGGGTGGTGGGATCGGCGGGCACGACCTCAGTCGGGCGCGCCGGACTCGGCGACGTCGAGGAACGGCAGCGGCACGGTGGGATGCGCGGCCTGTCGCAGGCAGGCGGCGTGCAGCCAGTACCGGTCAGGCGGACGCCGCCACCACGTCGTCGCGGGCCTCCGTGCGCCTCGCGGTCGCTCGGCGCTGCGTTCGTCGGCGGAGGGGGCAGCGGTGATCACCGCGGTCAGCGGATCGACGTCGGTCGGCTCGATCGCCGCACCGCACAGCAGGCACACGTGCTGGCCGGCCAACGCTCAGAAGCCGCCCTTGCCGTACTGGCGGAGCGCGTCGTCGATGGCGGTGTCGGTGTCGCGCACGGCGTCGGCGGGCGGGCGGTCGTCGAACAGCACGGCCGCCAGCCCGTCTCGCAGCGCCAGCCGGACCTGGTCGTACGGGCCGATGAGCGGGCCCGGGAAGGCCGGATCGATCTCGCTCACCTGCTGGTTGGCGATGCGCAGCCAGCCGCCGGCCAGGCTCCCGTCGAAGAACGCCTGCGCCTCGGGGGAGTCGGCCACCGCCGTGCGGTAGGGGAGGTAGGAGGCACCGGTGAGCAGCTTGGTCTGGGCCTCTGCACCGTTCATGAAGGTCATGAAGTCCCAGGCCGCCGCCTGCACCTCGGGCGGCTGGGTCGACATGATGAACCAGGCCGGCCCGCCCATCTGGGTGCGGCCCGGCGCCTGCAGGCCCGGCAGCGCCCCGGCGCCGATGTCGAGCCCGCTGACATCGCCGACGCCGTCGGCACCCACCGCGGCGCCCGAGAGGTTGCCGGAGAGGAACGCCTCCACCGACGTGGCGCCGCTGGAGGACTCCACGATCATCGAGGCCTTCTGGGTGGCCATGGCGAGGCGGCTTGGTCGATGCCGCCCCCGACGCGCACGGGGATCGGCTGCAGCAGGCCGTCGGCCTTCATGTCGCGGAACCAGGTGAACAGGTCCTGGGTGCTGGAGCCGTCGGCCAGGGCGCCGCGCGACGCGGGCGCGGCGCGGCCGTTGTCGTTGTCGACGATCGGGGCGTGGGCGCCGGTCAGCCAGAACTCGGTCTTGTACGACGCCACCTCGTGCACGAAGGGCGTGTCGACGATGCCGGCTCGCTTGATGGCCTCGGCGTCGGACCGCAGCTCGGCCAGGGTGGCCGGCGGCTTCTCGGGGTCGAGGCCGGCCCGGCGGAAGTGGTCCTTGTTGTAGAAGACGAGCACTGAGCCCGGGCTGGGCCGACGCCGGTCGACAGCACGCCGCGCGTCGAGCGTGTAGTAGGCGCGCACGGTCGGCGACAGCGGGGTGAGGTCGAAGCCCGTGGCGTCGACGCAGGATCGCCGGCAGCACGACGCCGTTGTCGACCATGGTCTGGGTCATGGTGTCGTTGGCCACGAACAGGGCGGGCGCCTGGCGACGGGACGGCCCGCTGGCGGCCTGCAGCAGCCTCTCGTCGGTGGCGGCGACGTTCTCCATCCGCACCCGCACGCGACTGGGCCGCGCCAGGTGCTGCCGCCAGCTCGTCGAAGGTGTCCTTGCCCTTGGCCTGGATCGAGTGCCACACCACGACCTCGACCGGCTGGGTCGCCTGGTCGAGGGCGGCGACCGGCACGGCGGTGGCCTGGCCCTCCGACGCCGCCTGCGCCCCGCCGTCACCGCCCGAGCCTGCTGCAGGCGGCGAGCAGCCCGGCCACGGCGAGCAGCGCGGTGGTGCGGATCGAGCGACCGGTGACCATGACGTGACCGTAGTGGGGCGGGGCCGCCGCCGGTCGTGACCGGCGTCGGCGTGCGCCCCGACCGGTGGGCGTCCGGTGCCGTCAGCCCGGCGCGCCGAGGGCGTCGACCGCGCGCCGCACGTCGGCGTCGTCGGGTGTCACCACCGTCGGTCGGCCGTCGCGTCGGTCGAGGAAGGCGGCGTGCACCTCGACGGCCAGCACGGCCCGCTGGGTCGCGGTGGTCGGCCGCAGCCGGTCGGGGAGCTCGTGGTCGTGCTGGTCGAGCCAGCGGGTCGCCGCCCGGATGGCGGCGAGGGTGGTCCGGTCGCGCTTCGGTCCTGATCCCGAAGCGCCAGCGGCCCACGCGCCGGGCGATCCTCGACGGTGGCGCCTCGTCGGGGACGAGGCCGGCGCGGCGAGGACGCGGCAGTCGTAGGTGCGACAGGCCCGGGGCCGGTGCGGGTAGATCGAGCAGCCGCTGTCGCCCAGCATCGGACAGCGTCCGTGCTCGTCGGGCGAGGACCAGGTGCTCCCGGCGGCGAGCGGCGCCGGGAAGTACGCCTCGGCCGGGATGTGCGCCAGCGTGTCGGTCTCGTCCGGGGCGATGTGGACGAACTGGGCCGAGGTGCAGCACGCCGTGCACCCGTCGCAGGGGACGGCGGCGTCGGCCGCGCCGGCCAGCGCGGCCTGGGTGGCGGCGAGCCAGCTCGTGACGTCGCCGGCCGGGAGCGTCGGCTGGTCGGTGGGCTCGGTGGGCATGCCGGCGTGGACGTCGGGGATGGGCGAGGTCAACCCAGCTCGACGTCGAGGTCCCAGAGGCGGCGCAGGTGGGCGAGCACCACCGGGTCGCCACCGGGGTCGCGGTCGAAGGCGAGGCGGATCAGGCCTTCGGCGACGGCCCACTGGATCTGGACCTCCAGGTCGAAGCCGGGGTCGTCGGCCTCGCCGAGGCCCTGGTCGACCAGGGCGGTGGCGACCAGCTGCACCAACGGTTCGGCTGCGCTCGACACGCCCTGCCCGGCGTCGCGGCGCACGCTCGGCGCCGACCACAGCGCCCGGAACGCGGGCGTCTCGCGGGCGTACTCGATGAGGGTGTCCAGGGCGAGGTTGGCGGCGTCGCGCTTGCGGGTCAGGCGTCGGTCCCGCAGCGAACGTTGTGCGATCCCGGATGTGGAGGCGTGGCGCTCGCCGACGGCCCCGAGGAGGGCGTCGACGCCGGCGAAGTACTGGTATAGCGTCTCGACGGCGACGCCGGCCCGCTCGGTCACCGCGGTCGTCGTCACGGCCGCGGCACCCTCGGCGGCGAGCAGGTCGTCGGTCGCGTCGAGCAGGGCGTCGACCTTGGCGCGGCTGCGCTGCTGCTGGGGGCGTCGCCGATCGGCGTCGCCGTTCTCTGCCGTCGACGCGTCGGCGCTCACGACGTCTCCGTGGGCAGGTCCTGCATCTCGTCGAGCAGGCCGATCATCACCTCGCGGACGAAGGCGTCGGCCTCGGGCGTGGGCCCACCGGGGACGCCGCCGTAGATGGCGCCCGAGAACGGCGTGTCGACCGGCGGGTCCTTGGCGTACTCGACGGCCGCGGCGAGGTCGGCGAAGGTCTCGACCACCCCGGGCTGGGTCTGGGGTCGGGTCACGCACATGTGCACGGCGTTGGGGTACTGCTGGCCGTTGAAGCGCCAGCCCCGCTCCTTCATGAAGTCGTTCACGTGGTAGATGTCGAACTCGTCCGACGTGAACGAGAAGCACCACGTCGGCGAGCCCATCAGCCGCAGCTCGGGGTGGCTGCGCACCACGTCCTGCATGGCGAACGCGGTCTCGAAGATCGCCTGCGCGTAGCGCAGGTACCCCTCCCGCCCCATGCGCACCATCGACGCCCACGTGGCGGCGAGCAGGCCACCGGAGCGGCTGCCGGCCAGACCGGGCGAGAGGTACTTGCCACCCGGCCAGTCGGTCGAGGTGAAGTACTGGAACGCCGCGTGCACTCTCCTGCTGCGGTAGGCCAGCACCGAGGTGCCCTTCAGGCCGTAGCCGTACTTGTGGGTGTCGGCCGAGATGGTGGTGACCCCCGGCAGGCGGAAGTCGAACACCGGGATGTCGTAGCCGAGGGCCTCGCCCCACGGCAGGATGAACCCGCCCAGGCAGCCGTCGACGTGCAGGCCGATGCCGTGGGCCACCGCGAGGTCCGACAGGGCCGCGATGTCGTCGACGGTGCCGTAGGGGTAGTTCCCGGCCGAGCCGACCAGGGCGACGGTGTCGCCGTCGATCAGCTCGCGGACCCGGTCGACGTCGACGAGGGTGGTGTCGGGGTCGACTGGGTGCCAGCCGCTTCTCGAGCCCGAACAGGTGGCACGCCTTGTGGAAGGCGGGGTGGGCGGTCGTGGGCAGCACGATGTTCGGCGTCGTGACGCCCCGCGTGGCCCGGGCCTGGTCGCGGTAGGCCAGCATGGCGGTGACGATCGAGTCGGTGCCGCCGGAGGTGACCGAGCCGCACGGCGAGCCGTCGGTGACGGCGCCGCCGTGGAGCATGTCGAGGGTCATGGCGATGATCTCGGACTCGAACTTGGTGGCGCTCGGGCACATGTCGCGCTGGAGCACGTTGACGTGGGCGAAGGGCTGGAAGGCCTGGGTGAGGAACTCGTAGTGCTCCATGTCGCCGCAGTACATGGTCCCGGAGCACTTGCCGGTCTGCCACACCTCGTCCTCGGTGGCGCCCATCCACCGCAGCTCGGCGAGGATGTCCTCGCGCGGACGGCCGTGCTCGGGCATGCCCCGGACGATCCCGAAGCGGTCCTCGTACGGATGTGCGGCCATGGCGTCCCCCCTGGTGCTGGAACTGGACAAGATCGGTGCAAAAACCTGAGCAGGTTTCAGATTAGCGCGGGACCGGCCCGCCGTCCCGGGCGACCACGGGTCGGTGGCACCGATGCCGAAGGCCGGCCTCGGCCTGCACCGGGTCCCGGCCGGGCGTGGTCACGGGTGGTCCCGACCCGCGCCTAACCTGCGCCAAAGCCGGCGAGGGGGGTCGATGCGAGGAGGACGGATGCGACGAGGGAGCGCAGCACGGACGGTCGTATGGGCTGGACTGGCCGGCGCCGCCGCCTGCTCGGCCTCGACCGCCACCAACTCGTCGTCCTTCGGCCAACGGACCGGCCACCACCGTCGCCGACATCAGGACCCCGGCACGACCCGTGGCGGCCCGCCCGCTGCGCATCCCTGTCACCAACGACGACGGCGTCGGCGCGCCGGGGATCGACGCCGTGGTCGAAGGGTTGCGGGCCCTGCCCTCGACCGAGGTGGTGGTGGTGGCGCCGGCCACCAACCAGAGCGGCACCGGCGGCCGCACCACCGAGGGAGAGGTGGCGGTCAGCGATGCCACCACGGCCAGCGGCGTCCCGGCCAGGCCGTGGCCGGCTACCCGCTGACACGGTGGCGGTGGCCAATGACCGCAACGGCAATCCCGTGGAAGCCCGACCTCGCTCGGGGATCAAACGCCGGCCATGAACCTCGGGACCGGCCACCAAGACTTCCGGGACGGTGGCTGCGCAGGCGGCCGCCAAGCGCGGCGTGCCGGCCCTGGCGGCGAGCCAGGGCCTCACCGACCAGCCCGACTTCCCCGGCGGGGTGCAGCTGGTCACCGAGTGGGTGCAGGCCCACCGCGCCGCCCTGCTGGCCGGCACGGCACCGCTGCAGGTGGTCGAACCCCAACGTGCCGATGCGCACCGTCGAAACCGCAGGACACCGTGGGTGTCGACTTCGGCGGGCAATGACATCACCAAGGTCGACTGCAACGGGACCGGCCCCGTGACCGACGACGTCACCGCCTTCGTGTCGGGGCACGCCACCCTCTCCGAGCTGCCACCGGCGGCCTGAGCGCGCCGGTCCGCTCCAGGCGACCGGCCGCGCCCTAGGGTCCGGCCCACTCGACCCGAAGGAGCTGCCATGACCGCCCGGATCGCGCCCGCTCGCGCCCGCCGCCGACCGTTGGCGGTGGTCGGCATCGCCGTCGCCCTCGTCGCCGTCGCCGCCGCCTGCTCGAAGAGCGACGAGGCGACCACGACGAACACCACCGCCAAGGCAACCGGCACCACCCAATCGCCGGGCACGACCGGTGTGCCGGGCAAGCGCCCGGGGAACGCCTCCAAGGAGGAGCTCATGGCGTGGCAGAAGGACCTCAACGCCGTCGGCTGCTGGGCCGGCCCGGTCGACGGCACCATGGGCCCCGAGACCGAGGCGGCCATCCGCAGCTTCCAGTCGGCGGCGGGCCTGCCCGTGGACGGCCTCCTCGGCCCCGAGACCGAGCAGGCCCTGACCGCGGACGCCCAGGCCGGCAAGCAGGTGTGCACGCCGGGCACGACCACCACGTCGGGCGCTCCCACCTCGTCGAGCACCACCACGCCGACCAGCGGGGGAGCCACGGCGCCGGCCGTCACCGTGCTGTACGTGACGCCGCTCACCGCGGCCAGCTGCGTCGACCTGCTCCCCTCCCGGCTGCACGGCGACCGTCACCTACGCCACCACCAACGCCACCGAGGTCACGCTGCTGATCGACGGCAAGGTGCCGGCCGGCACCGTCGTGCCCAACCCGTTCCCGCCCAACGGCACCGCGTCGCTGCCGCTCATCCCGTGCGACGGCCAGGTCCACACCGTCGGCGCGCAGGCCACCGGTCCGGGCGGTTCGGCCACCCTGGCCACCGCCGTCACCGCGCCCGACAGCGCCCCCGGCGGGGGCAAGGGCTGCGCCGGCGCCTGATCGACGCACCGCGCACCGAGGTCGACGAGGCCCGGGGTCGACGGCCCCGGGCCTCGTCGCGCAATCATGGTGGCGGGCGCGTCCTCACGGACGGGTCCGCCGTGCCGACGGGAGGGTGATGGGGACGGGGGACGGGGGCCAGAGCGGGTTCGCTGGTGGCGGACGCAGGGGGCCGCAGCACGCTCACCGCGCTGCTCGGCCACGTCGCCGAGGTGGTCATCGCCCTGCGCGCCGACGGCACGATCACCTTCGCCAGCCCATCGGTGCGCGACCTCCTCGGCTACGACCCCGAGGCGGTGGTCGGGCGCAACCTCGTCGAGTTCCTCCACCCGGACGAGCTCGAGTACAACCTCGACAACATCGCCCGTTGGGTGGGCCGCGACGGCACGCCGCGCGGCGAGCGGCAACGGGCCCGGACGAGCACCGGCGACTGGGTCTGGGTCGACTACGACCTGGTGTCCGGCGAGGCGGTCACGCCGTTCGGCGACCTGGTGCTGACCCTGCGCGGCGACGGCTGGGCCGACGCCGACGGGCCGGCGCGGCGCCAGCGGCTGCTCAACGAGGACCGCCTCGTCCGGCTGGCGTCGGCGTTCCTGCAGGTCCCGGTCGAGCGGTTCGAGGAGGGGCTGGCGGCCGCCATGGGCGAGCTCGCCGGGCTGCCGTGGATCACCCGGGTGTCGGCGTGGCGCTCGGAAGGCGACCGGGCCGTGCGGCGGTCGGTGTGGGAAGCCCCCCGCGGGGCGCCGACGGTGGCGCTGCCCGACCGCATGCGCATCGACGACTGGCGGTTCCTCCGGCGGCTGGCCGCCGGCGAGGAGGTGCACATCCGGTCGGCGGCGCACCTGCCCGACGACTGGGCCGACGAGCGGACCTGGATGGTCGAGGCGGGCGTGCAGTCGGCGCTGGCCGTGCCCATGCTGGTCGGCCCCACCTTCACCGGCTTCGTGATGGTCGAGGTCACCCTCGGCGACATGGCCTTCGACGCCGGCCACCTGTCGACGGTCCGCTCGGCCGCGGCCATCCTCGCCGAGGCGTTCGCCCGTCACGACGTCGAGCGGGAGCTCGCCCGCCGCGCCCGGGAGGACGCCCTGACCGGGCTGCCCAACCGGTGGGCGTTCGCCGAGCACCTCGACACCGCCCTCGCCGCCCTGGAGCAGGGTGAGGTCGCCGGTCTGGCGGTGGCCCTGGTCGACCTCGACCGCTTCAAGCTGGTGAACGACGCCTTCGGCCACGCCGGCGGCGACCGGCTCTTCACCGAGGTCGTGCGACGGATCACCGCGGTGGCACCCGAGGGCACGCTGGTGGCCCGCCTCGGCGGCGACGAGCTGCTGGTGCTGCACCCCGACGTGGCCGGTGCCGACGACGCCGTCGCCCGCACCCGCGAGCTCGTGGCCTCGCTCGATCCCCCCTTCGAGGTCGACGGCGCGCCGGTGGTGCTCACCGCCAGCGTCGGCGTCGCCCACGCCACCGGCGCCGACGGCGGCTCGGGCGAGCTCCTCCGTCGCGCCGAGGTGGCGATGTACCGCGCCAAGGACGCCGGCGGTCACCAGGTCGCCGTGGATGCGCCGGTGGGCGACGGTGAGGTCGCCCACCGCCTGCGGCGGGAGGCCGAGCTGCGCGACGCCGTCGATCGGGACCACCTCGACGTGTACTTCCAGGGCGAGTGGGACCTCGACGGGTCACACCTGGTCGGTGCCGAGGCGCTGGTCCGCTGGCCGCACCCGGCCGATGGCGTGCTCGCAGCCGGTGCCTTCATCCCCCTCGCCGAGGAGTGCGGCGTGATCGAGCAGCTCGGGGCCCAGGTGCTGCGCCGGGCCTGCCGGTCCCTCGCGGCGTGGCGGACGACCGGGCTCCCCGACGAGTTCGTCCTGCGGGTCAACCTGTCGGCGCACCAGCTGCGCCAGGCCGACATCGTCGAGGTGGTCATCGACGCGCTGCGCGATGCCGACGTGCCCGCCGCCTCCCTGTGCCTCGAGCTCACCGAGTCGGCCCTGCTCGTCGACCCGGTCCGCGCCGCCGAGGTGCTGGCCGAGCTGCGGGCGGCCGGGGTCGGGTTGGCCGTCGACGACTTCGGCACCGGCTACTCCTCGCTGCTGTACCTGAAGCGCCTGCCGCTCACCTCGCTCAAGATCGACCGGTCCTTCGTCGCCGGCCTCCCCGACGACGCGTCCGATGCCGCCATCGTGCGGGCCGTGATCGGGCTGGCGCACAGCCTGGGCGTGGGGATCACCGCCGAGGGCGTCGAGACCGACGAGCAGCGGGGCACACTGGTCGACCTGGGCTGCCACCGCGCCCAGGGGTACCTGCTGTCCCGGCCCGAGCCCGAGGCCGACTTCGCCGCCCGCCTGCGAACCTGAGGCCCGGGTCGACCGCGCCCTCAGCGGGAGTGGCGCAGGCCGGCCTCGACGAGGTCGACGAGCGCGTCGTAGCAGCGGTCGCGGTCGAGGTCGGGCCCGGCGTCGTGCAGCTCGAGGCTCACCATGCCGTGCAGGGCGGCCCACACGCTGAGGGCGAGGCCGGCGGCGCCCTCGGTGCCCGGATCGACCACGCCGGCGTCGACGCCCTGCTGGATGCGGGCTTCGAGCAGCCCGAGCGACTCCAGCGCCGCCGTCTTGGCCTCGTCGGACGGCTCGTGACCCGGCACCGGGCGCTCGAACATCACGGCGTAGTGGGTGGGGTTGTCGAGCGCGTTGCGCCGGTAGGCGTGGGCGCACCGTCGCAGGTCGGCGAGGGGATCCGCCGTCCGCCGCACCCGCCGCATGGCGGCGGACAGGCGGTGGAACCCCTCGACGAACAGCGCGTCCACCACGCCGTCCTTGCCGCCGAAGTGGGTGTACACGCCCATGGTGGAGGTGCCGGCGCGCTCGGCGATGGCGCGGACGGTGAGGGCGTCGGGCCCGCCCTCGGCGAGCAGGTCGTCGGCAGCGGCGAGCAGCGCCCGGCGCACGTCGGCCTCCTCGGCCGGTGCGGCGGCGTGGCGTCGCCCCGCCGTGGGGCGCGCTGTGCGCCCCTGGCCCTCGTGTCGGTCCGTCGCGGCATCAGCGGCACGGTACTCGTCCTCCTCCGGTGTGGCGGATTTCTCCCCCCGCAGGGAATGACACTGCAATAACGATGTTATACGGTGCGACCCACCACCAGAGAGGGAGGACGCCATGACGACCACGCTGCCCATCGAGACCGCCTCACCGCCGGGTGCGACGCCCGAGCGACCGCCGAGGCGGTGGCTGGTGCTCGCCGCCCTGTGCCTCTCGGTGTTCCTGATCGTCGTCGACAACACCATCGTGAACGTGGCCCTGCCGACGCTCGTGCGTGAGCTGGGGGCGACCACCAGCCAGCTCCAGTGGATCGTCGACGCCTACACGCTGGTGTTCGCCGGCCTGCTGCTCGCCGCCGGGAGCCTCGGCGACCGGTTCGGCCGCAAGGGTGCCCTGCTCGTCGGGCTGGGGCTGTTCGCCGCCTTCTCGTGGCTCGCCTCGATGGCGACCTCGCCGGAGCAGCTCATCGCCGCTCGGGGGGCGATGGGCATCGGGGCGGCGCTCATCTTCCCCGCCACCCTGGCGCTGCTCGTCAACGTCTTCACCGATCCGCGGGAGCGGGCGACGGCCATCGGCATCTGGGCCGCGGTGAGCGGCCTGTCGGTGGCGCTGGGCCCCGTGACCGGTGGCTGGCTGCTCGAGCACTTCTCCTGGGGCTCGGTGTTCCTCGTGAACCTGCCCATCGTCGTCGTGGCGGTCGTGGCCGTCGCCCTGCTGGTGCCGACGTCGCGGGACGCCCGGGTGGGGCGCTTCGACCCGCTCGGCCTGGTCCTGTCGATCGCCGGCATCACCGTGCTCGTCTGGGCGGTGATCGAGGGGCCGCACCACGGCTGGACCTCCACGACGAGCCTCACGGCCTTCACCGGCGCCGTGGTGCTGCTCGGCTCGTTCGTGGCCTGGGAGCTGCGCCGACCGGATCCGATGCTCGACGTGCGCGTCTTCCGCAACCCCCGGTTCACCGCCGGCAGCGTGTCGGTCACCTTCGCCTTCTTCGCCCTCTTCGGCTTCGTGTTCATGGTGACCCAGTACTTCCAGTTCGTGCGGGGCTACGGGACCCTCGAGGCGGGTCTGCGCACGGTGCCGTTCGCCCTGTTCACCGGGGTGGCAGCGCCGATCGCCCCGAAGCTCGCCGAGCGCTTCGGCACGAAGGGGGTGGTGGCCACCGGCCTCGTGGCCATGGCCGTCGGCTTCTTCTTCGCCGCACGCCTGGGTGCCGACTCGCCCTACCTGATGGTCGTGGGCTCCATGTTCTTCATGGGCGGGGGCCTCGGCCTGGTCAACGCGCCGGCCACCGAGGCGATCATGGGCTCGCTGCCGCCGGCCAAGGCCGGTGTCGGCTCCGCCGTCAACGACACCACCCGCGAGCTCGGGGGCACCCTCGGCGTCGCCGTCGTCGGCAGCGTGTTCGCCTCGGTGTACGGCGGTCGCCTCGGCGACGCCCTCGCCGGCCAGCCGATCCCCGAGGCCGCCGCCTCGGCGGCTCGCGAGTCGATCGGCGCCGCCTACGCCGTGGCCGCCCAGGCACCGCCGCCGTTCGCCGACGCGCTGCGGTCGGTCGCCCGCTCGGCCTTCATGGACGGGTTCTCGGCCGGCTCGCTCATCGCCGCCGGGGTGGTCCTCGCCGGCGCCGTGCTGGCGCTGGCCTTCCTGCCCGCTCGAGCCGAGACCCCGGTGGTGGACGTCGACGGTGCCGATGATGGCGACGGTCTGCCCGCACCGATCCCCGCACCGATCCCCGCGCTGCTGCTCGGTGCCCCCGCGCTCGCCCCCGAGGGCGTGGCCTGAAGCTCGGTCGCCCCGACGTCCCGGTGGTCGCCCGCCACCGCCGGGACGTCGGGGCATCGGCGCGCTCGGCGTCGGGCTGACCGGGGCATGGGGCCGGCCGGGGCGTGGGGCTGATCGGCGTCGGGCTTGCCGGGCGTCGGCGCGTGGGGCGATCGGCGACACTGGCCGGCGTGGACCTGCACAGCGACGTCGACCTGCTCGAAGGCCTCTGCACGACCCGGGCCATCCGGCGCTACCGGCCCGACCCGATCCCCGACGAGGACCTCGCCCGGATCCTGTTCGCCGCCACCCGGGCGCCGTCGGGGTCGAACCGCCCTTCCGGTTCCTGGTGCTGCGCGACGGGCCCCGGGCGGCGGCGGCCAAGGCGCTGCTCGGTCGGGCGTTCCGGGACGGCTGGTCGGCCAAGCTGGCCGCCGACGGCTACGCGGCCGGCAGCGGCGCCGACCCGGCATCGCCGAAGGCCCGCACGGCGCGGGCGATGCAGCAGTTCGTGGACCGGTTCGAGCAGACGCCCGTCGTCGTGCTCGCCTGCGTGCAGACCTGGCGGGACCTCGATCCCACCGCGGGCGCCTCGGTCTACCCGGCCTGCCAGAACCTGCTGCTGGCGGCCCGGGCGCTCGGCTACGGCGGCGTGCTGACCATGTGGCACGCCTTCGTGCTCGACGAGCTGCGCGAGCTGTGCGCCATCCCCGACGACGTGTGGGTCGCGGCCTGCATCCCGCTCGGGCGCCCCGAGGGGCACCACGGGCCGGTGCGGCGCCGACCGGTGGGTGAGCTGGTCTACGACGACTCGTGGGGCGCGCCGGCCGAGTGGGCCACCGAGCCCCCCGGCACGCGCCACGCCGGCCGCCCGCCCCGTTGAGCGATCGCCCTGCTCCGGCGCGACGGGTGCGACCGATGGCACGCCCCAGGCCCCTGACGGCGCCCGTGCCGGGTCCCCTAGGATCTCGTCCGATGCCGCCGAACGGGACGGACACCGCCGAGGAGGCCCCGGCGCCGGTCGCCACCGGCTCGCATCCCACCCTCGCCACGCTGCTCGACCGACCGCGGCTGCGGGGGCGTCTGCACCAGGCTGCCGCCGTCGCGTCGTTCGCCGGGCTGATCTGGCTGGTGCGCTCGGCCGAGGGTGGCACGCCCAAGGTGGCGGCGTGGGTGTACGGGCTGTCGTGCATCGCCCTGTACCTGACCAGCTCCAGCTACCACGTGTTCAGCCGGTCGCCGCGGGCGCGCCGCATCATGCAGCGCCTCGACCACTCGATGATCTACGTGCTCATCGCCGGCACCTTCACGCCGGTGTGCCTGGTCGAGATGACGGGCGCCTACCGGTGGTCGGTGCTCGCGGTGGTGTGGGTCGGCGCCCTCGCCGGCGTCGTGCTCAAGCTGTTCGCCCTGGAGCGCTTCACCAAGCTCGGCTTCGCCCTGTACCTGGTGCTCGGCTGGGTCGGGCTGGTGATGATCCCCGTGCTGGCCGGCGACCCCGCCCTCCTGGCGCTCGTGCTCGCCGGCGGTGTCCTCTACACGGTGGGCGCGGTGCTGTTCGCGCTCCAGCGGCCCCGGCTCCACCCGGGCTGGTTCGGCTACCACGAGGTCTGGCACGCCTTCGGGATCGCCGCCGGCGCGCTGTTCTTCGTGGTGAACCTGCAGGTCGTCCAGCACGCCGCCGGGGCCTGAGACCGCCCGGGAAGGCGCCCGTCGCCACGGCCGCCGCCTAGGGTGTCGCCGTGGCCGCGCCCTCCATCCCGCCCGCCACCGGCAAGCTCGGCGTGCTCACGCCCGGGCTCGGCGCGGTGGCCTCCACCTTCATCGCCGGTGTCGTGTCGGCCCGTCAGGGCCTGACCGTGCCGGTCGGCTCGCTCTCCCAGCTGGCCCACATCCGCCTCGGCGAGCGCGACGAGGGTCGCAACCCGCTGATCCGCGACTTCGTGCCCCTCGCCTCGCTCGACGACCTCGTCTTCGGCGCCTGGGACCCGATCTCGTCCAACGCCCTCGACGCGGCCCGCACCGCCGGCGTCCTCGAGGAGCGCGACCTCGCGCCGGTGTCGGCCGAGCTCGAGGGTGTGGTCGCCATGGACGCCGTGTTCGACCGACGGTGGGTGTCCAAGCTCGACGGCGTGCGGGTCAAGCCGGGCACGGACAAGATGGCCCTGGCCGAGGCGCTCATGGCCGACATCGAGCGGTTCCGCGCCGAGCACGGCTGCGATCGCCTGGTCATGGTGTGGTGCGGCTCGACCGAGGCCTACCAGGAGCCCAGCGAGGTCCATGCCAGCCTCGCCGCCTTCGAGCAGGGCCTGCGCGACGGCGACGACAACATCTCGCCCAGCCAGATCTACGCCTACGCCGCGCTCATGAGCGGCGTCCCGTTCGCCAACGGCGCCCCCAACCTCACCGTCGACGTCCCGGCCATGCTCGAGCTGGCCGAGCAGCGCCAGGTGCCCATCGCCGGCAAGGACTTCAAGACCGGCCAGACGCTGATGAAGACGCTGCTCGCGCCGGGGCTCAAGGCCCGCATGCTCGGCCTGCGGGGCTGGTACTCCACCAACATCCTCGGCAACCGCGACGGCGAGGTGCTCGACGACCCGGAGAACTTCAAGACCAAGGAGGTCTCCAAGCTCGGGGTGCTCGACACGATCCTGCAGCCCGACGTGTACCAGGAGCTGTACGGCCACATCGACCACGTGGTCCGCATCAACTACTACCCACCCCGCGGCGACAACAAGGAGGGGTGGGACAACATCGACATCTTCGGGTGGATGGGCTACCCGATGCAGATCAAGGTCAACTTCTTGTGCCGCGACTCGATCCTGGCCGCGCCCATCGTGTTGGACCTGGCGCTGTTCATGGACCTCGCCGCCCGGGCCGGCCAGCACGGCGTGCAGGAGTTCCTCAGCTTCTACTTCAAGTCGCCCGAGACGGCCGGGCTGCCGCCCGAGCACGCCCTGTTCATCCAGCAGACCAAGCTGAAGAACACCCTGCGGGTGTGGATGGGCGAGGAGCCCATCACCCACGCCGAGGAGGGCTAGCCGAGGAGCGGGCCGGCGGGGTGCCCGCTCCGGGGATCATTCCGTCGCGGTGAGGGCGAGGGCGGCGAGCGAGGCGCCCTCGAACAGCACGGCCAGCTGGTTGGGGCTCGGGATGCCGGGCCGGCTGCGCCACAGCACCAGCGCGGCGAGCGGCTCCTTCCGGCCGGGGAGGCGGACCGGTTCGGCCCACACGGCGGCGAAGCCGACCTCGGCCGCCGCGTCGGCCAGGCCCGGGTCGAGCCGGCTGAGGTCCTCGTGCAGCACGCGGGAGCCCGCCAGCGCCTCCTCCCACGGCCCCGGGCCGCGCCCGGCGAGCGCCGGCGGCAGGTCGGTGTCGTCGAAGGGCACGGCCGCGTCGACGCCGGCGACGAGCAGCACGGCTCGAGCCACCACCGGGTGGCCCCGCATGGCCTCGACCACGTGGCGCAGCGCCTCCCGCCGACGGCCCATGGCGATGGCGGTGACGGCGTCGGCCATGCCGCTGGCGGCGCTCTCCTCGCTGAGGAAGCACACGATGCCGCCGATCTCGGGGTCGTCGAGGTGGTTGGTGGACCACACGTCGGCGCGCCGCTCCCGACCGAGGTGGTCGAGGAAGGTGATCCGCAGGGGACCCATGATCGTGTCGGGGTAGTCGGTGCTGAGCGCCATCGACGAGGCGTAGGTCCACGCCGACTCGGGGGTCACGAACTCCAGCACCGATCGGCCGGTGAGGTCGCCGGGTCGCTGGCCGACCTGCTCGGCGGCCGGGCCGGACGCGTAGCGCACGGTGCCGGAGGCGTCGATCACCAGCACGGCCCCGGGCCGCGCGTCCACGACGGCATCGGGGGTCGGCACCGGCGATCCGGTCGTCGGCTCGGTCGTCGGCTCGGTCATCGGCTCGGTCACGTCGCGCATCGCCGTCTCCGTCGGGTCCGCCGGCCGAGCAGGCTACCGGGTCCGGCCGGCCGCGGAGGATGCGTGCGCCCGCCGCCGTCGGTCGGCAAGAGTGGGCGGTGCGCGGAACGTGCGGTCGTGGCCGGCGCCTCGCCCCGCGCCCGACGGCCCGAGGAGCACCACCAGATGTCCGAGTACTACGACCCGACCGCCCGACCCGTCGCCGGCCAGCCCGGCTGGTTCGTCGACCCGACCGGTCGGCCCGGGCTCGAGCGCTACTTCGACGGCGCCCGCTTCGTCGACCGCACCCGCCCGGCCGGCGGCGGGCAGCCGGGGTGGTACCCGCACCCGCGCCACCAGGGCCTGCTGCGCTACTGGGACGGCAGCGCCTGGACCGAGGACGCCCGGCCCGAGGGTGACGGCACGGCCGGCTGGTACCCCGACCCCGAGCACGTCGAGCTGCTGCGCTACTGGGACGGCAAGCGCTGGCGGCGCGATGCGCGCCCGGCCGACGACAGCCAGCGGCCGGGCTGGTACCCCGACCCCGACCACGCCGACAAGCGCCGCTACTGGGACGGCCGGGAGTGGACCAGCCGCACCGCGCCGGCCGTGCCCTCCTCCGCGCCGCCCAAGGGCGGCAACACCGGGCTCGTCGTCGCCCTGGTGGTCTTCGCCCTGATCCTGGTGGGGGCGCTGGTGTTCATCGTCGTCAAGGCCACGTCCGACTCGACCGGGGGCACCACCACGACGTCGTCGACCACCTCGTCCTCGACGACCTCCACCACCTCGACGACGTCGTCGACCACCACGACGACCCGACCGACCACGACCTCGACGACGTCGACGACGCGCCCCTCGAGCAGCTCGTCGTCCTCCTCGTCCTCCTCGTCGAGCTCCACGCCCTGACCGCCGCAGACCGACGGAGGGCGAACAGGCGGGATCTAGGCTGCGCCGATGCCCCGTGCCGCCGTCTCCGAGCTGTTCGATCCCGACGCCTGGGAGCCCGTCCCCGGCTTCGAGCTGACCGACATCACCTACCACCGGGCCGTCGACCAGGGCACCGTGCGGGTCGCCTTCGACCGCCCCGAGGTCCGCAACGCCTTCCGTCCCAAGACGGTCGACGAGCTGCACCGGGTGCTGGACCACGCTCGCCAGACCACCGACGTCGGGTGCGTGCTGCTCACCGGCAACGGACCGTCGCCGCGTGACGGTGGCTGGGCGTTCTGCTCGGGTGGCGACCAGCGCATCCGGGGCAAGGACGGCTACAAGTACGCCGAGGGCGAGACGGCCGACACCATCGACCCGGGCAAGGCGGGGCGGCTGCACATCCTCGAGGTCCAGCGACTCATCCGCTTCATGCCCAAGGTGGTGATCTGCGTGGTCCCCGGGTGGGCGGCCGGCGGCGGCCACAGCCTGCACGTGGTGTGCGACCTCACCGTCGCCAGCCGCCAGCACGCCCGCTTCAAGCAGACCGACGCCGACGTGGCCAGCTTCGACGGCGGCTTCGGGTCGGCGTACCTCGCCCGCCAGGTGGGCCAGAAGTACGCACGCGAGATCTTCTTCCTCGGGCGCGAGTACTCCGCCGACGACGCCCACCGCATGGGCATGGTCAACGAGGTGGTCGACCACGCCGACCTCGAGCGGGTGGCGCTCGAGTGGGGCCGGTTGGTCAACGGCAAGAGCCCGACTGCGCAGCGCATGCTGAAGTTCGCCTTCAACCTCGTCGACGACGGCCTGGTGGGCCAGCAGGTGTTCGCCGGCGAGGCCACCCGTCTCGCCTACATGACCGACGAGGCCGCCGAGGGCCGCGACAGCTTCCTCGACAAGCGCGAGCCGGACTGGTCGCCGTTCCCCTGGCACTACTGAGCCGCCGCGCGTGACCGACCACCGACGCTACGACGAGGCCTACTTCGAGCACTGGTACCGACGGGAGGGCTTCGGCTCGCCGGCGCGGCTGGAGCGCAAGGCCCGCTATGCGGTGGGCGCCGCCGAGTACCTGCTCGACCGGCCGGTGCGCTCGGTCCTCGACGTGGGCGCCGGGGAGGGGGCGTGGCACGGCGCGCTCCGGCGGCTGCGGCCGGCGGCCCGGTACCAGGGCGTCGATCCGAGTGCCTACGCGGTGGACCGCTACGGACGGGCTCGCAACCTGGTGCGTGGCGCGCTCGGCGACCTCGATCGCCTCGCCGATGCCGGGGTGCTGCGCGGGCCCTACGACCTGATCGTGTGCGTCGACGTGCTGGCCTACCCCGACGACGGCGAGGTGGCCTCCGGCCTGCGCTCGATCGCCGGCCTGCTCGGCGGGGTGGCCCTGCTCGAGGTGTACACGGACCAGGACCTGGTGGTGGGCGACACCGGCCACTACCGCCTCCGGCCGGTGACCGACTACGAGCGGTGGTCCGCCGCTGCCGGCCTCGAGCGCGTCGGCCCCCACCTCTACGTCGGCCACCACCTCCGCCCCACCCTCGCCGCCTTCGAGCGCTGAACCGGTCCGCCGTCGATCGTCGACCTGTCCGACCCGGCGAGCGCTGAACCGGTCCGCCGTCGATCGTCGACCTGTCCGGCCCGGCGAGCGGTGCGCTCGTCGGGTCCGGCGGGTGGGCGCTGCGGCGGGAGCGACGGATAGGTTGACGGGATGGCCGACACCCTCGCCTCCGACGCCACCGCCGTGCTGACCGAGCGCATCGACCAGCTGCTCGGCGAGCTCGATCCCCGCACCGCCGACGTCCACCAGCTCCGCGGTCGCCAGTACGACCTGGGGCTCGCCTGGGTGCACTTCCCCGAGGGCTGGGGCGGCCTCGGCCTGCCGCCCAACCTGCAGCGCGAGGTCGACCGGCGCCTGCGCGAGGCGGGCGCCCCGTCGCCCGACCACCGCCACTTCTTCGGCCTGACCATGGCCGGTCCCACCGTCGTGACCCACGGCAGCGACGAGCTCAAGGGTCGCCTGCTGCGGCGCATGTTCACCGGCGAGGACGCCTGGTGCCAGCTGTTCAGCGAGCCCGGTGCCGGCTCCGATCTCGCCGGCTTGTCGTGCAAGGCGGTGCGCGACGGCGACGAGTGGGTGGTCACCGGCCAGAAGGTCTGGAACACCCTCGCCCACCTCGCCGACCGCGGCATGCTCGTGGCCCGCACCGACCCCGAGGCCCCGAAGCACAAGGGGATGACCTACTTCGCCGTCGACATGCACGCGCCCGGCGTCGAGGTGCGGCCGTTGCGCCAGATCACCGGCGAGGCCGAGTTCAACGAGGTCTACCTCACCGAGGTGCGCATCCCCGACGCCGACCGCATCGGCGACGTGGGCGAGGGCTGGCGGGTGTCGATGACCACCCTCATGAACGAGCGCACCACCATCGGCGGCGGCTCGGCGCCGCCCCAGCGGGGCTCGGGGGCCATCGCCGAGGCGGTGCGCATCTGGCAGGAGGAGGCCGTCGACCGCAGCCCGGCCGCCAAGGACCGGCTCATGCGGCTGTGGTCCGAGGCCGAGGCGCTGCGGCTCACCAACATCCGCGCCTCGCAGAAGCGCAAGGCCGGCAACCCCGGGCCCGAGGGCTCGATCGCCAAGCTGATGTTCGCCGAGATCAACAAGGAGATCTACGACCTGTGCGTCGAGCTGCTCGGCCCGGCTGCGCTCGTGGACTACGACTACACGATGCGCCGCTCCGAGCAGCTGGGCCTGGTCGGCCCGCCCGGCTCGGCCCGCAAGATGTTCCTGCGCTCCCGGGCCAACTCCATCGAGGGCGGCACGTCGGAGATCCAGCGCAACATCCTCGGCGAGCGCGTGCTCGGCCTGCCCGGCGAGCCGCGCCTCGACAAGGACCTGCCCTGGTCCCAGGTCCCCCGCAGCTGACTTGTCAGCGTTCTCGATGACCTTCGTGTCGGACCCCGACACCTATCGCATCGAGAACGCAGGGTCAGACGTCCCAGCGGACGTCCATGCGGTTGATGCCGTTGATGAAGTCCGACCGCATGCGGACCGGCTCGCCCACGATCTCGAGGCCGGGGATGCGGGTGATCAGCTCCCGCACCATGGCCTTGATCTCGACGCGGGCGAGGTTGGCCCCGAGGCAGAAGTGCTCGCCTCCGCCGCCGAAGGTGACGTGCTCGTTGGGTGAGCGCCCCACGTCGAAGGTGAAGGGGTCGGCGAACACGTCCTCGTCGAAGTTGGCGGACATGTAGTAGATGACGACCTTGTCGCCGGCGGAGATCTGCTTGCCCCCCAGCTCGGTGTCGACGGTGGCGGTGCGGCGGAAGTTGTGGATCGACGAGCCCCACCGCAGGAACTCCTCGACGGCGCTGTCCCACAGCGTCGGGTCGTCGAGCAGGCGCTGGGTCTGGTCGGGGTGCTCGACGAGGGCCTGCACCGCGTGGGTGATGAGGTTGCGGGTGGTCTCGTTGCCGGCGACGGCGAGGATCACGAAGAACATGTCGAGCTCGTCGCGGGTGAGGCGCTCGCCGTCGACCTCGGCGTGCACCAGGACCGAGAGGATGTCGTCGCGGGGATCGTCGCGGCGCTGGTCGGCGAGGGCGTCGCAGTAGGCGTAGATCTGCGCCGCCGCCACCTCGCCGGCCTCGGGGGTGTTGCGCCAGTACGGGTCGTCGAAGCCGACCATGGTGTTGGTCCACTCGACGATCTGCTTTCGGTCCTCTGCCGGCACGCCGATCATGTCGCAGATCACCTGGGCGGGCATCTCGGCCGACACCTCGGCGACCAGGTCGATCTCGCCCTTGTCGATCACCGCGTCGACGATGTGGCGTGCCCGCTCCTCGATGGCCGTCTCCAGCATCCGGATCATGCGCGGCGTGAAGCCCCGGTTCACCAACCGCCGGTAGCGGTTGTGGCGGGGCGGATCCATGTTCAGCAGCGTCATCCGCATGACGGCGAGGCCTTCGGGGGTCGGGTCGGCGATGAAGGTGCCCATGGCCTCCGACGAGTAGGTCGCCGTGTCGCGGCTGACGGCGCGCACGTCCTCGTACCGGGTCACCGCCCAGAAGCCGGGGGCCTTCTCACCGCTCAGCTCGTGCCAGTGCACCGGGTCCTCCCGGCGCAGCCGGGCGAACACGTCGTGGGGCACGCCCACCGCCCACGTGTCCTCCATGAGGTCGATGTCGGCGAGGTCGACGTCGGTCGTCGTCATCGGTGAGCCCCCTCGGGTGCGTGGGCCCGTTCCCCCCGGGCCGCGAACGTAGAACGTGTTCCATTCTTCCACGGGGTCGCGGTGGCCGCGGCCGGTCGTCCTCGTGGCCCTCGGTAGCGTGACCACATGGGGCAGGTGACGGGCACGCGGCGGCGTGGGCCGTTCGTCCTGCTCGAAGCGGCGACGGTGATGTCGGGCTCGGGCAACGGCGTCGTGACCGTGACGTTGCCCTGGCTCGCCCTCGAGCGCACCGGCAGCGCCGCCACCGCCGGGGTCGTCGCCGCCGCCACGGCCCTGCCGCTGCTGGTGGCCAGCCTGTTCGCCGGCAGCGTCGTCGACCGGATGGGCCGTCGCCGCGCCGCGGTCTGGTCGGACCTGGCGTCAGGGCTGTCGGTCGCGGCGGTGCCGGTCGTCGACCACCTCTTCGGGCTCGACCTCGGCTGGCTGATCCTGCTGGCGGTCGCCGGGGCCTGCTTCGACCCGGCCGGGCTGTCGGCGCGCGAGGCGCTGCTCCCCGACGTCGCCGCCGCCGCCGGTCAGCGCCTCGAGCGGGTCAACGGCGTCCACGAGGCGGTGTGGGGCGTGGCCTTCCTCGTCGGCCCGGGCGTGGGCGGCGTCCTGATCGCCACCGTCGGCGCGGTGAGCACCATGTGGGCGGCCGCGGTGGGCTTCGCGGTGTCGTCGCTGCTGGTGTGGTGCATCCGGCTGCCCGGGCTGGTGGGCCGGCCCCCGCACGCCGAGCGGGCGGCCCGCCGGGGGATCTGGGCCGAGACGCGCGAGGGCGTCGCCCTCGTGTGGCGCGATCCGCTGCTGCGCGACGTCGGGCTGCTCAGCCTCGGCCTGCTCGCCACCTACCTGCCGCTCGAGGGGGTGCTGTTCCCGGCCTGGTTCGAGCAGCAGGACGCGCCCGAGCGCCTGGGCCTGCTCATCATGGGCATGAGCGGTGGGGGCATCCTCGGCGCGCTGGCCTACGCCGCCTGGGGCCACCGGCTCGGGCGGCGCACGACGTTCGTGTGGGCGCTGCTGGCCAGCGCCGCCGGCATCGTGGCCATGGCCCTGCTGCCGCCCTACCCGGTGCTGGTCGCGCTGGGCGTGCTCGTCGGCCTCGCCTACGGGCCGGTCAACCCGCTGGTGAACCTGGCCATCCAGACGCGCGCCCCCGAGCACGCTCGGGGCCGGGTGACCGGGCTGCTCAACTCGGTCGGCTACGCCGCCGGGCCGGCCGGCTTCTTGCTGGTCGGCCCGCTCATCGAGTGGCTCGGCATCCAACCGACCTTCGTGGGCGTCGGGCTGGCCGTGCTGGTCGTCGCCCTGGCGGCGATCCCGTCGCGGGGCCTGCGCCACTTCGACGACCTGCCCGTCGGTGGTGCCGGGAGCGTGGCGGCCGGTGCCCCGGTCGACCCCGACGACCGGTCACCGGTCGAGGGGCCTCCCGGCTGAGGTCGCGCCCGTGTCACAGATCGGCGCGCCCGGTCGTCGAGTGGGCAGGAGGTGATCGACGATGGACGAACGACGGGACGATCGATGGGACGTGGTGGTGGTCGGCAGCGGGGTGGCGGGGCTGGTGGCCGCCACCGCCGCGGCCGGGCCTCGGCGCGGGTGGTCCTGCTCGACAGCCGACCGCCCGGCGGTCGGGCCCGCAGCGGCGGCGCGATGGCTTCGTGCTCAACCAGGGTCCGCACGGGCTCTACGACCGCGGCCGATTCCGCCAGGTGCTCGCCGAGCTCGGGGTCCCGGTGACCGGTGCGCCGCCCGACGTGGCCCACGGCTGGGTGTGGTCCCACGGTGCCGCCCATCGCATCCCGACGGGGCTCTGGTCGCTGCTGCGCACCTCGGCCGTCGGCGCCGGGGCCAAGGTGGCGCTGGCCCGGCTGCTGGCGACCCTGCCCTCGGTCGACCCGGCCCCGCTGTCCGACCTCTCCTTCGAGCAGTGGCTCGACCGGGTGCGCCTCGCCGCGGGCGCTCGCCCGCTCGTCCGCATGCTGGCCCGCATCGCCACCTACAGCGCCGCGCCCGACCGGATCAGCGCCGACGCCGCGGTCGCGCAGCTGCAGCTGGCCCTGCGGGGCGTCACCTACGTCGACGGGGGCTGGCAGCGGCTGGTCGACGGGCTGGTGGCGGCGGCCGATCGCGCCGGCGTGCGGCGACGCCCGGACCTCGGCGCCGCGACCCGTCTCCGTCGGCAGGACGGCGGATGGGTGGTCGCCACGATGGCCGGCACCGTGCGGGCCGCGGCGGTGGTGCTCGCCGCCGGCAGCCCGTCGTCGGCAGCCGCCCTGCTCGGCCGGGACCCCGGCTGGACGTCGAGTGCCGGGCCGACCGTGCACGCCTCCTGCCTCGACCTCGGCCTGCGGCGCCCGGCACCCCGCGGCATCCTCTTCGGGGTGGAGGAGCCCCTCTACCTCGCCACGCACGCCGGTGGCGGCGCTGGCGCCGCCGGGCCGGCACCTGGTGCACGTGATGCGGAACCACCGGCCCGACGAGGTGCTCGATCCGGACGCCACCCGCGGCGAGCTGTGGGCCCACGCCCGGAAGGCCGGGATCACCGACGGCGACGTGCTCGTCGAGCGGTACCTGCACCGCATGCCGGTGACCCACGGGCTGCCCGTGCCCGAGCGGGGCGGCGTGGCCGGACGGCCCCCGTGGCCGTGCCCGGCGAGCCGGGCCTGTTCGTGGCCGGTGACTGGGTCGGTGACCGCGGGCTGCTCGCCGACGCGGCGGCGGCCAGCGCGACGCGCGCCAGCGAGCTGGCGGCCGCGGCTGCCCGCGGCGTGCCGGCGCGACCGGCGGTGCCGGCGTGAGCGGCGGTGCCGGCGTGAGCGGCGGGTCTGACGCGGGCCATCCCGGCGGCGCCTCCCGCAGCCTCGACGCCGCGGCCGAGGTGTTCGAGGCCGAGCGGCCTCGCCTCGTCGGGCTCGCCTACCGCCTGCTCGGCTCGCTGACCGATGCCGAGGACGTGGTCCAGGAGGCCTGGCTGCGGTGGGCGGCGGTGGACCGGTCCGGCATCGAGCGCCCCGCGGCCTGGCTCACCACCGTGGTCAGCCGGGTCGGCCTCGACCGCCTGCGGGCCGCGCGGGAGCGGGCCTCCTACGTCGGGCCGTGGCTGCCCGAGCCCCTGGTGGAGCCGCTCGACCGCGCCGCCGACGATCCACCGGCGACGTTGGTGCCGCCGGGATCGGTCGACCCCGCCGAGCAGGCGGCGCTGGCGGACTCGCTCACCACGGCGTTCCTCGTGCTGCTCGAGCGGCTGGCGCCCGAGGAGCGCCTGGTGGTCCTGCTGGTCGACGTGTTCGGGGAGCCGTTCCGCGTGGCCGCCGAGGTGACCGGCCGCTCCGAGGCGGCAGCCCGGCAGATGGCGGTGCGGTCCCGACGCAAGCTTCGGGCCGCCGCGCCCGTGGCGGACCCGAGTCCGGGCGAGCCCCCACCGCACCGGCCGAGCACCGGTCGGCGACCACCGCCGTCCGATCGGGTGGGGCCGACCCGGAGGCGGTGCGCGTGGCGACCGCGCTGCTCGGCGCCGTCGCCCTCGGTGATGTCGACGGGGCGATGGCCCTGCTGGCGCCCGACGTCGTGCTCGTCAGCGACGGCGGCGCCGACCACCACGCCGCCCGGCGCCCGGTGATCGGACCCGACCGGGTGACCCGCCTCCTCGTGAACCTCGCCAAGCGGCTGCCGGCCGAGGTCGAGATCGAGCCCAGCCTCGTCAACGGCGAGCCCGGCGTGGTCCTGCGAGACGCCGGTCGACCCCGGTACGTGCTGGCCATGGGCGTCGGCCCGGCCGGCCTCGTCGAGCACGTGACCCTGGTGGTTAACCCCGACAAGCTCGCCGCCGTCGACCACCCTCCGGCGTTGCGCTGAACGGCGCGACGGGTGGCCTACGCGGCGCCGTACACGGCCTCGGTCGTGGCTCGGAGGTGGCGCAGCAGGGCGTCGGCTCGCAGCGGGCCGCCGGTGGCCTGTTCGATCAGCTCGGGGGCGGTCAGCCGGCTGGCGTGGCGGTGGACGTTCGTGCGCAGCCAGTCGAGCAGCGGGGCGAGGTCGCCGGCGGCCAGCCGGTCGTCGAGGTCGCCGATCGCCGCGCCGGCGGCCTCGAACAGCTGGGCGGCGAGCAGGTTGCCCAGCGTGTAGGTGGGGAAGTAGCCGAAGGCGCCCATCGACCAGTGGATGTCCTGCAGCACGCCGTCGGACACCGAGTCGGGGCGGATGCCGAGCAGCTCGGCGTAGGTGTCGTCCCACCGGTCGGG
Source organism: Acidimicrobiales bacterium (assembly GCA_041394145.1). Taxonomy (GTDB): domain Bacteria; phylum Actinomycetota; class Acidimicrobiia; order Acidimicrobiales; family Acidimicrobilacustridaceae; genus JAWKIW01. The sequence goes on from JAWKIW010000020.1 coordinate 45,392, forward strand.
CAGGTCGTCGACGTCGACCTCACCGGCGAACAGCGCCCGCTCGATCTCGAAGCGGACGACGACGTGGAGGTTGTAGGTCGCCTCGTCGGCCTCCACCCGGATGAGCGACGGCTGCACGGTGTGCAGCGCCGGCCAGATGGCGTCGGGCTCGGCGGCCACGCCGAGGTGCTCGGCCAGCCGGGGCGCCGCCCAGGTCCAGAAGGGCCGTGACCGCCCGACGAGGTTCTCCCACAGGCGTGACTGCGACTCGTGCACGCCGAGGGACACCGCCGCCCCGATCGGGGTCCCGGCCCACTCGGCGGGCAGGCCCTGCTCGTACAGGCCGTGGCCGGCCTCGTGCATGACGCCGAACAGCCCCGGCCGCCAGTCGCCGTCCTCCCACCGCCAGGTGATGCGCACGTCGGCCGGATCGAAGCTGGTGGTGAAGGGGTGGGCCGAGGCGTCGAGGCGGCCGGCCTCGAAGTCGTAGCCCATGGCGGTGGCGACCTCGACGGCGAAGGCCCGCTGGGCCTGCTCGGGGAACGAGCCCCGGCACGGCGACTCGTCGACGACGACGCCGCTGTCGGCCGCGGCCTGCACCAGCGGTGCGAGGTCGGCGCGCAGCGACGCGAGCAGCGGCACCAGCGCGGCCTCGGTGGTGCCCGGCTCGTACTCGTCGAGCAGGGCGTCGTAGGGCCGCTCGGCCAGCCCGGCGGTGACGTAGCAGTCGGCCTTCTCCTTGGCCAGCGCCACCGTCTCGCGCAGGTCGGGGGCGAACCGCCCGAAGTCCCCCTCGGCCCGGGCCTGCTGCCACGACGCCAGGGCCCGGCTCTGGACCTCGGCCATCCGCCGGGCCAGGTCGGCGGGCACGGCGTTGGCCCGCAGCACCGTGCGCCGGGCCTCGCGCACCTGGGCGGCCAGCTCGCCCGTCGGGTCGTGCGCCGCGACCTCGGCGGCGGCGAGGGCGTCGGCGAGCGCCGGGTCGGTGAGCTTGCCGTGGGCGAGCCCCGCCAACGCCGACAGCGTGCGGCCCCGCCCCGGCTGGCCCTTGGGCGGCATGTAGGTCTCCTGGTCCCAGCCGAGCACGGCGGCGGCGGCCTCGAGGGCGGCGATGTCGCCCCACCGCTCGAGCAGGGCGCGGCCGGGGTCGGCGGGTGCGGTGTCGGTGGCCATGGGGCGAGTCTACGGACGGGCCACGGCGGCGCCGGTAGGGTGCGGCGTCGCACGTTCCCGCCGGCCGCCCGGTCGGCGGCCCACGACCAGGAGCGCACCATGGCCACCAACGCCGAGACCGCCTACGCGTCCTTCAAGGCCGTCGAGGGCCAGACCGAGGGAACCGGCGACTGGTTCGACGTCTCCCAGGAGCAGGTGGACCACTTCGCCGACGTCACCCACGACCACCAGTTCATCCACGTCGACCCCGAGGCGGCCAAGGCCACCCCGTTCGGGGGCACCATCGCCCACGGCTTCCTCACCCTGTCGATGCTCACGCACCTCACCGCGTCGATCCCCCAGGACATGAGCCGCTTCGCCGGGATCCTGATGGGCGTCAACTACGGGTTCGAGAAGGTCCGCTTCGTGGCGCCGGTGCCGACGGGGAGCCGCATCCGGGCCACCAGCGTGCTGAGCAAGGTCGAGCTGAAGGACCCGAACACGGTGCACCTGACCCGCACGGTCACCGTGGAGATCGAGGGGCAGGACAAGCCGGCCTGTGTGGCCGAGTGGGTGACCCGGCTGGTCTACGGCTGATCGGCGTCGCCGGGGGACGCCACCGGGCGCCGGTCCCGCAGGCCGTCGAGCAGCAGCTCGGTCGCCGGCAGGCCGGCCGTGCCCGGTGAGATCCGCTCGATCAGCAGCGTGCGGACGAAGACCTCGGTGAACGCGTCGGCGTCGATGTCGGTCCGCAGGGCGCCGGCGGCCTGCCCCTCGCGGATCGTGTCGGCCACGACGCTGCGCATCGTCGGGCTCGGCAGCAGCGACAACGCGGGCGGCGGCACCATGCCGGCGGCCACCGCCACGGCACCGAAGCACAGCTCGGGGTGGGCGTCGATCACCCCGGTGAGCCACTCGAGCATCGTCTCGAGCCGCGCCGCCGGGTCTTCGGGCAGGTCGGCTCGGGCGAGCGCCTCGGTGGTCAGGTGGCCGAGCAGGATGGTGGCGAGCCCCGCCTTGGAGCGGAACCGCTCGTAGAGGTCGGCCTCGGCGGTGCCGCTGGCCGCGGCGACGTCGGCCAGCCCCAGCTCGGCCCAGCTGGTCTCCGCCAGCAGCCGGCGGGTCGCCTGCAGGACCTTGACCACGTCGACGTCCCCGCCGGCCACCTCCTCGCCGACGGCGGGGAGGACGTCGATGTAGCGGTCGATCTCGCGGTGCGCGTCGGCGAGCGTCTCGGTGTCGCCGACGCGACGGGTCATCCGGGGCAGGAGGGCCAGCACCACCTCCTCGTAGAGGTCGGGCCGGCCCCGTTCCGGGTCGAACCCGTGGCGCACGACCAGGCCCTCCAGCACGGCGTCGAGGATGGTCGTGACGTCGTCCATGGTGAGCGGTGGCCGCGGCTCGCGCTGCCATCGGCGGAACACCAGCCCGAGGCCCTCGGACACGATGGCGTCGTGCTCGCGGTAGAGCCGGCGGACGGCACCGCCGATCACCGGGTCGTGGGCCTTGGCCAGCAGGCTCAGCTCGAACCGGAAGCCGCGGTCGGCGGCGACCCACTCGAAGTTGCTGCGCAGCAACCGGTGGATGGTCGCGATGATGTCGACGTTGAGGGTCGCCAGCTCACCGAGCGCCTGGGCCATCTCCGGCGAGAGGGCGATGCGCTCGGGGTCCTCGTTGTAGCGGACGAGGTCGGCGACGAAGTCCTCCTGGGTGGGCCAGTTGGCGTAGAACGTGGCCCGGGTGACACCGGCTCGCCGCGACACCTCGCTCACCGACAGCCCGGCCCACAGCTCGGGGAGCAGCAGGTCGTGGAACAGCGCGAGGCCGGCGTCGAGCAGGCGCTGGCGGGACGGGGGTGGGGTGCCGTCTCTGCTGCTCACGGGCGTGGACTATACACAGGTGTCTACCTCTGTGTGCAGGCCTGGGCATTGACCTGAACCATCCGTTTGGGTTGGATGCGCCCACACGAGGTGGGCGGGCGCATCCGGATGGCGGGGGTCTGCGGCCCTGGCGGGAAGGCCGCAGCTGCCCTGGGACGGTCCGCCCACCTCGTCCCTTCGACGGGGGGCGTGGCCGGCGCCCGTCTGGCGGCTCGCCCGCGTTGGGCTCGCCCGCGTCGGGCTCGTCCGGCACCCCGGCGCCCGGCGGCCCGGGCCCGGCCGCGGCCGTCGGCTGGGAGCCACCGGCTCGGCGCCCTACCATCGGCGGGCGCCCGCACCGCCAGCCGAGGGGGACCCATGGCCGTCATCGACGATTCCGCTGCGCCCGCGTCGAGCGCCCGCCGTGACCTCGGTCCGGCCTTCGACGCCGACAACCACTACTACGAGGCGCTCGACGCCTTCACCCGGCACCTCGACCCGGCCCACCGGGCTCGGTGCGTCCAGTGGTGCGAGATCGACGGTCGGCGCTACCACGTGGTCGGTGGGCAGGTGAGCCGGGCGGTGACCAACCCGACGTTCGACCCGATCGCCAAGCCGGGGGCGATGCACGACTACTTCCGGGGCAACCCCGAAGGTCGCGACCCGCTGTCGTTCCTGCGCGACCGCGAGCCCATCCGCCCCGAGTACCGCGACCGCCAGGCCCGGCTGCGGGTGCTCGACGAGCAGGGCCTCGAGGGCTGCTGGATGTTCCCGACGCTCGGCATGATCTACGAGGAGCCCCTGCGGCACGACCCCGAGGCCGTGTGCTGGACCTTCCGCGCCTTCAACCGGTGGGTGCTCGACGACTGGGGCTTCGGCGACGACGGCCGCATCTTCGCCGCCCCCTACCTCACGCTGGCCGACGTCGACTGGGCGGTGGCCGAGCTCGAGTGGGCCCTCGACGCCGGGACCCGGCTGGTCGTCATGCGGCCGGCCGCGCCGACCACGGCCACCGGCCGTCGCTCGCCGTTCGACGAGTCCTTCGATCCGTTCTGGGCCCGGGTGAACGAGGCGGGGATCACGGTGGTGCTCCACGCCGGCGACGGCGGGGTCTCGTTCAACGGCTACGCGCCCGAGACCTTCGCCGCCGACTTCAAGGGGGGCTGGAAGCCCTCGATCAAGGCCTTCGCCATCGAGCAGGCCATCAGCGACTACCTCGTCTCGATGCTCCTCGAGAACCTCCTGGTGCGGTTCCCGAACCTGCGCTTCGCCTCGGTGGAGAACGGCGCGGAGTTCCTGCCCGACCTGTTCCGCAAGGTGCGGTCGATGGCCAAGAAGATCCTCGGCTGGTTCCCCGAGGATCCCGTCGACCTCTTCCGGCGATCAGTGTGGATCAACCCGTTCTGGGAGGACGACGTCACCAAGGTGGTCGAGTGGATGGGCGCCGACCGCGTGCTGTTCGGGTCCGACTGGCCCCACATCGAGGGCATGCCGTCGCCGTTGGACTACGCCGCCGAGCTCGGCGACCTCGACGACGCCGCGGTGCGGCGGGTGCTGCACGACAACGTGCTCGAGCTCACCACCCTCCGCCCCGCCTGACGACGGCGGGTAGCGTCGCCCCGACACGAGCTGCCGGGGGGCGCGATGACCATCACCCATCTCGACGTCGACGTGGCACCGGGTGAGGTGCCCACCACCGACCTGTCGCTCGAGGAGATCCGCCTGGGCGACCTGGAGCAGTGGATGCGTCCCGACCGCGACGGGATCTTCGCCAAGCTGCGGGCCGAGCGGCCCGTGAGCTTCCACGACGAGCCCGACTACGTCGACCCGGCCACCGGCGAACAGGTGCTGCCGCCCGGCCCCGGGTTCTGGGCGCTCACCCGGTTCGACGACGTGCTGCGGGTGAGCCGTGACGCCGAGACCTTCCACTCGGCGCCGACGTCCCAGATCGGTGACATGCCGGCCGAGCTCGCCGAGTGGCTCGGATCGATCATCAACCTCGACGCCCCGAAGCACACCCGCCTGCGCTCGATCGTCAACCGGGGGTTCACCCCGCGGCGGGTCCGCGACCTGCACGACACCATCCGGGCGGTGGCGGTCGAGGTGATCGAGGAGGCGGCTCCACTCGGCGAGTGCGACTTCGTGTCCGAGGTCGCCGCCAAGCTCCCGCTCACGATCATCTGCGACATGCTGGGCATCCCCCGCTCGGACCACCAGCGGTTGTACGAGCTGACCAACAAGGTGCTCGGCGTGGGCGACCCCGAGCTGGTGACGTCGATGGCCGACCTCATGGCGGCCGGGATGGAGCTGTTCCAGTACGGCCTGGCCCTCGGGGAGCGACGCCTCGCCGACCCCGGCGACGACATCACCTCGGCGCTGATGCACGCCGAGATCGAGGGCGAGGACGGCGAGGCGCACCGCCTCACCTCGTCGGAGATGGGCTCGTTCTTCCTGCTGCTGGTGGCGGCCGGCAACGAGACGACCCGCACCGCCATCAGCCACGGGCTGCTCCAGCTGACCCGCCACCCCGACCAGCGTCGCATCTGGACCGACGACGTCGAGGGCGTCTCGGCCACCGCGGTCGACGAGATCGTGCGGTGGGCGACGCCGGTGATCCACTTCCGCCGCACCGCCACCCGCGACACCGAGGTGGGCGGCCAGCCGATCGCGGCGGGGGAGAAGGTGGTGATGATCTACCCGTCGGCCAACCGCGACGAGACCCACTTCGCCGATCCGTACTCGTTCGACGTCCGTCGGTCACCCAACGACCACGTCGGCTTCGGTGCCGGCGGCCCGCACTTCTGCCTCGGGGCGAACCTGGCCCGGGTGGAGATCCGCGTCATGTTCGACGAGCTGTTCCGTCGCCTGCCCGACATCGAGGCCGCCGGCGAGCCCGACTGCCTGCACTCGGCGTTCATCAACGGCATCAAGCGCCTGCCCTGCCGCTTCACGCCGCGCGCCTGACCCGCCCCCCCGCACCTCCGCCCCCAGTGCCGCCCCCAGCGCCGCCCCCAGCGCCGCCCCACCTTCCGTTCCTGTCATCGGATCGGGTGCTGGGGCGCGCAGTTCCATGACGAGAACGCGGGCACGTCCGTGACGAGGACGCGGCGGGTGGGCCGCCGAGGGGTGGGACGCGGGGTCAGGGGCCGAGCTTGGGGCGCCACAGGGTCCGCGGCGCCGAGGCGTCGGGCACCCGGTGCACGCTGTGCAGCGGCGCGCCGGGCCCGATCGAGTCGGCGACGGCGATCGGGCCCGTGGGCTCGAGCCCCTCGTCGGGGGGCCAGGCCTCGGCGATGCCGACCAACGTCGTCAGCGCCGCCCACCCCTCGCGGACCAGGCCCTCGTCGCTGTCGGGCGGGAACTCGTCGTCGGTGGCCACCAGCTCGAACTGCACCCGGCCGTCGTGGATGCCGGCCACCGCGGCCCGGACCTCACCGAACGGCGCCAGCCGGGCCCACTTCACGCCACGGACCTCCGCCCGGGGCAGGGCCGGGACGTTGAGGTTCAGCGCGCTGCGCGGCGGCGCCAGGGCGGCGAGCGAGACGGTGTCGGCGGCGAGTCGGGCGGCGGTCTGCCACTGCCACGGCTCGACGGCCTGCACGCTCACCGCCAGCCCGGACAGGCCGAAGTTCTGCGCCGTGAGCACGGCGCCGACGGTGCCCGAGTGCAGGATGGCGCGCCCCGTGTTGAGCCCGGCGTTGATGCCGGACACGACGAGGTCGGGCGTCGGCCCGAAGGCCTCCAGCACGGCGGCGAGGACGCACATGCCGGGCGGCCCCGCCAGCGACCACGCCTCGGCCTCGGGGCAGCCCGGCACCTCGACCCGACGGGCGTCGAGGTGCTCGTCGGCGTTGAGGCGCCCGAGCGACGACGACGCGCCGCTCCAGTCGCGGTCGGGTGCCACCACCAGCAGCTCGTGGCCGGCGCGGTGCAGCCGGTCGACCAGGACGTGCAGCCCCTCGGACTCGATGCCGTCGTCGTTGGTCACCAGGAGCCGCACGAGGGCGGAGCCTACCGGCGCCGTGCCGGGGGCGAGCCGGCGCGGCGCGGGCGGTCGGCCACCAGCGCACGGACGTCGACGCCGCCGCTGTCGGTCCGGAAGCGCTCGGTGAGGCCCAGCCCGGTGTGGCCGGCCAGCACGGGGTCGGCCGCCAGCAGCGCCACGCGGCCGTCGGGGAGCCGCTCGCGGCACACGGTGCCGAACCGGGCGTACAGGTTGCGCAGGTCGCCGCCGCCGACCCGGCCGCCCCACGGGGGGTTCGTGACGACCCACGGCCTGGCGTCGCCACCCCCCGGCGCGGCCAGGTCCGACACCGACGCCACGGCGAGGTCGACGTCGGCCGACACGCCCGCCCGCTCGGCGTTGGCCCGGGCCGCCTCGACCGCGCCGGCGTCGCGATCGCGCCCGACGATCGGGGCCGGGGCCCCTTCGAGCGCCCGATCGGCCGCGTCTCCGGTGACGCTGGCCCACGTACCCGGCTCGAAGCCGCCGGCGTCCTGGAAGGCGAACCGTCGGCCGACCGAGGGCGGGAGGCGGCGGGCGAGCCGGGCCGCCTCGATCGGGATGGTCCCCGAACCGCAGAACGGGTCCACCAGGGCGTCGGCCGGCGACCAGCCCGAGGCCAGCAGGAGGGCGGCGGCGATCGTCGGCCGCAGCGGGGCCTTGGCCGTGGCCAGTCGCCAGCCCCGCCGGTGCAGGGGCTCGCCGGACGTGTCGACGCTGACCGTGAACCGGTCGTGGACACCCCGCACCACGACGAGCGCACCATCGTCGTCGTCGGCCGCTACCGGCCGCAGCCCGCCCCCACGGGCCAGGCGCTCGGCGATCGCGCCGGTGTGCACCAGCCGGCAGCGGTGCGTCGTGACCCGGAGGCGCACGGCCGCCCCGTGGGCGACCCACGGTCGCAGGTCGATCCCGGCGGCACGGGCCTCGAGGGCGTCGAGGTCGCGGCACTCGAACGACGCCATCCGCAGCAGCACCCGCGTGGCGGTGCGCAGCCACAGGTTGGCGGCGTAGACGTTGCGGGTGGTGGCCGAGAAGGGCACCAGCCCCCGAGACGGCCGGCCCGGGACCAGCCCGAGCCCGACCAGCTCGCCGGCGGTGATCTCCTCGATGCCCGGCGCGCACACGGCGGCGGCGCGCCACCGCGTGCCGCGGCCCGGCCGGGTCCCGGCGATCAGTAGACCGCCGGGACGAAGGTCTGGTCCTGCACGGGCGGCCGGACGTACTCGCCCGGCTGGCGCGGCGGCAGCTCGAGCGGCGCCGACGTCAGGTCCTGGTAGGGCACCTGGCCGAGCAGGTGGTGGATGCAGTTGAGGCGGGCCCGCTTCTTGTCGTCGGCCTCGACCACCCACCACGGCGACCACTTGGTGTCGCAGTGGGCGAACATCTCGTCCTTGGCCCGCGAGTAGTCGATCCAGCGGGCGCGCGACTGCAGGTCCATGGGGCTGAGCTTCCAGCGCTTCTCGGGGTTCTCGATGCGCTCCTTGAAGCGGCGCTCCTGCTCCTCGTCGCTGACCGAGAACCAGTACTTGATGAGGATGATCCCCGAGCGGATCAGCATCCGCTCGAACTCGGGGGTGGAGCGCAGGAACTCGATGTACTCCTCCTGCGTGCAGAACCCCATCACCCGCTCGACGCCGGCCCGGTTGTACCAGGAGCGGTCGAACAGGACGATCTCACCGCCCGAGGGCAGGTGCTCGACGTAGCGCGGGAAGACCCACTGCGTCCGCTCCTTCTCGGTGGGCTTCTGCAGGGCGGCCACCCGCACCACGCGGGGGTTGGTGCGCTCGACGATGCGCTTGATGACGCCGCCTTTGCCGGCGGCGTCACGGCCCTCGAACAGCACGCAGACCTTGAGGCCCTCGGCGTGCACCCACTCCTGCATCTTCACCAGCTCGCGCTGCAGGCGCACCAGCTCGCGCTCGTAGAACTCCTTGTCGAGCTTCTTGCGCTTGGGCTGGGGCAGGTCGTGGGGGACGCCGAGCTCGTCGATCACGGTGGTGTCGACCTGCGCGGCCACCCCGCCACCGTCGTGGCCGTTGCCCTTGCCGTTGCCCTTGCCGTCCTTCTTCGTCATGGATCCCCTGTGTCTTCCCCTGGCCCGTCCGTGGCCGCCGCGACGGCCGGCCCTCAGTCCGTGAAGCGGCCGCCCTGGATGCGCTGGGCCTCCATCGTCTCGAGCTCCTTGGCCCCCGACGACACGATGGTCGGGTCGGGCACGAAGTCGAGCTCCTCGGAGCGCCCCTCGTAGTCGACCGCGTTGAGGACCACCTTGATCGCCTCCATGCGAGCCAGGTGCTTGGTCTCGGAGCGGATGATCATCCACGGCGCGTCGACGGTGCTGGTGCGCTTGAGCATCTTGTACTTCATCTCGGTGAAGTCGTCCCAGTGCTCCTGGGCCTGCACGTCCACCTCGCTCAGCTTCCACTGGCGCAGCGGGTCGTTGCGCCGCCGGTCGAAGCGGCGCTGCTGCTCCTCCTTGGTCACCGAGAAGTACAGCTTCACGAGGATGGTGCCCTGGCGCACGAGGTCCTTCTCGAAGCCGACGACGCCCTTCATGAAGTTGCGGTACTCGTCGTCGGTGCAGAACCCGAACACGGGCTCGACCATGGCCCGGTTGTACCAGGAGCGGTCGAACAGCACGATCTCGCCGCCGGTGGGGAACTGCTGGGCGTAGCGCTGGAAGTACCACTGGGTGCGCTGCTCCTCGGTGGGCTTGCCGAGCGCGACGACGCGGTAGTGCTTCTCGTTCATGTAGCGCGTGACCCGTCGGATGGTGCCGCCCTTGCCGGCCGCGTCGCGGCCCTCGAACAGCACGATCATCCGCTTGCGGTGGTCCTCGAGGTGCTGCTGCAGCTTGAGCAGCTCGGCCTGGTAGGGCCGCAGCTCGAGCTCTTCGCGGTAGCGCTTGCGGGCCTTGCGGTCCTGTCGGCGCAGCTGGTCGAGGTCGGTCTTGGCGTCGAGGTACTCGGCGGCGAGCTCCTCGGCGGTGAGCAACCGGCCGTCGATCTCGATCTTGGTCTCGTGGGCCGTCGGCGACCCGTCCATCGACACCTCCCCGGCTCGGTGGGACGGAGCCCTGCAGGCTACCGCGGTGCCGCCCCCGAGCCCGAGGCCGTGCCGTCGGCGACCAGCGCCCCGAAGAACTCGCGATCGGAGAACAGGGCCAGGTCGGACAGGTACATCTGGCCGTAGCGCTCGAAGTACAGCAGCTGCTTGGTGAGCAGCAGCATGTCGCGGTCGAAGGCGGCGGGGTCCATGCCGGGCAGGTCAGGCGGTGGCGCGCCGGCGCCGCCGAGCGCCGCTCCGCCCCCGAGCTCGTCGGGGCCGAGCAGCAGCGTCGACAGCTGCACCTCGCCGAAGGGCTTGGTGAACAGGGGCTCGAGCACCGACCGGATCAGCGGCGCGAGCTGGTCGTCGGCGACCCCGAGGCGGTGCTTGATCAGCGGGCCGATCTGGTCGGTGATGCGGTCGGTGACCTCGGCCCAGGCCTCCTCGTCGCCGAGCGCCGCCCGGATGATCGATCGGAGGTGGCGCAGGTTCTCGTCGGACAGGTGGCCGACGATCCCCCAGTCGAGGACGCCGATGCGCCCGTCGCGCAGCAGCAGGAGGTTGCCGGCGTGGACGTCGCCGTGGAAGATCCCGAAGCGCATGGCGGTCAGGAAGAAGGCCTTCACGATCTCGGTCACCAGGGGGACCGGGTCGATGCCGAAGGACTCGATGGCCGACAGGTCGTCGATGGCCACGCCGTCGAGGAAGTCCATCACGAGGACCCGCCGGCTGGTGAGGTCCTCGTGGACCGCGGGGATGACCACGTCGGGCAGGTCGACCTCGGTGAGGAGGTGGTTGAAGTGGATCATCAGCCGCGCCTCGTTGCGCAGGTCCAGCTCGTGGCACAGCTGGGTGCGCAGGCCGTCGAGCATCGGTCGGACCATGTCGGCCTGGGCGTCGGCGACCCGTGACGCCACCCGGGGCACGAGCCAGCCCATGAGCGACAGGTCGGCGGCGATCGTGCGCTCGATGCCCGGGCGCAGCACCTTCACGGCCACCTCCCGGCCGTCGTGGAGCTCGGCGCGGTGCACGACCGCCATCGACGCCCGTCCGATCGGATCCGGGTCGAACGACGCGAACGTCTCCGACAGCGGTCGACGAGTGGCCCGCTCCACCTCGTGCTGCACCCGGTGGAAGCCGACCGCACGACCCTGGTCGAGCAGGCTCCGGAACTCGTCGGACACCTCGGGGCCGAACACCGAAGGGGCCGACGCCACCAGCTGGCCGAGCTTCACGTAGGTCGCGCCGAGATCGCTGAACGCCTTGCGCAGGGGGCGAGCGACCTCGGTGGCGGGCACCGGGCGGCCGAGGGCGCGGCGGGCGGCCAGCGGCCCGAGGCGGCGACGGGCGACGTCGAGCGTCTGCCGGGTCCGGTGCTGGAGGTGCGCGCCGCGGGGCGGGCGCAGGTGGAACGGGTGCAGCTCGGGCGCCCCCGGCACCGGCTCGTCCATGGCGGCAGTGTGGCACGGCGCTCGCCCTGGGGCGCGCACGTCCCTGACATGGGTGTCAGCCCCGTCGATCCGCCCCGTGCTCGACGCCTTCGTCGACGAGCTGTGCACCGGCAGCGACCGCGCCGCGGCCAGCGCCCGCGCCGGACGCGTCAGGTGACCGGCCGCCCCAGCAGCAGCTGCCCGGGCCGGCAGGCCGCCTCCAGCTCGGCCCGCTCCTCGGACGCGAGCCGGTCGGCGCGCGAGGGGGACGCCGTGCACGTGGGCGGCGGCCCGGTCGGCGAAGCCCGGGTCGTCGGGCAGCTCGAAGAAGGCGGCGATGCGCTCGAGGACGGGCACCGGGTCGGCGGCCAGGTCCTCGAAGGCCACGTCGAGCCACTGGTGGGCATCGAGGCGGGGCACGGCGTGGTAGCCGCGCAGGAGCTGGTCGGACCAGTAGCGGCCGACGGCCCAGCACGGGGGCGCCTCCTCCACGATGCGGGTGATCACCTCGTCGTCGTCGCCCTCGGGGACGAGGTCCAAGAAGAAGGCCACCCCCAGCCGGAAGAACGGGTGCCCGCGGATCGACAGCGCCGCCTCGGGGCCGTCGCGGTGCAGGTGGACGAAGCGGGCGCCGGGGAAGGTGTCGATCAGCCCGCCGAGGTAGTCGATGGACGAGCCGGAGCGCTCGATCCAGATCGAGCCCCCGGCTCGCTCGGCCAACCAGGCGAACAGGGCGCGGTAGTGCTCGGTGATGGTCGTGACCGGCCGGGCGGCGGCCCAGGCCACCAGGTCGTCGAACCAGGGGTCGGGGTCGGCGGTGAGGCGGGACAGCATCGTGATGAGCAGCCAGGGCACCGGGTCGCCGATGGCGTGCCTCGCCTGCGGGGTGCCGAACGGGTACTGGATCTCGTCGGTGACGTGCCCGCGCCGGAGGACCTCGGTGGTGACCGGCTGCTCGGCACCCAGCAGGTCGGCCAGCTCGGCGCCGCTGACGGGGCCGGGAGCGAACCGTCGGCCGCCGTCGAGCCCGGTGAACAGCTCGTGCAGCGACACCACGTCCCGGTGCTCGGCCAGCAGCCGCGACAGCAGGGTCGAGCCGCACCGACCGGTGCCCACCACGAAGCGGTCGGTCACCGCCATCACACACCGCCCCGCCGCACGACGGCGGCCCGGCGGCGGGCGAGGGCGTCGGCCCGCGCCGCCGGGGTGACGCGGGGCAGGTCGTCCGGCAGGGCGTCGGCGAGGGCGGCGCGGGGCACGACCCGCTGGCGCAGCGGCGGGAGCGTCGCGTCGGCGTCCGGCAGCTGGGCAGGGTCGAACAGGTAGCGCACGGCGATGGTGCCCGAGGTGTGGCCGCCGGGGTCCAGCCACGTGCGCACGCCGGGGTCGTCGTGGGCGATGACGCCGACGAAGCGACCGTCGGGGAGCGGGCCGACCTGCCGCGCGTTCAGCGACGACTGGCGGTCGGCGAAGTCGATGCTCTGCCAGGACGGGTCGGCCAGGGCCACGCTCCACAGCCGGCACGGCGGCGGAGCCAGCTCGACGACCACCGCCTCGTCGGGACCGCACCGCCAGGTCCCGAAGCCGTACGCCTGTCCCTTGAGCCCCGACGCCGACGCCGGCGGCACGAAGGGGGTGACGTCGCCCGGCGCGCCGCCGCGGATGCCGTCGCTGAGGGCCTGCCAGCACCGAGCGCCGGCGTCGAGCCACTGCAGCAGCAGCTCGGTCTGGCGCGCCGCCTCGTCGGGGTCGTGGGGCCCGGGTGGCAGGGCCGGGTGGCCGCGGCGGGGGTCGGCGCCATCCGTCGCGATGCGGTCGATCGACAGGTCGGCCGGCTCCTCGGCCTCCCAGTCGCCGAAGTACTGGCGGAACAGCAGGAACGAGGCGCGGTCGTCGAGGGCCAGCCAGTTGTCGACCGGCCGGCCGTCGGCGCCGACCGGTCGCTGCGAGGCCAGCCAGATCTCCACCGCGCCGTCGTCGCCGGTGACGAGCTCGGCGGCGGTCACCGCGCTCACCGCCTGCCAACCGGAGAAGTCGCCGTCGCCGAAGTGGCCGCTGTTCACCTGCAGCTCGGCGTGGGTGGGCGTCCCCAGCCGGCCCCGGATGCGGTAGGTCGCCGTCGGGTCGACGCGGGTGTAGCGGTAGAGGCAGTCGGGGTTGTCGAGGCCCCAGCTGAGCCGGTCGCGGCTCATGGTGCCGAAGGCCGGTGCGTCCGTGTCGTCGTGGGCGACGCAGACGGTGATGCCGGCGGCGACGAACCGCAGCGCGTAGCGCAGCGCCTCGGCCGACGCCACCGGGTCGGCGCCGGTGGGCAGCAGGTCGGTGAGGCCCGCTACCTGCTCGGCCACCCGTCGCAGCGCCGTCCCGTCGGCCACGTCGCCCGGGGTGAGCGGTCGCGGTCCCGCGGGCGCGCCGGGCTCGGTGGGCGGGCTCGGCTCGGTGGTGGCTGGGTCCGGCTCGGCGGTTGGTGGGTTCGGCTCGGGTGGCATGGGTCAGGCCCTCAGCGGTCCTCGAAGCGGGGCGGGCGTCGCTCGGCGAAGGCGGTCCCGCCCTCGACGGTGTCGTGCATCCCGACCAGCTCGGCGGCGTGGCGATGGCCCAGGGCGAGCGCCTCGGCCGGCGGTTGCCACGTGCCGGCGCGCACCAGCGCCTTGAAGTGGCGCAGGGCGCGTGGGGCCAGGGCGGCCAGGCGGTGGCCCCACGCCAGCGCCACCTCGAGCGCCTCGCCGTCGTCGACGACCCGGTTCAGCCAGCCCATCTGCTCGAGCCGCTCGGCCGGCAGCCGCTCGTCGGCCAGCAGGGCGAGCTCGAGGGCGTGGGCCGGCAGCACCTGGCGGGCGAGGGCCCCGAGCCACTGGGCGGGCAGGTTCCACCTCGCCTCGGGGAGGCCGAAGGCGGCGCCCCGGCCGGCGACCCGCAGATCGGCGCCGGCGGCGATCATCATCCCGCCGCCGAGGCACAGCCCCTCGATGGCGGCCACCACCGGCTTGGCGGCGAGCCCCTCGGCCACCTCGGGGTAGGGCGGGTCGGCGAACCCGCCGCCCGCCGCGGCTGCGACGTCGGCGCCGGCGCAGAACGTGTCGCCGGCGCCGGTGATCACGCCGGCCCGCAGGGTCGGATCCTCGTCGAGCTCGGCCCAGACCGTGCCCAGCGCCGTGAGGGTGGGACCGTCGTAGGCGTTGCGCTTGGCGGGGCGGTCGATGGTCACGACGAGCACCGGTCCGTCGCGCGCCACCCGGAGGTGACCGAGCTCGTCCCCCCGGGCGGCTGTCACCCCCGCATCATGGCCCACGTGGCGGTGCCGGTGAGCGCTCGGCGGTCAGGCCGCCGTCGGCCGCCGGGTCCGACCGGCGGCCCGGCGCCGGGCGGGTGGCCGCACGAGGTCGGTCACCGCGGCGTGTCGGTCTGCGGCGGGCGCTCGGTCGCTTGCACCGGGCGGAGCGGGCGGTGCGAGCGGAGGCAGCGGCGGCAGCCGCTGCTCGAGGCTGTCGACCAGGAGCCGTCCGGGCGCGGTGCGCCGGGCCGTGTGCCGCAGGATCCGTCGGGCTCGGCGGGCGGTCGGCCCGAGCGGCACCGCGGGGGTGGCGGCGTCGATCCACCGCCGGGTCACGTCGACCGCCGCGCCCGGCGTCGGCATCGTCAGGGCGTGCACCACCAGCCACAGCGCCCAGGTGGCGGGGGCGGGCAGGTCGATGCCGCCGGGCAGGTCGGCCACCGCCACGCCGTCGGCCACCATCGCCAGCCGGCCCTTGTCGGTGAACCGGAAGGGCCGGGGTGCCTCGCCTCGCAGCGCCCGGCGGACCTCACGCGCGACATGGGTGCCCTGCTGCAACGCCACCGGCGCCAGCTGGGGGAGGGGCCGGCCGTCGCGGTCGACGGCGCCGGCGAGGTCGCCGATCACGAAGACGTCGTCGTGCCCGACCAGGCGCAGCGAGGCGTCGACGGGCACGCGGCCGCGGGCCGGACCGGTCTCGACGACGGGGAGGCCCAGCACGGCGGCGACCGGGTGGACGGCGACCCCGGTGGCCCACAGCACCAACGCAGCCGGGACGGCATCACCCGACGCCAGCCGCACCATCCCGCCCTCGACCTCGGCGACGGGGTCGCCGAGCCGGACCCTGACGCCACGCTGCGTCAGGGTCCGCTCGGCCGAGTGACGGGCGGTGGGGGCGTAGCCCGCCAGCAGGTGGGGACCTGCCTCCAGGAGCTCGACGTGCAGGTCGCGCCGGCCGGCGGCCGGGGCCCGGGGGGCGACCGCGCCGGCGAGCTCCACGCCGGTCGGACCGCCGCCCACGACGACGACCGTGCACGGCGGGGTGCGGCGGTCGAGCAGCGGGGCGAGCCGGGCCCGCAGGGCGTCGGCGCCGTCGGCGTCGGTGAAGGTGACGGCGTGGTCGGCGGCGCCGGGCACGCCGAGGTGCGTCGCGGCGGCCCCGGCGGCCACCACGAGCTGGTCGTAGGGCAGGGTCCGACCGTCGTGGAGCCGGACGAGCCGCTCTTCGCGGTCGATCCCGGTGACGGCGGCCGTGACGAGGTCGAGGCGGCCGTCGGCGACGGGTCCGGCGAGCACCTCGGCGCGGGGGCGCACGACGTCGGCGCGGCCCTGCCGCTCGACGCCGACCTGGTAGAGCAGCGGCCGCACGGTGTGGGTCCCGTCCCGGTCGACCAGGGTGAGGTCCACCGGCAGGCGGGCGAGGTGGCGGGCGGCGGCCACCCCTCCGAACCCGCCCCCGATGACGACGACCCGGGGCCGGCGGGGCGGTTGCTCGATGCGCCGACGGGACGGGGACGACAGGACGGGATGGGCGGTCACAGCGGTCACGATCGCCGCAACCCATACTTAGTGCTAAATGTTCCCCCGGTCGTGGCGTCGACCCGCGCCCGCCTCGCCGGGCGGCAGACCCGACCACGTCGACGGGTCGCGCGGCCCGGCGGCCGGGCGCAGGTCGACGGGGATCCCGGTGAGGTGGGCCATGCCCGACACCGGGTCGATGGCGTCGGGGCCGCTGGCCGCGAGCAGGTTGACGTTGACGCCCTTGGTGCGCGCCGCCACGGACAGACCGGTGGCGTGCTGGTGGCCCCACCCGTGGGGGAGCGCGCAGGTGCCCGGCTGCAGGTCGTCGAGCAGGCGCACCGGGAGGCGCACCGTGGCCGTCGGCGTGGCCACGTCGGCGAGGTCGCCGTCCCCGATGCCTCGAGCGGCCGCGTCGGCGGGGTGGAGGTACACGTGGTTCGTGTCGAAGTCGCCCCGAACCATGTCCTCGTGGTTGTGGGTCCACGAGTTGTGGGTCTTCACGTGGCGCTTGGTGATCAGCTTCAGCCGGTCGCCGGCCGCCTGCTCCCGAGCGAAGTCGTCCTCCAGCCGGTCGGCCCGCTGCAGCAGGCGCGGCGGCGCCAGGTGGACCTTGCCGTCGTCGGTGACGACCCGCTCGCCGAGGAAGCTGGCCTGCTCGTGGCCGGGTCGGCGCAGGCCGTGCGGGTGGCGCAGCAGCGACCGGAAGCCGGGTTGGCGGGTCACCCGCAGCAGCAGGTCGAGCAGCGCCTCCTGGGGAACCCGGGGCTGGCGACCGGCGGAGCCGTCGAGGCCGCGGCGGCGGCTGTGGCGACGGGTGGCGGCCTCGAGCACCTGCTGGGCCTGCTTCGAACCGAACAGCCCGATGCCGCAGGCCTTGGCCAGGCCGAGGTAGATCGTGGCCTCGTCGCGCTGCTCGTCCTCGGGCGCCACCACCGGCTCGGTCGCCTGCAGGTAGGGGCGGCTCTGCAGCCCGAGCATCAACGGGAAGATGAACGGCAGGTCCGACCGCTGGAAGGGATCGGTGGCCGGCAGCGTGTAGTGGGCGAGCGAGCCGGTCTCGTTGCGATAGATGTCGACGGTCACGAGCAGCTCGAGCTCGCCGAAGGCCCGCTTGAGCCGCTCGGCGTCGGGCATGGTGATGAGCGGGTTGCCGCCGGTGACGAACAGCGCCCGCACCTGCCGGGCGCCCGGGGTCAGGATCTCGTCGGCGAGGATGCCGCCCGGGTAGGCGTCGTTGACCTTGCGGAACCCGCCGACGCGGCTGGTGTCGTCGGCCATCAGCACGCCGGTGCGCACCCCGAACCGGGCGAAGTCCATCACGCCCTTGCCGACGAGCGTGCCGCCCCGGCGGTCGAGGTTGCCGGTGACCGCGTTGATCACCTCCTGCAGCCAGAAGCCGAGCACGCCGTTGGTCCCCATGTTCACGCCGGTCGACGAGTACAGGGCGGCGCCGTCGGCGGCGAGGTAGGCGTCGACGATGCTGCGCAGCACGGCGGCGGGGATGCGCGTCACCTCGGCCGTGCGCTCGGGCGACCACGGCTCGGCGAGTCGGGCCACGTCGGCGTAGCCGGTGGTGTGGTCGGCGATCAGCGCGTCATCGACGGCGCCGCGGGCGATCACCTCGTGCAGGAACGACAGGTAGAAGAAGACGTCGGTGTCGGGCCGGATGAACACGTGGTCGGTGGCCGCCTTGGCCGTCTCGGTGCGGCGGGGGTCGACCACGATCACCCGCCCGCCGCGGTCGGCGATGGCGCGCAGGCGCTTCTTGGGGTCGGCCACCTGCAGGAACGACCACTTCGACACGACCGGGTTGGCTCCCACGATGACGAGGCAGCCGATGTTGTCGACGTCGGGGAACGGCTGGGTGAAGGGGAAGCCGTAGATCTCGCGGGCGGCGGCGAACTTGTTGGCGCAGTCCTGGGTGGCCGACGCGTACATCGAGGTCGACCCGAGGCCGTCCATGAACCCCTGGGCGAACACCGGGTGCAGCACCGAGAACCCGGCGGCGGTGCCCACGTACATGGCGACGCTGTCGGGCCCGTGGCGTTCGATGATGTCGCGGACCTTGGCACCGATCTCGCCCTGGGCCCGGCCCCACGACACCCGTTGCCACGCGCCGGGATCGTCGGGGTCGCCCACCCGCTTCATCGGGAACCGCAGCCGGTCGGGTGACGCGTACAGCTCGTGCTGCTTGATGCCCTTGATGCAGCCGAAGCCGGCGGTGGCGACGTGGTCGTCGTCGGGTCGGATGCGGGTGATGCGGCCGTGGTCGACGGTCACCTCGAGACCGCACAGCGACTCGCAGATGCGGCAGAAGGTGTGGTGCACCTCGCCGCTGGTGCTGGCGTCGTCCCTGCGCCGTCGCTCGGCGGCCAGCTCGACCGGGATGCGGACGGGCTCGGTGGTGGTCACGGCGTCGGTCTCCTCGGTGGCGGTCCGACCTCTGAGCGCATCGTCGCCGCACCCTAGGACGCACCGGCCCGGGCGTGCCGGGTCGGGCGATGCCGTTCGCGGCGCCCCGGGCCCTGCCGAGGTGCTGCCGGTCGCCGATGGATCAGGCGTCGGACCGGGCGGTCCGAGCCACCCGGCGGGCCTGGCGCAGCGGCTCGGGGGTGCGCCCGGCCGTCCCCCCGGGCAGGGTGGTCGCCCCGGGGTGGCAGGTGCGCAGGACGACGGCGACGGCGGTGTCGACGTCGGTGCGCCAGGCGGCGTGGGCCAGCACCGGGCGGGCGTCGGTGGCGGTGCACACCCACGCCGCCGAAGGCTCGCCGTCGTGGACGACGTCGACGCGGTCGCCGCGTGCGCCGAGCGCCGGGGGCGCGCCCCGGTCGGTCAGCCCCCGGTGGGTGACGCCCACCGTCGGCAGGTCGAGCACGGCGCCGAGGTGGCGGGCCAACCCGGCCCGACGGGGGTGGTCGAGGCCGGTGGCGTCGACCAGCACCACGTCGACCGGCACCGGGGCCCGGTCCAGGACCGCCCGCAGCGCCGCGAGCAGCATCGGCCCCTCGCGTGCGGCCAGCAGTCCTGGGCGGTACGGCGCCGGGGCCCGACCGGGCACGGCGGCCGTGGCGAGGGGAGAACCGTCCTCGTCGACGACGGCCGCGCCGCCCCAACCGTGGTCGCCGGTGCGGCCGGGGCCCTGCTCACCCCGGGCGAAGGCGACGAAGCACCCGGCGACCACGAGCGGTCGGTCGGGCGGATGCCACGGCGGTGGGCGCAGGGACCCGACGCGCTCCTGCTCGGCGACCAGGGCGGCGTCGTCGGTCAGGTCGACGCCGGCCAGGGTGGTGGCAGCGCCGGGACCGAGGTCGTGCTCGCTGCCGGCCACGGCGTCGGGATCGCCGGTCACGGCCTCAGGCGTACCCCTGCATGATGTGCTCGACCCACCACGCCGGCGCCGCGTCCATCAGCGTGGCCATGTCCCAGTAGTCCCACCAGCGGGTGATGCGCCCGTGGCGCAGCTCGTGGACCGACACGAACGGCAGCACGACCTGCTCGCCGGTGTGCCAGTGCCACTCCTCGGCGTGCTCGGTGACGACGACGTCGCCCTCGGCCACGGTCAGGCGGTGGTGGTGGTGGTACTCGGTGATCGGCTCGAGGCCGAGGCGGAGCCGGGCGACGATCTGGGCGGGGCCGCGGGCGACGTCGTCGGCGGGCGACGGCACATCGGTGTACTCGGCGTCCTCGGTGAAGAAGCCGGCGATGGCCTCCCAGTCGCGGCGGTACAGCGCCTCCCAGAAGGCGGCGACGACGGCGGTGTTGCCGGCCGGGTCGCCGGCGGCGGTGTCGGTCATGGCTCCCCCTGTCGACGTCGGTCCAGCATCGCACGGCGGGCCCGGCGTCGTGACCGTCGACCCTGCCGCGCCGCCGCCGCGGGCGATACGTTCCGGGGGTGCGAACCGGACGAGGAGGCGCGCCATGAGCGACACGACCGACGAGCTCAAGTCCCGCATCAGCGATCTCGAGCAGCAGGTGGCCGACCTTCGGGCCCAGCTCTACGAGAGCGAGCTGCAGGACTGGAAGGCGCGCATCGACCAGCTCGAGGTGCAGGCGAGGCTCGGGTCGATGGAGGCCCGCGACGAGATCAACCCCGTGCTCGAGCGGCTGCGCAACGTCATGCTCGAGGCTCGCTCGCAGGTCGACTCGGCGCAGTCGTCGGTCGGTGACGCCATCGACTCGCTCCTCGACGGCCTGCGGTCCGCGGTCAAGGACGTCAGCCAGGCCTGGGACGACGCCATCACGAAGCTGACGACGGCGGGCGACTGACCGGCCGAGGCGCCGCGGTCAGGTGGGCGGCGCGGCCGATCCCTCGTCGTCGACGGCGGCGTCGGCCTCGCCGGCGTCCGCGGCCATCGGGGTGGGCCCCGCGCCCTCGCCGCGATGGGGCGGTGCGAGGAGGTCGGCGGTGAAGGTGCGGATCTCGTCGTAGAGCCGATGGCTCGCCGACGACCACGGCATGAGGATCGGGTAGACGTGGAACATGTCGGGCTCTTCGAGCTCGACGACGTCGACGCCGTCGCGCCGCAGGTCGTTGCAGAAGCGTCGGATCGGGTCCCGGAACATCTCTTCGTCGCCGAAGGCGACGAGCGCCGGCGGGTACCCCGTGAGGTCGCGGGCGACGGGCGAGATGAACGGGTTGTGCGCGTCGAGCCCGTGCAGGTACGGCGTCGTCGGGATCTGCGTCGGGAGGATGTCGAGCCGGGCGTTGTCGCTGACCGACGGCTCGTCGAGCACCAGCTCCACCTCGGGCGAGAACAGCATCACCCCTGCCGGGCGGGGAAGGTGCTTGGCACGGTCGGCGAGCAGCAGCGAGTCGACCAGCCCGCCGCCGCCCGAGTCCCCGGCGAACAGGATGCGCTCGGGGGGCACGCCGGTGTCGAGGACGGCCTCGTACACGGCGATGGCGTCGTCGAGCCCGGCGGGGAACGGGAACTCCGGCGCGAGCCGGTAGTCGGCCACGAACAGGCGACACCCGGTGATGTGGGACAGGTAGCCGGTGAACGCGGCGTACATGCCGGGCGAGGTGGCGATGTACCCGCCGCCGTGGAGGTAGATGATCATGCCGTTCGGTTCGCGATCGGCCGGGCGGTACCACATGCCCGGCACGCCCCCGATGGCGTCGGTGCCCATCGCCACCTTCATGCGGTGCACGAACGGCGGCAGCACGGTGCGGGAGATGTCGTCGATGACCTTCTCGAAGGATCGCAGCGACGGCGTGTCAAGCGCGGTGGCGAACCCGAAGAAGGCCTTCATGACCTCCCGGGTGACGTTCTGTCCGAGGTTCTCCAGCGGCTGCTCCGGCCCGTCGAACGGCCGCTTCAGCGGCACGGTCGCCAGGGCGGCGGCCAGGCGTCCGGCGAAGCCGGCCAGGTTGACCGCCGTGGTCGGGAGGGGCGCCGTCTTCACCCCCGGTCGCCCGGCCATCACCATCGTCGTGCCTCCCGAGGTCCTACCGACCGCCGTCGTCGCCGCCGGAGCCTACTGGTGTCCTCGGCGGCGCCGGCCGTCCCGGCGAGGCCGGGTTCTCCGGGCCCCCTCCGCCAGCCGGTACCCTGCGGGGCATCGACGGCTTCGTGCACCCCGACTTCGCCGGCGTCGCCGGCGTGTTCCGCCAGCAGCTCGCCCGCACCACCGGCGGGGCGGCGGTGGCCGTGTACCACCGGGGTGAGCTGGTGGTCGACCTGTGGGGCGGCCGCCGGGTGCGGCCTGCGCCCGACGGCGCCCTCGACGGCCCGGAGGAGCCGTGGGAGGGCGACACCCTGGCCATGTGCTTCTCCAGCACCAAGGGCCTGACCTCGACGGCCCTGCACCTCCTCGCCGACCGCGGGCTCGTCGACTACGAGGCGCCCGTCGCCGCCTACTGGCCGGAGTTCGCCGCCAACGGCAAGGAGGGCGTGACCGTCGCCCACCTCCTGACCCACTCGGCGGGCCTGCACCGGTTGCGCACCGTGATCGACCGGGCCGACCGGATGCTCGACTGGGACCACATGGTCGAGGCCCTGGCGGCGGCCCGCCCGGCGTACGAACCGGGCACCCAGAACGGCTACCACGCGCTCACGTACGGATGGCTGGTCGGCGAGGTCGTGCGTCGGGTGTCGGGGCAGCCGCTCGACGAGTTCGTCCAGCGCGAGATCGTCGAGCCCCTCGGCCTCGGCGGCCTCTACCTGGGCTGCCCGCCCGAGCAGCGCTACCGGGTCGCGCCGCTCGAGCCGATGGGCCGGGCCCTGTTCGGGCCCCGACCGGCCCGGATCGTGCAGCGGCGGGTGGGGGAGCAGCTGGGCAAGCTGGCGTCCGCCGTGCGCTCGCCCATCAACCCCCGGCGGATGATCAACGCGCTCGCGCCGCGGGGCATCGAGGACGTGCTGTGGGCCGGCGACGTGATGGACGCCTCGATCCCCGCCGCCAACGGCTTCTTCGACGCGCGCTCGCTGGCCCGCATGTACGCCATGATCGCCGGGCACGGCGAGATCGACGGCGTGCGCCTCCTGTCGCCCGCCACCGTGGAGCGGATGGCCCGCGTCCGCTCGCGGCGTCGCGACCTCGTCCTGGTCATGCCGATGCGCTGGCGCTACGGCTACCACCTCGTGGGCACGACCCGGGGCCTGGTCGACGAGGCGTTCGGGCACTTCGGCTTCGGTGGCTCGGGCGGCTGGTGCGACCCCGGCCGCGACGTGGCGGTGGCCATGGTGTGCAACCGGGGCTCGGGGACGCCGATCGGCGATCTCCGCCTGCTCCAGCTCGGCACGGCCGTCGACGACGCCGTGCGCGAGCGCGACGCCGACCAGCGCGGCGCGGCCTGATCCTCCCGCCGGCCCGGCCGACGCTCGTGGCGCGCCGGTCGGGTGGGCGTGCCCGGGCGCCTCAGCTCAGCGCACGAGCAGGAAGATGACCGTCGCCGCGATGGCGATGATCACGAGCAGCAGCACGATCCACAGGCCGGCCCGGCTCTTCTTGGCCGGCGGCGCCCCCACGGGAGCGCCGGGGATCGGCGGTCCACCCAGCGGGGCGCCGGGCGGGGCGCCGCCGGGGGCGCCCCGGGGCGCGCCGGGGGCCGCGGGCGGCAGCGGTGGCGCGCCGGGTGGTGGCGCCGCGCTGGGTGGCGCCCCGGCCGGAGCACCGGGTGGGGGGAGCGGTGGCGCGCCGGGTGGCGGTGCCACGCCGGGTGCGCCGGGGGGTGGCCCTGGTGGTGGCGCGGCGCTGGGGGCGGTCCGGGTGGTGGCGCGGCGGGTGGCGGTGCCACGCCGGGTGCGCCGGGGGTGGCCCTGGTGGTGGCGCGGCGCCGGGGGCGGTCCGGGTGGTGGCGCGGCGCCGGGGGCGGTGCCACGCCGGGTGCGCCGGGGGTGGCCCTGGTGGTGGCGCGGCGCCGGGGGCGGTCCGGGTGGTGGTGCGGCGCCGGGTGGTGGCGCGGCGCCGGGGGGCGGTCCGGGTGGTGGTGCGGCGCCGGGTGGTGGCGCGGCGCGCCGGGGGCGGTCCGGGGAGGTGGCGGCGCCGGGTGGTGGCGGCGCCGGGCTCGGGCGGGACCTGCCAGCCCTGGGCCGAGGCGGAGCGGCGACGGGCGGCGGTCCGGGCGGTGGCGCCGCACCGGGTGGCGGCGCGGTGGGCGGCGTGGGCTGCGCCTCGGGGCCGGTGGGCGGCGGGCCGACGATCGTGGTGAGCCCGGCGGCGGCCGCACCGGCGCCCGCCGCACCGATCGGGCCGATCTCCGGCCCTCGTCGGTGGGTGCTCCTCGGTGGGCGCTGCCTCGGTGGTCTCGCCGCTGGGCTCGGGCGGGGCGGTCGGCGTCGGCGGCGCCTCCTCGGCGGCGGCCTCCTCCGCGACCTCCTCGACGGCGGCCTCCTCGACGGCTGCCTCCTCCACGGCCTCCTCGGCGGCTGCTTCCTCCACGGCCTCCTCGGCGGCTGCCTCTGGGGCGGCCGCGCCGGCCGCCGCGGCGACGGCCGCGCCGGTCCCGGCCGAGCGGGCCGTGCGGGCGAAGCCGTTCAGCCAGTCGGCGGCGCTGGTGGGGCGGTTTCCCGGCTCGGCGTCGAGCAGCTCCATCACCGCATCGACCAGGGCGTCGTCGCCGGCGGCCAGCGGTGCCCCGGCCAGCTGGGATCGGGCCTTGTCCGGGTTGAGCAGCGGCGGTGGCGAGCCGCTCAGCAGGTAGCAGGCGAGGGCGCCGAACGCCCAGCGGTCTGCGGCCGCGTCGTAGGGCTCGCCGTTGAGGACCTCGGGTGGCATCCACGCGGGGCTGCCCACGATGGTCATGTTGGCGTCGAGCTTCATCAGCCGCGCCGTGCCGAACCCCACGAGGCGCACGGCGCCGTCGTCGCCCACCAGCACGTTGCCCGGCTTCAGGTTGCGGTGCAGCACCGGCCGCCCCCCGATGCCGGCGTGCAGGTAGTCGAGGGCGTCGGCGACCGGCTCGAGCAGGCCCACGACGTCGTCGAGCGACCGGTCCGGGTGGGCCGTGAGCCAGTCGTCGAGGCGCTCGCCGTCGACCCAGTTCATCACCAGGCACACGACGTCGGTCTCGGCGTGAGCGCCGCCGCGTCGGTGGGGCTCGGCGGCTTCGAACACCTCGCGCACCTTGACCAGCGCCGGGTGCTCGAGGGAGCGCAGCAGCTCGGCCTGTCGCAGCCAGCGCTCACGGGCTTGGTCGAGGTCGGCGTCGGTGCCCCGACTCGAGACCTTGATCGCCACCGGCACCTCGACGTCGTCGAGGGCGAGGGCGCCGAGCCACAGGTCACCGTCGTTGCCCCGCGACCGCCGCTCCCGCAACAGGTACCGGTCGGCGTCGGCGGCCGGACCGACGTGCAGGTCGCCGTCGTCACCTCCGTCGGCAGCCGGACCGGCATCGCCGCTCGCCGCCGGTTCGCCGCTCGCCGCCGGTTCGCCGGTCGCCGACGGCTCGGGGCCGGCCGGCGGCGTCGTGCTCGTCGCCGGCGCCGCGTGCTGGGCCCGGTAGCCGGGATCGGGGTGCTGCTCCGGCGGGTACCACTTCCCGTCCGAGGCCAGCCACCAGCCCTCGCCCATGGACTGCTCGCTCACTGGACTCCCCTTTCGTGCGACGCGGCGGCCACAGCATCGCAGGTTCCCCCCGTCCTCGCCGCCGGTCCGTGCCCACCGGCACCTCGACCGGCCCACCGATGGCGGATCCTCGCTTGCGTAGGACTTCAGAGATAAATACGATCGCAGATATATCTTGCCGACCGGCTCCTTGGTGCGCCCACCGCAGATCCGGGTCACGGGTCCGGTCGAGCAGCGGGGGAGCCGACGAGGAGGCTGGTGGTGGCCCGGACCCAGGAGCAGCGCAAGGCCGACACCCGCCGCCGGCTGCTCGACGCGGCCGCCGCCGAGTTCGCCCGCAAGGGGTTCCACGCCGTGTCCACCGAGACCGTCGCCGATGCCGCCGATCGCACGAGCGGCGCGGTGTACGCCCACTTCGGGGGCAAGGACGGCCTGCTGCTGGCCCTGCTCGCCGAGTTCGAGCGGGCGACCGTTCGGCGCATGCAGGCCGCCCTCGACGATGCGGCCACCCACGAGGAGCGTGTCGCCGCCCTGTGGGACGGCTTCGTCGACCAAGCGGCCGGCGCCGACGACGCCTGGATGCTGCTCGAGCACGAGCTGTGGCTCTACGCCGCACGTCGCGGCGACCCCGACGGTGCGCTCGCCGCCCGCTACGCCGCCGGTCGGCAGGCCATGGGAGAGGCCTTCGCCCGGTGGGCCGACGACGCCGGCACGCCGCTGCCGGTCGAGTCCGACAGGCTCGGTACCCTCGTGCTCGCCCTGCTGTTCGGCCTCGAGATGCAGCGGCGGGTGGAGCCTGCCGCCGTGCCCGACGACCTCGCCGTCGACGGCCTCCGCCTGCTGTTCGGCGCGCCCGCCGTGGCGCGACGGCCGCCCCCGCGGGGGTCGTCGTCCACCAGGACCCGGCGCGCCCGGTCCTGATCCACCGGCCACCGACCTCCGACCACCCGACCACCCGACCGAAACCCGACCGAACTCCGGTCTGCGACAACCCGACCGAACCCCGGTCTGCGACAACCCGACCGAACCCCGACCAAGACCCCGAACCCGACAACCCGACCGACGACCCGGCTCCTCGCCGCCGAAAGGACACCACCGTGCACACCGAGATCTGCGACCGCCTCGGCATCGAGTTCCCCATCTTCGCCTTCACGCACTGCCGCGACGTCGTCGCCGCCGTCTCCAACGCCGGCGGCATGGGCGTGCTCGGCGCAGTCGGCTTCACGCCCGAGCAGCTCGCCGTCGAGCTGGAGTGGATCGACGAGCACGTCGGCGACAAGCCCTACGCCGTCGACGTCGTCATCCCCGGCAAGTACGAGGGCATGGGGGAGATGGACCCGGCCAAGCTCGAGGCCGACCTGCTGGCGATGGTGCCCGACGAGACCCGCGCCTTCGCCCGCCGGCTCTACGCCGACGCCGGGGTGCCCGAGCTCACCGAGCAGCAGCCGCCGGCCCTCATCGGCTGGACCGAGGCGACGGCCACGCCGCTCGTCGACGAAGCCCTGCGCCACCCCAACGTCAAGCTGATCGCCAACGCCCTCGGCACGCCGCCCACGGAGATCATCGACGAGATCCACCGCGAGGGCCGGCTCGTGGCGGCGCTGTGCGGGTCGTCGTACCAGGCGCTGCACCACAAGGAGGCGGGCGTCGACATCATCATCGCCCAGGGCACCGAGGGTGGTGGCCACACGGGTGAGATCGGCTCCATGGTGCTGTGGCCCGAGGTGATCGACGCCGTGGCGCCGGTGCCGGTGCTGGCCGCTGGCGGCATCGGCACCGGCCGGCAGATGGCGGCGGCGCTCGCCCTGGGTGCCCAGGGCGTGTGGACCGGTTCGCTGTGGCTGACGGTCGAGGAGGCCGACATCCCACCGGCGCAGATGCAGGCCATGTTCGACGCGACGTCGCGTGACACCGTGCGCTCCCGCTCCTGGACCGGCAAGCCGTGCCGCATGCTGCGCAACGACTGGACCGAGGCGTGGGAGAACCCCGACAACCCCAAGCCGCTCGGCATGCCGCTGCAGTTCATGATCACCGGCGAGATGGTCGTCCGACACCACAACTACCCCGAGCAGTCCCAGAAGGTGGGCTTCAACCCGGTGGGCCAGATCGTCGGGCGCATGAACAAGGTGCGCAAGAGCAAGGACGTCATCTTCGACATGGTGTCGGAGTGCATCGAGTCCACCGAGCGCCTCGATCGCCTGATGCAGGCGGGCTCGTGAGCGAGGATGGGTCGATGACACCCGAAGAGGTCGTGAGCGAGTTCATCCGTCGGATCGGTGCCATGGATCTCGACGGGGCGTGCCAGCTGGTCACCGACGACTGCGAGTACGACAACGTCCCGATGGGCAAGGGCTTCGGTCCCGACGGCATCAAGGCCGTGCTCGCTCCGATGGTCGAGGGCCTCGACGAGGTCGAGTTCGTGGTCCACCGGCAGGCGGTCAGCGGCGACGTCGTCATGAACGAGCGCTCCGACCGGTTCCGCTCGGGCGAGACGTGGCTCGACCTGCCGGTCGCCGGGGTGTTCGAGGTCGGCGACGACGGTCGCATCCGGCTGTGGCGCGACTACTTCGACATGGGACAGCTGAACGCCGAGCTCGCCAAGCTGGCCTGATCGTCGGCGCCGCATCGCGTCGGGACGGGTCCCCGGCCCGACACCGACGATCAGCACCCGGGCCAGTGACCCCGTTCGCGGACCCCCGTCGGCAAGAATGACCGGTCGTGGTATCCGTGGCCCCAGTGTCTGCCGAGGCGCCCCGCAACGGGGCCGGCCGACGCGCGTCGCTGCCCGGCGAGTCGTGGACCACGAGCGACCCGTTCCCGAGTCGACGGGGCGCCGATCTCGCCTACGTCCCCGGCATCGACGGCCTCCGTGCCCTCGCCGTGGTCGCCGTCATCTTGTTCCACGCCGACCTCTGGTGGATCCCCGGGGGCTTCCTCGGGGTCGAGGTCTTCTTCGTCGTCAGCGGCTTCCTCATCACCTCGCTGCTGCTGAGCGAGGCGCGCAACGACGGCCAGGTCGCGCTGGCGAACTTCTGGGTGCGCCGGGCGAGGCGGCTGCTGCCCGCCCTCTTCCTCGTCCTCGCCGTCACCTCGGTGCTCGCCCTGCTGTTCGCCCCGGGCGAGGTGGCGAGCCTGCGCGGCGACGTCCTGGCGGCCCTCTTCTACGTGACGAACTGGGACTTCGTCCTGTCGTCCAAGAGCTACTTCGAGGTGATGGGTCGGCCGCCGCTGGTCCAGCACCTGTGGTCGCTGGCGGTGGAGGAGCAGTTCTACCTCTTCTGGCCGCTGCTGTTCATCGGGGGGATGCGGCGGCTCGGCAAGCGGCGCTTCGCCTGGGTGATCGCCGGCGCGGCCGTGCTCTCGGCGGCGTGGATGGCCGTGCTGTTCGACGAGGGCAGCGATCCCTCGCGCGTGTACTACGGCACCGACACCCGTGCCTCGGCGCTGCTCATCGGGTGCGTCCTCGCCTTCTGGTGGTCGCCGTGGCGGCTCCGGGCCGAGATCGCCGCGTCGGCCAAGGTCATCCTCAACGTCGTCGGCCTGGTGGCGCTCGCCGCGGTGCTGCGCATCCTCGTGGTGACCAGCGAGTCCGATCCGAGCCTGTACCGCTTCGGGTTCTTCCAGCTGTCGCTGCTGACGGCGCTGGTCATCGCCGTCACCGTCCACCCGGGGGCCCTGCTCGGCAAGCTGCTCGGGTGGGGGCCGCTGGTGTGGATCGGCAAGCGCTCGTACGGCTTGTACCTGTGGCACTGGCCCATCTTCCAGGTCACCCGGCCCGACATCGACGTCCCGTTCGGCACCTATCCCACGCTCGTGCTGCGCCTCGTCCTCACCGTCGGTGCCGCCGAGCTGTCGTATCGCTACGTCGAGATGCCCATCCGTCGGGGCGCGCTCGGCCGCTGGTGGACGTCGATGCGCGAGGCGACCGGGGCCCGGCGGATGCGGCTGCAGGTCGGCTTCGGGTCGACGTTGGCGGTGGCGATCGTGCTGGTGGCCATGCTCGGCGTGACCATGGTGCGGGCCAAGGCACCCGACCCGAGCCTCATCGTGGCGGCCGGCCCGCCCGAGGAGGTCGAGGGCCAGGACCCGTCGGCGGTGTCCGACACCGCCATCTTCAACCTGGGCACCGCCGCGCCCGAGGCGACGACGGGAGACCGCGCGGCCTCGAGCCCCGGCTCGACCGAGCCGACGACCACCGCCGCGCCTCCCGGCACCGGGGCGCCCCCGTCGTCCGACGCCTCCACCACCACCGCGCCCGCCCCGTCCACCTCGGCCCCGACCGGCGTCACCCCGATCACCAAGCGGGTGGCGGCGCTGGGCGACTCGGTGATGCTCGGCGCCAAGCCGGCCCTGCAGGGGACGCTCGGACCCACCGGCGCCGTCGACGCCGTCGTCGGCCGCCAGGTCGCCAACGGCCTCGACGTGCTGCGGTTCTGGTCGGCCAAGGGCCTGCTGCCCGACACGGTGGTGATCCACCTCGGCAACAACGGCACCTTCACCGACCAGCAGTTCGACCAGATCATGGAGGTGCTGAAGCCGGTGCCCCGCGTGGTCTTCGTCAACAACAAGGTGCCCCGGCGCTGGCAGGACCCGAACAACGACGTCATCGCCAGCGGCGTCGCCCGGTATCCCGGCCAGGCGGTCCTCGTCGACTGGCTGTCCGCCAGCTCGTCGCACCCGGAGTTCTTCTACGACGACGGCATGCACCTGCGCCCCGACGGCGCCCAGTTCTACGCCCAGCTCATCGCCTCGAACGTCTGAGCTGCGCCACCGGGCCACCAGGCCACCGGGCACCAGGGCACCAGGCCGGCGGTCAGCCGGGCCACCGCGTACCAGGGCACCAGGCCGCCGGTCAGCCAGACCGATCGCTACCGCAGCGGCTCCCAGGCCACGAAGGTCAGATCGTCGAGGTGGCCGGTGCGCAGGCCGGTCTCCGACAGCGTCAGCACCCGGTCGCCCACCACCATCGCCCGCAGGATCGGCGCGCCCGCACCCGAGTAGTCCGGCCCGGGCGGCGTCGTCGGCTTCGGCGTCGGTGGCGGGCACGCCGGGTCGCACAGGACGGTCGTCGGCGCCGGAACCCCGCCGTCCGCCGGTGGGCAGTTGCCGGCAGCGTCGCAGTCACCCGCGAGCCGGGCGGCCTCCCGGACGGCCGGGTCGACCGAGGTGGTGGTCGTGGCCGAGGCGGCGGCCGTCGTGGCCGTCGAGCCCGGCGGCGGGCAGGCCGGGTCGCACGGGATCGTCGAGGGCGGCACCGGCGACGAGCCGTCCGTCGTGGGCGGGGTCGCGGTCGTCGACGTCGAGCCGGCGGCGACGCGGTCGGGGCCGAAGGCGGGCACGCCGTCGACCGGGTTCACGATCCGCCCGACCTCGGTGATCCCCTCGCCGGTGACGCGCAGGCCGAGCGCCCCGACGAAGCCCTGCCGGTACGGGGCCGCGCTCTCGGCGGTGCAGCGGGCGCCCGCGGGACACGGTGATGGCAGTGGGGTGACGCCGCCGGAGGTCGTCACCGGCAGCACGGCGAGGTCGGTCGCCGGCCACCACAAGAAGGCGTGGTGCTCCTGCTCGGCCGAGGAGGTCGACCCGGGCAGCGCGTACTTCTGCAGCTGCCGGGGGTCGGCGGGGTCGGACACGTCGAACAGGGCGACCTGGGTGCCGGTGGCGCGCCCGGTGGCGGTGGCGTCCTGGCCGACGCCGATCAGCCGCCCCTCGCCGGCCGGGTGGAGGTAGGCGGAGTAGCCGAGGATCTTCAGCTCGCCGGCCACCTTCGGGTTGGACGGGTCGCGCAGGTCGACCGTGTAGAGCGGGTCGGTCTGGCGGAACGTCACCACGTAGCCCACGTCGCCGATGAACCGCACGGACTTGATCTGCTCGCCCTTGCCGAGCCCGCCGACCGCGCCGACCTGGCGCAGCTCGCCGTCGCGCTCGCGCAGCACCACGACCTGGCTCTGGGCGTTGCGGCCGGTGGCGATGCTGTCGACGGTGGAGGCCAGGCGAAGGTCGTCGCCGGCCTCGTCCATCGAGAACTGGTTCAGCAGGCGGCCCGCGACCCCGCCCGACGCCCGGTACGTGGCGGGCCCGTCGCCCTCGATGCCGAACTTGTGCACGGCGGTGCGGGTCGACGCCACGGCCACCACACCGTTGCCCGCTCGGCGGGTCGGTTCGTCGGCGAGCTCGGTCGTGGTCACGTAGACGTTGCGCGGCGAGGCGTACACGGTCTCGCCGGCGCCGACCACGCCGACCGCGTCGCCCGGCTCGAGCGCCCCATCGAGGTCCACGGTGACGAGCGACAGCATCCCGACGCCCGAGGACGCCTTGGGCCGCTCGACCGCCGTGCAGTCGAGCAGGGGTCGACCTTCGAGGGAACCGGGGTCGGGGATGCCGCTGGCGCCGAGGTCGACCCACTGGGGGATCCAGTCCTCGATCGTGGTCTCCTCGATGATCCGCCGGTTGGCCTCCTTGGCGGCGTCCTCGGCCCGTCGGCTGGACGGGTACACGAGCGGCAGGTCCGGCGGCGGGGTCGAGACCGCGATCCGGGCGGTGCCGTCCACCGAGCGGGCGCCGGCCGTCGCGCCCTCGAGGGCGACGCGGCGCAGCACCGTCGGCGTCGACGGGTCGCGCACGTCGACCAGGGTGAGCACGGTGGCCGGCCCCTCCCGCAGGGCGGGGCGCTGCCGGTTCGGCGTGGTCGTGCCCGAGGTGCCCGAGGTGCGGCCGGCGCCCGCGTCGGCCGGCAGCTCGTCGATCAGCGGCATGGGCTCGGAGGTGGACGGCCCGCCGCTGGTGACCACGAGCAGCCGGTCCCCGTCGAGCAGCAGCTGGCTGTCGCCGCCGGTCTCGAGGCGGAGGCGCCCGACCTGCTTCGGGGAGGCGCCGGTGAGGTCCCAGGCCACGACGTCGCCGTCGACGACGCCGAACAGCCGTCGACCGTCGGTCTTGGTGAGGTCGGCCTCGTCGACGCCCTTGGTCTGGTTGTTGGTGTCGGAGTAGGACGGGGTCGGCGCCGCAGCACCGGCAGCGGCGTCGCCGCGGTCGGCCTCGGCCGAGGCGGACGGTGCACCGGCCTCGCTGCGGGCCGACGGCGCCACGGACGTCGTCGGCGGCCCCGACGCGGCCTGGTCCTCGAGCGCGCCGCCACCGGCCGAGGAGCGCCCCGACCCCGGGTACCCGGGCGACCCCAGGTGGGCGACGGCCTCGTCGTGGAACCACCGCAGGAGGGCGTCGCACGAGTCGGTCGGCTCGAGGGCGACGTCGACGTCGAGGTTCGGGGCGGCGGTGGTGGCGGTCGAGCGTCCGGCGGCCTGCTCACCCGGCCCACCGGCCGGTCCGTCGGTCCCGGTGCAGGCACCGACCACGAGCGCAGCCCCGAGGGCCAGGCCCATCGCCCGCCGCCGGGGGGCCCGTCCCCGTCGTCCCCGTCGTCCGCCGTCGTTGCCGCTGGATGCGCTGCGCATGGTCGTGCTCCTCCCCGTGACCGCTGCGACGCCCTTCGGACGACGGCCGCGGGGGGCTGGTTCCCGCCGACCGCGGTCGTTCTTCAGACCAGCGGCCAGGGGTAGCGACGGCCGGTGGGATCGGCGGGGAAGACGCCCTCGTCGACGAGGGCCCGCGCCCGGGCGAGCACGGCGTCGCGCTCGAAGGGGTCGAGCAGCCGGGCGAGCGGATCCGGCAGCCCGCGGTCGACGAGGCGGGCGGCATCGCGCCGCAGGTGGTCGGGCACGGGCTCGCCGGCGAACTCCCAGATCACCGTGCGCAGCTTGAACTCGGCGTGGAAGCTGAGGCCGTTGTCGATCGCCCACAGGTGCCCGGCGCCGTCGACGAGCACGTGGCCGCTCTTGCGGTCGGTGTTGTTGGCGAGCAGGTCGAAGGCGCAGATGCGGCGCAGCTGGTCGTGGGTGGCGTCGTCCTCGAACAGCGTGAAGTAGTGCTGGGAGACGTCGGCCTCGACGAAGCGCTGGAGCGAGCCCTCGCCGAGCGGGGCGTCCTCACCCCGGGCGACGGTCAGCGGGACCAGGTCCCACCCGAGCGCGGCGGCCAGCTCGTAGGCGGCGACCTCCCGCTGGAACAGCCCGCTGGGGAAGTCCCACAGCGGTCGCTCGCCGCGGTGGGGCTTGTAGACGGCGGCGACGACGTCCTCGTCGAGGCACACCTCGACGAGGAAGGTGGCGTTCGAGCTCCACGGCATGCGTCCCCGCAGCTCGATGGCCCCGGTGGCCAACACGGCGTGGAACCGGTCCTCACCCGTCGGCGCGTCGGCGTGCTGGTCGCCGCCGACCGGGAGGCCGTCGTCAGCGGGGGGCGTCGTGTCGGGCTCCATGGCCGCCCCGTCAGTTGTTGCGGGGGCAGAGGTGGCCGTCGGGGTCGATGGGGCGGCCGCACAGCGGGCACAGCGGCCGGCCGGAGGCGACGAGGCGCTGCGCGGGGGGATGAAGGCGGCCACCTGGCGCCGCGTGAGCTGGAACCGGGCCGTCGAGGCCGTCTCGGCCAGCAGCTCCACCGTCGCCTCATCGGCGTCCTCGGGCACCGACACCAGCTCCTCGGCGACGATCAGGAGCCGGTCGTCCCGCTCCTGGTAGGCCACGGCGAGCGAGCCGACGGCCCACTCGGGCACCAACGGCTCGACGAGGTCGGGCTGGGCGGGCACGTCGCCCTCCAGGGGCGGGAGGTCGGCGAGGAGCCCGGCGAGGTACTCGGCCAGCGCGGCCACCTGCTGCTTCTCCAGCCGCAGCGTCACGAGGCGTTGGCCCTGGCGGGCCTGGAGGTAGAAGACCCGCGCGCCGGGCTCCCCGCGGGTGCCGGCGACGAACACCTCGGGCTCGTCGAGCTCGATGTCGCTCACGACAGCCCCAAGGTGCGGAGGTCGTCGCCGGTGGAGTTGGTGGTGAGCACGGCCGGCCCGGCCGGGCCGTACCAGACGGCGCTCACCGAGCACGGCGACACGACGAGGCGCTGGAACAGGTCGAGGTGGGTGCCGAGGGCCTGGGCCAGCGCCGCCTTGATCGGGTCGGCGTGGGACACGGCGACCACCGTCTCGCCCGGGTGGGCCGCGACCAGCTCGGCGAGGGTGGTGCAGATGCGCTGCTGCATCTCGGCGAACGACTCCCCGCCGGGGAACCGGAACCCGCTCGGGTAGCGCTGCACGGTGGTCCACTCGGGCTTCTTGCGCAGCGCGTCGAGGCGGGCCCCGGTCCACTCGCCGAAGTCGCACTCGAGCAGGCCGCGGTGGCTGCGGACCCGTTGGCCGACCGCCGTGCCGATCGGCGCGGCCGTCTCCCGGGTGCGCTCGAGCGGCGAGGCGTAGACCGCCGCCACCCGGTCGAGCTCGCCGATGCGGGTGGCGGCGGCCTCGGCCTGGGCCCGACCCGCATCGGACAGGTGCAGGCCCTTCGCCCGTCCGGGCAGCACCGTGCCGGTCGACGGCGTCTGGCCGTGGCGCACGAGCAGCACCAGCGTCGGCTTCGGCCCGGTGCGGGCGCGCCGTCGCGTCGATCGTTGGGCGGGGGAGGCGGCCATGACCGCCTCAACCTACCGCCGGGCCGGCGTGGCGCCGCCGGTGGAGGAGCACCGAGACCGCCGTCGCGCCATCGGGCCGGCGGTGGCCGGTCGCCGGGCTCGGTGGTCCCCGGCCCTCGGGTTAGCGTCGGCGTCGTGGTGGGGACGCCCGACGACCTCGACCGCCTGCGGCGCGACATCGAGGGCTGCGACGCGTGCCCGCGCCTCGTCGCGTGGCGGCAGGAGGTGGCAGCCCGGAAGCGGGCGGCGTACGCCGACGAGGTGTACTGGGGCCGACCCGTGCCCGGCTTCGGCGACCCGGCCGCCCGCATCCTGGTCGTGGGCCTCGCCCCCGCCGCCCACGGTGCCAACCGGACCGGGCGGATGTTCACCGGTGACCGGTCGGGCGAGTGGCTGTACCGGGCGCTGTGGCGGGCGGGGCTGGCCGACCGGCCCGTCAGCGTTTCCCGCGACGACGGGCTGACCCTCACCGGGGCCTACATCACCGCCCCGGTGCGCTGTGCACCACCGGCCAACAAGCCCACCCCCGACGAGCGCGACCGGTGCCGACCGTTCCTCGAGCGGGAGCTGGCCCTGCTGGTCGACCTGCAGGTCGTGGTGTGCCTCGGGCAGTTCGCGTACCAGGTGATGGCGGGCCAGCTGGGGGTGCGGCCCCGGCCCCGGTTCGCCCACGGGCTGGAGGTCCCGACCTCGGCCGGCCCGACGCTGGTGTGCTCGTACCACGTGAGCCAGCAGAACACCTTCACCGGCCGCCTCACCGAGCCCATGCTCGACGCCGTCCTCACCCGGGCCCGGACCCTCGCCGACCTGCCGTTTTGAGGGTTCGGCCCCGATCATCATTTGAGGATCCGGCCTGGATCATCAACTAATGCTTTCGGCCCATTTATCGAAAAATGGGCCGTCCGGCTCAGTCGCCCGGGCGGCGGGAGGCAGATGATCCTGGTCGATGGCAGCGATCTTCTCCCACGCCGAGACGGACCACCTGGCCGGGGTGCCCCTGCCGGCGGCCCCGGCGGCTCGGCCGGCGGCGATCGTGCCCCGTGGCCCGCGTGGCCTGTGGGACGCCATGGCCAAGGCCACCGGGGCTCGCTCCGAGGTGCCCACCCCGGCGACCGTCGCCGCGGCTGCAGCCGTGCCGCCCGCCGACGACGCCCACCTGGCCTACCTGGCCCGCCTCGGCGGCCCGGTGCTCCCGGCGGCCGCGCCCGGGGAGGCCGAGGTCATCGACCTCGCCGCCGAGCGGGCCCGCCGGCGTCGCTGACCGGGCGCCCGCCGCGCCGACGCGGCGCCGTGCCCGGGGTTCGGCGCGTCCGGTCACGTGGTCGTCGCCCCGGCGGCGACTTCGGTCGCCCGTGAGGGAGCGGGTAGCGTGAACCGTTCCGTGACGGGGCCCGTCGGGCCGAGGTGGAGAGGTGGCCGGGTGAGGTCGAAGTCGACGCGACGCAGGGCGGGGCTGGGCGTGGCCGCGGTGGCGGGGCTGGTCGCGCTGGCGGGGTGCACGCAGCCCTCCAACGCGCCCACCCAGTACGACGACACGACCCGGGCCAACTTCATGGCGGGCTGCACGGCCGACTACGCCGGCAGCGGGACCACGTTGGCGTCGTCGGGCACCTGCGAGTGCATGTACTCGGTCGTCACCACCAACCTGTCGATCCAGGACTTCACCACGCTCAACGACGCCCTGAAGAAGGACAAGAACGCCCCCATCCCCGACAGCATCAAGCAGGGCTGGGCGGCCTGCCCCGGCTACGGCGCCGCCCCCGGCGCCGCCAGCGGCGGCGTCGCCGGCCCGTCACCGGCGGGCACCTCGGCCCCGGGCACGTCGGCGGCGACCACGCCCGGCTCCCAGCCGTGACCGACGACGCCACCCTCGGCGGGGCCGACCGCCGTCGCGAGGATGGCGCGGTCGACGGGCCCTCGTCCGGCGACGCCCCCGACGCCGGGTCCGACGAGGCTCCCAACGCCGGGTCCGATGCCGGGTCCGATGCCGGGCGCCGCTCGCGCGTCGCCTTCGTCGCGGTCGGCGTCGTGGCTGCGCTGGTGATCGTGGTCCTCGTGGTGGTGGGGGTGGCCGCCTCCCGGCCCGCCGGCTACACCGACGCCACCCGCGAGCGGTTCCTGCGCGCCTGCACCGCCGACGGCGGGCCCGCCGTCGAGGACGCCTGCCGCTGCACCTACGACAAGCTGGCGTCGACGGTGCCCTACGACCGCTTCGCCGACGTCGACCAGCAGCTGCGCCAGCAGAAGCCGGCGGTGCCCGACGGGCAGCCGCTCAGCCTGCCGAGCGACGTCGAGGCCGTGGTCGCGTCCTGTCGCGTCGCCCGCTGCGCGGGGGGCCGCCCGCACCGGCGGTCAGCACCACGGCACCGCGCGGGCCCGCCGCCGCGACCGCGGCAGCGGCCTGCGGCCGCTGCCGTTCAGCCGACGGGCGCCGGGGCCTTCTTCTTCTCGGGCAGGCCGAGGCGCACCACCGGGGCGGCCCAGGCGGGCCAGCGCTCGCGGCTCTTGACCGCCAGCTTGCGCATGAGCTCGATGGCGCCGGGGTCGTCGTCGCCGGGGCGGGCGATGATCGAGCCGTCCGCGATCATCCGCTGGACGATCTCGCGACCCAGCTCGGTCCGCACGATCGTCAGCGTCCAGTCGTTCTCCTTGCCGATCCCGCCACAGGAGATGTCGGCGTGCTCGGCGGCGAAGTCGGGGCAGTGGGTGCAGCCCTCGCGCGTCCAGGCGTGGCACTCCTTGAGGTTGATCTCGTGGTAGCTGCCGTCGCGCATCCAGATCTGGAAGACGCCCTTGATGTTCATCTTCACCATGTCCTGCTTGCGCAGGCCGTACTTGGCCTCGAACAGCTCGGCGAAGATGGCGTCGTCGAAGGTCTTGGAGCACAGCAGG
Organism: Acidimicrobiales bacterium; assembly: GCA_041394145.1. Classification (GTDB taxonomy): domain Bacteria; phylum Actinomycetota; class Acidimicrobiia; order Acidimicrobiales; family Acidimicrobilacustridaceae; genus JAWKIW01. The sequence continues at coordinate 83,075 of JAWKIW010000020.1, forward strand.
CCGATGTTGAACACGATCGGCTTGGAGATCTTGCCGACCTTGCGGTGCCACATGACGGGTGGCACCGACGACTGGCAGCTCATGCCGACGAGGGCGAGCTTGGACAGCCCCCGCTCGCGGGCCTCGTCGATGGCCAGCGTGTTGGCCGAGTAGGTGTAGCGGCTCCCGGCGGAGGCCAGCACCTCGTCCTTGGTGGCGGCCACGCCGGGGACGGCCTTCCACGTGGCCTCGTCGCCGGACTCGAGGAACGAGGTGAGGGCGCCGTCGATGTAGCCCTCCTGCATGGCCCAGATGAGGATGGCGGACACCAGCCCGCCGTCCTGGCCCATCTGGTGGACCATCTCGTCGCTGGCGCGGGTCAACAGGATGTCCGAGTAGATGCCCGCCACCTCGTCGTCGGCGCGGTCGCGGGCGAAGAGGTGCTCGTTGGCCTCGGGCTCCCACGCCCGGAAGCGGGGGCACGCCCGGGTGCAGGTGGTGCAGCCCTTCTGGCCGTGGCCGCAGTCGTCGGGGCCCAGCTCCTCCTCGAGGTGGAAGGGCCGGTACTGGCCCTCCTCGTGCCGGTAGCCGATGACGTCGTGGGGGCAGGAGATCACGCAGCCGGCGCAGCCGGTGCACAGACCCGACGAGACGACCTCGTCGTAGAGCTCCTTCCACTGGAAGGACCAACGCTCCTTCTTGGCGGGCGTGGCGGGGGCGGCGGGGGCGTCGTCCGCGACGGTCATGGCCCGATGCTACGTGGGTCATGGGTGGGCGCCACGCCCGACGTCGCAGCGAGGCGCGTCGGGACGCATCGGCTGCGCGTCGGGGCGCGGCCGGGCGGGCCGGTAGCGTGCGGGCGTGGGAGGGTCCATCGCCCGTCCGGCCTCGGCACCGCCGCCGCTGACCCGGTACGCCTGGCTGTCGATCGCCGCCGCCCTGGTCACGATGGGCATGAAGGCGCTGGCCTTCCTCATCACCGGCTCGGTGGGCCTGCTGTCCGACGCGCTCGAGTCGACGGTGAACCTGGTGGCGGCGATCGTCGCGCTGTGGGCGCTGACGGTGGCGTCGCGACCGGCCGACGAGAGCCACGCCTACGGTCACGGCAAGGTCGAGTACTTCAGCGCCGGCGTCGAGGGGACCATGATCTTCGTCGCCGCCACGCTGATCATCTGGTCGGCGGTCGACCGGCTGCTGCACCCGGTCGAGCTCGAGAACGTCGGCATCGGCCTCGCCGTGTCGGTCGCCGCCGCGGCCGTGAACTTCGCGGTGGCGACGGTCGAGCGGCGCGCCGGGAAGCGGCACCGGTCCATCACGCTCGAGGCCGACGCCAAGCACCTCATGACCGACGTGTGGACCTCGGGCGGGGTGCTGGTCGCCGTGGGCATGGTGGCGGTCACGGGCTGGCTGCGCCTCGACCCGATCATCGCCATCGTCGTGGCCATCAACATCCTCGTGTCGGGCGTGATGCTGATCCGGCGCTCGGCGGCGGGGCTGATGGACACGGCGCTGCCGGCCGAGGACCTCGCCGTGGTCGAGGAGGTGATGGACCGCTACCGGGCCGCCGACGTCCAGTTCCACGCGGTGCGCAGCCGCGAGGCCGGCCAGCGGCGGTTCGTCAGCATGCACGTGCTGGTGCCCGGCGCCTGGGACGTGCAGCAGGCCCACAACCTCGTCGAGCGGCTCGAGGCCGACCTGCGCGCCGCCCTGCCCGGCACCACGGTGTTCACCCACGTCGAGCCGCTCGAGGACCCTGCGTCCTTCGCCGACGAGGGCCTCGACCGGCTGTCCCTGCCCCCGAGCCACGGCCCCGATCGGCGCGCCGCCCGCCGGTCCGAGCCCGACGGCCGACCGGCCCCCCGGCGCGACCGCCCGTCGGCCCCGTCCTGACGGCACGTCAGGCGACTAGATGCGAACTTGACCCATCGGTCAAGATTGGGCCATGGACCTCACCTACCCGCCCGAAGCCGAAGCCTTCCGCGTCGAGATCCGCCAGTGGCTCGAGGACAACCTGCCCGACGGCTGGTTCGACGAGGGCTTCGAGCTCGAGGGTGACGCCAAGGTCCGGTTCCACGAGGAGTGGACCACCAAGCTCTTCGAGGGTGGGTGGATCTGCGCGACCTGGCCCACCGAGTACGGCGGCAAGGGCCTGTCGACCATGGAGGCCGTGGTCCTCAACGAGGAGTTCGCCAGGGCCGGCGCTCCGATGCGGGCCGACTTCTTCGGCGACACCCTGGTGGGGCCCACCATCTTGCAGTGGGGGACCGAGGAGCAGAAGCGGGAGTTCCTGCCGAAGATCCTCTCGGGCCAGATCGCCTGGTGCCAGGGCTTCTCGGAGCCCGAGGCGGGCTCCGACCTCGCCAACCTCAAGACCAAGGCCGTCCTCGACGGCGACGAGTGGGTGATCACCGGGCAGAAGATCTGGACCACCCAGGGGTTCATCGCCGACTACATCTTCATCCTCTGCCGGACCGACCCCGACGCCCCGAAGCACAAGGGCATCTCGTACCTGCTGTGCCCGATGAAGCAGCCCGGGGTGGAGGTGCGCCCGATCGAGCAGGTCGACGGGTCCGCCGAGTTCTGCGAGGTGTTCTTCACCGAGGCCCGCTGCCCCAAGGAGAACGTCGTCGGTGGCGTCAACAACGGGTGGAAGGTGGCCATGACCACGCTGGGCTTCGAGCGGGGCACGTCGGCCACGACCGGCTACCGCCGCTTCGAGAAGGAGCTCGAGGTGATCACGGAGAAGGCCAGGTCCAACGGCCGCATCGACGATCCCGTGGTCCGCCAGGGCCTCGCCCGGGCGTGGAGCAAGGTCCAGATCATGCGGATCAACGGCCTGCGCACGCTCTCGGCGGTGGTGCAGGACCGCAAGGACCTCGGGGTGGCGGCCCTCGGGGCCACCAACAAGATGTTCTGGTCCGAGTACCACCAGTTCGTCATGAACCTGGCGATCGACGTCCTCGGCCTGGAGGGCCAGATCCTCAGCGGTGACCCCTCCCAGGAGGAGGCCGTCCCCGGCTACGGCGCTCGTCGCGCCAACCCGCGGTACCCGGCCTCGGTCCTGCAGTCGTCGTTCTTCTTCAGCCGGTCCGAGACCATCTGGGGCGGCACCAGCCAGATCCAGCGCAACATCGTGGGTGAGCGCGTCCTGGGCCTGCCCAAGGAGCCCAAGCCCGCCGAGGAGCGCACCGCCGCCAAGGCCACCGCGCCGGTCGGCTGATCAGGGTCGTCGGCCCGGGGCGCGGCCGAGGCCGTTCGCGTCGGCCGTCCGTAGGCTGCGGTTGTGGACGAGCGGACGGCGAGAGCACGGGCCGAGTCGGCCCGCGTCGCGCGGCTGGCGACGATGAGCGTGACGGGGCGCATCGAGCAGGTGCCGATCACCTTCGCCTTCGACCCGGCCGGTCGGCTGGTGACGGCGATCGATCACAAGCCCAAGACCACCACCCGCCTCAAGCGGCTGGACAACGTCGCCGCCAACCCCGAGGTGAGCGTCGTGATCGACCACTACGACGACGAGGACTGGTCGTCGCTGTGGTGGGTCCGCATCCGCGGCCTGGCCCGCGTCGTGGAGGCCGACGTCGACGACGCCGCGGCGGCGGCGCTGCGGGCCGGTGGCGTGGCGGCCCTGGTCGCCAAGTACGGCCAGTACCGCGATCGGCCGCCCGACGGTCCGGCCATCGTCGTCGAGCCCGTGCGCTGGCAGTGGTGGGCGGCCGACTGAGCCGGACGGCCAGACTGGCGCCATGGATCCCTTCGTCCGCGACCTCCCCAAGGCCGAGCTGCACCTGCACATCGAGGGCACGCTCGAGCCGGAGCTGCTGTTCGAGCTCGCCGCCCGCAACGGCGTGACGTTGCCGTACCCCGACGTCGAGGCGGTGCGGGCCGCCTACGTGTTCGACGACCTGCAGTCGTTCCTCGACATCTACTACGCCGGGTGCGCCGTGCTGGTCACCGAGCAGGACTTCCACGACCTGACCACCGCCTACCTCGAGCGGGCCGCCGCCCAGGGCGTGCGCCACGCCGAGATCTTCTTCGACCCCCAGACCCACACCGATCGCGGCATCCCCTTCGCCACGGTGATCGGCGGCATCCATCGGGCCCTCGAGGACGGGCGCGCGCGGCTCGGCGTGACCTCGCGGCTCATCATGTGCTTCCTGCGCCACCTCAGCGCCGAGGCCGCCATGGCGACCCTCGACGAGGCGCAGCCGCACCGGGACCTCATCGCCGGCGTGGGCCTCGACTCCTCGGAGGTCGGTCACCCGCCGTCGAAGTTCACCGCCGTGTTCGACCGGGCCCGGGCCGAGGGCTTCGCCCGCGTCGCCCACGCCGGAGAGGAGGGCCCGCCCGCCTACATCCGGGAGGCGCTCGACCTGCTGCACGTGCGCCGCATCGACCACGGCGTGCGGTGCATCGAGGACGAGGCGCTCGTCGATCGGCTCGTCGCCGAGCAGGTCCCGCTCACGGTGTGCCCCTTCTCCAACGTCCGTCTCGGCGTGTACGACCGCCTCGAGGACCACGTCCTGGCCACCTTGCTGCGCCGGGGCGTCCTCGTGACGGTCAACTCCGACGACCCCGCCTACTTCGGGGGCTACGTGGCCGACAACCTGGCGGCGCCCGAGCTGGGCCTCACCCGGGACGAGGTCGTGCACCTGGCCCGCAGCTCGTTCCGGGCGAGCCTGCTCCCACCCGCCGAGGTCGACCGCCACCTCGCGGCCATCGACGCCTACGTCGCCGCGTCCGGTTGAGCGCTGCGATGCCGGGATTTGAGTAGGGCCTACTCAGGCCGCGCCGGTGCCAGGGCCCCACCATGGTGCCGACACCCGGACCAGGAGGATCATCGATGGGCTACTTCAAGAAGGTGGGGCTCGCCACCGCCGTGGGGCTCGGCGTCCTCGGCCTCGTCTTCATCGTCGCGGGCCTGGCGGTGCCGATCCTGCGGTTCGGCTTCCTGCTCACCGGCGGCCTGCTGCTCGTCTTCGCCGTCTTCTCCTTCTTCATCGGCAAGGTGACCGGGGACCTCGCCGGGGAGGGACTGCTCGCCGACGGTGTGCCCGCGTCCGCCATCGTCACGGCCGTGGCGGAGACCGGCACGGTCATCAACTACACGAACGCCGTGCTCGCCATCGGCCTGCGGGTGCAGCCCGGGGACTCGCCCCAGCCCTACGACATCACCATCAAGCAGGCCGTGCCCATCACCGCCATGGCGAGGGTGCAGCCGGGCGCCGCGGTGGTCGTGCGCGTCGATCCGAAGGACCGCACCAAGGCCGTCATCGACTGGAGCGCGTCGACCTACCTCGGCGCCAACGCCGTGCCGGGCCAGGCCCAGCCGATGCCCGGCATGCCCGGCGTGCCCGGGGCTCCGGGCGCAGCACCGGGCAGCGGCTGGCCGGGGTCGCCGGCGTCGTGACCTGACCGGGTGCCGCGTCAGGGGCGCGGGTCGCCGGCCAGGATCGCCCGGGTGGCGTGGTCGAGCTCGGCGCGGCACGTGGCCAAGGGCGAGCCCGCCACCAGGGCCTCGGCCGCGGCCCGCAGGAGCCCGCCGAGCAGTCCGAGCACGACCCGGGCGTCGCGCCCGTCGCCGACGGCCTCGGCGACGAGCGTCGCCGGCTGGCCGTAGAGCCGCACGTGGCCGGCGGCGATCGCCTGCTGGACGTCGTGGGCGACGGCGCCGACCTCGGCCATCAGCCGCGGCGCGAGGTCGTGGGCCGGGTCGGCCACGTAGTCGAGCTGGAACGACATCCACCGCACGATCCGGTCCGCCGCTGACCCGTCGCCGGCGAGGATGGCCGCCGCCCGCTCGATCACCGGCTGCTGCTCGCGCTCGAACCACGCGAGCAGGATGTGGTCCTTGTCGGGGAAGTAGCGGTACACCGAGGATCGGGCCAGGCCGACGGCCGACGCGATGTCGGCGAGGTCGGTGCCCGCCACGCCCTGCTCGGCGAACAGCCGTGCTGCGGCGTCGATGATGGCCTGCTCCTGCAGGCGCACGTGCTCGGCGACGGTGGGGGCGGTGATCCGCGGCATCGGGGGGAGTCTCTCCGATGGGTTCGGCTCGGCTCCAGCCGATGACGGCCCGTCAGCCGACGGCGGAGGTCGGGGCGGCGAGCCGGCCGTCCTCCATCCGCAGGACCCGGTCGACCCGGTCGAGCATGGCCGTGTCGTGGGTGACCATCACCGTGGCGACGCCCCGGTCGTGGGTCTCGCGGGCGAGCAGCTCGACGATCTCCGCGCCGCGCTGGTGGTCGAGCGCCGAGGTGGGCTCGTCGACGAGGAGCACGGCCGGCTCGGCCATCAGGGCCCGGGCGATGCCGACCCGCTGGCGCTCGCCGCCCGACAGCTGGTGGGGTCGGCGGTCGGCCCGGTGGCCCATGTCCACCTCGTCGAGCAACGCCGCGGCCCGGTCCCGGCGCGTGGCGGGCCGGATGCCGTCGAGGTGGGGGACCAGCAGCAGCTGCTCGGTGGCGGTCAGCGACGGGACGAGGTTCGAGCCCTGGAACACGAAGCCGATGTGCTCTCGCCGGAGTCGGGTGCGCTCCTTGTCGGGGGCGGCGACGACGTCGACGTCGCCGATCACGACCCGCCCGCTCGTCGGGCGCAGCATGGCCCCGGCCACCGCCAGGAGGCTGGACTTGCCCGAACCCGAGGGGCCGACCACGGCGACGAGCTCGCCGGCGCCGACCTCCATCGACACCCGGTCCAGGGCCGTGACCTCGTCGTCACCGTCGCCGAGCACGAGGGTGACCTCCTCGACCGACAGCGTCATCGGACACCTCCGGTGTGGGGGGCGGGCGTCGTCGGCGTGCTCATCGGGCACCTCCGGTGGGGTGGGGCGGGCGTCGTCGGCGTGCTCATCGGGCGCCTCCGAGGGCGATCAGGGGGTCCACCTTGGTGATGCGGCGCAGCGAGAGCGACGCGCCGATCAGGCCCATCACGACGACCAGCACCGCGGCCAGCAGCACGGGCCCGGGGCGGAGGGCGAACGGCGCGTTGCCGGGGATCACGAACCCGAACGACAGCCCCACCAGCACCCCCACGGCGGTGGCGGCGACCAGCACGATCAGGGCCTGGCCGAGGGCGTCGCGCAGCAGGTACCGGTTGGAGGCGCCGAGCGCCTTGACCAGACCGATCTCGTGTCGGCGCTGGATGGTCCACACCGTGAAGAAGGCGCCGACCAGCAGTGCGGCGATCACGTAGAGGAAGGCCTCGATCATGTTGAGGGTCCCGGTCTCCTCCTTGTAGCCGGGCGACCCGTCGAAGGCCGCGGTCTTCGTGACCGTCTTCAGCCCGAGCTGGTCGATCACCGCGGGGTCGAAGCCGCTCGCCGTGTCGAGGGCGACGAGGGTCGCCACGTTGCGCACCGCTGGGGACAGCTCCCGGCCCGGCGCCGCCCCGCCGGGCGGGCCGAAGGTCGCCTCCTGCCAGACGGCCAACGGGGCGTAGACGATCGGGACGTGGCCGTAGTTGGCCTTGCCGGTGACGCCGATGACGGGCAGCTCGGTGCCGACCCGGTCCAGCACGATCGTGTCGCCGACCTTCAGCCCCTGCTTGGTGGCGAGGGCCTCGGAGATCACGACACCCCGCTCGGTCGCGCCGAGGGTCTGCCCCTCGGTGCTGGCGGGCGCGATGAAGGTCCCGGGCTCGACGCCGAACAGCGCGAGGTCGACGGCCTTGCCCTCGGCGCTCGACGATCTGCCGCGGGCGAGCACCTCCTCGCGCCGCCGACGCCGCCGTGGGGGTGGGGAAGGCGTGGGCGTTGAACAGGCTGTTGCCGATCGGTGCCGCCGCGACGACGCCGGGCCGCGTCGCCGCCTCCTCCCACTGCCGCCGATCGACGGTGGACTGGTTGAACTTGACGCCCGACTCACCGTTGAAGGCGAGGTAGGTGGCCGGGAGGTTCCGGACGCCGGAGATGTTGTCGTCGACCAGGCCGGTGGCCAGGCCGGTGAGCAGCACCATCAGCAGGGCGAGCATGGCGACGACCGCCCCCATCAGGGCGAACCGTCCCTTGGCGAACCACAGGTCGCGCCGGGCGATGAACATGGGTGACCTCGGAGCGGGAGGGGACCGCGACGGTGGGTGGCCGTCGCGGGCGCCGTCGGTGGGGGTGACGGGCCGGGCAGGGAGGGTATCTTGTCGACGTAGCGTCGACAAGATGGCGGTGCCGGTCGGCCGAGGTGGCTGGGGGCGAGAGGCCATCACAGGTAGTGTCGTGCTTCCATGTCCCCCGACGACCCGGCGCCCGTCCCGGCTCCCCGTCCCCGGCCCCGCCCGCGGCGGCCCCGCCGCCGCAGCTGGACCCAGCGCCTGGTCCTCAGCGGCGGCGTCACGGTCGCCGTCGTGTCGCTGCTGCTGGCCGGGGCCGTCGCCTTCGGCGCCGCCAAGCTCGCCAACATCTCCCGCGAGGACGTCGATCTCGCCGAGGCGCTGCAGGGCGGGCCCGAGAACTACCTGGTCGTCGGTTCCGACTCGCGGGCCGTGGTCGACCCGACCGAGGCCGACGCCGGCGCCTTCCTCGCCGGCGGCGCCGACCAGGGCGGCCAGCGCTCCGACACCATCATGATCCTGCGGGTCGACCCGAAGGACGATCACGTCCAGCTGCTCTCGCTGCCGCGCGACCTGTGGGTCCCCATCTCGGGCACCGGCAAGAGCGAGCGGATCAACACCGCGTACGCCCTCGGTGGCGCCCAGCAGCTGGTCGACACCATCCGCGACGACTTCGGCATCGAGATCAACCACTACGTGGAGGTCGACTTCGCCAGCTTCAAGGGCGTGGTCGACAGCGTGGGCGGGGTGCCCATGTACTTCGACAAGCCGATGCGGGACACGAACTCGGGTCTCGTCGTCGACCAGCCGGGCTGTCGGACGCTCGACGGCGAGCAGGCCCTCGCCTTCGCCCGCAGCCGTCACCTGCAGTACCAGGACGGTGGTCGCTGGCACGACGACCCGACCGGCGACCTCGGTCGCATCAGCCGTCAGCAGTACCTGATCCGCCGCCTGTTCGACCTGTCGGCCGGCAAGGCCCGCAGCCTCGACGTGCGCGGCACCATGGATCTCGTCGACGCCGGCACCCGGAACCTCAAGGTCGACCGCAAGCTCGACGTCAAGAAGCTCGTCGCCCTCGGCCGCCAGCTGTCGTCCGGTTCGGCCGACGAGGTGCTGGTGACCCACAGCGTGCCGTCGATCCAGTGGGCCACGCCCGGTGGTGCGTCGGTGCTGAAGATGCACCCGACCGAGGCCCAGCCGGTGCTCAACATCTTCCGCGGGCTCCCGGCCGATGCCATCCCGCCCGGCGAGGTCCGGTTCTCGATCGCCAACGCCACGGGCACGCGAGGGCGGGGCGACGAGGTCAAGGCGGCCTTCGCTCCGACGGGCTTCGTGGTCACCGCCGTCGACGAGACCGGTGGGACGAACAAGCGCAGCGTCGTGAAGTACGGCGCCGGCAACGAGCGCATGGCCCAGGAGGTCGCCCGGCACCTCATCGGCGGCGCCGACCTCGTGGAGGATCGCTCGCTCGACGATCGCATCATGCTGGTGGTCGGCAAGGACCACCAGGGCGTGACCCTCGACGCGCTCCCGCT
>JAWKIW010000021.1:0-90328 GCA_041394145.1 Acidimicrobiales bacterium
TCTTCCCTCGAGGAGTGATCCCTTGGCCGCTCGCCCCGCCATCCGGGACCGGTATTCGTTCGCGAACCTCGAGGAGGTCCTCGAGCTGCCCGACCTCATCGCCATCCAGCGTGCGTCGTTCGACTGGTTCTTGAACCAGGGCTTGGCCGAGACCTTCCGAGACATCTCCCCGATCAAGGACTTCACCGAGACGCTGCAGCTCGAGCTGGAGTTCGACCCCGACGACGAGGACCTTCGGCCTCCACCGAAGTTCTCGGTGGAGGAGTGCAAGGAGAAGGACATGACCTTCTCCGCGCCGATCTTCGTGCGGGCCCGCTTCATGAACGCCACCACCGGCGAGATCAAGGAGCAGACGGTCTTCATGGGGGACTTCCCGATGATGACCGACAAGGGCACCTTCATCATCAACGGCACCGAGCGCGTCGTCGTGTCCCAGCTCGTCCGCTCGCCGGGTGTCATCTTCCAGCCGGGTGAGCGCTTCCGTCTGCGGAACCTGCAGAAGCACCAGCTGGTCACCGGCACGATCCATCCCTACCGCGGCGAGTGGCTGGAGTTCGACGTCGAGCAGAAGCCCGGCAAGGACGTCACCGCTGGTGCTCGCGTCGCCCGCAAGCGCCGGTTGAGCCTGTTCGTGCTGCTGCGGGCGCTCGGCTACGACGAGGAGAACGCCCCGGGCTTCCTCGATCGTCTGGTCGGCCACTTCAGCTTCCTCGAGGGGCAGTGGGAGAAGGACCGGGAGCTGGCTCCGACCCAGGACGAGGCCCTGCTCGAGATCTACAAGCGGGCCCGACCGGGCGAGCCTCCATCGGTCGAGTCGGCCAAGGCCTACTTCCGCAACGCCTTCTTCGAGAACCGCCGCTACGACCTGTCCCGGGTCGGTCGCTACAAGCTCAACCGCAAGCTCGGTCCCGAGATCGACAAGATCGAGAAGCTGTTCGGCATCGAGCTCGAGCGCCCCGAGCCCGACCAGCCGGTGCTGGCGCCCGCGGAGGTCCTCGCCGCGGCCACCTACATGCTGCACCTGATGACCCAGGAGCCCGGGTACCGCCTCGACGACCAGGACCACTTCGCCAACCGCCGGATCCGGTCGGTGGGCGAGCTCATCCAGAACCAGGTCCGCATCGGCCTCTCCCGGATGGAGCGGGTCGTGCGCGAGCGCATGACCACCCAGGACGTGGAGGCCATCACACCCCAGACGCTGATCAACATCCGGCCGGTGGTCGCGGCCATCAAGGAGTTCTTCGGCACGAGCCAGCTGTCGCAGTTCATGGACCAGGTGAACCCGCTGTCGGGTCTCACCCACCGACGCCGCCTGTCGGCGCTCGGCCCGGGTGGGCTCTCGCGGGAGCGGGCCGGCTTCGAGGTCCGCGACGTGCACTTCAGCCACTACGGCCGCATGTGCCCGATCGAGACGCCGGAGGGCCCGAACATCGGCCTCATCGGCGCGCTGGCCACCTTCGCCCGCGTCAACGAGTTCGGTTTCATCGAGTCGCCGTACCGGGTCGTGCGCAACGGCAAGGTGACCGACGAGATCGTGTACCTCACCGCCGACGAGGAGGAGGAGTACGTCGTCGCCCAGGCGAACGTGCCCCTCAAGGCCGACGGCCGGTTCGCCGAGGAGCGCATCCTCGTGCGCCGCTCCCCTCAGGCCGCCACCCTCGGCGAGCTGAAGCTGCAGCTCGAGCGGGACGTGTTCTTCGGCGCCACCACCGAGATCTCTGCCGTGGCGCCCGAAGAGGTCCAGCTCATGGACGTGTCGCCGAAGCAGATCGTGTCGGTGGCCACCGCGCTCATCCCGTTCCTCGAGCACGACGACGCGAACCGGGCGCTGATGGGCGCCAACATGCAGCGCCAGGCAGTGCCCCTGCTTCGGGCCGAGGCCCCCTACATCGGCACGGGCATCGAGGGCCGCGCCGCCCGCGACGCCGCCGACATGATCCTCGCCGAGGACGACGGCGAGGTGACCGAGGTCGAGGGCAACGCCATCGCCGTCCAGTACAAGTCGCTCGGCCGCAAGGTCTACCGGCTCCTCAAGTTCGAGCGCTCCAACCAGGACACCTGCATCAACCAGAAGGCGCGGGTGCGCCAGGGCGACAAGATCAAGAAGGGCGACATCCTCGCCGACGGGCCCTCGACCGACAACGGCGAGCTGGCCCTCGGCAAGAACCTCGTGGTCGCGCTGCTCCCGTGGGAGGGCTACAACTTCGAGGACGCCATCATCCTGTCCGAGCGTCTGGTGAAGGACGACGTGCTCACGTCGATCCACATCCACGAGCACGAGATCGATGCCCGTGACACCAAGCTGGGCCCCGAGGAGATCACCCGGGACATCCCGAACCTCTCCGAGGAGATCCTCGCCGACCTCGACGAGCGCGGATCATCCGCGTCGGTGCCGAGGTCGGTCCGGGCGACGTGCTGGTGGGCAAGGTCACGCCCAAGGGCGAGACCGAGCTCACCCCGAGGAGCGCCTGCTGCGGGCCATCTTCGGTGAGAAGGCCCGCGAGGTGCGAGACACCTCCCTGAAGGTCCCCCACGGCGAGTCCGGCAAGGTCATCGACGTGAAGGTGTTCAGCCGAGACGAGAGCCACGAGCTGCCCCCGGCGTCAACCAGCTGGTTCGGGTCTACGTGGCCCAGAAGCGCAAGATCAGCGTGGGTGACAAGCTCGCAGGTCGTCACGGCAACAAGGGCGTCGTGTCCAAGATCCTCCCCATCGAGGACATGCCCTTCCTCGTCGACGGCACGCCGGTCGACATCATCCTCAACCCACTCGGCGTCCCGTCGCGCATGAACGTGGGCCAGGTGCTCGAGGCGCACCTCGGGTACGCAGCCCGCTGGGGTTGGACCATCGGTGGCGAGCGGGTCGGGGACGACCCGCTGCCGAACACCTTGTCCAAGACCCGCCCGACCACGCCGCCGGCCCAGCTCATCGCCACGCCGGTGTTCGACGGCGCCCACTGGGACGAGACGGAGGACGCGGGCCGGCACCCGACCATCCAGACGATCCTCGAGAACCTGAACCCGGAGGCGCCGGGCACCGACTACGGCGACGGCGGGCGGCTGATCCAGCCGGACGGCAAGACCATCCTGTTCAACGGTCGCACGGGTGAGCGCTACGACAACCCCGTCACCGTCGGGGTGATGTACATCCTGAAGCTGGCCCACCTGGTGGACGACAAGATCCACGCCCGGTCCACCGGGCCCTACTCGATGATCACCCAGCAGCCCCTGGGCGGCAAGGCGCAGTTCGGCGGCCAGCGGTTCGGCGAGATGGAGGTGTGGGCGCTCGAGGCCTACGGCGCGGCCTACTGCCTCCAGGAGCTGCTGACCATCAAGTCCGACGACGTGCTCGGCCGCGTGAAGGTCTACGAGGCCATCGTCAAGGGCGAGAACATCCCCGAGCCCGGCATCCCCGAGAGCTTCAAGGTGCTCATCAAGGAGATGCAGGCCCTGTGCCTGAACGTCGAGGTCCTCTCGGTCACCGGTGACGAGATCGAGATGCGCGAGCTCGACGAGGACATCTTCCGCACGGCCGAGGAGCTGGGCATCGACCTGTCCCGGCCCGAGCGGGGCAGCGACGAGGAAGACGCTCGCCGGGCCGAGCGCGGCTGAGCGAGAGCGCGGAACACGGAACGAGGAACGAACGACAGATGCTCGACGTCAACAACTTCGACCAGCTCCGCATCGGCCTTGCCACTGCGGACTCGATCCGCATGTGGTCCAACGGCGAGGTCAAGAAGCCCGAGACCATCAACTACCGGACGCTCAAGCCCGAGAAGGACGGCCTCTTCTGCGAGAAGATCTTCGGCCCGACCAAGGACTGGGAGTGCTACTGCGGCAAGTACAAGCGCGTCCGGTTCAAGGGCATCATCTGCGAGCGCTGCGGCGTCGAGGTCACGCGCTCGAAGGTGCGCCGCGAGCGGATGGGCCACATCGAGCTCGCCGCGCCGGTCGTGCACATCTGGTACCTGCGGGGCACGCGGTCGTGGCTCGCCTACCTGCTCATGGGCACCGAGGCTCGTGAGGAGCTGAAGGCCAAGCAGCTCGAGAAGGTCATCTACTTCGCCGCCAACCTCGTGACCTGGGTCGACGAGGAGAAGCGCCACAACGACCTGTCCAGCCTCGAGGCCGAGTTCCTCGGTGAGCGCGAAGCCGTCGAGAAGGACCTCGAGCTGGAGCTGGCCCGTCGCCACGAGGAGCTCGAGAAGGAGATCGAGGACCTCGAGGCCGAGGGCGCGAAGGACTCCGAGATCAAGGCGCGTCAGCGAGCCGCCGAGAAGGACCTGGCCGCCATCCGCGAGCGGTTCGAGATCGAGCTCGACGTCCTGCAGCGGGCGTGGGACGAGTTCAAGGACCTGTTCCCCCGCAAGATCATCGAGGACGAGATGCTGTGGCGGGAGCTCGTCGACCGCTACGGCGACTACTTCGAGGGGGGGATGGGCGCCGACGCCATCAAGCAGCTCATCGACCGCATCGACCTGGACGAGGAGGAGGAGAAGCTCCGAGCCCAGATCGACCCCGCCGAAGGCGTGCGTCCCCTTTCCGCACAGCGCAAGCAGAAGGCCATCAAGCGCCTCAAGATCGTCTCGGCGTTCAACCGTCGCGACGAGAACGGCCGCCGGGTGAACGACCCGCGGGCGATGATCCTCGACGTGGTGCCGGTCATCCCGCCAGAGCTGCGGCCGATGGTCCAGCTCGACGGCGGTCGGTTCGCCACCTCCGACCTGAACGACCTGTACCGGCGGGTCATCAACCGGAACAACCGGCTCAAGCGCCTCCTCGACCTCGGCGCACCCGAGATCATCGTCAACAACGAGAAGCGCATGCTGCAGGAGGCCGTCGACGCGCTGTTCGACAACGGCCGCCGCGGTCGTCCCGTGACCGGTCCCGGCAACCGCCCGCTCAAGTCCCTGTCGGACATGCTCAAGGGCAAGCAGGGTCGGTTCCGCCAGAACCTGCTCGGCAAGCGCGTGGACTACTCGGGTCGCTCGGTGATCGTGGTCGGCCCGACGCTCAAGCTCCACCAGTGCGGCTTGCCGAAGCTCATGGCCCTCGAGCTGTTCAAGCCGTTCGTCATGAAGAAGCTGGTGGACAACGAGCTGGCCCAGAACATCAAGTCGGCCAAGCGCATGGTCGAGCGTCGCCGCCCCCAGGTCTGGGACGTGCTCGAGGAGGTCATCAAGGAGCACCCGGTCCTGCTCAACCGGGCCCCCACCCTGCACCGCCTCGGCATCCAGGCCTTCGAGCCGGTGCTCGTCGAGGGCAAGGCCATCCAGATCCACCCGCTCGTGTGCCACGCCTTCAACGCCGACTTCGACGGCGACCAGATGGCCGTGCACCTGCCGCTGTCGGCTGAGGCACAGGCCGAGAGCCGGGTGCTGATGCTCTCGGCCAACAACATGCTGTCGCCCGCCGACGGCCGGCCGCTCGTGACGCCGACCCAGGACATGATCATCGGCGCCTACTACCTGACCGAGTCGGTCGATGGTGCCCGGGGCGAGGGTCGCGTGTTCCGCCAGCTGCACGAGATCGAGCGGGCCTACGAGGCCGGCGACCTCGACCTGCACGCGCTGATCGAGTACCGGGTCCCCGAGCTGGTGGCGACGCCCGCCAACGGCGAGGCCGCCACCTACCACCGCACGACGGCGGGACGCGTGTTCCTCAACACCGCGCTGCCCCAGGGCTTCGACTTCGTCAACGAGAAGATCGACAAGAAGGTCATGGGTCGCATGGTCGACCGACTCGCTCGCCGCTACGACAAGGCCGACGCCGAGGCTGCCCTCGACGGCATCAAGAACCTCTGCTTCCGGTATGCCACGCGCTCGGGGCTCACCATCTCCGTCGACGACGTCAAGACGCCGCGGGAGAAGAAGGAGATCCTCGACGGCCACGAGAAGGAGGCCGAGAAGGTCGAGACCCAGTTCCGCCGGGGCATCATCACCGACGGTGAGCGCCGCCAGAAGGAGGTCGAGATCTGGACGACGGCCACCGAAGAGGTGCGGTCGGCGATGGAGCAGGCCCTCAAGTCCGAGAAGTTCAACCCCATCGACATGATGGTCGGCTCGGGCGCCCGAGGGAACATGATGCAGGTGCGCCAGATCGCCGGCATGCGAGGCCTGGTGGCCAACCCCCGTGGCGACATGATCCCCCGCCCGATCAAGTCGAACTTCCGCGAGGGCCTGTCGATGCTGGAGTACTTCATCGCCACGCCCGGCGCCCGCAAGGGCCTGGTGGACACCGCGCTGCGGACCGCCGACTCGGGCTACCTCACCCGCCGGCTCGTCGATGTGGCCCAGGAGCTCATCATCAACGACGAAGACCCGTTCGGCATCGGCGCCGACGGCAACCCCAAGCCGGTGCGCGGCGTCTGGATCGACGACGTCGCCCCCGACTCGGCCGGGCACAGGACCTGGCTCGAGACGCGCCTGTACTCACGGACCCTCGCTGACGACATCGAGGTGTCGGGCGCCGTCGAGACCTTCGACGAGCTCGACGGCGCCGCCGGCGTCAACGTGCTCGGCTGGGACGCTGAGGCCGTCGACTGGGGGGAGCGCTTCGTGCCGGCGTCGGTGTCGGGCGACCGGGCGACGGTGACGCTGCCGCGTGGCACCGTCGTGCGCGATCGCGAGATGGCCCTGATGCGGGACGATCCCGAGGTCACCCGGGTCCGTGTCCTGTCACCGCTCACCGACGACTCGGAGTTCGGTGTCTCGGCGGCCAGCTACGGGCTGTCGCTGGCGACCGGCCGGATGATCGAGCCCGGCGAGGCGGTCGGCGTGATCGCCGCCCAGTCGATCGGTGAGCCGGGCACGCAGCTCACCATGCGGACCTTCCACACCGGAGGCATCGCCGGATCCGACATCGCCGGTGGTCTGCCTCGCGTGGTCGAGCTGTTCGAGGCCCGGTCGCCGAAGGGCAAGGCCACGCTCGCCCGCATCTCCGGCGTGGTCCGGGTGCTCGAGGACGAGGGCAAGGGCCGTGTCGTCGCCGTGGTCGGCGACGACGGCGCCGAAGAGACGTACCCGGTGCCGAGCCTCGCCCGCCTCGACGTGTCCGAGGGTCAGGAGGTCACCGCCGGCGACCCCATCATCGACGGCCCACGCGACCCCAAGGAGCTGCTGGAGATCAAGGGCATCCGCGAGACCCAGCAGTACCTGGTGCAGGAGGTCCAGAAGGTCTACCGGGACCAGGGCGTGCCGATCCACGACAAGCACATCGAGCTCATCGTGCGCCAGATGACGCGGCGCATCGCCGTGCAGGAGGCTGGCGAGTCCGACTTCCTGCCGGGTGAGCGGGTCGACACCCGGGTCTACACCGACGTGAACCGGGCGTTGGTCACCGAAGGCCGCCAGCCGGCCGAGGGCCGCCCCGAGATCATGGGCATCACCAAGGCGTCGCTGGCCACGGACTCGTGGCTCTCGGCGGCGTCGTTCCAGGAGACGACCCGCGTCCTCACCGAGGCGGCGATCGAGTCCCGCAGCGACTCGCTCAAGGGCCTCAAGGAGAACATCATCATCGGCAAGCTCATCCCCGCGGGCACCGGGATGGAGGGCTACCGCGACATCGCCGTCGAGGCCCCCGACTACCAGCCGATGGAGTTCTACTCGTCCGTCGACGACGAGCAGGACCTTGCCGCGTGGCTGGCCGGCCAGACGGATCTGGTGGCGGGCCAGGGCGACCTCGCCGACGTCGGTGATGCGGTTCCCGATGCACAGGTCATCGACCTGCCGCGCGGTGACGCGTTCGGGGGCTGAGCACGCTGCTCGCCTGCCGATGGTGGCGCCCCTCGGGGGCGCCACCATAGCGTGGGCGCCGTGGTCGTCCGGCGGTTTGCCGTTCCGGTCGCCCCGCCGATAGCCTCTCCCTTCGGCCCGCGCCGGTCCCTGCGCGCCGCCTCCCCCCACGCGAGCCCCGTCACGAGGAAAGGTCACGTCGTGCCCACCATGCAGCAGCTGGTCCGCAAGGGCCGGCAGTCCAAGCCCACCAAGGGCAAGACCCCGGCGCTCAAGGGAGCCCCGCAGCGCCGGGGCGTGTGCACGCGCGTCTACACGACCACCCCCAAGAAGCCGAACTCGGCGCTGCGCAAGGTCGCCCGTGTCCGGCTCTCGAGCGGCATCGAGGTGACGGCCTACATCCCCGGCGAGGGTCACAACCTGCAGGAGCACTCGATCGTGCTGGTGCGCGGCGGCCGGGTCAAGGACCTCCCGGGCGTGCGCTACAAGATCATCCGCGGCACCCTCGACACGTCGGGGGTGCGCGACCGCAAGCAGGCCCGCAGCCGCTACGGCGCCAAGAAGGAGAGCTAGCCGTGCCCCGCAAGGGTCCCGCCCCCCGCCGCGAGCTCAACCCCGACCCGATCTACCGGTCGGTGCTCGTCACCCAGATCGTCAACAAGGTGCTGGTCCGCGGCAAGCGCTCGACCGCCGAGCGGATCGTCTACGACGCCCTCGACATCATCAAGGACAAGACGGGCTCGGAGCCCATCGCCACGCTCAAGCGGGCCGTCGACAACGTCAAGCCCCAGCTCGAGGTGAAGTCGCGCCGCGTCGGCGGCGCCACGTACCAGGTCCCGGTGGAGGTGCGGCCCCGCCGCGCCAACACGCTGGCCGTTCGGTGGGTGGTCGGCTACTCGCGGCAGCGGCGCGAGAAGACCATGGCCGAGCGCCTCGCCAACGAGCTGCTCGACGCCTCCAACAACGTCGGCGCTTCGGTGAAGCGCCGCGAAGACATGCACAAGATGGCCGAGTCGAACAAGGCCTTCGCCCACTACCGCTGGTAGCCGCCCCGCCACGGGCCCGGCCGCCCGCTCGTCCCTGTCCCGTGACGCCGCCTTCGGCGCGCCGCTCGGCATCAGGTTCTCCCCGAGTCACCCCCGCCGCAACCCAACGAGACGATCATGCCCCGTCACCCACTCGAGAAGACCCGCAACATCGGCATCATGGCCCACATCGACGCGGGCAAGACCACGACGACCGAGCGGATCCTCTACTACACCGGCCGCAACTACAAGATCGGTGAGGTCCACGAGGGCGCGGCCACCATGGACTGGATGGTGCAGGAGCAGGAGCGGGGCATCACCATCACCTCGGCCGCGACCACCTGCTTCTGGAACGACACGAGGATCAACATCATCGACACGCCCGGCCACGTCGACTTCACGGTCGAGGTCGAGCGGTCGCTGCGCGTCCTCGACGGGGCCGTGGCCGTGTTCGACGGCGTCGCCGGCGTGGAGCCGCAGACCGAGACGGTGTGGCGCCAGGCGAACAAGTACAACGTCCCGCGGATCTGCTTCGTGAACAAGATGGACCGGCTCGGCGCCGACTTCTACGCCGCCGTCGACTCCATCAAGGACCGGCTCGACTGCACGGTCGCGGTCGTGCAGCTCCCGATCGGGGCGGAGGGCCACTACAAGGGCGTCATCGACCTCGTGACGATGGACGCGCTCGTCTGGCTCGACGAGGAGCTCGGCGCCAAGTGGGAGGTCCAGGAGATCCCCGCCGACCTGCGCGACGAGGCCGAGACCTACCGTGCCGAGCTGATCGAGACCGTCGCCTCCACCGACGAGGAGCTGCTCGAGAAGTTCGTGGGAGAAGAGGAGATCACCGTCGACGAGCTGCGCGCCGCGTTGCGCCGCGGCACGATCGCCGGCGACTTCGTCCCCGTCCTCAACGGCTCGGCCTTCAAGAACAAGGGCGTGCAGCCGCTGCTCGACGCGGTCATCGAGTACCTGCCCTCGCCCCTCGACGTCCCCGCCATCACGGGTCGCAACCTCAAGGGCGACGAGGAGCTCGAGCGCAAGGTCTCCGACAGCGAGCCCTTCTCCGCGCTGGCGTTCAAGATCATGACCGACCCCCACGTCGGAAAGCTCACCTACTTCCGCGTGTACTCGGGCAAGCTCGACAAGGGCGGGCAGGTGACGAACACCCGCACCGGCTCCAAGGAGCGCATCGGCCGGCTCCTCGAGATGCACGCCAACGACCGCCAGGACGTCGACGCCATCTATGCCGGCGACATCGTCGCCGGCATCGGGCTGAAGAACACCAAGACCGGCGACACCCTGTGCGACCCGTCGGCGCCCATCGTGCTCGAAGAGCTCGAGTTCCCCGAGCCGGTGATCCACGTGGCGGTCGAGCCCAAGACCAAGGCCGACCAGGACAAGATGTCCAAGGCCCTCTACGCCCTCTCGGAGGAGGACCCGACCTTCCAGGTGCGCACCGACGAGGAGACGGGCCAGACGGTGATCTCCGGCATGGGCGAGCTGCACCTCGAGGTGCTCGTCGACCGCATGCTGCGGGAGTTCAAGGTCGACGCCACGGTGGGCAAGCCCCAGGTGGCCTACCGCGAGACCATCACCCAGAAGGTCGAGAAGCACACCTACACGCACAAGAAGCAGACGGGTGGGTCGGGCCAGTACGCCGAGGTCACGATCGAGATCGAGTCGACGGGACCCGGCGGTGGCTACGAGTTCATCGACCAGATCACGGGTGGCCGCATCCCGAAGGAGTACATCCCCTCGGTCGACGCCGGCATCCAGGACGCGATGACCGCCGGGGTGCTCGCCGGCTACCCCACCGTCGACGTGCGGGCCACCCTGGTCGACGGCAAGTACCACGACGTCGACTCCTCCGAGATGGCCTTCAAGATCGCCGGGACGATGGCGTTCAAGGAGGCGGCCCGCAAGGCCAAGCCGGTGCTGCTCGAACCCATCATGTCCGTCGAGGTCGTGACGCCCGAGGAGTACATGGGCGACGTGATGGGCGACCTCTCCTCCCGACGCGGCAAGGTCGGCGGCATGGAGCAGCGCGGCAACAGCCAGGTCGTTCGGGCCCAGGTGCCCCTGTCGGAGATGTTCGGTTACGCTACCGACCTGCGTTCGCGGACCCAGGGTCGGGCCACCTACACGATGCAGTTCGACTCCTACCAGCAGATGCCCGCGGCCGTGCAGGACGAGATCGTCACGCGCGTGCGCGGCGAGTAGCCCCCGCAAACCCCTTCGAAAGGTTCAGGAGAGTTCCGATGGCGCGTGAGAAGTTCGAGCGGACCAAGCCCCATGCGAATGTGGGGACGATGGGCCACATCGATCATGGGAAGACGACGCTGACGGCGGCGATCACGCGGGTGTTGGCGGAGGAGGATCCGTCGTCGACGGCGTTCACGGAGTTCGCGGACATCGACAAGGCGCCTGAGGAGCGTGAGCGGGGGATCACGATCAACATCGCGCATGTGGAGTATGAGACGCCGAATCGGCATTACGCGCATGTGGATATGCCGGGGCATGCGGATTACATCAAGAACATGATCACGGGGGCGGCCCAGGTGGATGGGGCGATCTTGGTGGTGTCGGCGGCGGATGGTCCGATGCCCCAGACGCGTGAGCATGTGTTGTTGGCGCGGCAGGTGGGGGTGCCGGCGATCGTGGTGGCGTTGAACAAGGTCGACATGGTCGATGATGAGGAGCTGTTGGATCTGGTGGAGCTGGAGGTCCGGGAGCTGCTGAGCGAGTACGAGTTCCCGGGTGATGATGTGCCGGTGGTGAAGGTGTCGGCGCTCAAGGCGTTGGAGGGTGATGCGCAGGCCAAGGCGCAGATCTTGGAGCTGATGGAGCAGGTCGACAGCTACATCCCGCAGCCGGAGCGTGATCTGGACAAGCCGTTCTTGATGCCGATCGAGGATGTGTTCTCGATCACGGGTCGGGGCACGGTGGTGACGGGTCGTGTGGAGCAGGGTCAGGTGACGGTGGGTGACGAGGTGGAGATCGTGGGGATCCGCCCGACCCAGAAGACGACGTGCACGGGTGTGGAGATGTTCCGCAAGCTGCTCGATTCGGGGCAGGCGGGTGACAACATCGGGGCGTTGTTGCGGGGGACGAAGAAGGAGGATGTGGAGCGGGGTCAGGTGTTGGCGGCGCCGGGTTCGATCACGCCGCACACCGAGTTCGAGGCGCAGGTGTATGTGTTGACCAAGGAGGAGGGTGGTCGCCACAAGCCGTTCTTTTCGAACTATCGGCCGCAGTTCTACTTCCGGACCACGGATGTGACGGGCACGATCGAGCTGCCGGAGGGCACCGAGATGTGCATGCCGGGGGACAACACGGCGATGAAGGTGACGTTGATCGCGCCGATCGCCATGGATGAGGGTCTGCGGTTCGCGATCCGTGAGGGTGGTCGCACGGTGGGTGCGGGCCGGGTCACCAAGATCATCAAGTAGGGACCAGGGAGAATCGAGCCGAGATGGCTGACAAGCAGAAGATCCGGATCCGGCTCAAGGCCTACGACCACGAGATCATCGACCAGTCGACGAAGAAGATCGTCGAGACGGTCGTGCGGACCAATGCCACCGTGCGCGGCCCGGTGCCACTGCCGACCGAGAAGCATCGGTACACGGTCATCCGCTCCCCGCACAAGGACAAGGACTCGCGGGAGCACTTCGAGATGCGCATCCACAAGCGCCTCCTCGACATCCTCGAGCCGTCACCCAAGACGGTCGACTCCCTGCAGCGGCTCGACCTCCCCGCCGGCGTCGACATCGAGATCAAGATCCAACAGGTCTGACCCCTCGGAGTGGACCGACAGGTAGTTCGGCGTCGACCGCACGTCGGAACCGCCGCCACTCGTCGACGATGCCCGGGCGCAGGCCCGGGCATCGTCGCGTCCCGGTGGCCGCAGGCCGCGGCGACAAGATCACCAGCTCGCAGGCCCCGGTGGCCGCACCCCGCCCGCCAGGCGCGATCCGGTGATGGCTCGCGCCCGGACCCACCCCCTAGGCTGTTCGCCCGATGCCGCCGACCAGAGGTGTGCGGGCCCACCCCCGCCGACGTCGACCCGCTGCGCTGGTGCTGAGCCTCGCCGGTGCCATCGCCCTGCTCTGGGCGGGGTTGGCCGCAGCCCAGCCCGCCCCGGATCCCGGGGGTGCCCCCCCGGCGACCTTCGCCGAGCCCGCTGGCGTGCCCGCGCCCGACGGCGCCGAGACGCCGGCTGCGCTGCCGGCCGGGGCAGCCGGCGCCGACTCGTCCGGCGACCAGGTCCAGCTGTCGGACCTGGTCAAGCTGGGCCTGCTCCTCATGGAACCCAAGGGCGGGCAGGCGGTCGCCGACGCGGCGGCGGCTCCGGCGGTGCCCGATCCCACCCCGTGGGCCCCGCCCTACAAGACCGGCCCTGAGGGCGCCTCTCCGGTCGTGACCCCGCCGCCGGCGCTGGGCCCTGGTGACGGCACCGTGTACGCCGTCGGTGATTCCGTGCTGCTCGGCACGCAGCGCTACCTCGGCGCGACGCTGGGCGGGTGGGACCTGCGGGTCGACGCCCGGGTCTCGCGCCGGTGGCCGGAGGGCCTCGACGTCCTGCGCCAGAACCAGGCGAGCGTCGGTCAGGTCGTGGTCTTCTGCCTGGGTCACAACTACGGGGGCGGTGGCTTCGCCCAGAGCTACGTCGACGAAGCCATCGCCTTGTCGGCCCGGGCCCAGCGCATCGTGTTCATCACCCAGACCGAGTGGACGCCGGCCCAGGCCGAGGTCAACCGGGCGATCTACGCCGCGGCCGCCCGCAACCCGAAGGTCGTGGTGGCGCCGTGGGCCGAGACCGTGCGCGCCAACCCGCAGTTCCTCGTCGACAACGTCCATCCCAACACCGGCGGCGCCATCGCCCTCGCCAACCTGGTGGCGGTGATGGTGGGTCCGGCGCCGCCACGCACCGGTGTGGCACCGCCCCGCCCGAACATCCTGCCCATCCCGAACGACCCGCGGCCCACGCCCACACCGACGGCGCCGCCCATCGGCCCGTCGACGAGCCTGCCCCCCTCCTCGACCACCACCACGGTGCCCCGGTCGACGTCCTCGACGGCGCCGACCTCGAGCACGACGTCGGCCGTCCCCGCGACCACGGACCCGCCGCCGACCACCGCCGCCGCCGTCCCCTGACCCGCATCGGCGGACCGCCCCCGTCCGCCGATGCTCCGGCGGCGCTCCGTGGGCGGGCGCCCGGCTTGGAACGCGGCTCGGGACACCCCTATACTTCGTCCTCCGTGCGCCTGGGCCGTGTCCACGGCGCCACTCGATCTGCATCCGAAGCCAACCGACGTCCGCGACGGCCGGGAGGACCACCCGGTACCCCGCGGCACAACCGAATCAGCGCTCCGCCGGGCTCGTCCCCGTGCGGAGCGCTCGCGGAGCAGCCTGCGGCCAGCAGCCGGGGCTGCCCCCCGTCGAAGCGAGAAAGACGCCCCGCTATGGCGAACAAGGCAATCGTCGGCGAGAAGGTCGGCATGACCCAGGTCTGGGACGACCAGAACCGCGTCGTGCCCGTGACCGTGCTGAAGGTCGCGCCCCTCCGGGTCGTGCAGGTGAAGACCCCGGAGCGGGACGGCTACAGCGCCCTGCAGGTGACCATGGGCGAGAAGCCGGCCAAGAAGCTCAACCGGCCCGAGGCCGGTCACTTCACGAAGGCCGGCGTCGCTCCGGGTTCCCGCCTCGTGGAGCTGCGGCTCGAGGACGTGAGCGGCTACGAGGTGGGCCAGGAGATCACCGTCGACGTGCTCGCCGCCGGCGAGCTCGTCGACGTGACGGCCGTGAGCAAGGGCAAGGGGTTCGCCGGCGCCATGAAGCGCCACAACTTCGCCGGCCAGAAGGCGAGCCACGGTGCCCACCGCATCCACCGGGCGCCGGGATCGGTCGGCGCCTGTGCGACGCCGGCTCGTGTCTTCAAGGGGACCCGGATGGCAGGCCGCATGGGTGGTGAGAAGGTCACGACCCTGAACCTGCAGGTCGTCGAGGCCGACACCGAGCGCAGCCTGTTGCTGGTCCGCGGAGCCGTGCCCGGTCCGCGCGGTGGCCTCGTCATCGTCCGCGACGCCGTGAAGGGTGGCAAGTGATGCCCCAGGTGACCGTGAAGACCGCCAGTGGTGCCGACGCCGGCACCGTCGATCTCGACGACGGCACGTTCGGGATCGAGCCCAACGTGCCGGTGATGCACCAGGTCGTGACCGCGCAGCTGGCCGCCCGGCGTGCCGGTACCCAGTCGACCAAGACCCGGGCCGAGGTGGCGGGCGGTGGGGCCAAGCCATGGAAGCAGAAGGGCACGGGGCGGGCCCGCCAGGGCTCCATCCGAGCCCCGCAGTGGCGCGGTGGCGGCGTCGCCCTCGGGCCCAAGCCCCGGAGCTACCGGCAGCGCACGCCGAAGAAGATGATCAAGCTCGCCCTGCGCTCGGCGCTGTCGGACCGGGCCGCCGACGGCAAGGTGCTGGTGGTCGACGAGTGGGGGTTCGCGGCACCGCGGACCAAGGACGCGGCGATGGCGCTCGGCGCCCTCGGCGTGGACGGGCGGGCCCTCGTCGTGGTGCCGGCCGACGATCGGGCGGCATGGCTCAGCTTCCGGAACCTGCCGACGGTGCACGTGATCAGCCCCGGCGAGCTCAACGCCTACGACGTGCTGGTGTCCGACTACGTCGTGTTCACGCGTGACACCCTGCCCGCTCCGGCGCCCGCCAAGGCCGAGCGGAGCACGGAGGCCTCTTCCGCCGAGGCCGTCCGGCTCGTGCGCGAGGCGCAGCAGGCCAAGGCCCGCGCCGAGCGGCCCTCGCCCGAGGCGGCAGTGGTGGAGGACCGGCTGTCCGAGGTCGATCCCGAGGCGGCGGTGCCGTCCACCGACCATCCTGAAGGCGGCGACGTTCCCGAAGGGGAGGATGACATGGCCGACGACCTGCCCAACCGACCCAAGCCGTCCGGTGAGGCCCACAAGCCGATCAAGGCGACCGATCGGGTCAAGAGCGTGAGCGACAAGGAAGATCCCCGCTTCGCCGCCGCTCGGGACAAGGCCGACAAGGAGGACCGCCTCCGTGCGGCCCAGGCCGCCAAGAAGGCCGGAACCGATGCCCCGTCGGCCGCCGAGAGCGACGGCGCCGAGGACGAGGAGACCGAGCCGAAGCCCAAGGGCGGCTTCTCCTTCAACATGACCGTCGACAAGGAGCGGTCGTGAAGGACCCCCGCGACGTCATCATCGCCCCGGTGGTCAGCGAGAAGTCCTACGCGCTGCTCGACGAGAACGTCTACACGTTCAAGGTCCACCCTGACGCGTCGAAGCCCGAGATCGCCGCAGCCGTGCGCGAGATCTTCGACGTCCGCGTCGTCAAGGTGAACACGCTGATCCGCAAGGGCAAGCGCAAGCGCAACCGCCGCACGTTCACGTTCGGCACTCGACCCGACTCCAAGCGAGCGCTCGTCACCCTGGCCGAGGGCGACAGCATCGAACTGTTCCAGGGATAGACGACTGATGGCTCTCCGCAAGCGCAAGCCCACCAGCGCCGGTCGCCGGTTCCAGACGGTGTCGGACTTCTCCGAGATCACGACCTCGACGCCCGAGCGCACGCTCCTGGCCAAGAAGTCGGGCTCTGGTGGCCGCAACAACTACGGCCGCAAGACGGCGCGCCACAAGGGTGGCGGCCACAAGCAGCGCTACCGCGTCGTCGACTTCAAGCGCAACAAGGACGGCGTCGCCGCCAAGGTGGTCGCCATCGAGTACGACCCGAACCGCAACGCTCGCCTCGCGCTCCTGCACTACCTCGATGGCGAGAAGCGCTACATCCTCGCCCCGCGCGACGTCGGCGTCGGCGACCTGCTGCAGTCCGGCCAGGGCGCGGAGATCCGGCCCGGCAACGCGCTGCCCCTGCGCTACATCCCGGTCGGCACCACCGTCCACAACATCGAGCTCAAGCCCGGCGCCGGCGCCCGCATGGCACGGTCGGCGGGGGCGAGCGTGCAGCTGGTCGCCAAGGAAGGCGAGTTCGCCACCCTGCGCCTGCCCAGCACCGAGATGCGGCGCGTGCCGATCGACTGCCGCGCCACGGTCGGCGAGGTCGGCAACGCCGAGGCCGAGCTCGTCAAGGTGGGCAAGGCCGGTCGCAACCGGTGGAAGGGCGTGCGCCCGCAGACCCGCGGCGTCGCCATGAACCCGGTCGACCATCCCCACGGTGGTGGGGAGGGCAAGACCTCCGGCGGTCGACATCCGGTGTCGCCGTGGGGCAAGCCCGAGGGTCGCACGCGCGACACCACCAAGCCGTCGCAGAAGCTCATCGTCCGTCGTCGCCGCACGCGCGGCTCGCGCCGATAGAGGGGATCGAACGAGATGCCTCGCAGCCTCAAGAAGGGTCCGTTCGTCGACGACCACCTGCTGAAGAAGGTCGACGACCTGAACGACAAGAACGAGAAGCGCGTCATCAAGACGTGGTCGCGCCGCTCGACGATCATCCCCGAGATGGTCGGCCACACCATCGCCGTGCACGACGGGCGCAAGCACGTGCCCGTGTACATCACCGAGTCCATGGTCGGCCACAAGCTCGGCGAGTTCGCGCCGACCCGAACCTTCAAGTTCCACGCTGGGCAAGAGAAGAAGGGTCGCCGGTAGCCATGGCCTTCGGAGTGAAGACCAACGAGCGGCCGGGCGTGCGGGCCCAGGTCAAGTACGTCCGCTCGTCGGCCTACAAGGCGCGCGAGGTGCTCGACCTCATCCGGGGTGAGCAGGTCGCCCGGGCGCTCGAGATCCTCGAGTTCACCGATCGCGACATCGCCCGCATCGTCTTGAAGTGCCTGGAGTCGGCGATCGCCAACGCCGAGAACAACAGCGGCCTTCCCGCCGACGAGCTCTACGTCTCGGCCTGCTACGCCGACGAGGGCCCGACGCTCAAGCGGTGGCGCCCCCGGGCCCGCGGCCGGGCGACGCGCATCCGCAAGCGGACCTGTCACATCACGGTGATCGTGTCCCGGCTCGAGGCCGGCGAGCTCGAGCGCCTGCGCAGCCGTGAGGCGACCACGGGGCGCGGCAACCGAGCCGCCACCGAGGCTCGCCGCCAGCGGGTGGCCCGCAGCCGGCAGGCCAAGGCCGACCGCAAGGCGTCCGAGGCCCACGACCACGACCACGACCACGATCACGACCACGAGGACGAGCACGTGCACGACGATGCCGAGGAGCTGGACGAGCGGGCGACCCAGCGCTCGGCCCAGGCGGCCGCCGCCGACGAGGCGGGGATCGTGGACACCGACGCGGCGGGTGTGGCCGCCGAGGCCGAGGCCGAGGCCCGGGTGGCGCACGGCGAGCCCGCCAGCCCGGTGGCTCCCAGGTCCGAACCGGTGACCACGCCCGAGCCTGAGGGCGAGCTCGAAGAGCGGGCTGCTGAGCGGGCGGCCCAGGCAGCGGCGGCGGACGAGGCGGGGATCGTCGACACCGACGCGGCCGGCGTGGCCGCCGAAGCCGAGGCCGAGGCCAAGGCCGCCCACGAGAAGGACGAGAGCTGATGGGTCAGAAGGTCAACCCGTACGGGTTCCGCCTCGGCGTGACCACCGATTGGAAGTCGCGGTGGTTCGCCGACCGCAAGGAGTACGGGGAGTTCGTCGTCGAGGACTGGAAGATCCGTGACTACCTGATGCGCGAGCTCGAGCGGGCCGCCGTCAGCCGGATCGAGGTCGAGCGCACCCGGGACCGGCTCCGGGTCGACGTGCACACCGCCCGTCCGGGCATCGTCATCGGCCGCCGTGGCGCCGAGGCCGATCGACTCCGGGCCGGTCTGACCAAGATCACCGGCAACAACAAGGTCCAGCTCAACATCCAGGAGATCAAGCAGCCCGAGCTCGACGCCGCGCTGATCGCCCAGGGTGTCGCCGACCAGCTGGCCGGTCGCGTGGCCTTCCGCCGGGCCATGAAGCGGGCCGTGCAGAACGCCCAGAAGGCCGGCGCGCTCGGCATCCGGGTGCAGTGCTCGGGTCGCCTCGGCGGCTCCGAGATGGCCCGCACCGAGTGGTACCGCGAGGGCCGTGTGCCCCTGCACACCCTCCGCGCCGACATCGACTACGGCTTCCGTGAGGCCAAGACCACCTATGGCCGGATCGGGGTCAAGGTGTGGATCTACAAGGGCGACATCCTGCCCTACAAGAGCGTCCTCGAGGACAAGATCACTCGCGAGGCCGCCATGGCCGTCGGCGAGACCTCGGGCCAGGCCAAGCCCCGCAAGGTCGTGTCGTCGTCCGCCAAGCGGCGAGCGGAGGTGCCCGCCGACGAGGCCGCGCCGGCGACCGAGGCACCCGTCGCCGAAGAGGAGCGTGGTGACGAGGCGGCTCCGCTCATCAAGGAGGCCGACCCCGAGCTCGAGCGCCTCCTCGCCGAGGAGGAGGAGATCGAGCGGTCGGTGCGCGAGCACCACGAGACCCCGCACTTCCGCCCCGGGGACGGTGACTGAGATGTTGATGCCCCGCAAGGTCAAGCACCGCAAGCACCACCGTGGTCGGATGAAGGGCCAGGCCAAGGGCGGCACCGCCGTCTCCTTCGGTGACTACGGGATCCAGGCGCTCGAGCCGGGCTGGATCACCGCCCGTCAGATCGAGGCGGCCCGCGTGGCGATGACCCGCCACATCAAGCGCGGTGGGAAGGTCTGGATCAACGTCTTCCCCGACAAGCCGGTGACGGCGAAGCCGGCCGAGACCCGCATGGGCTCGGGCAAGGGCAACCCGGAGATGTGGGTCGCCGTCGTGAAGCCCGGCCGCGTGCTGTTCGAGCTCTCCTACAGCGACCCCGACGTGGCCCGGGCGGCCATCGACCGTGCCATCCAGAAGCTGCCGATCAAGGCGCGCTTCGTGGCTCGAGAGGAGGCGTTGTAGCGATGGCGAAGCCCAAGGCACAGGCCCTCAAGGACCTCAGCGACAGCGAGCTGTTCGATCGGCTCGCCGACACCCGCCAGGAGCTGTTCACGCTGCGCTTCCAGCACGTGACCGGCCAGCTCGAGAACAGCTCGCGCCTCGGCGTCGTCCGCAAGGACGTGGCGCGGCTGCTCACCGAGCTGCGAGAGCGTGAGATCGCCGCCGCCGAGGCGTTGGCGGCCGAGCAGGAGAAGGCGTGATGTCCGAAGAGACCTCGACCGAGTCCGCCGAGCGCACCACGCGCAAGGTCCGTGAGGGCCTGGTCGTGTCCAACAAGATGGACAAGACCGCCGTGGTGTCCGTCGTCGACCGGGTTCGTCATCCGCTGTACCGCAAGACGGTGCAGCGGACCAAGCGCCTGTACGTCCACGACGAGGACAACACGCTCAACGTCGGCGACCGGGTGCGCGTCACCGAGACCCGGCCGCTGTCGAAGCAGAAGCGCTGGCGGCTCGTGGAGATCCTGGAGCGCGCCCGATGATCCAGCAGGAGTCCCGACTCAAGGTCGCCGACAACAGCGGCGCCAAGGAGGTGCTGTGCATCAAGGTGCTCGGTGGCTCCAAGCGGCGCTACGCCTCGATCGGCGACATCTTCGTGGCCACCGTCAAGGACGCCATTCCCGGCGCCGCCGTGAAGAAGGGCGACGTCGTGAAGTGCGTGGTGGTGCGGGTCAAGAAGGAGAAGCGCCGTCCCGACGGCAGCTACATCCGCTTCGACGAGAACGCCGCCGTCCTGATCAACGACCAGCAGCAGCCCCGCGGCACCCGCATCTTCGGGCCCGTGGGTCGCGAGCTGCGCGACAAGCGCTTCATGCGCATCGTCTCCCTGGCGCCGGAGGTCCTGTGATGGCCGGCTTGAAGATCCGCAAGGGCGACCGCGTCCAGGTCCTGTCCGGCAAGGACAAGGGCAAGACCGGCACCGTCTCCCGAGCCCTGCCCGACAAGGGCAAGGTCATCGTCGACGGCGTCAACGTCGCCAAGAAGCACCAGAAGCCCACCCAGGCGACCCAGCAGGGCGGGATCATCGACAAGGACATGCCGATCGACGTGTCGAACGTGGCCATCGTGTGTGGCAGCTGCGGTCCGACCCGTGTCGGCTTCCGCTTCGAACCCGACGGGACCAAGGTCCGGATCTGCCGGAAGTGCGGGGGTGATCTGTGATGAGCGACACCGCGACCGCCCCAGAGCGCGCCTACCCGGTGCCGCGCCTGAAGCTGCGCTACGACAGCGAGATCCGCGGGGCGCTCAGAGACGGGCTCGGCCTCGCCAACGTGATGCAGGTGCCCCGACTCGACAAGATCGTCGTCAACATGGGCGTCGGCAAGGCGCTGCAGCAGCAGTCGCTGCTCGAGGGTGCCGTCAACGACCTGCAGGTGATCACGGGGCAGAAGCCGATCGTCACCAAGGCCAAGAAGTCGATCGCCGGCTTCAAGCTGCGGGAGGGCAACGCCATCGGCGCCAAGGTCACCCTGCGCGGCGATCGGATGTGGGAGTTCTTCGACCGGCTGATCAGCATCGCCATCCCCCGCATCCGCGACTTCCGGGGGCTCAACCCCAAGTCGTTCGACGGTCACGGCAACTACACGTTCGGCGTGACCGAGCAGCTGATCTTCCCGGAGATCGACTACGACGCGATCGACACCACCCGCGGCATGGACATCACCATCGTCACGACCGCCACCACCGATCACGAGGGCCGCGAGCTGCTCATCGCCCTCGGGTTCCCGTTCAAGCGTGAGGGACAGTAGGCATGGCCAAGAAGGCGCTCATCCAGAAGTCGCAGCGCAAGCCCAAGTACAAGGTGCGCTCGTACACCCGTTGCCAGCGCTGCGGCCGGCCGCACTCGGTGTACCGCCGCTTCCAGCTGTGCCGCGTGTGCCTGCGCGAGCTGGCGCACGCCGGCGAGATCCCCGGGCTCAAGAAGGCGTCGTGGTGAGGAGGGCTGGCCGATGACGATGACCGATCCGATCGCCGACATGCTCACCCGCATCCGCAACGCCAACGTGGCGATGCACGACGAGGTGCGCATGCCGTCCTCCAAGCAGAAGGAGGCCCTCGCCGGCCTGCTGAAGCAGGAGGGCTACATCGAGAGCTTCGAGACCCGGGACGCCGAGCGCGGCCCGGGCCGGGTGCTCACCATCACCATGAAGTACTCGCCCGAGCGCGAGCGGGTCATCTCGGGCCTCAAGCGGGTCTCGAAGCCGGGCCTGCGCGTCTACACCAAGGCCGACGGGGTGCCCCGCGTGCTCGGCGGTCTGGGTGTGGCGGTCCTGTCCACCAGCCAGGGTCTGCTGACCGACCGGGAGGCGCGCAAGCGCAAGCTCGGCGGCGAGATCCTCTGCTACGTCTGGTAGGGGTCCACGTCATGTCTCGTGTCGGACGAGCTCCCATCACCGTGCCCTCGGGCGTCGAGGTCACCGTCGACGATCGCCACATCACCGTGAAGGGCCCCAAGGGCGTGCTCGAGCGCGACCTGCCGGCCACGATCGAGGTGCGCCAGGAGGACGGGCAGCTCCTCGTCGAGCGGCCCGACGACGAGCGTCGGAGTCGGGCGCTGCACGGGCTCACCCGTAGCCTCGTGAACAACATGGTCGTGGGCGTGACCGAGGGCTTCCGCAAGGACCTCGACATCATCGGCGTCGGCTACCGGGCGCAGGCCAAGAGCGGCTCCACCCTGGAGCTGGCCCTCGGGTTCAGCCACCCGGTGTCGGTCGACGCCCCCGAGGGGATCACCTTCGAGACGCCGACCCCGACCCACATCGGGGTGATGGGCATCGACAAGGAGCTCGTCGGTCAGGTGGCTGCCAACATCCGAGCCATCCGCAAGCCCGAGCCCTACAAGGGCAAGGGCGTCCGCTACCGGGACGAGCGCGTGCTGCGCAAGGCCGGAAAGACCGCGAAGTGATGGCCAACCGACGGCCGCGACGCGGTTGGGAGGAAGCAAGATGAGCGACGCCGCCAAGCACAAGCGCGATGCCCGCCTCCGGCGCCACGCCCGGGTGCGCAAGAACATCCGCGGCACCGCCGCTCGGCCGCGCCTGGCCGTGCACCGGTCCAACAAGCACATCTCGGCGCAGGTGATCGACGACATCGCCGGCCGCACCTTGGCGGCCGCCTCCACGGTCGAGCCGTCGTTGCGATCGGCCGGTGGCACCGGCAACGTCGACGCCGCCCGGAAGGTCGGCGAGCTGGTGGCCCGGAGGGCCAAGGACGCCGGGATCACGACCGTGGTGTTCGATCGTGGCGGGTTCCTCTATCAGGGTCGGGTCGCGGCAGTCGCCGACGCCGCTCGAGAAGCAGGTCTGGAGTTCTGATGCCGCTCAACGTCAACGACATCGCGCTGCGCGACTCGCGGGTCATCAACATCAACCGGGTGGCCAAGGTCGTGAAGGGCGGCCGTCGCTTCTCGTTCACCGCTCTGGTGGTGATCGGCGACGGCGCCGGCCATGTCGGCCTCGGGTACGGCAAGGCCAAGGAGGTGCCCCTCGCCATCCAGAAGGGCACCGAGGAGGCCCGCAAGAACCTCTTCACCGTGCCGCTCGCCGGGTCCACGATCACCCACCCGGTGCTCGGCGAGATGGGTGCCGGGCGCGTCCTGCTCAAGCCGGCCGCTCCCGGTACCGGGGTGATCGCGGGCGGCGCAGCGCGCGCCATCCTCGAGGAAGCCGGCATCCACGACGTGTTGTGCAAGTCCCTCGGCTCGTCCAACCACATCAACGTCGCCCGTGCCACCATCGCCGGGCTGCAGGCCCTGCGTCGGCCCGACGAGGTCGCGCGCCTGCGCGGGCTCGACCCGGCCGAGTTCGTGCCCACCGGTCTGCTGCGCGCCTACCAGGAGGCCGAGCGCGGGCCCCACGTTCCCGACGAGGTGGCGTGATGGCGCTCAAGGTCACCCAGGTCCGCTCGTCGATCGGCACGAAGCCCAAGCACCGGGGCACGCTCCGGGCGCTGGGGCTCGGCCGCATCGGCGCCAGCCACACCCTCCCCGACCGACCCGAGGTGCGCGGCATGATCGCCCGCGTCCCCCATCTGGTCGCCGTCGAGGAGGTCGACGACAAGGACGGTTCGTCGTGAAGCTCCACGATCTCAAGCCCGCCGATGGGTCCAAGAGGCGCCGCAAGCGCGTCGGCCGGGGCATCGCCGGCAAGGGCGGCAAGACCGCCGGTCGTGGCACGAAGGGCCAGGGCGCGCGCGACACGATCCCCGTCGGGTTCGAGGGCGGGCAGCTCCCGCTGCACATGCGGGTGCCGAAGCTGAAGGGCTTCAACAACCCGTTCCGGGTCGAGTACCAGGCCATCAACCTCGACACGCTCGACGCCACCGGGCTCGACGAGGTCACGCCGGAGTCGCTCCACGCCGCTGGGCTGGTGCACAAGGGCGCCCTGGTGAAGGTGCTCGGGCGGGGCGCCGTCACCCGTCCGATCCGGGTCTCGGCCCATGCGTTCTCCAAGTCGGCCGAGGCGGCCATCACCGCCGCAGGCGGCTCCGTCGAGGTGCTCCCCAAGCCGTGGGGCGATCGCCGTCCGCCGGCCAAGGGCAACCAGTTCGCCAACCGCTGAGCCGTCCCGACCGGCGGCGAGCGCTCACGCTGGCCGTCTGGCGGTCGCCAGGAGCGTCGTCTAGCGTCGGCAGGGCCCGCCGCCCGCACCCCGGGAGACCCCGGTGCTCTCCAGCCTGAAGAACGTCATCAAGGTCCCCGACCTCCGCAACAAGATCATCTTCACGCTGGCGATCATCGCCGTGTACCGCTTCGGGGCGTACATCCCGGTGCCCGGCGTCGACGTGGATGCGCTGCAGGAGCTGCAGAAGTCGGCGGAGTCCGGCGGTGTGCTGGCGTTCCTGCAGCTGTTCTCGGGGGGCGCGCTGACCCGGTTCTCGGTCTTCGCGCTCGGGATCATGCCGTACATCACGGCCTCGATCATCATGCAGATCCTGGCCGTGGTGATCCCCAAGCTCGAGCAGTGGCAGGAGCAGGGCGCCGTCGGGCAGCGCAAGATCACCCAGTGGACCCGCTACCTGACCATCGCCATCGCGGCGATGCAGGCGACCGGTCTGACGGTGGTGCTGCACAACGGGGGCGGGGGATTCGGCCAGCTCCAGGGCGTCGGCCGCAACGTGCTGCTCGAGTTCGACGTGTGGCACGTGCTGCTGATCGTGCTGACCATGACCGCCGGCACGGCGCTGCTGATGTGGCTGGGTGAGCTCGTGACCCAGAAGGGGATCGGCAACGGGATGTCCCTGCTGATCTTCGCCTCCGTGGTGTCGACCCTCCCGGCCCAGCTCGGCCAGATCCGGGCAGCCGGAGGCTGGGGTGCGATGGTCGCGGTGCTCGCCGGGTTCCTGGTGATCCTCGTGGCGATCGTCTTCGTCGAGCAGGGTCAGCGCCGCATCCCCGTGCAGTTCGCCAAGCGGGTCGTGGGGCGCCGGATGTACGGCGGCCAGTCCACCTACATCCCCCTCAAGGTCAACCAGTCGGGCGTGATCCCGATCATCTTCGCCAGCTCGGTGCTGTACCTGCCCCAGCTGCTGTCGTTCGTGCTGCCCTCCGAGCCCGACAGCTGGGGTGCGACCGTGCAGAAGTGGATCAACGACTACGTCGTGAAGCCCGACTCCTGGGTCCACCTGACGCTGTTCGGGCTGCTGATCATCGCCTTCGCCTACTTCTACACCGCGATCACCTTCGACCCGGCCAAGCAGGCCGACACCATCCGCAAGCAGGGGGGCTTCATCCCCGGCGTCCGGCCCGGGCCCCAGACCGAGCACTACCTCGCCAAGATCCTGTCGCGCATCACGCTTCCGGGAGCGCTGTTCATCGCGGCGGTCGCCCTCATCCCGTCCTGGGCGCTCACCACCTTCCTGCCCGGCCAGCAGGTGTCCTTCTCGGGCATCTCGATCCTGATCGCCGTCGGCGTCGCCCTCGAGACGATGAAGCAGATCGACAGCCAGCTGATGATGCGCAACTACGAGGGCTTCCTCAAGTAGGGACCCCGACGATGGCCGGGTGCGAGGGGACATGATGCTGAGGCTGGTGCTGTTCGGTCGCCAGGGCGCGGGCAAGGGCACGCAAGCCGTCCGGATGTCCGAGCACTACGGGGCCCCCCACATCTCCACCGGCGACATGCTCCGTGCCGCCGTGGCCGAGGGGACCCCGGTCGGGGAGAAGGTCAAGGCGATCATCGACGCCGGTCAGCTGGTGCCCGACGACCTCATGCTCGAGATCATCAACGAGCGCTTCGACCGGCCCGATGTCCGCGAGCACGGGTTCCTCCTCGACGGCTTCCCGCGGACCCGCCCGCAGGCCGAGGCCCTCCTGGCCCAGCAGACCGTCGACGTCGCCGTCGACCTGCGCGTGCCCGAGGCCCTGGTCCACAAGCGCCTCTCGTCGCGTCGGGTCTGCCAGAAGGGCCACATCTTCACGGCGACCGATCCTGAGGCGATCGATGGGATCTGCCCCGAGGACGGCACCCTGATCGTGCAGCGCGACGACGACACGCCCGAGGCCATCGCCGCCCGTCTCGAGGACTACCTGCAGAAGACGGTTCCCGCCATCTTGTTGTTCGAGGAGCGGGGCCTGCTCGTCGAGGTCGACGGCATCGGGTCGCCCGACGACGTCTTCGACCGGCTGGTGGTGGCCGTCGACGCCTTCGTGGCCGGCGGCTGAACCGGTCGGCGCGATGCCCAAGACGGCCGAGCAGATCGCGGCCATGCGACGTGCTGGCCGTGTCGTCGCCGAGATGCACGAGCGCATCCGGGTCGCCATCCGTCCGGGCGTGACCACCGGCGAGCTCGACCGGGTGGCCCGCGACGTGATCGAGCGGCGCGGCGCCCGGTCGAACTTCCTCGGCTACCACGGCTTCCCTGCGGTGATCTGCGCCTCGCCCAACGACCTGGTGGTCCACGGCATCCCCGGTGAGGTGGTGCTCGAGGAGGGCGACATCGTCGCCGTGGACTGTGGCGCGGTGGTCGACGGCTGGCACGGCGATGCCGCCTTCACCGCTCCCGTCGGTGCCGTGTCGGAGGCGGCCGAGGCCCTCATCGACACGACCCACCGGTCGCTGCTCGCCGGCATCGACCGGTTGCGGGCGAGCGGTCGGCTGGGCGACGTCGGCCACGCCGTGCAGACGGTGGTCGAGGCGGCCGGGTTCTCGGTCGTGCGCGACTACGTCGGCCACGGCATCGGTTCCGCCATGCACGAGCCCCCCGACGTCCCCAACTACGGGCGGGCCGGCACCGGGCCGCGACTGAAGGTGGGCGACGTCCTCGCCGTCGAGCCGATGGTCAACGCCGGTGGTGAGGGGGTGCACCTCCTCGACGACGGGTGGTCGGTCGTCACCGACGACGGCTCGCTGTCCGCGCACTGGGAGCACACCGTCGCCGTCACCGACGACGGCCCCGAGGTCCTGACGCGGGCCGACGTCGCCTGACCGTCCGCCGGTCATCGGGCCGAGGCGGTCCGGACGTGGCGGCCCGTGCCTCGCCGGCCTCCGACGACGACGCGATCCCCGTGGGCCCAGCCCAGATCGACGCCGGCCCGTCCGGCGTGACAGGCGGGGCCGTGGCGGCAAGGATGTGAGCATGCGGGACGTGAACCGAACGGTTCGTCGGGGCCGGCTGGGGGCGGTCGGCGAGGTCGCAGCGAGCGCATCGGCGGGAGCGGTCGGGTGGACGGCGCTGGAGTACGCGCTCCACCGGTTCGCCATGCACGAGCTGCGGGGCAAGGGCCTTGCCTCCCGTGAGCACCTCAAGCACCACGCCGACGTCACGTACTTCACGCCGACGTCGAAGAAGCTGCTGTCGGCGGCGGTCACCACCGCCGGCGTGCTCCCCGTGTCGTGGCGGGTGACCGGTCGACGACGCGGCGTTGCCTTCACCTCCGGCCTCATCGCCATGTACTTCGCCTATGAGGTGCTCCACCGCCGCACCCACACCCATCCACCCGCCACGGAGTACGGCCGGTGGATGCGTCGGAGCCACCTGCACCACCACTTCGGCAGCCCGATGCGCAACTTCGGGGTGACCACACCGGTGTGGGACCGCCTCGTCGGCACCTACGACGAGCCGGGCGTCGTCACCGTGCCCCGTCGGATGGCGCCCGAGTGGATGGTCGACGCGTCCGGCGCGGTGCGCGCCGCCCATGCCGCCGACTACGTGGTCCGCGGTGGTGGTCGCCCCGATCCGGCCCTCCGGGCCCGGGACCACGACGACGCCTTCGCCAATCGGGCCCCGACCGTCGACAACGGGGATCACGTCGCCGACGACGCGGAGGTCGACGACGCGTCGGTGACGGCGGTGGGCGGCGCGGCTGCTCCGGACATCGCGGCCCTCTGACCAGGTCGTTCGCGGGGTCGAGCCCCGGTTTGGATCGCGGCACGGGGCCCGGTAGGCTCACCTTCTGCCTTGCGCCCGGTCGCGCCTCCGCGCGCCGACGGTGCCGGCGACCACCGGTCACGAGCAGGAGGACCACGCTGCCCAAGCCCAAGGAAGACGCGATCGTGCTGGAGGGCACGGTCATCGAGCCGCTCCCGAACGCGATGTTCCGGGTCGAGCTCGAGAACGGCCACAAGGTGCTGGCCCACATCTCCGGGAAGATGCGGATGCACTACATCCGGATCCTGCCGGGCGATCGCGTGCAGGTGGAGCTCACGCCCTACGACCTGAGCCGAGGGCGCATCACCTACCGGTACAAGTAACCGACGTCGAACCGAGAGTCCGGGCCGGCACGACCGAGCTCCGGACCCGCCGGGGGAGTTCGCCCCGGTGATCCCGACCGCAGAGGAAGAGGGAGATGAAAGTCCGTCCCAGCGTGAAGAAGATCTGTGAGAAGTGCAAGGTGATCCGCCGCCACGGGCGCGTGATGGTCATCTGCGAGAACCCGCGTCACAAGCAGCGGCAGGGGTAGGCCATGGCACGCATCGCCGGTGTCGACATCCCCCGCGAGAAGCGGCTGGAGATCTCGCTCACCTACATCTTCGGCATCGGCCGCACCACCGCGAACCAGATCTGCGACGGTGTCGGCATCGACAAGGACACCCGCGTCCGTGACCTGACCGACGAGGAGGTCAGCCGGATCCGGGCCTACATCGACAACAACGTCAAGGTCGAGGGCGACCTGCGCCGCGAGGTGTCCCAGGACATCAAGCGGAAGATGGAGATCGGCTGCTACCAGGGCCTTCGTCACCGCCGTGGGCTGCCCGTGCGTGGCCAGCGGACCCACACCAACGCCCGCACCCGCAAGGGTCCGAAGAAGACCGTGGCCGGCAAGAAGAAGGTCGGGAGGAAGTAGGGATGGCCAAGCCCAGCAGCGGCGGTCGCCGACCCCGCAAGAAGGAACGCAAGAACGTCACCCACGGTGTGGTGCACATCAAGTCGTCGTTCAACAACACGATCGTGACCATCACCGATCTGCAGGGCAACACCCTGTCGTGGGCCTCGGCCGGAAACGTCGGCTTCAAGGGGTCCCGCAAGTCCACGCCGTTCGCGGCCCAGATGGCCGCCGAACAGGCTGCCCGCCGGGCCATGGAGCACGGCGTGCGCAAGGTCGACGTCGTGGTCAAGGGGCCGGGCTCGGGTCGCGAGACGGCGATCCGCTCGATCCAGAACGTCGGGATCGAGGTCACCGGCATCAAGGACGTCACCCCGGTGCCGCACAACGGGTGCCGCCCGCCCAAGCGTCGGAGGGTGTGAGATGGCGCGCTACACCGGACCCAAGGCCCGCGTCTCCCGTCGTCTCGGCACCAACATCTGGGGCACCAAGGGAGAGTCGATCGCCCTCGAGAAGCGCCCGTACCCGCCTGGTGAGCACGGTCGCACCCGGCGCCGGGGCAACGTCTCGGAGTACCTGCTGCAGATGCAGGAGAAGCAGAAGGCCCGATTCACCTACGGCCTGTCCGAGAAGCAGTTCCGCAACCTCTACGAGGAAGCCGCCCGCCGACCCGGCGTCACCGGCGAGAACATGCTCCGGTTCCTCGAGCAGCGGCTGGACAACGTGGTGTACCGAGCCGGGTGGGCAGCCACCCGCCCACAGGCCCGTCAGTTCGTGGGCCACGGTCACATCTCGGTCAACGGCAAGCGCGTCGACGTGCCGAGCTATCGCGTCCGCAAGGGCGACGTCGTCACCATCCGCGACAAGGCCCGCCAGATGATCGTCATCCAGTGGAACCGCGACGTGCTCGACCGAACCCCGCCGCCGTGGCTCGAGACCGGCGACGACGGCTACGCCGTCACCGTCCGGGAGCTCCCGCTGCGCGAGCACATCGACGTGCCCGTGCGCGAGCAGCTCATCGTCGAGCTCTACTCGAAGTAGTCCCCGTCTCCTCGGCGCCGACGGCCCCGTTCGGGGCCGGTCGGCCGCCTCGTCCGCCCGTCACCGTCTTCAGATCCGCCCGAGCTTCTCCGAGGTAACACGCCCATGCTGGTCATTCAGCGCCCCACCGTCGAAGCCGTGAGCGAAGAGGAGGGCAGCCGACAGCTGTTCGCCATCACCCCCCTCGAGCCCGGGTTCGGCCACACGCTCGGCAACTCGCTTCGCCGCACGCTCCTGTCGTCCATCCCCGGTGCCGCCGTCACCCAGGTCCGCTTCGACGACGCGCTCCACGAGTTCGACACCATCGCCGGCGTCACCGAGGACGTCACCGATGTGATCCTGAACCTGAAGGACCTGGTGCTGCGGTGCTACTCCGATGAGCCCGTGACGCTGCGCCTCGACGTCCGAGGCCCGGCCGACGTCACCGCCGCCGACATCCAGACCAACGCCGATGTCGAGATCCTCAACGCCGATCTTCACGTCGCCACCCTCAACGAGAAGGGGCGGCTCGCCCTCGACATCACCGTCGAGCGGGGCCGGGGCTACGTGTCGGCAGACCGCAACAAGGCGTCGTCGACCATCGGCGTGATCCCGGTGGACTCGATCGTCTCGCCGGTGCGCCGGGTCACGTTCTCGGTCGAGCCGACTCGGGTCGAGCAGTCGACGGAGTTCGACCGCCTCGTGCTCGACATCGAGACCGACGGCTCGATCTCGCCACGCGAATCCCTCGCCTCGGCCGGTGCCACGCTGCGGTCGCTGGTGCAGCTCGTCGAGGAGATGAGCGACGAGCCCCAGGGCCTCGAGCTGGGCGAGATGGGCACCGTCGGTGGCGGCTCGCCCGATCTCGAGCTGCCCATCGAGGATCTCGACCTCTCCGAGCGTCCCCGCAACTGCCTCAAGCGGGCGCAGGTCAACTCCATCGGGGAGCTGCTCGAGAAGACCGAGGACGACCTGCTCGCCATCACCAACTTCGGTCAGAAGTCCCTCGACGAGGTGATCCAGAAGCTCGACGAGCGCGGCCTGAAGCTGCGCACCCGGGACTGACCCGGCTGTCCAGGAGAGGTTGCCGTCATGCCCGCCACCCCCAAGAAGGGCCGCCGCCTCGGCGGCGACGCCGCGCACCAGAAGGCCATGATGGCCAACCTGGTCGCCTCCCTCATCGCGGCTGAGGCCATCGTCACCACCGAGGCCAAGGCCAAGGCCATGCGCCCGGTCGCCGAGAAGATCATCACCAAGGCCAAGAAGGGCGGGGTGCACAACCACCGCCAGGTGGTCGCCTTCCTGCGCGACAAGGAGATGGCCTCGAAGCTGTTCGACGAGATCGGGCCGCGCTACGCCGACCGTCCCGGTGGCTATCTGCGGATCCTGAAGCTCGGGCCGCGCCACGGCGACAACGCGCCGATGGCCCGGGTCGAGCTCGTCTGACCGCGCCACGGCGCTCGATGCCGTGGCCCGGGTGCGGCTGACCGTCGCCTACGACGGTCGCGGGTTCCACGGCTTCGCCGACAACCCGGGCGTCGCCACCGTGGCGGGCACGCTGTCCCGCACGATCGAGCGCGTCACCGGAACGGTGGTGGAGCTCACCGGCGCCGGCCGCACCGATGCCGGCGTGCACGCCTGGGGCCAGGTCGTGTCGCTCGACCTGCCGACGGGCACCGAGCTGGAGCTCGTGCAACGAGCCATCAACAAGCTGTGCGGTCCGGCGTTGGTCGTGCGGGCGGCCGAGTGGGCCGACGAGGGCTTCGACGCCCGCTTCTCGGCGCGCTGGCGGCGGTACCGGTACACCATCGTCAACCGCCCGGTTCCCGACCCCTTCCTCGCCGCCACCGCCTGGCACGTGCCCCAGCCGCTCGACCTGCGGGTGATGACCCTGGCCTGCGACCCGCTGATCGGCGAGCACGACTTCTCGTCGTTCTGTCGGCGCCCCCGGGCCGCCGACGGGCAGGAGCCGCCGTCGCTGGTGCGCCGCGTGCTCGATGCCAGGTGGGAGGACGAGGGCGACGGCGTGCTGCGCTTGTGGATCACCGCCACCGCCTTCTGCCACCAGATGGTGCGCTCGGTCACGGGCACCCTGGTGGACATCGGGTCGGGCCGGCGCACGGCGGGGGAGATGACCGGCATCCTGCGCGCCCGCAGCCGGGCCGCGGCCGGCGGCGTCGCGCCGCCCCACGGACTGTGCCTGTGGGACGTGGGGTACTGAGGGTGTGGGCGGAGCACCCACCCGGTCCTGGTGCCGTCCCGCCGGCTGAGCGACCCGAGTTGCCGCCGGGGGGACGCCACCCGTATCGTTGTCAGTCGCCCCAGCGGCCGGTCCGGTCGCGTGGGCACCCCAGCCGACGAGCACGACGGTGCTCGAGTCCGAAGGTGTGAGCGTGGGTACGTACTCCCCGAGAGCCAGCGAGATCGAGCGCGAGTGGTACGTCGTCGACGCCGAGGGCATGATCCTCGGCCGCTTGGCGACCGAGGTGGCCCGCCGCCTGCGAGGCAAGCACAAGCCCACCTTCGCCCCCCATCTCGACACCGGCGACCACGTGATCATCGTGAACGCCGACAAGGTCGTGCTCTCGTCGGGCAAGGCCGACAAGAAGATCGTGTACCGCCACTCCGGCTACCCGGGCGGCCTCCGCTCCCGCACCTACGCCGACCTGCTGGCCCAGCGACCCGAAGAGGCCGTGCGCCGGACCGTGCGCGGGATGCTCCCCAAGACCCGCCTCGGCCGGGCCCAGCTGCGCAAGCTGAAGGTCTACGCCGGGCCGACCCACCCGCACGCCGCCCAGCAGCCCAAGCCCCTCGAGGTGGCCGGCGCCAAGGCCGGTTGACCTCACCTCACCAGGGACGAGCCATGTCGAAGCCACTCATCCAGGCCACCGGTCGTCGCAAGCGGGCCGTCGCCCGCGTGCGCATCCGCCCCGGCAGCGGCCAGATCCTCGTGAACAAGCGGCCGGTCGCCGAGTACTTCCCGTCGGAGACCCAGCAGATGATCATCACCGAGCCGCTGCGGGTCACCAACACCGCCGAGGTCTACGACGTCGACGCCACCATCGACGGCGGCGGCTTCACCGGCCAGGCCGGCGCACTGCGCCACGGCATCGCCCGGGCGCTCGCCGAGCTCGACGTCGAGATGCGACCCGACCTCAAGAAGGCCGGCTTCCTCACCGCGACGCCCGCGAAGGAGTCGAAGAGCCGCGGCCTCAAGAAGGCCCGCAAGGCGCCGCAGTACTCCAAGCGCTGACGACTGCGGGCGACGCGTCCAGGCGGGGACAGGTCGACGCTCCTGGTCGCCCGATCGAGGAGCGGGACGGTGGGTCGGTCAGACCCGGGGGCTGACCCGGCGGAGGAGGTCGGGTACGGTTCGGCCCGCCATGACGCTGTCGTTCGGGACCGATGGGGTTCGGGGGCCGGCCGAGGCCTTCACGCCCGCCTTCGTCCACGCGCTCGGTCGCGCCGCCGCCCGGGTGCTCGGGGGCGATCACGTCGTCATCGGCCGCGACCCACGGGAGTCAGGCCCCCGGATCGAGGCGCTCCTGGCCGCCGCCTTCGAGGCCGAAGGTTGCACCGTGGAGCACCTCGGTGTGGTGCCGACGCCCGCCGTGGCGTGCCTCTCCGCCTCCGAGGCCGTTCCCGGCGCGATGATCTCGGCCTCGCACAACCCGTTCCACGACAACGGCATCAAGCTCTTCGCCCCGGGGGGCCTGAAGCTGGCCGACACCGTGGAGCAGCGGCTCTCGGCCGAGCTCGCTGCGCTGCGCCACGCCGACGACGCGCTCGGATCGGCGGGAGCCGACGAGCCGGCGGCCGCGGTCGAGGCTCTCGTCGACCACGGTCGGGTCGAGCGCTACGAGCAGGCCGTGATGGGATCGATCGACGGTCGCCGCCTCGACGGGCTCGAGGTGGTGGTCGACTGCGCGAACGGCGCCGCGTCGGTCGTGGCGCCCGACGTCCTGGAGCGGCTCGGGGCGCGGGTGACAGCCATCCACCACGCCCCCGACGGCCGCAACATCAACGAGGGATGTGGTTCCACCGACATGACCGACCTCCAGGCGAGGGTGGTGCGACAGCGAGCCCACCTCGGGCTCGCCTTCGACGGGGACGCCGACCGCGTCCTGGCCGTCGACGAGCAGGGGCGGTTGATCGACGGCGATCAGCTCCTCGCCATGCTCGCCATCGACCGACGCGACCGCGGGCTGCTCCCACACGACACCGTGGTCGTGACCGTCATGTCGAACCTCGGCTTCCGCCTCGGCATGGCCGACCACGCCATCCGGGTGCTCGACACCAAGGTCGGCGACCGCTACGTGCTGGAGGCGATCGAGGCGGGCGGCTACGGACTCGGCGGCGAGCAGTCGGGTCACCTCATCTTCCGGGACCTCGCCACCACGGGTGACGGCCTCCTCTCGGCCGTCCAGGTGCTCGACCTGCTCGCCCGCACCGGGCGGCACCTGTCCGACCTCGCCGACTCGGCGATGGTCCGCCTGCCCCAGGTCCTGCGCAACGTCCGCGTCGCCCATCGGGATCCTGACATCGCGTCCCACATCGCCGGTGCCATCGCCGCCGAGGAGCTGGTGCTCGGCTCCCAGGGCCGGGTGCTGGTCCGCCCGA
Organism: Acidimicrobiales bacterium; assembly: GCA_041394145.1. Lineage (GTDB taxonomy): Bacteria > Actinomycetota > Acidimicrobiia > Acidimicrobiales > Acidimicrobilacustridaceae > JAWKIW01. The sequence goes on from JAWKIW010000021.1 coordinate 34,572, forward strand.
GCGGGACCGAGCCGTTGGTCCGGGTGATGGTCGAGGCCGCCGACCTCGGGCTGGCCGAGGCCGCGGCGGACCGTCTCGCGCGGGCCGTCGAGGCCGCCGCCGGCTCGGGGTGATCGCATCCGGCGGGGATCAGCCCTGCCGTCGCCGGGCGGCCGTGCGGGAGGGGTCGGTTCCCGCGGGGCGTGCCCTAGACTCACGCGCTTCCCCACCCGAATCGATCCCCGGCCCGGCCGTCCCGCCGACCGGAGCGACGACGCAGGCAGGTAGCGCATGTGCGGGATCATCGCCATCGTTCGGCGCCGGAGCCGGCGGCCCGTGCCCACCTCGGCCACGGTGCTCGGTCCCGTCCAGACCGCGGTCGCGCGGCTGGGCGCGCTCGCCGATCCCGGCTCCACCAGCGCGACCGACCTGGCGACCGAGCTCGAGGGGATCGCCGTCGCCGTGGGCGACACCGACCGGCTGCTGCGCGGTGTCCCGGGGGTTCGGGCCCTGGTGGGCGACCGGGCACTGCTGGACGAGGTCGATCGCCTCGCCGGGGTGCTGGTCGCCGGCATCGATCGGCTCGAGGCGCGCCTCGACGCCGGGGTCGACGGCTTCTCGCCGTCGGACCAGGAGTCCGTCAACGCCACGCTGGTGGCGCTCAAGGACGGCGTGTGGGCGATCGAGCGCGACCGAGTGCGCACGGCCCGGGCGGTGGACGATCTCGCCGGCCCCGACGCCGGACCGGCCGCGATCGAGGGGTTCCTCTCGGTGCAGCAGGCCCTCTCGGCGATCGACCGGCTCGAGGTGCGCGGTCGTGACTCGGCCGGCGTGCACCTGCTCGTGCGGGGTCACGGGCTCGACCTGAGCTCACCCGTCCTGGAGGCCGAGCTGGCCGCTCGAGCCGCCGACCCCTTGTTCACCAGCGACGCCGTGCGCACCCCCGAGGGCCACCTCGGCTTCGTGTACAAGGCGGCCGCTGAGATCGGCGAGCTCGGCGACAACACGGCGGCGCTGCGCGACTCGATCCGCGCGGATGGCCTGCTGCACCAGGCGCTGGCGGCCGACACCGCCGAGCTGCTCGTGCTCGGTCACACGCGGTGGGCGAGCGTCGGCATCATCTCCCAGCCCAACGCCCACCCCCTCAACTCCGACGAGCGGTCGCGCACCGACGGCGCCTATGTCACCGCCGTCCTCAACGGCGACGTCGACAACTTCGCCGACCTGAAGGCGACCGACGGGCTCGACATCGCGCCCGAGATCACCACCGACGCCAAGGTGATCCCCACCCTCACCTCCCGGGGCATGGCGGGTGGTGCCGACGTGGACGAGGCCTTTCGGGCGACGGTGAACCGGCTCGAGGGGTCCGTTGCCATCGCCGCGTCGGTCGCCGCCGATCCCGGTGATCTCCTGCTCGCCCTGCGGGGCAGCGGCCAAGCGCTGTACGTCGGGGTCGCCGAGGACCAGTACGTGGTGGCCAGCGAGCCCTACGGCGTCGTCGAGGAGACCGACCGCTACCTGCGCATGGACGGCGAGACGCCGGCCGATCCGGCGAACGCCACGGCCACCCGTGGCCAGGTCATCCGGCTCCACGGTGACCGTGCCGGCAGCACCGACGGCATCGAGCGGTGGTCCTACGACGGCACACCGCTGCCCGTGACCGCCGACGAGCTGTCGTCGGCGCAGATCACCACCCGCGACATCGACCGCGGCGAGTACCCGCACTACCTCCTCAAGGAGATCTCGGAGTCCCCGTCGTCGTTCCGAAAGACGCTTCGAGGCAAGCTCGTCGAGGTCGACGACCAGCTCGTGGTGCGCCTCGGCGACGATGCCCTCCCGCCCTCGGTGCGCGACGGCCTGCGCTCGGGACGGATCACCCGGGTGATCTCCATCGGCCAGGGGACGGCGGCGGTGGCGAGCCAGAGCCTGGCGGCTGCCCTCGGGCTCGCCGTGGCCGGCACTGGCGTCCAGGTCTCGGCCGTGCTGGCCACCGAGCTGTCCGGCTTCGCGCTCGACCGCGACATGTCCGACACCGTTGTCGTGGCGGTCAGCCAGTCGGGCACCACGACCGACACCAACCGCACCGTCGACCTCGTGCGCAGCCGCGGCGCGTCGGTCATCGCCATCGTCAACCGGCGCAACAGCGATCTGACCGACAAGGCCGACGGCGTCCTGTACACGTCCGACGGACGCGACGTGGAGATGAGTGTGGCCTCGACCAAGGCCTTCTACTCCCAGATCGCGGCCGGGTTCCTGCTCGCCTACGCCATGGCCGACGAGATCGGCGCCGGCGGGGTGGTGGACCGCTCCGAGGTGCTCGCCGCGCTGCGGGACCTGCCCGATGCCATGGAGCGCACGATCGGCTGCCGTCCCGCTCTGGCCCAGGCTGCGGCGCGCTTCGCCCCGAGCCGGCGGTACTGGGCGATCGTGGGCAACGGGCTCAACCGGATCGCCGCCAACGAGGTGCGGATCAAGCTCAGCGAGCTCTGCTACAAGTCGATCGCCTGCGACGCCACCGAGGACAAGAAGCACATCGACCTGTCCTCGGAGCCCCTCATCCTGGTCTGCGCCGCCGGCCTGTCCGGATCCACCGCCGACGACGTCGCCAAGGAGGTCGCCATCTACCGGGCCCACAAGGCGGCGCCGATCGTCGTCGCCTCGGAGGGCGAGGAGCGGTTCTCCGCCGCCCTGCAGGTCGTGTTCGTCCCAGCCACCCACCCGTCGCTGGCCTTCGTGCTCTCCGCCATGGCCGGGCACCTCTTCGGCTACGAGGCAGCCCTCGCCATCGACGCGCAGGCCCGGCCGCTGCGCGAAGCCCGTGCCGCCATCGAATCGGTGGTGTCGGGCGGCCACGACGCCACCGGGCCGGGTGCCGTCGACGACGTGCTCGCCCGGCTGCACACGGACCTCACGCCCATCGCCGGCCGGTTCTTCGACGGCCTGCGCGCCGGCGACTACGACGGTCACCTGGAGGCGTCGTCGGCCGTTCGCCTCGCCTCGCTGCTGCGCTACGCCCTGGGCATCACCCCGCTCGAGACCTACCAGGTGGAGTACGGGCGCGTCGGCACCCCCAGCGTGGTGGTGGAGGACCTCACCGCCGCCCTCACGCGGGCCATCGAGGAGCTGACCCGGCCCGTCGACGCCATCAAGCACCAGGCCAAGACGGTGACGGTGGGGATCTCCCGGTCGGACGAGACGCTGCTGCAGGCCGCCCTCGTGCAGGAGGTCCTCGCGGCCGGAGCAGCCCGCGATCGCCTCTCGTACGGGTCGCTGCGCACCCTCGCCGTGCTCGACCCCCTCGTCGGCGAGGTGCTCGGCTACACGAGGTACCGGATCGAGGGCCGGCTCGACGGCGACGACGATGCACCGACCGCCGTCGTGGTCGACCGCGGCGGCATCGGCCGGGAGCTGCGCAGCCGCACCGAGGACAACCCGGTGCTGCGAGGCACGAAGCACCGGGTGGCCAGCGAGCGGCAGGTCGTGCTCGCCAAGGGTCGCAGCGACGGCCGCACGGTCCTGCTCGTCCCGGAGGTGAAGGACAGCCAGCCCACGGGGTTGACGCTGCTGCACGTGACGCTGCGCGACGACCTCTCGCTGCCGGCGCTGCGAACGGTGCTGCAGGGCTACCGCGACCGCTACCAGGCCCTCAAGGACCAGGTCACCGAGACCGAGCCGACCTTCCGCGACGACGTGCTGGTCACCATCCCCATCGTCGAGCTCATGACCGCGCCGATCTACGACCTCGCCGAGCACTGGCGGTCGTGATCTCGCGGTGAGCGACCCGGTCGGCGAGGCGCGTGCCGCCCTCGGAGGGGCGGTGTCGGCCGCCCTCGACGGGGTGGCCGCCGTGGTCGGCATCGGGGTCGACGCCGTCGACGTGGGTCGGATGGCCGCCGTCCTCGATCGGTCGCCCGGCTTCACCGCACGGGTCTTCAGCGACGCCGAACGGGCCTACGCCGATCGACGAGCCGATCCGAGCGAGCGCTACGCAGCGCGGTTCGCTGCCAAGGAAGCGGCGCTGAAGGCCATGGGCGTCGGGCTCTGGTCGTGCCCGCTTCGTGACATCGAGGTGGTGCGGGCGGAGTCGGGCGCACCGGCGTTGGCGCTGCACGGCGCGGCGGCGCAGCTGGCGCACGACCGCGGCATCGTGCGCTGGGTGCTGACGCTCACCCACACCGATGTCCTCGCGCTCGCGGTCGCGGTCGCCTTCCGCGCCGTCGGCGCGGCGGAGCCGCCCGTCGTCTCCGGGCGTGGCACGCTGTCGCCGTGATCCCCGTCGTCACCCCGGCCGAGATGGGCGAGGTCGACCGTGCCGCGCCCGAGCCGGTGGAGGTCCTGATCGGCCGAGCCGGGGCGGCCGTGGCGCGGGCCGCGCTCGACCTGCTCGGTGGTGGCTACGGGCGGCGGGTCGTGGTGGTGGCCGGCAAGGGCAACAACGGCAACGACGGTCGCGAGGCGGCCCGTCGCCTGCGGTCCCGTGGGGTCCGGGTGGAGGTCTTCGACGTCGCCGACGCTCCCGATCCGCTCCCACCGTGCGACCTCGTGATCGATGCCGCCTTCGGCACCGGGTTCCGTGGCAGCTACCGCGCCGCCCGCCCCGAGCCCGGCACGCCCGTGCTCGCCTGCGACATCCCGTCGGGGGTCGATGGTCTCACGGGTGCGTGCGCCGAGCGGGTGCTCTCCGCCGAGCGGACGGTCACCTTCGCGGCGTTGAAGCCGGGTCTGCTGCTCGAGCCCGGCGCCGCCCGCGCCGGTCGAGTCGAGGTCGCCGACATCGGGCTCGATGCGTCGGTGATCCCGGGACAGGGTCCGGCCCGCACCCACCTGGTGACGGCGGCCGACGTCGCGGCCTGGCTGCCGTCACGTCCCGCGGAGACCCACAAGTGGAAGACGGCGCTGTGGGTCGTGGGCGGCAGCCCCGGACTCGAGGGCGCCGCCGTCCTGGCCACCACGGCCGCGGTGCGCACCGGTGCCGGCTACGTGCGATGGAGCTCGCCGGGGGCGACGCCGTCGCTGCTGAAGCCGACCGAGGTGGTCGGCACCGATCTGCCGGCGACGGGCTGGGCCGAGGCCGTGCTCGGTGAGGCTGGTCGCTTCCGGGCCATCGGCGTGGGGAACGGCCTCGGCCTCGATGACGCCCACCGGACCGAGGTGCGCCGCCTGGTCTCGTCGTCGCCCGTGCCCACGGTCGTCGACGCCGATGCCCTCACGCTGCTCGGCACGGAGGCGGCGTCGGTGTGCGGACCGACGACCGTCGTGACCCCCCACGACGGCGAGTTCGCCCGCTTGGCCGGTGCACCCCCGGGTCCCGACCGGATCGCCGCTGCTCGTGACCTCGCCGGCCGCCTCGGGTGCGTCGTCCTGCTGAAGGGCTCGCTCACCACCGTCGCCGGCCCCGGAGGCGACGTCCTGCTGTCGAACACCGGCGACGCCCGCCTGGCCACGCTGGGCACCGGCGACGTGCTGGCGGGCATGATCGGCGCCCTGCTCGCCCTGGGGCTCTCTCCGTTGCGGGCGGCGGCCGCCGGGGCGTTCCTGCACGGTCGGGCCGGCGCCCTAGGCTGGTCCCACGGCCTCGTCGCCACCGACCTGCCCGAGCTGGTGCCTGCCGTCCTCGACGGCCTCGAGCCCTCGCTCGACGCCGGCTGAGCGTCGCCGGCCGTCCCGATCGACCAGGAGCCCGCCATGCCCCGCACCACGCCGGTCCGCGATGTCATGACCACCGACGTGTTGAGCTTCACACCCGACCAGCGGGTCGACGATGCGATGCAAGCCCTCGTCGATCGCGGCGTCGATGCCGGACCGGTCGTCGACGACACCGGGGCGGTCGTCGGGATGCTGTCGACCAGCGACCTCATCGTCCGTGAGACGCGGGTGCACTTCCCGACGGTCGTGAACTTCCTCGGCGTCAACGTCGAGCTGCCGTCGAGCGATCGCGACTTCGACGACGAGATCTCCAAGGCGCTCGGTGCGTCGGTGGGTGAGGTGATGCAGGCCAAGCACCTGACCACCATCGGTCCCGACGCGACCCTCGAGGACGCCGCCACCTTGCTGCACCACAAGGACGTGTCCCGCCTGCCGGTCGTCGACGACGACGGAAGCCTCGTCGGCATCGTCGCGCGCGGCGACATCGTCCGGGCCCTGCTGTCGGAGCAGTAGCACCCGCATGCGAGCGGCGCGGGCCGACGTCGACCTCGGGGCGATCCGGCACAACGTCGCGCGGCTGCGAGAGCTCGTCGCGCCCGCGGACGTGTGCGCCGTCGTCAAGGCCGACGGCTACGGCCATGGCGCCATCGCGGTCGCCGAGGCGGCGCTGGGAGCCGGGGCCTCCTCCCTGGCCGTGGCCCTGGTCGAGGAGGGGGCCGTCCTGCGCAAGGCGGGCATCGACGCGCCGATCCTGCTGCTGTCCGAGCCTCGCCTCGACGACATCGAGATCGCCGTGCACTACGACCTGCAGCTGACGCTGTACACGCCAGAGGGGATCGAACGGGCCGCCGACGCTGCGGTCGCCCAGGACGCGGTGGCGCCCGTGCACCTCAAGGTGAACACCGGCATGAACCGGGTGGGCGCCTCGCCCGACGATGTCCCGGCGCTCGCCAAGGCGATCGCCGCCCAACCCGGCCTCGAGCTCGATGCGCTGTGGACGCACTGCGCCGTCGCCGACGAGCCGGGCCACCCCTTCACCGACGAGCAGCTCGACCGCTTCGAGGCCGTGGCGGCCGCCCTCGAGGCTGCCGGCCTGCGCCCGCGTCGGCTGCACGCGGCCAACTCGGCGGCGGCCATCGAGCACCCCCGCAGCCGCTTCGACCTGGTGCGGTGCGGCATCGCCGTGTACGGCATCGCGCCCTCGCCGGCCTTGGCCGACCGCCTCGACCTGCGGCCGGCCCTCAGCCTGCGGGCCGAGGTGTCGATGGTGAAGCGGGTCCGGGTCGGCGAGGGGATCTCGTACGGGCTCCGTCACGAGTTCTCTCGGGACACCAACGTCGCCACCGTCCCGATCGGCTACGCCGACGGGGTGCCGCGGCGCCTGTCGTCCGTCGGTGGTGTCGTGCTGGTGGGCGGCCGACGCCGCCCGATCGTCGGCGTCGTCACCATGGACCAGCTGATGGTCGACGTGGGAGACGACGACGTCCGTCCCGGCGACGAGGTGGTGCTGCTCGGTGAGCAGGGCGGCGAGCGCATCACGGCCGAGGACTGGGCCCTCCCGTTGGGCACGATCGCCTACGAGATCGTGTGCGGCATCGGCCCGCGGGTGCCCCGCGTCTATCGGTGAGCGGCCCGACCCGGTCATCCCGCTCGGTTCGGCTCGTCCGGGCGGAGGGCGACGTTGGCGGCTGACCGCTGCTCGGTGCTGCTCGTGAACCCGTGGCACGGCGGGAGCCACCGGGCCTGGGCCGAGGGGTGGGCCCGCCACAGCCGTCACGAGGTCCACCTGGTGACCCACGAGGATCGGTATTGGCGCTGGCGGCTGCGCGGCGCCTCCGTGACCCTCGCCGAGGCGGCCCGCGCCGTGGTCGACGAGCACGGCCCCCCCGACGTGGTGCTGGGGACCGACCTCGTCGATCTCGCCGCCTTCCTCGGCGTGTCCCGTCGGTTCCTCGGCGCCCCGGCGGTCGCGCTGTACCTGCACGAGAGCCAGCTGGTGCGGCCGTCCGGCGAGGCCCCCGCTGCGGCGCGCCGGCGGCGGTCCAGCGCGCCCCGGGCGGAGGCCGACGCCGAGTCGGTGCTCGCCAACTGGCGCTCGATGGTGGTGGCCGACGCCGTGCTCGTGAACTCCCGACACCACCTCGACGAGCTGGCCGGCGCGCTGCCGCAGTTCCTCGACGGGGCGCCCGACCACACCCACCGTGATCTCGTCGATCGGGTGCTGGCGCGGTGCTCGGTGCTCCCGGTCGGTTGTGAGCTGGTCGGCCTCCTCGGCGCCGCGCGGCGGTCGACGGCACCGCCTGCGGGCCGGGCCCCACCGCTGATCGTGTGGAACCAGCGCTGGGACCACGACAAGGATCCGGCGTCCTTCTTGCGCATCCTCCGACGGCTGGCCGACGAGGGAGCCGAGTTCCGCGTCGCGCTCGCCGGTGAGAACCGACGCGCCGACCCCCGGGAGTTCACCGAGGCGATCGACGCGCTCGGGTCCCGGATCGTCCACGTCGGGTTCCTGCCGACCGACGGGTACCACGACCTGCTGCTGCGCAGCGACGTGGTGGTGTCGACGGCGCGCCACGAGTTCTTCGGTGTGGCCGTCGTCGAGGCGATGGCTGCGGGGTGCATCCCGGTGCTGCCCGCCCGGCTCAGCTATCCGGAGGTCGTCCCGCCCGCGTGGCACGAGGCGGTGCTGTACCGGCGCAGGCCCAAGGCGCACCTCGCCGAGGTGCTCGCCGACCTCCCGGCGGCTCGAGCCCGCGTGGCCGGCCTGCGCGATGCCATGGCCCGGCACTCGTGGGAAGAGGTGGCGCCCCGCTACGACGAGGTCATCGCGGGTCTGGCCGCCGAGTACGGTCCGCGTCGATGACGGGATCGGGCCGGTCCGGTCCGGCGCAGGGAGGTCGATGATGACGCTGACCGACGTGGCCGGGGTCCGGGTGGGGCACTGGACCGACGCCGAGGCCCGCACCGGGTGCACGGTCGTGCTGCTGCCCGAAGGGACCGTGGCCTCGGGGGAGGTCCGTGGTGGGGCACCCGCCACCCGGGAGCTCGAGCTGCTCGACCCCCAGCGGCTGGTTCGCCACATCGACGCCGTCGCGCTGTCGGGCGGCTCGGCGTTCGGGCTCGCCGTGGCCGACGGCGTGATGGGCTGGCTCGCCGAGCAGGGTCGCGGGTTCCCGACGACGGCGGGCCCGGTGCCCATCGTGGTCGGGCTCTCGCTGTTCGACCTGCTCGTCGGCGATCCCGCCGTCCGGCCCGGTGCTGCCGAGGGCCGCCTCGCCTGCGACGCGGCCACGTCGGGCCCGGTGCTGCTCGGCGGTGTCGGAGCCGGCACCGGCGCCACCGTGGGCAAGGTGCGGGGTCGCGATCGAGCCCGGCCCGGCGGCCTCGGCGGCGCCTCGGTCCTGCACGAGGGGCTGGTGGTGTCGGCCCTGGTCGCCGTGAACGCCTTCGGCGACGTCGACCTGGGTGGCGACGCGCCCGAGCGGGCTGTCGACCCCGCGGCGGTGGCGCGAGGCATCACCAGCGCCTTCACCCCCGAACCGCCACCCGGCGAGCACACGACCATCGGCGTGGTGGTCACGAACGCGGTGCTCGACAAGGTGGGCTGCCTCGTGGTGGCGCAGGGCGCGCACGACGGGCTGGCGCGGGCGCTCGTCCCCACGCACACGCGGGTCGACGGTGACGCCTTCGTGGCGGCGGCCACGGGCGCCGTCGAGGCCAACGTGGACGTGGTGCGCCACCTCGGGCTGGTGGCGGTCGAGCGGGCGGTCCGGTCCGCCGTGCGCTGAGGTCGGGACGCGGGCAGGAACACGCCGGGGCCGTAGGATTCACCGCCGTGGGGGAGCTGCCGGTGCCCGACGAGCGCTTCGTCCACCTGCTGGCACCCGGCCGCATCGGTCCGATGGCGGTGGCGAACCGCATCGTCATGTCGCCGATGGGCGACCGGCTGGCGAACGACGACGGCACCGTCGGCGAACGGCAGGCCGACTACCTCGAGGCCCGAGCTCGTGGCGGGGCCGGCCTGCTGGTGATGGGGTCCGTCTCGGTGACCTACCCGCAAGGCTCCTACGCCTCGTGCCAGACCGCGCTGAGCAACGACCGCTTCGTCGAGGGGCTCACCGGGCTGGCCCAGCGGGTGCACCGCCACGGGGCTCGGCTCGCCGCCCAGCTGGTGCACGACGGCGCGAGCTCGTTGCTCGACGTGGCCGAGGGCCGCGACGTGCTCGTGCCGTCGAAGCCGCCGCGCCTGCGCCCGGACGACCTCTCGGGCATGGTGACGCCGGCCGAGCTGGCGGCGATGACCGAGCCCTTCACCACGCCGACCGCCCGCTTCGGGTTCCACGTCGCGACCGAGGACGACATCGTCGCCGTGATCGCCGCCTTCGCCGACGCCGCCGAGCGGGCCGCGGCGGCCGGCCTCGACGGCGTCGAGATCCACGCCGGGCACGGCTACCTGATCGACAGCTTCCTCTCCCCGCTGCGCAACCGACGCGACGACGACTGGGGTGGGTCGGTGGAGCAGCGGGCCCGGCTGCTCGTCGAGGTGCTCCGGGCCGTGCGGTCGCGGGTGGGTGACCGGTTGGCGGTGTGGGTCCGGATCAACGGCGAAGAGCGCCACGTCGACGGAGGCGAGACCCTCGACGACGCGCTGATCGTGGCTCGTCTCGCGGTCGATGCCGGCGCCGACGCGCTCCACGTCAGCGCCTACGCCGATCCGGGCGTCGCCGTCGGCGTCACCGATGCCCACACGCCACAGGTCCCGGGCCGGAACCTGCCCACAGCGGCGCGCGTGAAGCAGGCGGTCGACGTGCCGGTCATCGCCGTCGGTCGCCTCGAGCCGGCGGCCGCCGACTCGGCCATCGCGGCCGGGCAGGCCGACCTCGTGGCCATGGGTCGGGCGCTGCTCGCCGATCCCGACCTGCCGGTGAAGCTCGCAACGGGACGGGTCGACGACGTGCGCCCGTGCATCTACCAGTACCGGTGCATCGGCAACATCTTCTTGAACCGGCCGGTGGCCTGCGTGGTCAACCCCGCGACCGCCCACGGCGACGAGGAGCAGCTCCCGCCGGCGTCGCGGCCGGCTCGGGTCCTGGTGGTCGGCGGTGGTCCGGCCGGGATGGCGGCGGCTGCCGCCCTCGCCGATCGGGGCCACACCGTCACCTTGACCGAGAAGTCGTCGGTCCTCGGGGGCGCGCTGGTGGCCGCCGCGGCCACCGACGAGACGCTCGACCGCCTGCTCGGCTGGTTGCGGCGGCAGGTGGCGGTGAGGTCGATCGACGTGCGGATGGCGACGACGGCCGACGGTCGGCTCGTCGAGGACGTCGGGGCCCAGGTCGTCGTGGTGGCCACGGGGGGCCGGTGGTCGCAACCCGGCGAGGCGTCGTCGGTCGCGGTCGCCCCGGACCACGGCCCCGTGGTGCGGGCCACGAACCTGGGCGAGGTGGCGGCGACCGGCTGGTTCGCGGCAGACGATGGTCCGGGCGGGCTGATCGGTCACCGTGTGCTCCTCACCGACGGCGGCAAGGCGGCCATGTCGTTCGCCGCGCTGGCGGCCGAGCGGGGCCGGTCGGTGACCGTGGTCGATCGGTCCGGGGTGCTGGCGCCCGAGCTGGGCCCGCCCGGTCGGTTCCGGTTGGTGCACGACGTGGGCTCGCTCGGCGTCGACCTCCGGGCGGGCTGGTCCCTCGATGCGCTCCGGCCCGGCGGTGCGCGCCTCCGCGGACCCGACGGGTTCGGCGGCGTGACGACAGCCGAGCTGGACGTGGACGTCGTCGTGTCCGCCCGCTGCGACCGCGCGGTCGACCCCGGTGCGCCGTTCTCCGGACGGGGTGCCGCGGTGCACGTGCTCGGTGACGCCCGGGACGCGGGCCGGCTCGAGGGCGCGCTCGGCGGGGCCCGTGCGCTCGCGCTCGCCCTCGGGTGAGGACCGCCGACGACGGCGCCACGGGATGTCGGCGCAGGCCGAGGGGATAGCCTGGGCGCTCGTGCCCACACCCTTGGAGCTGGTCCGTGACGAGGCGCTCGGCTGCACGTCGTGCAAGCTGGCGGGCCTCGGTCGCACGCAGGTGGTGTTCGGGATGGGCGACCCCGAGGCCGATCTCCTGTTCATCGGCGAAGGCCCCGGCGCCGAGGAGGACAAGCAGGGCCTGCCGTTCGTGGGGAGGTCGGGCAAGCTGCTCGACAAGCTGCTGCTCGAGGAGCTGGGCCTCACCCGTGACGCCGTCTACATCGCCAACGTGGTGAAGTGCCGCCCGCCGGGCAACCGGGACCCCGAGCCCGACGAGATCGCCGCCTGCCGGCCATGGCTGGACCGCCAGCTCGAGCTGATCGACCCCAAGGTCGTGGTGACCCTCGGCAAGTTCTCGACCCAGCTGCTGCTCGACACCAAGGTCGGCATCACCAAGCTGCGCGGGCGCGAGTACCGGTTCGGTGACGCGGTCCTCATCCCGACGGTGCACCCGGCCTACGCGCTGCGCGGCGGCGGTGAGCCGCTCGCCCAGATGCGGGCCGACCTGGTGCGGGCCAAGCTCGCCCTGTCACGCACCCGTGACGAGCTGCTGGCCGGCGCGGCCGACGGGGTCACGGCATGATCCGAGCGGCGACGCGCTCCGTCGACGAGACCCGGGCGCTGGCGGGGGCGCTGGCCGAGCTCGCCCGGCCGGGCGACCTCGTGCTGCTGGCCGGCGACCTCGGCGCCGGCAAGACGGCGTTCACCCAGGGCTTCGGTGCGGCCCTCGGGGTGACCGAGCGGATCACCAGCCCCACGTTCACGTTGGCGAACCAGCACCAGGGGCGCCTCGTGCTGCACCACCTCGACGTCTACCGCATCGAGCAGCTGGCCGAGGTGCTCGACATCGGCCTGCCCGAGCTGCTGGACGAGGGCGGCGTCACCGTCATCGAGTGGGGCGACGCCATCGTGCCGGCGCTGCCGGCCGACTTCCTCCTGATCCAGATCACCCTCGGCGACGGCGACGACGACCGCACCTTCGAGCTGACGACGACGGGCTCGCGCTGGGCGGCCCGTCGGCGCGCCCTGCAGGCCGCGCTGGCGCCATGGCTGCTGCCGACCTCCGACGGCGTCGACCCGGGGACCACCGACGGCTCCGTCGACGGCCTGTCCGATCCGACGGCGGGGGCGGCCGGCGGATGCTGATCCTCGGCATCGACACCGCGACCGTGCAGGTCGGCTGTGCCATCGGTGGCCACGAGGGCGTGCTGGCCTCGGCGCAGTCGGCGCGAGGGAAGCGCCACGCGGAGACGCTCACCCCGTCGATCGAGACCGTGTGCGCGCAGGCTCGCGTCGATCTCGCCGACATCTCGGTGGTGGCGGTCGACATCGGTCCCGGCCTCTTCACCGGCCGGCGGGTGGGTGTGGCTTCGGCCAAGGCCATGGCCTACGCGCTGCGGGTGCCGATGATCGGCGTCGTCAGCCTCGACCTCCTCGCCTTCCCGGTCCGGTTCACGAACCGCCTGATCGTCGCCGCTGTCGACGCTCGGCGGGGCGAGCTGTTCTACGCCTTCTACCGACCCGTTCCCGGCGGCCTCCAGCGGGTGTCGGACCACACCGTCGGCTCGCCCGACGACCTGGCGTCGGAGGTGCTCGCCGCCGGCGAGGAGGTGCTGCTCGTTGGTGACGGGGCGTTGCGCTACCGCGAGGTGTTCGAGGGCCTGACCAAGGTGGACATCGTGGGCGAGGAGCTGGCCTACCCGTCGGCCACCTCGCTCGTGATGCTCGCCCACGCCCAGGCGCTGCGCGAGCAGTTCGTGAAGCCGTGGGAGCTGCAGCCCTTGTACCTGCGCAAGCCCGACGCCGAGGTGAACTGGACGACGAGGGACTCGGCATGATCGCCGCCCAGCGGTCTGCGCCCCCCGGTCCGGCAGCCCGGAGGCGGGCCCCGTGAGCCTCACCCGGCTGCCCGCGCCGCCCGATCCGGCGACGCTCGACGTCGAGATCGTGCCGATGCGGCGCCGCCACCTCCGCTCGGTGCTGCGCATCGAGGCCCAGGCAGGCCATCCGTCGTGGTCGCTCGGGCTGTTCCTGGGGGAGCTGTCGGCCCAGACCGGCCGCCTCTACGTCGTCGCCCGGGTCGGCGGATCGGTGGTCGGCTTTGCCGGGATGATCTTCCAGGGGCCCGACGGGCACGTCACCACCATCTCCGTCGACCCCGTGTGGCGGCGCTGCGCCGTTGGCAGCCGGATGCTGCTGGTGCTGTGCCGACGGGCGCTCGAGGTCGGCTGCGAGGCCCTCACCCTGGAGGTCCGCGCCGGCAACGACGCCGCCGTCGCCATGTACCGGTCGTTCGGCTTCGCCCCGGCGGGGGTGCGCAAGAACTACTACGCCGACCTCGGTGAGGACGCGCTGGTGATGTGGGCCCACGACGTCGACGGCCCCGACTACTCGGCCCGCCTGGACCGCATCGAGGCCGACCTCCCGGGCCGGACCACCGTCGACCTGTCCGCCTGGCCGCGGTCGTGACCACTGGGAGCACACCTCCGTGAAGATCCTCGGCATCGAGACCTCCTGTGACGAGACGGCCGCCGCCGTGGTCGCCGACGCCTCCGACGTGCTGTCGTCGGTCGTGTCGAGCCAGGTCGACCTGCACGCCCGCTACGGCGGCGTGGTGCCCGAGATCGCCAGTCGGGCCCACGTCGAGCTGCTCACGCCGGTGGTGGCCCAGGCCCTCGTCGAGGCGGGCATCGAGGACGACCACGTCGACGCCGTGGGCGCCACGGTCGGGCCCGGCCTGGTGGGTGCGCTGCTGGTGGGGGTGAGCGCGGCCAAGGCGCTCGCCCTCGTGTGGGACGTCCCCTTCGTGGCGGTCAACCACCTCGAGGCCCACCTCTACGCGGCGTTCCTCGAGGAGCCCGACCTCGAGATGCCCCTGGTCGTGCTGCTGGTGTCGGGAGGTCACACGCTGCTCGTGCTGATGGAGGGCCACGGCCGCTACCGGCTGCTCGGGTCGACGATCGACGACGCCGCCGGCGAGGCCTTCGACAAGGTGGCCCGCTACCTCGGGCTCGGCTACCCCGGTGGCCCCGCCATCGATGCCATCGCCATGACGGGCGATCCCCAGGCGATCCCCTTCCCGCGAGCGATCCTCGACGAGGGCTACGACTTCTCCTTCTCGGGCCTCAAGACCGCGGTGGTCAACCACGTCCGGCGACATCCCGACGCCGCCACCCCCGACGTCGCCGCCTCCTTCCAGGAGGCCGTGGTCGACGTGCTCGTGACCAAGGCCCGCCGGGCTGCCGCCGAGCACGGCGCCAAGGGGCTCTGCCTCGCCGGAGGCGTCGCCGCCAACAGCCAGCTGCGCGAGCGGCTGCTCGACGCCTGCGTCGCCGACGGCCTCCACGCCTTCCTGCCCAGCCGCTCGATGTGCACCGACAACGCCGCCATGGTGGCGGCGGCGGCCTGGTGGCGGCTGCGGGCCGACGGCCCCACGCCCCTCGACGTCGGGGCCGATCCCAACCTCCGGCTGCCGGTCCTCTGACCCAGACCGCGGGCCAACGTGGCCGAAGGCCCGATGCCGGGACCCACCGCAACCGGCGGCTCCCGGCTGCGCTCTGCCGAAGGTGCCGACCTGGCCCACGCGGGCGACCCGCCCGTGGGCAAAGATGTCAGCCGACGCCGGGCGGAGGTCCGGCTCGTGCTGTGGAGGACCGCACATGAAGATCGGCATCGGCCTGCCCACGACCATCTCCGGCACCCCCGGCTCGCTGGTGCTCGACTGGGCCCGGGCGGCGGAGACGGCCGGCTTCTCCACGCTCGGCACCATCGATCGCGTGGTGTACCCGGGCTACGAGTCGATGACCGCGCTGGCCGCGGCAGGAGCGGTCACCGAGACCATCGGCCTGCTGACCGACATCGTGCTGGCGCCGACCCGCAACCCGGTCCTGCTGGCGAAGGAGGCAGCGAGCATCGACCAGCTGACCGGTGGGCGGCTGACCCTCGGCGTGGGGGTCGGCGGCCGCCCCGACGACTACGTCGCCGCCGAGCAGGAGTTCGGCCAGCGGGGAAAGCGCCTCGACGCCATGCTCGAGACGTTCCACGGGCTGTGGGAGGGCGAGACCGTCGCCGGCTCCGACAAGGCCTGCACGCCGACGCCCACGAACGGCCGGGTGCCCGTCCTGATCGGCGGTGACGCCTCCGTGGCGGTGCACCGGATGGTCCGGTGGGGTGCCGGCTGGACCATCGGCGGCCTCCCGCCGGCGATGGTGGCCGAGGGGGTCGACCACGTGCGGCAGGCATGGGCGGACAGCGTGCACGAGGGCGAGCCCACCATCGTGGCCCTCGGCTACTTCGCCCTCGGCGACGACGCCTCGGTGGACCCGCTGCTCGACTACTACGGGTTCCTGGGCGACATGGCCCAGATGATCGCCGGCGGCGCGACCCGCAGCGCCGAGCAGGCCCGCGACGTCGTCGGCCAGTGGGAGGCGCTGGGCATCGACGAGTACGTCTTCTTCCCGGCCCACGCCGACCTCGAGCAGGTCCACCGCCTCGCCGAGGCCGTGCTGGGCTGACCCGGATCGCACTGCGATGAGGCCCTCGGGCCGAAGAGCGATCGACGCGGGTTGCCCGTCCGGGTCGCCTCGCGTATCGTTAGCACTCGAATCCCGAGAGTGCTAACGACCACGGAGGCGTCATGAACCTGCAGCCCCTCGAGGACCGCATCGTCGTCAAGGCCGGCGAGGCCGAGGAGACCACCGCCAGCGGCCTGGTCATCCCCGACACCGCCAAGGAGAAGCCCCAGCAGGGCGAGGTGCTGGCCGTGGGCCCGGGCCGTCGCTCGGAGCAGAGCGGTGAGCTGATCCCGGTCGACGTGAAGGTGGGCGACAAGGTCGTGTACAGCAAGTACGGCGGCACCGAGATCACCGTCGACGGCGAGGACCTGCTGATCCTCAACGCCCGCGACGTGCTCGCCGTCGTCAAGTGAGCCGGCCGCTCACCGAGACCCGCTGAGGAGCGAAGCGCCTGCCCAAGATCCTGAAGTTCGACGAGGAGGCCCGCCGCAGCCTCGAGGCCGGTGTCAACCGCCTGGCCGACGCGGTGAAGGTCACCCTGGGCCCGAAGGGCCGCAACGTGGTGCTGGACAAGAAGTTCGGCGCCCCCACCATCACCAACGACGGCGTGTCGATCGCCCGGGAGATCGAGCTGGAGGACCCCTTCGAGAACATGGGGGCCCAGCTGGTCAAGGAGGTCGCGACCAAGACCAACGACATCGCCGGTGACGGCACCACCACGGCCACCGTGCTCGCCCAGGCGCTGGTGCGCGAGGGCCTGCGCAACGTGGCCGCCGGCGCCAACCCGCTCGGCCTGAAGCGGGGCATCGAGAAGGCCGTCGCTGCGGCCGTCGACGGCATCCAGGACATCGCCAAGGAGATCGAGGACAAGTCCGAGATCGCCCAGGTCGCGTCCATCTCGGCCGCCGACACCGCCATCGGCGAGGTCATCGCCGACGCCATCGACAAGGTCGGCAAGGACGGTGTGGTCACCGTCGAGGAGTCGAACACGTTCGGCATGGACCTCGAGTTCACCGAGGGCATGCAGTTCGACAAGGGCTACCTCTCGCCCTACTTCGTGACCGACCCCGAGCGGCAGGAGGCCGTGCTCGAGGACCCGTTCATCCTCTTCGTGAACTCGAAGATCGCCTCGGTGCAGGACCTGCTGCCCGTGCTCGAGAAGGTGATGCAGGCGGGCAAGCCGCTGCTGATCGTCGCCGAGGACGTCGAGGGCGAGGCTCTGGCCACGCTGGTGGTCAACAAGATCCGCGGCACCTTCAACTCGGTCGCGGTGAAGGCCCCCGGCTTCGGCGAGCGCCGCAAGGCGATGCTGGCCGACATGGCCATCCTCACCGGCGGCCAGGTCGTCTCCGAGGAGGTGGGCCTCAAGCTCGACAGCACCACGCTCGACCTGCTGGGCCGGGCCCGCAAGGTGGTCATCACCAAGGACGACACCACCATCGTGGAGGGCTCGGGCACCGAGGACGACGTGAAGGGCCGGATCGCCCAGATCAAGCGCGAGATCGACGACACCGATTCCGACTGGGACCGCGAGAAGCTCCAGGAGCGCCTCGCCAAGCTGTCGGGCGGCGTCGCGGTGGTGAAGGTCGGCGCGGCCACCGAGGTGGAGCTCAAGGAGAAGAAGCACCGCATCGAGGACGCGCTGTCGGCCACCCGGGCCGCCATCGAGGAGGGCGTGGTCGCCGGCGGCGGCACCGCCCTGCTGCGGGCCCGCAGCCAGATCACGCCGCTGTTCGACTCGCTCGACGGCGACGAGGCCACCGGCGCCCGCCTGGTCCACAAGGCGCTGGAGGCCCCGGCGCGGCTGATCGCCGACAACGCCGGCCTCGAGGGCGCCATCGTGGTCCAGCAGGTGGAGGCCGAGACCGGCTCGACGGGCCTCAACGCCGCCACCGGCGAGTTCGTCGACCTGCTCAAGGCCGGCGTCATCGACCCCGCCAAGGTGACCCGGGCCGCGCTGCAGAACGCCGCCTCGATCGCCGGGTTGCTGCTCACCACCGAGTCGCTCGTCGCCGACAAGCCCGAGGAGCCCGGTGCGGGTGCGGCGGCAGCCGCCGCCGCGGCCGCCGGCATGGGCGGCATGGGCGGCATGGGCGGCATGATGTGACCCCGCACGGGGGTTCGCCCCCGTGGGTCCGATCGGCGCCGTTCGCTCCGATCGGGCGCCGAAGCTGTGACGGAGGCCGGCCCCGATGGGCCGGCCTCTGCGCGTCAGGAGTCGTGGTCGCGGCGGTCGTCGCCGGTGCGCCGGCGCCGACGTTCGGCCCACCGCTGCGCCCGCTGCTCGGACGGGGTCGGCTCGTCGGGTCGGCTGACGTGCTCGCGGCGCGTCCCCAGGGACGACACCACCCGGGCGACGATCGTGACCAGGAAGATCTGGCCGGCGATGGCTTCGGCCACGGCGAGCGTGCGGGCCGCGCCGGTGCCCGGTGAGAGGTCGCCGTACCCCACGGTCGTCAGGGTGATGAAGCTGTAGTAGGTCAGCTCCGACGCCGAGGGTTCCACCGGCTGGGCGAACAGCCGGCCGTCCTGGGCGGTGGCGGCCAGGCCGAAGAGCGTGGCGAACAGCAGGCCGAGCACCAGGTAGGCCGACATGGCGGCGCCGAGCGAGCTGAGCGTGATGGCCTCGTGGTGCAGCAGCTCGCGGAGGCACAGCGCGATCGTCACGATGAACAGGACGGCCAGGATCCCGCTCGTGGCCACCTGCACCGCCTTGAGCAGCGTGGGGTGCGACGACGCCTCGCCGGTGACCACCGACGCCGCCGCACCGATCATGCCGACGATGACGAGCCATCGGATCGCCCGGCGGCTGCGCGGACGGATCCTCGATCTCGCCACTGCGGTCAGCAGGGTGAAGGCGACGAGGGCGATCGACGCCAGGCGGAACACCGGGCTGCCGGTGGACAGCGGCTCGACGAGGACCACCGCGAGGGTGAGGAGGAAGACGGGAACGAAGCTCGTCGGTCCGAAGAGGTCCGCCAGGAGGTCGTGGTGCAGCTGCGATGCCGCCGCGGTGAAGGCGCTGCGGTCGTGGTCGTCGAACGCCTCGGCCATCTCGCGCAGGTCGTCGGTCTCCCGGGCCGCCATCCGCTCGGTCAGACCGGGGCCCCGATCGGCCGTCGGGGCGGCCTCGGTGCCGCCGTCTCCAGGTTCGGCCCGGTCGGGCGTCGACGCATCCGTCACCCGGGGCACCCTAGAGCGCCCCGTTCCCCACCTGCCCGGACCGGGGTGCGGAGGCCCTCGGTAGGCTGCGTCCATGGATCGTCCCCCGCCCGACCCCGCCAAGCTGCTCGCCTACTGGGACGAATGGGAGCGGGGCGAGACCTCGCCGGGCAAGCTGCTCGCCAACCTCAAGACGGCGGGGATGCCCGACCTGCTTCGCGGGCTGGTCGAACGTCGCACCGGCGCCGACGCCGGGGAGTGAGCGCCGTGGGCGTTCCGGGGGGTGCCGCCGACCGGGTGGCCGACGGCAAGGGTCCGATGGCCGGGAACGCCGCGTCCGGCCGGGGAGCCGTCGCGGGCCCGTCGCCCGATCCGGGCCTCCCGTCGCTGTACCGACGGGGTGAGGCCGTGCCCGGCCCACCGCTGCCCCCGGGGCGCGGTGGGGTCCAGTTCATCCCCCGGCCCCGCTCGTGCCGACCGGGTGCCCCGGCACCGTGGGTCTCGATCCGTGAAGCCGACCGCGTCCTGGCCGTCGACGACGTGCGGGCCGCCCTGGCCCACGCCGGCCCGCCGTTGCTGTCGCCCCTCGAGGGAACGGGCGTGCGTGCCTCGGCGGTGCTCGCACCGCTGTACGACGAGGACGGTGAGGCCCACGTCGTGCTCACCCGCCGGGCCGCCCACCTCCGTTCCCACCGGGGCGAGGTGTCGTTCCCCGGCGGCGGTCAAGAGGGCGACGAGGTGCTGCTCGACACGGCGCTTCGGGAGGCCGACGAGGAGACGGCGCTCGACCCGTCGTCCGTCGAGATCATCGGCGAGCTCGACCACCTGCAGACGGTGACGAGCCGGTCGTTCATCGTGCCCTATGTGGGCGTGGTGCCGGGTCGGCCGTCGCTGCGCGCCAACCCCCACGAGGTCGACACCATCCTGCACGTGCCCCTGCGCGAGCTGCTCCTCGACGAGGTGTTCCGCGAGGAGCGCTGGGGCCTGCCCCCGCTCGACCGTCCGCTGTGGTTCTTCGAGCTGGTGGGGGACACGGTGTGGGGTGCGACGGCGGCGATGCTGCGCAACCTCCTGGCGCTCTCCCTCGGCGTCCCCTGGCGGGAGTGATCCGGGACCGTCGGCTCCCGTCGGACTCAGCCGTGCTCGTGGGAGCGCTCCCCGAGCACGAGGTTGGTGATGCCGCCGAGCGTCAGGCCGAGGCCGATCCCGCCGGCGATGTCGAGGGGTAGGTGGGCGCCGACGTACATGCGGGCGCCCGAGACCTCCAGCGCGATGGCCAGCGCCGCCAGCCGAGCCGGCAGGGGGAGCGACGGTCCGATCGTGACACCGAGCGCGGTGGACACCGCGGCGTGGCCCGACGGGAAGCCCAGGCCGCGCTGCTCCTGGCCGCGCACCTGCACCCCGTCGAGGTGGGCGGCCGGTCGTCCCCGGCGCACGCCCTTCTTGGCCAGCTTGGGCAGGCCCCAGGCGACGAGCCCGACGACGGCGGCGCCGACGGCGGTGCGGCGGCGGCCGGACCACCACACCAGCCCGGCGACGACCGGGGCGGCGCCCAGGCTCCCGGCCTGCATGAGCGCCCAGGTCGGCGCGTGCAGGGCGGCGGGCAGGTCGTTGATGGTGGTGAAGACCTGGTGCTCGGTGGGGCCCACCTCGCGGCGGCGCGCCACTGCCGCCGTGCCGGTGAACAGCGCCAGCCCGATGGCGACGAGCCCGCCGTCGACGAGCGCCTCGCTGGTCGACAACGGTCGCCGGGCGGGGACCAGGGGAAGGGCGGACGAGGTGGGCACGGCGGGCAAGGACCGGAATCTACCGTCGCGCGGAGGACTGGCTCCCCGCAGGCTCGGCGCCGGGGGCGGCGGGGTGGTCCGCCGGCTCAGCCCGGGGCACGCTCGAGCACGAGCTGGCGATGGGTCCAAGTGATGCGACCGGTCGTGCGGGCCTCGAGGAGCTCGTCGAGCCCATCGGCCAGCGCGTCGACGACCGCGGGGTCGACGTGGTGCTCGACGTACGGGTCGTGGCGCCAGGTGGCCAGGTTCATGGCGAAGATGCGGGCCACGACGGCGGTCGACGGGGCGATGGTCGCCGTCTCGCTGGCGACCGTCCTCAGGCCGGGGACGCCGCGGGCGTCGCGCACGTCGCTCCCGACGTAGAGGTGGGCGCCGTAGTGGGCGATCATCGCTCCCGACACGTCGAGGTAGGTGCGGAACACCTCGATCTCGGTGTCGATGCGCTCGACCTCGTCGACGAGCAGCCGGCCACCGGGGCGCAGCTGGGTGCCCCAGCGGCCGAGGGTCTCGACCGGATCGGGGAGGTGGGTGAGCAGGTACCGGGCGAACACGAGATCGGCAGCGGGCACCGGCCACGGCAGCCGGGTGACGTCGTGGTGGACGAAGCGGATCGTGCCCGGCATCGGTCCCAGGTTCGCCGCCTCGGCGGCCGCTCGTGTCACGAAGGCGGCGGACGCGTCGAGGCCCACGGTCTCGCGCGCGTCGGTGACGCGAGCGACCAGGCGCGTCGTGTGGCCGGGCCCGCAGCCGAGGTCGACGGCGAGCCTCGGCCGATCAGGGGCGTGGGCCCGCAGCATGGCCTCGCTGGTCGGGCCGAAGACCTCCGCCAACAGGACCAGGCGGTCGCCGGCCACCCGGTTGTCGCCCAGCGCGTAGTGGGGACGTGCTGCGGTGGGACCATCGCCACCCGCCAGCGCCGCCCCCCCGTCCTCGAGCCCCTCTGCCATGGAGCGGGACCCTGGCCGGTGCGGACCCTCGGGGGCAAGCCGGTTCGGTAGCCTCGGGGGATGCCCACCCTCACGTTCACGGCCGAGACGCACCAGGAGCTCGTGGCGCAGGTCAAGCGGTGGCTGGCCTCGCTCGATGCCGAGGAGGACGGTTCGATCACCGTCAAGCAGGCGGTCGAGCAGGGGGCTGAGCTGACCAAGGACGCGCTGCGCATCATCGCCTCGGCTGCGCCGAAGCCCGTGGCCCAGAACGACGTCGTCAAGGCGCTCACCGACATGGGCTACAAGGCGACCGACGTCACCAAGGAGCGGGTGGTGGAGGGGCTCGGCAGCGTCGAGGACCTGACCGGCGGCAGCGTCTTGAAGCAGGTCTCGGAGAAGGGCCGCAACGCGGTCTACGAGATGAACGTCACCATCGCCAAGCAGATCCTGAAGACCCTGCATGGCACGTGAGCGACGCCGGATGACCGCCGCGGACGAGCACGCGGTGACGACCGACGTCGACGACGTCGTCGAGCCGTCGCGGTCGACCGACGGCGAGCCGGTCCCGCCCGCCGGGCACGAGACCGACACCGAGACCGACGTCGACGGTGTTGCCGGTCCCGAGGGCTCCGTCGAGGACCAGGGGCCCGACGCCGAAGCCGCTGATGCCGCGGTGGCCGAGGCGATCGCGCGCTTCGAGTCCCAGCGTCGGCCCCGGGCCCAGCGCGATCGGGCCGTGCAGCACGCAGCTCGGGAGTCCATGGCCGCCATCGAGAAGTTCCTCGGCCTCGCCCGAGCCAAGGGCAACCCCGGCCGGGAGAAGGTCTGGGTCGGGCGGGTGCTCAAGCACCGGGTCAAGGCCTGGCAGCTCGTCTACGACTTCGACGCCGACTACGCCTACGTGGCCCGGATGGACCGCGGCGTGTATCTCACCGCCAAGGGCAAGGTGCTGTTCACGGTGGCCGACTCCCGCCCCTCCCGCCGCCATGTGGCGTGGAAGTGCGACCACCGGTCCCTCGACACGTTCCTCGACCGGTTCGCCGGCGAGCACGACGTCTTGAAGACCCCGCTGCTGCACCACCGGCGCCTGCTCGAGGGCATCGCCCGGATCTGCGCCGAGCAGCACCTCGACTGGGGCTGACGGGCATCCGGTCGGCGTCGGCCTGCCCGTCGCCGGCCGTTCCCCGGGTCGGCCCGCCGCACTAGACTGCTCGCTTTCCCACGCCGCACACCCGCGCCGTCGGGGGCGGCGGCCCGGTCCAGAAGTGAGGTGCCGCAGTGGCCGAGATCGAGATCGGCATCGGCAAGTCGGGCCGTCGGGCCTACGGGTTCGACGAGATCGCCATCGTCCCGAGCCGGCGCACCCGCGACCCCGAGGACGTCGACATCTCCTGGGAGATCGACGCCTTCCGCTTCGAGCTGCCGCTCATGGCCGCGGCCATGGACGGCGTGGTCAGCCCGGCGACGGCCATCGAGATGGGCCGCCTCGGCGGGGTCGGGGTGCTCAACCTGGAAGGGCTGTGGACCCGCTACGCCGACCCCGAGGCGCTCTTCGAGGAGATCGCGTCCCTGCCCGCCGAGAAGGCGACGCGCCGCATGCAGGAGATCTACGCCGAGCCGATCAAGCCCGAGCTCATCACCGAGCGCATCGGCGAGATCAACGCCGCCGGCGTGGTCTCGGCGGCGTCGGTGACCCCGCAGCGGTGCGCTCAGCTGACGCCCCAGCTCCTCGAAGCCGAGCTGGACCTGCTCGTCATCCAGGGCACGGTGGTGTCCGCCGAGCACGTGTCGAAGAACCAGGAGCCGCTCAACCTCAAGCGGTTCGTGCGCGAGCTCGACATGCCGGTCATCGTCGGGGGCTGCGCCAGCTACCAGGCCGCCCTGCACCTGATGCGCACCGGTGCGGCCGGCATCCTCGTCGGGGTCGGGCCGGGCCAGGCCTGCACCACCCGTGGGGTGCTGGGCATCGGCGTGCCCCAGGCGACGGCCATCGCCGACGCCCGGGCGGCGCGCATGCGCCACCTCGACGAGACCGGCGTCTACGTGCACGTCATCGCCGATGGCGGCATGGCGACGGGGGGCGACATCGCCAAGGCCGTGGTGTGCGGTGCCGATGCCGTGATGATCGGCTCACCGCTGGCCGCCGCCCAGGAGGCCCCCGGTCGGGGCTTCCACTGGGGCATGGCCACCTTCCACCCGAGCCTGCCGCGCGGTGCCCGGGTGGAGACGGGCGTCCGGGGCACGCTCGAGGAGATCCTCGTGGGGCCGGCAGCCGAGAACGACGGGCGGCTCAACCTGTTCGGCGCGCTGCGCACCTCGATGGCCACCTGCGGCTACGAGTCGCTCAAGGAGTTCCAGAAGGCCGAGATCATGGTGGCCCCGTCGCTGCTCACCGAGGGCAAGTCGCTGCAGCGCTCGCAGGGCCTGGGCATGGGGCACTGACCGCCGTGACCACCCGGCCCCGCACCGCTGCCCACGCCGACGTCCACCCGACCGCCGCGAGCCGCTCCCGATGACCGACCAGAGCTTCGACACCGTCCTCGTCGTCGACTTCGGCGCCCAGTACGCGCAGCTGATCGCCCGCCGCGTCCGTGAGGCGCACGTCTACTCCGAGATCGTCCCCCACACCATCACCGCCGCCGAGATCGCCGAGCGCCGGCCGGCCGGCGTCATCCTGAGCGGCGGTCCGGCCTCGGTCCACGTGCAGGGCGCGCCCCGCCTCGACCCCGCCGTCTACGAGGCCGGGGTCCCGGTGCTCGGCATCTGCTACGGCGCCCAGCTGGTGGCCCTGCAGCTCGGCGGCGACGTGGCCAACACCGGTCAGGGCGAGTACGGCAAGACCGAGCTGGCGATCGCCGATGAGGATGCGCTGCTGTTCCACCACGACCAGCCCCGCACCCAGCCGGTGTGGATGAGCCACTTCGACTCGATCATGGCGCCGCCCGCCGGCTTCGTCGTCACCGCCACCACCGCCCAGACGCCGGCTGCCGCCTTCGAGCAGCGCGAGCGGGGTCTGTTCGGCGTGCAGTTCCACCCCGAGGTCGTGCACACACCCCACGGCCAGGAGATCCTCAAGCACTTCCTCTACGAGGCGTGCGGGTGCCGACCCACCTGGACGATGACCTCGATCATCGAGGAGCAGGTGAGTGCCATCCGCGAGCAGGTCGGCGGCGACCGCGTCATCTGCGGCCTGTCCGGTGGCGTCGACTCGTCGGTGGCGGCCGCGCTCGTGCACAAGGCCATCGGGCACCAGCTCACCTGCGTGTTCGTCGACACCGGGCTGATGCGCCAGGACGAGGGCGAGCAGGTCGTGGAGACCTTCCGGCGCAACTTCGGGATCGAGCTCGTCCACGTTCGGGCCGCCGACCGCTTCTTCGAGCGCCTCGCCGGCATCGTCGACCCCGAGGAGAAGCGCAAGGCCATCGGCGAGCTGTTCATCCGGGTGTTCGAGGACGCCGCCGGCGGTGTGCAGGACGCCCGCTTCCTGGTGCAGGGGACGCTGTACCCCGACGTCATCGAGTCGGGCACCAAGGACGCCGCCAAGATCAAGAGCCACCACAACGTGGGGGGCCTGCCCGAGGACATGGACTTCGAGCTGGTCGAGCCCCTCCGGCTGCTGTTCAAGGACGAGGTGCGCCGCGTCGGCGAGGAGCTGGGGCTGCCCGAGGAGATCGTGTGGCGCCAGCCGTTCCCGGGGCCGGGCCTCGGCGTGCGCATCATCGGCGAGGTCACGCCCGAGAAGGTGGCGATCCTGCAGAGGGCCGACCACATCGTGCGAGAGGAGGTCCGCAAGGCCGGCCTCGAGCGCGAGGTGTGGCAGGCGTTCGCCGTGCTGCCCGACATCCGCAGCGTCGGGGTGATGGGCGACGAGCGCACCTACGCCTACCCGATCGTGATCCGGGCGGTGACGAGCGAAGACGCCATGACCGCCGACTGGGCCCGGCTGCCCTACGACCTGCTCGAGAAGATGTCGAGCCGCATCATCAACGAGGTCGGCGGCGTCAACCGCGTGGCCTACGACATCACGTCGAAGCCGCCCGGCACCATCGAGTGGGAGTGACCCGGCGCTGCGCCTCGTGGCTCGCCGAGCCTGCCGTCACGTCCCGGCCAGGCGGGCGACCACCGGGGCCATGGTGTCGATGGCCTCGACGCCCACTCCGATGTGGGAGAGGCCCAGATCCTCGCGCCGCGCCACGCACTGCTCGACGATGTCGTCGACATTGCCGGCGAGCGCATGGGGGCACTCCAGCGCCTCGTCGGGGGTGAGGCCGAACGCCGGGCCGATGACCTCGGCGAGCGCCCGGCGGTCGTTGGTGATCTCGACCAGGTGGATGCGGGTCTGCAGCTCGAGCCGGTCGAACCGCTCGCCGGCGGCCTCTCTGATCCACGCCAGCTTGCGGCGCGTCGAGTCCAGCGTCGCGGTCGGTCCCGCGGTGTCGTCGATGCGGCCGTGGTCGAGCCGGATGTTGAGGCCGACGATGTCGGCCTCGCGGGCGGCCACCTGCAGGATGTGCTTGCCACCGCCGCCGATGAGGATCGGCGGGTGCGGGCGCTGGACGGGCTTGGGGGTCCCCTCCAGGCCGCGGATCGTGTAGTGGTCGCCCTCGAAGTGCATCGGGCCGTCGGCGAACAGGCCCTTGATCACGGCGAGGGCCTCGGTCATGCGGTCGATGCGCAGCTTCGGCGGGTCGAGCGCGATGCCGGCGCGCTCGTAGTCGGTGGTCATCCAGCCGGCGCCCAGGCCCATCTCGAAGCGGCCGCTGGAGAGCAGGTCGAGGGTGGCGGCCTCCTTGGCGAGCACCACGGGGTGGTGGTAGTCGTTGCAGTAGACGAGGGCGCCGAGGCGCAGGGTCGAGGTGGCGTCGGCGGCAGCCATGATGGCCGGCGTGGTGGCGAGCTGGTCGTCGAGGTGGTCCGCCACCGTGAGCGTGGCGTAGCCCAGGTCCTCGGCCTTGCGGGCGAGCTCGCGCCATGCCGCCGCGTCCGGGGCCGAGGAGGCCTGGAGGCCGAAGCGGAACGGGCGGGCGGTGGGTGCAGGCATGGGGTTCCTCGTCGACGGCTTCAGGGATCGGACGGACAGATTCTCCTTCCCCGTGACCCCGGAGCCGGTGTTCGACGCCGTGACGGCATCGGCACCGCGGGCACTACCGCAAGCCAGGACGTCGCGGCCCGGTCGGGCGAAAGGCCCGCGAGTAGGCTTTCACCCGCGATCTGCGTAGCCGTCCCCGTCGACCGGGGTCGTTGTCCACCGGCTGCGGACGGGCCGTGACGATCCCCCCGGAGGGGCCAACCATGACCGATTCGACCCCGATCGACCTCGGACCCGAGCGGGTCGCAACGCTCGCCGCGAAGCTCGACGGCCTCGACGGGCTGACCGAGGCGGACCGCCTCGTGGCTGCGTTGGTGTTCGCCCTCGCCCGGGAGGCCCTGGACGCAGCCGGTGCCGAGGTCGAGGGCTTCACGTACCTCCCGGGGACCTCGAGGGAGCCCAGCCAGGACCTCGTCGACCGCCTCCTCCACGCCGGCAAGTACGCACCCCTGTCGATGACCAGTCGCGACCTCGAGAGCATCGGGAACAAGAACTTCGTCTCAGGTGCGTGGAATCGGGCTTGATCGCCCAACCGGTGCGGTGGGCGCGGCTCTCGCTGTACGCCAGCGCGTCGGTCGGATCGCCACCCTCGACCATCGCCACACCACCGTCCTACGTCCCGACCACGGCGACGCCCTCACGCTCGTCCCCTGACACAGGAGCCTGCTCGTGCCCGACGACCTCCACGACTTCGAGCGCAGCTCGTTCACCCATGCCGGCAAGACCCGCGACGTCTACCGCAAGGGGGAGGGGCCGGCCGTCATCGTGATGGCCGAGATCCCGGGCATCACGCCGCGCGTCCTCGACTTCGCTCGGCGCGTGGTCGAGGTGGGGTGCTCGGTCACGCTGCCGCACCTGTTCGGCGAGCCCGGCAAGGAGCCGACCCGTGGCACCCGGCCCGACGTGGCCTACACGCTGCGCTCGATCGCGCCGGCCTGCGTGTCGAAGGAGTTCGCCGCCTTCGCCACCGGACGCACCGAGCCGGTGAGCGAGTGGCTGCGAGCCCTGTCGAAGGCGGAGTGGGAGCGGTGCGGCGGGCCGGGGGTCGGCGCCGTCGGCATGTGCTTCACCGGTGGCTTCGCCCTCGGGATGATGGTCGACGAGCACGTCCTGGCGCCCGTGCTGTCGCAACCGTCGCTGCCGATCGGGTTCACGCGCAAGGTCAAGGCCGATGTGCACCTGTCACCCGCCGACCTCGCCCGGGTGAAGGAGCGAGCCGACGCCGGGGTGTGCGTGCTCGGCCTGCGCTTCACCGGCGATGCCCTGGCTCCCGGGGAGCGCTTCGCCACGCTGCGGCGCGAGCTCGGCGACAGGTTCATCGGCGTGGAGATCGACTCCTCGCCGGGCAACCCGTGGGGGATCCGCAAGCTCGCCCACTCGGTGCTCACCGAGGACCTCGTCGACGAGCCGGGGCACCCCACCCACGACGCCCTGCAGCAGGTCCTGGAGTTCTTCCGCGAGCGCCTGGTCGACCCGGCCGGCGATTGAGCTGCACGCCCGCCGCGTCCTCGATCCGCCGGACGGGGGTGTCGCAGGGCCTGGGTAGGGTGGGCAGGCCATGACCGAGCAGCTCCCCTTCGCCCTCGGCGACGCCGCCGACGGCACCCCCGAGGCCGGCGCCGCCACCCCGGCCGCCACCCCTCGAGCCGCCGACGTCGCCCCACCGTCCGACGAGGGCTTCGACGCCGAGGCCCTTGCCACGGACGCCGAGGATTGGGCCGCCGACGACGCCCGAGCCGCTGGGCCGGCCCGGCCCGACCTGCTGGAGGGGCTCAACCCGGTCCAGCTCGAGGCGGTCACCCACGCCGAGGGCCCGCTGCTGGTGATCGCGGGCGCCGGCTCGGGCAAGACCCGGGTGCTCACCCACCGCATCGCCCACCTCATCCGCAACGAGGGCGTGTCCCCGTTCGAGATCCTCGCCATCACCTTCACCAACAAGGCCGCCGACGAGATGAAGTCGCGGGTCGCCAAGCTGGTCGGCCCGGTCGCCCAGAAGATGTGGGTGTCGACCTTCCACTCCGCCTGCGTGCGGATCCTGCGCCGCGACGGCGACAAGCTCGGCTATCCCTCGAGCTTCACCATCTACGACCAGGCCGACGCCCAGCGCCTCACGGGCTACGTCATCCGCGACCTGAACCTCGACCCCAAGCGGTTCCCGCCCCGCTCGGTGCACGCCACGATCTCGGCGGCCAAGAACGAGGGCATCGGTGTCGTCGACTACGCCGACCGGGCCAAGGTGATCTTCGAGCGCAAGATCGCCGAGGTCTACCGGGAGTACCAGGCCCGCCTGCTCAAGGCGGGGGCCATGGACTTCGACGACCTCCTCGGCAAGACGGTCGAGCTGCTCCAGCAGCACCCCGACGTCCTCGCCCACTACCGCCAGCGCTTCAAGCACGTCCTCGTCGACGAGTACCAGGACACCAACCGCGTCCAGAACGAGCTGGTCCTGCTCCTCGGCGGAGAGCACCACAACGTCTGCGTGGTGGGCGATGCAGACCAGTGCCTACTGCCCGGTACCGCCGTCGCAACCCCGCGCGGGCCGGTGCCGATCGAGACGGTGCACGTGGGTGACGACGTCTGCGGCACCGCGGGTGGAACCGAGTGCAGCTCCGGTCGCGTCACCTGGGTTCGCGAAGGGCGCTACGCGGGTCGGATCGTGCGAGCCCGCGTCGGCGAGACCGAGCTTCGCGCCACGCCGC
The DNA here is from genome assembly GCA_041394145.1 of Acidimicrobiales bacterium. GTDB lineage: Bacteria > Actinomycetota > Acidimicrobiia > Acidimicrobiales > Acidimicrobilacustridaceae > JAWKIW01. The sequence goes on from JAWKIW010000021.1 coordinate 64,384, forward strand.
TGCACCTCGTCCCGACCCGCATCGAGGCAGAGCCGGACCGTTGGTTCGTCTACCTGATGTACCGGTCCGACCGAGGGTTCCGAATCGGGCAGACCAAGAGCGTCCGCTTCGATGGACGGGGTCGGCCGCAGCTGGGCTACCGCGTCCGGGCGATCCAGGAGCACGCCGACAAGCTGTGGATCCTCCGGGTCTGTGAATCGGCTGCGGATGCTTCGTACTACGAGGCCTGGTACGCAGCGCAGTACGGGTTGCCGACGTCGTGCTTCCACGGTGTCGGTCGCCGACTTGCGATGGACGAGGAGCGCTTGCGGCGGCTCTATCTGGAGGTCGACACGATCAGCCGGGCGAAGGACCTGTTGTACGACGAGCTGCTCGACTCGGACTTTCCTCACCACCGGCCGCAGAACGGCAGGCTCCGTCAGACGATCAACCTCACCATGTGGAGCGGTGGGGGGGAGGGCCGCCGCTCGCATCGAGTTCAATGGTCTTCCAACCGACCAGATGTGGCGGACGCGCTGGCTCGCTCGGGTCTCGCGGTGCGTCGCGGCGCGCGCCCCGGGACGTACCGATTCGAGACCAGCCGAAGTGGCTTCCGTGACGCGCTCGCACTTGCTCGTAGCGCTGCCGAGGCGGGCGGGCTCGACATCCGGCGTCGCATCCAGGTCGGCTCCGTCGTCTACGAGCTGATGCCGATCGCGAACCTTCGGCCGGGGATGCAGGTGCTCGTGGAACGCGATGGCGCGCTCACCGAGGAGTCCGTCCGGGGCATCGAGGTCGAGGAGTACGACGGCCCGGTGTTCGACCTCGAGGTGGACGGCACGCACACCTACGTCGCCGACGGGGTGCTCGTGCACAACTCGATCTACAGCTTCCGGGCGGCCGACATCCGCAACATCTTGGAGTTCGAGGAGGCGTTCCCCGACGCCACGGTGATCGTGCTCGAGCAGAACTACCGCTCGAGCCAGACCATCCTCGACGCGGCAAACGCCGTCATCGCCAACAACCTCGGGCGCAAGCCCAAGGAGCTGTGGACCGAGGCCGGTCACGGCGAGGCCATCGTGCGCTACGAGGCCGACGACGAGATCGACGAGGCCCAGTTCGTCACCCGCCAGCTCGCCCACCTCCACGACAGCGGGCAGTGCCGGTGGGGCGACATGGCCGTCTTCTACCGGACCAACGCCCAGAGCCGGGTGGTGGAGGAGCAGCTCATGCGCTCGTCCATCCCCTACAAGGTCATCGGGGGCACCCGCTTCTACGACCGCCGCGAGGTCAAGGACGCCCTCGCGTATCTGAAGGCGGTCGTGAACCCGGCCGACGAGGTGTCGATCAAGCGGGTGCTGAACGTACCCAAGCGGGGGGTCGGCGACTCGTCGGTGGGACGGCTCGACACGTTCGCCGCGTCGCACGGCCTCACCTTCCTGCAGGCGCTGCGCCGAGCCGACGACGCCGGCGTGTCGGGCAAGGCCCTCAAGGGCATCGAGAAGTTCCTGATCCTCATCGACGGCGTCGCCGACTACGTGCAGGACGGTCCCGGCCTCGTGCTGGAGGAGCTCCTCAAGCGCTCGGGCTACCTCGCCGAGCTGGAGGCCGAGCACTCCGTCGAGGCCGAGGGGCGGCTCGAGAACCTCGCCGAGCTGGTCGGTGCTGCCCAGGACTTCACCGCCGTCGACGAGTTCCTCGAGCAGGTCTCCCTCGTGGCCGACACCGACGACCTCGACGATGACGACTCGTCGGTCGTGCTGATGACGCTGCACTCGGCCAAGGGCCTGGAGTACCCGACGGTGTTCCTCATCGGCCTCGAGGACGGCGTGTTCCCGCACCTGCGCTCGATCGGCGAGCCCGACCAGCTCGAGGAGGAGCGGCGTCTCGCGTACGTCGGCATCACCCGGGCGATGCGTCGGCTGTACCTGACCCACGCCTGGGCCCGGACGCTGTTCGGCGGCACGCAGTACAACCCGCCCAGCCGCTTCCTCGACGAGATCCCCGAGGAGCTCGTGCAGCGGGTCGAGGGCAGCCGGCGAGGGTCGCGGCGATCGTCGTCGGGCGGCGGCGCTTCGGCGAGAGGTCTCGGTGACGGCGATCGTGGCCGGCGTCGCTCGTTCGGCTCGTACGACCCCGACGAGGCCGACCGGCCCAGCTACGTCGCCCACCGCGAGCGGGTGGTGGAGGCGGCGCTCAAGCCGACGCCGCCCCAACCCTCCCACGCCGACCGGCTGGGCCTGCGGGTGGGCGACGACGTCCGCCACGGCACCTTCGGTGAGGGCGTCATCCTTCGCCTCGAGGGCGAGGGCGACAAGGCGGTCGCCACCGTCCGCTTCGCCGGAGGCATGCAGAAGCAGCTGCTGCTGTCCTGGGCCCCGCTCGAGAAGCTGTAGCGCTCGCCGACGGCGGAGCGACCGACGCCACGGCTCCCCGACCGGAGCCCCCATCCCCGACGGTCCGTCTGGCGGGCCGACGGCGGCTCTTGTAGACCGGTGCCTGATGGCCTGTCAGGAGGGCACGGGGTGAAGCCGATCACGCGTGTCGCGATGGTGCTGCGACGCGACGACACGTTGGGGACCGTCTTGCACCGCCTGGCCGACGTGCACGGGTCGCGTCGCCTGGTGGAGGAGGCCGAGGGCGGGCTTCGCATCTCCTACCGCCAGGGAGCCAAGCGGGTGGCCCGGTGGGCGGGCGGGATCGCCGCCAAGGTCGACCTCGGCGACCGCGTCGTGATCCACACGCCCAACGGCTACGAGATGTTCCTGCTGTGCCTGGCGGCGGCCCGCGCCGGGGCGATCCCGGTGCCGGTGAACGAGCAGATGCGCCCCGACGAGATCGACCACGTCATGCGCGACTCCGGCGCGGCCCTCATCGTGCGCAGCCCGGTCGACGTCGACGGTCACGATCCGCTGCTCGAAGCCGAGCCGGCCTCACCCGACGACATCGCCGCGCTGTTCTACACGTCGGGCACCACCGGCAAGCCCAAGGGGGTCGAGCTCACCCACCGGGCGCTCGTCGGCCAGGCCCTCACCGGCGTCCTGTGGCCCGCCGAGCTGCGCCGCGACGAAGCGGTCTTCGCGCTCCCGGTGGCCCACATCATGGGCTTTGCGGTGCTGATGATCCTCGCCTGCACCGGCGTGCCGGCCTTCGTCATCCCGCACTTCCGGCCCGACACCGTGCTCGACGCCATCGAGGACCGCCGCGCCTCGGTGTTCATCGGCGTCCCGGCCATGTACCGCATGATGCTCGAGGCGGGTGCCGAGGGTCGCGACCTCACGTGCGTGCGCCTGTGGGGTGCGGGGGCCGACGTGATGCCGCCCGAGCTGGCCCAGACCTTCAAGCGCTTCGGCGCCTCTGCGACCCTGCCGCTCGCCGGTCCGATCGGCGAGGCGCTGTTCGCCGAGGGCTACGGCATGGTCGAGTCCGGCGGCGGCGTCGCCGCCAAGATCTCACCGCCGATGCTCAACATCGGCCTCGGGGAGTCGGTCGGCATCCAGATCCCGGGCTACCACCTGAAGGTCGTCGACGACGACGGCGCCGAGGTCGGCACCGGCCAGGTCGGCGAGCTGTGGGTGCGCGGCCCCGGCGTGCTCAAGGGCTACTGGAACGCCCCCGACGTCACGGCCGACACCGTGACCGAGGACGGCTGGCTGCGCACCGGCGACCTGGCCCGGCGCGGGCCCTTCGGCACGGTGCTGTTCGTCGGCCGGGCCAAGGACGTCATCAAGCACGGCGGCTACTCGGTCTACGCCAACGAGGTGCAGGCCACGCTCGAGGACCACCCCGACGTGCTCGAGGCGGCCGTGGTGGGCCTGCCCGACGACGTCGTGGGCGAGCTGCCCGTGGCGGCGGTGCGGTTGCGGGAGGGCGCCGTGCTGGACGAGGAGGCGCTCGTGGCCTTCGCCACCGAGCACCTCGCCGACTACAAGGTGCCGGTCCGGGTGGTGGCGGTGGACGAGCTGCCCCGCACCGGCACCAAGAAGGTCCAGAAGCGCCAGCTCCTCGACCTCTTCTGACCCGAGCTGCCGACACCCCCGCTCGAGCCCTCGGGGCCTGGTCGCCGCCCGGCCGGGCGACGTCGGCGATCGCGGTGCGCTTCTGGCCGACGCCCGGAGCCGAGCCACCCGTCAGCCGGGCACCGCGACGAGCGCCGCCTCCGTGTCGTCGACGATCACGCTGGGCCTCGTCGTGCCGGCACCGGTGCCGGCACGAGCGGTGCCGAGCCGCACCGGCGGTGGTTGGCCACCGGTCACCGCGTCGGTGCCCGACGGCAGCCGCCACGAGGAGGCGTCGGCGACCCCGGGAGGTGGCGACGGCGGCGCGGCCCCCGTCGCCGACAGGGCCCGGGCCAGGTCGACGGCGACCAGGTACTGCTGGTCGATCACGGCCGGCGGGGTGTCGTAGCCCCTGGCCGTGGTGGGGGCGTACCCGGCGAGGACCACGTAGAGGGCGCCGACCCGGTCGTCGACGACGCCCTTGGCCACGCCGAGCGGCGGGTCACCGGGGGCGACGGTGTGCTGGCGCTCACCGTGCAGCTCGACGTCGCGGCCGGCCGTGAGCGAGGCTCCGTCCCAGTGGAAGGGTCGCACCCGCCCGTACTGGTAGGCGTAGAGCAGGGCGTGGTGGCGGGGCGAGTACTCGAGGGCGGCGAGGAAGCCTCCGGTCCGGTTCCCGGCGGTGTCGCGCAGGGTGAGGTCGGCCGTCGTCGTCGGCTGGGCCACCGCGACGGGCATCGTCGGGGCGAGCGGGTCGTAGGTCCACCCCGGCGGGGTGAGGTGGCTGCCGTCGCCGGCCTCGGCGAAGGCGGCGACGTACAGCGGCCAGGTGGTCGCCAGCGAGCCGCCGTGGTTCGCCACCCCGACGAACAACGTGCCGTCGTCGGCGTAGGCCGCGGTCATGAACGCCGGCAAGGTGCCGGCCTCGAGGGCCGGTGCGGTGAGGACCGGTGACACCGGGGTGAGCGTGCCGACGGCGGCGTCGTAGCGCAGCTCCTGGATGGGGGCGGGGTAGCCGCGCACGACCGATGTCGTGCAGGTGTCGTCCCACTCGAGGTACGGGGCGTCGTAGATCACGGTGAGGTGCTCGGCGTCGCCGACGGCCTTCGGCGAGGCCCGCACGTCCCGCGGCAGCAAGGGCACGTCGATGGTCGAGGTGGTCACGCAGGCGCCGCCGACCTTCTGGTGGATCGGCTGGGGCAGCGTGACCGGGGTGGCGGCCTGCAGCGTGCACTGGGCCACGGGCACCGCGCCGGGGGTGGGCCGGTGGCGCTGGCCGGCACCGCAGAACGCCCGCAACGTGCCGTCGCCGGCGAGCACGAGCAGCGACCCGTTCGGCGCGGCGGCCGAGTTGAAGTACTGCGCCACGACGACGTGCTTCGACGCCGGCAGCACGTCGCACTCGACCATGCCGCGGCTGTCGCGGAACCCGGACTCGCCGAAGGCGTTCGTGGGCTGGTCGAGGAACGCGTCGTACCAGGCCGGGAAGGCGACGTCGGCGTTCACCGCGTCGCCGCCGGCCGCGGCGGCGTGGAGGTCGTCTGGGGTGAGCGAGGCCAGCGCCGTGGCCGTGCCGGCCTCGGCCACGGCGGGCCCGCTGGTGTCGAGCACGGTGAGCGCGGGGTAGCTGCCATAGGCGCGGTCGTCGACGAAGCCGCCGGCCGCAGATCCCGTGAGGCTGCCGGCGTCGAGCTGCACCGGTGCGACGTCCTGGCCGTGGAACGCCCCTCGGAACACCACGACGTAGCGGGCGGTCCCGGGCGGGGCCAGGCGGCCCTGCACGTCGATGTTCGCCGGACCGCCGACGGTCGGCACCGCCGCGAGGGCCGCGGCCACGGTGGCTGCGGGTGTGCCGAACGGGAGCGGTGGTGTCCACGACCCCCCGACGCCGAGCCGGAACGTGCCACCAGCGTCGACCGCGGGGTCAGCGCGCAGCTGCAGCAGCTGGTGCTCGTCGGCCTGCTGGGCGCGCTGCCACCGCTTGTAGGGCATGGCGGTGACGGCGAGCGCCCGTCCCGTGCCGGGGACCGCGCACACGTCGCTGACGTCGCCCCCGCCGACGTGCTGGGCGCCGAGCTCGATGGCGCGTGGGCCCAGGACGCCGCCAGGGTCGCGCCCAGTGGTGCGCGTCGGGATCGCGACGGTGGAGAACCCGGCGACCACGGGGTCGTAGGCGGCAACCGACATCGTGTCCTGGGTGGGCACCACCTGGTTGGCGACCTGGCTCATCGTGCCCATCAGGACTCGGCCGTCGTCCGCGAGCGCGGGGAAGAAGGCCGAGGTGCCCGCCGGCCACCGCCACGTGTCGAGGGGCACGAACCGCACCGGGTCGCCGGTCGCCGAGGGCTGGACGTCGGGGGGCAGGGTGCCCGGGGTTCGGAGCGCGCCCGTGCGGCCGACGAGCGCGCCGATGGGGGCGGGCTCGTACCAGCCGTGGAGGTCGGCGATGACGTGGAGGGTGCCGGTGTTGTTGTAGAGGGTGAGCGTGCCGTCGGGGGCGAGGGGGACGACGGTGGTGTTGGCGGTGACGCGGCCGGGGGCGGGGTTGAGGTTGGAGGTGGGGGTCGGGGCCGCCGGCCCAGGCGGTGAGGAAGGTGGCGGTGGTGGCGTCGACGGCGGTGAGGTTGACGGCGACGGCGGTGGCGGTGTCGGGGATGCCGGTGGGGGTTGGCCGGTGGTGGTGCGGGCGGTGTCGGTGACGGCGACGGTGGTGGTGGCGGCGGGGCCGAGGGGGCCGGGGGATCGGTGGCGGAGCGGCCGGTGCCGTCGCGGGTGTCGAGGATCCGGGCGGCGGTGACGGGGTGTAGCCGGCGCCGGCGGTGGTGCCGCCGGTGTCGTACCAGCCGTGCAGGTCGGCGATGACGTGGAGGGTGCCGGTGTTGTTGTAGAGGGTGAGCGTGCCGTCGGGGGCGAGGGGGACGACGGTGGTGTTGGCGGTGACGCGGCCGGGGGCGGGGTTGAGGTTGGAGGTGGGGGTCGGGGCCGCCGGCCCAGGCGGTGAGGAAGGTGGCGGTGGTGGCGTCGACGGCGGTGAGGTTGACGGCGACGGCGGTGGCGGTGTCGGGGATGCCGGTGGGGGTTGGCCGGTGGTGGTGCGGGCGGTGTCGGTGACGGCGACGGTGGTGGTGGCGGCGGGGCCGAGGGGCCGGGGGGATCGGTGGCGGAGCGGCCGGTGCCGTCGCGGGTGTCGAGGATCCGGGCGGCGGTGACGGGGGTGTAGCCGGCGCCGGCGGTGGTGCCGCCGGTGTCGTACCAGCCGTGGAGGTCGGCGATGACGTGGAGGGTGCCGGTGTTGTTGTAGAGGGTGAGCGTGCCGTCGGGGGCGAGGGGGACGACGGTGGTGTTGGCGGTGACGCGGCCGGGGGCGGGGTTGAGGTTGGAGGTGGGGGGTCGGGGGCCGCCGGCCCAGGCGGTGAGGAAGGTGGCGGTGGTGGCGTCGACGGCGGTGAGGTTGACGGCGACGGCGGTGGCGGTGTCGGGGATGCCGGTGGGGGGTTGGCCGGTGGTGGTGCGGGCGGTGTCGGTGACGGCGACGGTGGTGGTGGCGGCGGGGCCGCGGGGGCCGGGGGGATCGGTGGCGGAGCGGCCGGTGCCGTCGCGGGTGTCGAGGATCCGGGTCGGGGCCACGACGTGGAACGCCCGGGTGTCACGAGAGACCGCATCGGCGCGGCGGGCACCCAGGAGGGCAGGCGGCGGCGGCGAGCAGGGCCAGCGCGATCGACGCCGAGCAGATCCTGGCGGCGGTGGTCCACGGCGGCCGGGTGGCGCGGCTCCCGGCGGCGGCCGCGGCGGGGGTCGTCGGGACCCTCGGCCCACCGGTGCGCACCCGTGCCCGCCGGCGCCGCATCGGTGCTACCTCGCGGCCGAGCCCGACGGTCGGGAGCCGGTCACGAGGATCGACGAGGTCGTGGTGGAGGCCTCCCCGGGAGGGTGGGCGCCGTCGTGGTGGCGGCTCGCCGCCGTTCGGCGTTCAGGTCGATGACGACGTTGCCGCCGTCGGTCACGGTGACCGGGTACTGCACGAGGCCGGCGCCGTCGGCGGGCACGATCGAGCCGTCGCACGGATCGGCGAACACGCGGTCACCGGCCTGCCAGCGCAGCGTGCAGTCCCGGGGTTGGCCGGCCTTGCGGGCGTCGAAGGCCAGCCATCCCTGGTCCGGGGCGTCGCCGGTGTGCTGCAGGTAGATGTCGCGCTGTCCGCTCGCCACGTCGGAGAACAGGATGGGGCCGTCGGTGCCGATGGACGCCGCCCGCAGGTCCTTGTTGCCGGCGTCGAAGGTGTCCGCCCCGAGCTTCACCTCGACCTTGCCGGACTCGTTGAGCGACGGCAGGGCGAACACGAAGAGGGCGCCGGCGAGCACCACCACGAGCACGACGCTGAACGCCACCAGGGCGATCGAGCGCGGGCTGGCCTTGGTCTGGGCGACGGGCATGCCCCGCCATGGTGACGCACTGCAGCGCGACCGGGCCAGCCACCCGCAGGCCCGACGGGCGACCTCAGTGGTCACGTGCTCGGCCGAGTGCGCCCCTCCCGTAGACTCCCCGACCGTGAAGCGCACCTATCGCGTCGTGGTGGCCAAGCCCGGTCTCGACGGCCACGACCGCGGCGTGAAGGTGATCGCCCGGGCGCTTCGCGACGCCGGCTTCGAGGTCATCTACACCGGGCTCTTCCAGACGCCCGAGCAGATCGCCGAGTCGGTGCTGCAGGAGGACGCCGACGCCGTCGGGCTCTCGGTGCTGTCGGGAGCGCACATGACGTTGTTCCCCCGCGTCCTCGAGGAGCTCGAGCGACGGGGACTCGACGACGTGCTGGTGTTCGGTGGCGGGATCGTGCCCGACGACGACATCGTCGAGCTGCAGGCCGCGGGGGTGGGGGCCGTGTTCACCCCTGGTGCCCCGCTCGACGAGATCACGACCTGGCTCGAGCAGGCCCTCGACGCCGCCGAGGTCTGAGCCTGCCCCGCGGCCGCGATCGTCCGGGCCGCCGGGCCGGCACTAGCGTGTCCCGCCGGATCGGCAACGGCCGATCGAGGACCGGGCCCCCACGCACCGAACCCCACCGACGACGAGGACGAGCCATGCCCCGACGCCTGCTCACCGCCGCCTGCCTGTCGATCCTGCTGATCGCCGCGGCTTGTGGCTCCAAGGACGAGGGCGCGCCCGCCTTCACCATCCCGGGCAACCCGAACGTCACCATCCCGGGGGCGAGCAGCACCACGACGACTGCGCCGCTGAGCTGCACGCCCGATGCCCCCATCCACCCCGCCGAGGCCAACAAGCCGCCGGTGCAGAAGGTCCCCGAGCCGCTGCCCACCACCTTGCAGACGACGGACCTCAAGGAGGGGGAGGGCCCGGCCGCCGCGGCGGGCGACAAGGTGTCGGTGGCCTACGTGGGGGCCTTGGCCAAGGACGGCACCGAGTTCGACACGTCCTACACCTCCAAGCAGCCCTTCAGCGTGGTCCTCGGCCAGGGCCAGGTCATCAAGGGCTGGGACCAGGGCCTCGTCGGCATGAAGCCGGGTGGCGTTCGCCAGCTCGTGATCCCGCCGGACCTCGCCTACGGCGCGCAGGGCAGCCCGCCGAAGATCGGTCCGAACGAGACGTTGGTCTTCGTCGTGGAGATGCTCCAGGTGTGCCAGCCGGCGCCGACGACCGGCACCTCGGTGCCAGCGCCGACCTCGACGCCGGTGTCGGACCTCCCCACCACGACGGCTCCCGGCGGCTGACCGCCGGGTCGCACAACCTCGCCGGCCCCATCGCCGCCCGCATCGCCACCATCGTGGCGCCGATCCGGCGCTGGATCTGACGGGTCGTCACAGCGGGTTCGCCCGCCGGGAGGCCGCGTGACTAGCGTCTCGCCCCGATGGATCTTCTCGAGTACCAAGGCAAGCAGCTGTTCGCGTCCTTCGGCATCCCGGTGTCCGACGGACGGGCGGTCGACTCGGTCCAGGAGGCGGTCGACGCCGCCGAGACCGTCGGCTACCCGGTCGTCGTCAAGGCCCAGGTGCACGTGGGCGGTCGGGGCAAGGCCGGCGGTGTCAAGCTGGCCAACGACGAGGACGAGGTGCGCACCCACGCCGGGAACATCCTCGGCATGGACATCAAGGGCCACCTCGTGCGCATCGTCTGGGTGGAGCACGCCTCCGACATCGCCGAGGAGTACTACGCCAGCTTCACGCTCGACCGCTCGGCCAAGAAGCACCTGGGCATGCTGTCGGCCCAGGGTGGCGTGGAGATCGAGACCGTCGCCGAATCCGATCCCGACGCGATCGCCAAGATCTGGGTCGACCCCGTCGACGGGCTGACCGAGCAGGCGTGCCGCGACTGGGTCGCCGCCGCCAAGCTGAACCCCGATGCCACCGAGGGCGCCGTCGCCATCTTGTTGCAGCTGTACACGGCCTACACCGAAGGTGACGCCGACCTCGTCGAGATCAACCCGTTGATCGTCAAGACCGACGGCGCCGTGCACGCCCTCGATGCCAAGGTCACCCTCGACAACAACGCCGAGTTCCGCCACGAGTGGGGCGACTACGCCCTCACCCAGGTGCGCGACGAGCGGGAGGAGGCCGCCCACGCCAAGGGGCTGCAGTACGTCGGCCTCGACGGCTACGTCGGCATCATCGCCAACGGCGCCGGCCTGGCCATGTCCACCCTCGACGTCGTGAACCAGGTCGGTGGTGAGGCGGCCAACTTCCTCGACGTCGGCGGCGGCGCCGATGCCGACAAGTTCGTGGCGGCCCTGGAGATCCTCGACAACGACCCCCGGGTCAAGTCGATCTTCATCAACATCTTCGGCGGCATCACCCGTGGCGAAGAGGTCGCCAACGGCATCATCGCCGCCCTCGACCGCATCGAGATCACGGCCCCCATCGTCATCCGCCTCGACGGCACCAACGCCGACGAGGGCCGGGCCCTGCTCGAACCGCATCTCGGCGACAAGCTCCAGATGCAGCCCACCATGCTGGAGGCGGCCCGCAAGGCCGTCGAGCTCGCCGGACACTGAGCCGGTGCGACACATCACTTCGACCAACGACGACGGCCACGGTGGGGCAGGGGCCCCACCCCGTGGAGGAGAGCGGGCCGGCGGGGCGCCGGCTCGGGAAGGACGAGCATGAGCATCTTCGTCGACGAGAGCACCAAGGTCGTCTACCAGGGGCTCACCGGCAGCCAGGGCCGCTACTACGGCCTGCTCAACCGGGACTACGGCACCAACGTCGTCGCCGGCACCAACCCCAAGAAGGCCGGCACCGACGTGGACGGCATCCCGATCTTCGCCTCGGTCGCCGACGCGGTGGCCGAGACCGGCGCCAACGCCTCGTGCATCTTCATCCCCGCGCCGGGGGTGAAGAGCGCCGTGATGGAGGCCGCCGAAGGCGGTGTCGAGTTCATCGTGTGCATCACCGAGGGCGTGCCCGCCCACGACGAGGCCTGGTTCTTCAACAAGCTCAAGCGCGACTTCCCGAACGTGCAGCTGCTCGGCCCGAACTGCCCCGGCATCATCAGCCCCGGCAAGTGCAACATCGGGATCACCGCGGGCCACATCGCCAAGGCCGGTGGTCCGGTCGGGATCGTGAGCCGGTCGGGCACCCTCACCTACCAGGCGCTGTACGAGCTCAAGCTGCAGGACATCGGTGTCACCACGTGCGTGGGCATCGGTGGCGACCCCGTCCCGGGCACCAGCTTCATCGACTGCCTCGAGCGCTTCGAGGCCGACCCCGAGACCAAGGCCGTGATGATGATCGGCGAGATCGGGGGCTCGGCCGAAGAGGAGGCTGCCGACTACATCGCGTCGAAGATGACCAAGCCGGTCGTCTCCTACGTGGCGGGCGTGACGGCGCCGGCCGGCAAGAAGATGGGCCACGCCGGTGCCATCGTGTCCGGTGGCAAGGGCACGGCGCAGGGGAAGATGGAGGCGCTGCGCAACGCCGGTGTGCTGGTGGGCCAGAACCCCACCGAGGCCGGCGAGCTGATGGTCGGCATCGTGCGCGAGCACGGCTGGTCCTGACCGCGTAGGCCACGGTCACGATCCACCGGGCGCCCTCCGGGGCACCCGGTGCGCTCCGGCCCACGAGCATCGCCGAGGTCGCTGGCCTACGGTCGGGACATGGCCTACGACGTGCTCATCACCGGCGGGACCATCGTCGACGGGACCGGCGCTCCGGCCCGTCTCGGCAGCGTTGCGGTCGAAGGCGGGCGCATCGTGGCCGTGGGCGACGCCGGCGAGGTCGACGGGCCGGCGACGCGCACGATCGACGCCGAGGGCTGCATCGTCACGCCTGGCTTCGTCGACCTGCACACCCACCTCGACGCCCAGGTGGCGTGGGACCCGATCGCCTCGTCGTCGTGCTGGCACGGCGTCACGTCGATCGTGCTCGGCAACTGCGGGGTGACGTTCGCGCCGGTGCGGCCCGGCGACCGTGAGTACCTCGCGCGCACGATGGAGTCGGTCGAGGACATCCCGGCGACCTCGATCCTCGAGGGCGTGCCGTTCGCCTGGGAGACCTACGGTGACTACCTCGCCTGGCTCGGCGACCGACCCAAGGGCGTGAACATGGGCGGCATGATCGGGCACGCAGCCCTGCGCTACTACGCCATGGGCGACCGCTCGATGGACGAGGGCGCCGAGCCCACCGACGACGAGCTGGCCGAGATGGTGCGCCTCGTCGACGAGGCGATGGCCGCCGGCGCGGCGGGGTTGTCGATCTCCCGGACCCGACGCCACACCGCTCCCGACGGCCGCAACGTGCCGGGCACCTGGGCCGACCAGGCCGAGATGGTGGCGCTGGCATCCTCGGTCGGTGGTCACCGCCGGGGCGTGTTCGGCGGCGCTCCCCGGTTCGACGGCGAGGGCCCGGGGCGGGAGCGGGCGCGCCACGAGGTCGCCCTGATGGGGGCGATGTCGCGCGCCGCCGGTCGGCCCATGACCTTCAACCTGACCAACACCTTCGCCGACCCCGAGCTGTGGCGGCAGACGCTCGCCTTCGTCGACGAGGCCAACGCTGCGGGGGCGCAGCTGCGGCCCCAGACCACCTCCCGGGGCATCGGCGTGATCTTCGCGCTCGGCCACGCCACGCCCTTCGACCGGTCGCCGTCGTGGGCTGCCCTCGCCGGTCGCTCGACCGACGAGAAGCTCGCCGCCATGCGCGACCCGGAGGCCCGAGCGCAGCTGGTGGCCGAGGGCGTCGGCCGGGGCCCCGAGGGCTACCGCGAGTTCTTCGTGCTCACCCCCGAGCGCGGGGCCCGCTACGACTGCGACCCCGCCGACTCGCTGTCGGCCCACGCGGCGCGTCGCGACGTCTCGCCGGTGGAGGCCTACGTCGAGCTCTGCCTCGAGACCGAGGGCGCCGTGATCCTGAACTGGCCGGTGCTGAACCAGGACTTCGGGGTGATCGCCGAGATGCTGATCCGGCCCGGGATGCTCCTCGGGCTGGCCGACGCCGGTGCGCACGTCGGGCAGATCCTCGACGCCTCCCAGCCCACCTTCTTCCTGTCGTACTGGGTGCTGGAGCGGGGGCTGGTGACCCTCGAGGAGGGGGTGCGCCGGCTCACCAGCGACACGGCCGGGTTCGCCGGCTTCGGCGACCGCGGGGTGTTGGCCCCGGGCTTCGCCGCCGACGTCAATGTGATCGACCTCGAACGGCTCGGGCTCCCGCTGCCCACCTATGTGCACGACTTCCCCGGTGGTGCGGGACGGTTCGTCCAGCGGGCCGAGGGCTACCGGGCGACGCTGGTGAACGGCGAGGTGTTCATGGCCGATGGTGAGCACACCGGCGCCCTCGCCGGCACGCTGCTGCGCCCCACGGCCTGACGCCGCCCGATCGTCTCCCCAACCGCTCGTCTCCCCTCCCGCTCGCGTTCTGGTCATGGATCTGCGTGCGGGAGCACGCAGATCCATGACCGAAACGCGCTCGTGGGGCGCGCTCGTGGGGTGCGCTCGTGGGGTGCGCTCGTGGGGTGCGCTCGTGGGGTGCAGTCAGATGCCGAGGCGGGCGGCGGCGAGGGCCTGCTCGGCCGCGGCACCGCCCTCGATCGTGACGTCGGCCGCGGCCTTGCGACCGAGCACGTAGAGGACGAGCTCGCCGGGGCGGCCGACCAGGATGGCGGTGGGGGCGTCGGTCGCAGCGCTCCGGGCGACGATCTCCTTGCCGTCGGGTCGGCGCAGCACGAGGCCGATGCCCTTCACCGACCGGGTCATGAGGCGGGCCATGCGGCGCAGGTTCCGCCACAGCAGCGCCTCCACGTCGGCGATCTCGCCCTCGGGGCGCGGCGTGTGGTCACCGCCGCCTCGGCGGACGTCCTCGTGGTGCACGATGTACTCCTGCACGTTCACGAGGCCGTCGAGCAGGCGGAAGGGCCCGACGGGCGGCCCCGTGCGCACCTTGTCGACGAGCGCCGGCCACGGCAGGCGGTGCTTCGTGCGGGCGATGGCGTCGTCGTGGAGGCGGTGCAGCGGGGGCGCCACGATGCCGAGCCCTGGCAGCGGGTTCCATCCCTCCCGGACGACGAGGTGGGCGGCGAGGTCGGCCGTGGCCCACCCCTCGCACAGGGTCGGGGCCTCGGGCCCCAGGTCCACGAAGAGGTCGCACAGGCGCTCGCGCTCGGCCCGGTGCGGCGGTAGGTGGGTCGCGTCGGTCACGAACGGCCTCAACCGGTCCGGTCCACCGGGCATTCCGCTCACCACCGCCCGCGTTGCGGCCTTTCCGTCATGGATCTGCGTGCGGGAGCGCGCAGATCCATGACGGAAACAACGGTATGGGTTGGGGTCGGAGGCGGGAGAGGGGTCGGCAGGGTGCTGGTAGCGTGCCGGCGATGCGGATCGCGGTGCTGGCGTCGGGCTCGGGGACGATCCTCGACGCCATCGCCGGTGCCGGCATCCCCGTCGAGGTCGTCGGCGTCGACCGACGGTGCGGGGCGATCGACGTCGCCGAGCGTCACGGCCTGCCCTGCCTCGTCTTCGAGCGCACCTCCTACGGTGCCGACTTCGACCGCGACGCCTTCTCCAAGGAGGTCGCCACCGCGCTGGCCGACCGGAAGGTCGACCTCGTGGTCATGGCCGGCTGGGGGACGATCTTCTCCCAGCCGATGTTCGACGCGTTCGACGGCCGCATCATCAACACCCACCCCGCGCTGCTGCCCGCCTTCAAGGGCTGGCACGCTGTCGACGACGCCCTGGCCGCCGGGGTGAAGGTGACCGGGTGCACGGTGCACGTGGCCACGGCCTCGGTCGACGACGGCCCGATCCTCGCCCAGGAGGCCGTGCCCGTCCTGCCCGACGACACCGCGGCCACCCTCCACGAGCGGATCAAGGAGGTCGAGCGGCGGATCTACGTCCGGACGATCGAAGAGATCCTCGACCGGGGCTCGGTGCTCTGAGGTCGACGTGAGCGACGCCGGCCGATGGGGCCGGGAGGAGAGAGCTGTGAAGGCGCTGCTGTCCGTCTACGACAAGACCGGGATCGTCGAGCTGGCCCGAGGCCTGGCCGACCTCGGCTGGGAGCTGCTCTCGAGCGGCGGCACGGCTCGGGCGATCGCGGAGGCCGGGCTCGAGGTCACCGACGTCGCCGAGCTCACCGGCGTGCCCGCCATCCTCGGCCACCGGGTCGTGACGCTGCACCCCAAGGTGCACGGCGGCATCCTCGCCGACCGCAACGATCCCGAGCACCTCGCCGACATGGAGGCCTACGGCATCGAGGGCATCGACCTCGTCGTGGTGAACCTGTACCCGTTCTCGTCGGACCCGTCGATCGAGCTGATCGACATCGGCGGGCCGGCCATGGTGCGGGCCGCCGCCAAGAACCACCAGCACGTCGGTGTCGTGGTGAACCCCCGGGACTACGAGGTGGTGCTCGCCGAGCTGCAGGCCGAGGGCACGCTGACCTCGACCACCCGGCGACGCCTGGCGCGCGACGCGTTCGCCACCACCAGCACCTACGACGCGCAGATCGTGCAGTGGCTCGACGCCGGCGGACCCGATGCCGTGTCGTCCGCCGACGAGGCCCCGGCCGAGCTGCCACCGTCGATCACCGTCACCCTCGACCGCCGTCAGGTGCTCCGGTACGGCGAGAACCCCCATCAGGTCGGTGCCCGCTACGCCCAGCGCGGCGGCGACGGATGGTGGGAGACGGCCGTCCAGCACGGCGGCAAGGAGATGTCCTACCTGAACGTGTACGACACCGACGCCGCCTGGCGGTTGGCGTGGTCGCTCGGCGACGACGCCGCGGCCGTGGTGATCAAGCACGCCAACCCCTGCGGGGTGGCGGTCGCCGACGACATCACGACGGCGTACCAGCGGGCGCACGAGTGCGACCCGGTCTCGGCCTTCGGTGGCATCGTCGCCGTCAACCGTCCCGTCACCGTCGAGATGGCCGAGGCGCTCGCCCCGGTGTTCACCGAGGTGCTGGTCGCTCCTGGCTTCGAGGGCGATGCGCTCGTGCGACTGCTGGAGAAGCGGAACCTGCGCATCCTCGAGGCCCACCCCCCGTCGCCGCCGACGCCCACGCTGCGCACCATCGACGGCGGCTACCTGTACCAGACCCCCGACGTCGTCTCCGTCGACCGAGACCAGTGGCAGGTCGTGACCAAGGCATCGCCCACCGAAGCGCAGTGGGACGACGTCGTGCTCGCCTGGCAGGTCGTCGCCAAGGTGACCTCCAACGCCATCGTCCTGGTGAAGGACCGCCAAGCTGTGGGCATCGGGTGCGGTCAGCAGAACCGCCGCGATGCCGGCCGTCTCGCCGGGGAGAAGGCCGACGGCCGCGCCCGCGGCGGCGTCTACGCCAGCGACGCCTTCTTCCCCTTCCCCGACGGCCTCGACGGCGCCATCGCGGCCGGCGCGTCGGTCGTCGTGCAGCCAGGCGGCTCCATCCGCGACGAAGAGGTGATCGCCGCCGCCGACGAGGCCGGTCTGGCCATGGTCCTCACCGGCGAGCGCCACTTCCGGCACTGACCGACGCCGCGTCGCACGGCGCTCGGCCGACGCGAGCGGGCCGGTGCCCGTGGCACCGGCCCGTCGTCAGCACTCGGGAGGTCGTCGGTCGGCGCGACCGGCTCGATCACTTCACCTTGGCGGCGATCTTCTGGGCCGTCTCGCAGTTCTGGTCGTCCGAGCCGAACTTGATCTGTCCGTTCTGGGCGCCGTTCAGGTCGACGCTCGGCGTGGACGAGCCGCCCAGGCCGACGGAGACGTAGACCAGCTCGGTGCCCCTGCGCACGAGCACGCCCGAGGAGCCGGCGAGGTCGGTGGTGGTGCAGAAGGCCTCGTCACCCACGCCGGGGAGCTCCTTGTTCAGGTAGCCGAGCGTCTCGACGCTGAGGCCGTTGCCCCGGTCCTGGGTGGTCCCCTTGGCCTTGGTCAGCTCCTGCTGGTAGCGGTTGGCGGCGTCGCCGCCCTCGAACCGTGCGATCCGCACCACCCCGGACGAGCTGCTCGAGGCGGTCGGGGTGGCCCAGCAGGTCTTGGCGTCGCCGAGCACCCGGGCGTCGAGGGCCGGCGTGGCGATGGCGGTGATGCCGCCCAGCTGGATGAGGTCGTAGGGCTGGCCCATCGCGTCGCTCACGTCCTGGTTGGAGGCGAAGTCGCAGCTGGACTTGCCGAAGGCCTCGCCGCTGTCGACCTTGCTCCCCAGCCAGGCGACGCCGGCGATGGCGGCAACGGCCCCCAGCACGCCGATCACCAGGAAGATGATCAGCGCGGTCATGCACCCCTTGTTCGACTTCTTGGGAGCGGTCGCGGGGGGACCGGCCGGGGCGTAGCCCGGGTAGCCCCCGCCGTACCCGGCCTGCGGGCCGGGCTGGTGGGGAACGGTGGGTGGCTGCTGGGGCGTGGTCGGGGCCGCCGTCGAGCCGCCCTGGGGTGGGTACCACTTGCCGTCGGAGGCGAGCCACCAACCGGGGCCCTGGGACACGTCGCTCATCGAGAGATCCTTTCCGTGGTGGTCAGTGAAGCAGCCGGGGCCGCATCCGTCGAGGGTTCCGAGGGCCTCGGCGGTCGGTTCGTCGTGCTCCGGGATGCCTGACACCCGGGGTCGGGCCGCGCTTACGCGGAAGGGCGCCGTCGGCCTGGCACCGAGGCGTGCGGTGGTCCGTCCCCTCCTACCACGGCCACGGCGGACCGGTGCCGGAACCGGGTTTCGCCCAGAGTGGGTCGCGGGCCGTAGCGTCGGGCGCATGACGGCGCAGGTGCTCGACGGTGAAGCGGTGGCGGCGGCGATCAGGGCCGAGCTGCGGGAGCGGGTGGAAGCGCTCGTCGACCGGGGGGTGACCCCGGGCCTCGGCACGGTGCTCGTCGGCGACGACGGCCCGTCGGCCAACTACGTGGCCATGAAGCACCGCGACTGCGCGGAGCTCGGGATCGCCTCCCGCCACGTGCACCTGCCCGCCGGCGCCACCCAGGCCGAGGTGCTCGAGGTGGTGCGCGACCTCAACGCCGATCCCGCGGTGGACGCCTACCTGATGCAGTACCCGTTCCCCGGCCACCTCGACTACGAGTCGGCCCTGCTCGCCGTCGATCCGGCCAAGGACGCCGACGGCCTCCACCCGGTCAACCTCGGCCGGCTGGTGCAGGGTGTCTCGGCGCCGCTGGCGTGCACCCCGGCCGGCATCCAGGTGCTGCTCGAGCGGCACGGCGTCGAGATCGCCGGCCGGCACGTGGTGATCGTCGGCCGTGGCCTCACCATCGGCCGCCCACTGGCGAACCTGCTCAGCCTCAAGCGCTCCAACGCCAACGCCGCCGTGACCGTCGTGCACACCGGCGTCGCCGATCTGGCCACCTACACCCGGCAGGCCGACATCCTCGTGGCGGCGGCCGGATCACCCGGGCTGATCACCGCCGACATGGTGCGGCCCGGGGCGGTCGTCGTGGCTGCCGGCGTCTCGTTCGAGGGGCGCAGGCTGCTCTCCGACGTCGACGACGGGGTGGCCGAGGTGGCGGGCTGGCTGTCGCCACGCATCGGCGGGGTCGGCCCGATGACCCGGGCGATGCTGCTGAGCAACACCGTCGACGCGGCCGAGGCGGCCGCGGGCTGACCACGATGGGCGCCCGCACGTTCGCCGACGCCACTGCCGTGGCGCCCGTCCCCGGTCGCGACGGCGAGTGGACGGCGGCGGTCCCGCCCGACTGGAACGTGCCGCTCGGTGTGCACGGCGGGATGCTCGTCGCCGTGGTCCTGCGGGCGGCCGGCGCAGCTCGTGACCTCGCCGGCACCCACGACCACCGGCTGCGCACCGCCCACGCCTCGTTCCTCGCCCGCCCCGAGGACGGCGACCTCCTGCTCAGCACCCACGTGCTGCGGGCCGGGGCGACCACGAGCCACGTCGACGTCGTCGGCCGCCGCCCCGGCGGCGACCGGGACCTGATCGGCGCCCGCGTGCTGTTTACGAGGCCCCGGCCCCACGACATCGGTGACTTCACCGACGTCGAGCCCCCCGATGTGCCCCCGCCCCACCTGTGCGAGCCCGACCACGTCTGGGGCGCCGGCGGCAGCCCCCTCCCACGACCGCCGCTGTTCGACCAGTTCGACATGCGTCCCGCCCTGGGCACCCTTCCCTGGGAGCCGGGGTGGCGCCCGGGGCTGCCGGCCCGCTACGCACGGTGGAACCGCCTCCTCGAGCCGGTGGTCACCGACGACGGTGACGTCGACCCGCTCGCCCTGCTCCCGATGGCCGACCTGCCCGGCCCGTCGCTGTGGACGCGCTTCCCGCCGGACGAGCAGTTCCGGGCGCTGACCAGCCTCGAGCTGGCGTTCCACCTGCTCGAGCCGGTCACCGACGAGTGGGTGCTCGCCGACTTCCGCACCCGCTGGCTGGGCGACGGCTACGCCCACACCACCTGCGACCTGTGGTCTGCCGGCCGCCTGGTCGCGGTGAGCGAGCAGATGATGCTGGTGCGCGTGGTGGAGCCCACGTGATCGGCTCGCCGGCCGCCGTGGGCCGCGAGGAGGGGGATCGGTTGGGTAGCGTCCGGTCGGTGGGCTCACCTGTCGCACCGCTCCGTCATCGGGTCAACCGGCTGACCGCGCTCGTCCTCGCCGTCCTGTTCGTCCTGGCCGTCTCCTGCTCGAGCGGGGGCGGGACGAGCGAACCCGCCGCCGACGGTGGTTCGTCGAAGCTGGTGTTCAAGGAGGCCGACAGCGACATCTCGGTGGCGCGGGGCGACACCTTCGCCATCCGGCTCAAGGCCAACCCATCCGTCGGCGACTCCTGGCAGGTCGTGCAGGCCCCCGACCCGCGGGTCGCCGAGCCCAAGGGCGAGCCGACGATGAAGTACGACTCCCCCAACCCCGAGCCCGGGGCCGGGGGCCAGATGGAGTTCAAGTACAAGGCCGTCGGCGACGGGACCACGACGATCCGCTTCTACGACTGCTACCGCTGCAGCCCCGGTGGCACCGTCGCCCCGTCCGACACGCAGTACGCCCGCACCCTCGAGTTCCGCGTCACCGTCGGGTGAGCCAGCTCCCTCGACCTCGGGTCGACCCCGCCCGCACCTGGGAGCGCGTCGCCTCGTCGCCTAACCTCGGGTCGGTATGACCAAGATCGCGGACCTGCTGGCGGCAGGGCGGACGTACTCGTTCGAGTTCTTCCCGCCCAAGACCGACGAGGCGGCACGGGAGCTGGAGAAGACCATCGGCGAGCTGCAGCCGCTGCGGCCGTCGTTCGTGTCGGTCACCTACGGCGCCGGTGGCTCGACGCGCGATCGCACGCGCGACGTCGTCATCCACATCGAGCGGGACGCCGGCATCACGGCCATGGCCCACCTCACCTGTGTCGCCCACACGCGCGAGCAGCTGGTCTCGCTGCTCGAGGAGTACAAGGCCGCCGGGATCAAGAACATCCTCGCCCTCGGTGGCGACCCGCCGACCGACGTCGACGACTACCCGCACGACCTCGAGCACGCCAGCGAGCTGGTGGCCCTGGTCCGGGAGGTCGACGACTTCTCGATCGGCGTCGCCGCCCACCCCGAGCTGCACCCGCGCTCGCCCGACCGCGAATCCGACCGCCGGTTCCTCGCGGCCAAGCTGGCGATGGCCGACTTCGGCATCACCCAGTTCTTCTTCAAGGCCGAGCCCTACCTGCGCATGATCGACGAGCTCGACGCCCTCGGGTGCACCACTCCGGTGGTCCCGGGCATCATGCCCGTCACCAACGCCAAGCAGGTGGCCCGCTTCGCGCAGCTGGCCGGGGCCGAGTTCCCGCCCGATCTGGCCGAGCGGCTCGAGGCGGTGGCCGACGATCCGGCGGCGGTGCGGGCCCTGGGCGTGCAGATCGCCACCGAGCTGTGCGAGGACCTGCTGGACGCGGGCGTGCCGGGGCTGCACTTCTACACGCTCAACCGCTCCACGGCGACGCGCGAGATCTACGCCAACCTGGGCCTGCCGCGCTGACGCCGTCGGCGGGCACCCCGACCCGGCCGCCCCGTGGCATCACGGCAGGGCTCGGGTAGCGTCGGGGCATCGCCGGGGGGACCGGCGCCGAGACGCCACCGGGGAGGCCGCCGTGCGCGACCAGCAGCAGCTCTACATCGACGGCGCGTGGGTGCCGTCCACGGGCACGGGCACCATCGACGTGATCGACGCCAGCACCGAGGACGTCATCGGGCGCATCCCCGAGGGGACGTCCGCCGACGTCGACCGCGCGGTCGCCGCCGCCAAGGCGGCCCTCCCGGCGTGGGCCGCGACGTCACGCGACGACCGGGCCAAGGTGCTGCAGGCCCTCGCCGAAGGGCTGGCGGCCCGCAGCGAGGAGATCGCCGGGGTGATCGCCGGCGAGGTCGGGATGCCGCTGTTCTACGCCAACCTGATCCAGGCCGGGCTGCCCGCCACCAACATGGCGAAGCACGTCGAGATGCTGAGCTCCTTCGCGTTCGAGGAGCGCCTCGGCAACTCGCTCGTCGTGCGCGAGCCCGTCGGCGTCGTCGGGGCGATCACGCCGTGGAACTACCCGCTGCACCAGATCGTGTGCAAGGTCGCGCCGGCTCTTGCGGCCGGCAACACCGTGGTGCTCAAGCCGAGCGAGGTGGCGCCGCTCAACGCCTTCATCCTCGCCGAGATCGTCCACGACGTCGGCGTGCCCGCAGGGGTGTTCAACCTCGTCACCGGGACGGGCCCGGTCGTGGGCGAGGCCATCGCCGCCCACCCCGACGTCGACATGGTCTCGTTCACCGGCTCCACCCGGGCCGGCAAGCGGGTGAGCGAGGTCGGCGCCCAGACCGTCAAGCGCGTGCACCTGGAGCTGGGCGGCAAGTCGGCCAACATCATCCTCGACGACGCCGACCTCGAGCGCTGCGTGCCGCCGGGCGTGCAGTACGGCTGCTACATGAACTCGGGTCAGACCTGCTCGGCCCTCACCCGGATGCTCGTGCCGCGCGCGCTGCAGGACCGCGTCGTCGAGCTGGCCGTGGCCAAGGCCGAGTCCCTCACCGTGGGGCCCGCCGGCAGCGAGGCCGACCTCGGTCCGCTCATCTCGGCCACCCAGCGCGACCGCGTCCGCAGCTACATCCAGCGGGGCATCGACGAGGGCGCCCGGCTGGTGACCGGTGGGCCAGAGGCGCCCGACGGCCTCGACACGGGCTACTTCGTGCGGCCGACGATCTTCGCCGACGTGACGCCGGACATGACCATCGCCCAGGAGGAGATCTTCGGGCCGGTGCTGTGCATCATGCCGTACGACTCCGAGGACGAGGCGGTCGAGATCGCCAACAGCACGATCTACGGGCTCGCCGGAGGCGTGCAGTCGGGCGACCAGGAGCGGGCGCTCGCCGTCGCCCGCCGGCTCCGCACCGGCCAGGTCGAGGTGAACGGCGGCCCGTACAACATCGAGGCCCCGTTCGGCGGGTACAAGCAGTCGGGCAACGGGCGCGAGCTCGGCCCGTTCGGCCTCGAGGAGTTCTGCGAGGTCAAGGCCATCCAGCTGCCGGTCTGACCGGTCGAGGGCAGCCCGCCGCTCCCGCGACCGCCTCGTCACCGGTCCTCTACGATCCCCCCATGCCGAGGCTTCCCTGGCGGTCCCTGCTGGTGTGGAGCCTCGCCCCCACGGTGCTCGTGGCGGGGTATGCGCTGTGGGACCTCTCCACGACCCGCGACACCCTCGGCGGCCTCGTCGTGACGGGGCCGCAGGTGCCCGGCGCCGAGGTGCTGCGGGCCGAGCTGGGCGACGATGCCGTCAACGAAGCCGGGAAGCACGACGGCGCGTTCTTCTACGCGATCGCCCGCGACCCGTTCTCGCCGGGCACGGCGGCCGCCGGGCTCGACGGCCCCCGGTACCGGCTCCAACGCATCGCCTTCCCCCTCGCGGCCTGGGTGCTGCACCCCACCGGTGGTGGCGTCGGCCTGGAGTGGGCGATGTTCGCGGTGGGCGTGGCGTCGATCCTCGGCGGCAGCCTGGCCACCGGCGCCCTGTCCGTGACGCTGCGCGGGCCACCCTGGCCGGCGGCGCTGTTCGCGGCCGCCGTCGGCTCGTTCATCTCGCTGCGGATCAGCGTCCCCGATCCGATGGCGTTGGGCCTCGCGGTGGCCGCCATCGTGCTCGTCCTGCGGGGACATCTCGTCGCAGCGTTGGTGGCCGCCGTCGCGGCCGGCCTCACCCGCGAGGTGATCCTGGTCGTGTTCGCCGGCTGGCTGCTGTCGCGGCGCGACCGGGACGCGCTGGTGCTGTTCGCCGTCCCCTCGCTGGTCGTGGCCGCCTGGGGCGCCTACCTCCTGCGAGCGGTCGCCCCCGGCGAGACCACGGTCAACTTCGGCCCGCCGTTCGTCGGGGTGGTGGACTCGTTCCGCTTCTGGTTCCAGGGCCACGAGCCGCTCGGGCTGGTGGGCTTCCTGCTCGGCGTCGGCGTGGGCATCGCCGGCCTGGCACGGCGGGGCCTGCGACACCCGCTGGCCGGTGCCGTGCTCGCCAGCCTGGCGTTCCTGGTGCCGCTCACGGCGTCGGTGCTGGCGCCGGAGCGCAACGCCAACCGGATGGTGATGCCCGTGTTCGTGCTCGGCATCGTGATGCTCGTGACGCCGACCGACGCGCTGCCACCCCCGCCGCCCTGGCGTGCCGTGCTGGGCCGGCCGGGCCGCCGGGCCCGGGTGTCGGGCTGATCCCGACGAAGAGGCGTCGCCGCGCCACGGCGTGACGCGAGCCGTGGTGGCGCCTTCAGGTCGGGCGCGCCACCATGAGCGACGCCCCCGGGAGAGCCGACGGCGGGCACCAGCACGACGACGGGGAGGATCGTGGAGGGGCAGTCGGGGGTGTTCGGACGGGGTGTGCGCCTCGTGTGGCGCTACGTGCGCGCCCAACCGGCCACCTACGCGATCTCGCTCGTCGGGGCGACGATCTACGCCGGGGCGGCGGTGGGCACCACGGTGGTGCTCGGGCGGGTCACCAACGACGTGGTCGTGCCCGCCTTCACCACCGGCACGACCGCCGATCAGGTCCGGGGCGGCGCGCTGGCGCTGCTGCTGATGGGCGTGGTGCGGGCGGTGTCCATCGTGCTCCGGCGGTTCATGGCGGCGCTGACCACCTTCCGGACCCAGGCGGCGCTGCGCCGCCGGGTGACCGACCGGTACCTCGACGTCCCGCTGTCGTACCACCGGGCGCGACCCGCAGGTGAGCTCCTCGCGCACGCCGACGCCGACATCGTCGCCGCCACCGAGGTGCTGAACCCGTTGCCGTTCAGCATCGGGGTCGTGGTCCTCATCGTCTTCGCGGTGGCGAGCCTGCTGCTCGTCGACCCGGTCCTCACGCTCGTGGCGCTGCTGCTGTTCCCGGCGTTGGCCCTGCTCAACCGCGTCTACACGAGTCGGGTGGAACAACCGGTCCGGGTGGTGCAGGAGCGGGTCGGCGAGGTGAGCCGCATCGCCCACGAGAGCTTCGACGGCGCTCTCGTCGTGAAGACGCTCGGCCGGGCGGACGAGGAGACGGCCCGGCTGGGTCGGGCGGCCGACGGGCTGCGCAACGCCCGGATCCGCGTCGGCAGGATCCGAGCGCTGTTCGAGCCGGCCATCGACGCCATCCCCAACGTCGGCATCATCGTGCTCCTGCTCGTCGGGTCCTACCAGGTCACCTCCGGGCGGCTCACGGCGGGGGGCCTGGTCCAGGCGGTGGCCCTGTTCGGTCTGCTGGCCTTCCCCATGCGCGTCGTCGGCTTCTTCCTGCAGGAGCTGCCCCGGGCGGTCGTGTCCGCCGAGCGCATCGACCGGGTGCTGGCCGAGCCGGTGGCCCCCGCGCCGCCGCCGGGTGCCGAGGTGCCGCTGCCGGACGGGCCCCTCGGCGTGGCGTTCGAGCAGGTCGCCTTCGCCCACGAGCCCGGCGTGCCCGTGCTCGACGACGTCACCTTCGCGGTGGCTCCGGGGGAGATCGTGGCGATCGTGGGCAGCACGGGCAGCGGCAAGTCGACGATCTGCGACCTCCTCGCCCGGGCGGCGGACCCCGACGCAGGGTCCGTGACCGTGGGTGGGGTCGACCTCGTGCACGTCGCCCCCGACGACCTGCACGGCGCCGTGGCGCTCGTCTTCCAGGAGACGTTCCTGTTCGCCGAGTCGATCCGGGACAACATCACGCTCGGCGTCGCCGTCGACGAGGACGCGGTGAGGACCGCAGCGGCGATCTCCCGCGCCGACGGGTTCATCGACGACCTGCCGCAGGGCTACGACACCGTCGTCGGCGAGCGTGGTGTGACGCTGTCGGGCGGTCAACGGCAGCGGGTGGCGCTCGCCCGGGCGCTCGTTCGCCGACCCCGGGTGCTGGTGCTCGACGACGCCACGTCGGCTGTCGACCCGGTGATCGAGGCCGAGATCCTCGCCGGACTGCGCCAGTCGCTCCACACCACCACCGTGGTGGTGGCCCACCGGGTGTCCACCATCGAGCTGGCGGATCGGGTGGTCTTCCTCGACGCCGGCCGGGTCGTCGCTGTCGGCCCGCATCGGGAGCTGCTCGCACGGCCCGCCTACGAGCGGATCGTCCGTGCCTACGAGGTGGGGGAGCGACGGTGA
>JAWKIW010000022.1:0-83587 GCA_041394145.1 Acidimicrobiales bacterium
GGGGCGGCCCGGCGGACGGGCGACCCGGTCGCGTCCCCCGCGGCGGCCGATCGGGTCAGGCCACCTCGACGGCGGGCGCCGTGAACTGCGCGTTGTAGAGGGCGGCGTAGGCGCCACCCCGGGCCAGCAGCTCCTCGTGGTCGCCCTGCTCGACGATGCGGCCGTGCTCCATGACGAGGATGATGTCGGCGTCGCGGATGGTCGACAGGCGGTGCGCGATCACGAAGCTGGTGCGGTTCGAGCGCAGGGCCGCCATCGCCTCCTGGATGAGGACCTCGGTGCGGGTGTCGACCGAGCTGGTGGCCTCGTCGAGGATGAGGATGGTCGGGTCGGCCAGGAAGGCGCGGGCGATCGTCAGCAGCTGCTTCTCCCCCGCCGACACGTTGCCGCCCTCGTCGTCGATCAGCGAGTCGTAGCCGTCGGGCAGCGAGTGCACGAACCGGTCGACGTAGCACGCCTTGGCGGCGGCGAGGATGTCGTCGTCGGTGGCGTCGAGGTTGCCGTAGGCGATGTTGTCGCGGATGGTGCCGCCGAACAGCCACGTGTCCTGCAGCACCATGCCCATGTTCGAGCGCAGCTCGCGCCGGGTCATCTCGGCGATGTCGATGCCGTCGAGGGTGATGCGACCGCCGTCGAGCTCGTAGAACCGCATGATCAGGTTCACCAGCGTCGTCTTGCCGGCCCCGGTCGGCCCGACGATGGCGATGGTCTGGCCGGGCTCGGCGACGAGCGAGAGATCCTCGATCAGGGGGGTGTCGGGGTCGTAGCTGAAGGTGACGCCGTCGAAGACGACGCGGCCGCGCGGCGCGAGGTCGTGGACCGGCTCGATCGGGTCGGCGCTCTCCTCGGGTGCGTCGAGCAGGTCGAACACCCGCTCCGCCGAGGCGATGCCCGACTGCATCACGTTGAACATCGACGCCAGCTGGGTGAGCGGCTGGGTGAACTGGCGCGAGTACTGGATGAAGGCCTGCACGTCGCCGAGGGTCATCGCTCCCGATGCCACCCGCAGGCCGCCGATGACGGCGATGGCGACGAAGTTGAGGTTGCCGAAGAACATCATCATCGGCTGGATGGTGCCGGCCATGAACTGGGCGCCGAACGACGACTCGAACAGGTCCTGGTTCTCGTCGCGGAAGCGGGCCTCGACGTCGGCCTGCTGGCCGAACACCTTCACCAGCGCGTGGCCGGTGAAGGCCTCCTCCACCTGGGCGTTGAGGGCGCCGGTGTGGGTCCACTGGGCGATGAACCTGGTCTTGGACCGCTTGGCGATCATCTTCATGGTCCAGATCGACAGCGGGATGGTGACCGTCGCGATGAGCGCCAGCGGCCACGAGATCACGTACATCATCACCAACGTGCCGACGATGGTCAGCAGCGACGTGAGCATCTGGCTCAACGTCTGCTGGAGGCTCTGGGCCATGTTGTCGATGTCGTTGGTGACCCGGCTGAGCAGGTCGCCGCGGGGCTGGCGGTCGACGTAGCCGAGCGGCAGCCGGTTGAGCTTGTCCTCCACCTCGGCCCTCAGCCGGAACATCGTGAGCTGCACGACGTGGGCGAGCAGGCGCGCCTGCAGGTAGGCGAGCGACGCCGACACCAGGTAGAGGCCGAGCACCAGGGCGAGGATCCGGTGCAGCTGGGCGAAGTCGATGCCGGCGGGCGAGCGCAGGCCCGCCACGATGGTGTTGGTGGCGTTGCCGAGGATCTTCGGGCCCAGCACCGACAGGCTGACGCTCACCACCGCCAGCACCAGCACCGCGATCGTGCGGCCCCGCTCGGGCTGCAGCCGGCCGAGGAGCCGACGGGTCGACCCGCGGAAGTCCTCGGTCTTCTCCGCCGGCATGCCCGCCGCCTGGAAGCGGGCCGAGAAGCTGGTGCGCGACTCCCCCTGGGGCATCGTCGCCGCCTTCGGCGTGTCGCCGTTGCCGGACCGCTCGCCGTTGCCGGACCGCTCGCCGTTGCCGGACGGGGCGGTCACGCCGCCTCCTCCTCGCTCATCTGCGACGCCACGATCTCGGCGTAGGTCGGACAGACGGCCAGCAGCTCCCGATGGGTGCCCAGGCCGACCTCCTGGCCGTCCTCGAGCACCAGGATCTGGTCGGCGTGCAGGATCGTCGACACCCGCTGGGCGACGATGAGCACGGTGGCGTCGGCGGTGATCGGCGCCAGCGCCGCCCGGAGGCGGGCGTCGGTGGCGAGGTCGAGCGCCGAGAAGGAGTCGTCGAACAGGTAGATGCCCGGCTGGCGCACGATGGCCCGGGCGATGGCGAGCCGCTGGCGCTGACCGCCCGACACGTTGGTGCCGCCCTGGTTGATGGGCGAGTCGAGGCCCTCGGGCATCGCCCGCACGAAGTCCTCCGCCTGGGCGATGCGCAGCGCCTCCCACAGCTGGTCGTCGGTGGCCTCGGGATCGGCGAAGCGCAGGTTGGTCGCCACCGTCCCCGAGAACAGGAAGGGCTTCTGGGGCACGAGGCCGATGCGGCGCCACAGCACCTCGGGATCGAGGTCGCGCACGTCGACGTCGTCGACGAGCACGCGGCCGGAGGTGGCGTCGAACAACCGGGGCACGAGGTTGAGCAGCGTGGTCTTGCCGGCACCGGTGCTGCCGATGATGGCGGTGGTCTGACCGGGCCTGGCCACCAGCGAGACGTCGGTGAGCACCGGGACCTCGGCGCCGGGGTAGCGGAAGCCCACCCGGTCGAAGGTGAGGGTGTTGCGCGTCGGCAGCTCGGTGACGGGGGCGACCGGCACCTCCACGGCGGGCTCGGTGTCGAGGACCTCCTCGATGCGCACGGCGCACACCGACGCTCGGGGCCACAGCACGGCGACGAAGGTCGCCATCATCACCGACATGAGGATCTGCACCAGGTAGCTGAGGAAGGCCACCAGGGCGCCGACCTGCATCTCCCCGGCCGAGATCCGGTTGCCGCCGATCCACAGCGCGGCCACCGACGAGGCGTTGAGGATCAGCAGCACCGACGGGAACAGGAAGGCCATCAGGTAGCCCGAGCGCAGCGACACCGCGGTGAGGTCGTCGTTGGCGGCCCGGAAGCGGGTGACCTCGTCGGGCTCGCGCACGAAGGCCCGCACCACGCGGATGCCGGTGATCTGCTCGCGCAGCACCTGGTTCACCTTGTCGATGCGCGCCTGCATCTTCTCGAACATCGGGACGAGGCGGAGGATCACGGTGCCGACGCTGAGGAGCAGGGCCGGCACGCTGACCAGCAGCAGCAGCGAGAGGGAGCCGTCCTCGCGGACGGCCATGATGATGCCGCCGGCGGCCATGATGGGCGCCGCCACCAACATGGTGCAGCCCATCAGGACCAGGACCTGGACCTGGGTGACGTCGTTGGTGATGCGGGTGATGAGCGACGGCGCCCCGAAGTGCCCCGTCTCCTGGGCCGAGAAGCCCGTCACCTTGTGGAACAGCGCGCCCCGCACGTCGCGCCCGAAGCCCATCGCCGTCTTCGACCCGAAGTAGACGGCACCGACGGCGAACACGACCTGCACCAGCGTGACCAGCAGCATCACGCCGCCCATCCGCCAGATGTAGCCGGTGTCGCCGGTGGCGATGCCCTTGTCGATGATGTCGGCGTTGAGGGTGGGCAGGGTGAGCGTGGCCATCGTCTGCACCGCCTGGAGCACGACGATCAGCAGCAGCGGCCGGCGGTAGTCCCGCAGGTAGGTCTTGAGCAGGCGGGTGAGCATCAGCCTCTCCTGGTGCGGATGCCGTCGAGCAGCAGGGCCACGATCTCGGCGGGGGTCGAGGGCTCGCCCACCACCAGCGCGGGGTGGGTGCAGGCGAAGGTCAGGCTGCGCAGCGCGATGGCAGCGTCGAGCGGGTCGCGGTCGATGCGCTGCCGGTCGGGCTCGACCAGCGCCGCCACCGCCAGCAGGTCGGGGGCGTCCCGACGGCGGCGGGCCGCCTGGTCGCCCGGCGGCACGCGCACGCCGGCGGCGTTCATGACCTGCCACAGGTCGGCCACGCGGCGCTGCAGGATGCCCACCGCGGCCGCCAGCCGCGCCTCCAGCGGCAGGCCGAGGTCGACGCCGCGGATGGCCGCGGCGGTGGGCGCGGGATCCATCGCCGCCTCGACCGCGGCGCCCAGCAGCTCGTCCTTGTCGTGGAAGACGCGGAAGATCGTGCCCTCGGCGATGCCGGCCGCCCGGGCGATCTGACGGGTGGTCAGCGCCGTGCCGTGCTCGCGCAGCAACGGCAGCGTGGCCGCCACGATGGCGGCGCGCCGCTCCTCGGGTGGCAGGGCGGCGGCCCGGGTGCGCGGGGCCGTCGTCGTCCGGGACATGGCCGCCAGCGTAGTGAGTGAAGACTCACTCACACCAGACGGGGGCCCGGTGGCGCTACGGTCGACCTCCGTGACGCCCGACGAGCTGGCCGACCGCGAGACCACCCTCGATCCGGGGCGCCAGGTCCACCTGGGCATCTGGCGCGACGAGCACGACGACCTCACGAGGGACGTCTT
Source organism: Acidimicrobiales bacterium (assembly GCA_041394145.1). Classification (GTDB taxonomy): domain Bacteria; phylum Actinomycetota; class Acidimicrobiia; order Acidimicrobiales; family Acidimicrobilacustridaceae; genus JAWKIW01. Next base: position 4,479 of record JAWKIW010000022.1, read on the forward strand.
CACCTGGAACGTCCCCGACCTGCCCCGTGTCGCCCGGGAGGCGATGGCCGCCGGGGTCCGCGACGACGTCGAGGGCACCCACGCCGGCAACCTCGGGCTGCTGCTCGAGCCGGGCTACCAGCCCCTGGAGACCGGCATCGCCCGCACCCCCGACGGCGGGCTCAGCGTCAACGTGTGGACCGCACTCCCCGGCGCCACGCCGGCGATGGTCGACTGGTGGATGGGCTGGCACCTGTCGAGCACCGAGCGCTACAAGCTGTGGCACCCCCAGGCCCACCTGTTCAGCCAGCCCCGCTACGACCTCAGCGACGTGCCCGGCCTCACCGACCGCGAGCGCTACGTCGGCAACACCTCGTGGGTCGACGAGTACCTCGGGCCGTTCGCCGCCCGGCTGGCGATCACCTTCCACGATCCCGCCGAGATCGGTCTGCCCTACGACGCCCTCGACGAGTCGGGCCACGGCACGGCCGTGTACGGCGTGACCGCCGACAGCGACCACGGGACCGAGCTGGCCCGGCTGGTGCACGCCGTGCGCCGCACCCCCTGGGGCTGCGAGATGCGCAGCCGGTTCCTGTTCGGCCCCGGCACCCCCGACCTCATCGGTCCGCCGATGCTCGACCACTGCGCCACCGAGATGGCCCACCTGGCCACGTTCCTGCCCCGCCTCTACGCCCGGGTCACCGGCTCGGGCCCCCACGGCCGCCTCTGAGCCACCTCGACCCGGCGCGCGTCACCGGACGGCGGCCACGACCCCCCGGGTGCGGCGCAGCACGGCCCCGCAGTGGGCGGCGACGGCGACGGGCTCGAGGCCGCGGGGGACGGCCAGCGCCGCCCCCTCCTCGACGACGCGGGCGCGGTCGCGAGCCGACGCCCCCGCCGTCAGCACGACCGCCGGTGGCCCGCCCCGCGCCTGCAGCTCGGCCACGAGCGGCTCGAAGGACATGCCGGCCAGGTCGTCGGAGCACACCACGAGGTCGACCCCGTAGCGCAGCAGGAGGTAGAGGCCGTGCTCTGCGGTGTCGGCGACGAACAGCCGGTGCCCCCGGGCCCGCAGCTCGCGGGCGAGCGCGTGCCGGGCCACCGTCGGCCGCTCCACCAGCACCACGGTGGCCCCGCGAGGTCGGTCATCCATCGCCGGATGGTCGCATCGCTGCGTCACGGCCCGGTCGCCGCGCCGTCACCGTTCGGTCACGACCACCGGATCGTCCCCGGGCGCGGCCGCCCGCCGGTTCGCCGCCACCACACCCGGCACGCCCGGCAGGGTCAGCACGAACCGGGCCCCCCGTCCGGGCTCGTTGCCGGCGACGAGCTCGCCGCCCATCGCCCGGGCGTGCTCCCGGGCGATGGCGAGGCCGAGACCGGAGCCCCCCGAGGCCCGCGACCGGTCGCTCTTGAAGAACCGGTCGAAGATGCGCTCGAGGTCGCGCACCGGGATGCCCGGCCCGTCGTCGGACACGACGATGCGCACCTCGCCCCCGTCGGCGGAGGCCGCCACCCACACCTGGGACGCACCGTGGGCCGCGGCGTTGCCGATCACGTTGCCGAGGATGCGACGCAGGCGCGCCCGCTCGGCCAGGACCTCGAGACCGGAGGGCACGTCGACGTGGCACTGCAGCGACCGCGTCCGCGCCTGCGCGTCGAGGGTCGCCCGCACGGCGGCCTCGACCCGCAGCGGCTCGGGCTGACCGAGCTCCTCGCCCGCATCGAGCCGGGCCAGCTCGAGCAGCTCCAGCACCAGGTCGCGGAGCCGCACCACGTCACCCACCATCACCGCCACCGCCCGGCGCGCCGGCTCGGGGAGCTCGTCGAGCTGCTCCTCGAGCACCGTGGCGGTCGCCGCCAGGCTGGTGAGGGGCGTGCGCAGGTCGTGCGACACGTCGGCGGTGAACCGCCGCTCGCGCTCGGCCGCCGCGGCCAGCTCGTCGATCTTGGCCTCCAGAGCGGCGGCCATCGAGTTGAACGAGGTCGCCCACGTGCCGAACTCGTCGTCGCCGGCGGTCGGCAGCCGGGTGTGCAGCAGCCCGTTCGACAGCGCGGTGGCCGCCTCGGCCGCCTCCCGCACCGGACGCAGCGTCCGGCGCGAGACCAGGTGCCCGACGGCCAGCGCCACGGCCACCACCGCGAGCCACGCCACGATCAAGATGGTCCGCAGCTCGTCGAGCCCGGCCCGCAGCTGGTCCAGCGAGAACAGGAAGGCGTAGCGGGCGCCGCCCGGTCCCTGCCCGACGACGACGTACTCGGATCGACCGTCGACCACCGCCTCGGCCCCCACCGGATCCGCGGACGCGCTCGCCTGCAGCGCGACGGGCAGGTCGTCGAAGGAGAGCACGGTCGAGGTGGTCAGCGTCCGTCCGTCGACCGACGCGACGACGTCGGTCCCGGTGCGCTTGTCGTAGGTGCGCACCAGCCGCTCGAAGCCCTGCTCGTCGAGCCGCTCCGGTGCCAGCGCCAGCGCCACGCGGGCCTCGTTCTCGCTGGTCTGCTGGAAGCTGCGGGTGCGGTAGCGGCTGGCGACCTCGTAGGTGAGCAGGGCCAGCGCGCCGGAGCTGACGGCGGCGATGAGCACGAAGGCCGCGGTGAGGCGCCGTCGGAACCCGTGGGCGTGCCGGCCGGTGTCAGCCACCCTCGAACCGGTAGCCCACCGAACGGACGGTCGTGATGTACCCGGACTGGTCCGCGGTGTCGCCGAGCTTGGCGCGCAGGCGCCGGACCGCCATGTCCACCAGCCGGGAGTCGCCGAGGTAGTCGTAGCCCCACACCTGGTCGAGCAGGACCTCCGGGTCATGACCTGCCCCGCCCGCCGGGCCAGGGCGGCGAGGAGGCGGAACTCGGTGGGCGTCAGCGACAGCTCCTCGTCGTCCTTCCACGCCCGGAAGGCGACCTCGTCGACGACGACGTCGCGCACCGAGAAGCGGGCGGCGGGCCCCGTCGTCGACCGCCGGACCGCAGCCCGGGCCCGCGCCACCAGCTCGGCGGGCTCGAAGGGCTTGGTGATGTAGTCGTCGGCACCGAGCTCGAGCCCTCGCACGAGGTCCTCGGTGTCGGTGCGCGCCGTGAGCATCACGATCGGCACCTCGGAGCGGGCTCGGATGCGCCGGCAGACGTCGAAGCCGTCCATCGCCGGCAGCATCACGTCGAGCACGACGACCTCGAACGCGTCGCGGTCGAAGGCCGCCAGCGCGGCGGGGCCGTCCTCGACGGCGCACACGTCGAACCCGGCGCGCTCGAGCACGAGGCTGACGGCTTCGCGCACGGGTTCGTCGTCTTCGACGACCAGCGCGCCCGCTGGGTGGTCGGCGAACACGGCCCCCATGGTAGGGGGCGACGCCCTCGTCCCCGGAGGCGCCCCCGCTCGTTGCCGAGCTCGTTACCGAGCGGTGACGAAGCCCTCAGCAGAAGTCCGAGCCGCCGTCGACGTTGATGTCGGCACCGGTCATGTAGGTGTTCACCCGGGAGCCGACGAAGGCGATGACGGGACCGATCTCGGCCGGGTCGGCCGCCCGTCCGAGGTGGGCGGGGTGGCCGAAGTCCTCGGCCATGATCCGCATCACGTCGTGGAGGTCGTCGGGATCCGCGGCGCGCTCGGGGGGCAGCGCCTCGATGTAGCCGCGCATGCCCGCCGAGGCGAAGGACCCCGGCGACACCGTGTTCACCAGGATGCCCTCGGGGGCGAGCGACAGCGACAGGTTCTTCGACAGGCTGGTGAGCGCCGCCTTGGCGGCCGTGTAGGCGACGATGTCGGCCGACTGGCGCTTGGTCGAGTGGGCCGACACGTTGACGATCCGGGCCCAGTCGGCCGCCCGCAGCAGCGGCAGGGCCGCCCGCACGCACCGCACCGCTGACAGGGCGCCGATCTCGAAGGTCGCCAGCCACTCGTCGTCGTCGACGTCGTCGAACCGGCCGATGCCGACCTCGACCGGACCGGCGGCGTTGACGAGGACGTGCAGCTCGCCCCAGCGGTCGGCGATCGCACCGAAGGCGGCGGCGACCTCGCCGGCCGACGTCAGGTCGGCCCTCAGCGGCACCGCCTCGGCGGCTCCGCCGCGCTCGAGCGCGGCCACCGTGTCGTCGAGGGCCTCCCGGCCCCGGGCCAGCACCGCCACCCGAGCCCCCTCGGCGGCGAAGCACTCGGCCGCGGCCCGTCCCATGCCCTTCGAGCCACCGCTCACCACGACGGCGGCGCCGTCGAGTCCCAGGTCCATCGCGCACCTCCGGCCCCCAGCCTGCCAGGCCCGCTGCTCCGCTACGGTCACCCGGTGGTGGCGTCCGAGGACGAGCAGCACACCGATCTCGTCGCTGACGAGGCGCCGGCGGGCCTGTGGGACGTGCTGGTCGTCCGGGCCCGGGCGCTGGCGCAGTGGGCCGCCCGGGTCCCGCCGGCGTGGTGGTACGGCACTGGCCGCCGGAGGTGCGCTCGTCGGCGCCGGGCTGACCCTCCACGGCGTGTGGGCGGGCACTCGACTCGGCCACCTACGTGTCGGTGGCCCGCAACCTGCAGGCCGGTCGGGGCCCCACGTCGGAGTTCTTCACCGCCATCGACGCCGTCTCGTTCGACGACGGCGTCCGCCTCGTGGGGCGCGCGCCGCTGCTGCTGTGGCCGCCGGGGTACCCCTGGCTGCTGGCCACCACGGCCGACCTCACCGGGGGGTCGGTCGAGGGCGCGGCCCGCCTGGTGGCGATCGGCTCGTTCGCCACGCTCGCCGCGACCACCGGCGCCCTCACCCGCCGCCTGGCCTCCGGGCGCTGGGGTGCCGCCGTCACCGCCGCCGCCCTGGTCACCCTCTACCCGTGGCTGACCTGGTTCGGCAGCGGCATCTACTCCGACCTGCCGTTCCTCGCCCTGTCGGGCGTCGCCGTGCTCCTGCTGCTGGGCTTCGCCCGCCATCGGTCCCCCGTGTGGCTCGTGGCCTTCTCGGTGGTCGCGGCCGCCGCCAGCCTGGTGCGGTACGTGGGCGTCGGCCTGCCGCTGGCAGCCGTGCTGGTGGTGCTGACCACCCGTGCGGCGTCGCCCCGGTGGCGATGGTGGTCCATCAGCCGGCGCGGCCGTCGCGGTCCTGCCGCTGCTCGGCTGGATGCTGGTGCGCTCCCAGGGCCTCGCCTACCACGCCCACGAGGTGCGGGCCCACCTGCCGACCGACCAGCTCGGCGACGTGGCCGGCGCCTTCGGGTCCTGGTTCCACCCCGAGGGGCTCACCGGCCCGTTGGCATGGCTCACCGTGGCCAGCCTCGTGGCGCTGGGGGTGCTGGTCGGGGCCCGCGTCGTGCTGCGCCGGCTCAGCCGGGCGCGCGGCGGCCCGGGGTTCGAGACCCTCGTCGAACCCACCGCGGCGCGGGTGACCCTCGCCGTGGTCGTGGCCTACCTGGTCGCCCTCCTCCTCGCCTCGGCCACCGTCGGGGAGCGGGGCACCCTCGACGTGCGCATCACGCTGCCGCTGCTGCCGCCGGTGATGGCGCTCGTCGTCGCCGCCGTCTGGCGACTGCTGCGTCGCCCTCCGGTCGCCGCCGGCACCGGCGCCGATCCCGATCTGCGCTGGGCGGGCGTCGTGCCGATCGCACTGGTGAGCGTGTTCCTGGCGGTGACCCTGGTCGCCGAGGCCGGGGCGCGACCCTCCGTCCCGGCCCAGCCCCTGCGCGGCGACGAGCTGGGCCTCGGCTCCCCCGCCCTGCGGGCGGCGATCGAGCCGTACCCCTTGGTCGTGTCGTCGTCGCCGTCCACGATCTACGGCCTCACCGGCCGGCCGTCGGCACCGCTCCCCTTGCTGACCCGGCCGTCCACCGGCGAGCCCAACCCGGACCACGACCGGGAGATGGACGCGCTGCACGACCTCGTGCAGCGCCGACAGGCCGTCGTCGCCTACGTGCTGTTCGACGCCGTGCTCGACCCGTCCTCGCTGCCCACGCCCGAGGAGGTGAGCCGGCGGGTCGGCGCCGGGACCCTCGAGACGATCGACGGCGTGTCGATCATCGGTCTGCCGTAGCGTCTCGGGCGATGGCAGCCGACGAGCCGGCGATCGTCGTCGACGACCTGTGCGTGGTCCGCGGGGGCCGGGAGGTGCTCCACGGCCTCCGCTTCTCGATCCCGGCCGGGCAGATCGTGCTGCTGCTCGGACCGAGCGGCGGTGGGAAGTCGACGCTGATCCGCGCCGTCGTCGGCGTGCAGGAGCACGTCACCGGCCGCTGCGACGTCCTCGGCCTCCCGGCCGGGCACGCCGACCTGCGGGACCGGATCGGCTACGTCACCCAGGCCACCGCCGTCTACCCCGACCTGACCGTGCGGGAGAACCTGCGCTACTTCGCCGCCGTCGTCGGCGCGCCGCACGACGACGTGGACCGGGTCCTGGCCCAGGTCGACCTCCGCGACGAGGCGGGCCGCCTCGTGCACTCCCTGTCCGGTGGCCAGCACCACCGGGTGTCGCTGGCCGTGGCCCTGCTCGGGACCCCCGAGCTGCTCGTGCTCGACGAGCCCACCGTCGGGCTCGACCCGGTCCTGCGGCGGAACCTGTGGCGCCTGTTCCACGACCTGGCTGCCGGCGGCGTGACGCTGCTGGTGTCGAGCCACGTGATGGACGAGGCCTCCGAGTGCGACCGGCTCCTGCTCCTGCGCGACGGCTCGCTGCTCGCCGACGACACCGAGGCCGGGCTGCTGGCCCGCACGGGCACCAGCGACGTCGGTGACGCCTTCTTGCACCTCGTCGACGAGCACGACGGAGGCGGGCCCGGTGACGGGTAGGCGGTGGCGCCCGCTGGTCGCCACGGCCCGCCGGGTCCTGGCCCAGCTGCGCCACGACCCCCGCACCATCGGCCTGCTGCTCGTCGCCCCGCTGGTGCTGATCGGGCTGCTGGCCTGGATCCTGAGTGGCTCCCCCGGGGTGTTCGACCTGTGGGGTGCCGTCCTGGTCGGGATCTTCCCGCTCATCGTGATGTTCATCGTGACCTCGGTGGCCACGCTGCGGGAGCGCACGGGCGGCACCCTCGAGCGGCTGATGGCCATGCCCATGCACCGGGTCGACTTCCTCGGCGGCTACGCGCTCGCCTTCGGGTTCGCCGCCACGGTCCAGGCCGTCGTGGTGAGCCTGGTGACCTTCGGGGTGTTCGGCCTCGACGTGGCCGGTCCGGTGCCGGCGGTGCTGGTCGTGGCCGTGCTCGACGCCCTGCTGGGCACGAGCCTCGGCCTGTTCGTGAGCGCCTTCGCCCGCACCGAGTTCCAGGCCGTGCAGTTCTTCCCGGCGCTGATGCTCCCCCAGCTGCTGCTGTGCGGCCTGATCGCGCCGACCGACACCCTGCCGCCGCCGCTGGAGGCGGTGTCGAAGGTGCTCCCCCTGACCTACGCCGTCGACGCCATGCAGCAGCTCACCCGCCAGCCCACCATGACGGCGACGATCTGGCGCGACCTCGTCGTGCTGGTGGCGTTCATCCTGGCGGCGCTGGTCGCCGGTGCCGCCACCCTGCGCCGGCGCACCCCGTGACGGCGGGTCAGGGCTCGCGGACCGGGCAGGCGCCACCCGTGCGCTGGGCGCGGCGCAGCAGCCGGAACCCGTAGGCGGTGCCGAGCAACCACGTCAGCGTGATGACCGTGCCGGCCACCCAGGCGTGGTCGCGCAGCAGCGCGCCGAGCGAGGTCCCGCCCAGCACCGTGGCGAGCACGCCCAGGGTCAGCGGCAGGTGGCAGGGGCACAGCACGAACGAGCCGAAGACCCACAGCAGGCCCCGCCGCTCGGTGGCGACGACGTCGACCTCGGCGCGGTCGAAGGTCGGCAACGGCGTCGAGGGAGTCGAGGTGGAGGGAGCGGAGGTGGAAGTGGTCGCCGGCATGGATCCATCAGACCCCTTGGGGTACCCGCCGTGCCGTCGCGGGGAGCTCCCCGCCGCTCAGCGCCATGCCGGCGTTGCGGCCGGAGAACACGCAGTCGGCGAGCGACAGCCCGCTGACGTAGGAGCGGGAGGCGACACCCACCGCGCACCGCCCGACCGCGTGCAGACCCGGGATCGTCGTGCCGTCCTCGCGCCGCACCACCTGGGTCGAGCTGTCGACGTCGAGGCCGCCGAGGGTGATGCACGGCGCCGGGAACAGCACGCGATCGAGGTGGCACGGCACCGCCGCGAACGGCGGCCGCTCGAGCGGCGCCAGCAGCTCGGGCGCCTTGCCCAGGTCGTCGGGGCCGCCGGTGTAGGCGACCTCGTTGTAGTGGGCGATGGTGTGCCGGAGCCGGTCCGGCGGCACCCCGATGCGATCGGCGAGGTCGTCGAGCGAGTCGGCCGTGTGGCGGTTCAGGTAGAGGTTCACCGACCCGAACAGGCGGGGGAACAGCACGTGGTTGAGCCGGCCCCGCAGGACCTGGGCCACCGGTCGGCCCCGCACCCGCGCCGAGGCGCGGATCTCCTGGCGGATGGCGTCGCGCAGGGCACCGTCGACGACGAGCCAGGCCCGACCGCCGCGGGCGGCGATCTCGGCGGACAGGGTGGCGGCGTACAGGCTCTCGTCGCAGATGCGCTCGCCCTCGGCGTCGACGAGCACGCCCCGGGCGAACGAGAGCGGCGGGGCCACGAACCGCGACGCGCCGCAGTGGTCGAGCAGGCGCACCGCCCCGCCGACCGCCTCACCCGCCAGGATCCCCGAGCCGTCGTCTCCCGGGGTGCCGAGCGGCATGGCGGCCTCGAAGCGCGGGGCCTGCGACCGCAGCATCGTCCGGTTGAACGAGAACCCGCCGGTGGCCAGCACGACGCCGCGGCGGGCCCGGATGCGCACCCGCCGGCCGCGTCGCGACTCGAAGCGGTCGGTCGCCTGCCGCAGCGGCGACGGCACCCGGCGCAACAGCGGGCCGGCGGCGTCGGCCAACCGGTAGAGCACGCCGTGGGCGAGCCGGGTGGCGCGGTCGCGGGGCAGCACCAGCGCGTCGACGCCGACGACCCGTCCCTCGTCGTCGCGCAGCAGCTGGACCAGTCGGGCCCCGTCGAGCACCTCGACCCCTCGGGCCCGGGCGGCGTCGTGCAGCGTCGCCACCAGGTCGTGGCCGGTCATGCCCACCCCGGCGACGCGGTGCCCCCGCGGCACCGCCGGGGTCACGGCGGCGAAGTGCTTCTCGTTGCCCGAGTAGTACAGGCCCACGTCGTCGTCGGGGGGCACGACCGACTTGGCGGGGTCGAACCGCATCGGGATCCCGACGCCGAGCGACACCAGCCAGGCCAGGTCCTCGGCGCTGCGGGCGCAGAACCGGTGCAGCAGGTCGCCGTCGACGCCGCCCTCCTCGAGGGAGAGGTAGGCCTCCATCTGCTCGGGCGTGTCGTGGAAGCCGGCGGCGCGCTGCTGGGGCGTGCCGCCCCCGGCGTAGACGACCCCACCGCTGCGGGCCGACGCCCCGCCCCGTCCCCAGCGATCGAGGGCCACGACGGACGCACCACCGTCGGCGGCCTGCACCGCCGCCGCGCTGCCGGCGACGCCGAACCCCACCACCACCACGTCGACCTCGGCGTCCCAGGTGCGACCGGTCTCCCCGGCCTCCCCGGCGCCGCTCGGCCGCTCGACCATGGTGCCCCCCTTCGCGAGGTCAGGTCCTCGGCTGCATCGAGGTCAGCTGCCACGAGCCGTCGGCCGTGAAGGTGATCGCCCCGATCGGCGAGCTGGTCTCGATCCGCTGGTGGCGCTCGCACTTGAGCGGCAGCCCGGTGTCGGCGGCGAACCACCAGTCCTCGGTGACGGGCCCGGTCTGGGGACCGCTCATGGTCTGGGTGCGCCGTTGGTGGATGGCGGGCACGGACGTGCCGCCGATGTCGAGGGTCTCGGTCCCGATGATCGTCACCGGCCCCGCCGACACGCTGCGACCCGGCGCCGCCGAGTTCTCCCCCACGCACTGGTGGTCGAACGACCGACCGGGCACCGGGCTCTCCACCACGATGGGGCTCGGCGGGTCGCACGCGTACTGGGCGGTGTTGTCGACCTTGAAGCTGCCGTAGTCGAAGCTCAAGAAGTTGCGCTGCGCGACCAGCAGCAGCTCGTCGCCCTTGGGGCAGAAGTCGTACTCGTGCCAGGCCGCGGTGCTGTAGCTGATCCGCCACCGCCAGCACCCGTCGGGCAGGTACGTGACCGCCACCGGCATCGTCGGCCCGTCGGTCATGGCGTTGGGCGGGAACGAGATGCGGGCGCTGCCCTGCCCGACGGCCTCGTAGACGCCGGCCGCCGGGACCACGAACCCGGTGGGCGCGACCGCCGTCGAGCTCGTCGCCCGGAACTCCTCCACCGCCTCCTCGGAGGTGACCGCCTCGGGTCGGTCCCGCTCGGCGTAGCGCACCGCCACGACGCCGACCGCCCCGACGACCAGGGCCACCAGCGCGAGCACGACGACCGGCCAGCGGCGGCGACGAGGTGACGGCGATCCCGGATCCGGCGAGGGCGGCGCCGGCGACTCGGGTGAAGGTGGAGCGATCGTGGTCATGACCCCGACCTCCTGGTTCGATCGTCCTCTCGGCGTGCCAGAGGCCACAGGGCCCAACGTCACCGGGTCACCGGCCGAACCGCACCCGTGGTCGTCCTACGCTCTCGCCCGTGCCCACCGACGCCGACCGCCCATCGGGTCGCACCGCGCTCGTCACCGGCGCGTCCGGCTTCGTCGGCGTCAACCTGGTGCCCGAGCTGGTCCGGCGCGGCTGGCGGGTCCGCACCCTCGACCTCGTGCCCTTCCACGCCCCCGGCGTCCGCGACGTCGACCACCGCACCGGTGACGTGCGGGATCCCGTCGCCGTCGACCGTGCCCTCGACGGGGTCGACGTGGTCTTCCACCTGGCGGCCCGCATCACCCTGCGCAGCCGCGACGACGACGCCCTCGACGTCAACGTGCGCGGGCCGGCGACGGTCGCGCGACGCGCCCTGGCCGCCGGGGTCGACCGCCTGGTCCACACCTCCTCGGTCCACGCCTTCGACCTGGCCCGGGCCCGGCCCCGCCTGCACGAGGGCAGCCCCCGGGCCGGCTCGGACCGCCCGGTCTACGACCGCAGCAAGGCCGCCGGCGAAGCCGAGGTCCGCGCCGTCGTGGCCGACGGCCTCGACGCCGTCGTGGTCAACCCCACCGGGATCATCGGCCCGATCGACCTCGGGCCGTCGCGGGCCAACGGGGTGCTGCTGGCCGCCGCCCGCGGCCACCTGCCGATCGCGGTGGCGGGGGGCTTCGACTGGGTGGACGTGCGCGACGTCGTGGCCGGCCTCGTGGCCGCCGCGGCGCGCGGCCGGTGCGGCGAGGGCTACCTGCTCGGCGGCCACCAGGCGACCTCGGTGGAGATCGGTCGGCTGGCGGCCGGCCTCAACGCCCGGCTCGGGCCGGTGGTCGGGCTGCCGCCCGGCCTCGCCCGAGGGCTGGCCCCGGTGGGCGAGCGCATCGGGCTGATCTGGGGGTCCGACGACCTCACCCCGGCCTCGATCGGCACGCTGCTCGACGACCCGATCGTCGACCACGGCAAGGCGGCGGCCGAGCTGGGCCACCGCCCCCGGCCGCTGGAGGACACCGTGGGCGACCTCGTCCGCTGGTTCCGGGGGGAGGGCCACCTGACCCGCCGCCACGGCCGCTGGCGGTCGCCCGGCTGGGCCCGGACCGGTTCCTGAACTGCTTGTATCGGAAACGACAGTTCCGTAGACTGCAGGTGTGACCACCGCCTCGCCGCCCCGCACCCGCGGTGGGCGGCCGCGGGACCCCCGGGTCGACGACGCCGTCGGTGAGGCGGTGCTCGAGCTCCTCGGCGAGCAGGGCTGGCGGGCGCTGACGGTCGCCCAGGTCGCCGAGCGGGCCGGCGTGGGCCGGGCCAGCATCTACCGGCGGTGGACCACCAAGGAGGCGATGATCGCCCACGCCTGGCGCGCCTCGACCGCCGAGGCCCGGCTCGACGCGGTCGACACCGGGTCGTTCGCCGCCGACCTGCGAGCGCTGGTCCACCGGGCCACCGAGGTCAACGAGCGACCGGTCATCCGGCGGGCGCTGCCGCACCTGCTGGCCGCGGCGGCCGACCAGCCCGAGCTCACGCCCACGGTGGTCGAGGTCACCATCGGCCAGATGCTCCCGGTGGCCGAGGCCGTCGAGCGGGCCAAGGCCCGGGGCGAGGTCGATCCCGCGATCGACACCGCCGCGCTGCTCGACCACATCTTCGCCCCCCTCGTCATCCGCACCCTCGTCGAGGGCCGGCCCCGCACGACCGAGGAGGTCGACCGCCACCTCGACCTCGTCCTGGCCGCCTTCACCACCACGGGCGCACGCCGCCCGCCGCCCTGACCACGATCGCGAGGCACGCCATGCCCGCCAGCCCAGCCACCACCACCCGACCCGAGCCCACCGTTGCCCACGCCAGCATCTGGTCCGCCTTCGAGCTGCTCCCCGACGGGATCGTCGTCGTCGACGCCCGGGGCGACATCGTGCACGCGAACCGGCGCCTCCTGAACCTGCTCGGGTACGAGGCCGGCGACCTCGTCGGCCAGCCGATCGAGCTGCTGGTGCCCGACGCCGCCCGCGCCCGTCACGCCGAGGACCGGGCCCGCTTCCTCACCGATCCCGTCACCCGGTCCATGGGCACGGTGCCCGACCTGCGGGCCCGTCGGGCCGACGGCACCGAGGTCGCCGTCGACGTGTCGCTCAGCCCCACCCGCCTCGACGGCGAGACCGTCGTGGTCGCCGCCGTGCGCGACGTGACCGGCCGCTTCGTCGTCGAGACCCACGAGGCGAAGCTCGAGGAGCGCGAGCGCCTGGCCCGCCAGCTGCACGACACCGTCATCCAGGACGTGTTCACCACCGGTCTGGCGCTCGCGTCGCTCGCCAGCCAGGTCCCCGATCTCCTCCGCCCCCAGCTCGACGAGCTCATCGACCGCCAGGACGCCACCATCCAGCGGCTGCGCTCGGCCATCTTCGAGCTCGAGCCGAGCGAGGCCGAGCAGGCGCTGTCGGTGCTCGTGGACGCCCTGGTCACCGAGAGCACGCCGGTGCTCGGCTTCACCCCCGCCCTCACCCTCGAGGGTCCCGTCGACGCCGCCGTCGACGACGAGGTCGCCGAGCAGCTGCTGCTGGCGCTGCGCGAGGCGCTGGTGAACATCTCGCTGCACGCCCGCGCCCGCAGCGCCTACATCGACCTCGCCGTGGCCGACGGCGAGCTCGAGCTGCGGGTGCTCGACGACGGCGTCGGCGTGCCGCTCGACGTCGCCCGGCTCGGCAGCGGGCTCGCCAACCTCCGTCGCCGCGCCGGCGCCCTCGGCGGCGTGTGCGAGGTGCAGCGGTGCCGGCCCCAGGGCACCCTCGTGCGCTGGACCGTGCCGCTCGGCAGCGTCAGCGCCAGCTGAGCCAGACCGCCGCCAGCCGCCCCGCCTCGATCGCGCCCTGGCGCAGCCCCGCATCGAGCGCGATCGCCCGACGGGTGACGTCGAGGGGGTTGGGACCGATGGCCTCCAGTGCGTCGCGGTCGGCCTGCACCTCGACGACGATCGATCCGTCCGACCGGAGCCGATCGACCTCCTGCCCCAGCCTCGGCGTCCCCACCGGGTCGAGCGGCGAGAGCACCACGACCACGTCGTGGCCGGCGGCCAGGTCGGCGTTGGTCGGTGAGCGCATCCCACCGTCGATGAACCGGCGGTCGTCGATCGTCACCGCCGGCCACACGCCGGGCACGGCACAGCTGGCCGCCACCGCGTCCACGAGGGCGACGCCCGAGGTCCGGTCGAAGCGCACGAGCTCGCCGGTCCGGGCGTCGACGGCGGTGATCTCCAGATGGCTGTCGGGCCAGTCGTGGCTCGGCAGCCTGGCCTCGATCACCGCCCGCCGGACCTCCTCGGCCACCGTGTCCGCCTCCAGCGCCAGCGCGCCCACCGACATCAGGCGCTGCTGCTCGTCGACCGCCTCGTCGTGCAGCAGCGTGAAGATGTGCACGAGCAGGTCCAGGTCGAGATCGGGCTGCAGCTCGGCCGACTCGTGGGGCGGGGTGCGCTGGGCGTCGAGCAGCTCGCCGAGGCGCACCCCGGCCGTCGCCTGGGCGGCCACCGCCGCGCCGGCCGAGGTCCCCAGCACCAGGTCGGCGTCGAGCAGGTCGACGCCGTGGCGGGCGACGGCGGCGAGCACCCCCAGCTCCCACGCGATCCCCGTCACGCCGCCACCGCCGAGCACCAGGGCGCGGCCGTTCACGGCTTCCTCCCGACGGTGAGCAGGGCCGACAGGAGCGGGCCGCCCGGCGGGCGCCACACCCGCCGCTGCTCGACCACCTCCAGACCCGCGCCGGAGAGCAGGCGCTCCACCACCTGCGGCGACGGCCACCGGACCTGGGTGCCGAGCCGAGCGGCCATCGGCGGGCTCACGTGGGCGACGAAGGCCCGGCCGCCCGGTGCGAGCACGCGGTGGAACTCGGCCGCCGCGGCCGCCTGGTCCGGGTACCAGTGGAACGACTCGGTGCAGCACAGGGCGTCGGCCGAGCCCGACGCCAGCGGCAGGCGCATGGCGTCACCGCGGACCCAGCGCAGCGCCGGCGCCCGCGCCGCAGCACGCGCCAACATCCCGGGTGAGTAGTCGAGGCCGACGATGGTGGCGCGCAGCGTGTCGTGCAGCCGCCGGGTGAGCAGACCGGTGCCGCACCCCACGTCGACGATCCGCTGCGGCGGCTCCGCCAGCAGCGCCTCCACGACCGCGTCGTGGACCGGCCGGTACGCCACCCGCTGCACGGCCCGCACGTCGTAGACCCGCGACCACAGGTCGAAGACCAGGCTGTCCACGCCCCGAGGCGTACGCCCGACCATCACCGGTCCCCGAACACGGGCGGGCGCTTCTCGACGAAGGCCTGCATCGCCTCGGCGAGGTCCTCGGTGGTGCTGGCCAGCAGCTGGGTGCGGTTCTCGAGGTCGATGCCGGCCTGCAGCGAGCCGATCTCGAGCTGGCTCCACATCACCTCCTTGGTCATCTGCACGCCGAAGGGGCTGTTGGCCAGGATCAGGTCGGCCTGCTCGAAGGCGGCGGCGAGCACGTCGTCGGCCACGGTGGTGACCAGGCCCATGGCGAGGGCCTCCTCTGCGTCGACGAAGCGGCCCGTCAGCATGAGCTGGTGGGCGCGCGAGCGCCGACGAGGCGGGGCAGCAGCCACGACACGCCGATGTCGCACCCCGACAGGCCGACCCGCACGAAGGCCACGTTGAACCGGGCCGAGGGCGAGCACACCCGGATGTCGCTGGCCAGCGCGAGGGCGAACCCGCCCCCGCTGGCCGCGCCGTGCACCGCGGCGATGACCGGCTGGCGCAGGGAGCGCATGGCGGGCACCAGCGTGGCGATCGACTGCTGCACCGCCAACCCCGCCTGGGTCCGGCCCAGGCCGGCGGCCTCGGGCGGTGTGGCCCCTCGCGCAGGTCGAGGCCGGCGCAGAAGGCGCGCCCGGCGCCGGTGAGGACGATCCCGCGACAGCTGCGGTCGTGGCGGAGCGAGGCGAACGCCTCGTGGAGGCCGGCGACCAGCTCGGCGTTCATGGCATTGAGCGACTCGGGTCGTTGCAGGGTGACCAGGGCGACGCCGCGCTCCCGGGAGATCTCGACAGCGGTCATCACGCGATACTTGCACCCGTGCGACACGGCGGGGCCGTCCTCCGGTGAGCAGCGGCACGCCGCGCCCGGGCGGGGTGCGCGACCTCGTCGACCGCACGCCAGCCGACCGCGACCGCTTCGTCGACTTCCTCCGGGCGACCTCCATCCTCGTGGTGATGCTCGGGCACTGGCTGATCTCGGTCGTGGGGCGCTCGGGCGACGAGATCACCGGCACTAGCGCGCTCGGCACCGTGCGCCCGCTGCAGCTGGCGACCTGGGTGCTGCAGGTGATGCCGGTGTTCTTCTTCGTCGGCGGCTTCTCGAACCTGCTCGCCATCGGCCACGAGCACGCCCGCAGGGCAGCTACCGCGGCTACCTCCGCACCCGCACAGCGCGGCTGCTGCGACCGACGATGCTCTTCGCAGGGTCTGGCTGTTCGCCGCCGCCGTCCTCGGGCGCACCGACCTGAACGAGGCCTCGGTGCACTTCGCCGGTCAGCTCGCCGCCCAGCCGCTGTGGTTCCTGGCCGTCTACCTGATCGTCGTCGCCCTCGCCCCGCCGATGGCCTTCGTGCACCGGCGGCGGCCGATCGTGCCGTTCGTCGCCCTGCCGGCCGCTGTCGTGCTCTTCGACCAGCTCCGTCTGCACGGACAGGCCGAGGGTCTCGCCATGGCCAACTACGTGCTGGTCTTCCTGTTCGCGCAGCAGCTGGGCTTCCTCTACGGCGACGGGTGGCTGACGGGCCGGTCGAGGCGATCGCTCCTCGTCGCCGCAGCGGCCGCCTTCGGAGTGCTCGTCGTGCTCACCGCCTGGGGGCCGTACCCGACGAGCATGGTCGGCGTGCCCGGCGAGTCCCTGTCGAACATGAGCCCGCCGACGGTGTGCATCCTCGTGCTGACCGTCGCCCAGGTCGGGCTGCTCATGGCCCTGCGGACGCCGGCCAACCGCTGGCTGGCGCACCGCCGGCCGTGGACCTTCACGGTCGTGGTGAACGCCCGGATCATGACGCTCTTCCTCTGGCACCTCACGGCCATCGTGCTCGTCGCCGGCGCCGCCGTCGCCGTCGGGGCGCCGCTCGCCGACGCGGGGTCCGCCGCCTGGTGGCTCGGCCGACCGGTGTGGGTGCGCTGTCGGCGCTCGTCCTCGTGGTCCGGTCGCCGCCTTCGGCTGGGCGGAGGCGGCACCCGGTGCCGGGGGCGGCGGCGCGCCACGTCGGCGGTCGTCGGTGTCGCCGGTGTCCTGCTCGCGGTCCGTGGGCTGATCGGCGTTGCCATGACCGGCTTCGCCCCGCCCCTGCAGGCCTCCGGCGACCCGTTCCTCGGGATGACGCTCAGCCCGGTCCTCGACGTGGCGCTCGTCGTCGCCGGCTACCTCCTCGTGCAGGGCCGCCGGACCGCGCCTCGTCCCCCACCCCTGTGGTGTGAGTCACCTCCCGCTTCGGGACCTCCGACCCTGCCCGAGGCGCCGGCGACGGCGTTCGATCGCGGGGCGAGGAGGCGAGGCCTGGTGACGAACGGGGGCGACCTCGCCGAGGTGACCGGCGACGGGGAGACGACGACGTCGGACGGGTCGGGACGGACCGGATCGAGCGGGTGGTTGGGCGGGCTCCAGGCCCGCTGGCAGGGGGTCGAGAAGCAGCTGGCCCGCAACCCGCTCGGGCGACTGCTCGGGGTGGGGCCCCGCACCGCGGGCTACGTCGTGCGCACGCTGCGCCGTCGCTACGGCGCCGTCCACCTCGAGGACTTCCCCACCGTGCGGCTGACGCCGACCCACCTCGGCTCGGTGGCGATGGACGAGGCCATCCTGCTCGTCGCCAAGGGACCGAGCCGCTTCCCGGGCCGTGCCGACTACGAGCGGGTCGGTCGCGAGCTGGCCGACGCCCGGGTGCTGTACCGCGAGCGCGGCTGGACCGACGACCCCGCGTCCTACCACCGCGATCCCCCGTCGTTGGGCCCCTCCGACGTGCAGCGCACCGAGGGCTGGGCGCACCGGCTGCGCTACGAGCGCATCTGGTTCCCGTCGGAGTTCGAGCCCTACGAGGGTGAACCGGGCCGCGAGCGCTGGCTCGGCTTCCACACCAACCGCACCGCCGGGGCCTGGGTGCTGCGCCACGACGACGACGAGCCGCCCGTGGCTCGTGTGCCAGCACGGCTTCGGCATGGGCTACGCCTTCATGGAGTTCCCGGCGTTCCACGCCGCCCACCTCCACCACGACCTCGGCCTCAACCTCGTCGGACCCACCCTGCCGGTGCACGGGCACCGCAAGGTCTCGGCCATGTCGGGCGACGAGTTCTTGTCCTTCGACCTCATGAACGCGGTGCACGGCCTGGCCCAGTCCGTGTGGGACGTGCGCCGGGTGCTCACCTGGGTGCGCGCCCAGGAGCCCACCGACGTCGGCCTGTACGGGTTCTCGCTCGGCGGGTACGTCGCCTCGCTGGTGGCGGCCTTCGAGCCGGGCCTCGACCTGGTGATCGCCGGCGTGCCGGTCAGCGACTTCCCGGCGCTGTTCGCGTCGCAGAGCCCGATGGTGATCCGCCACCGGGCGGTCGAGCACGGCATCCTCGGTGGCCCGGCCGACGAGGTGCACCGCGTCGTGTCGCCCCTCGTGCTCGACCCGACGGTCCCGTTCGAGCGCCGCTACGTGTTCGCCGGGCAGGGCGACCGGATGGCTCCACCCCCGGCAGGCGTACGACCTGTGGCGGCACTGGGGCAAGCCCCGCATGCAGTGGTACCCGGGAACCACATGGGCTTCCTGTGGTCGTCGGAGGTCAAGGGCTTCATCGACGAGGCCCTGACCGAGCGAGGCCTCGTCGCCCCACCGCCGTGAGCGACCCCCGGTCCCCCGTCGGCCACCACGCCTCGATCGCCGCGAAGACGTCCGGGTGGCTCGCCATGGCCAGGTGGGTGAGCCCCGGGAACACGCGCACCGTCGCCCCGGGGAACAGCGCGCCGCCGTCGACGTCGTCGGTCACCCCGGTGGCGCTCGCCGGGGTCACGAGCGCGTCGCCGAGCACGCGGGCGACGGCGTGGTCAGGATCGGCGGTCACGCTCCCCGCCACGATCAGGTAGGCCGCGCGGGGCAGGGGGCGCACCTCGTGCGGCCTCGGGCGGGCGCGGGCGTCGGGATCCTGCTCGAGCCAGTCCTCGTCGAGGATCGCCCCGAAGCGGAGGTCCTTGATCCCGGCGCTGCGCCGATCCAGGCCGAGGCCGACGAGCCGGGTGGCCGGCACCGGCACGGACCACAGGGCGCCGCTCACGAGGTTGGCGAGCTCCTCGAGGGGCGCCCCGGTGTTGGGCACCCCGACCAGCACGACCCGGCGCACCGCCTGGGTCCACCGCCGACGGACGGCGAGGGCGTGCTCGCCCCGGGGCAGGACCGTGGCGTAGTGGCACGCCGAGCGGACCACGAGGCCGCCCATGCTGTGCCCGATGAGGTCGATCTCGCGCACCCGGACCGGCCACGCCGCGACGAGGCGGCGCAGCACCACGGCGAGCTCGCGACCGTTGACCGAGATGTGGCGTCCGGTGTTGTAGCGCACGGCGAGCGGGGTGACGCCGTGCTCGCGGGCCAGCAGGGTGCCGAACGTGGTGGACGGATCGCGCTCGACCTGCCAGATCGACTCGGTCGACATCAGGCCATGGACGAGCAGGCACAGCTTCGGCGTCGCCACGACGCCCGCCGCCCCGAGCGCGTCGGCGAGCGCACCCCGCTCGAGCGGCAGGACCGTGGCGCCCGCCCGGATCGTCATCGGCGTGGCGAACGGTGAGCCCTGGTCGTCGAGCGCGTCGCCGAACAGGCCGTTGACGACCGCCACCGCCGCCTCGCGCCGGCCTGGCAGGGCGGTCAGCGCGCCGAGCAGCCGCTCGGCCGTCCCGACCGCCCGCGAGCGCTCGGGGATCTCCACGCCGTCACCCTACGACCCATCCCCGCCCTAGAGTCCGGCGGTGGACCTCGACCGCTCCGACGCCGCCACGGCCTGCGCCCGACTCGCCGCCGGGGAGGTGTCGAGCGAGGAGCTGCTCGACGCCCAGCTCGCCCGGATCGAGTCCCGCGACGTCGAGGTGCACGCGGTCGTCGCCCTCGACGTCGACCGGGCCCGCGCCCGGGCGCGCGCCGCCGACGAGGCCACCGCCCGCGGCGAGTCGTGGGGCCCGCTGCACGGGCTGCCGATCACGGTGAAGGACGCCTTCGAGACCGAGGGCCTCGTCACCACCTGCGGCGTCGCCGAGCTGGCCGACCACGTCCCCGAGCGCGACGCCGACGCCGTCGCCCGGCTGCGGGCCGCCGGCGCCATCGTCTTCGGCAAGACGAACCTCCCGCCCTTCGCCAGCGACATCGACACCTTCAACGACATCTACGGCCTGACCCGCAACCCGTGGGATCCCGACCGGACGCCGGGTGGGTCGTCGGGCGGCTCGGCCGCCGCCGTCGCCACCGGGATGTCCCTGCTGGAGCTGGGCAGCGACATCGGCGGCTCCATCCGCTCCCCCGCCCACTACTGCGGCGTGTTCGGCCACAAGGCCACCTGGGGCGCCGTGCCCGGCCGGGGCCACATCCCCCCGATGCCGGGCGGGCTCGCCCCGTCCGACCTCGGCGTGTTCGGTCCCCTCGGCCGCAGCGTCGCCGACCTCGACCTCGGCGTCACCGTCCTCACGGGCGACGACGTCGGCGGCGTGCCCGGGGCACGGCTCCCCGCGGCACCCGAGCGGCTCCTCGACCTCAGCGGGTGCCGGATCGGCGTCTGGTCGTCGGACGCAGCGGCACCCACGGCCGCCGACGTCACCGCCCTGGTCGAGGGCCTCGGTGCCCGGCTCGCCGACGCCGGCGCCCGGGTCGACCCGGAGATCCGCCCGTCCGTCCCGCTGGAGACGAGCTACGCCTGCTACCTGCGCCTGCTGACCGCGGCCATGGCGCCGACCTTCGACGACGACACGCGCGCCCTGCTGCAGGCTGTCGCCGCCACCGCCGACTGGTCCACCACCGACCCGATGGTCGCCGCCGCCCAGGGCGGGGCGGCCGATCACGCCCACTGGCTGCTGGCCGACGAGCAGCGGTGGCGGGTGGTGGCGGCGTGGGACCGCCTCTTCGAGTCGGTCGACGTGGTGCTCGCGCCGTGCACGCCGGTGCCGGCCTTCCCCCACGACGCCACGCCCATGATCTCGCGGACGCTCGACGTCGACGGCGAGCCCGTGCCGGCCATGCTCCACACCGCGTGGGCGTCGCTGGCATCGCTGCCGCTGCTGCCCGCGACCGCGGTGCCCGTCGGCCTCGTCGACGGCCTGCCGTGCGGCGTGCAGGTGATCGGCCCCCGCTTCGCCGACCGCACCACGCTCGCCGTGGCCGCCCACGTCGAGCAGCTCTGCGGCGGCTTCACCCCACCACCCGAAAGGCCCGCCCCGTGAGAACGCTCTTCGACCGTGTCGCCGTGGTCACCGGGGCCGGCAGCGGCATCGGCCGGGCCACCAGCGAGCGGCTGGCCGAACGGGGCTGCCACCTGGCCCTCGTCGACGTGAACGAAGCGGGACTGGCCGCCACCGCGGCACAGGTGCGCGCCGGGGGGCGGCGGGTCTCCACCCACGTCGCCGACGTCTCCGACGCGGACCGCATGGCCGCCCTGCCCGGCGAGGTCCTCGACCGGCACGGCGCCTGCCACGTCCTCGTGAACAACGCCGGGGTGACCAGCGCCGGCCGCTACGAGGACGACGAGCTCGACGACGTCCGCTGGATGGTCGGCATCAACGTGTGGGGGGTCCTGCACGGCTGCAAGTTCTTCCTGCCGGTCCTGCGGGAGGCCGACGAGGCCCACATCGTGAACCTGTCGAGCATGGTGGCCTTCGTGGGCCTGCCCCAGAACGCCGTCTACTCGCTCACCAAGGGGGCGGTGCGGGCCTTCACCGAGGCGCTGCGGGCGGAGCTGATCGACAGCCGCATCGGGGTCACCGCCGTGTTCCCCGGCGCCATCAACACCAACATCATGGCGGCGGCCCGCGGAGCCGAGTCCGAGCGCCTCGCCACCATGGCCCGCAGCCGGCTCGCCCCCGTGCTGCTGCGCTCGCCCGACGCGGTGGCCCGCAAGATCGTGCGGGCGATCGACAAGGACAAGCCCCGTGTCCTCGTCGGGCCCGACGCCCACCTGTTCGACCTGACCGCCCGCGTCCTGCCGGGCCGGTCCGGCCTCGTCGGTCGGGCCGTCAACCGCATGACGGGCTGAGGCTCGAGATCACAGGTAGAGGCCGACCCGGTCGATGAAGAAGTCCGTGCTCGAGCTGGCCGGCACCAGTGCGACGGCCTGCCCCGACGTGTCGATGGCCGTGTAGGTCGTGTTGGCCACGATCTCGTTGGGCGCGAACCAGTTGACCGACGAGGTGTTCGGGAAGCTGATGCCGTTCTGGTACAGGGCCAGGAACCCGCTCGCCGAGGTGTTCACCACGGTGAGGTTCACCAGCACGCCGCGAGGCAGCGGCCCGAGGCCGGGCAGCATCCCGGTGAGGCAGTCGATGACCCGCGTGCCGTTGGACAGCGGCCCCTTGGTCACGTTGAGGGGTGGGTTCCCCGGCCGCGAGTCGTAGATGCGGGTCGGGGTCATGGGCACGAACGCCTGGTCGTTGGGCTGGAAGCCGAGGCGCAGCGACCGGATGCGGAAGGTGCCCGTCGCGTAGGTGTACAAGGTGGCGTCGTAGGAGCTCGCCGTGGGGTCGATGCGATGGTTCATCGACCCGAACACGGTCTGCAGACCGGTCCCGTTGGGCACGGAGATCAGCCCGAAGGCGTTGACGCTGCCACCGGTGAGGGGCAGCGCCTCGATGTAGACCGTCCGGGTGACGCCGGAGGTGTTGGTCGCACAGACCTGCGCCGAGAGCAGCTGCGCGCCCCAGGGCAGGTCGAGGTCAGCGGTCAGGTAGCCGTCGTCGAGGTTGGTGTAGGTGCCCGTCGACGTGACGACGCGACCGTCGCTCGGCGAGACCGGCTGGAACGCCGTGCCACCCCAGCTCTTGAACTGGAGGCCGGGGACCACGGCCAGCGGCGGGCCGCCGGGAGCCTCGGCGGTGGCCCGCAGGGGGCCGGGGAGATCGGGGTCGAGGCTGTCGGCGCCGGCGGGGTCGACACCGGCGACGTGCAGCACGGCGGCACCGGCGAGGCCACCGGCGCCGGCGAGGACGTCCCGCCGGGTCACCGATGGGGATTCCTGTGCGTGGCGCATGATGGCCTCCCCCGTCGAGCTGGTGGGACACCTCGACCGTGCGCCGTCGCCGAGGCGCCGGGACGGGCCCCACAGGCCCGCGCGCCGGGCCGAACGGCCCTGCTGCGCCGTCCCGCGATCGCGGGGCTGACGTCCGGCCCTACCCCGGACCGGCACCGTGGCCCACGATCCACTCGTGGCCGAGCAGCTCGCAGGGATCGACGCTGCGTTCTTGTCGATGGAGTCGCCCACCAGCCACCTCCAGGGGATCGGCGTGGTGCGCCTCGACGCCGCCGCGCCCCGCCTCGACGTCGAGGAGCTGCGCGCCCTGGTGCGCCACCGCCTGCCCCACCTCGACCTGCTGCACCGCCGGCTGGTCGAGGTGCCCGGCGGGCTCGACCAGCCCTACTGGATCGACGTCGTCCCCGACCTCGACGAGCACGTGCGCGCCGGCCGGCTCCCGGAGGGCGCCGCACCCGCCGACCTCGAGGCGTTCGTCGCCGAGGTGGCGGCCACCCCGTGCGACCGCACCAGGCCCATGTGGGAGTTCTGGCTGGTCGACGACCTGCCCGGCGGCGGCCAAGCGCTCATCATCAAGATGCACCACGCCCTGAGCGACGGCGTCGGGGCCCTGGCGCTGGTCGCCCAGCTCTTCGACACCGAGGCCGGGCCGATCGAGGCGTCCGAGGAGGAGCCGGGGTCCGTGCAGGACGAGGAGCCGCCGTCGACGCCGTGGCTGCTCGGCCAGGCCGCCCTGCACTTCCTGCGCCGGCCGGTCGAGCTGGTGACCACGACCGCCGAGCTCGTCGCGACGGCGGGGCGGCTGCGGGCCAGCGTCACCGCCCAGGCCGGTCTCGAGCTGGCCGCCCCGCTGGTGACGCCGCACCTGCCGTTCCACGGCCCGGTCACCGCCGACCGGTCGGTGGCGCTGCGCGACCTGCCGCTCGACCGGGTGAAGGCGATCGCCAGAGCGTCGGACACGCGGGTCAACGACGTCGTGCTCACCCTCCTGGCCGGGACCCTGCGCCGCTGGCTGCTGCTGCACGACGAGCTCCCCGACCAGCCGCTGGTGGCCGCGGTGCCCGTCTCCACCCGGACCGAGGCCGACCTGTTCGATCCCGGCAACCACGTCTCGGTCCTGTTCGTCCACCTCCTCACCAACGTCGCCGACCCACGCGAGCGCCTCGAGCTCACCGCCGCCGTCGCCACCGGGGGCAAGACCGTCCACACCGCCTTCGGTCCGCACACCCTGACCCGGATGGCGTCCATCACCTACCCGCTCGTCCTCTCGGTGCCGATGGGCGTCTACCAGCGCACCCAGCTCGCCGAGCGGCACCCGGCCGCGGTCAACCTCGTGGTGTCCAACGTCCCCGGTCCTCCCTTCGACCTGTTCCTCGCCGGTCGCCGGGCCGCCGCCTTCTACGCCCTGGGCCCCATCTTCGACGGCGTGGCCCTCAACATCACCGTCATCTCCTTCCACGGCGTGCTCGGCTTCGGCTACATCACCTGCCCCGACCGCCTCGACGACCTCCACCGGCTCGCCGACCAGCAGGACGCCGCCCTCGAGGAGCTGGCTTCGGCCGTCGGCGTCTAGCGTCGACGCCGCATGGGCCTGTTCAAGAAGCGCAAGGACCCACCGGCACCCGCTCCCGCCGAGGCTCCGGCCGCGGCGCCGCTGCCGGCGTCGCTCGCCGCCCACTCGGCGTTCGTGAAGCGGGCCCGCTGCGTCCGCTGCGGCGCCCCAAGACGCGACCGTCGAAGACCGCCTACCTCTACTGCGACTACTGCGGTGCGCTCGTCGACTACGACTTCCGCCTGGCCAACCTCGGCGCCAACGCCGGCGTGACCAACACGATCTACCACCAGCTGGTGGCACCCCATCAGCTCGCCCTCGCCCAGGCCCGGGCCACCGGCGACCGCGACACCTACCGCCAGATCCAGCTGCACGTCTTCCGCCAGTGGATCGAGCGGTGCCCCCAGGCCATGTCGCCGCGGGCCCGCACCGACCCCGAGTTCCGCGAGCGCATGGCGGTCTACTGCGCCGAGAGCGCCGTCACCAAGGACCTCGATCCCGAGCTCGGCCGCCTCGACGCCGAGTGCAACGCGCTGATCGCGACGCTGCAGCGGATCCCGACGCCCGGCGGCGCCTGGGCGGTGGCCGGCGACTTCTGGGGCGTGGCCGCCCGGTGGAAGCAGCTGATGGACCTCACCTACGCCCGCATGGAGCAGACCGGCGTCACCGCGCTCGACCCCGACGACCCGCCACCCGGTGTCGCCGTCAAGCTCGAGTACTCGACCTTCTGCCAGGCGTGGCTGCCCCACCTCTCACCCGCCGACGGCGAACGGCTGCTGGCGATGTACGGCCTCACGGGCGACTACGACCAGGTGCAGCCCCAGGCCACCGAGGTGCACCACTGCGGCGGTTGCGGCGCAGAGCTGCAGACGCTACCGGGGGCGCGGGTCGTGGTCTGCGAGGACTGCGGACGCCGCATCGACGTGGCCGCCGGGGCCGTGCCGTGCCGGGGCTGCGGCGCCACCGTCGACCTCCCGGTCGGCACGGGCGATCTCGCCTGCCCGCACTGCCGCACCGCCATCGCCCGCGTCTGACCCGTCGACGGGTGCCCCGCCGCGCGTCCCGCGTACCATCGGACGATGGCGACGACCACCGACCACACGGCGTCCACCACGGGCCTGCACCGACCATCGACGCTCACCGACGATCTCGTCCGAGAGCTGACCGGCCTGGTGCGCTCGTCGGGCACGGCGCCCTCCGTCACCACCCGGGCCCCGTTCGACGGCGAGCCCCTCGCCGAACTCCCCCAGTGCACGCCTGGCGACGTCACCGACGCCGCCGAGCGGGCCCGCAAGGCCCAGGAGGGGTGGGCGGCCACGCCCGTGCGCGAGCGGGCCGCGGTGTTCCTGCGCCTGCACGACCTCGTGCTCGACCACCGCGACGCGATCATGGACCTGATCCAGGTGGAGAACGGCAAGTCCCGCCGCGACGCCTACCTCGAGGTCGCCGACATCGCCGGGACCTGCCGCTACTACGCCCGCTCGGCTCCGTCGCTGCTGCGGCCCCACCGGCGCGCCGGCGTCATCCCGGTGCTCACCCAGGTGCGCGAGCTGCACCACCCCAAGGGCCTCGTCACGGTCGTCTCGCCGTGGAACTACCCGTTCAGCCTCGGGGTGGGCGACACGGTCCCGGCTCTGTTGGCCGGCAACGCGGTGCTGCAGAAGCCCGACAACCAGACCGCGCTCACCGCCCTGTTCGGCCTCCGCCTCGCCGAAGAGGCCGGCCTCCCCCACGACCTGTGGCAGATCGTGCTCGGCCGCGGCCGCGACATCGGCGAGTCGCTGCTCGACGCCGCCGACTTCTTGATGTTCACCGGCTCCACCGCGTCGGGCCGCTCGATGGCCGAGCAGGCCGGACGCCGTCTCATCGACTGCTCCCTCGAGCTCGGCGGCAAGAACGCCATGCTCGTGCTGCGCGACGCCGACCTCGCCCGGGCCGTCGAGGGCGGCGTGCGGGCCTGCTTCTCCTCCAGCGGCCAGCTGTGCATCTCCATCGAGCGCCTCTACGTCGCCGACGAGGTCTACGACGAGTACGTGCCCCGCTTCGTCGCGGCGGTGGAGGCGATGCGCCTCGGGCCCGCCTTCGACTTCTCCTGCCAGATGGGCTCGCTCACCAGCGCCGAGCAGCTCGAGACCACGGCCCGCCACGTCGACGCCGCCGTCGAAGCCGGCGCCACCGTGCTCGCCGGCGGCCGGTCCCGACCCGACCTCGGCCCCTACTTCTACGAGCCGACCGTCCTCACCGACGTGACGCCGACCATGGCCTGCTTCGGCGAGGAGACCTTCGGCCCGGTGGTGTCGATCTACCGGTTCGGCGACGAGGACGACGCCATCGCCCGGGCCAACGACACCGACTACGGCCTCAACGCCAGCGTGTGGACCCGGTCGGCCGTGCGGGGCCACCACGTTGCCGCCCGGCTGCGGGCCGGCACCGTCAACGTCAACGAGGCCTTCGCCGCGGCCTGGGGCAGCGTCGACGCGCCGATGGGCGGCATGGGCGTGTCGGGCCAGGGTCGCCGCCACGGCGCCCACGGCCTGCTCAAGTACACCGAGCCCCAGACCATCGCCCGCCAGCGCCTCGCCAACCTCGCGCCGCCCTTCGCCGCGCTCGGCGACGAGGGCTTCGCCGCCGCCCTCACCGTCTCGCTGCGGGTCCTGAAGAAGCTCGGCCTCAAGTAGCCGCTCGACGCGCCGGGCGCGGGCGCGCTGACCCGTTTCAGTCGCGGGCGACCACCTCGATCGCGCAGCTCGGTCCATCGGCGCGCGCCAGGCGCCGGTCGAACGTCACCAGGGTCGCGCCCAGCACCTCGGCCAGCGCGACGTAGAGCGCGTCCCAGGTCCGGACGTTGGCTCGCAGCTCCCATGCCCGGTCGAGGAGCAGGCGATGGTCGAACCGCTCCCCGGGCCAGTCACGCAGGTCCTCGACCGCCAGCGTCGCGGCGGTGACATCGAGCCGCCCGAGCTGGAGGTCACGGCGGATGACGCCCAGCACCTCGGCGTCGATGACGTGCGGCGCCGCCTGGTCCTCGTCGGCCCGCAACCGCTCTCGCACCTGCTCCGCGCCGACGACGTCGGCCACGACGGCGTACAAGCACGATGCGTCAACGACGAGCACGCGGCCAGGGACCCCGGGTCTCGTCCAGGGCTTCGAGGATCTCGGCGGGGATCACGCCCGAGGGGCGGCGCCCGGTTCGCGCCAGCCACTCCTCGATGGTCGGCCGACCGGCGAGGCGAGTCGCTTCGCGTCGCAGCAGCTCGGGAACGGTCAGCCCCGCCTCGACGGCACGGCGCTGCAGGGCGGCGTAGACGTCGTCGTCGATGTCGCGGATCTGCACGGTCTTTGGCACATCCGCATCATAACATGCAACTTCGCGGACCGCGGTGCTCGTCGAAGCAGGCGAGGATCCGCTGCCGCGCGTCGGTGGCCTCGACGGCTTGCGCCCCGGCGTGCAGTAGGTTGCCCTGGGGTGCCGGGAAGCCTGGTCGGCGTTTCGTCCGCAACGCGCCGAGGTGGCCACCTGATGACGACGGTGCTGATCCTGCTGGCGGGCGTGGCGGCCGCGGGCGTCGGCGGCGAGCTGTTCGTGCGCGGCGCCGTGGGCCTCGCCGCGTGGGCCCGCGTGCCTGCCACCATCGTGGCGGTCACCGTCGCCGCCTTCGCCACGTCCAGCCCCGAGCTGTTCGTGGCCATCAGCGCCGCCTCCGCCGGCGAACCCGCGGTGGCCTTCGGCGACGCCGTCGGCTCCAACGTGGTCAACGTCGCCCTCATCCTGGGGATCGCCCTGCTCGTGCGGCCGACGACGATCCAGCGGGAGAGCGCCCGCCGCGACCTGCCGGTCGCCATCGGCGTCCCGTTCGCCACGCTGCTCCTGGTCGCCGACGGCTCGCTCAGCCGCTTCGACGGCGCGCTCCTGCTGAGCGCCTTCGTCGTGTGGCTGGGGGTGACGGTGCACCACGCCCGCCGGGCACGGGCCACCGCCGTCGAGGTCCTCGGCGAGACCCGGCACGGCCTCGCCGTCGCCCAGGTCGTCGGCGGGCTGGCCCTGCTGGTGCTGGCCGGTCGGCTCGTGGTGGTCGCGGCCAAGGCCATCGGGGAGCACTTCGGGCTCGACCCCTTCGTCGTCGGCGCGACGCTCGTGGCCATCGGCACCTCGGCGCCCGAGCTCGCCACCACGCTGGCGGCGTCGCTCAAGGGCCACGAGGAGGTGGGCGTGGGCGCCATCTTGGGCTCCAACATCTTCAACGGCCTCTGGATCGTCTCGATCACGGCGCTGCTGCGCCCCTTCCCGGTCACCGTCGGCGAGGTGGCCCTCGGCCTCGGCGCGGGTGGTCTGGCCACCCTCCTGCTGGTCCCGGGACCGAGCCTGGAGCTGCGCCGGCCACGCGGGGCGGCGCTGGTGGCGCTCTACCTCCTCTACCTGGTGCTGCTGCTCACCTTCCGCCCCGGCGGCTGAGCCCGTCGTCGCCCTCTCGCCGCTCGAGGCGCCGGGCGACGACGAAGGCCAGGCCGCCGACGCCGAGCAGGGCGGCGATGCGGACGAGCAGACCGACCCCGCCGGCCACCACCGCGACGGCGAGCAGCACGGTGGCCGTGACGGCGCCGAGCGGCGGAGTCCACGACGGCGCTCGGAACGAGTCGGGCGGCGGCGCGTGGTCGGCCGAGCGGCGCAGGACGGGCACGCACACGTTCACGAGGACGAACACCGCCAGCAGCAGGGCCACCGTGGTCTCGGCCAGGTCGCGCACCTCCCCGGTGGCGGCCAGCGCGCCCGCCAGCACCATGGCCGCCACGATGGCCGGCGTGGGGGTGCGTCGCCGTCCGACCCCGGCGAGGACCCGGGGCAGATCGCCGTCGGCCGCCAGGCCGTAGATCTGGCGCGACGCCGTCACCAGCGCCAGCAGCGCGGTGTTGGTGACCGCCACCAGGGCGATCACCGCGAACAGCCGCGGCGACACCGGGATCGGACCGGCGGCCAGCGCGTCGAGCAGCGGCGCCTGGCTGGTCGCCAGCACGTCGGGCGCCACCAGCATCGCCGCGCTGGCCGCCACGCCGAGGTACAGCAGGGCCACCACCGTCACGCCGGCCAGCAACGCCCGGGGGAAGGTCCGGCGCGGCTCGACCACCTCGTCGCTGAGGTGGACGGCGTCCTCGAAGCCGAGGAAGGCGAAGAAGGCCAGCGCCGCCCCACCGAGGACCCCGGCCAGGCCGACCGAGCCCGACGGGCCCGGCTCGACGAGGCGCGCCGGTTGGGCGTCGCCGCCGAGGAGGGCGGCGACGCCGGCCCCGATCACGAGCACGAGACCGCTGACCTCCACCACGGTCATCACCGCGTTGACCCGGGCGGACTCGGAGATCCCCACCCAGGTGACCAGCCCGAGCAGCACCACCGTGCCCAGCGCCACCGGCGTGGTGGGGAGGTCGACGAAGGCGGTGAGGTACTGCCCGCCGACCGCACGCGAGACCGCGGCGCCGGTCGACACCGCCGAGGCGGTCACGACGAAGCCGACGACGAAGGTCAGCAGCGGTCGGCCGAAGGCGAGCCGCGCGTAGTGGGCGGACCCCGAGGCGTGCGGGTGGGCGGCCACCAGCTCGACGTAGCTGAGCACGGTCAGCAGCGCCACCACGAAGGCCACCGCGAACGCCAGCCACACCAGCCCGCCGACCTCGCGGGCCACCTCGCCGATGAGGATGTAGATGCCCGCACCGAGGACGTCGCCGACCACCAGCACGGCCAGCAGCGCCGGCCCGAGCGCCCGCTTCAGACGGCGTTCGGGTGCGGCCACGCCTCATGCTGGCACGCACCGGCCCGAGGCATCACCCTCGGTCGCCGTCACGCAGGTGCTCGTCGAAGAACGCGACGATGCGCCGCCGGGCGTCCAGGGCCGACGGTTCGTGGTAGGCGCTGTTGGACACCTTGGCCAGGAGCACCACCAGGGCGTTGAACTCGGCCGGGTCGTGGTCGTTGAGGAACGAGTGGCCGGCGTCGGCGTACTCCTTGACGTCGTGGAGGACCCCGGCGTCGGACAAGAGCCGCTCCAGCTCGGCCGCGGTACCCCGGAGGGACAGGTCCTTCGCGCCGTAGCTGCCGACCACCGGGCACGCGCGGGAGAGGAACGACTCGAAGTCCTTCGGGATCCCGCCGTAGTTGCTGCTCGCCGCGGCGAACCCGTGGTCGGCCACGAGCATCAGGGCGAACCCACCCCCCATGCAGAACCCGATGACCCCGATCCGACCCGTGCTGTCGTCCCGCGCCGCCAGCCAGGCGCGAGACGCCTCGATGTCATCGAAGGTCTGCCCACGCCCTCGCAGGGCGTCGCGGAAGATCGTGCGCAGGCACACCACCTTCTTCCCGCGGAAGAACAGGTCCGGCGCCACGGCCAGGTAGCCGACCGAGGCCAGCCAGTCGGCCTGGCGACGCAGGTCGGTGGTCATGCCCATCACATCGGAGATGACGACGACGCCGGGCCAGGGACCGTCGCCCTCGGGGACGGCCACGTAGGCCGGCATCGTCGCTTCGAGCGGGATCTGCACGTCGGTCATGACCCGCGAGTCTCCCGTACCCGCGGCGCGCCGGCCGGGCGTGGCGCTACCCGCCGAGGCGGTCGGCGACGTGGGGCAGCGCATCCTCGAGCGTCAGCGCCAGGTGGGTGCGCGTCTGGTCGAGGTCGGGAGCTCGAGACCTCGCCGCGTGGACCTCCGACCCTGGTTGGCCCTGGTGGGGGGCGCGACGGTCGGGGTGAGCCCAAGGGGCTGGTGCCATGGTCGAACCCTCGTCGACACCCGAGCCCACCGCCACCCGCCGGACGCCCCTGGTGGTCGCCCTGGTGGTCGTGTCGGTCATCGCCGTGGCCGCGATCGTCGCCGTGGTCGTGCTGGCGCGCCGGGACACCGGCAGCACCATCACCGCGGCGCCGTCGACCACGACCGAGGCGCCCACGGGCACGACGGCGGCCACGGCCCCGGCGACGGAGCCTTCGACCGCGACGTCGTCGACCGTCACGTCGTCCAGCGCCGCGTCGACCGCCAGCACGTCGACCGCCAGCACGTCGACCACCGTCCACCCGAGCGGCATCGACCGCAACGGCCTGGGCGTGCAGGGCCTGGCCCCCATCCGCCTGGGCATGACCCGGGCCGAGGCCGCCGCCGCCACGGGCCTCACGCCGGAGCCGGCCAAGTGCGGCAACGGCGTCATCTTCCTCGTCGACGGCGAGCAGGTGTACGTCGGCTTCGACGGCAACGAGCGCGTCGCCGCCATCCACGTGAAGTCCTCCAACATCTCCACGTTGTCGGGCATCCGCGTCGGCGACCCGCGCGACCGCGTCGTGCAGACCTACGCCGGCCACGGGACGCTGACCCCGATGGCCAGCCCCTATGCCAACGCCGAGCTGCTCGTCTACCGGTCGGGTGACCCGGCCGACGCGGACCACGAGGTGGTCTTCTGGGTCACCGACGGCACGGTCAGCTCGATCGTGGCCGCCACCGGCACCGCCGGGGAGAGCGAGCTGTGCTGACGAGATGGCGGGCCGCCGGTCCCGACCCGTAGGGTCGTCGCCCGGGCCACCTCCCCACCGGCACCTCGAAGGGACCCGCCCTGATCGAGCGCCTGCGCGCCGACGTGCTGCCCGCCGCCACCGCCGGCTCCGGCATCACCGTCCACGTCGGCGGCCTCACGGCCACCTTCGACGACCTGGCCGTGCAGCTCCAGCAGCGCCTGCCCGTCTTCATCGGCGTCGTGCTCGGCCTCAGCTTCGTGCTGCTGCTCGCGGTGTTCCGATCGATCCTCGTGCCGCTCAAGGCCGTGATCATGAACCTGCTGTCGATCGGCGCCGCCTACGGCATCGTGGTCGCCGTCTTCCAGCACGGCTGGGGCGCCTCGGTGCTGGCGGTGGGCAACCCCGGCCCGATCGAGAGCTTCCTGCCGATGATGATGTTCGCCATCCTCTTCGGGTTGAGCATGGACTACGAGGTCTTCCTGCTCTCGCGCATCAAGGAGGAGTACGACCGCACCGGCGACAACAGCCTCGCCGTCGCCGACGGGCTGAGCGCCACGGCCCGGGTCATCACCGCCGCCGCCCTCATCATGGTGACCGTGTTCGGGGGCTTCGTGTTCGGCGACCAGCGGGTGGTCAAGGAGTTCGGCCTCGGGATGGCGGCCGCCATCCTCATCGACGCCACGGTCGTGCGCATGGTCCTGGTGCCGGCGACGATGGAGCTGATGGGCAAGGCCAACTGGTGGTTCCCGTCGTGGCTGTCGTGGCTGCCCCAGATCCACGTCGAGGGCACCCGGGTCCCGCTCGGCGACGCCGCCAGCGGCATCGGCGTGGCCGAGCCCGCCACCGAGCCCGGTGCCGGGCCCACCGACGAGCCCACCGACGAGCTCGAGGGCGTCAGCGGCTAGCGCCGGCGGGAGCGACGGCGGCCGTGTCGTCGCCGGCACCCGACACGAAGCTCTCCCAGAGGGTGGCGTAGGTGCCGCCCCGGGCCACCAGCGCGTCGTGGGTGCCCTCCTCGACGACCCGACCGTGGTCGACCACCACGATCCGGTCGGCCCGGCGGGCGGTGGGCAAGCGGTGGGCGACGACGATGGTGGTGCGGCCCCGGGCCGCCTCCTGCATGGCCCGCTGCACCCGGGCCTCGCTCTCGAGGTCGAGCTGGGAGGTGGCCTCGTCGAGCAGCAGCACGACGGGGTCGACCAGGCGGGCGCGGGCCAGGGCCAGCAGCTGGCGCTGGCCCGACGAGAGCGACCGGCCCCGCTCGCTGATGGGCTCGAGGTAGCCCCGGGGCAGGGTGGCGACGAACTCGTGGGCGCCCACCGCCCGGGCCGCCGCCTCCACCTCGGCGTCGGTGGCGTCGGGTCGGCCGTAGGCGATGTTGTCGCGCACCGTCCCGGTGAACAGGAAGGCGTCCTGGGGCACGATGCCGAGCTGACGGCGGAAGGCGCCCAGGTCGAGGTCGCGCACGTCGGTGCCGTCGACGCGCACGGTCCCCTCGGTGGGGTCGTAGAACCGGGCCATCAGCTTCACCAGGGTCGACTTGCCCGCCCCGGTGGTGCCCACCAGCGCCACCGTCTCCGCCGGCGCGACGTGCAGGTCGACGCCGGCGACGGCGTCGTGGCCGGTGGTGCCCGGGTACCGGAAGCGCACGCCCTCGAGGCGGATGTCGCCTTCGAGCCGGCCCGGCACGATCGGCGCGGCGGCCTCGGGCGTGCCGGTGGGGGTGTCGAGCAGCTCCTCGATCTTGCGCAACGAGGCCGACGCCTGCTGCCAGGTGTCCAGCACCTGGGACAGCTGCTGGATGGGCGAGAAGAACTGGTCGAGGTACAGCAGGAAGGCGATGACCACACCGGTGGTGACCACGCCGCGGGGCACCAGCTCGGCGCCCGCGCCCAGGACCGCCACCGCCCCGACGTCGGCGAGGAAGAGCACGAACGGGAAGTACAGGGCCATGAGGCGCTGCGCCCCGAGCCGGTGCTCGAGGTAGCGGCGGTTCACGCCGCGGAAGCCGCTGATGTTGCGGTCCTCGCGCACGTAGGCCTGGGCGACCCGCACGCCCGACAGGTTCTCCTGGAGGTTGGCGTTGACGTCGGCGATGGCGTCGCGGGCCCGCCCGTAGGCCACCGACGACCGCCGCCGGTACCACCACGTGGCCAGCGCCAGCGGCGGCAGCACGGTGGCGGCGGCCAGGGCCAGCGGCGGGGACAGCACCACGAGGAACACGAACACGCCGATGCTGGTGAAGGCGGCCACCAGCGCGTTGACGACCCCCGTCTGGATGAGCTGGGACAGCGCCTCCACGTCGGTGGTCATGCGGGTCATGATCCGGCCGTCGAGCTCGCGGTCGTAGTAGTCGAGGGACATGCGCTGCAGGTGGCCGAAGATCTTCACCCGCAGGGCGCACAGGGCCCGCTCGGCGGTGCGGCCCGTCACCAGCGTGTAGCCCCAGGTGACCACCCAGTCGACGCCGACGGTCAGGGCGAAGGCGGCGCTCGCCCGCCACAGGGCCTGCAGGTCGCCGGCGCTCACCCCCAGGTCCAGGCCGCGCCGCACGAACAGCGGGCCGAGCAACGACAGCACGCTGTCGAGGGCGACGAGCACGAACCCGAACGCCAGCCAGCGGGCCCACGGCCGGATGAAGCGGCGGAAGCGGAAGGCGCCATCGGGGCGCGGCGGCGGCCGCCACGTCGACGCCCGAGCGACCGTCGGCCGGCGGCAGCGTGTCGAGGCGGGCCAGCAGCTCGGGCGTGGCGGCCAGGGCCATGCCACCCATCGGCCCGCCGCCGCCCCGGCCACCGCCACCGGCGCCCGGCCCGAGGCGGGCCACGCCGGCCACCGGCCTCGTCGCCACCGGCGCGGCGTCGTCGTCGGTCGGCCACGCCGTGGACGTGGTCGGCGGCGTGGCCGGCGTCGAAGGACGCGTCGAGCGAGGCGGCGCCGTCGTCGTCCGGCCCGGTGAGCAGCGCCCGGTAGCGCTCGCTGCGGGCCAGCAGCTCCTCGTGGGTGCCGTCGTCGACGACCCGTCCCCGGTCGATCACGACGATGCGGCGCGCCAGGCGCAGCGTCGAGCGACGGTGGGCGATGAGGATCGTCGTGCGGTCCGCCATCAGGGTGCGGAGGGTGTCGTGGATGGCCTCCTCGGTGGCGGCGTCGACCGACGAGGTGGCGTCGTCGAGCACCAGCACCCGGGGGTCGGTGAGGATGGCCCGGGCGAGGGCCACCCGCTGTCGCTGGCCGCCCGACAGGGTCAGCCCGCGCTCGCCGACGATGGTGTCGTAGCCGTCGGGGAGGGCCTCGATGAACTCGGCGGCACCGGCCGCTGCGGCGGCGGCGCGGATCTGCTCGTCGGTCGCGTCGGGATCGGCGTAGGCGATGTTGGCCCCCACCGTGTCCGAGAAGAGGAAGGCGTCCTCGAAGACCACCCCGACCTGGCGGCGCAGCGACTCGAGGGTGACCTGGCGCACGTCGTGGCCGTCGACGAGCACCCGACCCTCGGCGACGTCGTAGAAGCGGGGCAGCAGCGCGGTGACGGTGGACTTGCCCGAGCCGCTCGCCCCCACCAGGGCCACGACGTCGCCGGCGTCGACGTGCAGGTCGAAGTCGTCGAGGACGGGGGCGCTGCGGGTGTAGCCGAACCGGACGTGGTCGAACGCGATCTCGCCGCGCACCGCCGGGAGCGGCTCGGCGTCGGGGGCGTCGGCCACCTCGGCGTTGGCGTCGAGCACGTCGAGGATGCGCTCGGCCCCGGCCCGGGCCTGCTGCCCGATGGCGAACAGGCCGGCGAGCATGCGCACCGGCGCCACCAGCTGCACCAGGTAGGACGAGAAGGCCAGGAAGGTGCCGAGGGTGATGTGGCCCTGCAGGGCGAGGTAGCCGCCGAGGGCGAGCACCGCCACCTGGCCCAGGCTGGGGATGGCCTGCATCGCCGGCACGAACCGGGCCTGCAACCGCACCAGGCGGTTGCGGGAGGCGTACAGCGACTCGGCGGCCTCGGCGAGGTGGTCGAGCTCGCGCTGCTCCTGGCCGAAGCCCTTCACCACGCGGACCCCGACGACGGCCTCGTCGACCACGCCGGCGACCTCGCCGGCGCGCTGCTGCGCGTCCCAGGTGGCGGGGAACACCGAGGTGCGCAGCCGCAGCGACACGACCAGCAGCGCGGGGATGACCGCCAGCATCACCAGGGTCAGCGCCGGCGACAGGATCACCATGACGACGAGCGACACGACCAGCATCACCAGGTTGCCGAGGATGATGGGCAGGAACGCCAGCAGCCCCTGGATGAGGCCGAGGTCCGACGACGACCTCGAGACGAGCTGGCCGGTCTGCAGGTCGTCGTGGCCGGCGAAGTCGAGGCGCTGCAGCCGCTCGAAGATGGCGACCCGCAGGTCGTACTGGACGTCGAGGCTCACCCGGCCGCCGACCCACCGCCGGACGTACGCGGCCAGGAACGAGAAGGCCCCGGCGGCCAGCAGGACCACCAGCAGCGGCCACACCGGCCGGGTCTGGGCGACGATCCCGTCGTCGACGACCGCCCGCTCGACGACGGGCACGAGGGCGGCGACGGCCTGTCCGGCGATGGCCATGCCGAAGGCGATGACGACGTTGCGCCGGTGGGCCATCAGGAACGGCCACAGCCGCCGGATCCAGCCGCCGGCCTCGGGAGGCGCCGGCTCGGGGATGGGCCGCTCGACGGCGGCGGCGGCGAGGCGCTCGTTGGCGCGGGGCCGGGCGGTGACGGTCACCGACGGGGCTCCGTGCCGGCGCCGACCCGGCCGGCCCGGCGGCGCAGGTGGGCGTCGAGCGCGTCGCCGAGCGCCACCAGGCCCGCGATCACCGCCTCGCGCTGGGCGGGCGCCACCGGGGCGAGGATGTCC
Organism: Acidimicrobiales bacterium; assembly: GCA_041394145.1. GTDB lineage: Bacteria > Actinomycetota > Acidimicrobiia > Acidimicrobiales > Acidimicrobilacustridaceae > JAWKIW01. Next base: position 41,117 of record JAWKIW010000022.1, read on the forward strand.
TCGAGGGTGGCCACCACCGCGGCGCGGGCCTCCTGCAGCGCCCGGCGGCCGGCGGCGGTCGCCTCCAAGGCGGTGCCCCGCCGGTCGCCGGCCACCTCGGTGCGCTCGACCCAGCCCCGGTCGACGAGGCCGTCGAGCACGCCGGTGAGCGACGGCCGGCTGATGGCCGACTCGCTGGCCAGCTGGCTGGCCCGGGCCGGGGCCCGCACCACCAGCGACAGGACCCGCAGCTGGGGCAGGGTCATGTCGGGCAGCGACCGCTCCAGCACCCGGCTGGCGATGGCCAGGGTCCGGGCGGCGTCGTCGGGCACCGGCGTCGGTCGTTCGCTCCCCACATCGTTAGGCTACCGAACGACCTATGCCCTCGCGCCTCGCCCTCGCCCGCCGTCGCCTCGCCACCGCCCGCCGGCCCCGGGTGGTCGTCGGCGACCACCCGACGATGACCATCGAGTGGGACGTGCCGGTCGAGGTGCGCGACGGCACGGTCCTGCGGGTCAACGTGTTCCGCCCCACCGGCGACGCGGCGGTGCCCGCCCTGCTGTCCGCCCACCCCTACGGCAAGGACGCCATCCCGGCTCGGAGCCGCACGGGGCGCCGCCTGAACGCCCAGTTCCGCCTGTTCCCCCAGCCCGAGACGATCCACCTGTCCGACCTCACCAGCTGGGAGGCGCCCGACCCCGCCTTCTGGGTCGCCCACGGCTACGCGGTCGTGAACGCCGACCTGCGCGGCGCCGGCACCTCCGATGGGGTCGGCACGCTGTTCTCGGCCCAGGAGGCCGACGACCACCACGACCTCGTGGAGTGGGTCGGCACCCGGCCGTGGTGCACCGGCAAGGTCGGCCTCGACGGCGTCTCGTACCTCGCCATCAGCCAGTACCGCGTCGCGGCCACCCGACCACCGCACCTGGCCGCCATGTGCCCGTGGGAGGGCTTCAGCGACCTGTACCGCGACTTCGCCCGGCCCGGCGGCGTCCGCGAGGACGGGTTCTCGATCATCTGGAGCGCCGCCACCCGACGGGCCGCCCGCGTCCGCGGGAACCTGCGCCGCGAGGTCGTGCGCCGCCCCGAGCGCGACGACTGGTACGTCGAGCGCACGCCCGACCTCGAGCGGATCGAGGTGCCGATGCTGGTGTGCGCCAGCTTCTCGGACCACTCCCTGCACACCCGGGGCTCGTTCGAGGCCTTCCGGCGGTCGGGCTCGTCGGCGAGGTGGCTCACCACCCACCGCGGGGGCAAGTGGTCCCGCTACTACAGCGCCGAGGCGTCCGAGGAGCGGCTGCGCTTCTTCGACCACGTGCTGAAGGGCGCCGACAACGGCTGGGACCGGCGACCACCGGTGCGCATCCGGGTCCACGAGCGCGGCGACCGTCCGGTCGACGTGGTCGACGCCGACGCCTGGCCCCCACGCGACCTCGACGTGACGACCCTGCACCTCGACGCGGCCACCGGCGGGATCGACGAGGGACCGCCGCGCGCCGCCGCCGCACCCCTGCGGCTGCCGCAGGGACGGCGGAGGTTCCGCTGGTCGATCCCCCGCGACCTCGACGTCGTCGGCCCGATGGCGCTCACCCTGTCGATCGTGGCCGAGGACGCGACCGACGCGAACCTGTTCGTCGCCGTGCGCAAGCTCCACCACGGCCGCGAGGTGCACTTCGAGGGGTCCTACGGCTTCGCCGGCGACGTGGTGACCCGCGGCTGGCAGCGCCTCGCCCACCGGGCGCTCGACGAGGAGCTGTCGACGCCGCTGCAGCCCGTCCACCGCCACGACCGGGTCGAGCCCTTGCCACCGGGCGAGGTGGTCCCGGTCCACGTCGCCCTGCTGCCCCACGCCACCCGGTTCCGGGCCGGCGACGAGCTCGTCGTGGAGCTGCGAGGGCGATGGCTGTTCCCCCGCAACCCGCTCTTCGGGCAGTTCCCCGCCGGCTACCGGCGCAGCCCGCCGGCCCGCGTGACCGTCCACACCGGAGGCGCCACCGCCTCGACGCTGCGGCTGGGCGTCCGCACGATCGGCTGATCAGCTCGCCGCGCCGGCCTCGGGCCGCAGCACCACCATCGGCACCTCGTGGCCCAGGCTCACCGGGTAGGCGGCGAACGCGGGGTTGATCTCCTCGATCACGGCCCACAGCCGGCGGCTCTCCACCTCGTCGGCGAGCTCGGCTCGGGCCGACCGGCGGGTCCGCCCGACCTCGATCGTGGCCGACGGCTGGGCCTGCAGGTTGCGGTACCAGGCCGGGTCCCAGTGACCGGCGTTGCTGGCGGCCACGACGTAGCCGCCGTCGTCCTCGGCGTAGACGAGGGGCACGGTGCGCGCCTTGCCGCTGCGGCGACCGGTGGTGGTGAGCAGCAGCACCGGTGCGCCGTTCGTGCGCCCCCCGATGCGCCCTCCCGAGACGCGGTAGGCGGTGCGGTGCACCACCCCGAAGGCGCGCTTGGCCCGTGCGAGCCGGCGGCCCTTCGACGACCTGCGATCGACAGCCATCGTGGCTCCCTCCTCCGTCACCACTGGAAGTCCGGGCCGTGGACGGCCCGCGCCTGGTCGAGCATCCGGCGGCGCCGCCCGAGGGCGATGCCGAGCGGCTTGAGCACGAACCGGTAGGCCAGCCGCTGCACGGGGATCGGCGCCGCCAGGTAGAGCCCGACGTCGGGCAGGAACGGCCCGAGGTCGAGCGCGCCGGGCTCGCGCCCGGTGCGCTGCTGGTGGGCGCCGAGCAGCTGGAACCACGCCAGGCTGCGCCCCGCCGGCCGGTACTCGGCCTCGCACTGCGCCGGCTCGTCGCCGACGTTGACCAGGGTGTGCAGGGTCCCGGGGCGATGGTCACCTCCTCGCCGGCGTTCACCTCGCGCTCGGCCGTCGAGGGTCACTGCAGGGTGCCGTGCACGCAGCGCAGGCGCTCCTCCTGCTCGACGTGGCGGTGCGGGCGGGCGATGCCCCCACCGGGCTCGAGGAACAGGTCGAAGGCCAGCCGGTCCCCGTCCGCCGGGTCGGCGCGGAACACGAAGCGCTCCCCCGTCACCGGCAGCTCGACCGTCACCGGCAGCTCCACAGCGGTCATCGTCCACCTCCGTCGTCCGATGGCATAGACTATGTCGCAATGGCAGACAGTCTGTCAACCACTCGCTCCACCGCAGCCGCCACGGTGGCCGACCGTCACGCGGCGCGGGTGCGCGACGACCTGCTCGAGGCGGCCCTGGCCCTGGTGGTGCGCGGCGTCGAGCCGACGATGCGGGCCGTCGCCGCCGAGGCCGGCGTCGGCGAGCGCACGATCTACCGCTACTTCGCCAACCGCGAGGCGCTCGAGGATGCGGTCGCCGACCACGTCGGCCCGCGCCTGAAGCGTGCCGCTGTGCGACGACGTCGACGACCTCGAGCACTACGTCGCCGACCTGTTCGCCACCTTCGAGGCCAACCGTGCCCTCGCCGAGGCCGCCGTGGTCTCGCCGTGGACGCAGCGCTCGCTGACCCGCACCCGCACCGGGCACCTGGCCGCCATGGTCACCCTGCTGCGCCGCGGCTACCCCGACGCCGCCGACGACGACGTCACGGCGGCGGCCGCCGCCCTGCGCACGGTCGTCTCCGGTGCGGGTTGGGGCCGCCAGCGCCAGTCCTGCGGCCTGTCGGCCGAGGGCGCGGTGGCCAACGCCCGGTAGCTGGTGCGCGCCGTGCGAAGCGGCTCGCCGGCTGAGCCGCGCCGCGCCGAACCGGCGCGTCGGGCGCCGACCGGCTCCCGGTCGCCGCTGCGGAACTCGAGGCCCTCGAACTCCCCCGAGCGCCGCCACCCGTCGATGAAGTGGAAGTAGGCGACCGGCCCGCCCGGGTAGCCGGCGCCGTTGAGCTTCTCGCGCCGACCGATCGGCTTGCCCTCGTTGTTGTAGTAGCCGGGCGTGCACTCAAGTTGCTGGAGGAACGCCAGGTTGGAGCCCTCCAGCATGTCGCATCGACCACGCCCGCTCGGCCTCGGCGGTGACCTCGACCTGCTCGGCGCCGACCTCGAGGGCGTGGGCCACCACCGTTTCCACCGAGATGCCGGCCTCGTTGAGGTTGCTGGTGATGTTCGAGATCAGGTTGCCGGCCTGGGTCAGTCCGGAGGATGAACAGGTTCGGGAAGCCGTGCACGCATGCCGTGCATGGTCTGCATCCCGTCGGCCCAGTGCTGCGACAGCGTCTCGCCGTCTCGTCCGACGGTCTCGTAGCCCGAGCGGCGGGCGTAGTCGGTGCCCACCTCGAAGCCCGAGGCGAAGATCAGGCAGTCGACCTCGTAGTGCTGCCCGGCCACCCACACGCCGGTCTCGTCGATGCGCTCGACGCCCTTGCCGTCGGTGTCGACCAGGTGGCAGGTGGGCACGTTGTAGGCCTGCAGGTACTCGTCGTGGAAGCACGGCCGCTTGCACAGCTGGCGGTACCAGGGCTTGAGCGCCTCGGCCGTCGCCGGGTCCTGCACGATCTCGTCCACCCGGGCGCGGATCTCGGTCATCTTCTCGTCGTCGCTGTCGGAGAAGGCCTTGGCCACGACGTCGGGCGTGAGCTCGCCGCCGGTCTGCATCATCTCGGTGATGACGCGGTCGCGGATGCGCTTGGCGATGTCGGTCCAGCCGTCCTTCACGTAGTCCTCGTCGGCGAAGCCACCGGTCTGCAGGGTGGCGAAGTTGAACAGCCACTCGCGCTGCCAACCGGGCTGGAGCTGGGCGAACTCGTCGGGGTCGATCGGGTGGTTGTTGCGCACGTCGATCGACGACGGCGTGCGCTGGAACACGAACAGCTCCTTGGCGTCGCGCGCCAGCGGCGGGATGCACTGCACCGCGGTGGCGCCGGTGCCGATGATGCCGACCCGCTTGTCGGCCAGGTGCTCCATCGGATCGCCCTCGGGCGTGCCGCCGGTGTAGGCGTAGTCCCAGCGGCTGGTGTGGAAGCTGTGGCCGGCGAAGGTCTCGATGCCGGGGATGCCGGGCAGCTTCGGGCGGTGCAGCGGGCCGGTGCCCATCGCAACGAAGCGGGCCCGGATCTCGTCGTCGCGGTCGGTGCGGATCACCCAGCGCGACGTCTCCTCCTCCCAGGTCAGCCCGGTGACCTGGGTGGAGAACAGGGCGTTGTCGTAGAGGCCGTACTGCTCGGCGATCCGGCGCGCCTGGCCGTGGATCTCGGGGGCGTAGACGTACTTCATGGTGGGCATGTAGCCCGTCTCCTCCAGCATCGGGAGGTAGATCATGGCCGCCGTGTCGCACATGGCCCCCGGGTAGCGGTTCCAGTACCAGGCCCCGCCGACGTCACCGCCCCCTTCGATGATCCGGACGTCGTCGACGCCGGACTCCTTCAGGCGCGCCCCCGTGATGAGGCCGGCGAACCCGCCGCCGATCACCGCCACCGTGACCTCGTCGCACACGGGCTCTCGCTCGACGTGCTCGGTGTACGGGTCCTCGAGCAGGTAGGAGAACCTCCCGGTCGGCTGCACGTACTGCTCGTTGCCGTCGGGGCGCAGCCGCTTGTCGCGCTCCTCGCGGTACTTGCGGCGCAGCGCCTCGTGGTCGATCGGGTCGTCGGTGGTGGTCATGGTCTCGATCAGTCCTTCCTCAGCTGGTCGGCGCTGCTGCGGGGCATGCGCTTGGTGATGTAGGCCACGGTCGACGACAGCTCGTCGCGCAGCGCGTCGGCGCCCTCGTCGCGAGCGAGCCATCGGGTCCACGCCGCGGTGCGCCCCGCCACCAGGGCGGCGGCGACCAGGGCGACGTGGAGGTCGTCGTCGTCGACGTCCCAGTCCCGGGCCAGCGAGCGCGCCAGCATCTCGCGCAGCCGGCGGTCGACGTCGGCCACCATCGCCACGAGCACCGGATCCTTCTCGGTCCAGTCCCGGTAGGCGCGCAGGTTCTGCAGGTGCCGGGCGTTGGCCTCCGACGACGGCTCCTCGAGCTCTCGCACCTCGAGGGCGAGGTACTCCTTCCACACGACGAGCGTCTTCAGGACGCGGTCGGGGTGCTCGAGGAAGGCCCGCAGCTGCTCGACCCCGTCGGTCATGGGGGCCAAGGCCAGGTGCGCCTTGGAGTCGAAGTAGCGCAGCAGCGTCTGGGGCGTGACCTCGACCTCGGCGCAGATCTCGTCGAGGGTCGTGTCGGCGTAGCCCTTCTCCGCGAACAGCCGCTGGGAGACGTCGATCAGCGCGGCACGCGTGCGGGCCTTCTTGCGCTCGCGCAGCGAGGCCGGTGCGGCCGCGACGTCCCCCATGGCGGGCCATTCTGCGTCAACCGATCCTTAATGTCAACGGTTCACACTTCCTCCCCGGCGCGCCACCCGCTGCCCGAGTAGAACGTGCTGCGCCCCGTGGCTCCCGCGGCCGCCGACCCCACCGACCCGACCACCCCGACCGTGTCCCCACCGAAGCCCCTGCGCTCCGCCCTCGCTGCGGCGACGGCCGTCGTCACCCGCCAGTGCCACGTGCCCGACGACCTCGAGACGGTCGTGCAGCGGGGGATCGAGGACGCGGACCACGACGGCGCCGAAGCCGTGTGGTCTCGGGCCCAGGGCATGTACCGGTCCGGCGTCCACCCCGGCATCCAGGTGTGCATCCGCTGGCGCGGCGACGTGGTGCTCGATCGCGCCATCGGCCACGCCCGGGGCAACCGCGTCGGCCGCCGCCTCGACGCGGCGCGGGCGGTGCCCCTCGCCACCGACACGCCCATCAACCTGTTCTCCGCCGGCAAGTCCGTGACGGCCATGGCCATGCACAAGCTCGAGGAGCAGGGCGCCCTCTCGCTCGACGACGCCGTGAGCGCCCACCTGCCCGAGTTCGCCCGCCACGGCAAGGAGTCCATCACCCTCCGCCAGCTCATCACCCACCGGGCGGGGATCCCCCAGATGCCACCCGAGGCGCTCGACCTCGAGCTGCTCGCCGACCTCGACCGCGTGGTCGACCACCTGTGCGACCTGCCGGTCCAGCGCCCGCCCGCCGGTCCGCCGGCGTACCCACGCGGTGACCGGGGGCTTCATCATGGAGGCGGTCGTGCGGCGCACGGTGGGGCGCAGCCTGCGCGCCGTGCTCGCCGAGGAGATCAAGGCGCCGCTCGGGTTGCGGTGGCTCGACTACGGCGTCGCTCCCGAGGACGTCGACCGGGTGGCGTGGAACGTCAAGACCGGCGTCCCGCTGCTGCCACCGCTCTCGCGGCTCGTCGAGCGCGCTCGGCCGGGGCTGGGACGAGGTGATCGACCTGTCGAACGATCCCCGCTTCCTGAGCGGTGTGATCCCGTCGGCCAACGTGATCGTGACCGCCCGCGACATCGCCACCTTCTACCAGTGCCTGCTCGACGGCGGCGACGGCCCCGACGGGCGGGTGTTCCGCGAGGAGACCGTCACCCGGGCGCTGCAGGCCGACCGCACGGACCTCCCGTTCGACCGCATGCTCGGGGTGCCCCTGCGCTACAGCACCGGCTTCATGCTCGGCACCCCCACCGTCAGCATCTACGGCTGGAACCAGCCCCGTGCCTTCGGCCACCTGGGGCTGTCCAACTCGTTCACCTGGGCCGACCCCGACCGCGAGCTGGTCGTGGCCATCCTCACCACCGGCAAGCCCTTCCTCGGCCCGCACCTCCCGTCGCTGTTCCTGCTGATGGGCGAGATCCAGCGCGCCTTCCCGCCGGTGCGCTGATCGCCGGGTCCGCCCGGCGCCGGCCCCGTAGGCTCGCCGCCATGTTCGTGACCGCCGACGACGCCACGCTGCACACCGTGGCCTTCGGGCCCGAGGGCCCGACCGTGCTCGGCCTCAACGGCTGGAGCGCGGCGTGGGAGCTGTGGCAGCCCACCTTCGAGCACCTCAGCACGACGACCCGCTGCGTCTCGTTCGACACCCGGGGCACCGGCACCTCGACCGGCTCGGCCGACTCCATCTCGATCGACACGCTCGTCGACGACGTCTTCCGCGTCCTCGACGGGCGGGGGATCGACCGTTGCGTGCTGGCCGGCGAGTCGATGGGCGGGTTCGTCGCCGCCCACGCCGCCCGGCGCGACCCGAGCCGCTTCGCGGCCCTCGTCCTCGTCGCCACGCCGGCCACGATCGGCCCCGACACCGCCGGGGCGCTCGTCGACGGCGCCCGCGCCGACTACGCCGCCACCACCGCCTTCTTCGTGCAGCTGTGCTTCACCGAACCCGACACCGAGCACCTCCAGCCCTGGGGCCGGCAGCTGTTCGCCGGCGCCGACCCCGAGGTCGCCGCCCGACTGATGGAGTGCTGCTACGACGCTGCCCCCGACTTCGGTGCCATCACGGTGCCCACCACCGTGGTGCACGGCCAGGCCGACGCCGTGGTGCCCGTCGACAGCGGGCGCGCCATCGCCGCGGCCGTGCCCGACGCCCGCCTGATCGAGCTGCCCGACGCCGGGCACGCCCCGACGGTGACCCGCGGCCGCGAGGTCGCCGAGATCATCCGCGCCGCCGTGGGCTGAGGGTCGCTCAGGAGCCGAAGTCCCAGCTCTCCCCGGACTCGTAGCGGCGGGTGACGTTCTTGGCGATGAGGATCTTGTGGACCTCGTCGGGGCCGTCGGCGAGGCGCAGCGTGCGGGCCCCCAGGTACATCGCCGCCAGCGGCAGGTCGTTGGTGACACCGGCGCCGCCCCACACCTGGATGGCGCGGTCGACCACCCGGTGGAAGGCGTTGGGCACGAACACCTTGATGGCCGAGATGGCCGTGCGCACCTGGGGGTCGCCGTTGGCGACCTTGGCGGCGGCGTCGATGGTCATCAGCCGGGCGGCCTGGATGTCCATGTAGGAGTCGGCGACGAAGCCCTGGATGAACTGCATGTCCTTCTGCAGCCCGCCGTGCACCTCCCGGGTGAGGGTGCGCTCCACCATCAGGTCGAAGGCCCGCCACATCATCCCGCAGCTGTTCATGCAGTGGTACACGCGGCCCGCCCCGAGGCGGTCCTGGGCGGCCTGATGGCCCTGGCCGGCCAGGCCGAGGGTGTTCTCCAGCGGCACCTTCACGTCCTCGTAGACCACCTCGCAGTGGTCGCTGTCGGGCCGGCCCCAGATGCCGATGCCGCGCACGATCTTCACGCCGGCGAGGTCGGTCGGCACGATCAGCGACGTGATCTGGTCGCGCACGCCCAGCTCGCCGGTGGGATCGGTGGCCTTGGCCTGCACGATGAAGAAGCTGGCGTCGATGCCGTTCGAGGTGAACCACTTGTGGCCGTTGAGCACCCAGTGATCGCCGTCGCGCACGGCGGTGGCGCGGATGGCGCGCGGGTCCGAGCCGGCGACCTCGGGCTCGGTCATCGAGAAGCCCGACTCCATCGAGCCGTCGATGAGCGGCATCAGCCACTTCTGCTTCTGCTCCTCGGTGCCGTACTTCACCAGCACCGAGGCGTTGCCCGAGTTGGGCGCCATGATCCCGAACAGCGACGACGCGCCGAGGGCGTAGGCCAGCACCTCGTACATGTAGGCGAGCGACAAGAAGTCGAGGCCCATGCCGCCGTACTCCTGGGGCAGGTGCGGCGCCCACAGCCCCGCCTCGTTGACCTTGGCCTTGATCTCCTCGCGCAGCAGGATCGACTGCCGACGGGCGTGCTCCTTGTCCTCCTCGGTCTCGAACCAGCCCCGCAGCGACGGGTAGAGCTTGTCCTCGATCGGGAGGATCTCGGCGTTGATGAACTCGGCCGTGCGCAACCGGATGTCGTTGATGGCGGGGTCGAGGCCGGGGATCGGGTTCACGTTGATCGGCATGCCCCGCAGGCTCGCGCGCCGCGAGCCCGCCCGCCACCGACGTGGACTACTCCCCCGCCGTCCCCGGGCTCGGCTCGAGGGGTGGGACGGGCACGGCGATGGCCGGGGCCTCGGTGCCGCCGTCGACCTCGAACACCTTGCCGGTGACCCACGACGACGCGTCGGACACGAGGTAGAGCACGGCGCAGGCGATGTCCTCGGGCTCACCCGGGCGGCGCATGGGCGTGCCGGCCAGGAACTGCTCGCGCAGGGTGTCGTCGGTGAGCACGATGTCGAGCGAGCGGGTGGCTACGCCACCGACGTCGATGGCGTTGAGCCGGACCCGGGGTGCCAGCTCGGGAGCCATGTTCCGGGTGAGCCGGTCGAGGGCCGCCTTGGCGGTGCCGTAGGCGGCGAAGCTGGTCTGGGTCATGCTCGCCGAGCGCGACGAGACGTTGACCACCGCACCCCCGCCCACGGTGTCGACCATCTGGCGGGCCGCCAGCTTGGTGAGCGTGAACGGGGCGGTGACGTTGAAGTGGAAGGCGTTCTCGAAGAACCGCTCGCTGGTGTCCATGGCTGCTCGGGGCATCGAGCCGCCGGCGTTGTTGACGAGGACGTCGAGGCGGCCGAAGCCCTCGACGGTGGCGGTCACGAGCCGCTCGAGCTGGGCCGACTCGGTCACGTCGGTGGGCACGACGAGGGCTCGACGGCCGGTCGCCGCCACCTGCTCGGCCACCTCCTCGAGGTCGCTGCGGGTCCGGGCGGCGAGCACGACGTCGGCACCGGCCTCGGCGAGCCCGACGGCGATGCCGCGGCCGATCCCCTGACCGGCACCGGTCACGACGGCGACCCGGTCGTCGAGGCGGAAGCGGTCGAGGATCATCGCTTCGCCCGACCGGCGACGAGGGGCAGCTCGAGGTAGGTCTTGAGCCCGGGCTCGGCGGCGCACACGTAGGGCACGGCGTTCACGCAGTGCATGGCCGTGGCGACGATGCCGGGGTTGCGGGCGAGGCCGGCCTCGATCGACTCGGGGTGCAGCTTCTTGAACACGGTCAGGCAGCTCGGATCGCCGGTGACCTCGACCTCGAAGCGCTCACCGTCGGGCCCGAAGGTCCAGCCCGGGTCGAGGTGCTCGTCGCCCATGAGCCAGTTGACCGCGGCGGTGACCACCGGCTCGCCGGCGACGGTGCCCTCCCACCGGAACCGCTGGGCGGCGACCAGGCCGGGCTCGATCGGCCCGATCGGCGAGTCGATCGGCTCCGTGGCCACGGCCATCTCGTGGGTGGTGCGCAGCTCGTGGTCGAGCTCGAAGCCGAGCGTGTCGGCCACCATCCGCACGGACTGGCCGAACCCGGCGCCGAGCACGTCGAGCATGATGCTCGTGCGCGCCACCTCCGGCGTGGCCCCGAACAGCATCCAGTCGCGGATCACGTCGGGCGCGCCGTAGGTGCGGATGTCGGAGAACTCCTCGGCCCGCACGTGGGTGATCGACCCCGACAGCGCCGAGACCATGAGCGGGAAGCGCTCGGTGATGCCCCCGGGGTGGATCCCGGTGCCGTGCAGGGTCACGCCCGCCTCCCGGCACACCGCGTCGAAGTGCTCCCGGTCGGCCGCCGGTGGGTAGAACCAGCCGAGCGGCGTCACGACGTCCTTGCCCGACTGCAGGATGCGGGTCACCAGCTCGGGGTCGGGCAGCAGCGGGGCGTAGATCACGGCGTCGGCCTCGGTGCCGAGGAGGGCGACCACGTCGCGGGTGGCGGTCACCCCGATCGGGTCGCGACCGACGATCGTGCCGACGTCGACGCCGTCCTTGTCCTCGCTGTGCACCCAGCACCCCACGAGGTCGAGCTCGGGATGGGCGAGCACCCCCTCGATGGCCGCCCTGCCGACCCCGCCGGTCGCCCACTGGATCACTCGGTAGGTCACGTCGTCCCCCTTCGTCCGCAGGCGCGACGCGGCGGACGGCTCCGTGTCTAGCCGAGGTGGGCACGGGCTGCCGACGCCGCCGTCACGCCTCGACGGCGAGCACCAGCACCGTCAGGTCCTCGCGCAGCCGGCCCAGCCGATTGGCACCGAGCGCCGCCCGGAACCGCTCCTCCACCGCGTCGGCGGCCTCGGCCAGCACGGTCGCCGCCCGGCGCCCTCGTCGGGTCAGGCGCACGAGCTTGGCCCGGCCGTCGGCGGGATCGGGGACCCGCTCGACGAAGCCGAGCTCCTCGAGCTGGTCGACCAGCAGGGTCACCGCCACCTTCGAGGTGCCCACCGCGGCGGCCATGTCGGTGATGCGGGCCCCGCGGCCGTGGGCCCTCGACAGCACGACGTTGTGGGCCGGCCGCAGCTCGGGGTGCCCGGCGGCGTCGAGGTCGGCCCGCATGGCGTCGCCGGTGGCCCGCCAGATGCGGGCGATCAGGGGTCGGGTGCGCTCGTGGTCGGGCTCTCGGACAGGGGACACGGGACCTCGCGATCGGGCTCGCGCTAGCATTTGATTATGCGACTTAATCATATTGCGGTCGGCGTCGCCCTGGTGGCAGTGCTGGCGGCGGGCTGTGCCACCTCCGAGCCCGAGCGCGCCGCCGCGCCGACGTCGGCGACGGCCCCCGCCGCCGGTGAACGGGTGACCGTGCGCACGGTGCCGGTCCCACCCGGCGTCGAGGCCAGCCTCCCGGCCTTCACCCCCGACGGGCAGCACCTGGTGTTCGTGTACACCGCGCCCGACGTGGCGGGATCGCAGGTGGGCACGGTCGCCCTCGACGGCTCGGCGTTCACCTGCGTGACGTGCTCGGTGGGCCAGGTCGACCTGGGCAAGCCGTTCGTGTCGCGCGACGGCCGCAAGGTCCTGGTCCGCACGCCGAGCGGCAAGGGCACGCCGACCACCATGTACACGTACTCGGTCGTGGAGTGCCCCGACGGCGTGCTGCGCTGCCCGTCGCCGACCATCGTGCCCGTCGAGCTGCCCGGCGAAGCCCAGGGGGTGCTGCAGACCCGCGAGCTGCGCATCTCACCCGACGGCGATCACCTCGCCTTCACCCAGGCCCGACCCGGGGGCTGGACCATCGTGCTCGGGACGCTGGACCGTCAGGCCGATCGCTACACCGTCGGTGCCCTGCGGTTGCTCAACCCCCGGTTCGAGCTGGGCGACGCCTCGGCCGACTGGTCCGCTGCCGGTGCCTTCTACGAGATCAAGGGCTTCGCCGACGACGGCACCACCGTCATCTACGCCGCCACGCGCGACGCCTCGCTCAACTTCGACGACTACGCGGTGGACCTCACCACCGGCGAGCGCCGACGCCTCACCAGCCACCCCGACTGGGACGAGCCCCTCGACGTCTCCCCCGACGGGTCCAGCGTCGTGGTGGGGTCCTCACGGGGCACCCACCGCATCGACGGGCTGTCCCTGGTGCCCCGGCCGCCCCTGTTCGACCTCGTCGCCTACTCCCAGACCGCACGCTGGCTGCTGTCCAACGAGGCCCGTGACTGCGTCGTGCGCCCGTGGCTGCTCGACGCCCGGCGCCCCGACACCGCCCAGCCCGGCCAGGAGCTCGACGGCGAGGCGTGGGCGGAGGGCTACGGCCCCCGTGCCATCCCCACCTGGCGCCTCGACGGCACCGCCATCGCGTTCTGGGAGGAGCTCCAGGACCCCGGCCGGGCGCCCGCCTCGGCGCCGCCCACGCGGCTCCGCGTCGCCACCCTCGACGACCGCCGACCGGTCGAGCCCCGACCGGCCGCCACCACGCCGGAGCCGACGTGGGCCTGGCGCTACGACGAGTACCCGTTGAGCCAGCGCACCGCCACGCAGACCGTGCGGGGCGCAGCCAAGGGCACCGCCGAGATCGCCTTCACCGGGGGGTTCGTCACCGGCCGCTACGCGGTCACCTACCGCGGCTACAGCGACGACGGCGAGCACGTGCTCGACGGCACCGAGGTGTTCGACAGCCCCATGATCGTCTCCGACGCGACCTACACGGTCGACCTGACGGTGTCGGGCGCCCACGCCGGCTCGATGAAGGGCGGCTTCACCCTCACCGGCAAGGACCTGCAGGGCGAGGTCACGAGCGTGCTGGACGGGCAGCGCACGTCCTGGCCGCCGCCTCCCTGCCCGCCGCCCTCCACGGCGACCTGAGGTCCGCCGACTCGGGCGGTGTTGTGCCACCTCGTTCCCTCCCGCGACGGGAACCCGCCGCAAGGACACCCGACTCACGCAGAGCTGAGCACCCTCGTCGAGCTCACGTCGTTCGCCAGCGACCACAGGCACGCCCCGACCTCCACGCGCAGGTCGTCGGCCGGCGAGAGACGTCCGGCCGAGGAGACCACGTCGAGCCGGGCGATGTCGATGGTGCGGCGCACCTCGATCCCGCAGGGTCGGTCGAGTCCGACGGCGTCGAGGTCCTCGATCTCGACGTAGAAGTCGTATCGGAGCCGAGTCACCGACGAGGTGATCCGTCGCACGGCCAGCAGCTCGCCGGACGCGTCGGCCACGACCACCGGCCGCAGCTTCTCCCCCGAGCGCTCGACGAAGGGGACGTGGGCCCAGACGACCCGCCCCGCCTCGAGCCGGCGCGGGACGCGCCACACGTCGAGCAGTGCGTGATCCCGGGCTCGCATGTCGCGCAGCCACTGGTGCTCCCGCTTGCGGCACAGCCGCCGATCCGTCCACCGCATGGCCTCGACCTCCGCCTCGTCAGGCACCCCCGCGCGGTGCCTCTCGTCGTCTTGTACGCCTCGACCGTGACGCGGGCAACCGTCGGCCTACGCCGACGGCTGCCCATGGAGCCACGCTCGGTTCTGCGGGGCGCGGCCGTCGACGGCGCCGGCGCGGACGAGGTGGGAGACGACGGCCGCGGCGACCGGCTCGGGGACGCGCCGGTTGCGGACGCCGAGCAGCTGGCGGATCGTGCCGGCGGGCGTGAGCTCGCCGCACGCCACCAGACGGCCGTGGCGCCGGACGCCGACCAACAGCGAGCGGCCGGCGAGGGCGGCGGGGCCGAAGTCGCCGACGCAGCTCTCGAGCACCCGACCCCAGGCGCGCAGCTCCGCCGGCGTGCGGGGCAGCTCGAGCTGCAGGTCGCCCGGCAGGGTGGCGCCGTCGACGAGGGTCGCCCACGGCGGCCGGGGCAGCGGCCGGTCGGGTGAGGACGCCGCGAGTGCGGCGGCGCGAGCGCCCACCGCCGGTGCGGCGAAGGCCAGGTCGCGCACGTCGCGCGCCGCCGCAGCCGGCGTCGGGCGAGCCCGGGTCGGGGCCTGGACCTGGGCCTGTGCACGGGCCTGGGCCGCAGGTCGTGTCGGAGCAGCGGCCGCGGGCACCGGTCGGTCCCGCCGACGCCGCGGTGCGGGGCGGGCCGCCCGCATCGCCTCGTCACCCTCGGCCGCAACCGCCACCGTCCGGCGTGTCGTGGCCCGGGGCGGGAGCGGCTCGGCACCGCCGACGATCGCCCCCCTCGGATCGAGCGGTGTCAGCGAGCGGCAGAGCGCGAGCAGGTCGTCGAGCCGGCCCGGGAGCCGGGAGGGCAGGTGGTGGCGCACCCCGCGCAGCAGCACGACCAGCTCGGCGAAGGCGGCATCGGGTCGGTCGGCCGCGACGACACCGTCGAGCCACCGCGCCACCCGGTCGGGCTCGAGCCCGCGCAGCACCCGGCGCGCCGCTCGAAGGTCGTCGACGCGAGGCCAGTGCGCCGGCGCCACCACGACGCCGTCGGCCTCGAGCAGCCGCGCCAACCGGTCGGCGTCGAGGACCTGGGCCGCCGCCGAGGCGAGGCCGACCCGGAACAGGTCGACGGTGTCGGCCTCCCACCCCACGAGCCGGCGGGCGAAGGCGGCAACGACCCGACGCGTCGTCCGGTCGCCGAACAGCGCTCGGGCGCCGCTGCGGGCATCAGGTCGGCGCAGCGCCTCGGCGACCCATCGGGGAACGTCGGCAACGGGGTGACGACCCTGCCGATACGGCTCGCGCAGCAGGGGGAACGACGCCGCCCCCACGACCGCCACCAGCGGGCCGTCGCACGGGACCGGCAGACCGTGCGCGCCGAGCAGCTCGACGACGTGCCGCCGGACGAGACGGGAGGCGACGGCGGGGTCGACGCCCGCCGCCTCGGCGGACCGCCCGACGGCGTGGTCGAGCACCGACGGCTGCACGGACACGTCGACCGCCGCCCGTCCCGGCAACGGCTCGAGCCGCACCCGCAGGCACCCGTCGCGGACACCCAGCTCGAACGCGCCGGGCATGCCGATCGGGTCGAACCGGGCCCCGCCGGCTGTCGCGTCCCACGCTCCGGCCCCCGCCAGCCACGCCATCGCCCGATGCAAGCACACGAACACCTGCGCGAGCAACGGGCGAGCCGGGCGATCAGGCCCGCGGTGTCACGGCCGGCACCGACACCTCTCCGGCGGCCCCGACGGGACGGCTCCGGCGGCGCCCGGTCGTCGTCGGAGCCGGGCCGCCACCACGGGGGTCAGTGCGCCAGGATCTGGCCCACGTCGAGCGCCTCGGCGTCCTCGCCGATCGAGAACCGATCGATCTTGCGGTAGGTCGAGCCGACGGGTGCACGGTGGCGGAGGAGCTCGCCGGCCTCGGGCCGCGGGTCGACGAGCCAGACCTCGGGGACGCCGGCGCGGGCGTAGGCGGCCAGCTTCGGTCCACGGTCTCGGACCTGGGAGGTGACGGTCACCTCGACCACCAGCACCACCGACCCGCCGGGGACGGCGTCGTCGGGGTCGAGCAGCACACCCTCGTCGACGACGTACACGTCGGGATCGACCAACGACCGCGGGCCCAGCCGGATGCTCCCGGCGTTGAAGGCGGTGCCGGCCGGGACGTGGGCGTCGAGGAGGCGGAACACCCGCATCACCGTGACGGTGTGACGGCCGAGCTCGGGGGTCACGTCGTACACCACTCCCTCGATGAGCTCGGTCGACTCCCAACCGAGGTCACGAACGATGTGGAGGTACTCGTCGACGGTCACGCGGTGGATCTCCCCTGTGACGCTCACCGACCTCACCCCGATCCGAACGGACGTGCTCCGGACGCCGGCGCATCGTCCCACGGCGGTCGCCGAGGGCACAACCATCGTGGGGAGGGCGCGGTCAGGCCGGGTGCACTCGGTGGACGGCGTCGACGAGGAAGGGCTGGCGCGGTCCGCCGACGAGGCCACCCACCCGCTCGAGCGCCTCGGCCGGATCGACGCCGCGGTGGCGCACGAGGAAGGCGGCGCCGACGGCCGGCGTGCGGTTCTCGGCCTGCACGCAGTGGACGAAGACCCGCTTGCCCTCCTCCACCAGCGCGGCGACCAGGTCGCACGTGTCGGCCAGGACGAAGTCGAGGTTCGGGTTCTGCGCCGGGTCCTGGTCGATCAGGCCGATCACGTGGTGCTCGACGCCCTGCGGCACGTCGTCGGTGCCCATGCGGCACAGCGACACCACGGCATCGACCTGGCGCACCTGCGTCGGCACGGCGTGCACGTTGCCGACGGTCACGCCCTCCACCACCGCGACGGCCAGCGGGTCGGCCGGCCACACGGCTTCGTAGTGCGGCAGCAGGGTCGCCACCCCCGGCCAGCCGTGCGGGCCCGGCCTGCCCTCGTTGGCGGCGAGGCGGGCGAGCCGGTCGAGGTCGGCACGGGTGCGCGGCGCCGAGACCTTCGTGAGCTCGCCGTGCCGGGGCCGACGCCATCCGTAGGGCACGGCGGTGGCGCCCCAGTGGGCCCCCGCCAGCGCGCCGGCGATGGCGGCGACGGTGTCGGCGTCGTCGCCGATCCGCACGGCGCGCTCGATCGACAGCCGCAGGTGGGCGCACGGCGGTTCCCCCGCCGGCACTTCGGTCTGGGCGAGCGACGCCAGCGCCGCCTGCAGGGCCGCCACCACCCAGCCGTTCGGGGTGAACGACTCGGGCGGCGCCGTGCGACAGGCCGCCAACCGCGCCCGCCACTCGTCCCGACGGGCCGGATCGACGTGATCGAGGCCGGCCTCGACCAGCCCCACCCAGTCGGGCGACCCGTCGGTCGGCCCGTCGGTCGGCCCGTCGATCGCCCGGGCGACGGCCACGGTCCACAGCACGCAGGCGTCGACGGCGTCGGGGTGCGGGTGGGTGAGCGCCGACAGCTCGGCGGCGAGCGCGGCCACCGCGTCGAGGTCGCCGAGGTGGGCGAGGGCGACCGGTCCGGTGCGCATGAGGCTGCCGTTGCCGGCGCTGTCGGGACGGCGGCGCTGGAGCTCGGCCGCCGCCTCGGCGAGGCCGATGCCGAGCTGGCGGTCGCGGGCCAGCACCTGCCGGGTCTGGGAGCCCACGTCGTTCGGCCCGGCCGCGAACCAGCGCCGCAGCCCGTCCTCCACCTCCCGAACCACGTCGTCGCACCGCGAGGCATCGGCGAGGGGCGTGAGCACCGCCAGGGCCTGCTGGGTGTCGTCGGTCCACTCCCCCGGCCCCCAGTGCAGGGCACCGCCGCCCGTCATGGCCAGCGGCGTGTCACCCGGCAGCGCGGGGCCGAACTCGTGGGGCGCGCCCAGGGCGTCGCCGGCGGCCGACGCCAGCACGGCCCCGCAGGCGCGGTCGAACCGCACGGCCGACGGCGGCGCGGACGATGGAACGGTCACGGTGCAGCTCCTCCCGCCGGGTGGACCTCGTCGTCCACCCCGATCACCCCTGGGTACGACCGTACCGTGACACGCCGACCCGATCGGCCCGTCGCCGCACCGGGGGTTGCCCTGCGCCATGATGGCGGTCCGCACGAGGGGGTGCCGACGATGAGCGAGTGGGAGACGACCGAGGGCGAGCACTGGGCCGCGAACGCCGACCGCTACACCCGGTCGCTGTCGGGCTACGGCGCGATCCTCACCGAGGCGCTGGCGCTGACGCCGGGCGAGCGGGTGCTCGACGTGGGCTGCGGCTGTGGCGACATCTCGGTCGCCGCCGGCCGCGCCGTGGGGGACGGCGGCGCCGTGCACGGCGTCGACCTCTCGGCCGCCATGCTCGCCGTCGCCGAGGCCCGGGCCCGGGCCGCGTCGCTGGACCAGGTCCGCTTCAGCCGGGCCGACGCCGCCGTCTGGCAACCCGACGACGGCCCGCTCGACGTCGCCACCAGCCGCTTCGGGGTCATGTTCTTCGAGGACCCGGTGGCCGCCTTCGCCAACATCCACACTGGGCTGCGCCCCGGTGGCCGGCTGGTGTTCCTGTGCTGGCGGGACCTGACGGTCAACGACTGGCTGTTCGTGCCCGGCGCCGCGGTCGCCGAGGTGCTGCCGCTGCCCGTCGGCGAGCCGGGGGCCCCGGGAGCCTTCGCGCTGGCCGACGGTGACCGCCTCGCCGGCATCCTCGCCACCGCCGGCTTCACCGACGTCGAGCTCGACGAGGCCGTCGCGCCGATGTGGATGGGCCGCGACGTCGACGACGCGGTGGGCTTCCTCCGGACCACCGGGATGGGTCGCTCCCTGTTCGCCGACGCCCCGAACGAGCTGGTGGCCGAGGCGACGGCGCGCGCCGCCGCCGCGCTGGCGCCCCACGAGGGCGCCGACGGCGTCGTGCTCGGCGGCACGGCCTGGCTGGTGCGGGCGACCGCCTGACGGTCACCGGCGCCGGCGCTCAGCCGACGCTGCGCTCGTGGCCCTCCCAGTACTGCGCCCGCAGCGCCTTCTTGTCGGGCTTGCCCAACGGCGACATGGGGATGGCGTCGACCACGTCGACCGACTTGGGGGCCTGCACCGAGCCCTTGCGCTCCTTCACCAGGGTGATGAGGCGCTCGGCGTCGACGGTGGCGCCCGGCTTGGCCACCACCACGGCCTTCACCGCCTCGCCCCAGCGGTCGTCGGGCACCCCGACCACGGCGACCTGGGCGACGGCCTCGTCGGTGGCGATGACGTCCTCCACCTCGCGGGGGAACACGTTGAAGCCACCGGTGACGATCATGTCCTTCTTGCGGTCGACGAGGAACAAGAAGCCGTCCTCGTCGATGCGGCCGACGTCGCCGGTGTGCAGCCACCCGCCCTCGGTCGTCTCCGAGGTCTGCTCGGGCAGGCCGTGGTAGCCGGCCATCACCAGCGGCGAGCGCACGCAGATCTCGCCCGCCTCGCCCGGGGGCACCGGGTTGCACTCGTCGTCGAGCAGGGCCAGGTTCACCCACGGGACCACCCGGCCGGCCGAGGCGAGCCGCTCGAGGTCGTTCGGGTCGTGGTCCTCCTTGCGCAGCACCGAGATGGTCATGGGGACCTCGGTCTGGCCGTAGAACTGGAAGAACTTCGGGCCCCAGGTGCGGATGCCCTCGGCGAGGCGGGTGGGCGACATCGGCGAGGCGCCGTAGAAGATCGTCTCCATGCTCGACAGGTCGGCACCGTCGGCCATCGGCGAGTCGAGCAGCATGTAGATCATCACCGGCACGAGCATGGTGGCGGTGATGCGGTGCTCCTCGATCATCCCGAAGAACTCGACGTCGGAGAACCCGCTCATGCAGTACAGCGTCCCGCCCCGCAGCAGCACCGGGGCGAAGAAGGCGCCGGCGGCGTGGCTCAGCGGCGTGGCCATCAGGAACCGGATCTCGTCGGGCCACTCCCACTCGGCCATCTGGATCTGGGTCATGGTGATGGCCGACTCGAAGGTGCCCATCACGCCCTTGGGCCGGCCGGTGGTGCCGCCGGTGTAGATGACGGTGCAGATGTCCTTGGGGTCGATGTCGGGCACCACGAGCGGCTGGGGCTCGAACTGGTCGGCCAGCGCGGCGTAGTCCTGGCCGAGGGAGCCGTCGCCGCCGATGGCGAGCAGGTTCTTCAGGCCCGGGACCAGCTCGGTCAGCTGGCGCACGTGGTCGCCGAAGTACTCGGCGTCGAACACGAGCGTCTCGACGCCGGCGTCGTTGAGGACGTAGGCGTGGTCCTCGAGCGAGCCCAGCGGGTGCAGCGCGGTGTTGCGGCAGGCGGCGATGGAGGTGGCCGCCATGTTGTAGAGGACCTCGGGCCGGTTGGCCGACAAGATGGCGCACGGCGAGCCCTTGCCCACGCCGAGCGAGGCGAGGGCCTGGATGAACTGGCTGGTGCGCTCGCGGACGTCCTTGTAGGTGGCGTGGGTCTCGCCGAGGAAGAAGCAGGGACGGTCGTCGTAGCCGTTCAACCCCTTCACCAGGAGGTGCGGGAGCAGGACGGGCGCGTGGAGTTCGTCGTTCGCAGTCACGGCCCGACACCGTAGTTCCTGACGGGCCGTCAGGTCACGGGGCCGTGGTCGTCGCCCGCCGCCGCCCGCAGCCGGGCGCCCAGGCCGCTGGCCCGCACGACGCGGCGCTCGACGGCGGCCCGCAGGGAGGCCTCGCTGCCGACGATGGTGACGCCGTGGCGGGCCCGGGTGATGGCGGTGTACAGCAGCTCGCGGGTTGCCAGGCGCGAGTCGGGCGGGGGCAGGACCACCACGACGCGGTCGAACTCGGAGCCCTGGCTCTTGTGGATCGTCATGGCGTGGCACGTCTCGACCGACTCGAGCCGGGCCGGCCCGATGGTGCGGACGCCCTGGCCGTGCGGGAACGCCACCACGACGGCACCGTCGCCGCCCGGCGACGCCACGACGACACCGAGGTCGCCGTTGAACAGCTCGAGCACCCGGTCGTTCGCGGTGACCAGCAGCGGACGACCGACGGAGAAGCCCCGTGGCACGGGACCGTCGCCGGCCAGCCACTGCTCGACCTGCCGGTTCCAGTGGCTGACGCCGAAGGGCCCCCGGCGATGGGCGCACAGCACCCGCACCTCGCCGAGGGCACCGAGGGCCGCGAGCCCGTCGCCCTCCCGGGCCGCCGCCGCCGTCCGGCGGGCGGCGTCGAGGGCGGCGGCGCGCACCGCGTCGGCCGCCAGGGTCGTGTCACCGGCAGCCCGCACCCACTCGAGGCCGACCCCACCGGCGCCGCCGGTGGTCTCGTCGGTGGGAGCCGCTCCGCCGGCGAGGACGTCGACGGCGGCGTCGACGTCGCCCGCCCGCACGGCGGCGGCGAACACGCCCACCGGTGAGGCCGACGGGAACCGGTAGCTCTCCGTCAGCACGTGCAGGCTGCCGGCCACGCCGGCGCTGGACGGTGGCACCGAGGTCCCGGCGGCACCGGCGATGTCGCCGAGCACCGAGCCGGCCTCGACGCTGGCGAGCTGGCCGGGGTCGCCGACGAGCACGAGGCGGGCGTCGCGGCGCACGCCGTCGAGCAGCTTGGTCATCAGCGGCAGCGACACCATCGACGTCTCGTCGACGATCACCACGTCGTGGACGAGCGGATCGCGGGGGTCTCGTCGCACCCGCGTCCGACCGGGACGGGCGCCGAGCAGGCGGTGGATGGTGGCGGCCTCGGCCGCCTCCAGCCGGGCCGCCAGCGCCTCGGCACCCGGGAGCGCCGACGCCCGCAGCTCTCGGGCCGTCTGGCGGAAGGTCTCCCCCATCCGGGCCGCGGCCTTGCCCGTGGGGGCGGCGAGCGCGATCCGCAGGTGCGCGTCACCGTCGATCAACAGGGCGAGGAGGGCGGCGACGGTGCGGGTCTTGCCGGTGCCGGGTCCGCCGACGATCACCGCCAGCGATCGGGTCGCGCCCGACGACGCCGCCGTCCACTGGCCCGGTGCCGCGGCCTCGGGACCGAGCAGCGCCTCGAGCAGCTCGGCCCGCCGGGCCGGGTCCAGCGACGAGGCCACCGGCGGTTCGGCCGCCCGGCGCACGAGCTCGTCGGCCACGGCGTCCTCGTAGGCCCGGTAGCGCTCGAGGTAGACCAGGTCGCCGTCGAGCACGAGCGGCACCCCGGCGAGCGATCCGTCCCCGACCGACTCGGCCCGCACGGTCAGCGGCGAGGCGGCGACCGCGGCCCGCCAGGCGGCGAGGTCGGCCGGCCAGGGCAGCGCCTCGATGGCGGACGCCGCCTCGGCGTCGGCATCGCGCTCGACCTCGGCCGGCACGGACTCGGCGACCGTGGCCAGGTCGAGGCAGGTGTGGCCCAGCCGGGGCGCACGGGCCGCCAGGGCGACGGCCAGGGCCACGTCGGCATCGGTCGGGCCGAGGCCGCCGAGCCGGGCCAGGGTCGCGGCGACGTGCACGTCGGCGGCGGCGAGCACGCCCGCCTCACGCCACGGTGCCAGCTGCGCGAGCACGTCGAGGCCGGCCCCCTCGAGCGCGGTCATGGCCGGGCTCCGTCGGCGAAGAGGGCGTCGAGCTCGTCGAGGGCGGCGGTCGGCGGGCGCCACCACAGCACGCCACGGGTGTCGCCGGCCGATCGGCCGGGGTCCATGCCCCGCAGGAACAGGTAGGCCGCGCCGACGAGGTCGCGGTCGGGCTCGTAGCCCTCGAGCCGCCTGCGGAGGTAGCGGTGCAGGGCGACGAGGTACAGGGTCGCCTGCAGCGGGTAGCCGTGGTGCTCCATGGCGCCGACCAGGTCGTCCTGGCCGTAGTCGGACCCGTCGGGCAGGCGGTTGGTCTTGTAGTCGGCCAGCCAGTACCTCGTCGTGCCGGCGATCGAGCAGCGGGCCACGAGGTCGATCGAGCCCGTGAGCCAGCCGGCCACCTCGACCCGCAGCCCGCCGGCCGCCGCCTGCTCGACCCACGGGCGCAGCGGATCGTCGGCGGGCAGGTGGTCGGCGAGCACGGCCGCGAGGTCGGTCGCGTCGAAGCCGGCCAGGGGCAGGTCGAAGCCCAGCTCGTCGAGGCGGTCGGCGCGGGACAGCTCGGCCAGGTGACGCTCGCCGACCGGGCCGCCCAGCGGGGCGCGCAGCGCCGCCAGGAGGCCCTCGGCCAGGTGGTCGGGCGTGACCGACAGGCGGCGGCGCTGCAGGCCCTCGGCACACCGGATCCGCAGCTCGTCGTGGAGATCGGCCGCGGCGAAGTCGGTCCGCTCGAGCACCGCGTGCACGAGCGTGCCGAACGCCGTGCCGCCGGGCACGTCGCGCAACAGCAGGGACGTCCCGGCACCGCCCGGTGGCGCACCCGCCAGGTCGGTGAGGACGAGCTCGTCGTCCGCGCCGGCGGCCTCGGTCCGCTCGTCGTTGCCGCCGAGCACCGGTGGGGCGGGTGACGGGGCCGTCGCCCTGGCGACCGCCGCGCCCTGCACCGCGGTGAACGACCAGATGCGCCACCGGTCCTCGAGCCGGCGATCCGCCGACGCGACCTCCAGCACCGGCGGCGCGGCGTCGTCGTGCGATGCGAGCACCAAGTGGGGCGCGGGGGTCGCCACGTCGGCCCGCGCGATGCACCCGCCCGACGTGGCGACGAGCACGTCGATGTCGACCGCGCCGTCCTCGAGCCCACAGGCGTGGCCGAGGAGTCCGCCCAGCGGCGGCTTCCCCTGGTGGGGCCGGTACCACCACAGCACCAGTCGGTGCTTGGCCCGGGTGAGCGCCACGTACAGCAGACGCCGGGATTCGCCGTCTCGTTCGAGCTTGTCGAGGTGGTCGATCCCGGTGAAGTCCTTGGACCCGGATCCCGTTCCGGGCACGGCGATCGAGTTCGTGTCGATGCGGCGCATCCGGCCGTCCCAGGCGTGCTTCACGCCGACCTTGCCGCCGGGCGCGGCCCACAGCGTCGGGCACAGCACGACCGGGAACTCGAGGCCCTTGGCCATGTGGACGGTGAGGACCTTGACGGTGTCATCGTCGCGGTCGATGCGCCGGGCCAGCAGCTCGGGTGCGACCGGGTCCTCGGTCGAGCCGAAGGGGCTCTGGGCGCCGAGCGCCGTCAGTGCCGCCAGCAGGCCCGACGGCCCGATCGGCCGTCCGCCGGTGGCGCTCTGCAGCAGCTCGGCGATGTGGTCGAGATCGGTGAGATCGCGCTCGCCCCCCACCCGGGACAGCACTCGGGGAGCGAGGCCCGCGGCCCGCAGCTCGCCCAGCAGGCCGGGCAGGCCGCGGTCGCTCAGGCGAGCGGCCCATCGCCGGAAGCGGTCCATGTGCTCGCCGAGCGCCTCGTCGGACAGCGCGTCGAGCTGCGTCGCCGGCAGTCCGACGAACCAGCCCAGGATGGCTGCGCGCACCGGACCCGGCGAGGTCGGTCGCTCGAGCGCGGCGAGCAGGATCCGCCACTCGTTCGCCGCGGGGCTCTCGAGCACGCTGTCCGACGAGCTGCTCGCCGCCGACACGCCGGCCGCCGACAGCGCATCGGCGTAGCGCGAGGCGTCGGCGTTGGACCGCACCAGCACCCCGATGTCGGAGGCCTTCAACCGCCGGCGACCGCCCTTGTCGGTGATCCAGGCCGTGTTGAGCAGGCGGATCACCTCGGCGACGAGGTCGGGCAGCACCCGGGCGCGGGCCTCGCCGACGTTCGGCACCTCGGCACCGACGCAGCGCACCTGCAGCGGGGCGGCGTCGCCGGCGCCGACGGCGTCGAGCGGCGAGGGCGCGTGCGCATCGGCCGCCTGCACCGCTGCGAACGCCACCGTCGGGTCGCCGAACTCGTAGCCGCCGAAGATGCGCTCGAGCGCGTCGAGCAGGGGCTTGTCCGAACGGCGGTTGACGTCGAGGGTGGCGCGGCGGCCACCGGTGGCCTCGGCGAAGTCGCGGGCGGCGAGGTAGGCCGACAGCTCGGCACCGCGGAAGCGGTAGATCGATTGCTTGGGGTCGCCCACCAGGACGACCCGCACGGGATCGTCGCCGTCGAGGAACGCGGTGCGGAAGATGTCCCACTGCACCTGGTCGGTGTCCTGGAACTCGTCGATGAGCACGATGCCGAACCGGGCCCGCAGGGCGGCGACGGCGGCTGCACCGTGGGGGCCACCGAGCAGCTCGCGGGCGTCGGTCAGGAGGCTGTCGAAGGTCCGCCGCCGCTGGTGGGCCCGCCGCTCGAGCACGGCGTCGACGAGCTCGTCGACGAGCGCGGCGACCTCCTCGAGCAGCGCGACCCGCTCGGGGTACCGGCCGGCGCGCGCCTGGTCGTCGGGCAGCGCCATGCGCGCGTCGGCCAGCCCGAGGCGGGCCTCGACCGCCTGCACGAGCTTGGGCAGCTCGGCCGGCGCCGGGCGGCCGCCGCCGTAGCGGGCCAGGTAGACGTCGCCGACCACCTCGGCCACATCGCCGTCGTCGGCGGTGATCGGCGTGGCCGCCGCCTCGCGGCCGGCGGCCACCACCCGGCTGCAGAAGCCGGGGATGGTGGAGATGGTGGCCGAGTCGAAGTCGGCCAGCGCCCGCTCGAGCCGCCCCACGCGCCGGGCCCGCTCGGCGTCGTCGACGGCGCCGAGGGCGGTGAGCACCTCGTCGTCGTCCACGGGCGCGCCTCCGGCCGCCAGGTGGTCAGCAGCCTGGGCGAGGCGGGAGCGCACCCGTCCACGCAGCTCCGCCGTGGCGGCCTCGGTGAAGCTCACGATGCACAGCTGCGAGGCGGTGAGGCCCTCCTCGGCCACGAACCGGGTGGCCAGCGCCGCCAGGGCGAAGGTCTTGCCCGTGCCGGCGCTGGCCTCCAGGACCGTCAGCGCCTCGGGCAGCGCCCCGGTCAGCGAGAAGGGCTCCGTCGTCGTCGCGGCGCTCACGGCGCGCCCTCCTCGTCGACGGCGGGCAGCGCGGGCTCGCTCTCGAGGACGGTCGCGGTCCGCGCCATCGTGCCCCACAGCTGCTCCGCCCAGTACCGGAGCCGCGACGTTGCCTCCGCGCCGCCGATCTGCTCGTCCGGGCGGACCGGAAGGACGAGCAGTGCGTCGAAGTCGGTCGGGAACAGCCGCCCGATCCACGCATCCTCGGCCTCGCCGTACCGGTCGAACCACCTCCCCCGGGCCGCCGGCACACCGTCGCAGAACAACGCCCGGCTCGTCGCGGGGAAGAACGGCACCGCGTCTCGGCCCGCGGTGCGGTGGAGCCGAAGCACCGCCGCCACCACCTCGTCGGCCCGCCCGGCCTCCTGCAGCTCGACGCGCTGCACGCCGAGCTTGCCCTTCTTGCCGTCGCGGGCGCCGCCCACGGTGATCGACCGCCACCGCCGGCTCGGATCGACACCGGACAGCACGGCGAGGCGGACCCACGCGGTGAGGAGGTCCTTGTCCTTCAACGACGAGGGCGTGATGGTGACGACGAGGTCGTCGCACACACCGGGCACGTGACCCTCGATGACGACCTCCGTGCCATCGGCGTCGACGACCCGGACTTCCACCGCCACCGTCTGCGGATCGTGCGGCACGTCCCCGAGCTCGATCGACAGCTGCGCCAGGAGCTGGCGGACCCGCGTCCGGGCCTCGACCACGGCGGTGTCCCCGAAGGCCAGCGGCGGCACCGCACCACGACGACGTTCGACACGCTCCCACGTCGCCGGATCGACGACCTGCGAGCCGTCATCCGCACGTCCGGCCTCCAGGTGGGCGTCGAGCAGGGCCCGGGTGATCTTCCACTTGTCGAGGCCGGCCAGCTTCACGGGGATCTGATCCTCGGCGACCTCGTCCTCATCGGGCAGGCGGACACCGAGCCGTCCCTGGAGGAGCACCTTCGCCGGGTTCGCGCAGGCGGCGATGAGGTCGGCCAGCGGGACCACCGGTGCGCCCCCGTGGTCGAGGCCCGCCACCGGCTCGGGTGGCGGCAGCGGCTCGGGCAGGAACAGCTCGACGGCCCCCTGGCCGCGGCGGGCCTCGGCGGCCGACCGGGCGCCTGCGTCGAAGCTCCACGGGCCGTCGACGCCCAGCCCGCCCGGCAGGAACGCGGCCTCGGCCCATGCCTGACGAGGGTGGTCGACGGTCAGCAGGTCGCGTGCCCGCGTGATGCCCTCGTCTGCCCCGTCGGGCACCCGCACGGTGGCGTCGATCACGTCGAACAGCTCGGCCAGCGCCACCGCCGGCGGCACCTCGGCGTTGGTGCGCAGGTCGTGCCCGGTGCTGCAGATGACGAGCCGCTCCCCGGCGGCCAGGACGGCGTCGAGCAGCTGCGCTCGTTGCTCACTGCGGGGGTCGCGGTCGCCGAGGCACGGCTCGGCGGCCACGAGGTCCTCGGCGGCGGCCAGCCCGCCGGCGGTGACGTCGTCGTCGAGGCCGAGCAGGCACACCACCCGGTGGGGCACGCCGCGCTGGGCCGTGAGCGACGACACGGTGATCGCCCCCGTGCCGAATCGGGGCCGGCCCGGGCTGCCGGCGAGGCGGGCGCGCAGCAGGGCCGCCAGCTCGGCCGGCTCGACCGGCTGGGTGCGTGGTGCACCGTCGACGGTGGCCTCGTCGGCGACGGCCGCCAGGGTCCGTTCGACGGCGAGCCACTGCCAGGCGTCTGCGTCGGGCACGGAGCACAGCGTCGGCAGCGCCTCGCCCAGCGCACCGACCCAGTCGGCCACCGAGCACGGCGTGCGCAGGGCGGTGACGGCCGCGCCGAGGTGGTGGAGCAGCTCGGCCAGCGCGCCGGCGACGGTGACGTCGTCGCCCTCGACGTCGGCGAACGGGACGACGTCGCCGGGCCCCAGCCGGTGGCCGCCGGCGGCCATGGTGGCGCCGAGCAGCAGCTGGTCGAGGCCCGCCCGCCACGTGTGGACGCCGTCGAGCGCCGCCGGCAGCCCGAAGGTGGCCTGACCCTCGGCGTCGAGGCCCCACCGCACGTTGGTGGCCTCGACCCACTCGCTGATCCGCCCGAGGGCGTCGGCGTCGAGGCCGAACCGGTGCCGCACCGGTGCCCGGGAGGCGAACGCCACCACGCTGCTCGCCCGGAGGCGCCCGTCGAGCAGGTCGAGCAGGCCGGCGGCGGCGTCGAGCAGGGCGTTGTCCCGGCGAAGGCTGCGATCGGCGACCTGCACCGGCAACCGCGGGACACCGTGGTCCGGATCGCCGGCGAAGGTGGCCTCGACGAGGGGGGCGAACCCGCCCGGGTCGGCGCACAGCACCGCGACGTCGCGGGGCTCGAAGCGGGGAGACCCGTCGTCGTCGCGCTCCTCGAGCAGGTGCAGCAGGGCGTCGCGCAGCACCTCGACCTGGCGGGCCGGCCCGTAGGTGCGGTGCCACCGGATGCTGGGGTCGGCGGCATCGAGGACGGGCAGCTCGCGGACCACGCCGGCGTCGGTCCAGGCGTCGGCTCGGATGCCGTGCTGCAGGCGGGCCAGCACGGAGGCGTCGGCGGGCAGCGGCGGCGGCGGGTCGGGCGCCACGATGTCGGGACGGTCGACCTGCTGCGCCGCGCCGAAGCAACAGGTTGGCCTCCGCGAGGTCCGGCCCCACCCGGTGACGAGCGGGTGCGCGCTGCCCGCCACGGCGGCGTCGTCGGAGCGCAGGACCGGCAGCGCCAGCGGGCCGGTCAGCCGATCGGCGACCCAGGCCCAGTCCGCCGGCGACGCCACCGGTGCCAGCACGTGCACCTCGCAGGGCGCGCCAGGGCGCACACCAGGTCGAGGTGGGGCGACGGCAGGCTGGCCAGGCCGAAGAGGAACACCCGCTCGGGCACCTCGGCGAGGTGGTCGTCGACCTCGCCCTCCCGCAGGGCCTGCGCTCGCCGCCAGGCGCTGCGCATCGGTCGGACCGCCACCCAGCCGGTGCTGCACGTCCCGCCACAGCGCCGGCTGCCAGCGCTGGTGCTCGTCGAGCGCGAGGCCGGTGGCGCCGACGTCGTCGCCGGCGCTCCAGCGCAGGACCATGCCCGGGCGGTACAGGGCGTAGCGGTCGAACAGGTCGGCGATGGCGCGCGCCCGCACCGCGTCGGCCGGGAGGCCGAGCTCCTCGCCCCGCTCGACCAGCACCTCGTGGATGGCCCAGGTGAGCGGGCCCACCGCCCACGCCCTGTACCCGTCGTCGTCGCCCAGCACCCTCGCCACGAGCGCGGCCGGGAAGGCGAAGTCGAGGTTGGCGGCGACCCCGAGGCGCCCCGCCACGCGTCGCGTCACCCAGTCGCGCACGCCGGCGCCCGGCACGACGACGACCTCGGGCGTGAACGGATCGGCGAGCGGGACCTCCAGCCGATCCGCCAGCTCGTCGGCCAGCGGTTCGAGCGACCCCGCCACGGTCAGGTGCAGCACATGAGGAACATAGCGAGGTGGTGTGACACCGCCCGGCGGGCGGCCCGACGCACTACGGTCACGCCAGGGCGGGCGGACCTCGGAGCACCCTGATGGCGGACGCGCCCCCGATCCCGAACACCGCACGCACCGACCGGCGCGACGCCCTCAAGCGCCTCGGCGTCGGGGCCGCCGCGGCCTGGGCCGCCGACGGTCCTGAGCCAGCCGTCCGCCGCTGCCGCCACCCAGCCGCCCCCGGTCGGCTGCCGCGGCTGCACCAGCCCGACCATCGTCAACCCGGAGCCGAAGCCGGGACGCTGTACACCCAGCCGCCGGGCTGGACGTTCAACGCCGGCACGAACCAGACGTACCCCTACGCCGGCCAACCCGTCGTCCCACCGCCTGCGCCGGCGGTGCCCGGCCTGCAGTGGTTCTTCGTCGACACCGCCGGCCAGGACGGCGTCACCATGAGCCAGGTCGTGGACGTCGCCGCGCCGCCGCGGACGGCACCCACCGCGCCGTCCTGTCGTTCTGGTGGATCGCCGCCGACTACCTCCGGGCCTCGCTGCTGTTCACCGACGGGACGAACCCGACCGGCTCGTGGCTCGGCCCGACCATCGGGCCGACGGTCCCCACCAACGGGATCTACCCGTTCGACCCCTTCACCTCCCCGGGCATCCCCGTGCCGGCCGGCACCACCAAGGCCGTGATCTCGTTCCTCACGGTCATCGGGCCGAACCCCGGCCCCCAGGTCGGCCTCGACGTCATCGACCTGACGATCTGCTGAGTGAGGATCTGCTGAACGATCTGCTGGAGCCGGCGGCGCCGGCGGGTCAGCCGGCCTCGGGCAGCGCCGCCGCCGGGGTCAGCACCACGGTCTCGCAGTTGACGACGTCGGCGCCGTCGGCACCCTGGTGGTCGCGGCACTCGTCGACGTGGTCCTCCCCGTCGAGGAAGTCCCAGCCGGCGTCGCCGAACAGCTTGTCGTTGCCCGTCCCGCCGACGACCACGTCGTCGCCGCCGGCCCCGCGCAGCACGTCGTAGCCGTCCTCGCCGAAGAGGTGGTCGTCGCCGTTGCTGCCGATGAGCACGTCCCACCCGGGACCGCCGTAGGCCGCCACCGAGTCGGCGCCCAGCGCCAGCACCACGTCGTCGCCCTCGCCCATCTCGGCCCACTCCGAGCCACCGTTGAGGTAGGCCGGTCGTCGCCGTCGAAGCCGTAGACGTCGTTGTTGCCGGCGTAGGTGATGACGGTGTCGTTGCCGGCGGCCAGGTAGATGGTGTTGTAGCCGGCATGGCCGTAGGCGTCACCCGCTGGCCCGTACAGCGCACACGAGGTCGTCACCCGGGTTGGCCCACACCTCGATGTCGGGGCCGATGGCCGCGATCACGTCGTCGCCGGGGTGCCGGTGACGTCCTCGCCTGGCTCGCCCACGATGGTCGCCGGCCGGCCCTGGCAGGTGGGGACGGTCCGCGCCGTTGCCCCTGGCGAGGACGCCGGGTCCGTCGACCGCCGCCGTGCGGGCACTGCGGGGCCGGCGCCGAGGCCCACCACGGCGAGCACGGCCAGGCCGGCGACCGCAGCCCGGCTGCGGCGGAGGGGTCGGCGTCGGCGGACTGGGGGCAGGTCGGTGCTCGGCGCAGGGTGCGGCGTGACGGACATGGCAGCTCCTCCTCGATGCGCGTCTCGGAGAGACTGACCGACGACGAGGCCGGCCGCTTATGCTCGCCGACCCCAGCGCCGGGAAGGTCGACCGCAGGTCCGGGTGCACCACCTGCCAGACCCGCTCGGTGCGGTCGTCGCCATCGAGCCGCGCCGGGCCGAGGTCGACCAGCGTGACCCCGTCGAGGCAGGTCGCCCCCGACGGCGGCGGCCCCGTCTCCGACACGAGGATCTGACCACCGTGGCCGCAGGCCCGCAGCCGCATCCCGCGGGACGGCCCCGCCGACGTAGCCCCGGTGTCACGCCGGTGCACGCCGTCGACGTGCACGGCCATGCGCACGGACAGCCCCGGCAGCTCGGCGGCCAGGCGGCGTTGAGCCGCGACGGCCGCGCCGATGGCGGCGGCCGGCCGGGAGAACGCCGATGGCGCTCTCCCTGCGCCCTGGTACAGCGGGCGCACCCCGCCGGCACCGGTGATCACCTCGTCGAGCACCTCGTAGTGCTGCGCCGGTGCCGATCCCGGACCGCTCTCGCCGAGCAGCTCGGTCAGCAGCAGGGCCACGGTCCCGGCCGTCGTCGGCTCGGCCCCGGTGGCCGCTCGCGATCCTCCGGTCGAGCTCGACGAGCGTCGCGGACGGCTCGGTGCCGACCTCGGCGAGCAGGTGCTGCCGGTAGGCCTGGAAGGCAGCGCGCATCGATGTGCCGTCCCGACCCGGCCAACGCGCATGAGCAGCGCCTGCGGCCGTTCGCGGAAGGGCTCGACCTCGATGAGCGGCTCGACCCGGTCGATGGCGATGGCCACTCCTGCAGGTCGACCAGCAGCCCGGCCAGCCTCCTCGGTGGCGTCGGCGCGCCGCTCGGCCAGCCGGCGGGCCTCCCCATGGCCCAGTCCTCGCCGGCGAACCTGCGTAGGCGTCACCGCGCCACAACCGGAGCGCCGCCTCGTAGTGGGCGACCGCAGCCATGGCGTCGTCGGTGGACCTCGCCAGGGCGACGAGGGCGTCGAAGCGCGCCGCGTCGACCTGCTCGGCCTGGAGCAGGTAGCCGGGCGCCACGGTCGCCAGCTGCCCGGCACCGACGACCCTGCGCAGCCGGCTCATCGCCGTGCGCAGCGCGCCGGCCGTGAGCCCGAGCCGGTCCGACAGCTCGTCGGCGGACACCACGGTCCCGGCCCGCATCACGAGCAGGCTCAGCAACCGACGCTGCGCCGCGCTCCGCAGGCGGACCGGCCTCCCGTCCGGTGGCACGACGCGCAGCGGGCCGAGCACCAGGTACTCCATCGCCCCACACCTCCCACGCCGCGCCCCACCCTACGTCATCGCCGCGGGGCGCGGGCCGGGAACTGACGCGCCGCTGTAACCGCCGCTCGCCAACCTCTGCGTCACCGAACCGGGCAACGGGTGTCGCACACCAGCGCCAGCCCACCACCGATCTGGAGGACATCGACCGTGATCTTCGTGACGACCTACAAGGTCAAGCCGTACCTCACCAAGGAGGAGACCGCCGAGCTGATGGCCGTGTTCGCCGCCAACGGCGAAGGCCCCGGCACCATCGCCCACTACGTCGCGGCCGACGGAAGCCACGGCGTCGTCATCTCCGACAACGAGGACCTCGCCGCCAGCTACCGCAACATCCTCAACTACTCGCCGTGGGTCGAGTACGAGTCGCGGGCGATGCTGGCCGTCCAAGACGCCGTGCCCCACATCATGGACGCGCTCGGCTGAGCCGACCCCCACGACCACCGCAGCAGACCGACCCAACCCGACCAGAGGAGCAACCCATGGGACACATGCAGCTGTCGCACACCAAGATCGTCCCCGAGGCCTGGCAGGACCTCACCCCCGAGCAGAACGACGCCCAATCGGCCGCCATCTACGAGGTCATCGGCCGCAACGGCGGCGACGTCAAGGTCGTCGGCTGGCTGCCGAGCAACATCTCGCTGGTGTCGGTCATCGAGTACCCCGACGAGACCGCGGCCAAGCGCAGCGTCGCCGAGATCGTCGCCCTCGGCACCCTCGAGTTCACCTCGATCCAGAACATCTGGGACGTCGGCGAGTGGACCCAGATGCTGCGCGCCGCCAACGGCGGCTGACGACGGCTGACGACGGTCAGCTGCGGTCGACCGGGTCGGCGTCGGCGAGGCCGGCCCGGTCGAGGGCCTCGGCGGTGAGCACCCGGCCCAGCTCGATCATCTCGGCGGCCCGGTGGAAGTCGAGGCTGCGGCAGGCGTCCTTGGGCACCTCCACCAGCACGTCGGGTGGGTAGCTGGCCAGCCGGTAGCGCAGCAGCACGCTCTGCATGACGTCGAGCGAGCGGCTCATCATGTCGAGCTTGGACAGCCCCGCCGGCAGCGGCTCGAACGGCTCGCCCTCGGCCGTGGGCACGGCGGTGGGCACCTCGACGGGCTCGGACACGACCAGCTCGGGCGCGTCGAGGACGTCGTCCTCGTGGCGACCGAAGCGGGCCATCACCGACCGGACCGAGTCCCGGTCGAGCAGCGTGGCCGCGCTGCGCCGGAAGCGGTCGATCCACTCGTCCATCGGCCCGGGCTCGGCCGGCTCGACCTCGGGCGCCCCGACCGTCGGCCCGATGACCGGCCCGGCGAGGGAGACGGCGACGGTGACGTCGGCCTGCACCGAGGCCGTCGGGGCGATGGGGATCGGGTTCAGGATCCCGCCGTCGGCGAGGAGGCGGCCGTTGAGCATCACCGGCGTGATGACCCCGGGGATGGCGATCGAGGCCCGGATGGCCACGTCGACCAGGCCCTCCTGGAACCACACCTCGCGACGGGCGCCGAGGTCGGTGGCCACCGCCGTGTACGGGATGGGCAGGTCCTCGATCCGGGCCCCGGCGAGCAGGTCGCGCACCCGGGCCACGACCTTGGCCGCCCGGAT
The DNA here is from genome assembly GCA_041394145.1 of Acidimicrobiales bacterium. Classification (GTDB taxonomy): domain Bacteria; phylum Actinomycetota; class Acidimicrobiia; order Acidimicrobiales; family Acidimicrobilacustridaceae; genus JAWKIW01. Next base: position 75,210 of record JAWKIW010000022.1, read on the forward strand.
GGCGCCCGGTGCCGACAGCGAGACGTCGAGCAGCCGCATCACGTCGAGCTGGCCGAGGTCGAGGACCCAGTCGGTGTAGTCGTCGAGCTTGTCGGCGGCGTGCAGCCCACCCACCAGCGCCCCCATCGACGAGCCGGCGACGGCCACGATCTCGAAGCCCCGCTCGGTGAGGACCTGGACGGTGCCGATGTGGGCGTAGCCGCGCGCCCCGCCGCTGCCGAGCACCAGGGCCACCCTCGTCGGCTGCTCCACGGACCCGGAGTCTACGGAGCCTCGACGAAGCGCCCGGGCAACCGGCGTAGCGTCTGCCCATGGCCACCGACCCCCCGGGCCACCTGTTCGTCATCAAGGGCGACCTCACGACCCTCGACGCCGACGCGGTGCTGGTGCCCACCGACCGCTCGGTGGCGATCGAGGACCCGTGGGGGGCGCTCACCGACGGCGTCGGTGACCCGTCGTTCACGTGGGTCGACGACGAGCGCGTGGCCCTCCTCGGCGCGACCGCCGACGAGGGTCCCGACGTGTGGCTCGCCGACGTCGGCGGCGTCGACGCCCGCGGACCCGAGTGGTACCTGGCCCCGGTCGACGAGTTCGTGGCGCGGGCCACGGCCCGCCTGCGGGCGTTCGGCCGTCGCGCCCGCGTCCGCCACGGGCTGCCGCCGCGGCTGGCGGTCCCGGTGGTGGGCACCCGCCACGGCGGCTCGGCCCACCGCCAGGGCCCCCTCTTCGCCCTGCTCGTCGAGCGGCTCCACGCCGCCGCCGGGGAGCACGGCTGCGACGTCGTGCTGGTGACCTACACCGACAAGGCCTTCGCCGCCGCCCAGCGGGCCCGCCAGAAGCTGCAGCCGTCGGCGGACGCCCGACCCGAGCCGGCGGGCAAGGGCACCGACTGGTGGCCGTCGCTCACCCCCGCCCAGCGCGACACCGCCGCTCGCCTGGCCCGCCGCAACTGGCACGGCGAGCTGGTGCTGTTCATCGGTGCCGGCGCGTCGATGAGCGCCGGGCTGCCGTCGTGGCAGGGCCTGCTCGACACGTTGTGCGAGCGGGCCAACGCCCTGGGGGCGGCCGGCACGCCGCTCGACGGGGACCGGCTGCGCCGGCTCGATCTGCGTGACCAGGCCGCCATCATCCGCCGGGCGTTCCCGAGCGATGCCGACTACGCCCGCGCCCTCGCGGAGGCGCTGTCGTCGGCCCGCTACAGCCTGGTGCACGGCCTGCTGGCGAGCCTCGACGTCCACGAGGCCATCACCACCAACTACGACAACCTCTACGAGCAGGCCTGCCGCACGGACCGGCGCGACCTGGCGGTGCTGCCCTACGACGTGGCCCGGCCCCACACGGCGTGGCTGTTGAAGTTGCACGGCTCGGTGCAGGACCCGCTCGGGATGGTCGTGACCCGTGACGACTACCTCGGTCTGCCCGAGCGGGCCGGCGCCCTGTACGGGATCCTGCAGGCCATGCTGCTCACCGAGCACCTGCTGTTCGTCGGGTACTCGCTGAGCGACGAGCCGTTCCACCGGGTGATGCACGAGGTGCGGCGCGCCATGCCCGAGGCCCACTACCGCGCCCTGGCCGACGGGACCGAGAAGGCGGGCACGGTCCTGGTGCTGGAGGACGACGACCTGCTGGCCCGCTTGTGGAGCGACGACCTGAGCATCGCCGCCATGGGCCCGGTGACGGGACCCGACGACCGGGGCGGACTGGCCGCCCGCGGCCGGCAGCTGGAGATCTTCTTGGACCTGCTCGCCTACGAGTCGGCCGACGTGGCCCACTTCATCCTCGACCCCGACTACCGCGACCTGCTCGACCCCGACGAGCAGGTGCTCGCCGACCGCCTCGCCGCCGCCGGTGCCCAAGCCCACGCCATGGACACCCCCGTCGCCCGCCGCATCAGGGAGCTGATGGCCACCAGCCTCGGCTGGGGCGAGCCCGAACGACCCTAGGTCCGACCGGGTCGATCAGTTCGATCGGGTCGGTCGGCGCCGGGCATGGTGGTGGGCTCGTAGAGGATCATCGACGCCGTCTGGCCGGCGGTGGCCAGCAGGTGCCCGTCCTCGCTCCACACGTGGGCGATGCCGTGGCCGTAGCCACCGACCGCGAGGTGGGGCCGCAGGTCGAGCAGGATCCACTCGGTGTCCACGAACGGGCCGATGCGGATGGTGTTGTCCAGGCTGGTCCCGGCGGCGAGGGCGCCGAGGGCGTGGGCCACGCCCATGGGCACCATGTCGGCGAGGTACGCGGCGGTCGCCGGGGTGACCGACAGCCCATCGCGCCGTCGCATCCACAGGCACACCCGCCCGGGCCCCGGGTCCGGGTGGTCGACGATGGCGGGCTCGCGCAGCTCGACGGCCGTGCTGAACCCCGAGGTGCCGGTCGGCATCATCGACGCGTCGAGCCCGGCGGCCTTGGCGATGCCGGTGGCGGGGCTGGCCCACCGCTCGGCGTCGTCGGGGACGGCCACGGTGGGGCACCGCTCGAACTGGCCGCTGAGCCCGTCGGGCTTGTGGTGGCCGGTCGCCCCCAGGGAGGCGAACAGCACGGCGCCGTCGGCGTCGGTGGCCGTCACCCGCACCTGGTTGACCCGGCGACCGGCGGCCAGCACCTCGGTGTGCACGTCGACCACGGCGCCCCGCTCGGCGGTGGACACGAACTGGGTGGTCATCCACACCACCGGCCGCTCGGTCGTGGCCTCGGCGACCGCCACCGACACGCCGATGGCGGCTCCGCCGTAGAGCCGTCCGTCGAGGCGGGCGAGCCGCTCGATCACCGCGAAGCGATGCCGGCCGGGCGCGCCGGCGGCCTCGAGCCCGAAGAAGTCGGCGTCGGTCGCCGTCGTCACGGCAGCCAGGCCAGGACGGCGTCGGTGGCGCGGCGTTGGCCGGCGGCGACCCCCGCGGTGGTGCCACCGAGGGCGATGCCGCCCGTCCAGGCGACGTCGGTCGGGAAGATGCCGAGGCGCACCAGGTGGCCGCAGCCGTCGAGGTCGAGGCGCTCGTCGCGGCCGCCGGCCGCGCCCCGCTGCGCCTCCAGCTCCGACGCCATCCGCCCCGACGGCCACACCTGGTCGTCGCCGCCCACGACCAGCAGCAGGCGGCCGCCGATCCGCTCGACGGGGATGCGGGCGGCGGCGAGGATCTCGGGTGCGCCCTCCTCGAGGGACACCTGGTAGGAGCGGGCCAGGTGCATCACCGGCGGCCGGTGCCGGTGGGCGCGCCCCCGGGCCCGCAGCGCCTGGCGGCCCATGTCGCGCATGATCGGGTCCTGGTCGACCGGCACGAAGGCCAGCTGGTCGCCGCCGAGCGTCCAGGCCGAGGTGTCGGGCGAGGCGCCGGCCTCGGTCTCGGCCGGCCACACCACCGACGACGGCGAGATCGCCACCAGGTCGGCGAGCGGCAGATCGAGGTGGGCCGCCGCCGACAGCAGCGCCTCGGCGCCCCGGGAGATGGCGACGGCACCCAGCCGCCCGGCGTCGACCGCCGGGTGCCGGGCCAGCCACTGCACGCCCGCCTGCACCCGCTCGAGCGGGATGGTCGACAGGGCCTCGTCGAGCCCCGGCGCGCCGAACAGCCCGAGCACCAGCGCGGCCCGTCCGTGGGCGGCCAGCAGCGCGGCGTCGGTGGCCATGGCGTCGACGCCGCCCTCGGACCCCCCGATCAGCACCACGCCGGGCACCGGCCCGTCGCTCGCCGGCAGGAACAGGCGGCCGACCACGCCGTCGTCGTGCACCTCCCGCATCGAGGCGTCGGGCGGCAGGCCCGAGCGGACCAGCACCGTGGAGACGGTCCGTCCGCCCGCCGACGCCTCCACCGACACGCCGAGCGGCCCGGGGCTCGGCACGAAGATGTCGGGTGTGGCCCCCGGCGTGGCGAAGGCCATCGACCACACCAGCCCGGCGGGATCGACGCCGGTGTAGGTGCCCGCCCCGGCCGCCGCCGTCGCGACGTCGACCCCTCCCGAGGCGTCGGCGGTGAACACGGCCTCCGAGCGCCAGGTGTGCCCGACCAGGTCGACGGCGGTGGCGGTGACCTTCACCGCGCCCCCCGGCGACGCGCCCGAGACGACCATCGCCGGCACCTCGTCGAGCAGCGTCTCGTGGGGGTCGACGGCGATCGTGAGGCCGTCGTCGTCGGCGTGGCCGTCGCCGCCTCCGTCGACCGGGATGGGCGCCGCCGGCGCCGGCTCGGTCGCGGCATCGACCTCGTCGAAGGCGGCGCCGAACCAGTCGGGGAAGCGGGCGGTGAACAGGACCGTGAGCCCCAGCAGCCCGTAGGGCACCACCCAGTAGCAGGCCAGGTTCAACGGATCGGTGGACGTGAGCGAGGCCTGCGAGTCCACGATCGACGGCACCAGCGAGACCACCGTCATGAGCGCCGTCGAGCCGATCCAGACCCAGGTGAGGGTCCAGTTCACGTACATGAACCCGGGCGTGTCCCACAGCTCGGGCGGGGTCGTCTGCTTGGCGTACTGCACCGTGAACGGCTTGCGGATGACGGCGGTGGACAGCATCACCGCGAAGAAGGCGAAGTTCGACAGCGGCGACATCCACCGCAGCAGCCAGGCGTCGCTGACCGTGTACGACAGCACCAGGGCGAGAGCGAACCACACGGTGGTGCCCGCCTCGAGGGCGATGAGCTGGTGGTCGCGCCGGTACTCGTTGACGTTGCTGATGACGCTCAGCACCAGGGCGACGAGCACCGCCGTGGAGATCGCCGTGTTGCCCGCCAGGATCCAGTACACGATCCAGGGCAGGAACCCGACGATGATCGACGCCCCGCCGTGCTTCCGGGGCGCGGCCGTCGTCGTGCCCACTGCATCCGCCGAGCTGGACGCCACCGTGGCTGCCTCCCCGTCTCCTGCCCGCCCCGGCCGAAGGACGGGCGCGTAGGTGAGCGATCGGTGCGTCGCTCGGATGCGAGCGCAGCGGTCGCTCCCAGCAACCTGCCAGGCACCTGCCGGTCGGACCGCAGGCGCGATCCCCACCATCGTCGTCACCAGCCCACGACGACCAGGGAGCCCCCCATGACCCGACCCTCCCACCTCCGACCCGTCTCCTCCTCGACCCCCCGCTCGGCCGCCCGTGCCGTGCCCCGGATGGCCGACGCCGCTGCGAACCCGCTGCTGACGCGGCGCCGCTTCCTCACCACCGCCGCCCTCGCCGGTGGCGGCGCCGTCGTCGCCGGCTGCTCGCTGCCGTTCTCCTCGAGCGCCGAGGACGCCGGCGCGAACCCGTCCGCCGGTGGCGCGCCGTCGAGCTCCACCACCTCCACCCCGTCGACGAGCTCGACCGCCACGGCCGCGTCGACCGCGTCACCGATCTTCGGTGACTCCCGCTCCGAGAACATGACGATCACCGTCGCCGACGGCGTGCGCACCATCCACACCGCCTCGTGGCCGGACTGGTCGTTCGACGCGGACTTCCGGTACCCGGGCACCCCCCGCAAGCAGGACCTGACCTTCCGGGTCACGACCGATCCGCAGATCGCGGCCCAGCCGACGATGGTGCGCACCGGGCAGGTGTTCGGCGTGCACCGCAACAGCGCCGTGTTCGACCCGACCACCGCCGGCTACTACGGCGGCCGGATGGGCGGGGCGTGGAACTACAACGCCGACGCGCTCGACACCCACGGTGTCCACACCCGCCCGGACGGCTTCTACCACCTGCATGCCGTCACGCCGGCGTGGGTGAGCGACCCCACCGCGCACTCGGCCTTCGTCGGCTGGGCCGCCGACGGCTTCCCCATCTACCTGCGCTACGGCTACGTCGACCCCGCCGATCCCACCAGCGGCGTGAAGGACCTGCAGGCGTCGTACCGGCTCAAGGCCGGCAGCCGACCGTCGGGCGCCGACGACCCCGGCGGCACCTACGACGGCACCTACGTGGCCGACTACGAGTACGTGGCCGGCCTGGGCGACCTCGACGAGTGCAACGGCCGCTGGTGCGTCACCCCCGAGTACCCCGACGGCACCTACGCCTACTTCCTCACCGACGCCTGGCCGATGGTCCCCCACTGGATCAAGGGCACGCCCGACCCGAGCTTCGCCCCCGGCGTCGGCGGCGGCTCCGCCCCGGCGAGGGGCCGGCAGGCGGCGTGACGGGCGCGGGCCTACGGGCTCGGCTCGATCGGACCCGAGGGTAGGAAGTGCCGGGCCACGAGCACGCCGGCCAGGTTGATCACCGCACCCACCCCCATCACCACCGCCAAGCCCCGCACGAAGGCGCTGTCGGCGGCCTGGGCCAGCGAGCTGGTGCCGCCCGGCGGGCTCAGGGGGTGGAAGCCGACCAGGGCGGTGGAGGCGTCGGTCCCGGTCAGCCCGAGGGCCGAGACGGCGTCGGAGAACCAGCGGTCGGCGGTGACCACCAGCAGGCTGCCGAGGGCGCCGATGCCGATGGCGTTGCCGACCCGCTGGGCGGCGTTGTTCGACGCCGATGCGATGCCGGCGCGCGCCGACGGTGCGCCGTTGAGGATGGCGGTGGTGATGGGGATCGCGGTGAAGGCGATGCCGACGCCGAACAGCAGCTGGGACACCAACAGGTAGGCCACCGGCGTCGTGGGCGACAGCCACACCAACATGGCGGCCGCCACCGCGCTGGTGACGCTGCCGATGACCGCCGGGGTGCGCAGGCCGATGCGCGAGCACAGCACGCCGACCACCGGTGACAGCACGAAGATGGTGGCGGTGGTCGGCAGGTAGAAGAGCCCGGCGGTGACCGGGCTGTCGCCGCGCACCGACTGGTAGTAGGTGGCGACGAACACGAAGGCGGCGCTCACCGCGACCTGCAGGATCACGCCCAGGATCACCCCGCCGGCGAACAGCTTGTTGCGGAACAGCGCCAGGTCCAGCATCGGGTCGCGGCGTCGCCGCTCGTGGCGGGCGAACCAGGCGAACAGCGCGGCCGAGGCGACCAGCGGCCCGAGCCACGCCACCACGGGCGTGCCGTCCTGGCCGGCGGAGATGCACCCGGTGAGCAGCACCAGGAAGGCGGCCGACACCAGCACCACACCGCCGACGTCGACGCGCCGACCGGGCACCACCGGGGTCTCGGGCACCGCCCGCCAGCCCACGGCGACGCCGAGCACCACCACCGGCACGTTGATCCAGAACACCGACGGCCAGCCCGCCCACTCGACGAGGACGCCGGCCAGCAGCGGCCCGACCGCCACCGCCAGACCGGTGGCCGCCGATGTGAGCGACACGGCGCGCGGCCGCGCCGGTCCGGTGAAGTGCACCGACACCTCGGCCAGGGCCGCCGGGGTGAGGAAGCCGGCGCCGGCGCCGGTGACCACCCGCCCCACGATGAGCTGGGCCGAGGTGCTCGACGTGGCGGCGCTCACCGAGCCCAGCCCGAACAGCACGAGGCCGCCGAGCAGCACGCGCCGGTGGCCGTGCACGTCACCGAGCGCGCCCCCGAGGAAGATCAGCGCCGCGAACACCAGGGGGTAGATCGCCACGATCCACTGCAGCTCGGCGGCGCCGGCGCCGAGGTCGGTGCGCAGCGACGGCAGGGCGATGTTGAGCACCGTGGTGTCGAGGGCCGTCACGAACGACCCCACGCACGCCACCAGCAGCAGCAGCCCGAGGCCGGCCCGCCGGCCCGTGCCGGCCGGCGCGCTCACGACGACTTCGGGATCGGGTGGTAGTCGGGCAGCTCGTCGTTGCTGATGGCGGCGTCGGCGGGGTCGAGCGGGCGCACGTTCCACTCGTGGCGCAGCTCCTCCAGGTCGCGCCCGGCCAGGGCGAACAGGTCGAAGTCGGGGCCGAACACGTCGAAGGTGGTCTCCTTGCCCCGGTCCCACGCCACCAGGATCTTGCGGGCGTCGAGCACGCCGTGGCCGGGCACGCCGCCCCGCGGCAGCATCGGCGTGCCGAGGTGCCAGGTGAACAGCGGCATCATCAGGACGTGGAACGGCTCGATGGGCGCGTACGCCGACTGCATCGCCGTCGAGAACGTGCCCACCAGGATCTCGCCCTGCCGTGAGGTGGAGTAGCCGGCCAGCACGTGGCACGTGTCGTGGCGGATGCCGAACACCTCGCCGATGTTGTCGGGCTCACCGGGGAACGAGAACCCGTGGTCGACGTACTGGCGGAACAAGGCGTAGCCGTAGGTGCTCTCGGGGAGGTCGCCGAGGGCCCGGTAGCGAGCCGCCAGCTCGGGGTCGTTCGACGCCTCGCGGCCCACGATGCCGTGCAGCAGCTTGGCGCCGCGGGTGGCCCAGTGCTCGGACTCGGTGACCACCTCCATCGTGTCGCGCATGAGGTGGAACTGCGCCGAGCGCATGTGGTGGTGGGCCACCTCCTTCAGGATGCGCAGCTCCTCGCGCGGGACGTGCAGGGCGTCGGCGTACTCGACGAGGCGCTCCCACCGGGGCGGCTCGAAG
>JAWKIW010000023.1:0-83368 GCA_041394145.1 Acidimicrobiales bacterium
GCCGGGCCCAGATGGCCACCCTGCCGCGGCTGCGGCCCCGCACCTTCTACGACCTGGTGGTCGAGGTGGCCCTCATCCGCCCCGGCCCCATCCAGGGCGGGTCGGTCCACCCCTACATCCGCCGCCGCAACGGCCGCGAGCCCGTCACCTACCTCCACCCGCGGCTCGAGCCGGCGCTGGCCAAGACCCTCGGCGTGCCCCTGTTCCAGGAGCAGCTCATGCAGCTGGCCATCGACGTGGCCGGCTTCACCCCCGCCGAGGCCGACCAGCTGCGCCAGGCGATGGGGTCCAAGCGCAGCCAGGCCCGCATGCAGCGCCTGCGCGACCGGCTCTACGAGGGCATGGCGGCCAACGGCATCACCGGCGAGGTCGCCGACCAGATCTACGACAAGCTGGCCGCCTTCGCCAACTACGGCTTCCCCGAGAGCCACTCGGTGTCGTTCGCCTACCTGGTCTACGCCAGCTCGTGGATCAAGCGGTACTACCCGGCGGCGTTCTGCGCCGCCCTGCTGAACGCTCAGCCCATGGGCTTCTACTCGCCGCACTCGTTGGTGCTCGACGCCCGCCGTCACGACGTCGTCGTGCACACCCCCGACCTGGCCGCCTCCGGCTCGGGGGCCGTGCTGGTGTGGGAGGGACCGTCGTGCGAGGTGGCCCGGGCCGGCACCCGGCCCCGGCACCCCTCGGCCGCCCTGCCCACGGGTGGGCTGGTGCCGGCCCAGCCGGCGGTGCGCCTCGGGCTGTCGTCGGTGCGCGGCCTCGGGCGCGACCTGGCCGAGCGGATCGTGCTCGAGCGCGACACCCACGGCGCCTACCTCGACATGGAAGACCTGAAGCGCCGCATCCCCGAGCTCACCCTGCCCCAGCTCGAGGCGTTGGCCACCGCCGGTGCCTTCGGCTGCTTCCGGGGGCCCGACGGCGCGCCGCTCGACCGCCGCCGGGCCCTGTGGATCGCCGGGGCGGTGGCCCAGCCCGGCGACGGCCGGCTGCCCGGCATCGTCACCGGCACCGAGGCGCCGCCCCTGCCGGGGATGAGCGACCGAGAGGAGTCAACCGCCGATCTGTGGGCCACCGGGGTCGCCCCCGACGGCCACCCCACCCGCTTCCTGCGCGCCGAGCTCGACCGCTTGGGCGTGGTGCCCGCCGCCGGGCTGCGTGACGTGCCGGCGGGGTCCAAGGTGGTGGTGGCCGGGGTGGTCACCCACCGCCAGCGACCGGCGACGGCAGGGGGCACCACCTTCGTCAACCTCGAGGACGAGACGGGGCTCATCAACGTGGTGTGCTCGAAGGGCTGCTGGGCCCGCTACCGCACCGTGGCCCGCGGCGCGCCGGCGCTGCTGGTGCGGGGTCGCCTCGAGCAGGCCGAGGGCGTGGTCAACATCGTGGCCGAGAAGCTCGAGGCGCTGCCGGTGCCGGCGTCCACCGCGTCGCGCGACTTCCGATGACCCGAGACGCCGCTGGTGCCGGTCGGCCCGGCCGTCATCGGCCCGGCGCCTAGCATGCCGCCCGGCGGCGGCAACGATCCCGGAGGACCGACCACATGACGCCCGAGGACCTCGTCGAGCTCGAGCTCATCAAGCGGGTGAAGTACCGCTACCTGCGCTGCCTCGACCAGAAGCTGTGGGACGACCTCGACGAGGTCCTGACCGAGGACTGCGTCGCCACCTACAGCGGCGGCAAGTACCGCTACGAGGGGCGCGACGCCATCGTCGACTTCCTCCGCCGGAACATGGGCTCGGAGGCGATGCACTCGAGCCACCGGGTCCACCAGCCCGAGATCGACCTCACCTCGCCGACGACCGCCGTCGGCGTCTGGGCGCTCGAGGACGTCGTGGTCATGACCGACTGGGACCTCACCGTGCAGGGCGCCGCCTTCTACGAGGACGAGTACCGCAAGGAGGACGGGCGATGGCGCATCGCAGCCACCGGCTACAAGCGCACCTACGAGGAGGTCGTGCCGCGGGCGTCGATCGACGGCATCCAGCTGACCGCCAGCTGGTGGACCACGGGCGGGCAGAGCTCGCTCGACGTCCAGTGAGCGCCGCCCGCCGGTCGCGCCGGCGCAGCCCTGCGATCGTGACCGTCGCGCTCGTCGTCGCCCTCGCCGCCGCGGCGTGCGGCAAGGACGAGCCGAGGCCGTCGACCAGCAGCACCAGCACGCCGGCGGTCGCCGCCAACACGACGGTCCCACCGCTGCCGAACCCGCAGTCCAACCCCGCCTACTCCGTGCCCACGGACCCCTTCTACGTCCCCCCGAGCCCGCTGCCCGAGGGCATGCCCGGCCAGATCATCCGCAGCGAGCCGATGGCGGGTGCGCCCGAGGGCAGCACCGCCTACAAGATCCTCTACCACTCGACCAGCGTCAGCGGGCAGGACGTCGCCGTGTCCGGCTTCGTGCTGGTGCCCGGCGGCGACGCGCCACCCGGCGGGCGGCCCGTGGTGACCTGGGCGCACCCGACCACCGGGGTGGTCGACACCTGCGCCCCGTCGTTGAGCCCGCTGGGCTTCTCGCTCGTCGGTGGGCTCGCCGGCCTCCTGCAGGCCGGCTACGTGGTGGCGGCCACCGACTACGAGGGCCTCGGCACGCCCGGGGTGCACCCGTACCTGGTCGGCGACAGCGAGGGCCGCGCCACCCTCGACGCCGCCCGGGCCGCCGCGAACCTCTCGGAGGCAGCGGCATCGAAGAACGTGGCCGTGTGGGGCTGGTCCCAGGGTGGGCAGGGCGCGCTGTTCGCCGGTCAGCTGGCACCGACCTACGCACCCGACCTCAGGATCGTGGGCGTCGCCGCGGCGGCGCCGGCCGGCGAGCTGAGCCAGCTGCTGACCGACGACCTCAACACCTTCGACGGCGTCGAGCTCGGTGCCTACGCGCTGAACGCCTACCAGTTCGTCTACCAGTCGGCGCACCCGGGGCTCGACGCCGACGCCCTGCTCACCCCGGCCGGCCAGCAGGGGATGCCGCAGATCGTCAAGCTGTGCAACCTCACCCAGGCGACGGAGATGGAGGCGGTGGCCACCCCGCTCGTCGGCAAGTTCTTCGCCCAGAACCCCTCGTCGGTGCCGCCGTGGCCGGACCTGCTCGCGGCCAACACGCCGGGCGGGTTCCCGACGTCGGCGCCGGTCTACCTCGCCCAGGGTTCGGCCGACACGCTGGTCATCCCGTCGACCACCGCGACCCTGGCCCAGAACCTGTGCCGGCTCGGCGACACCGTGACGTTCAAGGAGTACGACGGCGCGGTCCACACCAACATCGCCTTCGTCGCCGCCGACGACGTCGTGACGTGGATCGGCCAGCGCTTCGCCGGCCAGCCGGCGGCGAGCACGTGCTCGTCGTGAGCGGCGACGGACGGCATTCGTCGGGGTGACGGCCGACGCCGTAGATTGACCGGCCGGGGTCAGCACGCGTCGACGCTGACGCCCGCGTGCTGGCGAGGTGCCGGGAGGCCACACCGTGGAGTTCCACAACGCCGTCAACCTGGGGCTGCTGATCCTGCGCGTGTCGGTCGGCGTCACGATGATCGCCCACGGCTACAACCACATCTGGGGCGGCGGCAAGATCGCCGGCACCGCCCGCTGGTTCGAGAGCCTGGGCATGAAGCCCGGCAAGCTGCACGCCTGGCTGGCGAGCCTCACCGAGCTCGCCGCCGGCGTGCTGCTGATCGTCGGCTTCCTGACGCCGCTCGCCGCCGCCGGCGTGGTCGGGACGATGCTGGTCGCGTGGATCACCAACCACCGCACGAACGGCTTCTTCATCTTCCGTCCCGGCGAGGGGTACGAGTACGTGATGAACCTGGTCGCCGCCGGCCTCGCCCTCGGGGCGATCGGCGCCGGCACCTGGTCGATCGACCGGTTGGTCCACTCGACGCGCCCCTTCTCGTACCTGTTCGGGTGGAAGGGCTTCGCCGTCACGGTGATCGCCGGCGTCGGGGGTGCCATGGTGCTGCTGGTGCTGTTCTGGCGGCCGGAGCGCAAGCCGGAGGCAGCCGAGGAGGCGACATGACCGACGCCGAGTCGAGTGCGACCGAGTCGAGTGCGACCGAGTCGAGTGCGACCGAGTCGAGTGCGACCGAGTCGAGTGCGACCGAGTCGAGTGCGACCGAGTCGAGTGCGACCGAGTCGAGTGCGACCGAGTCGAGTGCGACCGAGTCGAGTGCGACCGAGTCGAGTGCGACCGCCCCGCCGGCTCGGTCGGGCAAGGCGCCGATCCGGTCCAGCGGCCGTGCCGGTCGTGGATCCGGACGTCCGGCGCGCCGCGGGGGTGCGCGTCCGGCGGTCGATCCCCACAACCTCGACGACGAGACCAAGGCGCAGCTGCATCGGTTCAACGAGTACCTGGCGTTGGCGAAGCGCGCCGACGCCGAGGCGAAGAAGCGACGCAAGGCCGAGGCCGACAAGGACCGGGCGGCCGAGCGGGTCAAGCAGGTGAACGCCGACGCCGCCGCCACGAAGGAGGAGAAGGCCGAGGCCGAGGCCGCCTACAAGGCCGCCGTGGAGGCCCGGCGCCGGCTGGACGCCGGTGAGGAGCCGGAGGCGGGCGACGAGGCCCCGGCGGAGGACGCGTCGAGCGTCGAGGCGGGCGACGAGGCCCCGGCGCAGGACGCGGCGTCGAGCGTCGAGGCGGGCGACGAGGCCCCGGCGCCGGACGCGACGCCGGCCGATCACGTCGGCGACGGCGAACCCGACGCCTAGCGAAGCGACTGCGCCATCTCGCCGATGGCCTTGGCCATGGCGAGGTGGGCGGTGGGGTCGGCCGAGCCCGACGCCCGGTCGTTGACCTGTTCGGCCAGCAGGCGCAGCTGGGTGGCGACCGATTCGGCCTCCGAGCGGGTGACGCTGTCACGGTCGCTGCGCAGCAGCGGGGTGATCTGCTCGGCCTGCAGGGTCACCGCAGCCGCGCCGTCCGCGGCGGGGAGCCGGTCGTCGAGGACCGCCTTGGCCGTCTCGACCACGAACCGCACTCGCTCGCCGGGGTGCACGTCACCCAGCATGGCACGGTCGGGGCGCCGGTAGGCTCGCCGCCCGTGCTCGTCGTCCAGATCGTGCTGGCCGCCGCCGGTGCCGTCCTCGTGCTGGCGACGGTCCGGTCGGCGGTGCGCACCGTGGTCGTGCCCCGGGGTGAGCAGGCGCTGCTCACCCGGGTGGTGTTCCTCACGGCGCGCCCTGTTCGACGTCCTGGCGCGCACAAGCGCAGCGCCGACAGCGATCAGTCGCTCGCCCACTTCGCGCCGGCCGCCCTCATCACGCTGGCCGCCTCGTGGTCGCTGCTGACGATCATCGGCTTCGCCCCGTCTACTGGGCCCTGGGGAGAGCTCCGTCGTCGATGCGCTCGCCGTGAGCGGCTCGTCGTTCACCACGCTCGGCTTCGTCGCACCGGCCGCCGAGCCCGAGCGGATCGCCGCCGTCGCCGAGGCCCTGATCGGGCTCGGCCTCATCGCCCTGCTCATCAGCTTCCTGCCGACCATCTACGCCCTGTTCTCCCGCCGGGAGACCGAGGTGATCAGCTCGACGTCCGGGCCGGCAGCCCGTCGGCGCTGACCTTCCTGGTGCGGTTCCACCGCATCGGATGGCTCGACGAGATGGACGCCCAGTGGGAGGTGTTCGGAGCACTGGTTCTCCGAGCTGGAGGAGAGCCACACCTCGTACCCGTCGCTCGTGTACTACCGGTCGCAACGACCGGACTCGTCGTGGATCACCTGCGCGGTGCCGTGCTCGACACCGCCGGTCTGCAGCGTCTCGGTCCTCGACATCCCCGACTCGCCCCGCGCCGAGGTGACCGTCCGCGCCGGGTTCCTGGCGCTGCGGGCGATCGCCGGCTTCTTCCGCGTCCCTTCGACCCCGACCCGTCGCCGAACGACCCGATCTCGATCCATCGCGAGGAGTTGAGCTGCTGCTCGACGAGCTGGAGGCCGAGGGCCTGCCGGTCAAGCCGATCGGGAGCAGGCATGGCGGGACTTCGCCGGGTGGCGGGTCAACTACGATGCCCCGCTGCTCGGCCTGTGCGCTGGTGGAGGCGCCGGCCGCGTCGTGGTCCTCGGACCGCATGGAGCGCTTCCACCGGCCGACCCTGCGCCGTCAGCGCTGGATCGTCGATCCACTCGACACCCCGCCCTCGTGGTACTTCCGGTGACCGATCCCGCCCCAGCCGCTTCGCCCGCGACACCGCCGTCGAGCCCTCGGCGGCGGTCGCTACCGGGCCGCATCGACCACGGCTGGTGGATCGAGCGCGGCCCGAACGGGGCTACGTGGCGGCGCTGCTCCTGCGGGCCGTCACCGCCGAGGTCGGCGACCCGGCCCGGCGGGCGCGGTCGCTCACCGTGCACTACCTCCGCCCACCGAGCGAGGGCGCGGTCGACGTGGACGTGGCCGTCGAGCGGTCGGGTCGCTCGCTGTCATCGGTCACCGCCCGCCTCGAGCAGGACGGGGCGCTGTGCGCGGTGGCCGTGGCCGCCGTGTCGGCCGACCGCCCGGGTGTGGCCTTCTGCGACGTGACGATGCCCGAGGTGGCGCCGCCCGACGAGCTCGAGCCGCCGCCGCCGGAGCGGCAGACGATCCCGCTGTCGGCCCGCTACGACATGCGCTGGGCCATCGGCGACCCGCCCTTCACCGGCGGGACCGTGGCCCGGGCCGGCGGGTGGATCCGCCTGGTCGACCCCGAGCCCGTCGACGCCCACGTGCTGGTGGCGCTGGCGGACTGCTGGGCGCCACCCATCTTCTCCCGGGTCGCCGAACCCCTCGGCGTGCCCACCGTCGACCTCACCGTGCACCTGCTCGACGCCCCCGACCCGGTCGCCGACTGGTGCCTGGTGGAGTTCGCGTCCCGGTGGGCGGGGGAGGGGTTCGTCGAGGAGGACGGGCGCATCTGGAGCCGCGACGGCCGGCTGCTGGCCCAGGCCCGCCAGCTCGCCGCCGTGCTGCGCGTCGGCTGACCCGGTGGGGCGGCCCGGCGGCGCGTCCCCGGCTCGTCCTCGACCACCCGCCGTGCCGGTGCGCGGTCGGCTCAACCACCGGTGCCCGAGGGGCCCGTGTCCTCCGAGCCGCTCACGGTGACCCCCGACCCGGTGGCGCCCGACCCGCTGGTGCCCGGTCCGCTCGTGCCGGTGTCGCCGGTCCCGGTGGCCCCCCCGGCCGGCGGGGTGTAGGTGGCGGTCAGCGCGGCCCGCTTCGTGCCCGCCAGCGCCTCCAGCCGCGACACGGCCTCGCCGGCGGGCAGGTCGGGGGGCAGGGTCGAGGTCACGCCGAGCGCCAGGAGCTGGAACTCGTAGGTGTGGCTGCCCGCCGTCGGGCACGGCGCGTCGTAGCCGGGCTGGCCGGCGCTGTTGGGACGGGCCACCGCACCCGGCGGCAGCGCCCCGGCCGGGATGCCGCCGCTGTCGGGCGGGATCCCGGTGACCAGCCAGCGCACGTTCTGGTCACCGTCGTACTCGCTCATCACCAGCACCAGCTCGGCCGTCCCCGGCGGGACGCTGGCCCAGTTGAGCGCGGGCGACACGCCGTCGGGGCAGGCGGCGTCGGCCGGCAGGCGTCCGCCCGGCTCGAAGTTCGGGCTGGTGAGCGTGAACAGCGCCGCCGTGGTCGATGCCGCGGTCGTCGAGGACGTGGCGCGCGGCGGCGCGGTGGCGCCCGGCGGCGGCGGGTCCATCGCCCGGCCCGACGAGCCGCAGGCGGCGGCGACCGAGACCGCGACGGCCGCGCCGAGCCCCGACACGAGGCGCGCCAGCGCCCGCCGGCGGCAACGGGGTCTGGGGTGGTGGTCACCGGCCGGTCGTGCGGGAGGGCTCGGACGCATCGGCGGGAGGCTACCGGCGCCGACGACGCGGCGGTCGTCTCCCCCTCGGGAGCCCACGGCGCCGGGTCGAGCGCTCCGACGATGCACGCCGATAGCGTGCCCGCATGGCCGACCCGCTCTGCCTGCTCACCGTGCACGCCCACCCCGACGACGAGGCCTCCAAGGGAGCGGGCACCGTCGCCCGCTACCACGCCGAGGGGATCCGCACGGTGCTCGTCACCTGCACGGGCGGCGAGGAGGGCGACGTCTTGAACCCGGCCATGGACCGTGACGAGGTGCGCGCCGATCTCGCCGCCGTGCGTCTCGACGAGCTGGCCGCGGCGGCGTCGATCATCGGCTACGACGAGGTCGTCCTGCTCGGCCACCGCGACTCGGGCATGCCCGACAGCGAGGCCAACGCTCGGGCCGAGGCCTTCGCCAACCTCCCCCTCGACGACGCCGTGGCCGAGCTGGTCACCGTGATCCGTCGGGAGCGGCCGCAGGTGGTCGTGACCTACAACGACGATCAGAGCGGCTATCCGCACCCCGATCACCTGATGGTCCACGACGCGTCGGTGCCGGCCTTCCACCGGGCCGGCGACCCCGGGTGGCGGCCCGACCTCGGCCCGGCCTGGCAGCCGGCGAAGCTCTACTACACGGTGTGGTCGCGGACCCGGATCGAGGAGATCCACCGGGCGATGCTCGACCTCGGCATCGCGTCGCCCTTCACCGAGGAGTGGTTCTCCCGGCCGTCCCAGGACGACCGCATCACGACCTCGGTGCCGATCGGCGACTGGTACGACGTCCGCAAGCAGGCCCTGCTCGCCCATGCCACCCAGGTCGACCCGGCCAGCCCGTTCTGGTTCGGCCTGCCCGACGACGTCGCCCGCACCATCCACCCCTTCGACGACTACGTGCTGGCCCACAGCCACGTCGACGCGACGCCGCCCGAGGACGACCTGTTCGCCGGCCTGCGCTGACGTCGCCCGATGGCCTGCGGATGCCGGCCGACCTCGACCGGGATCAGCGCTCGGCGGGCCGGGGCACGACCACGAGCGCGGTCGAGGCATCGGGCCCACCCCGGGTCCGCACGGTCACGGTCTGCTCGGCGGTGATCGGCGTCGTGAGGGCCAGCGTGGTGGTCTCTCCGGGTCGCAACGTGCCGGTGTCGAAGGCCTTGCCGTCGTCGCCGACCACCCGCCGATCCGAGCCCGTCCGGTTGGCGATGTCGACCACGGTGCCCTGGGGGACCCGCGCCGGGTCGACCGAGACCGTGGCGTCGGCCCGGGGGCCGGGCTGCCATCGCAGGCCCCCGTCGGTGATCTCGAGCACCAGCTTCGGGGCGAAGCTCACCGAGGGCACGGTCGGCTCCGGCGCCGCCGCGGCGCACCCCGTGACGGACGCGGTCGCGGTCACCGCCAGCGCGGCGAGCGCTCGGCGCGACCGGGCCGCCGGTCGTCGCGAGGGTGACCCGGGTCGCACGGTCGAAGTCTCCCACACCGCATCGCGGTCCTAGGGTGGGCGCCGTGGGCGCCGTGGGGGCCAACGGGGTGAGCATCGAGCCGTGGGGCCCCGAGCGGGCGGCGGATCTGGCCGACCTGGTCACGGCGGCGGCGCCCGCCGAGCGGCTCACCGCCGACGAGCTGCTGGCGTGCTGCTGGGACGATCCCGGGCTGGTCCTCGGCACGGCCGGCGACCCCGATGCCGCCGTCGCCGCCGTCGTGCGTCGCGCCGGCGAGCTCGCCGTCGGGTTCGTCCGCCTCCTGGCCGTGCACCCGGGCCGTCGCCGTGCCGGCCTCGGCCGGCGGCTGCTGGCCGAGGCCGAGGACTGGCTGTTCGCCGAGGGCGTCACCGAGGTCCAGCTCGGCGGGTCCGCCCCCTTCTACCTGTGGCCCGGGGTCGACGTGCAGGCGCTGCCGCTGCTGTGCCTGGCAGAGGCCGCCGGCTACGACGTGACCGGCGCCGAGCTCGACCTCTCCCTCCCGACGACGTTTCGCGCCGCCGTGCCCCCCGGCGTGGTGGTGCGCCGGGTCCTCGACGAGGCCGACGTGGTGGCGGTGCGCTCCCTGGTCGAGGGGGTGTGGCCGTGGTGGTGGCCCGAGGCGGCGCGGGGGATCGACGGGGCCGGGTGCTTCGCCGCCTTCGGAGCCGAGGCCCACGGCGACGACGCGCGGGGGGCCTCGGGCGACGTCCGGGCGATCGGGTTCGCCTGCCACTCGGTGAACCGGGCGGCGTGGCTGGGTCCCATGGGCGTCGATCCGACCGCGCGCGGCCGTGGGATCGGGCACGCCCTGCTCGGTGCCGTGGCTCAGGACCTCATGGTCGCCGGGTGGCGCGACCTCGAGGTGGCGTGGATCGGGCCGGTGCGGTTCTACGCCGCTGCGGGTGCGTCGGTCTCGCGGGTGTTCCGCACCTACCGTCGTCGCCGCTGAGCCCGGCGCTGCGCTCGGCCCCGCGCCGGTGCCGGCGTGGTGTGGGCCGCAGGGCCGGCGTCGAGGTCAGCCCCCGGCCCGCTGCAGGTCGCGCAGCTCGCGCCAGCCGAGGGTGATCACCCCGCTGCGATCGAGCAGCGCCCGCAGGCCCGGGTCGTGGCACAGCACGTGGTGGTCGTCGACGCGGTTGGCCCAGTCGGTGGCCAGCGCCCGCAGCTCGTCGGTGTCGGCGGCGGGGTGGAAGTACACCTCCGTGACCCCGGGGCGCAGCTCGAACAGGGCCTTCTCGACCGCCCGCCGGCTGCCGACCCCGCCGGGCACCAGCACGAAGTGGTCGGGGAAGACCACTCCCTCCTCCTCGGCGAGGCGGCGGAACGGGAAGCCGACCACCTTCTCGGTCGAGGCGCCCGACAGCCGCAGCGGCAGGCCGAAGTCGACCGCCAGCTCGAGGTAGATGTCGAAGAACTCCGGTCGCAGCTGCAGCGTGCCCATGTGCGAGTCGAGGTGGGACACGTCGAAGCCCCACAGGATCGCCCGCTCCACCTGGGCCCGCAGCTCGCGGCGCACCTCGTCGAGGTCGGCGTGGTCCCACACGTCGGCGACGGTGCGGGGGAAGCCGCCGTCGCCACCGAGCAGGGACGGGGCCTGGGTGATGGGTCCCCACCGGTACAGCTCGTGCTCGGCGTTGAGGGTGAGGTGCACGCCGACGTCCTCGCCGAGGTACAAGGCGGCGGCCTGGCGGGCCCAGGGGCACGGCACCATCAGGGTGGCGCTGGTGGCCACGCCCTGGCGGAGGCTCTCGTACACGCCGACGTTGGCGGCGTGGCACGAGCCCAGGTCGTCGCAGTTGATGAGCAGGAGCCGGTCGTCGGGGCCGTAGCCGAGCCGTTCGGCGAGCGTGGTCACGGGCGACAACCTACCGGGCGGCTCACGACGCCGGGCTGTGCGGTGACGGGCAGGCGCCCCACAGGCCGGCGTCGGCATCCCGGGCGGCCCGGACCGCGGCGCGCAGGGCCGGCTCGTGGGTCACGTTGGGGGGGATGGTGAGCTGGTTGGCGAAGCCGTCGGCGACCATGGCCAGGTTGACGAACAGCCCGTCGTCGCGGTGCACGTAGGCCAGCGTGCGCCCGTAGCGGTCGCGGGGCTCGGCATCCGCCTCGAGCCGCACCGCAGCACCGGCGGGCAGCAGCTCCTGCAGGTGGGTGGATGCCTCGCGGCCGAAGCACTCCACCGGCGTGTCGGGCTTCTTGGTCTCGGGGGTGTCGATGCCGATGAGTCGGACCGTCTCCTCCCGGTCGGCGTCGCGGGCCCGGACCACGATGGTGTCGCCGTCGACGACGCGCACGACGGTGGCCGCCGTGGTGGGACCCACCGGACCGGCGCGGAGGGCGTCCCCGCCGGTGGCGGTGGCCCCGCACCCCGCCGCCAGGGCGAGCGCCACGGCGAGTGCCGCGACGAGCGCCACGACGAGGGTCGGGTGCCACCCGCGGCGCGGGCGTGCGGGTGGCGCGGACGCGAGGACGGGCATCCGTCCCAGTGTCGCGGCTCGGTGTGACGCCGCCGACCGGCGGCCGGTCGTGGGACCGGCTCGTGCGCGTGGCCGCGCGACCGGCCGGTGCGATCGCCGCCGAGGCCCGGCCGCTACAGGCGCTCGAGGATGGTGCCGGTGCCGAGCCCGCCGCCGCAGCACATGGTGACCAGGGCGTTGGTCTTGTCGGCCCGGTGCAGCTCGTGCACCGCCTTGGTGGTGAGGATGCACCCGGTGCCGCCCAGCGGGTGGCCGAGGGCGATGGCGCCGCCGTTGGGGTTCACCGTCGCCATGTCGGGGTCCAGCTCACGGGCCCAGGCCAGCACCACGGACGCGAAGGCCTCGTTGATCTCGACGACGTCGATGTCGGACATCGCCATCCCGGTGCGGTCCAGCAGGTGGTGGGTGGCGTCGATCGGGCCGTGGAGCATGAGCACCGGGTCGACACCGACGAGGCAGGTGTCGACGATGCGGGCCAGCGGGCGGAGCCCGAGCGCCTCGGCCTTCTCGCGGGTCATGAGCAGCACGGCGGCGGCGCCGTCGGAGATCTGCGAGGACGAGCCCGCGGTGTGCACGCCGTCCTCGCGGGCCACGGCCTTCAGGCCGGCGAGGCCCTCGAGGGTGGTCTCGCGCAGGCCCTCGTCACGCTCGACCCGGTGGGTCGAGCCGGTGGGCTTGCCCTCCTCGTCGAGGTCGGGGGCGTCGATCGGGACGATCTGGGTGCCGAAGCGGTCCTCGGCCCAGGCCTGGGCGCCCAGCTGCTGGGAGCGCAGGCCGAACTCGTCGGTGTCCTGGCGGGTCAGGCCCCACTTGTCGGCGATGCGCTCGGCCGCCTCGAACTGCGAGGTGAACTCGTAGCTGGCGAAGTAGGACTTGGGGACGGCCTTGCCGAGGCCGAGGCCCCGGGCGAGGCTCGAGCCCATGGGCACCTGGCTCATGACCTCGACGCCACAGGCCACGGCGGTGTCGACCACGCCCGACGAGACGAGGCCCGTGGCCAGGTTCATCGCCTGCTGGGACGACCCGCACTGGCTGTCGACGGTGGTGGCCGGGGCGGTCACCGGCAGGCCGGCGGTCAGCCAGGCCGTGCGGGCCACGTTGAACGACTGCATGCCCACCTGGCTCACGCAGCCGCCCACCACCTGGCCCACCTCGCCGGGGTCGACCCCCGACCGGTCGATGCAGGCCTTCAGGACCGTCGCCAGCAGGTCGGCCGAGTGCATGGTGGACAATCCGCCCCCCCGGCGACCGACTGGCGAGCGGACCGCTTCCACGATCACGACGTCGCTCATGGCCCGAGCCTAGGCCGGGGGAGGACGACAGCGCCCGTTCACGCCGCGTGCGACGCGTCGTCGTGCGCGGCGCGGCGGGCCGCGTGCAGCGCCTGGCGGGCGGCGGCCACGCCCTGGCGCCCGACGGCCCGGGCGGCGTCGTCGAGGTGCCAGCCGGGCACGGCGGGTGGCGCCCCCACGGCGGGCGGTGACCCGGGCGACGAACGGGTGGACGGGGCGCCGGTGTCGGCGTCCCCGGCGGGCTCGGTGGTGGGCAGCAGGCGGAGCTGGGCGTCCATGTCTTCACTCTGCACAGGTGGTATGACAGTGAGGGTCGGGCACGGTGCCCGGCAGAGGCTCGGGTCCCGGTCACGCGACTCCGGAGGCGCCGGCGTGACGTGTGGCCGGCTCGGAAAGGATCGAAGGGATCGCATGCGGGGACCGACATCGACCAGGGCAGGCGTCGTCGCCGTGCTCGTCGCGCTCGTCCTCGCGCTGTTGACCGCCGTCACCGGGCTCGCCGCCGCCCAGACCCCGACCACCCCGACCACGGCGGCCGCCGCCGGCGACGACGTCGGCACCCTGCGGCCCGGCGAGCTGGTCGTCACGCAGCAGCGCCTCGGCCAGCTCCTCGTCATCACCGCGGCGGGCACCACCCGCTCCCTGAGCGGCAGCCTGGAGAGCCCCCGCGGCGTCGCCGTGCTGCCCGACCTCTCGGTGCTGGTGGCCGAGAACACCGCCAACCGCATCTCGGGCATCGAGGGCCCGTTCGGCTCCCGGCCGGCGCCGGTGGCCTCGTTCCCGTCGCCCGAGGCCATCGCCGTGGCCGCCGACGGTGCCGTGTACGTGTCGTCGCTCAACGGTGGCCAGATCGCCCGCCTCGATGTGGCGACGAGGACGATCACGCCGGTCGCCGACGGGTTCGTGCGCCCCACCGGCCTCGCCGCCCAGGGTGGCGCGGTCTACGTCGCCGACGCCAGCGAGGGCAGCATCACCCGGGTCGGCCAGGACGGCGCCAAGGAGGTCGTCGCCCAGAACCTGGGGGCGCCCACCGGCCTGGCCATCGGCCCCGATCGCACGATGTACGTGGCCGACTTCGTCGGCAAGCGCGTCCTGAAGGTCGACCCCGCGGGCCAGGCCACCGAGCTGGCCCGGGTGGACGATCCGGTGCAGATCGCCCTCGTCCCGGCCGATCCCAAGCCCAACGAGCCGTTCGTCCTCGCCGTCACCATGGCCGACGGCGTCATCCAGCTCGACCAGAGCGGCCAGCCGGTGGGCCGCAAGACGACGTTCCCCCGCAGCCAGGCCGTCGGCCTGGCCACCGTGCCCGGCGGACCGCCGGTGGCCCCCAGCACGACGGTGGCGGGTGGCGCCTCGGCATCGTCCACGACGGCGCCGGCCACCGCCACCACCGTCGTGCGCCCCGCCGGTGCGGACGACGGTGCGGGCGGCACCTCGGCGGCCGCCGTGCTCGCCGGCGTGCTGGCGGTGATCGTCGTGGTCGGCGGCCTCGCCATCGGGGTCCTGGTGCTGTCCCGCCGGGGTCGGTCCGGGTTCGAAGCCGGGTTCTCCGACCTCGACAGCGACCTCTCGATGAGCGAGGCCATGGGCCCGTGCGCCGCCGAGGAGGTCGAGCTGGCGGAGTCCGAGAGCGCGCTCACCCAGGTGCTCGATCAGCGGGAGAGCGCTCTGCGCCGCAAGCGGGAGGCCACCGAGCGGGTCACCCGCGCGGCCGCTCGTCGTGAGGAGGCCCGCACCGCGCTCGAGAAGGTCGAGGCGGCGACGCCCGCCGTCGAGCGGGGCGAGCCGTTCGTGCTCACCGACCTGCGGCTGAGCACCGACGAGGGTCGGGCGGCGCTGCGGGCCTTCGGTCAGCAGGAGATGACCGGCGACCAGCTGCGGCGGCGGTGGGACCAGCTGAGCGAGCACCGCGCCGTCGAGATCGTCGCCGGGGTCCCTGGTGAGGGTGCCGCGCCCGCCGCGGGCGGCGAGCCGACGTGGTCCGACGCCCGCGTCGCCGTCCTTCGCGACCTCGAGACCGAGAGCGAGCTGGCCCAAGCCGCGCGCGACGTCGCCGACGCCGACCTCGACCTGGAGCGCCTCGCCACCCGGGAGGAGCAGGCTCGGGAGCGCATCGCCACCGCCAAGGAAGCCCTCGAGGCCTGCCGTGAGCGCACCCGACAGGCGGCGGCGGCCGCCGCCCGCCAGGAGGAGGCGAGGCGCCGCGGCCGAGCAGGCCGAGGCGGAGCGCCCGGCCGAGCCGGCCCCGGCGCCGGCCGGCGCGGCCGCAGGTGTCCCCACCGGCGCGGTCACCGCGCCCGACGCGGCGAAGGTCGCGCCGGGGAGGCCGAGGCGTCGCCGGCGGCGCCCGGCGCGAAGGACGGCGCAGGGCGCGGCGACGGCGGGCGAAGGACGAGGCGAAGGACGCGGCGAAGGCGGGTGCGAAGGACGCGGCAGCGGACCAGGAAGGACGAGGCGAAGGACGCGGCGAAGGCGGGTGCGAAGGACGCAGCGGACCAGGCGAAGGACGCGGCGAAGGACGAGGAGGACGGGGCGAAGGGCGATGCGCCGCCACCGCCGCCACCGCCGCCACCTCCGGCCCCGACCTCGGGCGCGGGCGATGCCGAGACCGACGTGGTGAAGGCCGGTCTCCTGGCGCGGCTCCGGCGGGCCGACGCCCGCTCGGGTGGTGCCGGCCGGGCAGAAGGTGGTGCCGGTGCGGCCGGGGCGGGCTCGAACGTCGCGGCGACAGGTGACGACGAGCCGCCGGGCGAGCAGCGTGGCGAGGCGACGGCCGACGACGAGCCGGCGGGTGAGCGCACCGATGGCGCGCCGGCGGACGAGCAGCGGGCGAGGTGACGGCCGACGACGAGCAGCGGGGCGGCGGCGAGCGGTCGGGGCCGTCCGATCGCCCGCTCTTCCTCTGACGGTGATGATCGGCGAGGGGCTGACCTCGCCGGCGGCCTCCCTGGCGGCCGCCGCCACGGCCTAGGGTGACGGCGTGGCCCGCAGCGTCATCGGCGATCTCCTCGGCGACTTCTTCGGTGGGGCCGAAGCGCGCCTGCGCCGGGTCGATCGGGTCGTCGTCAACGCCACCGACTCCATCCAGGAGCGCGTGTGGCGGGCGCAGCAGCGCGTGCTGGCGGCGACGGCCACGATCCTGCGCATCCTGGCCCTGCTCGAGGCGGTCCGGGTCGGCAACGGCGTCGGCCTGCTGTTCATCTCGGCGTTCCTGCCCCTGTCGGTCTTCCGGGCCGTGGCCCGGCAGCGTCGCCGCGAGGGGTCCCGCTTCGCCTGGGCGTTCCAGGGGCTGTGCATCGCCGGCACCATCGGGGTGCTGATCACCGCCTACGTCTTCGCCGGCTCGATCGCCGTCGTGGTCCTCGCCGGAGCCGGCGAGCTCGCCGCCTGGATGGCCCGGCGCGCCGACGAGCGGGCCGACGACATCGAGACGGAGAAGGTGCGCCGGGCCTTCCGGGAGACGATGCTCGAGCGGTGACGGCGCCGGCGGAGGGCCGCCGATAGGCTCCGCCGCCCATGGACGCAAGCGCCTGGCTCGGCCTGCAGCCCACCCACAACCCGATGCGCTGGTTCCTGCCGGTGGTGCCCGGCATCTCGACCGGGGGCGGCTTCCTGTTCGGCGGCTGCGGCCTCGGTGCAGCCATCGCCGCCCTCGAGCAGACCACCGGGCGGCCCATCGTGTGGGCGACGGCGCAGTACCTGTCCTTCGCCCGGCCGCCGTCGATCATGGACATCGACGTCACCATCGCCGTCGACGGTCGCCAGACGACACAGGCCCGCGCGGTCGGCCATGTCGGCGGGACCGAGATCCTGACCGTCAACGCCGCGCTCGGGTCCCGCGACTTCCCCGAGGCCGGCCAGTGGGCGACGCGGCCCGACGTCCCGCGGCCCGAGGAGTGCCCCAAGCGGGAGCCCCGCTGGAACACGGGTGACTCGATCCTCAACCGCCTCGACCAGCGCTGGGCCCTCGACGGCGGCGACGACCCCGGCCACTGCGCGGTGTGGACCCGCATGCCCGACCTGCTGGCGGTGTCGGCGCCGGCGCTCGCCGTGCTCGGCGACTACGTGCCCCTCGGGCTGGGCACCACCCTCGACCACGAGATCACCTCGAACAGCCTCGACAACACGCTGCGGGTCGGCGAGGTGGTGCCGACCGAGTGGGTCCTCGTCGACATCCGGGTCGATCTGGTCGCCAAGGGCTTCGGCCACGGGTTCGTCTACCTGTGGGCCGAGGACGGCACCCTCATGGCGATGGCCTCCCAGTCGGCCCTGATCCGGGTCTGGCGGGGCGACGGCTACCGCCCGGCCACGGCCAGCCCGTCCGCGGCGGCCGCCGATGGTGGTGACGCAGGCGAGGCGGGCGACCCGGCCGGTCCCTGACCTCGCCCGCCGCGCTCGAGCCGGGCGTCAGGCGGTGCGGGCGTGGGCGTCCACGACGGCGGCGACGCAGGTCGTCACGTGCCGGCCGGCGGACAGGTGGAGGAACTCGTTGGGGCCGTGGGCGTTGGAGGCGGGCCCGAGCACGCCGGTGACGAGGAACTGGGCGGCCGGGAAGCGCTCGCCGAGCATCGCCATGAACGGGATCGACCCCCCGATGCCCATGGCGGCGGCAGGGGCCCCGAACGAGGCGGCGGACGCAACCGTCACGGCATCGGCCAGCCACGGCGCGGTGGGGGGTGCGTCCCAGCCGGCCATGGTGCCGAACAGCTCGAAGCGCACGTCGGCGCCGAACGGCGGGTCGGCGGTGAGCACGTCGGTGATCGCCGCGACGGCCGCGCCCGGATCGCTGGTCGGCGGCAGGCGGAACGACAGCTCGAGCGACGTCGACGGCCGCAGCACGGCGCCCCCGGCGCCGATGGCGGGCAGGCCGTCGGCGGCGATGACGGTGAGGGTCGGCTCCCAGGTCCGGCGGCGCAGGAGGGCGACGACGTCGTCGACGTCGGGGCGGGCGCCGGGCACGAGCGGCAGGTCGAAGGCCGGGTCGTCGCCGAGCACGGCGGCGGCCTCGGCGAGCTGGTGCTCGCGCTCTGGCGGCACGTCCGCGAACAGCGCCGGCAGCAGGATCCGGCCCGTCACCGCGTCCTCGACGCGATCGAGGAGGTGGCGAGCGATCCGGAAGGAGTCCGGCGCCCCGGTGCTCATGCCGGAGTGCACGCCCTCGGTCAGCACGTCGACCCGGAGGGCGCCGTCGACGACGCCGCGCAGCGACGTGGACACCCAGAGCCGGTCGTAGTCGCCGCACCCCGAGTCGAGGGCCACGACGAGGTCGACGGCGCCGAGCCGGTCGGCCAGCGCCTCGACGTGGGCCGGCAGGTCGGGGCTGCCGCTCTCCTCGCTGGCCTCGATCAGCACGACGCAGCGGCCGTGCTCGCCGCCCGCCTCCTCGACGGCCTGCAGCGCGGTGAGCGCGGCGAACGCCGAGTAGCCGTCGTCGGCGCCCCCCCGGCCGTAGAGCCGGTCGTCCTCGAGCACGGGCTCCCAGGGCCCGAGGTCCGCGCGCCATCCCGTCATCGGTGGCTGCTTGTCGAGGTGGCCGTAGAGCAGCACCGTCCCCTCGGCCGTGGCGCCGGCGGTGGCGGGCACCTCGACCAGCAGCACCGGCGTGCGGCCGGCCAGCTCGAGGACGTCGACGACGGCGCCCGCCGGGGCGTGGCGGTGGCACCAGTCGCGCACCAGCTCGACGGCCCGGGCCATGTGGCCGTGCTCGGCCCAGGCCGGGTCGAAGATGGGCGACACGTTCGGGATGCGGATGTAGTCGTGCAGCGTGGGGACGATCTCGGTCGCCCACGCCTGGTCGACGAAGCGGCCGACGGCACCCAGGTCGAGGTGCCGACCGGGTGGGTCGTCGGTCGGTGGGTCCGGGTCGGGGGTCACGACGGCGAGTGTAGGTTTGGCCGATGGCCGACCCCGTGTCCCGCTACGGCATGACGATCCCCTTCGCCGGCGTCCCCCTGCACGCCCAGCGCGTGGATCGAGGAGCTCGCCGAGCTCGGCTACACCGACGTCTGGTCGAGTGAGGCCGACGGTGCCGACGGCTTCACGCCGCTCACGCTGGCCTCGGTGTGGGCGCCGTCGCTGCGGCTGGGCAACGCCATCATCCCTGCGTTCACCCGGGGCCCGGCGTGCTTCGCCCAGTGCGTCGCCTCGCTCGCCGACGCCGCCCCGGGCCGGTTCGTGCTCGGCATCGGCACCTCGTCCAACGTCATCGTCGAGCGGTGGAACGGCATCCCGTTCGACAAGCCCTACCAGCGCACCCGCGACATGGTGCGGTTCCTGCGGGCCGCGCTGGCGGGGGAGAAGGTGCGCGAGGACTACGAGACGTTCTCGGTCAACGGCTTCAAGCTCGGCGTGCGTCCCGAGCAGCCGGTTCCCATCCTCGTCGCCGCGCTGCGGGAGGGCATGCTCAAGCTGGCCGGTCGCGAGGGCGACGGTGCCATCATCAACTGGCTGTCGGCCGACGACGTGGCGACGGTGGCACCGATCGTGCGCCAGTACGGCGACGACAAGGAGATCGTCGCCCGCATCTTCGTGGCGCCCAGCGACGACCGCGACGCGGTGCTGCCGATGGGCAAGTTCGCCGTCGCCGCCTACCTCAGCGTGCCGGTCTACGCCGAGTTCCACCGGTGGCTGGGGCGGGGCGAGATGCTGGCGACCTTCTGGGAGCGGTGGGCGGCCAAGGACCGCCAGGGCGCGCTGGAGGCCATCCCCGACGAGCTGGTCGACCAGCTGATCGTGCACGGCAGCCCCGAGGCGTGCCGCGCCCACATCCAGCGCTACGTCGACAACGGCGTCACCACGCCGGCGCTGGCGATCCTGCCCTTCCCGGGCATCGACCAACGGCAGGCGATCCGCGACCTCGCGCCGAGCTGAGCCCGACCGGCCCGGTTCGCGGTCGCTCGACCACGGGGCGGGCGCACGGCACCGACAGGCAGCTGTGCCGTCCCCGGACGGGGCATCCGGCCCTGGACGCCGCCGGACGACGGGCACACGGTCGGGGCATGAGGACCCCGCGACGCTTCGCACCGGATGCCCGGCGCCGGGTCGTCGGCGTGCTCGCCGCGCTGCTCGTGCCGGCCGTGATGGGCTGGGCGTCGGCCGCGGCCGCGCCGGCCGTCGGCACCGCGGCACCCTCCACCACGGTGACCGCACCGCCCACCGGTCTCGGCGTGACCCTGCAGACCGACCTCGACCTCGCCGCCGGGGGGGCGACGACCGGGACGGCGACCTTCACGTTCATCGACGCGAACCTCCCCGAGGTCACGCTGTACCGCGCACCCGCGGGTACTGCCCTCGTGCAGCCCATCGGCGAGACGGCGCCCCTGGCGGGCACCGCCCAGATCGGGGTCCGGATGTTCAGCGCATCCCCCTACGGCCCCGGCACCTGCCCCGTTGCGCAACCGGTCGCCGGGCCCGGGTTCTCGCTCGTCGGCGCCGCCTTCACGTGCCGTTGGCCCACGACCGGGCCGTGGCCGGTGATGCTGGTCGACCGCGTGGTGCCCACGCCCGCCGACGACACGGCTCGCCTGACCGAGGCCCTCGGCCTGCTGCTCGCCGGCCCCGAGGCGGGTGCCCGGGCTGCCGGCCTGTCGTCGCCGTTCTCGGCCGCCACCGCCGGAGCCCTGGCGTCGGTCGTCATCGGCGGCGACGGGGTGGCGACGGTCGACCTCGCCGCGTCCATCACCGCGTCGCTGCCGTCGCCGAGCGGTGACGAGGTCGTCCGAGGCCTGGACGGCACGCTCCTGCAGGTCACCGCCCTGACCGGGGCCCGCTACACGATCGGCGGGAGCTGCGACGCCTTCGGCACCTGGACCGGGCTGGGCTCGTGCACGCGCACCCGCCTCCAGATGGAGCAGGCGCCCTACGCCGCCAGCTACACCGGGCCCGAACGGGTCGCCGGGCCGGCGGGTGGCCCCATCGCCGAAGCGCTGCTGACCGAAGCCTTCGAGGGTGTGCTGACCTGGGCGCTCGGCGTGGAGGTCCCGGCCGGTCAGGACGTGGTGGCCTCGGTGGCGACCCGACCCGAGGCCCGCCAGGTGGTGGTGACGGTCTCCATCGTGCCGCTGCCCCCCGCGGCGCCGCCGATCACGCCCGGGTTCACCGGCTGATCGTCGGTCTCGTCAGGTGGGCGGGCGCAGCATGGCGTCGAAGGCGGCCACCACGCCCAGCTGGTGGCGCTCGAGGGCCACCCCGCTCTGGATCGACGACATGAGCAGGGAGATGACGATGGACTCGATCCCGTGCTGCAGGACCGGGATGTCGATGTCGGCCCGGACCTCGCCGGTGGCCTGCCCGCGCGTGAGCCGACCGCCGATGCGGTCGGCGAAGCGCTCGACGGCGGGCAGGTCGACGAGTCGGGGCAGCGCCTCGGGCTCCTGGCCCGCGAGCACCCGCTTGGTCAGCGGGTGGTCCTCGAGGCCGACCACCAGCACCACGATGATCGTCGGGATCAGCACGTCGATCGGCGTGGCCTCGACCTGGGCGCCCGCCTGGTCGAGGAGGTCAGAGGCGTCGGTGTCGACGGCGGCGGCGAACAGGGCGTCCTTGCCGTCGAAGTAGGCGTAGGCCGCCGCCTGGGTGAGCCCCGCCTCCCGGGCGATCTCGGAGACCGACGTCGCCCGGAAGCCCCGGCGGCCGAACCGGTCGACCGCGATCTCCAGCAGGCGACGGCGCGTCCGCTCACCCTTGGTCTCGGCGTGGTCGGCGGCGACCGAGGTGGCGTCGAGGCGCTCGGCGAGGTCGGTCACGTCGTCACCGTACAACGGAATCGTTGATTCGGGAAGATCTATCGATTTTCGGCGCCGTCACCCGACGGTGGCCGCAGGACCGTGTCGAAGATGGTGAGCACGCCGAGCTGGCGCCGGGCCTCGGTCGTCTGGCCGACCTGGGTGACGCTGAGCAGGAGGCTCACGACGATGGCCTCGGCGCCGTGGGCGAACTGGTCGGCGTCGAGGTCGGCGCGCACCTCGCCGTGGGCCTGGGCCTCGCGCACCCGCTCGGCGATGAGGTTGGCGAGCTCGGTGAGCGAGGGCAGGTTGACCAGCCGCTGCAGCGCCTCGGCCTCGTGGCCCGCCAGCACCCGCTTGAGCAGCGGGTGCTCCTCGATGCCGCCCAGCAGGAAGATCAGCAGCATCGGGACCAGCTGGATGGCCGGCACGTCGGCGACGCGGGCCGTGGCGCTCTCGATGGCGGCGGCGGCGTCGGCGTCGACGGCCGCCACGAACAGGTCCTCCTTCGAGTCGAAGTAGGCGTAGGCCGCGGCCTGGGTCACCCCGGCGGAGCGGGCGATCTCCGACACCGACGTGCCCCGGTAGCCGCGCTCGCCGAAGCGTGCGATGGCGATCTCCAGCAGGCGTCGTCGGGTCCGCTCGCCCTTGGTCTCGGCGTGGTCGGCGGCACCGGCCTGCTCGTCGGCCGGGATGGTGGCGGCTCGGGCCATGGGAGCCACGCTAGCCGGGTGACGGCGCCGAATCGATAACCCGGCCTCATCTATCTAATCAATAGGGTTATAGGACCTATTGACTCTTCAATTCGCCCCCGGTTGGATGGGCCCATGGCGAACGACGAGCTGGTCCCCGGCCAGGACGCCGACTGGCGAGCGGTGGTCCACGCCATCGACACCGAGCTCGACCGGCTGCACCGGGCCGTGGCCGCCGCTCGGCGGCAGCACTGGCGCGGCGACGACGTGGTCGAGCCCGAGCTCGAGAACTTCCTCGCCCGGCTCTCCGAGCCGGCGCCGGGGGAGCCCTACGAGCGGGTCGCGGCCCTCGCCCCTGCGGCGCACCGCCACCGCAACAGCTGGCGCGAGCTGATCGAACGGGTCGGCTGACGGACAGGACAACGTGAGGGAGCAGGTCCGGTGGCCGGCGCCCCCCGGGAGCACCCGGGTGGGCGCCGCCACGGGCCGGATGCTCACCTCACTCCCGACGTTCCGGCGTCGGCGCACCGTATGAGGGGCGGCGCGCCGGCGTCGGAGCCGCGTGCGGCCCCGGGCCGATGGCCCGGCACCGCCGTTGGGTCGCCTACTCCGCCAACCCGACGGGCTCGCCGTCGACGATCTGGTCGAGGTACTCCGACAACCCGTAGCCGACCCGACCGTCATCGAGGGTCCAGGTGGTGAGGCCCTCCGAGATGCGGGTGACCTTGCCGTCGCGCCGGTTGCGCAGCGGGATGAGGGTCTTGACCCGGCCGGTGACCCGCCACTCGAGGGCTCGCCGTCGGCGCCCCTGGCGCGCAGCACGGCCTCGATGCCGTCGTGGTAGCGGTCCTCGCCGCGCCAGTCGGTGCGGATCTCGAAGTCGTCGCACAGGTGCAACCGCTCGCCGTCCCAGACGAAGCCGCCCCGCGTGCCCTCGCTGTCGCGGCGGGCGATGCGCGAGCCCATGAACCCGAAGTCGGGGCCGAAGTTGGCGGTGAGCCAGCGGTAGTACCAGGGTGCCTGCCACGTGCGCGGGCCCCAGGAGTGGTCGCGCAGGCCGAAGCCGTCGACCGCCCACTCCTCGTCGCCCACGGCGATGGTGCCGCGGGCCGCCACCAGCTGCTCGTAGTGGCCCCGGGCGAACTCCTCGCCCGGCCGCTCGTGGGACTCCTCGGGCTCGCCGCCGAACGGGTCGCTGGCCCGGGAGTAGTCGAGGCGGACGCGGCAGGTCGCGTACGGGTTCTCGGTGAAGGCACGACGGGGGTCGGCCATCGCCAGGGGTTCGTCGAGGAGCACCACCTTGCCGTCGTAGGCGACGGTCAGGTGCTCGAAGGGCTCGACCACGTCGAAGCGCAGGCCGGCGGCGTCGAAGGCGTCGTTGGTGGTCACCTCGGGCCGGGCGAACATGAACCCGACCCGGCCGTCGGGCAGGTAGAGGCAGACCGTCATCTCGCCCGTGCCCTCGTTGGCCCGGTTGCCGAGGCGGAAGAAGCCACCGAGGTCGGCGATCGGGTCGTAGACGTTGAAGTACATGCTCTCGTTGAAGGTGGGCTCGGGGCCCAGCTCGTGGAGGTACTCGTCGGCTGGTTCGAGGCGTACGCGCATGGTCGCACCGTACCGGGCGGTCGCCCGCCGTGACGGCGCCCGCCGATCGCCGGGCCCGGCGTCGGTCGCCGGTCAGCCGGTGTCGGCCAGGCGGGCGGCGGCCCGCAGGTGCTCGGCGAGGTCGGCGGGACGGCTGCGGGCGTTGAGCCCGCTGGTCGACGGCATGAGGTACAGCGGCCGGCCGCCGAGCTCGCCGCGCGGCCCGGGCGTGGCGTGGCGGTCGACCGCGGCCCGGAAGCCGGCGAGGCCGACGAACACCACCGCTCCGGGCGCGAGCCACGAGACCAGGGCGGTCACCCGGACGAGGCCCCGGCGGTACTCGTCGGGCTGCAGCGCGTCGGCCCGGGGCGTGGCCCGCTTCACGAGGTCGGTCATCCCGACGTGGTGGTGCACGAGGGCGTGGACGGCGTCGCGCGGGCGGGTGACGAGGCCGGCGGCCACCGCCGCCGGCCAGAAGCGGTTGCCGGGCCGGGCGAACCCGACGCCGGCGTCGGCCGAGTAGACGCTCGGGTTCAACCCGCACACCAGCACGCGCATGGCGCCGTCCACCGTGTCGGCCAGCGTGTGGGCCCTGACGGCCCGCACCGTCCAGCGCCCGCCTCGGGTGCGGATCCCGGCGACGTCGAAGCCGGCACCGTGCACGACGTCGAGCACCCGCTGCCGGGGCCAGCGCGTCCTCGGCAGGGTCAGGGCGACGGGGTCGCCGACGTCCAGGCAGCCGTGGTGCTCGGCGAGCAGGACCGGGACGGCGTCGGGGTCGACGTCGTCACCCACGCGGACCCGGTGCGGGGCGCCGGCCGGTCGGCCGGTCACAGCATCCGGAGCTGCTCGGTGCGGGCGGCCCGCTCGGCGAGCGGCTCCCACACCACGCCGCCCCGCGGGCCGGTGCCCCGCACCTCGATGCACTCGACGGCGATCGCCCGCGCCGCACCCTTGGCGTCGGTCAGGGCGACGCTGCCGTCGCGCTCGCGGCCGGCCACGACGGCCTCCTTCCAGCGCTCGGTGTCGCGGCGGCGGAACCGGACCCGGTCGCCCAGCGCGATGCCGAGCTCGGCCAGCGAGGCCGGCGGGAACGGCTCGGCCGCCGCCTTGCGGTTGGCCCGGGCTCGCGGTGGGCTCATCGGGCGGCCACGGTGGTCACGGCAGGGCTCCGTAGCGGGCCTGCAGCCGCTGCATCCCGGTGATCCACCGGTCGTGGTCGGCCGCCTTGCGCTGCACGTACTCGCGCACCTCGGCGTGGGGGAGGATCAAGAAGCGCTCGTCGGCCAGGCCGGCGACCACCGCCTCGGCGACGTCGGCGGGTTCGAGCATGCCGTCGACCCCGGCCACGCCGCCGCCTTCGACCCCCGCCGTCATGGCCGTGCGCACGGCCTGGGGGCACAGCGCCGCCACCCGCAGGCCCTGCTCTCCGTAGGTGATGGCGAGCCACTCGGCGAAGGCCAGGGCGGCGTGCTTGGTCACCGAGTAGGGCGCCGACCCGAGCTGGGTCAGCAGGCCGGCGGCCGACACGGTGAGCAGGTACCAGCCGCCGCCCCGCTCGAGCAGCCGGGGCACGAGGTGGCGCGCCGTCCAGACGTGGGCCATCACGTTGACGTCGATGCTGGCCCGCCAGGCCTCGTCGTCGACCTCGGGACCCCCGGGCACGGCGATGCCGGCGTTGCCGCAGAACAGGCCGATGGGGCCGAACACCTGCTCGGTGCGGTCGAGGAGGGCGACGAGCTGGGCCTCGTCGGTGACGTCGACGGCCATGCCGAGGCTGTTGGTGCCGAGGTCGGCCGCCACGGCCTGGGCGTTGGCCCCGTCGAGGTCGGCGACGACCACGGCGCGAGCTCCCGCCGCATCGAAGCGGCGGGCGAGGGCCTCGCCGATGCCCTGCCCACCGCCGGTGACCACCACGACCTCGCCGGAGACGTCCATGCGGGGATCGTACGTCGGCCCGGTGACGCGCTCGTCCTGCGGGCCGGCCGGCCCGGGTACCGGTGGCGCGTCCCGGCCTCGGCGCCGGCGGCCGTCACCTGCGAGACTCCGTCCCGTGCGGGTGCTCGTCACGTCGACCCCCGGTGCCGGTCACGTGCTGCCGATGGTGCCGCTGGTGCGGGCCGTGGCCGCGGCCGGCCACGAGGTCCGCTGGGCGCTGCCACCGGACGGGCACCGCCTCGTGGCGGCAGCCGGGCTGACCCCGGTGGCGGCGGGGATGACGCTGGCCGAGCGGGGCCGCCGGTTCGCCGACGGCTGGCCGGACGTGCGGACCCTGCCGCCGCGTGCCCGCCGGGCCGTGCTCTACCCGGCGCTGTTCGCCACCCTGTCGGCGCCGCGGATGCTCCACGACCTCGGGCCGGTCGTGGCGTCGTTCCCACCCGACCTCGTCGTGCACGACCCGAACGACCTGGCGGCCCCGCCGGTGGCCCGCGGCCTCGGCGTCCCGCACGTCACCGTCGCGTTCGGACGGCTGCTCCCCGACGAGCTGCTGGCGCTCGCCCGTCCCGAGCTGACCGGGGTGTGGTCGGCGATCGGTGGCGAGGTCCCCGCCGACCTCGGCCTCTACGACGACGGCTACCTGCACCCCCTCCCGCCGTCGATGGAGCCGGCGCCGCCCGGTCGCCGGATCGGCCTGCTCCGTCCGACCGGCTACGACGGCACCGACGACGGGGCGGAGACCGACGGGGCCGAGGCCGCACGACGACCGCCGGTGGGCTCGGCCGGTGGGGGCGGTCCCGCGGGTTCCGACGGGTCCGGTGCCGTCGCGGCGCCCACCGTGTACGTCACGTTCGGCACCGAGTTCGGTCGGGCGGCGCCGTGGCGTGCGGTGCTCGACGCCCTCGGTGACCTGGGCGCGGCCGGTCTGGTGACCGTCGGCAGCCAGCTCGACCCTGCCGACCTCGGCCCGGTGCCGGGCGGCGTGCGCATCGAGCGATGGATCCCCCAGCGCCGGGCCCTGGCCGATGCCGACGTCCTGGTGTCCCACGGAGGTGCCGGCGCCATGCTCGGCGCGCTGGTGGCCGGCCGCCCGCACCTGGCGCTGCCGATCGCCGCCGACCACTTCGACAACGCCGATCTGATCGAGGCGGCGGGCGTCGGCCGACGACTCGAGGGCGACGAGGTCGACGCCTCGTCGATCGCCGGGGCGCTCCGGTCGCTGCTCGGCGACGCCGTCGTGCGTGATCGGCTGGGGGAGGTCGAGGCCGAGGTGGCGGCCATGCCCGCCGCCGCCGAGGTCGTCGCCGACCTCGAGGCGCTGGCCGACGCGTCGTGATCGCCCGCTGCTCGCCCGCTACCGGCCCGGTGCCGCCGCCTCCATCGTCGCCCGCACCACCGCGCGTCGGTCCGGTCCCCAGGGCAGGGGCATGATCACCGGCACCTCGACCCCGGCGTCGACGTAGGCCCGCACGGCGGCGGCGACGTGGTCGGCGTCGCCGACGACGTCGATGGCGTCGACCATGCGCTCGGACACCGCCGCCACGGCGCCGTCGCGGTCGCGGGCGCCATGTCGCTCGCGCATGGCAGCGACCTCGCCGGCGAACCCGGCCCGCTCGAATGCGGTGGCGTAGGCGTCGACCACGGCGTACGAGAACAGGTCCCTGCGGGCCGGCTCGAGGCCGTGCTCCTTGTCGGTCACGCCCACGTGGACGTAGCCGTACACCGTGCACCGGCCGCCGTCGGTGCGGCGGGCTTCGCCGGCGCGCACCTGCTCGACGCACCAGGGCACCGCCGTCGCCGGGAGGTAGTTGAGCAGCACGCCGTCGGCGAGCTCGCCGGCCACCTGCAGCATCCGCTCGTTCAGCGCCCCGAGGACGATCTCCGGCCGGCGCTCGCCGAGGCGGACCCCCAGGCGGTAGCGGCGACACGAGTAGAACTCGCCGTCGAACGTCACGGCGTCGCCGGCGAGCACCTGGCGCAGCAGCGTGAGGTACTCGCGCACCCGGGCGACCGGCCGCTCGCCGTAGGGGATGCCGTGCCACTGCCCGGTCACCACCGGCGACGAGACGCCGACGCCGAGCAGGACGGCGCGGTCGGGGTGCAGCGCCTGCAGGGTGGCCGCCCCCATGGCCGCCAGCTGGGGGCTGCGCAGCTGCAGCGCCAGCACGCCGGTGCCGAGGTCGAGCGACGGCGCAGCGGCACCGGCGGCCGCCAGGGTCGAGAAGGCCTCGGGGCCGACCGTCTCGGCGGTCCAGAACGACCGGTAGCCGAGCTCGCCGGCCCAGCGGGCCGTCTCCAGCGCCGTGTCCAGCCCGAGGTTCATGAGGCTGGCGAAGGTGACGCCGGTGGGCGCTGCGGTGGGCTCGTCGGGCACGGCGGGACGCTAGCCGAGCCGCCGGTCGATCCGCCGCGTGCGACTCAGAAGGATCCGGTGCGCTCCAGGCGGTAGGGCGCCGCGGTGCGCTCCGTCCCGGCCCACGCGACCCTCGCCTGGTAGGTGCCACCGTCGTCGGTGAAGCACCCCGGGTCGCCGAGCACGACGCTCGCCGGCCGGCCGTCGCTGCTGGTGGCCGACCCCTGGACCTGGCCGTCACGCAGCACGTCGAGGCGCATGCTCACCCCGGTGGGAGCGGTGAGCGTGACCCGGACCTGGCCGTCGCACAGCAGCTGGAAGCCGTCGTCGACCACGAACGTGTACCGATCGACGTCGGCGTCGGGCACGAGGTTGGCCGAGGTGACGGGGGCGTCGAGCGTCGTGGTGGCCACGGTGTCGGGCGCCGCCTCGCAGCCGTTGGCGGCCTGACCGTCGTAGTCGGCGTGGTCGTCGGTGCAGCGCGAGCCGTCGGTGAACGGTGCGGCCGGTTGGCCGCAGGGCTGGTAGGGGAGCGGCCGGCACGGTGAGGCCGTGGTCGACGGCGCCGCGGCGGCCGGCGCGGGCGGGGTGCCGGCGTCGACGGATCCGTTCGACTGCCCGACGCGGGCCACGGCGGCGGCCGTCACCGCCCCGGCCAGCACGGCGACCCCGACCGCGGCGGCGACCACCGTCGCCCACCGTCGTCGTGGCGGGTGGGCGGCCAGCGAGGCCGCCGGGCGGGTGCCCCGATGGCCGCCGCGCAGCCGCGCCGCGGACGGTCGCTTGTCGGGGGCGCGCCGCAGCATCGGGCGCAGGAGGCGGGCGACGGCGGGGTCGAGCTCGTCGGGGAGCCGGGCCACCCGGCCCTCGGCGGCCCGGTGCAGCAGGACGCGGGGGTCGCCCGAGCCGTAGGGCCGCGTGCCGGTGGCCGCGTACAGCAGCGTGGCGCCCAGGGAGAACACGTCGCTGGCGGGCGTCGCCCGTTCGCCCCGGGCCTGCTCCGGTGCCATGAACTCCGGGGTCCCGACCACCGTGCCGGTCACGGTGAGCCCCGACGTGGCGTCGCGGAAGCTGGCGATCCCGAAGTCGGTGAGGTGGGCCCGTCCGTCGAGGTCGAACAGGACGTTGCCCGGCTTGATGTCGCGGTGGACGACGCCCTGCCGGTGGGCGGCGGCGAGGGCGTCGAGCAGCTGGTCGGCGAGGTGCAGCACCTGGGCGGTGCTCAACGGCCCGTAGGCCTGCACCTGGTCGGCCAGGGTGCCACCGCCGAGGTAGGGCATGACGAGCACCAGGTCGTCGCCGTCGTCGACGACGTCGAGGAGCCGGACGATGCCGGGGTGGTCGAGGCGGGCGAGGGCCTCGGCCTCCCGCCGGACCCGCTGCCGGGCCCGATCCATCTCGAGGAGGCTGCCGTGCAGGGCCAGTCGCTTGAGCGCGACGGCACGGCCCTCGTCGTCGACCGCCAGGTCGACGACGCCCATCCCTCCTCTCCCGAGGCGCTGCTGCAGCAGGTAGCCCACCGGGTCAGAGGCTAGGCGGGTCGGGCCGGGGGACGGGCGCGCCTCCGCCGGCCGCGCCCGCGCCCGGAGAGGACAAAGACACGCTGATGAAACACGCCCGTCACCGATCGTCGCTAGGGTGGCGCCATCCGGTCACGGCACCCGCCTTGCATGAGCCGGGTGTCACCCAGGGATCGGGAATCCCGGGGGCCGTGCCGGTCGTTGTGCTTGACGCAGATCTCCACCTGCCAATCTCCACCCCACCGACGGGAGCGACGATGTCCGAGACCCGCGAGATCGATCTGGAGACCCTGAGCGAAGCCCTGGCGCTCATCGACCGAGGCCTGGGCGATCTCCAGCACCGCGAGCTGGTGTCCACGGCCGAGGTGGCCGATCTGCTGCTCGACGTGCGGCTCCTGCTCGCCACCGATCCCGCGGCCCAGGCCGAGCTCTCCACGAACTGACCGGCCGGCGCCGGCCGACCGATCCGAAGGGCCCCGGCTGCGGCCGGGGCCCGTTGCGTTCCCGGTGTCAGCTGCCGGCCGCGACCAGCTCGGCGTAGGACTCCCGCAGGCAGTCGCGCAGCAGGGCGGGATCGGTGACCGCGGCCAGGTCGACGTGCAGACCCATGTTGAGCACGCCCCGGTACGACATGGTGGTGAGGTTGAAGGCCGTCCCGCCGAGCGGGCCCAGGGGGTAGTTGGCCAGGATCAGGGCCCCGGCGATGTACAGGTCGAACGGCGCGGCCCGCACGTTCGACGTGGTGAAGTCGATGGTCTCCACCTGCTGGCGGGTCAGGCGGATCACCACCGACGTCGGCAGCACGTTGACGATCCCGGCCATGGCGTCGACCAGGCCGATCACCTTCTCCCGCTTGGTGGCGCCGAGCAGCTCGTGGACGCGGCGCAGCTGCTCGACGGGGTCGTCGAGGTCGGTGGGCACCACCACTCGCGTCGGCACGAAGCTGTTGCCGCCGGCCGAGCGGTCGGTGCGGGTGCTCACGGGCATCGCCATGCGCAGCCCGTCGATCGGCGCCCCCAGCTCGCGGTGGTAGGCGCCGGCCCCGCGGGCGGCCCCGGCGACGAAGATGTCGTTGAGGCTGCCGCCGAGCGCCTTGGCCGCCCGGTGCGCCTCGTCGAAGTCGACGTCGAGCACCTCGAGGTGACGGCGCAGCGAGCGCTCGGTCCACAGCGGCGAGTGGGCGCGATCGGTGATGGTGACCTGCCGCAGGGCGGAGCGGGCCGTCTCCACGAGGTCGGGGCCGAGGTGGGCGAGCTTGGTGGGGTGGGTGGCGAGGTCGGCGGTGGCGGACACGGCGCGCTGGCCGACGCCGAGCGAGCGGCGCATCCCGTGGCCCAGCGTCTCGGCCGTGGTCTCCAGCAGGTTCCGGTGGCCGCTCGCCTCCGGCCTCGGCACCTCCACCTCGTCGATGTCGGGCTCGTCGCGGCGCAGGTCGATGAACTGCTCGGACATCCGGATGCCGCCCTTCCCATCGGTGATGGTGTGGTGCATCTTCTGGATGAGGGCGGCCCGACCTCCCGAGAGGCCTTCGACGACGTAGTACTCCCACAGCGGGCGGGTGCGGTCGAAGGGCTGGTGGACGAGCCGGGTCGCGAGGTCGTAGAGCTGGCGGTCGCTGCCCGGCGGCGGCAGCGCGACGTGCCGCAGGTGGAAGTCGATGTCGAACGCCGGGTCGTCCTGCCACTCGGGCGGGGCCAGCCGACCGAGCCCGGCGACGACCCGCTGGCGCAACCGGGGGATGCGCACGGTGGCCCGCAGCAGGCGGCGTCGGTAGCGGCCGACGTCGAGCGGGCCGTCGAGCACGGTGATGTTGCCGAACGTCGACGAGAGGAAGGGGTCCTTCTCGACGTTCCACATCATCGCCTCGACGTCGGACATGCGGCGATCGCTGCGGACCTCGCGCTCGGCCCGTCGACCGCCGTCGTCTGCGGTGCCTTGCTCCCCGTCGGTGCCCATGGCGCCCAGGGTAGGTCCGGCGCCGGTGCCGCGCCGCGGGGAGGCGCCGGCCCCGGAGGTCAGCGACGCACGGAGGTGTGCTTGAACTCGTTGAGCTCGGGCCACCCCACGAGCAGCGCCACCAGCCGCTCGATCGTCGTGCGCGACGCGGCCGGGTCGCCCCGTTCGGCCGGGTTCATCAGGCGCACGAACACCGCGGACTCGCCCATGATGAAGGTCGGCACGCCCCACACCTCGTGGCCGGTGACGGCCGCCTCGTGCTCCTTGCGGATCGTCTCCAGCGGCGCCCCGGTGTCGATCTCGGCGAGCACCGCATCGGCGTCGACGCCCTCGGCCGCCAGCACGTCGCGCACCACCTGCTCGTCGCGCAGGGCCAGGCCGTGCTCGTGGCGGGCGTCGAACAGCCCCCGGTGCACGGCGAGGAAGCGGTCCGGGTGGTGGTCGCGCACCACGACGCCGGCTTGCAGCGCCAGCAGGCCAGAGTCGTCGGCGGGCCGGTCCCAGATGTCGGCTTCGCCCTCGGCCACGTGGACCTGGCCGAGCGAGAAGGGCACGAAGGTCACCGACCACGGTGCCCCCGCCTGCATCGCCTCCACGAGGTGGTCGTGGACGTTGCGGGCGAACGGGCAGCGGTAGTCCCAGGTCACCGAGAACGTGAACGTCACGCCGTCGGCAACGGCCGCGGGATCCGATCCATTCCCCGGCCGTGGCCCCGGTGCCGGCGCAGGGTGTCGTCGTGGGTCTGCGCCGGGTGCCGGACGGACCGCCGGCGACCGTGGTGGCTCAGACCCGGCGGGCCCGCTTGGGCCAGACCTTGCGGGCCACCGTCCCGAGGACGAGGCCGGTGACGGCGCCGCCGGCGACGTCGGACGCGTGGTGGATCTGGACGTGGATCCGGCTGGCGGCCACGGTCACCGCCAGCCCCCAGTACAGCGGCCAGGCCCGGCTGTCCTCGGCCAGGAGCAGGGCGGCGACCATCGCCGCGCTGGCATGACCCGACGGGAAGCTGGTGGTCTTGGGCACGCGGAGGCGGTGCGGGCGCTCGACCTGGACCACCGGTCGCTCGCGTCGGAACAGCGACTTCACGACGCCGTTGACCACCACCGACTCGGCCGCGAGGCAGGCGGTGACCCGGACCGCCTCGTAGGCGTCGTCGTCCGAGCGCAGTCCCCGGACCCAGGCCAGCAGGATCCATCCCAGGCTGAAGTCGGCCAGCTCCGAGAGGGCGTAGAGGATCCGGTCGCTCGGCTCGTGACCGCGCAGTTGGTCGAAGAGGCGGTCCACCGCGTCGTCGAAGCGGTGGACCGGCCCGACCTCGTGCGGCGGCTCGAGGTGGTGCAGCACGTGGTGCTCGCCGTCGAGGTCGTCGAGGTCGTGGGGGCCAGGCTCGGTCACGGCGGGCGATCCTACGGAACGCCCGCTCGCCGTGTCAGCCCGCCGCGGGCAGCGCCACGGCGACCTCGGCCCCGTCGGCGTGCGGGTTCGGCAGCGCGTCGAGGTCGCCACCCCACGACGGGCAGTAGGCCTTGAACGAGCACCAGTCGCACAGGCGGGACACCCGGGGCCGGAAGTCCTCGCGCTCGCACGCCCGCGCCACCGCACGCCACACCGCCCGCACCTTGCGCTCGAGGCCCCGGGCCGACTGCTCGGTCGGCTCGGCGATGATGGCCACCGGCTCGCTCAGGTAGAGCAGCTGCACCCGTGCCGGGCGCTGGCCGAACAGCCGCTCGCACAGGTACGAGTAGAACTGCACGCCACCGAGCCGGGCCCGCTCGTGCTGCTCGCCGGGGACCCGGCCCGTCTTGTAGTCGGTGACGACGAGGCGGCCGTCGGCGTCGAGCTCGAGCCGGTCGATGATCCCCCGCAGGTGCAGGTCGTCGAGCTGCACCTCCATCTTGAGCTCGAGGCCGATCGGGTGGACGCGGGTGGGGTCCTCGAGCTCGAAGTACCGTCGCACCAGCTGCTCGGCGTCGTCGAGGAAGGCGGCCTCGGCGTCGGCGTCGAGCTCGAGCCCGGTGAACTCGGGGTCGAGGCGCAGCGACTCGATCGCCTCGTCGAAGCAGGTCAGGGCGGCGGCCAGGGTCCGCTCGGGTGGCGCCAGGCAGAAGAGCCGCTCGAGCGTGGCGTGCACGAGGGTGCCCTTGGTGGCGGGGGCCGACGGCGGTTCGGGCAGTCGGTCGATGGCGGACAGGCGGAAGGCGAGGGCGCAGTCGGTGAACGACGACACCTTCGACGGCGACAGCGAGGTGGGCAGCGGCAGCGCCATGGACCAACCGTAGACCGG
The DNA here is from genome assembly GCA_041394145.1 of Acidimicrobiales bacterium. Classification (GTDB taxonomy): domain Bacteria; phylum Actinomycetota; class Acidimicrobiia; order Acidimicrobiales; family Acidimicrobilacustridaceae; genus JAWKIW01. Next base: position 34,068 of record JAWKIW010000023.1, read on the forward strand.
GGGTGTGACGGTCACGACGATGCGGTCGTACCGCTGCGCCGCCGGCCGGACCGCACCCCTCGTCAGCCGAGCAGGGCGGCCTCGATGCGGGCCGCGATGCGGGCCGGGTCCTCGAGGGGGCCGAAGTGGCCGAGGTCGGGGTGCGTCTCGAGCCGCCCGGCGGGCAGGGCGTCGGCGAGCTGCTCGGCGACGGCGGCCGGGCCGAACGGGGTGACGGCGCCCACGGCCACGGTCACCGGGCAGCGGACCTCGCCGAGGCGCTCGTAGGCGCGGTGGCGCGGCCCCATCCGGTACACCTGCGACTCGTGCTCGGGGCGGCACTTCAACGTGATGGTCCCGTCGGGGGCCGGGGCGAACCCGTGCTCGACGTAGGCCCGGAGGGCGTCGGGGTGCAGGGCGTCCAGCGGCGGCTTGGCGGCGTAGTTCGCCACGGCCTCGTCGACCGACGCGAAGGTGGCTCGCCGGCGCCGGGCGCCCTCGGCGAGCGGGTTGGGGCCGGCGAGCAGCGCCTCGTCCACCGGGGGGAACACCACGGGCTCGTAGCAGTACAGGGCCCGGAACGTCCCCGGTCGGCGCTGCTCCGCGAGCAGCAGGGCGGCCCCGCCCTTGGAGTGGCCGGCGGCGATGGCGCCGGCCATCCCCAGGTGATCGACGACGGCGAGCACGTCGTCGGCGAAGCCCTCCCAGTCGAAGGCCCCGTCGGCCGGCGCGGTGGCGTCGCCGTGGCCGCGCAGGTCGGGCGCCCAGGCGTGGACGCCGTGGAGGTGGGCCGCCAGCGGGGCCCAGACCCGACCGTGGAAGCCCGTGGCGTGCGTCAGCAGGAGCGGCTCCCCGTCGCCGCCGAGGTCGTGGAGGGCCAGGACGACCCCGCCGGTGGAGGCGACCGACGCCGGGGGCGTCACGAGGTGCTGGTCTGGCGCGCCGGCTCGCTGAGGTCGATGCGACCCTCGCGCACGGCGAACGCGAGCCGCCAGACCCCGAGCCGGCTCTCGCGCAGCAGCGCGTGCACGGTGGACAGCACGGGCGGGGAGACCACCTCGGGGCCCTGCACGAGCGTGTCGACCAGCAGGTCGACCGGGACCATGGTGACCGACGGGTGCGGGTCGGTCCGGCCGGCGACGACGACGAGCCCGTCGACGAAGGGGACCCACGAGACGTGGTCGGCGAGGATGGCCCGCGTGGCGGCGGCCAGGCCGGCGACCCGGGCGGCGCCGACCTCCAGGCGCTCGGGCGCGCAGCCCTCGAGCACGAAGGCGCCGGGCGGACCGATCACCAGTCGGGTGGCGCCGGCGCCGGCGACGGCGAAGTCGCCGGGCAGCACGGCGAGCGAGCGGTCGATGCCGTCGCGGAGCTGGTGATCGTCGTCGAAGGGAGCCATCGCGGACCCGTCCCTGTCGTCCACCCGGCGGCCGAGGTGCCGAGCGCATAGGTCGAACGACCTAGAGCCTAGCCGCAATGGCCATGGCGTGCCCGGGCGCGCCCCACCGCTGCTAGACAGGCCGCGGATGAGCGACGCCGACACCGACGCCGTGCTGGCCGCCAACCAGGCCTTCTACGACGCCTTCGAGGCGCGCGACCTCGACGCCATGTCCGACCTGTGGGAGCACTCCGATCGGGTCTCGTGCGTCCACCCCGGCTGGCGGCGGCTCGAGGGGTGGGCATCGGTGGCCGCCTCGTGGGCCGCGCTGTTCCAGGGCCCGCAGCGGCTGCAGTTCATCGTGACCGGTGTGCGCGCCGAGGTCGTCGGCGACCTCGCCTGGGTCAGCCTCGACGAGAACATCCTCGACGGCGAGGCCGGCGCCACCGTGGCGGCGCTCAACCTGTTCACCCGGGCCGGCGGGGACTGGCGGGTCGTGGCCCACCACGGCGCCGCCGTGCTCGCCGGGGAGCCCTGAGGGCTGCACCACTACTGTGGCCACCGTGACCGCCGAGGCACCCGCCCCTGTCGAACCGGTGGCCACGATGGCGTGGCTGCGCGAGCTGACCCGGGTGCCCTCGGCCTGGTCGACGCCCACCTGCCGATCGGTCGTGGCGTGCCGGCGCGCACCCGGGAGCAGCTGATCCTGGCCGTCACCGAGGTCGGGGCGGCACGGCGTCGGCGTGGGTGCACGGGACGTGGCTGGACTTCCTCGGCCACCGCGACCCCGACGAGGTGCTCGAGCCCCTGTTCGCCTACGCACGGTCGTGCGCCGAGGCCGGCGGCCGCTCGACACCACCACGCTCGACGCCGTCTACCCGGCCCGGGTGGTGCGCTCGGTGCGGGCCACGGTGGCCCGCGCCGCCCTCGGCGCGGTGGCGTCGAGCGCGGCCGACCGCCTCGTCGGGCGGGTGTGGTCGCGGCTGCCGGGCCGGCGCCGACCGGCCCCCGAGTCGGCTGCGCCCGGCCGCGGCCTGGTGGGCGACCTCGTCGTGGCCGGTGCGGCCCTGCCGGCGGCGGTGCCGGCGCTGGCGGCGGCGACGGGGATGCGTGGCCAACGCGTCGCTCCCGAGCTGCCGACCATCGACCTGCCCCCCGACGACGACGCCGACCTGGCGGTGCACCTGCTGGCCGAGGCCGTGCCGACCTACCTCGGCAGCACCGTGCTGCGCACGCTGGCGCTGGCCCTGCCGATGCCGGTGTCGGTCGCGGTGCGCCTCGAGGACAGCACGGCGACGCTGCGCGTCGGTCGGGGTCGCGTCGGCGTGACCCGCGGCGTGGGCCAGGACGCCATCCTCGTCATCGAGGGTGGCAGCGAGCCCCTGCTCAAGGTCGTCGCCGCCTCGATCCTGCGCGACCTCGGCACCGGTCGTCCGCTGCGCCGGCCCCGCTGACGAGGCTGCCACCGCGGGTCCGGGGCCGGCTCGCCCGACCGCCGGCGACGGGCCCGTGGCGCCTCGGGCCCGTGCCGCTCGGCGGTCAGCGGAAGGCGCTGATGCCGGTGATGGCCTGGCCCAGCACCAGCGTGTGCACCTCGTTGGTGCCCTCGTAGGTGACGACGGACTCGAGGTTGTTCATGTGCCGGATCACCGGGTACTCGAGGGTGATGCCGTTGGCGCCGAGGACCGAACGGGCCTCGCGGGCGACCCACAGCGCCTCGCGCACGTTGTCCATCTTGCCGAAGCTCACCTGGGCCGACGAGAGCCGCCCCTCGTCCTTCATGCGGCCGAGGTGCAGCGCCAGCAGCGCGGCCTTGTTGGTGCGCACCATCATCTCGACCAGCTTGCGCTGGGTGAGCTGGAACGACGCGATGGGAACGTCGAACTGCACGCGCTCGGCGCTGTAGTCGAGCGCCGCCTCGTAGCAGGCCCGCATGGCGCCGGCCGCGCCCCACAAGATGCCGTAGCGGGCCTCGTTCAGGCACGACAGCGGTCCGCGCATGGTCGAGACCTCGGGCAGGCGGGCGGCCTCGGGCAGCCGCACGTCGTCGAGGACGAGCTCGCTGGTGATGGACGCGCGCAGTGACACCTTCTTGTGGATGTCGTTGGTGGAGAACCCCGGCGTGTCGGTGGGGACGATGAAGCCCCGGATGCCGCCGCCGTCGTCCTCGGTGCGGGCCCACACGATCGCCACGTCGGCGATGCCGCCGTTGGTGATCCACATCTTCGAGCCGTTCAGCACCCAGTCGCCGCCGTCCTTCTTCGCCGTGGTGCGCATCGACGACGGGTCGCTGCCCGAGTCGGGCTCGGTGAGGCCGAAGCAGCCGATGACCTCGCCGGCGGCCATCCGAGGCAGCCACTCCTGCTTCTGCTCCTCGGAGCCGAAGCGCCAGATCGGGAACATGGCGAGCGAGCCCTGGACGCTGACGAACGAGCGGGCGCCGCTGTCGCCGGCCTCGAGCTCGAGGCAGGCCAGGCCGTAGGCCACCGCCGACGTGCCCGCGCACTCGTAGCCCTGCAGGTGCATGCCGAGCAGGCCGAGCGCCCCCATCTCCTTGCCGAGGTCCTTGGGGAAGGTCCCGACCTCGAACCAGTCGGCGACGTCGGGCAGGATGCGGTCGGCGACGAACTGGCGGACCGTGTCGCGCAGCAGCCGCTCCTCGTCGGAGAGCAGGGCGTCGATCTCGAGGAAGTCGCGGGGGTTGCCGCTGCCGAACCGCTGGTTGCCGTCGTTGGCGCTCATCCGTGGTCTCCGTCGCGATCGGGTCAGGGGGACGACGCAAGCATGGTCGGCCGCACCGACGTCTGCCACCTCCAGGCACCCGGGCGGGGCGCGACCCTCGGGTCGTCGGCGCTTCGACCGGCGGGAGCGGTGGGCGGGTCGACGGGCGAGGCAGTCGGTAGCCTCGTCGGCCATGGCCCGTCCTGACGACGCTCCGCAGCCGCCGGCCACCGACGAGCACGTCGCCGACGTCGAGTCCGCCGAGGCCGCGCTGCTCGACCCCTCGATGGCCCACATCGTCGACATGATCCTGCGCCCCCTCGGCGGGGGGGTCTACGAGGCGGCCTCGGCCACCGGTCGCTCGCGCTTCCACCGCGAGCCCGACGGCCACCGCTGGCGGTTCGTGGTCGACCGCGTCGAGGGCGTCGACCCGATCGGCGACCAGGCCACCGACCGCTTCGTCCCCCTCGGTGACGAGCGGGCGAACCTGCACCCCGATCGGTCCGTCAACGCTTATCCCCATGCCCACGAGCAGCTCGCCCAGCTGTTCGACTCGCCCGCCGCGCCCGACCTCGTCGCCCTCCACACGGCGTCGCACAACTGGGCCGACCAGGGGGGCCACCTCGGCGAGCACGGCTCGATGGGCGTCGTGCAGGCGCGCGCCCCGTTCGTCCTGGCCGGTGCCGGCGTGGCGGCCCGGGGGATGGTGCCGGCGTCCTGCCGCCTCGTCGACGTGGCGCCCACCGTGCTGGCCCTGCTCGGCGCCGAGCCGTGCGGTGGCATCGGGCCGAACGGCGAGCACCGCGACGACGCCCTGCTGGCGCGCCAGGACGGCGAGGTGCAGTGGTCGCTGCTCGATCCCGTCGGGCCCCGGCCCGAGCACGTGGTCGGCTTCCTCCTCGACGGGGCCAACGCCAACGTGCTGTACGACCTGGCGGCCCGCGGCGTCGCCCCGAACATCGCCCGCCTGATGGCCATGGGCACCACCTACGCGCACGGCGCCATGTCCTCGCTGCCCACGGTGACGCTGGCGAACCACACGTCGATCCTCACCGGAGCCCATCCCGGCCACCACGGGATCCTCAACAACGCATGGTGGGACCGAGCCGTCGGCCGTCAGGTCATCACCAACTCGCCGGCCACCTGGATCACCTCGATGGACTCGCTCGATCCCTCCGTCGAGACGTTGTACCGGGCCGTGGCGCGGGCGTTCCCCGGCTCGGTCACCGTCTCGGTCAACGAGCCCTGCGACGTGGGCGCCGACCACTCGATCTTCGGGCTCATGCGCGCCGGCGAGCCGATCGACCGACCCCCGCCTGCCGAGGAGCTCCCGCACTCGACCCAGCGGTTCGTCCGTCCGGTGAAGGAGTACCAGTGGTCGTCGCTGGTCGACCACGCCGCCGTCGAGCAGGCCTGCGGCATCTGGAGCGGCCACTACCGGGGGCGCTCGTGGCCGCACCCCCGCTTCACCTGGGTGAACTTCTCGCTCACCGACGCCGCCTTCCACGAGGGCGGGCCCTACTCCGAGATCGCCGAGGCCAGCGTGGCCGACACCGACGCCCGGATCGGCGACGTGCTCGCCGCCGTGGAGGCCGCCGGCGCCTTCGACCGCACCGCGTTCTTCGTGGTCGCCGACCACGGCATGGAGCAGTCGGACCCGGCGTGCACGGGCAACTGGGCCGACGCCCTCGACGCCAGCGGCGTGTCCTACCGCGACGAGGGCTACAGCTTCATCTACGTCAACCCCTAGTCGCCGCCGCCGATGTCGTAGTCGTAGGAGTCCCACACGAGGTCGGCGCCGCGGTGGCGGTGGCGGCTGAGGTCGGCGAGCAGCAGCACCGCCTGGTCGCGCACCCTGGCCACCTGCTCGGGGGCAGCCCGCTCGGCGAGGATCGGCTCGAGCCCGGCGATCATGCCCCGCAGGTCGTCGTGATCGTGGCGGAGGCGGTCGATGCGGTGCTCCAGCTGGGGCGCCCGCTGCAGCACGTCGTCGTAGAGGCCGCCGGGACCCTCGACCTCCTGCACGTGGGCCGCCAGCGCGTCGCTCAGCTCGATGACGGCGCTCTGCACGGCCTGCTTCCAGCCGGACAGGTTGCCGGCCGGCCGGGCCACGGCCTCCTCGAGGTGGTCGGCGGCGATCGCCATGCGCTCGCGATGGGCACGGGCCCGGCTGATCAGCTCGCTCGGATCGTCGTCCCCCATCCGGGTCCTCCTGTCATCCGGGACGGGAATGCCGTCCGGTCGAGCCGGGTTGGGTGCGTCCGTGCGCCCGCCGGCCGACGAAAGGATGGCATGACCGTGCCCGCCGATGTGGAAACGCCCGTCGCCGCCGATCCCGGGGCCAGCGCCGTGGAGCGCTCCCGGCTGGGCCTGGCGGCCTTCATGGTCGTCGCCGGCGTCATGCACTTCGTCGTGCCGTCCTTCTACGGCCGGATCGTGCCGCGGTGGATCGGCCACGAGCGCGCCGTCGTGGCGTGGTCGGGCGTGGCCGAGATCCTGTGCGGCGCGCTGGTCGCCGTGCCTCGGACCCGGCGGCTCGGCGCCTGGCTCACGCTGCTGACGCTGATCGTGGTGTATCCGGCGAACGTGCAGATGGCGGTGGACGCCGGCCGGCCGCACGACGCCGTGTCGTGGGGCGCGTGGCTCCGTCTCCCGCTGCAGGTCCCGATGTGGCGCTGGGCCTGGCGCCACACCCGCTGATCGGCTGCGCTCAGCTGTTGGCGCTGAAGGTCTCCAGCAGCAGCTTGATCTCGTCGCTCGTGCCGATCGGCACCGAGTAGCCGTCCTGGTCCTCGATCTCGGCCAGGTGGTCGCGCACGTCCTCGACGGAGAGCTCGGGGTTGAAGTAGCCCTTCGTCCGGCCCACGAAGAAGCGGCTGACCTGACCGCCGGCCACCGAGAAGGTCTCCCCGGAGACGGCGCACTCCTCGGAGGCGAGGTACACGACCACCGGGGTGACGGTCTCGGGGGAGAGCTTCTCGCCGAAGCCGCCGAGCAGGTCCTCGGTCATGCGCGTGAGGGCCACGGGGGCGATGGCGTTGGCCTTGATGTTGCTCTTGGCCCCCTCGATGCCGAGCACATGGGTGAACCCGACGAGGCCCATCTTGGCGGCGCCGTAGTTGGCCTGCCCGAAGTTGCCGAGGATGCCGGCGTTGGAGGCGGTGTTGATCACGCGGCCGTAGCTCTTCTCCCGCATGATCTTCCAGGCGGGCATGGTGACGTAGAAGGCGCCCTTGAGGTGGACGTCGATCACCGGGTTCATCAGGTCCGGCGTCATGTTGTGGAAGGACTTGTCCCGCAGGATGCCGGCGTTGTTGACGACGATGTCGACCGTGCCGAAGGCGTCGACCGCGGCCTGCACGATGGCCTCGCCGCCTTCGGGGGTGGCGACGCTGTCGCCGTTGGCGACGGCCTCGCCCCCGAGCGCCTCGATCTCCTCGACCACCGTCTGGGCGGGGCCCTTGTCACCGCCCTCGCCCGAGACGGTGCCGCCGAGGTCGTTGACGACGATCCGGGCGCCCCGCCGGGCCAGCTCGAGCGCGTGGGCCCGTCCGAGCCCGCCGCCGGCGCCGGTGATGATCGCGACCTTGCCGTCGAAGCCGATGTCTGCCATGCCGATACCCCGTCCGTTCGTGGTGCTCGGAGGTCGACCCGGGTGGCCGCCTCAGGACCCCGGCAGCGTAGCGAGGGGCTCCGAGCGGTCCCGAATCGGCGAGGGGACCGATGCGCGGATGGCGGGGGTCAGCTCCCGAGCACCGGTCAGCTCCCGAGCACCACCCCGAGCTCGTCGGCGGCGTAGCCCTTCATGCGCTTGTAGTCGACCTTGCCGTTGGGGGCCCGGCCGATCGAGTCGATGAGCACCACCCGACGGGGCGCCTTGTAGTGGGCAAGGTGGGCCTTGACGTGCTCGATCAGCTCGTCCTCCGCCGCGGACTGTCCGGGGCGCAGCTCGACCACGGAGGTGATGGCCTCGCCGAAGCGGTCGTCGGGCAGGCCGACGGTGACGGCGTCGAGCACGGCGGGGTGGGTCTTGAGGGTCTCCTCGACCTCCTCGGGGAAGACCTTCTCGCCGCCGGTGTTGATGCACACCGAGCCCCGGCCGAGCAGCGTCAGTGTGCCGTCGGCCTCGACCTGGGCGTAGTCGCCGGGGATCGAGTACGTCTCGCCGTCGATCACCACGAACGTCTTGGCGGACTTCTCGGGGTCCTTGTAGTAGCCGACCGGTGTGTAGCCCTTCACCGCCACCCTGCCGATCTCGCCCGACCCCGGCGCGACGTCGCGACCGTCGTCGGTGATCACCCGGGCCGTGTCCCCGAGGGCGAACTTGGCGGTGCCGCTCGACCCGCCGGCGGTCGACACCGACTGGCCGAGGCCGACGGCCTCCGACGACGAGAAGGCGTCGATCAGCATCATCCCGGGGTTGTGCCGCAGCAGACCGTCCTTGACCGGCTGGCTCCACATCACGCCCGACGAGGTCATCACGATGAGGCTCGACAGGTCCCAGCGGTCGGGTTCCTCGTCGAGCGCCTTGAGGATGGGCTTGGCGAAGGCGTCGCCGACGATCACCAACATGTTGACCTTCTCGCCCTCGACGGTGTCGAGCATCTCGGTGATGTCGAGGTGGCGGTTGGTGAGCGTGATCACGGTGCCGCCACCGACGAGGGTCATCATGGCCGTGAACATCCCGGTGCCGTGCATGAGCGGACAGCCGGGGATCATGCGCAGACCGGGACCGACGAGCTTCTCCTCCCGGATGCGCCGGTAGTGGTCCTCGTCGGCCGCTTCGCGGTAGAAGCCGTCGGTGGCACCGACCACGGCTCGGATCAGCGAGTCCTGCCGCCACATCACGCCCTTGGGCATGCCGGTGGTGCCGCCCGTGTACAGCATCAAGATGTCGTCGTCGCCCCGACCCCACGGCGCCAGCACCCGCTCGGTCTCGGTGGCCGCCGCCGTCTCGTAGGGGACCGCCCAGTCGGGGCACCCGCCGTGGCCGTCGTCGACCCACAGCCAGGTCCTCACGCCGGGCACCCGGTCGCGGATGCCCTCGATGCGCTCGGTGAAGGCACCGTGGAACACGACGGCGACGGCGTCGGCGTTGTCCCACAGGTACACCAGCTCGTCGTCGGCGTACCGGTAGTTGGTGTTCACCGGGACGAGCCCCGCCTTGTAGCAGGCGAACATCGACTCCAGGTACTCGGGGCAGTTGTAGAGGTACTGCGCCACCTTGTCCTGGTGCGCGGCGCCGGCATCGAGCAGCGTGCGGGCGACGCCGTCGGCCCGCCGATCGAAGTCGCGCCAGGTGATCCGGCGGTCCCCGTGGACCAGGGCCTCGTGGTCGGCCAGGTTGTCGGCGGCGATCTCCCAGATCGTGGCGTAGTTGAAGGCCCCCACGGGTCCCCCCTCGTGTGGTCGGCGGCGAACGTCGGCGGAGTCTACGGGTGGGCCCACGAGCCGGTCACACCGTCGGCCGCGCACTACCCTCGGGCGGCGCCCGGCCGCTCCGCCGGCGTGGGCGGCGGGTGACGGACCGCGATCGACCGAAGGTGGCCAGGATGCGTCGGATCTTGACGGCTGGGGTGCTCCTCGTGGCGGTGGCGGCCGCCGGGTGCGCGAAGAGCGAGTCGCCACCGGCGAGCTCCACGACGAGCGAGCCGACCACGACGGCCGCGCCCGCCACCACGGCGTCACCGGGGACCACCGCGTCGCCGGGCACCACCCGCGCACCGGGCACGACGACACCCGGGGGATCGTCGGGGACGGTCCCCGAAGCCGAGGCGGCCGAGTACTGCGCGATCGTCCGGGACAACGAGAAGGTGCTGCAGGAGGGCTTCAACGACGCCGGCGGCATCGGGCAGTTCGTGACGGTGCTCGGGGACATGGAGGCGGCGGCCCCGCCGAGCCAGCGGGCCAACGTGGCGACGGTGAAGGGCGTCGCCGAGGAGCTGTCGGGCCTGTCGCCCTCGGAGATCGAGGCCAAGTTCTTCGAGCTCTTCCAACGCTCGGACCTCCTCCTCGCGTCGGGGGCGCTGGCCGACTTCACCGAGCAGCAGTGCGGTGTGCAGCTCGAGTCGTCGAGCTCGTCGAGCTCGAGCGGCACGGGCGACCTGAGCGGCGGCAGCGGCGACGGCGACTCGAAGACCCCGACCCTCGACGACCTCAAGGCCGCGCTCCAGGCGACGGCCGGGTCCGACCAGTGGTACCCGGCGCTGAACGGCTTCGGGATCAGCCGGGCCGGTGGGCGTGTCGACATCACGCTGAACGCCGACAGCACGAACCGGCCCCTCGACCAGGGTGGTGCGCTGTCGGCCTGCCAGGCGGCGTCGGCGTGGGCGGCGAGCCGCTACGACGCGGTGGCCGTCACCGTCTTCGGGCCCGACAACGTGGTGTTGGTGAAGAAGCCGACCGACGGCAGCAGCTGCGAGCGGACGTGAGCGGCGAACCCCGGCCCCGGCGGCGACGGCCCGCAGCGCCGCGACCGCTGCTGCGTCGAGGCGTCGTCGTGGTGGCGGTGGCGTCGGCGGCCCTGGCGACGGCGTGTTCCAAGAAGCAGGTCGAAGCCGGCGCGCCGTCGTCCGCTGCGCCGACCACCGCGGCGTCGTCTGCCACCGAGGCCCCCACCGCCACGGCAGGGGCCAGCGCCGACTTCTGCGAGCAGGTGCGGGCGTCGGTGGACGTGCTGCGCGATCCCTCCGCCCAGCCCGAGCAGGCGGCCGTCGCCTTCCGCGACCTGGCGGCGGCTGCGCCCGACGGGCAGGTCGGCGCCGGGCTGAGCAAGGCGGCCGACCTGCTCGCCGAGAACGCCGGCTCCACCCCGGAGGACTTCGAGGCCGCGGTCGCTCGGGCACGCGACGACGACCCCGACTTCGGCCGCAACCTCGAGCGCGTCCCCGACTACGTCCAGGAGGAGTGCGGCGTGTCGATCCGGTCGTCGACCGACACGACCCGCCGGTCGCCGACCACGTCGGTGCGCCGGTCGACCACCACGACCGAAGCCGCCGCGATCGATCCCGACGTCACGGTCGACAGCTCGGAGCTGTTCGAGGGCGGTCTGCGCAGCCATCTGGCCCAGAACTACGGCGACCAGCCCTGGTTCGATGCCATCGACCGCTTCTCCCTCGTCGTCACGACCGACGAGGTCGGCGATCCGAAGGTGCGGGCGGCCGTCGGGTCGTCCACGACCGACTTCGACGAGGCGACGGCCACGGAGATCTGCCGCGCCGTGGTGCAGTACGCCGGGAGCTCCCAGCTCGACCGCGAGGTGTTCGTGACCGGGGTGGACGACCGGATCCTGGTGCAGACGAGCAGCTACCGGTACCAGTGCACCCCGCCATGACGCCGGGGGGCTGACGTCCCCGTCGGCCCGGCGCCGTCCGGCTCCCTCCGGGTGGGTGGCCGCCGACCGGTACGATCGCCTCCGTGGACTTCGACATGCCGCCCGAGGACGACCCCCGCCGGCTCGAGCTGCGAGCGTGGTTCGCCGCCAACCCCTCGCCGACGGGTCGGCAGCTCGCCGAGCGTGGCCTCGTCGCCCCGCACTGGCCGGCGCCGTGGGGCCTCGACGCCGACCCGATCCACCAGCTGATCATCGACGACGAGATGAAGCGGGCGAAGGTGCGCCGGCCCAACAACATGATCGGCATCGGGTGGGCCGGCCCGACGATCCTGCACGCCGGCACCGACGAGCAGAAGGAGCGCTACCTGTTCCCGCTGCTGGCCGGCGAGGAGATCTGGTGCCAGCTGTTCTCCGAGCCCGACGCCGGCAGCGACCTCGCCAACCTCGGCACCCGGGCGGTGCGCGACGGCGACACCTACGTGGTCAACGGCCAGAAGATCTGGACGTCGCTGGCCCAGTTCTCCCAGTACGGGATCCTCATCGCCCGCACCAACCCCGACGCGCCCAAGCACAAGGGCGTGTCGTACTTCATCTGTCCGATGGACGCCCCGGGCATCGAGATCCGCCCGATCATCGAGATGACGGGTGGCCACACCTTCAACGAGGTGTTCTTCGACGACGTGCGCATCCCCGCCGAGAACCTGGTCGGGGAGGAGAACGAGGGCTGGACGCTCGCCAAGGTCACGCTCGGCAACGAGCGGGTGTCGCTGTCGGGCGGGGGCGCGCTGTGGGGCAACGGGCCCAGCGCCAAGGACCTGTTCGACATCGTGCGGGCCCGGGGCGGCGTCGACGACCCGCTGCTGCGCCAGCGCCTGGCCTCGCTGTACATCGAGGCCGAGGTCCTGCGGCTCATCCGGCTGCGCACGGTCACCGCCGCCATCAAGGGCCGTCAGCCCGGGCCGGAGGCGTCGGTGCGCAAGGTGCTCGCCGACGAGCACGGCCAGACGATGATGGCGCTGGCCAAGGACCTCGAGGGCACCGCCGCCCTGCTCACCGGCGGCGACCCGGCCGACGAGGAGCGCATGAGCCTCACCGGTTCGCTGCCGTGGGGCGACCCGGGGGCGTGGCACTTCGGGTTCTTGTTCAGCCAGGCGCTCACCATCGGCGGCGGCACCGGCGACGTGCAGCGCAACATCATCGCCGAGCGGGTGCTCGACCTGCCCCACGACGTCGACGTCGAGGTGGGCAAGACCTGGGCCGAGGCGCGCGCCGCCGCCCCTGCATAGGCCGGCGGCCCCCTGGCCGGCCGCCGGCATCTTGGTGCCGGCGAGCCGCCTCGGCCAGACTCTCGCCATGGCCCGACGCTCCGACGACGCCCGGTTCACGCGCCACCAGAAGGTGGTGGCCGCCGTCGACCTCCCCGACGTGCCGGCGGGGACGCCGGGCAAGGTGCTGATGGTCAACGGCTTGTCGTGGATCCGCTACCACGTGCTGTTCGACAACGGCGTGAAGCGCTCGGCGGTGCGCGACGAGTGGCTCGCCACCCGTGACGACTGGGCGGCCAAGGAGCAGGCGGCGGCGCGCGAGCGGCGTCGGGCCGAGCGCGAGGCCGAGCGGGCCGCGGCACTGTCGGCCTCCGAGGGCTGATCGCCGCCTCCCGGGCGGCGGCTACGGTGGCCACCGGCGCCGCCGAGCTGAACGGCGTTCACGACGACACCTCTCGGGGGGACCGATGCAGATCGGCATGCAGCTGCAGTACGCCGGCGGCTTCAAGGAGTCGGCCGCCCAGGTGGCCGACTACGAGAAGGCCGGCCTCGACATCGTGTGGGTCGCCGAGGCGTACGGCTTCGACGCCCCGAGCTTCATGGGCTACCTGGCCGCCACGACCGAGCGGGTCCAGATCGCCTCGGGCATCCTGCCCATCTACACCCGCACGCCCACGCTGCTGGCCATGACCGCGGCCGGCGTCGACGCCATGACCGACGGCCGGTGCATCCTCGGCCTCGGCGCCTCGGGCCCGCAGGTCATCGAGGGCTTCCACGGCCTGCCCTACGACGCCCCCATCGGGCGCACTCGCGAGATCGTCGACATCTGCCGCAAGGTCTGGAAGCGCGAGGAGCCGGTCACCTACCAGGGCAAGCACTACACGCTGCCGCTGCCACCCGAGCAGGGCACCGGCATGGGCAAGGCGCTCAAGATCATCGCCCACCCGGTGCGCCCGTCGATCCCGATCTTCATCGCCTCCCTCGGCCCGAAGAACGTCGAGGTGACCGCCGAGATCGCCGACGGCTGGCTGCCGATCTTCTACCTGCCCGAGAAGGCCGACATGGTGTGGGGCGACGACCTGCGCAAGGGCTTCGCCAAGCGCTCGTCCGAGCTGGGTCCGCTCGACATCGTGGCCGGCGGGATGCTGTGCATCACCGACGACCCCAAGCCGATCCTCGACTTCGGCCGGGCCGTGGCCGCCCTCTACATCGGCGGCATGGGGGCGCGCGACCGCAACTTCTACAACCAGCTCGCCTGCCGGTACGGGTACGAGAAGGAGGCCAAGGAGATCCAGGACCTCTACCTCGACGGCAAGAAGAAGGAGGCGGCGGCCCTGATCCCCGACGAGCTGCTCGAGCTGACCAACCTGGTCGGCACCGAGGGCTTCATCAAGGACCGCATCGCCGCCTTCAAGGCGTCCGGCGTGACCGTGCTCAACGTGACGCCCATCGGCGACAAGCCCACCGAGCTGATCGAGAAGGTCAAGGCCTGGTCGGAGTAGTCGGGGGAGCTGGAACCACGTCCGCACGGGAGCGGGGTGGCGCTGATCAGAGCCGGCTGATGAGGATCTGCTCGAACCGGTGCAGCTCGGTCAGCCGCGCCTCGGCCTGGGCCAGCAGTTCGCCGGCGACCTCCGGGCCACCGGGCGTCTGACCGCGGGTGAGGCGGTCGACGATGACGGTCTCGGCAGGAAGGCCGGGTTCGTCCACCGAGGCCCGCAACACGGACCGGCTCACTTCGTCGGCGTCCGGCCAGTCAGCCTGGGCATCCGGCGCATCGCGGAACTCACCTTCCGCCGGCCGATGTCCTGCAAGGGTGAGCTGGTCCGGCTCGCCGGGCTGGTCCTCGGCGGCCGAGATCCAGCACGCTCGATGACTGGGTCAACCACGCGCCGAGCTGTGCAGGGACGTTGGCCCGTTGGGCGGCGGGCGAGCCCGCCTGGGTGACGCCGCTGGCCGGGCCAGGATGCGGGCCACCACGGCGACGGCCTCCACCGTCAGGTCGTACTGGCCGAGGATCGTGGCGGTGTCGCCACCGACCTGGGTGGCGGCCTCGCGGACGACGGTGAGGTTGCGCATCCGGGACACCACCCCTGCCGGGCGGCGAGCTCGGTGTCGCCGTCGCCGAGCCGCGGCAGCGCCTGTTCGGCGAACGCCGCCGCCGCGTCGGTGGCGGCCCGGGCGTCGACCAGGCGCAGCTCGGCGTCCGGTCGCAGCCCGTACCGGGCGGCGACGGTGGCGAGCTGCTCGTCCTCGAGCGCGGCCCGAAGGGCGGCCGTGGCCCAGAGGGCCCGGCCGAGCTCGGACGTGGGCGGCGACGGCTCGGCGGGGATGGTGACGGCGGTGGTCGCCGGGCCGTCGGTGGTGGCCGGGCCGATGTAGACGTCGCGCCCGGTGTCACGGCGGGCCACGGCGATGCCGGCCACGATCAGGGCCACGGCCACCGACGCGGCGACGGCGAGCAGGGCCGCCCGGCCTCGGTGGCGGCCGTCGCCCGTCGAGCCGGTCCGTGCCCGTCGACCCTCGTCGACCGAGATCGGGACGGTGCCGGCGGCCGTGCGGATGGCCTCCCACACCGCAGGGGCGTCGTCGACACCGCTCGTCTCGACGGCGAGGGCGTCGCGCAGGCGGTCCTCGAACGGGCTCGTGGGGCTCGGGCTGGTCGTGCTCATCGGGTCCCCTCCAGCGCTCGCTCCAGGGCGCCCAGCGCCCGGTGCAGGTGGGTCTTCACCGACCCCTCGGAGATGTCGAGGGTGGCGGCGGTGTCGGCGGTCGACAGGTCGAGCAGGTAGCGCAGCACCACGACCTCCCGTTGGCGGTCGGGCAGGGCCCGCACCGCGGCGAGCACCTCCCGCTGGGCCTCGGTGGCGGTGACGGCGGCGTCGGCGCCGGGCGCGTCGCCGACGGCGTCGAGGGGCGTCCGTCGCACCGTGGCGCGTCGACGCAACCCGCCCCGGGCCAGGTTCACCACGGTGGTCCGCAGGTAGGCGAGGGCGGCGTCGGGCTCGTCGATGCGCTCCCAGGCGGCGTAGGTCCGGGCGAACGCCTCCTGCACCAGCTCCTCGGCTTCGGCCCGTGTGTCGATCAGCACCCGGGCCAGGCCGACCAGGCGGGCGTACTCACGGCGGAAGATCGCCCCGAGCACCTCGTCGGGGTCGGCTCGGTCGCCCCGGTCATCCCGGGCCGCCGTGCGATCCGCGCCGGGCCCCGCGGCCACGAGCGGCGGCTCCCGTCCGGTCTCGGCCATCCGACGTCGCTCCCTCACCCCAGATCTCATGCCCGATCCGACGCGTGGGCCGGCGATCGGTTGACGCGGGCGGGCGCGGGGCTAGTCGACGTTGGGCAGCTCGATCGGCGCCAGGACCTGGTCGTGGCCGTCGGCGGTGAACCACTCCGCCGTCTTGCCCATGACCTCCCAGTACGTCCCGTCCTGGTTGAGCTTGGCCTGGTAGGTCTCGAAGGCAGCGAGGTCCTCGAAGTCGATCGACCAGACCAGCCGGCTGTGCGGCCCGAAGCGCTGGGTGAACACCTCGACGGGGTTGTCCGGGTACGTGTCGTTGAGGTACTCGGCCACCTCGACGGCGAAGAAGAGCGCGTCGATCGCGTACTCCGGCTTGGCGTGCGCGGTGCGGATGAAGCGGATCACGGCGCCCTCCCTCGTCGTGCCGTCACCGGCCGCACCCTACGCGAACGGGTCGGTCCCTGCCCGAGCGCCGCCTGTCCGGCCGACGTCGTCAGGCGGTGCGGGCGGCGGCCACGCGGTCGAGGACGGCCTCGGCCTCGGCCACGAAGCGCTCGACGAGCTCACCGGCCGGCACCAGCTCGTCGATGGCGCCCACGCCCTGGCCTGCCGGCCAGAACTCCCGGTCGGGGTCGACCTCGGACGAGGGCAGGTCGAGGCCCTGACCCAGGTGGTTGGCGCCGTCCTGCATCGAGCGCAGGAACTGCATCGGGAACGGCTGCAGCTCGTCGGGGTGCTCCTCCCAGAACCGGGTGTAGCCGTTGGCGATGACCCGACAGGTCTTGCCGGTGTAGCCCCGCGAGATCGTGGTGCCGTCCTCGTGCGTGCGCAGCAGGGCGTCCTTGTAGCCGACCACGCCGTAGGCCTCGGGGGTGGCGATGAAGCGGGTGCCGACCCACACGCCGTCGGCGCCGAGTGACAGGGCGGCGGCCAGCCCCCGCCCGTCGACGATGCCGCCGGCGGCGACGACCGGCACGCGGTCGCCGACGGCGTCGACGACCTGGGGCACCAGCGCCATGGTGGCCACCTGGCCGGTGTGGCCGCCGGCCTCGGTGCCCTGGGCCACCACGATGTCGCAGCCGGCCTCCACGGCGGCGATGGCGTGGCGGACCTTGCCGCACATGTTCACCACCACGACGTTGTGGCGGTGGCAGAGGTCGATCACGTCACGGGGCACGCCGAGGCCGGCGACGAAGACGGTGGCGCCGCCCTCGATGACGTCGGTGACCTGGGCGACCATGTCACCCGGCGAGGCGGTGAGCAGGTCGACCCCGAAGGGCTTGTCGGTGCCGCGACGCACCTCGGCGATCTGGGCCCGCATCACGTCCTTGCCCATGGCCGACGCCCCCAAGCAGCCGAAGCCGCCGGCGTCGGAGACGGCCGTGACCAGCTCGGCGTAGGAGACGCCGCCCATGCCGGCGAGCATCACGGGGTGGTCGATCTCGAGGACGTCGGTCAGTCGGGTGCGCAGCACGGTTCCCCCTGGGCTGGTCGAAAGGTGAGCGGCGAGGTCGCTCAGACGATGCGGTAGGTCTGGATGGCGTGGGCCACCACCGCGCCGTCGGCGTCGGTGGCGGTGATCTCGGTGAAGATCAGCTCGCGGCCCCGCTTGACGGTGCGGGCGAGGCACACGAGGTCGGACTGCTTGCAGGCGCCACGTACTGCACGCTCATGCCCACGGTCGAGGCCCGGGCGCCCTTGGTGAAGTCGTGGTTCGACCAGGCGGCCGCGGCACCGGCGGTGTCGAGCACCGAGGAGATGACCCCGCCGTGGTAGTAGGTGCCGTCGTTGGTGAGGTCGTGGCGGAACGGCAGCCGCACGACGACGTCGTCGTGCTCGTAGCGGTCGAACACGATGCCCAGCCAGGCCATGAACGGCGTGGTGGGGAACAGGTCGCGCACGGCGAGCCGCCGCCGCTCCTGCTCCTCGTCGCTCAGCTCGCCGTCGGTGTCGGCCACCCGGATCCCCCCTGTCGGCCGAGATCCTCGCACAGCGGGCGGGGGTCGCCCGCCCTGGAGGCGACGGGAGGCGGCGGCGGCGAGGAGAGCGGCCCGGGCACGGGGAAGTGCACCCGGGCCCGCTCGCCCCGCTTGCTGCCGAGCGGCCCCCGGTGGGTGGGGGATCACACCGGTCACCGCTTCGAGCACGAGCGTACGGACGCCGTGTTGCCCGTCGGTGAGCCGGCTGTGAACGCCGTGTTGCCGTTGGGCCACCGGTCGCTGACCGCTCCGCCGTCAGGGCTCGGCGATCACGTCTCGGCTCTCAGGGCTCGGCCAGGTCCCGGTAGGCGCCCGGGCCGGTGAGCACGCCCCGGTGCCAGCGGCGCGGGGTGGTGATGACGGAGCGTGGGTAGTCCTCGAACAGCCAGCGGGCGAAGTTGCGCCGCGTCCACGGCGTCAGCCCGGCCAGGCCGATGGCGATCCGTGCCCCCTTGCGGTGGCCGATCGCCCGGCCGAGCAGCTGGGACATGGCGTGGTCGGTGTGGAGGTGCTGGCGGACGCTGCGCTCGTAGTGCGCCGAGACGGCGTCGGGGTGGTCCCCGTGGGTCAGGATGGCCTCGGCGGCCCACCGCCCGGTGGCCAGCGCCTGGCCGATGCCCTCGCCGGTGAGCGGGTCGGCGGCGGCGGCCGCGTCGCCGACGAACAGTGCTCGTCCGGCGGTGAGCGCCAGCCCGTCGGCCCGCGCCGGGATGGGCCACGCCCGGACGGTGCCCTCGAGCTCGGCGTCGGGGCCGAGGACGTCGCGGATGTGGGGGCGGGCGAGGATCTCGCGCCACAGCGCTCCCATCGCCGACACCGGCCAGCGCCCACCACGCAGGATGCCGAAGCCGATGTTGGCGTCGCCGTCGCCGACCGGGAACGACCAGGCGTAGCCGGGGAGGAAGTCGGGTTCGAACCAGGCGTACAGCCGCTCGGCGGCGAGCGGTCCGACGTTGCGGGCGTACTGTCGGAACGCGTGCCACTCGCCGCGGTAGCCGGGCCGTGCCACGCCGAGGTGCCGGCGCAGCGCCGACCACATCCCGTCGGCCCCGACGGCCGCCGTCGCCGAGAGCACCTCGTCGCCGTCGAGCTCGAGGTCGATCCCGTCGGCGGTGGCCACGGCGCCGGTGCACGCCACCCCTCGCGCACCTCGACGCCCTCCTTGCGGGCCAGGTCGACGAGGGCGGCGTCGAGCTCGTGGCGGCGGGCCACCGCCGCGTACAGCCCCTGCCGCGCGGCGGCGGCAGCTCGACGATCCGCCGGGAGGGAGCCGACGTAGGCGGTGTCGATCGGGTGCCAGCTCGGCACGGTGGCCGGGTCGAGACCGAGGCGCTCGAGTTCGCGCAGCGCCCACACGGTGAGGCCGTCCCCGCAGATCTTGTCGCGGGGAACGTCGCCTTGTCGACCAGCACCACGTGGCGGCCGGCGCGGGCCAGGGTGAGGGCGGCGCTGCAGCCCGCCGGCCCGGCTCCCACCACGACGACGTCGCGACGGTCGCCGCGTGCAGGAGGGGTCGGCATCGGGGCCGAACCTAGGAGGAGCCGCCGCCCTCCGGGTAGTCGAGGACCTGCGACGGGTCCCAGGTGCCGTCGTCGGGTCGTTCGCCGCCTCGCAGCCGGTCGGCGATCTGCTCGGGGGACTCGGGCCGACCGTAGAGGAAGCCCTGGGCGAGGTCGACGCCCATCGTGTAGAGCTCGTCGGCCTGGTCGCGGGACTCCACGCCCTCGGCGACGGCGATGAGCTCGAGGTCGTGGGCGAGGCGCACGATGTTCTTGCAGATGGTCCGGTCGGTGTCGCTGACGGTGACCCCGGCGACGAACCCGCGGTCGACGCGCACGAGATCGAGCTTGAGCTCGCGCAGGAAGGCGAACGACGAGATGCCGGTGCCGAAGTCGTCGAGGCCGATCTTCACGCCCAGGTCCTTCACCCCCCGCAGCGAGGCCCACGTGGCGCTGCGGTTGTAGCGCAGCGTCGCCTCGGTGATGTCGAGGCACAGCTGCCACGGCTGGATGTCGGACAGCTCGACGGCGCGGGTGACCTCGTCGGTGAAGCTCGGGTGGGCGAGCTGGCGGGGCGCGATGTTGCAGGTGATGAACAGCGGTCGGGCGTCGGGGAAGGCACTGGCCCAGGCCGACGCCTGCCGGCAGGACTCGCGGATCACCCAGTTGCCCACCGGGACGCTCAGCCCCGTCTTCTCGAGCAGCGGCATGAAGTCGTGGGGGAACAGCAGCCCGACGTTGGTGGCGCCCGGTGCCCGCCAGCGGATGAGGGCCTCGACGCCGATCATCTCGTCGGTGTCGGTGCGCACGATCGGCTGGTAGAAGAGGCAGAACTCGTCGTCGTCGAGGGCGTTGCGCAGGCGCTCCTCGTCGATGCGGGTGGTGTGGCGGGCCCGGCGGACCTCGTCGTGGACGTGCCACGCCTTGCTGCCCTCGCCCCGCACCTTCACCAGCGCCTCGTGGGCGTCGCGGATCTGCTCGTCGACGCTCTCGTAGGCGTCGCCCCAGATGGCGGCCCCGACCGAGATCTGCACGTCGAGCTCGTCCTTGCCCAGCTGGTAGGCGGGGGTGAGCAGCTCGAGCAGGAAGGCGCAGATCTCCTCGACCATCGAGATGTTGGACAGCTTCTCGAACACGAGGACGAACTCGGTGCCGGTGTAGTGGGCGACCTTGGTGCCGGGGAGGTCGATGCGGGTCAGCCGACCGGCGACCTCGCGCAGCACGTGGTCACCGGCGTCGGGTCCGTAGCTGTCGTTGACGTCGTCGATGCGGCCGATGTTCACGAACACCACCGCAGAGCGCAGGCTCCCGGGACGGCTGCGCTCGCGCGCCTCGTTGGCCCAGTCCTGCAGGTGCACCCGGGTGGGGAGCCCGGAGATGGGATCGAGGGCCCCGTCGACCGCCGGTGCCGGGGCCGGCTTGTCGGGCTGGCTCCGCCCCATCAGCCGGCTCAGCCGGCCGGCGCGCTCGGTTTCGCTGCCTGCGCTCGCGTTCATGCGTCACCCACCCCCGGGGAGCTCGCCGCCTCGGACCGATCGCCATGGTAGGCGCACGGCCCCCCTCGGGGGGTGGGAGGCCGGAGGCGCAGGGGTCCGGCGATCCGGGCGCCTCGGCTACTCGTAGGCGGCGAGACGGCTCTGCACCTTGGCCAGCAGCTTGGCCAGCTCTGCGTTGCCGCCCGCGGCGGCGCTTCCGCCCCCGTCGCTCTCGTCCAGGTGGAGCTCGGTGGCGTGGCTGGCCTCGAGGATGTCGTCGTCGCTGTGCACGTCCTCGCGGATGGGGGCAGGTGCCGAGAACAGGGAGGTGCGCACCGGCTCGGCCTCGACCTCGGCCTCGACGACCTCCTCGTACTCCACGCCGGTGTCGCCGTCGACGGCCACCGTGTGGCTCTCGACCTCGGCGACGGCGTCGAGGTCGTCGAAGCCGGCGAGCTCGTCGAGGGTGGAGGTGTCGATCTCGCCGTCGTCGTCGAGCCCGCTGTCGAAGGAGGCGTAGGCGGGCTCCTCGGCTGCGGAGCCGCTGTCCTCCGGAGGGGTCCAGGGCGCCAGCGGCTCGGCGCTCCAGGTCGGCAGCCCGCCGCCGCCACCACCACCGCCGCTCGCCGGGGCGGGGGTGTCGCCCATGGTCTCCTCGAGGTAGGCGGTCTCCTGCTCGGCCTCGCGCTTGTCGGCGGCGCGCTGCAGGAAGAAGATGCCGACGAGCCCCACGATGGCGACCACGCAGGCGGCCATCACGCCGTTGTCGCCGAACGCCAGGTAGGCCACCACGGCGAGGACCACGACGATGCCCAACCCGATGAGTGCCTTGGCGTTGTCTCCCACTGCCTCTACCTCCGCACGCGCCGTCCGCGCCCCGGGCGGATCCGGGCGCACCACCTTCTATCGGCACAGCGTCGCGGATCAGTAGGCGAATTCGCTTGAGTCTTTCGCGTCATTTCGTCCCCTGTCGGACGGCTATCCTGACACGCGTGTCAGGTGGTGTCGCCGAACCCCCGCCCGAGCACGGGGTCGTCGCCCAGGCCCGACTGCGACCCGAGGCGGTCGCGCTCGTGTGCGACGACGAGCGGCGCACCTTCGCCGAGCTCGACGACCGGGCCCGGCGGGTGGCGCAGGCCCTGCGCTCGCTCGGGGTGGCCGAGGGGGCGGGCGACCGCGTGGCGGTGCTGGTGCCCAACGGCATCGAGTTCTTCGAGGCGGTGCACGGGATCGGCCGCGTCGGCGCGGTCGCCGTGCCGGTGAACGTCCACTTCAAGGCCGACGAGGCGGGCTACGTCGTCCGGGACAGCGACGCGGTGGCCGTCGTGGTGCACGCCGACCTCCTCGATGCCCTGGCGTCGGTGGCCGACGTGCCCCGGCTGGTGGTGGGCGCCGCGCTCGCCGGCGCCGCCGGCGAGCGCGACTACGACGCCACCCTGGCCGCGGTCCCCGACGGCGTCGACGTCGTGCCGGCGGGCGGCGACGGGTGGCCCACCACGATGCTGTACACCTCCGGGACCACGGGTCGGCCCAAGGGCGTCGCCATCGGTGAGGGCGACTTCCGCCGGAGGGCGTCGGGCGTGGCGATGATGGGCGCGCGCTGGGACATCGGCCCCGCCGACACCTACCTGCTGGTCGGGCCCGCCTACCACGCCGGCCCGGCGATCTGGGCCCAGGTGCACCTGGCCGTCGGCGGCACCACGGTCATCATGCGGCGCTGGGACAGCGAGGCGTTCCTGCGACTGGTGGAGCAGCACCGGGTCACCATCACCCACCTGGTGCCGGCCAACTTCATCCGCATCCTCGAGCTCGACGACGACGTCCGCCGTCGCTACGACCTCTCCTCGCTGCGGGTGGTGCTGCACGCGGCCGCGCCCTGCCCCGTCCCGGTCAAGCGGCGGGTCATGACCGAGGTGTTCCCGCCCGGCACGGTGTGGGAGTACTACGGCGCGTCCGAGGGCGGCGGCACCTCGATCTCGCCCGACGAGTGGCTGCGCAAGCCGGGTTCGGTGGGCCGCCCGTACCCCGGCAACGAGCTGCAGATCCGCGACGAGTCGGGCCAGGCCCTGCCGCCCGGCGAACCCGGGGTGCTGTGGGTGCGCACCTCCGGGTCGAGCTTCGCCTACCACCGCGACCCGGCCAAGACCGCCGAGACCTTCGACGCCGACGGCTGGTTCTCGGTGGGCGACATGGGCTACCTCGACGAGGACGGCTACCTCTTCATCACCGACCGCAAGGCCGACATGGTGATCTCGGGCGGCGTGAACATCTACCCCCGTGAGATCGAGAACGTCCTGTACGAGTGCCCCGACGTGGCCGACTGCTGCGTGTTCGGGGTGCCCGACGAGCAGTGGGGCGAATCGCTGGTCGCGGTCGTCGAGCCGGTCGAGGGAGCCGAGCTCACCGCCGACGACGTCGTGGCCTGGGTGGCCGACCGCCTCGCCGGCTACAAGAAGCCCCGCGACGTCGAGCTGGTCGGCGAGCTGCCGCGCGACCCCAACGGGAAGGTGGTCAAGCGGCGGCTGCGTGACGACTACCTGGCCCGCCTGGGCGGCCCGGCGTAGCCGCGGCGGGCGACCTCACCCGTCGGTCCCGTCCCCCTCGTGGGTGCCGCGGTCGCGCTCGTGGACCTCGTCGTGTGCGCCGGCCTCGTCACGAGTGCGGTCGTCGTCGCGGTCCCGGTCCTCGTCGGCCTCGGTCGCGTCGTCCTCGTCCTCGGGACCGCGCTCGAGCTCGGTGAGCAGGTCGGTCATCCAGGCGAGGCTGCGGGCCACCGCCGACGGGTAGCCCTCCTCCTCGATGCGGGGGCCGATGATCTCGAGGTCGTAGGTGCCTTCGTAGCCGGCGTCCTCCAGCAGGCGCACGATGCGCTCGATGGGCAGGTCGCCGTCACCCGGCACGCGTCGGTCGGGCGTGCAGTGGGTGCCGATGGCGTAGTCGCTCACCTGCACGGCGACGATGGCGTCGACGCCGGCGGTGATGGTGCCGGCCAGGTTGCGCTCGGCCCAGCAGGACTGCACCTCGAGGCACACGCCCATGTCGACGCGGAAGCCGAGCTCCATCGCGTCGCGCAGCGTGTGCACGAACCCGACGTCGGCGCGCAGCGCGTGGGTGGGCTCGATGGCGAACAGCAGGCCCTCCCGGTCGGCCTCGGCCACGATGCCGCGGGTGATCTCGGCGAAGGCGTCGGCGGCGCGCTCCCACGGCAGGACGCCGGCTGGTCCGGTCGTCATGATCACGACCTCGGGCCGCAGGGCGAGCGCCACGTCCATCAGCACGTCGGCCTGCTGCCGCTGCGCCGACCACTCCTCGGGACGGTCGAGCCGGAACGGCCCCGGGGCCAGGAGGTTGGCGACGTGCACGCCGGCGGCGTGGACCCGGTCCACGGCGGCGAGCGGGTCGCCGGTGGCCTGCAGCTTCGCCAGGAGACCCCGACCCTGGTGATGCCCGCCTCCGCCCAGAACGCGAGGTCCTCGTCGAGGTCGTACCGGTAGCTGGAGATCTCGCTGACCGACAGGCGCGGGTGCATGCTCGGGTCCTCGTGGTCGGGCTCTGGTCAGCCGGGGGTGGTCGACGCGTGGGGGCCGTGGCCGTTGCCGCTGGTCCCCTCGGGCTGAGGGCCATAGCCGGGCAGCACCTCGCCCGGTCGCAAGGGGTTGAACAGCAGGTCGAACGCCAGCCACAGGGTCTTCGACGACGGGTAGAAGGCGACGGGCACGACCACCACGATGGCGACGCAGGTCACGAGCATCGGCGCCA
Organism: Acidimicrobiales bacterium; assembly: GCA_041394145.1. Classification (GTDB taxonomy): domain Bacteria; phylum Actinomycetota; class Acidimicrobiia; order Acidimicrobiales; family Acidimicrobilacustridaceae; genus JAWKIW01. The sequence continues at coordinate 58,697 of JAWKIW010000023.1, forward strand.
CGGCGAGCTCGGGCCAGGTGGCCAGGAAGAAGGCCAGCATCGTCACCAGCAGCACCCCGAAGGTGACGATGGTGTTGATGCCGATGTCGCCGGTCATCGCTCCCGACTCACGCCGGAAGCGCAGGCCACAGCGGGGGCAGCGCTCGGCCATCGTGAACCACCGCCGGAAGAGGTGGCCCTGCCCGCACACCGGGCAGTGGTGCACCAGCCCTCGCCCGACCATCCGTCCCTTGGTCGGCGCGCGGCGGTCGGCGTCGGACATCGGACGACCCTACCCGCGCGCTCGCGCAGCGCCGGTGGTCGGACCGGGCCCCCAGAACTAGAACCGGTTACAGTTCTGCCGTGGACTTCGACGACACCCCGGCCGAGGCCGCCTTCCGCGCCGAGGCGAGGGCGTGGCTCACCGAGCACGCAGTCCCGAAGGGTCACCCCGACGACGTCTCCCGGGCGTTCTTCGACCCCGGGGCCGACTGGGACGAGCTGATCGCCCGCTGCGTGAAGTGGCAGCGCACGCTGTTCGACGGGGGCTGGGCCGGGATCTCGTACCCCACCGAGTACGGGGGTCGGGGCGGCACCGTCGTCGAGGAGCTCATCTTCGCCGAGGAGATGGACCGCTTCGGCGTGACCAACGGGGCGTTCATGGTCGCCCACACCATGGTGGGTCCGGCGTTGCTGGCGTTCGGCACCGAGGCGCAGCGGCGCCGTCACGTCGAGGCGATGCTGCGGGGCGACGAGCTGTGGTGCCAGCTGTTCTCCGAGCCGGGCGCCGGCTCCGACCTCGCCGCCCTGTCCACCCGAGCCGTGCTCGACGGGGACGAGTGGGTGGTGAACGGGCAGAAGGTGTGGACGTCGAACTCGACGTGGAGCAACTGGGCGATCCTGCTGGCCCGCACCGACCCCGACGCGCCCAGGCACCGAGGGATCACCTACTTCCTCGTCGACATGGCCAGCCCCGGCATCGAGATCCGCCCACTGCGGCAGATGACCGGCGAGGCGCACTTCAGCGAGGTGTTCCTCGACGACGTGCGCCTCCCTGCGGAGCAGGTGCTCGGTGGGCTCGACCGGGTGAACGACGGCTGGCGGGCCGCCATGCACACGCTGTCGAACGAGCGGGCGATGATCGGCACGGCACCGACGACGCTCGACACCGAAGGTCTGCTCGCGCTGGCTGCTGCCCACGATCGCCTCGACGACCCGGTCGTGCGCGACGAGCTGGCGGCGGCGATCGTGCGCACCCGCATCGTGGGCTTCCTCGCCCTGCGGGTGCAGACGGCGATCCGGCAGGGCCGCGAGCCCGGACCCGAGTCGTCGGTCGTCAAGCTGTTCTTCACCGAGCACGTGAAGCGGGTCGGGGCGCTGGCCCTCGAGCTGGAGGGGCCGGCCGGCATGGTCGACGCACGTGCTGACTGGCCGGGCTACTTCACCCAGCGGTTCCTGTTCGCGCCGTCGCTGACCATCGCCGGTGGCTCCAGCGAGGTGCAGCGCAACATCATCGGCGAGCGGGTCCTCGGACTCCCCGGTGAGCCGAAGGTCACGGGCTAGCGTGCGATCGGGGAGTGGGTGATGACCGAGACGGCCGGCGACCAGCTGACCAAGAGCCAGGCAGCACGGCGCGAGCGGGCGATCCGGGCCGCGCTCGAGCTCGGGGCCGAGGGCGGCTACGACGCCGTCCAGATGCGCGACGTCGCCCACCGAGCCGACATCGCCCTGGGCACGCTGTACCGCTACTTCTCGGGCAAGGATCACCTGTTGGCCGCCGCGCTCGTCGAGTGGGCCACCGACCTCGAGCAGCGGGTGAACGTCCGGCCGCCCAAGGGCGAGTCGACCGCCGACCGAGTGGTCGACATCCTGCGGCGGGCCACGCGCGCCATGGAGAAGGAGCCGCTGCTGTCGTCGGCCGTCGTGCGAGCCCTGTCGACCGGCGACCCGCAGGTGTCGCAGTGCCAGGAGGACGTGTCCTCGGTGATGTTCCGCATCCAGGCCCGCGCCTACCCCGACGACTTCCCGGCCGCGGTGCGGGATCGGATCAGCCGGGCCCTCGGCCACGTGTGGTTCTCGTCGCTGATGGGGTGGGTCAATGGCTGGGTCGGCATCGGCGAGGCCGGCGACGAGCTGGCGTCGGCGGCCCACCTCATGCTCGACCAGTACGAGTGATCCTGGCCTCCGGTCCGAGTCACACCCCCGTGCCGTGGGGGTCGAGCTGCTGGTCGGCGCAGGGGGCTTCGTTGCCCGGGTGCACGGATGACGAGCTTCGCCAGGCAGGTCGGTCAGGTCGGCAGGTCGGCAGATCGGCAGGCCGTCGTTGCCTCGACGGCGGCGATCGCGACGGCGAGTAGGGCCGCCACCTGCGTTCCTTCGCGAACGACGCGGCGACCGGTCCGCACCCGCGCCGGTCTGACCGACGCCGGGGAAGCTGGCTCGTGGATCGTGTCGGGAGCACACGGGCGTTCTGGGTCAGGAGCCGGGGAGGTTCGATCCGCTGGAGGGTGACGGCGATCCCGTCGTGGCAGGCCAGGGGTGGGTCGTGTCGGGGCGCACGGAGCTCGAGTGGACCGTGGTTCACCAGCGTGGCTGCGCCAGTGCGCAGGTCGATGGTGGGGACGGGGGCGTCGGGGTCCCAGTGGGGGTGCTCGGGGGTGGGGCCGGTGCGTTGGCGGCCGTGGCGTTGACCCCAGAACGACTGGCCGGTGGGGGTGGTCCACCAGCACCAGCCGTCGTCGGTGGCGTGCAGGTGCCAGCCGGGGGTGTGGGCGAGGTTGTGGTGGGCGCTGGTGCACACGGCGGCGAGGCGCACCAGGTCGGTGCGGCCGCCGTGGTCGAAGTCGTCGAGGTGGTGGGCTTGGATCCAGGGCCAGGGGGCGTCGCAGCCGGGGAACACGCAGCCACCGTCGCGGGTGAGCAGGGCGCGGCGCTGGGCGGCGGTGGCGAAGCGCTGGAGGCGGCCGTGGTCGAGGGGGGTGCCCAACGAGTCGACCACGACGGTGTACCAGTCGGCGTCGCAGATCAGCCGGCGCATCGTGGCGTCGGCGAGGGGCGCGCCGTCGGTGGTGGTCACCTCGGCCAGCGGGTCCGACGCGGCGGTGACCAGCACCACCTCGGGTCGTGCCGGGGCGGAGACCGAGCGGCGGTGGGCGCGGGCGCGCCGGCAGATCTCGACGAGGGCCTTGGCCCGCAGCACCCGCCGCGACGGCACGGCCAGCTCGGGGCTGCGGTTGTGGTCGGCGCGGGCCTGGCGGGCCAGCTCGTCGGCGACCGCGTCGATGGTGGCGGCGACCTCGGCGGCGTCCAGGCCGACCAGGGTGCCGGCCAGGTCCACCGCGTTGTCCAGGATCGGTGACACGGTCAGGCCGGTTCGGGGGTCGTCGCCGGTGGGGTCGTGGCCGCCGTCGTCGTCGAGCAGCTCGGCGATGCCCGACAGCTCGTGGCGCCACCGTTCGAACACGGTGTGGTCCGCGGCGTCGACCAGGTCGTGCTGCAGCTGGACCAGCCCGTCGTGGTTGCGGGGGTTGGCCACGTCGGCCACGGCCTTGGCGTGGTCGAAGGAGATCCGCCCCTCGTCCACCGCGTCGATCAACCCGCCGAAGCCCTTCGCCAGCTTCGCCGCGGTCGCCGCCCGGGCCCGAGCGGTGCGCCGCGACAGTCCTGCGGCGCGGGCCAGCCACCGGTCGGTGGCCAGGCCGTGGTGGCGCATCGTCACGTCGCGGCGGTCCAGCTCGGCCAGGCGGCGGGCCTCGGCGGCGTCGAGCACCGACCGCATCGCCTCGATCGCTCGAACCTCGCCACACAGCTCGTCGTCGGAGGCAGCCGACGCGTCGTCTTCCAACGCCGACCGCACCAGACCGACCACCCAGTCGACCCCCAGGCGCTCCACCGGCTCGGGCCGCACCAGCACGCCAACCATGCCCCCATCCTGACGAGGGGGTGTGACAGCGACGCCGACCAGCGTGGACCGCACGGGTGGTTCCCTGCACCGGGGATCGGTCCCGACGCCAGTCGACGCGGTGGTCGCCGTCGAGGTCTCGGGCTCCGGCCAGGCGCGCCGACCGAGGCGTGGGCGGACTGCTCCGACGCGAGGTCAGGTGGCGCGCATGCGGTTGTTGCGGGCGTTGTGCTCGACCTCGGCGAGGCCGAGGTGCTCGAGGAGCGGGGGCACGTACATGCCGAAGCGGCCACGGAGCCCCTTCTTGAGGCCGTACCACCCGCCGATCGGGTTGTCGGCGGATCGGCCCCAGGCCTCGACGGTCCCCGGCTTGGCGTCCTTCTGCTCGTCGGCGCTGCCCAGGGGCACCCAGTCGCCCTGCTCGACGAGCCAGGCGTGCAGGTCGTCGATGCAGCGGGCGTCGTACAGCAGCACGGTCTTGCCGACCGTGCACACGATGACCTCGACGCCGTCGCGGGTGTCGCGGTGCATCGTGTAGTCCGACGACAGCGGCGGCGTCTGCAACCGCCAGGGATCGTCGGCCGTCCCCGTCCCGCTGCTGATGGCCTCGTCCGTCATCTCCGACCCCCTCGGCTCGCCGCGGCGACCCACCGTACGCAACGGGGCGCCGGGCTGCCGGGGAGGTGGGATCCCGCGGACCGGCCGCGGCACGCGACGTCGCCCCCTCGCCCGGCCCCGACCCCAGGTGAGCGGGTCCTAGACTCCCCACCCGTGTCGGAAGCCGGAGCGCACGACCTCGGCATCGAGGGCTTGGAGGGTGCGACCGAGATCGGCGTGGGCGGCTTCGCCACCGTCTACATGGCCCAGCAGCCGGCGTTCCGGCGCACGGTCGCGGTCAAGGTGCTCGCCGCCCTGAACCTCGACGACGTGGCGCGCGAGCGGTTCGAGCGCGAGTGCCAGGCCATGGGCTCGCTCTCGGAGCACCCCAACATCGTCACCGTCTACGGCGCCGGCTTCACCGGCTCGAGCCGGCCCTACCTCGTGATGGCCTACCTGCCCGGCGGCTCCCTCGCCCAGCGGCTGAAGGCGTCGGGCCCGCTGCCGTGGCAGGAGACCACCCTCATCGGCGTGCACCTCGCCGGCGCGCTCGAGACCGCCCACCGCGCCGGGATCATCCACCGAGACATCAAGCCCGGCAACGTGCTGATGTCGCCCTACGGGGACGCCCAGCTCACCGACTTCGGCATCGCCCGCATCTCCGGCGGCCACGAGACCCGCAGCGGCGTGGTCACGGCGTCCATGTCGCACGCGCCGCCCGAGGTGCTCGACGGCCAGCGGCCCGACCGGCAGGCCGACGTCTACTCGCTCGGGTCGACCCTCTACGAGCTGCTCGCCGGCCGGCCGGCGTTCGAGGCCGAGGGCGACGAGTCGATGGTGCCGATGCTGCGGCGCATCCTGACCGAGCCGCCGCCGGACCTGCGGCCCCGGGGCGTGCCCGACGCGGTGTGCCGGGTCGTCGAGCAGGCCATGGCCAAGGAGCCCGCGGAACGGCAGGCCTCGGCCGTCGAGCTCGGCCGCCAGCTGCAGGCGGCCCGCGCCTCGCTCGGGCTCGAGGGCGGCAAGCTCACCGTCCCCGCCGACGCCCGGGTGGAGCAGGCCGCCGACGCCGGCGAGCACATCAGCTTCGTGGCCGCGGCGCCGCCGTCGCCCGACCTGACCGCACCGGCTCCGAGCAGCCCGCTGCCCCCGTCGGAGCCCCAGCCGGCCGTGTCGTCGGCGGTCCCGCCCCCGGCGCCCCCGGCCCCGCCGATGCCCGGCGAGCCGGCGTCGCCGGTCCCGGGCGCGCCGGTCGTCCCCGCCGCGGCGTACGCGCCGCCCGGTCCGCCGGTGCCCGCGTACGCGCCGCCCGCGGCCCCACCGCCGGCTCCGCTGCCGTCCTCGGGCGGGGCCCCGGCCGAGACGCCGGCGGCCGCCGGCACCCGGCGCACCGGTCTGCTGGTGGGCATCGCCGCCTTCGTGGTGGTCGTGCTGGTCGGCGCCGTCGTCGCCGTGGTGCTCACCCGGTCATCGGGCGAGGCGGCGTCGGGTTCGTCCACGACGGTGTCCACCGCGCCGTCGACCACCACCACCACCTCGACGGCGCCCCCGCCGTCGTCGACCGACGCGCCCGGGTCGTCGGAGACGGGCTACAGCCGGATCATCGAGCGGCAGTTCGTGCGCCAGTGCACGCAGAACGGCGCGGCCAGCGAGGACTACTGCCAGTGCGTGTTCGACGAGCTGCGGGCGACCGTGCCCTTCGATCGCTACCTCGCGCTCGAGGAGCGGGCCCGCCGCGGCGAGCAGCTGGCGAACGACCCCGTGTTCAAGCCGGTCATCGACGCCTGCAAGGCGAAGATCGGTCCCGGCAGCGGTGGAGCGTCGCCGTTGCCGCCCACGACGTCGACCTGACCGCGACCGCCGCACTGCGCCCCTGGAGGCTCCCCGATGCCCGCCGGTCCCGCCCGTCCCGAGCTGACCCCCGACAACGCCCCCTTCTGGGACGCGGCCCGCGAGGGTCGCCTCGCCCTGGCGCGCTGCGGCGCGTGCGGCCGGTTCGTGCACCCGCCGGCGCCGGTGTGCCCGCTGTGCCACACCACGGGCGTCGAGTGGGTGGACGTCGAGCCGGTGGGAACCGTCGACAGCTTCACGGTCAACCACCAGCCGATGCGGCCCGGCCTGGAGGTGCCCTACGCCATCGTGCTCGTCGAGCCCGACGGGGCGCCGGGTGTCCGCCTGACCCTGCGCCTCGACGGCGATCCGGCCACGGCCGCGATCGGCCGCCGGGTGCGCATCGGCTTCGAGGTCGTCGACGACGACTGGATGCAGCCGGTGGCCGAGGCGCTCGACGAGGTCGTCGCCCGGCACCACACCGAGCCGGGCCGGTTCACCTTCGAGCCCCGCCGCCGCATCGCCAAGCCCGAGGACGGCGCCCTCATCTCGGGCGTGGCCCGCTCGGCGGTGGGCAAGGTGCTGCGGCGGTCCGGCCTCGACCTGGCGGTGGAGGCCTCGCTCGGCGCGATCCGCGACGCCGGCCTCGAGCCGGGTGACATCGACGGCATCGCGACGTACCCGGGAGGCGGGGTCGGCCCACCGGGCTACGCCGGCCCGGGCACCGACGAGCTGGCCGTCGCGCTGGGGCTCGAGCTGGGATGGCAGCGGGGTGGGGCCCAGGGGGCGGGCCAGCTGCAGCCGGTGATCGACGCGGTCCACGCGGTGGCCGGCGGGCTGTGCCGCCACGCCCTCGTCTATCGCGCCTCGACCGAGTCGACCGCCACGGCCCTGCTGCGCGAGGGCGTGGTGGCACCACCGCCCGCCCAGCCGGTGGGTGGGCCGTTCGGCTGGCTCGTCCCGTTCGACGCCATGAGCCCGGCGAACTGGCTGGCGCCCTACGCCACCGCCCACATGCACCGGTTCGGCACCACCCGGGAGCAGCTGGGAGCCGTCGCCATCACCGATCGGGCCCACGCGGCGCTGGCCCCCTGGGCGGTGGCCACCGAGCCGCTCACGATGGAGGCGTACCTGAGCGCCCGGCCGATCTCGACGCCGCTGCACCTGTTCGACTGCGACGTCCCGGTCGACGGTGCCGTGGCCATCGTCGTGTCGGCGGTCGACACCCTCGACGACCTCCGAGCCGCGCCGGTGCGCTTCGAGGCCGTGGGCGCCGGCGTCGGGTTCCCGCCGTCGTGGGACCAGTGGCCCGACCTCACCACCATGGCCGCCCACGGGGCCGCGGCCACCATGTGGGCCCGCACGGAGCTCACGCCGTCCGACCTCGACGTGGCCCAGGTCTACGACGGCTTCACCTTCCTCGCCCTGTACTGGCTCGAGGCGCTCGGCGTGTGCGGCCACGGCGAGGCCGGTCCGTTCGTCGAGGGCGGCCGCCGCATCGCGCTGGGCGGCGAGCTGCCCGCCAACACGTCGGGCGGCCAGTTGAGCGGTGGGCGGCTCCACGCCTGGGGCCTGCTGGAGGAGGCGTGCCGACAGCTGCGGGGCGAGGCCGACGGACGTCAGGTCGACGGTGCCGAGGTCGCGGTCGTCACCGCCGGCGGCGGTCCCATCGCCGGGTCGCTGCTGCTCACCCGGTAGCCCCGCAGGCCGGAAGGCCGTCGAGGCGTCGAGGCGCGGGGGCATCGGGGCATCGGGGCGTCGGGCCACCGATTCGCCGTGGTCGCCACCACGGCGGACCTGCAGTAGTGTGAACGCTCGTTCAATCGAGTGGAACCGGCGATCAAGGTCGGGGCGACCGGGGGAGGGCAGATGGCGCCGGCGAGTGGGGGCTCCTGGGGGACGGACAGCGAGCGCGAGCCGCGCGTCGCCGCCGTCACCGGCGCGTCGGCCGGGGTCGGCCGTGCCATCGCGGTGGCGCTCGGGTCGATCGGCTGGACCGTCGCCCTCGGGGCCCGTCGGGTCGACCGGCTCGACGAGACGGCGGCCGAGGTCACGGCGGCGGGGGGCACCCCGATCGTGCACCCGCTCGACGTCACCGATCCCGATGCGGTCGACCGCTTCTTCGACGCCGTCGGCTCGGCCGCCGGGGGCCCCGCCACCGTGCTGGTGAACAACGCCGGCCTGGGCTATCTCGGGGCCATCGCCGAGACCACCGTCGATCGCCTCCGGGCGGCGGTGGACACCAACCTGCTCGGCGTCCTCTACTGCACGCGCCGGGCCGCGGCCGACATGCTGCGCGCCGGCACCGATGGCGACCTGGTCTTCATCACGTCCGACTCGGTGCACAAGCCCTACCCGCACATGCTGACCTACGGCGCCACCAAGGCGGCGGTCGAGTACCTGGCCGCCGGCCTCGACGTCGAGCTGGCCGGCACGGGGATCCGGTCGACGATCGTGCGGCTCGGACCGACGGTCAGCGAGTTCAACACCGGTTGGACCGACGAGGACATGATCGGCTTCATGCAGGCGTGGGAGCGCCTCGGCATCCGGGAGGACTTCAACTACATCCCGGCCGAGGCCGCCGCACACGCGGTGGTCACCGCGGTGACGGCGCCGAGGGGCACCAAGGTCAGCCTGCTGTCGGTGCGGCCCGAGGCCACGCTCGACCAGGACGAGCGCACGAAGTGGTCAACGGCGGCCAGCCAGGGCCGCGGCGACTGATCTGCCTCGCCGCGGCGGTCCGGGCCGGCCACCCCGGGCCGGCCACCCCGGGACGTCCCGCCGGCCGCCGGCCGCCCGGGGTTGGCGCCGGGCCGGGTCGCGGCGTCGGGTGGCGTCCGCCGCCGCCGACGCTCGGAGGTGAGGGGGCCGCGTAAGCGCGGGGCTCGTCGGTGGTCAGGACGTGCATGCGCAGCACCGCCGATCGCCCGATGTCCGATCCGTCGACCGCCCGCCGGATGCTGGTGGGCGCCAGCGTGGCGCTCGCCGCCTCGGCGGCCATCGCCGTGCTGCCCGCCGGGGCCGAGGTGGGCACCGCCCGGGCCGAGGTGGCGGGCTCCGCCACCCCCGGTGCCGCCGTGGTGGTGTCGGGCTCCTGCGCCCACCAGACCAGCGGCTCGGTGTCGTCGCCCGCCCTGGCCTCCGCCGGCCTGTTCGCCACCGACCAGGTCGGCGCCTTCACCGTGTCGGTGACGGCCTCGCCGGCCGCCGAGCCCGGCCCGCACCCGGTGACCGTGCGCTGCGGCGGCGACGCGGCCGCCGCGACCACGACCATCGTGGTGGTCGGCTGAGCGTCGTCGCCAGGACCGGCGACGACGCCGGGCCGGGTGGTCGGTCGCCGGGATTACGCTCGGCGCCCATGCAGCTCGGCCTCTTCGTCGCCCTCGCCAACCCCTACGCGTCACCGGAGATGCTCGCCGCCCTCGGCCGCGCCGCCGAGGAGCGGGGGATCGCCTCGATCTGGGTGCCCGAGCACGTGGTGCTGTTCGACGAGTACGAGTCGCAGTACCCGTACGCCGCGGACGGCAAGATCCCGCAGATGCCGGGCTCGGGGATGCTCGAGCCGTTCACGTCGCTGTCGTTCCTCGCCGCCCACACCACCACGGTGCGACTCGCCACCGGCATCGTCCTGCTGCCCCAGCGCAACCCCGTGTACACCGCCAAGGAGGCGGCCAACCTCGACTACCTCTCCGGGGGACGCTTCGACTTCGGCATCGGCGTGGGCTGGCTGCGCGAGGAGTTCGCCGCCGTCAACGTGCCGTGGCCCAACCGGGGCCGGCGCACCGACGAGTACGTCGAGGTGCTCAAGGCGCTGTGGACCACCGACCCGTCGGAGTTCCACGGCGAGCTGTACGACCTCCCGCCGTGCTCGATGTTCCCCAAGCCGGTGCAGCAGCCCCACCCGCCGCTGGTCTTCGGCGGCGAGAGCGACGCCGCCATGCGCCGGACGGCCCGGGTCGGGCAGGGGTGGCACACCTTCAACCGCCTGCCCGACCAGGTGGTCGAGCCGTTGGCCCGCCTCGACGGGTTCCTCGCCGAGCAGGGCCGCACCCGCGACGACCTGACGATCACCGCCAGCCCCTACTTCAACGGCATCAGCCCCGAGATGGTCGAGCAGTTCGCCGAGGCCGGCGTCGACCAGGTCACGGCGCTGTTCTTCGCCGACGGCCCCGACGCCGTCGAGCCGGCCCTCGACGAGATCCAGCCGAGCCTCGACCGGGCGATGGCGCTGGCGTAGGCGGTCGAGGCGCTCGACGGGCCCGGCCGCGCTCGGCGTCGCGGGCACCCCCAGCGGGCGCTCGCCGTTCAGCCGGTCGGCTGGTTCAGCTCGATGACGTTGCCCGACGGGTCGGTCACGAACACCTGCCGGCCGGCGCCGATGTCGAACCAGTCCGGGGTGTCGACGCCGGCGGCGCGCAGGGCGTCGACCGCGCCGTCGATGTCGTCGACCGTGAAGGCGAGGTGGTAGCCGGGGTCGCCCCGCCAGCCGGCCGACTCGACGAGGTGCACATGCAGGCCGTTGGTCGTCGCCAGCCAGGCGCCGCTCACACCGATGTCGGGCCGGTCGATGGGCCGCAGGCCGAGCACGCCGACGTAGAAGCCGAGGGCGGCGCCCACGTCGGCCACGTTGACCGACGCGTGCTGGAGCGGGCCCACGCGGAAGCCACCGGCCGCGTCGAGCGCGACGTGCTCGACGCGCTCGTCGACGTCGAGGCCGCCATCGCCGCGGGCGTCGCCGATCGTGGTCGTCGACCGCTCGAGCACGTCGGGGTGGCCGTCGCCGTCGGTGTCGATGAGCGACTCGCGGTGCACGACCACGACGTCGTTCATGCCGTCGCCGTCGGTGTCGACGCCCTCGACCAGGGTGCGCACGATGGTGTCGGGCCGTCCGTCGCCGTCGGTGTCGACGATCTCGAGGTCGTAGTCGCCGCCGGGCTCGTCGTCGGGGTCCTCGTCGGGCCCCCGCTGGTCGAAGGTGGTCGGCGGCAGGTCGGCCATGGGTGCGCTCCGGGTCCGGTCGGCGCCGCAGCGGTGCGGGCGCTGGGACGAGGCTACGCCGCGGCGACCGGGCGGGTGCCGGACACCACCCGGCCCGGTGGGAAGACGCCGAGCTGTCGGCCCGACTGCGTCACGTCGACGAGGCCGACCCGTCGCAGCTCGTCGGCGCAGGCCTCGGTGTGGGCGCTGTCGACGAAGACGGCCCGCCCGCCGGGCCGCAGCACCCGCACCGCCTCGCCCAGGGCGGTGGACCGAGCGGTGTCGTCGGGCAGGGCCCGCAGGACGAGACCGCCGGTCACGAGGTCGAAGGAGCCGTCGGCGAACGGCAGGGGAGCGGTGAGGTCGGCGTGGCGCAGCTCGACCCGCTCGCCCACGCCCTCGAGGTCGGCGTTGGCCTGCGCCACCGCCGGGTGGTTGCCCGACAGGTCGGTCGGCCGCCACACGTCGACCCCGGTGACGCGGCCGTCGGGCAGGCGGCGGGCGACCTCGACGAGCACCAGACCCCGCCCGCAGCCGAGGTCCAGCGCGTCCTCGTCGCCGGCGAGGTCGAGCTCGTCGAGCACGCGGGTCCACAGCGTGCGCTTGCCGACCTGGCTGGCCCAGACCTGCAGACCGAGCCACGCGGCCGCCGCGAGGAAGGCGAGCAGCGGCGCCAGGGCGGCGAGGGGCCCGGCGGCGCTGCCGGCGAACACGGTCACCAGCGCGAACAGGGCGGTGAGGACGGTGGCGGCGACGACCCGTCCGGGGACGTCGATGCCGTAGCCGGCCCGTCGGCCCGAGGCGTGCACGGCGCGGACCCTACCGGCGGGGCGGCGGTGGGGACGGGTCGGCCGGGGCGCTCAGGACGTCGAGTACCCGCCGTTGACCGGCAGGGTCTGGCCGGTGACCCACGACGCCTCCTCGGAGGCGAGGTACAGCACGGCCGGCGCCACGTCGTCGGGTCGGCCGACGCGCCCCACCGGGTAGGCCCGGGCCAGCCGCTCGATGATCGCCGGGTCGGCGTTGGGCGGGCCGAGCGTGCCCAGCGCCACCGAGTTCGCCGTCACCCCGTGGGGGGCGACCTCCTTGGCGAGGGCCTTGGTGAAGCCCATGGCCCCGGCCTTGGCCGCGGCGTAGGTGGCCATGAGGGCCTCGCCCTGGCGGCCGGCGTCGCTGACGATGTTGACGACCCGCCCCCACCCCCGGTCCACCATGCCGCCCACGGTGGCGTGGCAGCAGTTGAGGACGCCGTAGAGGTTGACGTCGATCCAGGCGTCCCACGAGTCGGGGCTGGTCGTGTGGAAGGGGACGAGGTCCCAGGTGGTGCTCGGCGGGATGCCGGCGTTGTTCACCAGGACGTCGACCGGTCCGAGCTCGGCCTCGGCCCGGGCCACCAGCTCGCGGACGTCGTCGAGGTCGGTGACGTCGGCCGCCACGCCGATGGCTCGCCCGCCCTCACCGGCGATCTGGTCGGCCACGGCGGTCGCCCGCTCGGCGAAGAGGTCGTTCACCACCACGGCTGCGCCGTGGTCGGCGAGCAGCCGGGCGATGGCCGCGCCGACGTTCTGGCCCGCCCCGGTCACCAGTGCGGTGCGCCCCTCCAGCTCGAACACGAACGCAGTCTCCCCGCCGATGAACGGTGGGTCAAGTCGAATGAACCGCCGTTCACGCCGGGTGGGGCGACGGTGCCGCCGTCGGGCCGTCGGTCAGGTCCAGCCGCCCTCGTGGGTGATGTCGAGGGGTTCGACGGGCAGCGTGCCGGCGACCAGGTCGGGCAGGAACTCGAGGAGCCGGTGGGGCAGCGTGCGCACCCCGCTCGCCTGCAGGTCGTCGAGCGGCCACCAGCGGTGGCCCTGGAACGCCAGGGCCTCGAGCGACTCCAGGCCCTGGGGTCGGTGCTCGTGGGCGACCTCGGTCCAGGCGACGTGGACGTGCTCGAACTGGTCGAAGTGCAGCCCGCCGAAGGTGAAGGTGGCGTGCTGGGTCCACACGCAGGGCCCGATCTCGGCGTCGACGATGCCGGTCTCCTCCCGCAGCTCCCTGCGGGCCGCGTCGGCACTGGACTCGGAGGGGTCCATGCCGCCGCCCGGGATCTCCCACCACTCGCCCTTGGACGGATCGGCGGGGTCGCGGGCCTGGATGAGCAGCACGTGGGCGTCGCGGTTGAGCACGACGACGCGGGCGGCGGTGCGGCGGAGGGTGAACGGGCTCATGGGCGCGGCTCACCGTAGCGGTGGTGGCGCCCGCCCGGCGGGGGCGGGGCGGGGGTGCGGGTCAGCCGGCGACCGGGGTGCGGTCGTGCTCGACCTCGGCGGTCGACCACGTCGCGCACAGCCCCCGCCAGGCGGGGACGGGACCGCTCAGCCACCGGGGCGAGTAGGCGCACAGCAGGTGCCGGGCCGGGGTGGCGGGGTCGGGGCGGGCGGCGACGTCGGCGTCGTTGGCGGCGTCAGGAGCCATGGCAATCCTTCTCCTCGTTGAGCGGGATCGTCCGGTCGGGTTGTCTGTCATGAAACGGTAACAAACGCAGCGGCGGTTGCCAAGGGCGTTCGCTCCGTCCCTCTCCAACGTCGGGCCCGGGCTCGGGGTTCCCCCCTCGGCACGGCGTCGGCTCGCCGCAGTGTACGAACCCCTCGGCCCGGTGTGGTGGCACCCCCGCACCGCTGACGGCCGAGCGCGCTCGGCCGACGACCCGAGCGGGCAGGTCGGTCCGGCCGGGTCAGCGCGGTCCGGGCGGTCAGGTCGGTCACGTCGGTCAGGTCGGGTCGAACCAGTCGAGCCAGCGCCCGTGGGCCTGCATCCAGCCGAGGGCGCGGGCCTCGGTCGCGTCGCCGTCCCACCTGCCGAGGCCGACCAGCGTGGCCCCGGTGCCGACCGGGGCGTTGGCCGGCCGGGGCGCGTCGGGGATCCAGGGTGCGACGCCGGGGTACTCGCCGGTGATCATGGCGACGGGCCGTCCCGCGCCGGCCAGCACCGCGGCCAGCCGGTGGCGGTCGTCGTCGTCCAGGTAGGCCAGCACCCACGTCGCGACCACGACGACCTGCAGCCCGGTCGGCACCTCGGCGAGCAGGGCGGGCAGGTCGGCGACGGCGTCGCCGGTGCGCAGGTCGGGCGGGTCGTGGACGGCGAGCGACAGCGCCGCCTCGAGCCGTTCGGCGCGGTCGCGGGCGCTCGGCCACAGGCAGGCCTGCAGCCAGCGGCGGGCGTCGGGGTCGCGCACGTCGATCGGTCGGCGATCGAGGCCGGCCCGCCAGGCGATCGGTGGTGGCCGGTCGACGAGCGCGGGGGTGGCGCCGACCAGGGCACAGGTGAGCTGCACCGGAGACCCGGCGGGGCCGACCCGGCCCACCGGCCGGCCGCCGGGGTCTCGATAGGTCACCGAATACCGATCGGGCACGAGGTTGAGCCCGGCCGAGGGGCCCAGCTCGACCAGGGCGAGCGGGTGCCCGGTGGCGCGGTGGACCTCGGCGAGCGCCGGCACCACCGCGGTGGTCCGGCCCACCTCGTTGGTCTGGATGGATCGGTGGCGCACCAGCTCGGCCAGCTCGTCGAAGCGCTCCACCAGCAACGCCCGGTAGGCGGGCCAGGGATCACCGTCGCCGGTGCGGTACACGGCCGCGAGGGGCTGGTCGGGCTCGCGCAGCACGAGGTCGTGCACGGCGGCGTTGACCAGCACCGGCACGAACTTCGGCTCGGCCAGCGGCGCCAGCCGGTCGAGCAGGGCGGGCTCCTCCGCCATGGCGTGGGCGACGCGCTCGTAGAGCGGCTCGTGGTCGTGGAACTCGGCGTCGGCGAGCCAGCGGTAGTAGTCGGCGAGGTACTCCTCGTCGGGTCGGCGCTCGCCGTCGGGGCCCGAGCGCGGGGGCCGGGTGGGCGCCGCGGCGTCCTGCTCGTCGGCCATGGCGCCGCATGGTAGGGCGGTGGTCGGACGGTGGCCGCCGGTGGTCGGCCGGGGTCGGACGACGCGCGCTGCGGCCACCGAGTCCTGATGGATCGTCAGAAACGACGACGGGCCCGGGGATAGGGTGACGGCCCATGAGCGACAGCGCGGCCCCCAGCATGGAGACCGGTGTCCGGGGCGACCTCGAGTTCGGCACGACGCCGAAGCTCGTGCTCGCCCAGGCGGCCCACCTCGGCGACCACCCCGCCGTGGTCGACGGCGACACGGTCATCACCTTCGCGGGACTGGCCGACCGGGTCCTCGACGCCGCCCGCGCCATGGTGGCGGCCGGCCTGCAGCCCGGCGACCGGGCGTCGATCTGGGCGCCGAACGTGTGGGAGTGGATCGTCGCCGCCCTCGGCCTGCACGCCGCCGGCGGCGTGCTCGTGCCGCTCAACACCCGCTTCAAGGGCGCCGAGGCCGCGTACGTGCTCGGCAAGAGCAGCGCCCGACTGCTCTTCACGGTGACCGACTTCCTCGACACCGACTACGTCGAGCTGCTGCGCGCCGCCGCCGGCGGTCCGGTCGAGGGCCGGCCGATCGGCGGCCTGCCGGCCCTCGAGCAGATCGTGGTGCTGCGCGGCGCCGTCGCCGAGGCGGCGTCGTCCTTCGGCGCCTTCTTGGAGCGAGGCGGCGACGTCGACCCCGCCGAGGCGCACGAGCGGGCCGCGGCGGTCGCCCCCGAGGACCTGTCCGACATCCTGTTCACGTCGGGCACCACGGGCCAGCCGAAGGGCGTCATGACCGCCCACGCCCAGAACCTGCGGGCGTTCCGCGACTGGGCCGCCGTCGTCGGCCTGCGCCACGGTGACCGGTACCTCGTGGTGAACCCGTTCTTCCACGCCTTCGGCTACAAGGCGGGCATCCTCGCCTCGCTCATGACCGGCGCCACCTTGTACCCCCAGCTCGTCTTCGACGTGCCCCAGGTGATGCAGCGGGTCGTCGACGAGCAGATCACGATGCTGCCGGGGCCGCCGACCCTGTACCAGACGATCCTGCACCACCCCGACCTCGCGACCTTCGACATGACGTCGCTGCGGCTGGCCGTCACCGGGGCGGCGGCCATCCCGGTCGAGCTCATCGTGCAGATGCGCGAGAAGCTCGGCTTCGAGACGATCATCACCGGCTACGGGCTCACCGAGGCCTGCGGCATCGCCACCATGTGCCGCTACGACGACGACCCCGAGACCATCGCCACCACCTCGGGCCGCGCCATCCCCGACGTGGAGGTGCGCTGCGTCGGCGACGACGGTGCCGAGGTTGCGCGCGGCGAGCCCGGCGAGGTCGTGGTGCGGGGCTACAACGTGATGCACGGCTACTTCGACGAGCCCGAGGAGACCGCGGCCACCATCGACGCCGACGGGTGGCTGCACACCGGCGACATCGGGGTGATGGACGAGCGGGGCTACCTGCGCATCACCGACCGGCTCAAGGACATGTTCATCGTCGGCGGGTTCAACGCCTACCCCGCCGAGATCGAGAACCTGATGCTGGCCCACGACGGCATCGCCCAGGTGGCGGTCATCGGCGTCCCCGACGAGCGCATGGGCGAGGTCGCCATGGCCTTCGTGGTGCCCCGGCCCGACGCCACCGTCGACCCCGACGAGGTGATCGGCTGGTGCCGCGAGCGCATGGCCAACTACAAGGTGCCCCGCCGGGTGGCCGTGGTCGACGAGCTGCCGCTCAACGCCACGGGCAAGGTGCTCAAGTTCGAGCTGCGGGCCCGCGCCACGTCGTGACCTTCAGCGGCACCCCGCGACCACTGGTGCGGTGGTGCCACGCCGTCACCGCGCTCGACCACTTCGCCCTGGTCACCTACCGCGTGGACCCGGCCCGGCTCGCGTCCGTGCTGCCGCCGTCGGTCGAGCCGGACGTCTTCCGCTTCGACGACGGCGGCGAGGCGTCGCTGGTGTCCGCGGTGCCGTTCGTCGACCGCGACTTCCGCTTCCGCTTCTTCCCGTGGATCACCTTGTCGTGCGGACAGGTGAACTACCGCGCCTACGTCCGGCACCGCGGCGAGCGGGGCGTGTGGTTCTTCGGGACCTCCCTCGACTCCCGGCTGGTGGCCCTGCCCCGCCTCGCCTGGCACATGCCGTGGCACCGCGACCGGATCCGCGTCGACGCCGACCGCTCGGGCGACCGCCTCGCCCGACTGCACCTCGAGGTCACCGGTGGGTGGGGGAGCGCCTCGGTCGAGCTCGTCGACGGGGGCGCGCCGCTCACCCGTCTCGACGGGTTCGCCGACCTCGACGAGACGCTCGAGGTCCTGACGCATCCGATGGTCGGCTGGTACCGGCGATCGGGCGACCTCGGCATCGGCCGGTACTCGGTGTGGCACGAGCCGCTGCAGCCGCACCCGTGCGCCGTACGGCGAGCTCGATTCGCCGTCTTCGAGCGGCTGGGTCTGGTGGCCCCCGGGACCGAGCCGCACTCTGCGCTGGTGCAGCCGACGATCACCTTCGACGTGCACACGCCGCCGACGCGCGCCTGACCGCCCCTGATTCGTCGCTGACCCTCCCCGACCCGTCGCTCACCCGTGCGCCGACGGGGGCGGCCGACCAGAATGGCCCGATGGCCAAGAAGGTGCGATGCCCGCAGTGCGGGGCCAAGAACGCCGCCGACGCCCGCCGGTGCCGGGTCTGCACGACGATCATCAACGCCGACGTGCCGGCGGAGCAGCTCGGCCAGGGCCGGGCAGGCGGCGCTGCGTCGAGGTCCCGTCGGCGGGCGAGCCCGCGTCGCCCGCTGCCCGCCGACGGTGCCGCGCGCCGACGGCATCGTGTTGACGTCCTCACGCCGCCCCGCCGCCTCCACGCGATGGGCACGGCGGTGCGGGGAGACGGTCGACGCCCGGCGGGCTCGGCGACGACGGCATCGTCATCGACGCGCTGCCCCGCAACCCGGAGGCGCCGCCGCCACCGCTCGAGCTCGACGACGACGAGCCCTTCGACCCCGACGGGTTGATCATCGACCCGCCGCGGTGAGCGATCCGCTGCCGCCCTATCGCCGCACCGTCGTGGCCCGGCGCCACCCGCTCGGCGACGGCCGCGAGCGGGTCACCACCCGCGCCGACGACTGGTTCCACGGCTTCGAGGTGGTGCTCGTCGTCGACGGCGGTGCGGTGGTCGAGGCGGGCGCCACCAGCCATCGCCATCCCTGGACCACCTGCACCGGCGCGCTGCCGTCGGTGGACCGCCTCGTCGGCGTGCCCCTGGCACAGGCGCCGTCGGCCCTCCTGCGGGCCGGACGGGCCGCCACCTGCGTCCACGTCAACGATCTGGTGTGGCTGGCGGCCCAGGGCCACGAGCGGCGGCGCTACGAGGTCACCGTCACCCCGGACCTGCTCACCGTCGAGCGCGATGACGCACCCGTGCTGTCGTGGCCGCTCGACGGCTGGATCGTGTCGGCGGGACCCTTCGTGGGCACCTCGCCGGTCGGCGCCGGCTTCGCCTCGGTGCTCGACGAGCTCGGGGCCGACGCCGACCTGCGCGAGGCCGTGCGGGTGGCCCGGCGCGGCGCCTCCGTCGGGATGGGGTACTTCGTCCTCGACTGGCCGGCGCTGGGCAGCGGACGGGACGTGCCCCGCCAGGTGATGGCCGACACCTGCCACGCCTTCTCGGCCGGCGTGATCGACCGCACGATCCGGGTGGCGACGCCGCCCGGCTGACCGGTCACGCTCGGCGCAGGTGACGCCGGTCGGACGTCGCCGGTTGACAGATCCGACGTCCGGACGGAGGGTGCTCCGGACGGCCGTGAGCGGGCGTGCGGCGTCTGACGCACCGTGTGGCGCGGTGCGCACGCATGGAGGGGAAAGCTCATGACACAACGTCGTCTTCGTCGCGCGCCGCGGTCCTGCTGCTGCTACCGGGCGTGCTCGCGCTCTCGTGGCTCACGCCGGCGAGCGCCGGAGATCTCCGGCACGGGGCGCACCACGACCCACCGCCCGGCGGCCCGTACGCCGTCGTCGTCAGCGGGCTGCGCAACCCGCGCGGCCTGGACCTGTCCGCCGACGGCAAGCTCTACGTCGCCGAGGGCGGCGAGGCCGGCGACGCCTGCTTCGACGTGCCCTCGCCCGAGGGAGGAGGTCCGACGTGCGGGGCTGTCGGGCCGCTTCAGCCGCGCCGATCCGCGCACCGGCACGCGCACGGACTACGTCACCGGGCTCTGTCGCTGGGCGGGCCGCTGTTCGCCATCGGCCCGACCGGCGTCGCGGTGAAGGGCAACCAGGTGTACGGGCTGATGGGCGCCAACGACAAGGCGCTGCCGCCGTTGGGCTCCTGTGTCAGCGGCGACTGCGCGGCGGCGTTGGCGGCTGCGCAGGCCCAGCTGGGCCACCTGCTGCGCGGCGTGCCGTCGGGTGGCTACCAGCGGAAGCAGGACGTCGGCGCGCTCAACTACGACTGGACCGTCGCCAACAAGGCCACCATCGGTGCCGGTGACCCCGCCTACCAGGACGGTTGGAAGGACAACCCCGACTTCCAGCCGGGCGACGCCAACCCCTACGGGCTCGCCGACGCGCCCGGTGGCACCTACATGGTCGACGGCGGCTCGAACACGTTGACGTGGGTGCCCCAGAACGGCGCACCTCGGGTCGTGGCCGCCCTCCCGCAACCCGTGGACGTGGCGAAGCCGAACGCCTATGACGCCGTGCCCACCTGCGTGGCGCCGTCCGGGCGCTCCGTGGTCGTGGCCGACCTGAACGGTCGCGTGTTCGTCGTCGACGGCACGAGCCTCACGGTGCAGGCGGCCTCCCTCACGTCACCGGACGGCGCGCACCTGGTCGCCGCCGGCGGGTGCGCCGCCGACGGCAAGGGCAACGTCTACATCAGCGACATCTTCGCCGGCAGCCTGGTGAAGGTCTCCTGCGGTCGATGGCGATGAGCTGGGTCCGTCCGCCCGGGACCTTCAACTTCCCGGCCGGTGTGGCGCTGGGTCGCGACGGCACGGTGTTCGTGGCGAACAACAGCGTGTGCCCGAGCTTCACGACGGGACCGAGCGGCGACCCGGCCAACCCGAACCCCTGTGAGGGCGTGACCGGCTCGATCGTGCGCCTCCACACCTGAGCACGGCGTGGTCCCGGCGCGGCGTCCCCGGTTACGCCGCGCCCGGGACCGCGATCCAACGTGGCGTCAGATTCCGCTCGTGCCCCAGGGAGCCCCGCCACGTGGACCTGCGCTACACCGACGCCGAGGAGCAGTTCCGCAAGGAGCTGCGCGAGTGGTTGGGTGACGTCCTGCCCACCCTGCCCCCCAAGCCGGGACCGCACGACTGGCCGGCCCGCCGCGAGTGGGACACCGGGTGGCAGCGCATGCTGTTCGACGCCGGCTACGCCGGCATCAACTGGCCGACCGAGTACGGCGGCCGGGGCGCCACCCTCACCGAGCAGCTCATCTACCTCGAGGAGACCACCCGGGCCGGCGCGCCCTACATCGGCGTGAACTTCGTGGGCATGCTCCACGCCGGCCCGACGCTCATGTACGAGGCGAGCGACGAGCAGAAGGCGGCGCACCTGCCGGCGATCCTCAAGGGCGAGGAGGTCTGGTGCCAGGGCTTCTCCGAGCCCAACGCCGGCTCCGACCTGGCGTCGCTGCAGTGCAAGGCCGTGCGCGACGGCGACGAGTACGTGATCACCGGCCAGAAGATCTGGACGTCGTTCGCCCAGGTGGCCGACTGGTGCGAGCTGCTGGTCCGCACCGACCCCGACGTGTCCAAGCACAAGGGCATCACCTGGCTCATGTTCCCGATGGACACCCCGGGCATCGAGATCCGCGAGATCACCACCATCGTCGGCTCGAGCGAGTTCTCGGAGGTGTTCTTCGACGAGGCCCGCGTCCCGGTCGCCAACAGGGTGGGTGCCGAGAACGACGGATGGCGGATCGCCATGGTGACGTTCGGCTTCGAGCGCGGCACCGGCTTCATCTCCGACCTCGTCGAGACCGATCGGTTGTTGACCGAGCTGGTGGCCCTCGCCAAGAAGGTCACCCGACGCAGCGCCACGGCGTGGGACGACGTGGCCCTGCGGCGCGAGGTCGGCCGGCTCCAGGCCGAGATGGACGCCCTGTGGGCCATGACCAAGCGGAACCTCGCCCAGGCCGCTCGCCACGGCGTCCCCGGTCCGGGGGGGTCGGTCGTGAAGGTCTACTACTCCGAGCTGTACCAGCGGATCACCGACGTGGCCATGCGGGTGCTCGGTCGTGCCGGTCTGGCCCGCGAAGACGTCGGCGGGCTCGCCCAGGGCACCTTCGTCGAGGAGCGCCTTCGGTCGACGTCGTTCACCATCGCGGCGGGCACCAGCCAGATCCAGCGCAACATCATCGCCGAGCGGATCCTCGGCCTCCCGAAGGACCGGTGACGAGGTGGACTTCGAGCTCTCCGACGACCAGGTCGCCCTGAGCGAGGGCGTGCGGTCCTTCTGCGAGGGGCGGTTCCCGATCGAGACCGTGCGCGAGCTCGAGGGCCGCGGGGGTGTCGACCGCGCCCTGTGGCGCGAGCTGGCCGACCTCGGCGTCTTCTCGTTGCGCCTGCCCGAGGCCGACGGCGGCGCCGGGCTGGGGTGGGCCGACACGGTGCTCGCCTTCGTCGAGCTCGGACGGGCCCTGGTCCCCGGGCCGCTGGTGTGGACCCATCTGGCCGCCGAGGTGCTCCCCGGCGCGGCGGCCGGCGATGCGGTCGTCGCCGGCTTCGAGCGCGACGACCCGGCGGGCCTGCTCGAGCACCCCGACGCCGTGGACGCGGTGCTGGTCGTCGACGAGCGCGGGATCTGGCAGGTGGAGCCGGCGGCGCTCGGTCTGCGCCACGTCGGCACCGCGCTGGACCCGCTCACGCCCATCGCCCACATCACCGAGCCGCTGCCTCGTGGCGACCAGGTCGGCGACGGTGACGCCGCGGCCGCCCTGCGCCTGCAGGGGGCCGCGCTCACGGCGGCCTACCTGCTCGGCCTGAGCGAGACCGCCACCGAGCTGGCCGTCGCCTACGCCCGGGAGCGGGTGCAGTTCGATCGGCCCATCGGCGCCTTCCAGGCCCTCAAGCACATCATGGCCGACATGTTCACCCGCACCGAGGTCGCCCGCGGCGCGGTGTACGCAGCCGGCGTGACCCTCGACGACCCGGCGGTGGGCTCGGTCCCACGGGCGGTCGCGGCGGCCAAGGTCACCGCCGGCGAGGCCGCCCTCGACAACGGCAAGGCCTGCGTCCAGGTCCACGGCGGCATGGGCTACACGTGGGAGGTCGACGCCCACCTCGTGCTGAAGCGGGCCTACGCCCTCGAGCCCCAGCTCGGCTCCGGCGAGGTGTGGGCCGAGGTGATGGCCGACCTGCTCGACGCCGCCGGGTAGCCCTCACCGCCGGCCGCCGGGTCGATGGCGCAGCCGGCGGCGGAAGCGGCCACAATGGCGGCAGTGCCAGGACGGGTCAGCGCCACGACGAAGGCCTCGACGATGCTTCGCCGCGGCCTGGTCCGGCGGTGCCCGGTGTGCGGCGGCGGCCACGTGTTCCGGCGGTGGTTCAAGATGGCGCCGGCCTGCCCGACGTGCGGGTTCGTGTACAAGCGGGCACCGGGCCAGTGGCTCGGCTCCTGGTTCCTCAACGTCATCCTCGTGCAGACGGTCGTGTGCGTGCTGCTGTTCGCGGCGGTGGCCGCCACCTGGCCCGACACCCCCAGCTCGCTGCTGATCGGGCTGGCGGTCGGGGCGGCCGTGATCGTCCCGCTGGCGTTCTTCCCGTTCTCCCGCACGCTGTGGACGGCCATCGACCTCGCCATGAAGCCGATCCACTTCGACGAGGGCGTGGCGCCGGGGCTGTTCCTCGAGGACGAGCGGGCGGCGCTGGTGGAGGCCGAGCGGGGCCCGTCGGCGGCCGAGGACCGTCGCTGAACCATCATTCAATCTACTGATACGTGATTGCAGACGTGTCGCCGACGCCGTAGTGTGCGCCCGCACCGATGCAGGGGAGGAACGCATGGGACGGTCGGGCTGGTCCACGGGCGCGCAGCACACCCTGGTCGAGGTGCTCGACCGACGCCTCCAGTCCGATCCGGACGGCGCCTTCCTCGACCTTGCCGGGACGGCGTACACGGCGGCCGGCTTCGCCGACGCGTCCGCTCGCCTCGCGGCCGCCTTCGCCGACCTCGGTGTCCGGCGCGGTGACCGCGTCGCCACGCTGCTCGAGAACGGCCCGGCCGCCGTGGTCGCCACCTTCGCCGCCGTGCACCTCGGCGCGGTGGCCGTGCCGGTCAACACCGCCTACAAGGGCGAGTTCCTGGCGCACCAGCTGGGCGACTCGGGATCGCGGCTGCTCGTCGTGCAGGGTGACCTGGCCCACCGGGCCGCCGAGGTGGCCGGCGACCTCCCCGAGCTGGCGGGCGTCGTGGTCGAGGGCGAGCCCGACGAGGCGGTCACGGCCACGGCCCAGCACGACTGGGATGAGCTGCTCGACGGCCACGACCCCGTACCGGCCGCCCCCGTGGTGCCCTCGGACCTGGCGACGTTCATCTACACCGCAGGGACGACAGGACCGTCGAAGGGGTGCATGCTCAGCCACGGCTACGTCGCCAACCTCTCGGCGCAGATCGCCCGGACCTGGCGACGCCGCCCCGACGACGTGGTCTGGACGCCCCTGCCGCTGTTCCACCTGAACGCCCTGGCCACCGCCGTCGTCGGCACGCTGCTGCTCGGCGGCCGAGCAGCCATCGCCCGCAAGTTCTCGGTGTCGGGCTTCTGGGACGAGATCGCCCGCACCGAGGCCACCATCGCCTCGCTGCTGGGCACCCTCACCAGCCTGATCGGCCAGGACGAGCGGGACCACGACTCGGCCCGCGGCACGACGCTGCGCCTCGTCGCGGCGGCGCCGATGTCGCCCGCGCTGAGCCAGGTCTTCGCCGACCGATGGGGGGTCGAGACCTTCAGCGCCGGTTACGGCGTCACCGAGGCGTCGCTGCTCTCGTCGCTGCCGCCGGGGGAGGAGAACCCGCCGAACGCGGCCGGCAGGCCGAACGACGTCGAGTTCGACGTGCGCATCTTCGACGACGACGACCACGAGGTGCCCGACGGCACGGTCGGCGAGATCGTGTGCCGCCCGAAGCAGCCCAACGCCATGTTCGAGGGCTACTGGGGACGGCCCGAGGCGACGATGGCGATGAGTCGGAACTGGTGGTTCCACACCGGCGACTTCGGCAAGGTGGACGACGGGTTCTTGTACTTCGTCGACCGCAAGAAGGACTACCTGCGCCGCCGGGGCGAGAACATCTCCAGCTTCGAGATGGAGAAGACCTTCTTCGGCCACCCCGACATCGTGGAGGTGGCGGTCCACTCGGTGCCGAGCCCGCTGGGCGAGGACGACGTGAAGGTGACCGCCGTGGTGCGCGACGGCGCCGACCTCACCGAGGAGCAGCTGTGTCGCTGGGCGGCGGACCGGGTGCCCTACTTCGCCATCCCGCGCTACGTCGAGTTCC
>JAWKIW010000024.1:0-35000 GCA_041394145.1 Acidimicrobiales bacterium
GTGCTCGCCGGCTGATCGGGCCCGACGCCGGTAGTCTCGGGGCCATGACGGCCACCAGCTTCACCCGCATGGACGAGTCCACCGCCGACCAGTGGGCGGTGATCGGCGCCGAGACGATGCAGAACCAGCCCCGGGTCGCCGACGCCTTCTTGGACCTGCTGGCGCGCTGCGCCGACATCACCGACGGGTTCGCCACCGACCAGCTGACCCACTGCCTGCAGACCGCCACCCGGGCCGAGCGGGCCGGTGCCGACCCCGAGATCGTCTTCGCCTCGCTGTGCCACGACATCGGCAAGGTCGTCAGCGTGTTCAACCACCCCGCCATCGCCGCCGAGATGATCCGTCCCTACGTGCGGCCCGAGGTCTACGAGATGATCCGGGTCCACCAGGACTTCCAGGGACGGCACTACTACCACCACTTCGGCAAGGACCCCGACGCCCGCGACCAGTACCGCGACGAGGAGTGGTACGAGCTGGCCGCCCGCTTCGCCGACGAGTGGGACCAGACGGCGTTCGACCCGGCCTACGACACCGAGCCGCTCGAGCACTTCGAGCCGCTGGTGCGCGAGATCACGGCCTCACCCCGCTACGCGACCTGAGCGGCGGGCCGACGGCTGCGACGGCCGGCTCGCACCGCTCAGCCGTCGTAGCGGTTGGGCGTGCCGGCGAGGACCTGGGCCTCGTCGAACAGCACCTGCAGCTGCTCGCCGAGCTGCTCGGTGAGCTCGCGCACGGCCCGGCGCGGCACCCGGCCGCTGGCCGGGGGCGCCGGCGGGTACAGCGGCGGGCCGACCACCACCACCAGCTTCTTGGGCCGGGGCAGCTTCGAGCCCTTGGGCATGGCGGCCTCGGTGCCGCCCAGCCCGATGGGCAGGATCGGCACCTGCGCCCGGCACGCCACGTAGGCCGGGCCGTCGAACATCTCGCACACGGTGGGCCCGAACTGGCGGGTGCCCTCGGGGAACATCACCAGCGGCTCGCCCCGCTCGACGACCTCGAGGCAGGCCCGCAGGGCGTCGCGGTCGGCGGTGGCGCGGTCGACGGGGAAGCCGCCGGCGGTGGTGAAGAACCACGCGCCGAACCTCGTCTTCCACAACGACTCCTTGCCCATGTACCGGAGGCGCCGCCTGCGGGTGATGTTGGCGATCAGCGGCGTGTCGAGGTTCGACCGGTGGATGGGCGACACGATGAACGCGCCCCGCTCGGGCACGTGCTCGGCCCCGTGGACCTGCACCCGGAAGTACGACCGCGAGATGCCGACGGTGACCAGCCACACCAACCGGTAGAAGTACTTCTGCCCGCGGGTCATGACCTCGCCCCGCTCGTGGCCCTCGGGGATGATGATGGCCTCGTCGGCCTTGTGCTTCTCGATGACGGGGCGGTGGTGCTCGGCCTCGCCCCCCACCCCTTCGGTGCTCACGGCAGGGCCTCCACCACCCGGGTGACGATCTCGTCGACGGTCAGGTGGCTCGTGTCGACGATCACGGCGTCGTCGGCGACCCGCAGCGGGTCGTGGTCGCGGCCCTGGTCGAGGGCGTCGCGGCGAGCGAGGTCGGCGGCGACGGTCTCGTAGGACAGGTCGGTGACCTCCTTGTGCCGCCGGGCGGCCCGCACCTCCGGCGACGCGTCGAGGTAGACCTTCAGCTCGGCGTCGGGGAACACCACGGTGCCGATGTCCCGGCCCTCCATGACACCTCCGCCGCGGGCCTCGGCCCACGAGCGCTGCCGCGTGCGCATGGCCTCGCGCACCTCGGGGTTGGCGGCCACGAGGCTGACCGCCCGGGTGACCTCCGGGCCACGGATCTCGATGGTGGCGTCGACGCCGTCGACCTGCACGGTGCCGTCGGGGTCGACGTCGAGCTCCATCTCCTCGGCGATGCGCCCCACCGCGGCGCGGTCCTCGGGGTCGACGCCTCGGCGCAGGGCGGCGAAGGCGACCGAGCGGTACATGGCGCCCGTGTCGAGGTAGCCGAGCCCGAGCCGCTCGGCGACGGCGCGGGCGACGGTGGACTTGCCGGACCCGGCCGGTCCGTCGATGGCGATGACCCTCACGGGCCCCAAACCTACCGGCTGGCCGGGGCGCCGAGCCCAACGCCGAGGCCGGACAGCATCGCCCAGTACCCCGGAAAGGTCTTGGCCACGCAGGCAGGGTCGGCGATGGCGATGCCATCGGCCCGCAGCCCGAGCAGGGCGAAGCTCATCGCCATCCGGTGGTCGTCGTAGGTCCGCACCACCGCCGGCCGGGGTGCGCCCGGGTGCACGACGTAGCCGTCGTCGCGCTCGTGGGCCTCGATGCCGCAGCGGCGCAGCTCGGCCACGACGTTGCCGACCCGGTCGGTCTCCTTGCGCCGGATGAACCCGATGCCGGTGATCTCGGTCGGACCTTCGGCGAACACCGCGAGGATGGCGAGGGTCTGGGCGGTGTCGGACAGGTCGTTGAGGTCGACGGTGATCCCGTGCAGCGTCGGCCCACCCCGCACCTCGAGCCACCCCGACCCGCGGTGGACGTCGGCGCCCATGTCGGCGAGGACGTCCGCGAAGGCCCAGTCCCCCTGCAGCGGCGGCTCACCCAGGCCCTCGACCCGCAAGCGGGCGCCGGGCACGAGGGCGGCGGCGGCCAGCACGTAGGAGGCCGTCGACGCGTCCGGCTCCACGACGTAGCGGGTGGCCCGGTAGCCGCCGGCGGCGACCTCGAGCGTGGCGGCGTCGCGCCAGCGCGTCGTCGCGCCGAAGGCGGCCATCACGGTACGGGTCAGCTCGACGTACGAGCGCGAGACCAGCACGCCGTCGACCTCGATCTGCAGTCCCCGGGCCATGGCTGGTGCGGCGAGCAGGAGGCCCGACAGGAACTGGCTCGAGACGTCGCCGCGCACCGACACCGTGCCGCCGGCGACCGGTCCGCCGGCCACGGTCACCGGCAGATGACCGGGCTCGCCCTCCTCCCGGACCTCGGCACCGAGCGCCCCCACCGCGACGAGGCCGTCGCCCATCGGTCGGGCCCGCAGCGGCGCGTCCCCGTCGAGGCGGACCGTTCCCCGACCGAGGGCCAGCACGGGCAGGACGAACCGGGCGGTGGTGCCGGACAGCCGGGCATCGAGGTGCGCGTCGTCGGCCCACCGGCCGGCGACGTGGGCGTGCACGACGAGCTCGGGGCGAGCGGCGGAGCCGGCCTCCTCGACGTCCACCCCGAGCGCGCGCAGGCACCCGACCATGGCCGCGGTGTCGTCGGACCGCAGCGCCCCCTCGAGGTGGCTCGTCCCCTCGGCGAGGGCGGCGGCCACCAGCGCCCGGTTGGTGAGGCTCTTGGACCCCGGCACGGTGACGGTCCCCTCCGGTGGCGACACCGGGGGCGCACCAGCACGGGATCGGGCAGGGCGGTGAGATCGGCGGGATCGAGTCGGGTCATGCCAGCGGCTGCAGGGTCGGCCGGTAGCCCTGGGCGATCAGGCCCCCGAGCAGGCGCTCGCCGACCGTGGCCTCGACGATGAGGATCAGCACGCCCGCGTCGCCCTCCACCGAGTGGGCGATCTCGAGGTCGACGATGCTGACGCCGAGCTCGGCGGCGAGGTTCATCACCCGGGCCAGCTCGCCCTGGCGGTCCGGGATGGTGAGGCGCAGCTCGGCGAGGTCCTCGGGTCGGGCGAAGCGGGCGGGGAGGTTGCGGCGCGCGTCGCGGGCCTGCTCGAGCACCCCCACCAGCGCTTCGCGGTCGCCGGCGGCCACGATCGATCGCATCTCCCCCAGGGCCCCGACCAGCTCGTCGAGCTCGGCCACGATGGCGTCGCGGTTCTCGGCACAGATGTCGGGCCAGATGCCGGGGTGCCCGGCGGCGATGCGGGTCATGTCACGGAACCCGCCGGCCGCCAGTCGCAGCAGCGCCCGGTGCTCGGTGGCCCGCAGGTCGGCGAGCCGCATGAGGGTGGCTGCGGTCAGGTGGGGCACGTGGGACACCGTGGCCACCATCAGGTCGTGGCGGTCCGGCGGCAGGGACAGCACCTCGGCGCCGAAGGAGGTCACCACCGACCGGACCCTGGCGAAGGCGTCGTCGTCGGTCACCCCGGCCAGCGGGGTGAGCACCCAGGTCCGCCCCTCGAACAGGTCGGCCCGGGCCCCCTCCACGCCCTCCAGCTCGGAACCGGCCATCGGATGGCCGCCCACGTAGCGGGGATCGGCCATCAGCGGCAGCATCGGCGCCTTCACGCTGCCGACGTCGGTCACCAGCCCCGGCCCGGCCGCCAGCGCCTCGGCGACCGCGTCCGCCACCGCGCCCACCGGGGTGGCCACGAAGGTCAGGTCGGCGGCGGGGTCCTCGCCGAGCGCATCGAGGGCGCCGAGGTCGAGCGCCCGCTCCGAGACGCCCGGTGAGCGGTCCCGACCGGTCACGTGCCAGCCCCGGGCGCGCAGCGCCAACCCGATCGACCCGCCGATCAGCCCGGTGCCGACCACCACGGCGCGCCCGGTGGGCGGCGGCGTCATGACGGCAGGTCGTCGCGCAGGCCGACGGCACCTTCGAGGTAGACGTGGTGCAGCTCGTCGCGCCGGCGCTCGGTGGTCAGGTGCGCCAGCACACGGATGCACCGCGGCGTCGCCCCGTCCACGTCGAGCTCGCGCGCGCACAGCAACGGGATGTCCCCGAGGCCGAAGGCCCGGGCCGCGGCGGCAGGGAAGACCGAGTGGATGTCGTCGGTGGCGGTGAAGATCACGCTCACGAGGTCGTCGTGGTCGACGTCGTTGCGGGCGAGCATCTCGGTGAGCAGCGCGATGGTGCGCTCGAACACCTGCTCCTTGGAGTCCTCGTCGACGGTGGTCGCGCCGCGCAGCGCACGCAGGGCCGGGGGCATGGGCGGCATGCTAACGGTCGCCGCGCCGGGGCCCGGCGGTGGCCCGCTCCAGGGCCCGGACCTCGTCCTGGGTCAGCTCGCGCCACTGGCCGGGGCGCAGCTTCTTGTCGGTGAGCGGGCCGATGCGGTGGCGAACGAGCCGAACCACCGGATGGCCGATGGCCTCGAACATGCGCCGCACCTGGCGGTTGCGGCCCTCGTGGATGGTGATGCGGATCAGGTCGGGGGCGACCCGGCACACGCGGGCCGGCGCTGTCGGGCCGTCGTCGAGGTCGACGTTCCCGCGCAGCTCGCGCAGCTCGCCGGCGGTGGGCGCCCTCGACCCGGGCGAGGTACCTTGTCCACCCCGAAGTGACGGGCACAGCCGGTGGGTGAGGGCAATCTCCGTCGCTGGTCAGCAGGAGCAGGCCCTCGGTGTCGGCGTCGAACGGCCCACCGGGAACACCCGGGGCTCGTCGGGCACGAGGTCGACCACCGTGCGCCGGCCCTGGGGGTCCGAGGCCGTCGAGACCACCTCAGAGCGGCTGGTTCAGCAGGTAGGACGAGGCCGGGTGCCACGCCGACCGGCACGCCGTCGACCTCCACGAGGCTGACGGCCGGATCGACCCGCCGCCTCGAGGTCGGCCCGCTGCCTCGTTGACGCGGACCCGGCCGGCGTCGATCAGCTCCTCGCAGGACCGCCGGCTGCCCAGTCCGGCCCGGGCCAGTACCTCTGTAGCCGCTCGCCCGGGCGGTTTGGCCCAGTCGTCGGCGTCACCGGTCTCGCCGAGCGGCGAGGCCTCGACGGCGGAGGGATCGTCGACCTCCATCGGCTCGGCCCGCAGGCCCTGCTCGAGGGCCTCGACCACGTCGGGGGCCGGGACGAACTCGGCGATGGGCGGCAGGTCCGATGGCGTGCAGGCCCATGCGCTCGAGGAACAGGGTCGGTGGAAGCCGAACAGGACCGGCTGGCCCGGTCCCGGGTCGCGGCCCACCTCGGCGACAGCCTCCTGCTGTCGAGGTGCGCACCACGCCGTCGACGTTGACCCTTGATGGCCGCCACCTGGGCCCGGGAGATGGGCCGTTTGTAGGCGACGATGGCCAGGGTCTCCAGGGCGGCCGCCGACAGCCGCGCCGTCTGCCCCTCGAGCACGAAGCGCTCGACGTACGGCGCGAGGTCGGGATGGCTCTGGAACCGATGCCCGCCGGCCACCTTGGCGAGGATGAAGCCCCGTCCTCGGCCTCGTAGGACAAGCGCCGAAGCTCGGTGAGCACCTGCTCGACCTCGGCGAGGGGTGCCTCGGTCACCTGGGCGAGCAGGTTGGCGTCCACCGGGGTGTCGGCGACCATCAAGAGGGCTCGATGGCGCGGGCCGTCTCCGAGGCCATCAGCCGTCGTAGGCGTCGACCGCGGCGAGGTCGGCGGCCAGCGCCGCCGCCCGTCCCCCGATCCAGGCGATCTCGATGTCGCCGAAGGCGCGCGGCTGGTCGAGGTCGACGAGGCCCTGCTTGTAGAGCTCGAGCACGGCCAGGAAGCGCACCACGACCTCGAGCCGCTCCACGAAGGACTCGGTGAGGCGCCGGAAGGAGATGCGCCCGACCCGGGGGAGCTCGTCGACCAGCTCCTCCACGGCCTCGGTGACGCTGATCTTCACGTTCGACACGTGGAACAGGTCGACGGTGGGCACGGGGCGGGGCGTCAGAGCCCGCACGAAGGCCCGCTGGAGGTCGTCGACGTCGAGGCCCTCGAGCAGGTCCGGCGCGAGCCCGAGGAACTGCTCCTCGAGCCCGGCGGTGCGGGGATAGGAGCGCCCGGCCTCGGCGTGCAGGCGCTGGAGCACCTTGGCGGCGTCCTTGAAGGTCTTGCACTCGAGCAGGCGGGCGAGCAACAGGTCGCGCTCCTCCCACAGGGCCAGCTCGTCGTCGAGGTCGAGGTCGGCCTCGTCGGGCAGCAGACGGCGGGCCTTGAGCTCGACCAGCGTGGCGGCGATCAGCAGGAACTCGGTGGCCACCTCGAGGTCGAGGGTCTCCATGCGCTCCACCTCGACCAGGTAGGCGTCGACGATCGAGGCCAGGGACACGTCGTAGATGTCGACCTGCTCGCGCAGGATGAGGTGCAGGAGCAGGTCGAAGGGACCCTCGAACACCGAGGTCTGGACCGCGTAGGGCATCGGGCGTCACGGTAGCGGCCGCCCTCTCGCGAGTGGCGCATGGTCGGGCCCCACGCGGGGCTCGCCGCAGATGGTGACGCCCGACACAGGCCGGCACCCACTACGGTGTCGGTCGTCGGGCCCGGCGGAGGGAGAGGCGACACTCGTCGCCGCCGCCGGTCGCTGGGAGGAGACACCATGACCCGCAGGTTGAGCGTCGTGGCCGTGGCCGCGGCCCTGGTGCTGTCGATCGCCGCGTGCTCCAAGAAGGAGGAGACCAGCACGACCGGGACCACGGCCGAGTCGTCGGCGACGACCGAGGCCAGGTCGACGGGGACCACCGAGGGCCGGTCGACCGGGACGACCGAGAGGAAGACCACGGGCACCACCGAGCGGCGGTCCACCGGGACGACGTCGCGGCCCAGCACCGGCGGAGCCACCGGCTCGATGAAGCAGAAGGGCTTCGAGCTCACCTCCGCCCAGGAGCAGTGCATCGACAGCCAGGCCACCCAGGCGGGTGCCGAGGACCCGACCCGGCCACCAACGACGCCAAGCCGGCCGGCGTGATCGGCGGCATCCTGGTCAACTGCGTGCCCAAGCCCAAGCTGGCCGACGGCATCTGATCGACATCAAGAACAACCCGCCACCGCGCCGCTGTCGAGCACCCAGAGTTGTGCATCCGCGACGAGATCATCGCCGCCAACGACACCGACCTGGCCGTCTTCGTGGGCGTCGTGCTGTGCTTGCTCCCAGACCGGCGACCAGACGTTGGCCAAGCCGTTCGAGGACGCCCTCAACGACGCCTGCGGGACGAACATCTCGCTGAACTCCGTAGCCTGACCGCGAAGCCTGTCACCGGCGCCGCCCTGCGGGCCGGCACCGGTCGTTCTTCGACGGCGGCCTAGCATCACCCCGTGCCCCGTCCCCGCCCCCGTCCCTGCCTCATCGGCGTCCCTGGCCGCTCCTCGGGGTGACGCCGGGCGGGCTCCTGCTCGCCGGCCTCGCCGGCGGCTGCAGCAAGGGACCGGCACCGGCCAAGGATCCCGCCGCGGCGACCGACACCGTCGCCGTCACCTTGTTCCTCGACGCCGACCGGCGGGCCTGCGTGCAGGCCCGCTTCGACGCCGATCCGTCCCTCGCCGCCGCCCTCAACCCGGGTCCCGACGACCTGCCCACCTCCGGCCAGCTCGACGCCTTCGCCTCGAAGCTGCGCGAGTGCATCCCCGCCGACGTGCTCGCCGACGCCGCCGGCCGCATCATCTTGTCGGCCCTGCCCCGCGCCGGCGACGCCGACCTGCGCTGCGTGAAGGATCGCATCGTGGCCATGAGCCCGAAGGACCAGGACACCCTGCTGATCGGGTCGGTCAACCCGCCCCCGGTCCAGCTCGACCTGGCCCGGCTCCTCACCGATCAGCTGACGGTGCCGTGCAACCTCAACGAGCTGCTCGACCCGGCGGGCGACACCGACATCGCGCCGCCCCTCGGCCCGGTGCCCGACACCGTCCCGGGGGGCGGATCCGGCGCGACCGTCATCACCCGCTGACGAATCGGGCGCGCCGGTGGTCACCCGCTGACGTTACGATCGCCGCCCATGACCCGCGTGTTCTCCGGCATCAAGCCGACCGGACCCGTCCAGCTCGGCAACCTGCTCGGGGCACTGCGGTTCTGGGTCGACGACCAGCACCAGGCCGACTCGCTGTACTGCGTCGTCGACCTCCACGCCCTCACCGTCCCGCAGGACCCGGCCACCCTGCGAGCCACCACCCTGGAGCTGGCCCAGGTCCTGCTGGCCGTGGGCATCGACCCCGACGTCGCCACCCTGTTCGTGCAGAGCCACGTCCACGAGCACGCCGAGCTCGCCTGGATCATGGAGTGCACCGCCGCCTTCGGCGAGCTGCGGCGCATGACCCAGTTCAAGGACAAGTCCGAGGGCGCCGAGTTCGTGTCGGCCGGGCTGTTCACCTACCCGGCGCTGATGGCCGCCGACATCCTGCTCTACGACGCCGACCGCGTCCCGGTGGGCGACGACCAGCGCCAGCACCTGGAGCTGAGCCGCGACCTGGCGCTGCGGTTCAACCACCGCTACGGCGACACGTTCGTGGTCCCGGAGGCGGCCATCCCCCACATCGGCGCCCGGGTGATGGACCTGCAGCACCCCACCCGCAAGATGTCCAAGTCCGAGGACTCGCCCCAGGGGACCATCCTCGTGCTGGAGGACCTGCGCAGCGTCGAGCGCAAGGTCAAGCGGGCGGTCACCGACACCGGGACCGAGGTCCGCTACGACCCCGACGCCAAGCCCGGGGTGTCGAACCTGCTCACCATCCTCGCCGCCTGCACCGGGCGCACCCCCGAGGAGGTGGCGGCCGGCTACACCCAGTACGGCCCGCTCAAGGCCGACACCGCCGATGCCGTGTGCGCCCTGCTCGAGCCCATCCAGGCGCGGTACGCGGAGCTGGCCGCCGATCCCGCGGGTACGGCGGCGATCCTCGAGAAGGGTGCGGCCAAGGCGCGCGACCTCGCCGCGCCGACGCTGGCGCGGGCTCGAGCCGCTCTGGGCCTGCTGCCCCCGGGCTGACCACTGGCGCTTGGTCCGTCCGCCCCACGCGGCAACGGGACCTTCGGCACCGGGGCGCGGGTCCTCCGACGCTCAACGCCGGCTCCGCCCGGTGATGACATCGAGGTGATGACGTGCCCCACGTGCGGAACCGTCGTGCCCACCGGCAGCCGCTTCTGCCCGTCGTGCGGGACGACGTTGCCGGTGGCGCCGCCGGCGGCCGCCCCGTCGACGACGCCGCCGCCCGGCGGCGGCGGCCCGGGCGCCGCCGTGTGGTGGCTGGCCGGCGTGGTCGGCGTCCTCGTGGTCGTCGTCGCCGTCCTCGTGACGGTCCTGGTCACCCGTGACCGTGGCACCGAGCCGGCGGCCACCGGCGTCACCCTGCCCACGGGCTCGGTCCCCGGCACCGGCACCGGCACCGACGCCTCCTCGTCGACCTCGACCTCGACCTCGACCTCGACCACCTCGTCGTCGACCACCACGACCGTCGACCTGCAGGCCCTGGCCGCGCTGGCGGCCGACCAGGACCTGCGCGAGGTGGTCACCAAGCTCGAGGGCATCCTCGACCAGTCCTCGTCGGGGCGGGGCCGGGTCGGCGCGCTCGTCGACGGCGTGCGCAACGGCTGCCTGTACACCCCGGAAGCCGCCGAGCAGGAGATCAACGGCGTCATCGCCAACCGCCAGAGCGTGCTGAACCAGGTGGCGGCCCTCGACGCCAAGGGCAACCCCGACGCCATCAGGCTCGTCCAGCAGCTCCAGGGCGCCCTGCAGGCCTCGATCGACGCCGACATCGGCTACCGGGACTGGATGGTCTACCTGTACACGACCTACTACTACACCGAGCCGATCGGGTGCCCCGGCGGTGCGCCGCCCACCAACGCCAGCTACGACGCCGGTCAGGCGGCGTCGGCGCGGGCCACGGCCGCCAAGCAGACCTTCGTGTCGACGTTCAACCCCATCGCCTCCCGCTTCGGCCTGGCCACGTGGGACGCCTCCCAGATCTGATCCGGGCCGCCGGGACCGGGGTGCTCCTGGTCGCCGCCGCCTGCGGCACGTCCCCGAGCCCGTCGGCATCGCCGGGGGCGCCCTCCACCCCCACCGCGTCGGCCACGGTGCCGGCGACCTCCTCGTCGGCACCAGCCACCGCCGCGACCGGGTCGACCCGCCCGGCACCGACGACCGCAACCACCCGGTCCACCGGTGACGCCACGTCGTCGACCCCCGCCACGCCACGCCGCCGGCGGGAGCCTCGCCGGACGCACGATCGCGATCGATCCGGGTCACAACGGGCGAACGGCGCCCACCCCGAGGTCATCAACCGCCTCGTCGACATCGGCAACCGGCGCAAGGAGTGCGACACGACCGGCACGGCCACGACCTCGGGCTATCGCGAGTCGGCGCACAACCTCGACGTGGCCCGCCGCCTCCAGGCGATCCTCGAGGCCGCCGGCGCACGCGTCGTGCTCACCCGATCGAGCGACGACGGCGTCGGTCCCTGCATCGACGAGCGGGCGCGGATCGGCAACGCCGCCGGCGCCGACGCGGCCGTGTCCATCCACGCCGACGGCGGTCCTCCGGGCGGCACCGGGTTCCACGTCATCCGTCCGCTGGCGATGGGTGGGCCCGTCGACGCCGTCGTCGAGCGGTCCGCCGCCCTGGCCACGGCGCTGCGCGCCTCCTTCGCCACCGGAACGGGGACCGCGCCGTCGACCTACCTCGCCACCCAGGACGGGATCGTCGCCCGGGACGACCTCGGGGGGCTCAACCTGTCGGCGGTGCCCAAGGTGTTCGTGGAGACCGGCAACATGCAGAACCCCGCCGATGCCGCCCGTCTGTCGGACCCGTCGTTCCGCCAGCGGGAGGCAGAGGGCCTCGCCGACGGGCTGACCCGCTTCTTCGCCCAGGGGTGAGCACCCGGCAGCCGCCGCGGGCCGTCAGTCGTCGTCCGCGTCGCGCAGCGCCCGGGCGACGTCGGGGGCCAGGGTCCACTCCTCGGCCGGCAGGTGGTGCTCGCGCGTCCAGGTGACGGTGAGGGGGTCGCTACCGGCGAGCTCGAGCATGTCACCACCGAGCTTCGGGTGCTGCAGGTACAGGCCGACCCGGCGGGTGAAGCCCCGGGTGCGGGTCCAGTCGCGGATGGTCTCGGGGTCGTGGCGCACGGCGGCCCCCGACAGGGTCGCGACCGTCCGTCCGTACACCCCGAGGTCGGCGTCGACCTTGCCGACGTCGTGCAGCAGCGCCGCGGCGAGGATCGCACGGGTGGCACCGTCGCCGAGCCGCGCCTGCACCCGCTTGGCCACCGCGATGCTGTGGCGCCGGTCGGCGGCTCGCATCGACGCCCACAGGCGGGCCTCACCGGGCAGGAGCTGGTCGATGGCCCAGACGCTGTCCGCGGCGCGGGGCGCCAGGGGCACCAGCGTGCCGACGGCTCGGCGCACGAGGTGCCACGGGCGCGAACGGGTCATCCGGCGTGCTGGATGCAGAACCGGGTGGCCGGCATGGCCTCGAGCCGGGCCGGCTCGATCGGCTCGCCGCACGCCTGGCAGTGCCCGTAGGTGCCGTCGTCGAGGCGGGCGAGCGCCCCTTCGACGTCGGCCAGCTGGTCGCGCAGGCGCGAGGCGAGCACCTTGTGCTCACCCTGCTCGGCCGCGACCTGACCGGAGTCGGCGAAGTTGTCGTCGAAGGCGAGGTCGGACGTCTCGGGTTCGAGCTCGCCGAGCTGGCCCGCGAGCTGGTCGTGCTCGGCCTCCAGCGCGGCACGCGCCCGGCGGAAGACCTCGTCGGGATCGGGGCGGCCTGCGGCGTCGGCGTCGCTCATGGCCGTCCACCGTAGCGGCCGGCCCGGGGATGGGCCGCGGCATACACCTGCCACAGCCGCTCGGTGGACACCAGCGTGTACACCTGCGTCGTGCTGATCGAGGCGTGGCCGAGCAGCTCCTGGACGGCCCTGATGTCGGCGCCGTGGTCGAGCATGTGGGTGGCGCACGAGTGGCGCAGCACGTGCGGTGTCAGGCGGTCGCCCAGACCGGCGGCGACGGCGTGGCGTCGGACCACGCCCCAGGCTCCCTGCCGGGACAGGCGACCGCCGCGCTGGTTCACGAAGACCGCGTCGACCTCGACCCGCCGGCCGGTCCGCTCCCCCACCAGGGCCTCTCGACCACCGACGCCGAGCCACGTGACCAGCGCCCGGCGGGCCATGCCCCCCAGGGGCACGACGCGCTCGCGCCCGCCCTTGCCCAGGACCCGCACGAGGCCGGCCTCGAGGTCGACGTCGGCGAGGGAGAGCCCGACCAGCTCGGAGATGCGCATGCCGGTGCCGTAGAGCACCTCCAGCATCGCCCGGTCGCGGCGGGCGACCGGGTCGTCACCCTCGACCTGGTCGAGCAGCGCGGTCACCTCGTCCTCCCGCAGGGCCTTGGGCAGGCCCCGGGGCACGGCGGGCACGTCGACGTCGGCCGACGGGTCGTGCGCGGCGGTGCCCTCGACGGCCAGGAACCGGTGTAGGGACCGCACCGCCACCATCGCCCGGCTCACCGACGCCGGCGCTCGTCCGAGCGCCCGCAGCTCGGCCACGTAGGCATCCAGATCGGCCGGCCGCACCTCGCCGAGCGACAGGCCTCGGGTGGCGAGCCAGCGGGTGTAGGCGAGCAGGTCACGACGGTAGGCGGCCAAGGTGTTGGCCGAGCGGCCCTTCTCGGCGGCCAGCCACGCCAGGAGCTCCTCGGCCTCCAGCGCCAGCTCGACCTCCTCGTCGCCGTCGGCGCCCTCCCCGGGCCCCGCCACGAGGGAGCGGGCCATCACCGGCCCAGGTGCCGCAACGTCAACGTGAGCCCGATGATCGTCTTGGCGTCGGTGATCTCGCCGGCGGCGATGCGGGCGGGCACGTCGTCGATCGGCACGTGCACGACGGTCATGTGCTGCTCCTCCACGCCCTGGCGGTCGTGCGGGACGGCCTCGAGGTCGGTGGCCAGGAACACCTACACCTCCTCGTCGGAGCACCCGGGCGAGTTGTGCAGAAGACCGCCAGCCGCTCGAGCCGGCCGGCCCGCAGGCCCACCTCCTCCACCAGCTCGCGACCGGCCGTGGTCTCGGGATCCTCGCCGTCGACGTCGCGGATGCCGGCCGGGATCTCGAGCAGCTCCCGCTCGAGCGGGGCGCGGTACTGGCGCACCAGCACCACCGTGCCGTCGTCGAGGAGCGGCACCGCCGACACCGCTTCCGGGTGGTGCACGACGTCGCGCTGGAAGCTGGTGCCGTCGGGCCCGGTGAAGGTGGCCACGCCGAGCGACACGATCGACCCTCGTGGACGAGGCGTCGCTCGCCTTGCGGAACCCCGTCACGGGCGACCCGGCGCCTGGTCAGGTCGACGAGGTGAGCTCGTCGAGGTCGATGAGGTGGGGGTTGTGACCCTCCGCCCGGTTCAACGCGGCCCGCACGAAGGCCCGGAACAGCGGGGCGGGACGGTCGGGGCGGCTCTTGAACTCGGGATGGGCCTGGGTCCCGACCCAGAACGGATGCCCGACCAGCTCGATGAACTCGACCAGGCGACCGTCGGGCGAGGTGCCCGAGCACCGGAAGCCCGTCGGAGCGTCGCGAGGTCCCTCGAGCTTGGTGCGGTAGCGGGGGTTGAACTCGTAGCGGTGGCGGTGCCGCTCGGACACGACCTCCCGCTCGTAGATCGCCGCCACCTGCGACCCGGGCGCCAGCTCGGCGATGTAGGCGCCGAGGCGCATGGTGCCGCCCAGGTCGCGCACGTCGCGCTGGGACTCCATCAGGTCGATGACGGGGTGCGGGGTCTGTGGGTCGAACTCCGAGGAGTTGGCCCCGGTGAGCCCGGCGACGTTGCGGGCGTAGTCGATGGTCATGACCTGCATCCCCAGGCACAGGCCCAGGCACGGGATGTCGTGCTCGCGGGCGTAGCCGGCGGCGGTGACCTTGCCCTCGACGCCGCCGCTCGCCGAACCCGCCCGGGATCACGATGCCGTCGAGGTCTGCGCAGCTGCCCGTCGACCAGCAGGCCTCGACCTCCTCGGCCTGGATCCACTCGACCTGCACCCTGGCGCCGTGGTGGAAGCCGCCGTGCTTGAGCGCCTCGACCACCGAGAGGTAGGCGTCGGGGAGGCTGACGTACTTGCCGATGATGCCGACCCGGATCGGGGTCTCCGCCGTCTCGATGCGGTCGATGAGGATCTCCCACTCGGACAGGTCGATGTCGCGATCGGCGAACCCGAGGTGACGGCACACGACGCCGTCGAGGCCCTCCTCGTGCAGGACCAGGGGGACCTCGTAGAGGTTGCCGGCGTCGGCGGCGTTGACGACCCCGTCGAAGGGGACGTCGCACAGGTTGGAGATCTTGCGCTTGAGGTCGGCCGAGATGGGGGCCTCGCTACGGCACACGATGAGATCGGGCTGGATGCCGCGGCTGCGCAGCTCGGTCACCGAGTGCTGGGTCGGCTTGGTCTTCTGCTCGCCCGACGGCCCGATGAACGGGACCAGGGTCACGTGGACGTAGCAGACGTTGTCGCGACCGACGTCGAGGCGGAACTGCCGGATGGCCTCGAGGAAGGGCAGGATCTCGATGTCGCCGACGGTGCTGCCGATCTCGGTGATCACCACGTCGACGCGTCGTCGGCCAGGCGGGTGATGCGCCGCTTGATCTCGTCGGTGATGGGGATCACCTGGACGGTCTTGCCGAGGTAGTCGCCCGACGCTCGGCGGCGATGACCGCCGAGTAGATGGACCCGGTGGTGGCGTTGGAGTCCCGCGACAGGCTCTCGTCAACGAAGCGCTCGTAGTGGCCGAGGTCGAGGTCGGTCTCGCCGCCGTCGTCGGTGACGAACACCTCGCCGTGCTCGAACGGGTTCATGGTGCCCGGATCGACGTTCAGGTAGGGGTCGAGCTTCTGCAGGGTGACCCGCAGGCCCCTGGACTTGAGCAGCCGGCCGAGCGAGGAGGCCGTGATGCCCTTCCCCAGCGAGCTCGCCACCCCACCCGTCACGAAGATGTGCTTCGTCACCGAGCCCTCCACAGCCCCGACTCCACGTCGGGAGGTCAACCTAGCGCGACCCCGGCGACGCCGGACGCATCGCCGGTGACCTGCCCGTTCGGCCGCAGACCGGTGGCCAGGGCCAGCAGCACGGGCAGCTCGAGGTAGGCGTGGTAGGCGCCGAGGGCGCTGTAGAAGGTGCGGCCGCGGGTGTACTCGGACCAGGCCAGCAGCACCACGGTGGCCGTCCCGGCCACCACCAGGACCGCCACCACCGCCCGGCGGCGCAGGACCCGACCCGACGGGCTGGCGTCCCAGCGGGCGTCGGCCGGCCCGCCGTGGCGGGGGAAGAACCAGCACCACACGCCGTAGTGCACGACCTGGGCGAAGGCGAACAGGGCGAGCAGCCGGGTGGCGAGGCCGCCGTCGGCGCCGGTGGGCACGATGGCCGCCAGCACCTCGCCGCGGCGCGCCGCGTCGGCGACGGGTCCCGCCGACGGGTCGGCCAACCACGGATCCAGCCAGCCCGCCAGCAGGACGACGGGCACCACCACGGCCCACGCCAGCACCACCGAGCGGAACAGCCGCCGGGGTCGACCCGCCGGCAGCGCCACGGCCGCCCACGCCCACAAGAAGGCGGCCGGCACGAGGTTGTGCAGGTGGGCCTGCACCACGAACCAGCCGTCGGCGTGGCCCAGCGTCCACGCGGCCGCCCCGGCCAGGGCGGTCAGGACCACGGCCAGCGCGGCCGGCCGGGCCCGCAGCCGCAGCACCGCGGCGGCCGCCAGCAGGCCGAACACGACGACGATCTCGACGGTGCGGCTCACCGGGCCGGCCCAGGTCAGGCGCAGCACGACCACCGCCACCAGCGCCACGTTCGCCGCCACCAGCAGCGGGCCGTGGAGCATGCTGCGGTAGTGACCGAGCACGTAGCGGACCTCGAGCACCAGGTGCGCGACCCCGATGAGCAGCAGCCCGGTCACCGCCACCGCCAGGGGGGCGCCGAG
This sequence comes from Acidimicrobiales bacterium, assembly GCA_041394145.1. Lineage (GTDB taxonomy): Bacteria > Actinomycetota > Acidimicrobiia > Acidimicrobiales > Acidimicrobilacustridaceae > JAWKIW01. Next base: position 16,517 of record JAWKIW010000024.1, read on the forward strand.
GGCGACGCCGGTCGCCACGGCGACGAGCAGCGCCAGGCCCACGGTGGCTGACCTCGGGTACCCGGCCGCGCTGGGGCTGACGCTGGCCGTCGAGGTGCCGCTGTGGACGGGGCTGATCGCCTGGGCGCTCGAGGTGCCGGTGCGCCGAGCCGCCGTCGTCGCCGTCGTGGTCAACGTCGTGTCCCACCCGCTGCTGTGGTTCGTGCTGGTCCCGGTGCTCGACGCGGCCACCGGGCCGACGGTAGTCGGCCTCCTGGCCGCCGAGGCGCTCGTCGTGCTCGGCGAGGCCATCCTCGCCCGGATCCTGCTGCGACGTGACCTCGGTGTGCTGGTGCTCGTCTCGGTCGCCGCCAACGCCGCGTCCTTCGCGGTCGGCCTCGTGCTCTCCGGCGCGTAGCCCTACGCCGACGCCGGGCGGAAGACCGGCAGGTGCCGACCGTCGGTGAGCGGCTCCCAGTCGACGACCACGTCGAGCCCGACCGTGACCTCGTCGGGAGCCACGCCGACCACGTTGCTCATCATCCGCACGTCCTCGGCGAGATCGACGAGGGCGACGACGTAGGGGACCCGGTCGGCGAGCACGGGCATCGCCGGCTTGGGCATCGTCGAGCAGGCGTGCACCGTGCCCCGCCCCGACGCCTCCCGCCACTCGATCGCGTCGCCCAGGCAGTGCGGGCACACCTCGCGGGGGTACCAGTGCGGTCGGTCGCAGGTGGTGCACCACGGCAGGACCAGGCGGCGCTCGCGGGTCGCCGCCCAGAACGGCGCGCCCACCTCCGACATCGGCGGCTCGAAGCGTCGCCGCTCGACGGCCTCGTCCGGCCCGCTCACACCGTCGCCCCCGTGCCGAGCACCACGGTGGAGGTGGACGAGAGGACGCCGCCGCAGCCGTGGGCCACCGCGACCTCGGCGCCGTCGACCTGGCGGGGCCCGCACTCGCCCCGCAGCTGCCGCACCGCCTCGACCAGCAGGAAGATCCCGTACATGCCCGGGTGGGTGTAGGCGAGGCCGCCGCCGTTGGTGTTGGCCGGCAGCGCGCCACCCGGGCCCAGGCGGCCGTCCTCCACGAAGCCGCCACCCTCGCCCTTGCCGCAGAACCCCAGGTCCTCGAGGGCGAGCAGCACGGTGATCGTGAACGAGTCGTACAGCTCCACCACGTCGACGTCGTCGGGGCCGACGCCGGCCATGGCGAAGGCCCGCGGCCCGGAGCGGGCCCCGGCCGTGCGGGTGAGGTCGGGCATCTCCGAGATCATCGAGTGCGTGTGGGCCGTCCCCGTGCCGAGCACGTGCACCGGCGGGCGGCGCAGGTCGGCCGCCCGCTCGGCCGAGGTCAGCACGACCGCGCCGGCGCCGTCGGTGACGAGGCAGCACTCCAGCTTGTGCAGGGGGCTCGCCTCGTAGGGCGACGCCAATACGTCGTCGACCGTGATCGGGTCCCGGAGCCGGGCCCGCGGGTTCATCGCAGCCCACCGCCGGGTGCTCACCGCGATCTCCGCCAGCTGCTCGGCGGTGGTGCCGAAGGTCGCCATGTGCCGGCTGGCGGCCAGCGCGTAGGCACCCATCGGCGCCCGCATCCCGTAGGGCAGCTCCCACTCGATCATCGGCGTGACGACCCCGGCCAGCGCCGCCCGCTGCGCACCGCCACCGAAGCCGGCGCCGCCCTTCTTGAACGAGCTGCGGGGCAGCGCGGCGTACACGACCAGGGCGACCTCGACGTGGCCCAGGGCGATGGCCGCCGCGGCGTGCTCGACCATCACCTCGAAGCTGGACCCGCCGGTCTGGGTGGAGTCGGTCCACGTCGGCGTGATGCCGAGGAACTCGGCGAGGTCGAGCGACGGCATGAAGCCGTTGCCCGTGCAGGCGAACACGCCGTCGACGTCGGCGAGGGTCAGGCCGGCGTCGTCGAGCGCCTCGGCGATGACCGTCGCCTCCACCGCGCGCAGCGAGCCGTCGAGCTCACCCGTCGGCGACACCGCGTCCGCCACCCCGACGACCGCTGCTGCTCCCCTCGCCTGTCGACGTCGCTCGTCGGACGACCCCACGGTGCTCCCCGGCCCTCGCCTGCCCTCAGCGCCGGCGGGGTCCGGCGGCGGTGGCGAGCAGCTCGCGTGCATGCTCGCGTGCGGTGCCGCTGCCGGGCGAACCGGACAGCATGCGGGCGATCTCCACCTCGCGGTCCTCGCCGGCCACCGTGGCGACGCGGGTGCTCGTCCTGCCCCGCGTCGTGCCCTTGGTGACCACCACCTGGTGGTCGGCGAAGGCGGCCACCTGCGGCAGGTGGGTGACCACCAGCACCTGGTGGTGACCACCGAGCTGGGCCAGCGCCCGGCCGACGGCGACCGCCGCCGTCCCTCCGATGCCCGCGTCGACCTCGTCGAACACCAGCGTGGGCGGGGCCTCCGACAGCACCAGGCGCAGCGCGAGCATCGTCCGGGCCAGCTCGCCACCCGAGGCGACCTTGGCCAGCGGCAACGGCGGGGCACCGGGGTTGGCGGCCAGGCACATGGTGACCTCGTCGCCGGGATCGTCGCCGATCGCGACCGTCAGCCGGGCCTTCTCCATGGCGAGGTCGGCGAGGTTGCGCTGGGTCGCCTTGGCCAGCTTCGGCGCCGCGGCCCGGCGGGCGGCGCCGACCGCCGCCTCCGCGGCGCGCACCGCGGCGAGCGCCCGCTCCCGCTCCTCCTCAAGTGCCCGAGCGAGCTCGTCGCGCGACGCCAGCTCGGCCAGCCGGGCCGTCGCCTCGTCGCGGTAGGCCATCACGTCGCGCAGGGTGTCGCCGTACTTGCGGCGCAGCTCGTGCAGCAGCCGCCGACGGGCCCGCACCTCGTCGAGGCGAGCCGGGTCGTCGTCGATGGCCTCACCGATCGCCCGCACCTCAGCCGCCACGTCGCCGACCTCGGCGGCGGCGGCCGCCAGGCGCAGCTCCAGCTCGGCGAAGGGAGCGCGCCCGGCCAGCACGCCGAGCGCCGCGGCCAGGGCGTCGGCCGCGCCACCGTCGGTGCTGAGCGAGGCGGCGGCCGCCGCCGCGGCATCCCGGTGGGCGGCGGCGTCGCCCAGCAGGTCCTCCTCCCGCTCGAGCACGGCGTCCTCGTCGGGGTCGACGAGGTCGGCGGCGGTGAGCTCGTCGACCTGGAACCGCAGCAGGTCGACCTCGCGGGCGCGCTCGCGCTCGTCGCCGCCGAGGGCGGTCAGACGTGCCTCGACGTCGCCCAGGGCAGCCCGCGCCCCGTGCAGCGGCGCCAGGTCGACGCGACCGAAGCGGTCGACGGCGTCGCGCTGCACCGACATGGCCAGCAGGGACTGGTGGTCGTGCTGGCCGTGCAGGTCGACGAGGCGGCGGCCGGCGTCCGCCAGGGCGCCGACCGTGGCCAGCGAGCCGTCGAGGTAGGCGCGGGACCGGCCCGAGCGGGGCACGACCCGGGCGAGCACGATCTCCTCGTCGCCGAGGGAGAAGCGGCCCTCGACCCGGGCCTCGTCGGCGCCGGCGCGCACCACGGTCCCGTCGGCCCGACCGCCCACCAGCAGCTCGATGGCCTCCACGACGAGGGTCTTGCCGGCCCCGGTCTCGCCGGTCACCGCCGTCATGCCCTCGCCGAGCACGAGCGACAGCTCGTGGATGACCCCGAGGTCGCGGACCACCAGCTCCTCGAGCACGGCCCTACCGGTCGGAGAGGCCGAACTTGGCCTTGAGGATGCGGTGGAAGTCGCGGGGCGCGAAGGTGGCCAGCCGGACCACCTGCACCGCGGCCGTGCAGGTGATGGCGTCGCCGACCTCGAGGGTGGCGACGTCGCGGCCGTCCACGACCAGCGATGCCTGCCGCCGACCGGACACGGTGAGGGTCACCAGCGACTCGGGCTCGAGGATGAGCGACCGGTCGAACAGCATGTGGGGCGCCACCGGCGTCAGCAGCAGGGCGCGGTGGGTGGGCGCCACGATCGGCCCCCGTGCCGACAAGGAGTAGGCCGTCGACCCGGTGGGAGTGGCCACGATGAAGCCGTCGGTCTCGTAGGGGGTGAACGGGTGGCTGTTGATCGCCACGTCGAGGCGCACCCCGTGGCCCGGCAGCCGCCGCTCGAGCACCGCCTCGTTCAGGGCGGTCCACCGCCGGCCGTCGAGGTCGGCGTCGGCGGCCCGCACCGTGACCTCGAGCAGCATCCGCTCCTCGATGCCGTGGTCGCCGGCCATGAAGCGCTCGAGCGCCATCAGCAGCCCGGAGGGCTCGACCTCGCTCAGGTAGCCCAGCGTGCCGAGGTTCACGCCGATGATCGGCACCGGCGCCCCGTCGAGCAGCGAGACCGTGTGCAAGATGGTGCCGTCGCCGCCGAGGCTGAGGACCGCGTCGAGGTCACCCGCCGTACCGGGCTCGTCGAGGCGACGGGACTCGTGCCCCCGGCTGGCGAGCCAGGACGCGGTCTCGTCGGCCAGGGTGGCCGCGTTCGGCCGGTCGGGGTTGACCACGATGCCGACGACGGCCACCGCTCAGCCCTCCCCGGCCCCGCCGACGCGAGCGGCGAGCAGGAACTCGACGTTGCCGTCGGCACCGGTGATCGGCGAGGCCATGACCCCCATGATGACCGCTCCCTGGGCCCCGAGCGCGTCCCCGACCTCGTCGACCACCCGGCGGTGCACGGCCGGGTCGGTGATCACGCCTCGTCCCCGGTCGGCCTCTCGGCGGCCCGCCTCGAACTGGGGCTTCACCAGGACCACCACCACGCCCCCGGGGCGGCAGGCACCGACGAGGCGGTCGGCGACCTTGGTCAGGGAGATGAACGAGAGGTCGGCGACCACCACGTCGAAGGGGGCGCCGAGCTCGTCGAGATCGGCGTGGCGGAGGTTGGTGCGCTCGACGCAGGTGACCCGGGGGTCGGCGCGCAGCCGCTCGTGCAGCTGGCCGTAGCCGACGTCGAGCGCCACGACGGCGGCCGCGCCGCGCTGCAGGACGCAGTCGGTGAAGCCGCCCGTGGACGCGCCTGCGTCGAGCACGCGGGCCCCGGCCACCTCGACGCCGAAGTGCTCGAGGGCGGCCTCCAGCTTGTCGCCACCCCGGCTCACGAAGCGGGGCCCGGGTCCGGCCAGCCGGATGGCCTCACCGGCACCCACCAGGCGCGCCGCCTTGGTGGCCGGCGCGCCGCCCACGAGGACCCGGCCCGCCTCCACGGCCGCCCGGGCCTGCTCCCGGCTCGGGGCGAGGCCCCGGCGCACCAGCTCCACGTCGAGGCGCCGGCGGGCGGCGGACACGGCGGCCGCGCTAGCGGCTGGACGTCTTGGCCGCCGCCTTCTTGGCCGCCGCCTTCTTGGCCGTCTTCTTCGTCGTCTTCTTGGCGGCCGTCTTGGCGCCCGTCGCCTTGCTCAGCGCCTCGATCTTGCGCTCCAGCCGGGCGATGTCCTCCTTGGTGGCGACCCCGACGCTCGACAGCCGGGAGCGGATCTCGGCATCGATCGCCTTGAGCAGCTTCTCGTTGTTCTTGCGGCTGCGCTCGACGAGGTCTTCGGCCATCTGCCGCGCCTGCTCGGCTTGGTCCTCGGCCGTCTTGCGGAGGTCGTTGATGAGGGCCTCGAGGCGCTCCTGGGCCTTCTCGCCCGCCTCGCGGGCGGGGGCCAGGGAACGGTTGATGAGATCGCGTTGGGCCATGGCGCCCGACGTTAACGGGCGGCCGCCCGCGTGGGCAACGATCGGCGGCGCCGAGCCGGGGGTGCCACCGGATCCGGCCAACCGTTCGGTACCGTGCTGGCCCGTGTCCGAGCCCCTCTCGCGGCGGCGGTTCCTCGCGCTCGGCGCCGGTCTGACGGCGACGGCGGGCCTCGGCGCGCTCGCCGGGTGCTCGAGCACGGCGAGCTCACGCCCGATCACCATCGCCCGCGAGACGCTGCCCTACGGCTTCGAGCCCATGCAGCGCGGCGACCTGCGGGTCCCGATGGAGGCGACGCCTCGCCCCGTCGTGGTGCTGATCCACGGTGGCTACTGGCGGGTCGGCTTCGACCGCGACTCGATGAGCTCGCTGGCCGACGACCTCGCCCGGCGCGGCTTCGCCACGTGGAACATCGACTACCGGCGCGTCGGCGAGCCCGGAGGCGGTTGGCCGGGGACGATGACCGACGTCGCTGCCGCCGTCGACCTGCTGGCCACGTTGGCCCCGAAGAAGAACCTCGACGTGACCAGGGTGGCCGTGCTCGGCCACTCGGCCGGCTCCCAGCTGGCGTACTGGGCCGCGGCCCGGGCGAACCTGGCCGCCGGCGCCCTCGGTGCGGCACCGGCGGTGAAGCCCCGGGCAGCCGTCAGCCTGTCGGGCGTGCTCGACCTGCGCGCCGCCCTCGGCCAGGACGCGCTCGACGGCGGGGAGCTCTCCGGCGCGACCCGTGCCTTCCTCGGCGGCGACCTCTCGACCGTCCCCGACCGCTACGACCAGGCATCGCCGTCGTCACGACTGCCCCTGTCGGTGCCCCAGCTGCTCCTGCACGGCGAGGCCGACCAGAAGGTCGACGTGGCCCAGAGCCGCGACTACGCGCAGGCGGCCAGCTCGCGGGGCGACGAGGTCACCTTCGTCGAGATCCCCGGCGCCCACCACTTCGACGTCATCACCATCACCAAGGCCTGGTGGGACGAGGTCCTCGGCTGGCTGCCGAAGACGCTGGGCGACCCCGCGGTGTGATCGGCGACCCGGCGGTCAGCGAACGACCGCGTCGATGGCGCCGGCGAGGTCCTCGGCGACGAGGTCGGGCGCCGGGGTCACCGGCAGGTCCGCGCGCCCGGTCACGCCGCTGAGCACGAGGGCGAACCGGTAGCCGAGCGCCACCGCGAACCGGCCGTCGGTGTCGGGCCGGTCGCCCACCATGACCCCGACCGGGCCCAACCGCTCGCGCACCAGTGCGGCCATGGCCTCGTGGGGCTTGCCGGCCACCTCGGGCGCGACCCCGGCGGCGGTGGCGACGGCGGCGACGATGGCGCCCCCGCCGGGGATCGGACCCTCGGGCGTCGGATAGGTGGCGTCATCGTTGGTGGCGAGCAGCCGCGCGCCCCGCCGCACCGCCGTGGCGGCGATCCGCAGCCGCTCGTAGTCGAAGTCGCGGTGGAACCCGACGACCACCACGTCGGCATCACCGTCGCGCACCGTCTCGACGTCCCGATCCGTGAGCGCCTCGACGATCCCCGGGCCCCCGCACACCAGCGCCCGCGAGCCGGGCTCGACGAGGCGGGCGGCCGCCATCGCCGAGGTGATCACCCCGTCGCCCGGCTCGATGCCGACGCGCGCCAGCTTGTCGGCCACGTGGTCGGCCGGGAAGTAGGAGTTGTTGGTGACGAAGGCGACCGGCGTGCCGGCGGCGCGCAGTCGGGCGACCGCCTCGGCCGCCCCGGGGATCGGGGTGTCGGCCAGCCACACCACCCCGTCGAGGTCCAGGGCGAAGGCATCCATGGACCGCCGATCGTCGCACGAGTGGCCGGCGGCCGGCCAACCCCGGGTCTGCTAGGACTGTGCCGTGCCCCGCTTCGAACCCTTCCCCGGCGTGCGCTACGACCTCGGCCGCGCTCCCGTCGCCGACGTGACGGCACCCCCCTACGACGTCATCGACGCCGACGACCGCGCCGCCCTGGTGGCCCGCCACCCCCACAACGTGGTCGTCGTCGACCTGCCCGTCGGCGGACCCGACCCCTACGGGGAGGCCGACGCCACCTTCCGCCGCTGGCTCGACGAGGGCGTCCTGGTACGGGACGAGCCCGCCTTCTACGTGTACCGGATGTCCTTCCGGGACGAGGCCGGCACCGCCCACCACACGACGGGCGTGATCGGGGCCCTCGAGCTGTCCCGCCCCGGTGAGGGCGGGATCCTGCCCCACGAGCAGACCACCAAGAAGGCCAAGACCGATCGGCTCGACCTCCTGCGGGCCACCCGGGCGAACCTGTCGGCCGTGTGGGGGCTGTCGCCGGCGCCCGGGCTGACGGCGATGCTGCCCACCGAGCAGCCCCCGACCGCGGCGTGGGCCGACGACGACGGCGTCGAGCACGCGGTCTGGATCGTCAGCGACCCCCGGCACACGACCGCCATCGCGGCGGCGGTGGCGGCGCACCCCGTCGTCATCGCCGACGGCCACCATCGCTACGAGACCTCGCTGGCCTACCGTGACGAGCAGCGGGCCACCGGCGGGGACGCGCCGGCGGGCCACGACCTGGTCATGACCTACGTCGTCGAGCTGGTCGACGACGAGCTCACCGTGGCGCCGATCCATCGCCTGGTGTCGGGCCTGCCCGACGACCTCGACCTGCCTGCCGCCCTCGCCGCCTCGTTCCGCGTCGAGCCGGCACCCGATCCGTCGTCGGTCACCGTCGACGACCTCGTCGGCGGCGGCCGCTTGTGCCTGGTGGGGCCCGGTGGCGCGTGGTGGCTCACGCCCCGCCCCGAGGCCTTCGGCGGCGTGCGCGACCTCGACACCAGCCGGCTCGACGCCGCCCTCGCCGACCTGCCACCCCACGAGCTGGTGTTCCAGCACGGGATCGCCAACGTGGTGGCGCGGGTGCGCCGCGGCGACGCCCAGTGGGGTGTGCTGCTGCGACCGGCCACCGTCGGCCAGATCGTCGACATCGCCCACGGGGGCGAGCGCATGCCGCCGAAGACGACCTTCTTCCACCCCAAGCCCCGCACGGGCGTGGTGTTCCGCACCCTCGACTGACGGCGCGCCACGACGACGCGCCGCGGGCTACTCGACGGTCCAGGTCGCGCCGCTGTGCAGCAGCGCCTCGATGTCCTGGGGACCGCCCCGTTCGTGGGCCTGGGCGATCTGGCGGGACACCTCGGTGCCGTACTCGGCGTGCTCCACGGCACGGAACACGCCGATCGGCGTCGGCTCGTGCGGACCGTGCGACAGCCGCGACAGCATGAACCCGAGGCCCCGATCGTTCGCCTCGTCGTGCACGAGGATGTTCTCCTCGCCGACCTCGGCGACGTCGACGATCCGCAGGCTGCCGTCGGTGCCCATGGCGACGCCCTTCTCGAGGTCGGCGCCGAAGCGGATCTGCTCGCCGTGCACCAGCGGGATCAGCATGTCGGCCCGGTTGGCCTTGGCCGTGAGGGGCTCGAAGGCGCCGTCGTTGAAGACGTTGCAGTTCTGGTAGATCTCGACGAAGGCCGCGCCCTTGTGGTCGTGGGCGCGGCGGAACGTCTCCATCATGTGCTGGCGGTCCATGTCGTGGGTGCGGGCGACGAAGGTGGCCTCCGCGCCCAGCGCCACGCTGATGGGGTTGAACGGCGTGTCGATCGAGCCGAAGGGGTGGACTTGGTGACCTTGCCCCACCTCGCTGGTCGGCGAGCATTGCCTTGGTCAACCCGTAGATCTGGTTGCTGAACATCAGGATCGTGAGGTTGATGTTGCGCCGCAGGGCGGATCAGGTGGTTGCCACCGATCGATGAGCATGTCGCTGTCACCGCCGACCACCCACACGTCGAGGTCGGGACGGGCGATGGCCAGGCCGGTGGCGATGGCGGGCGCGCGGCCGTGGATGCTGTGGCATCCAGGTGTTCATGTAGTACGGAACGGGCGGCGCAGCCGATGCCCGAGACGAACACCCGTGTTCTCCCGGGTCACCCCGAGGTCGGGCATCAGGAACTGCACGGCGGCCAGGATCGAGAATCCCTGCAGCCGGGCAATCTGCCACCGCACCTCCTGGCTGCTCGACCGTCTTGCGGGTGGTGGGCGGCGGGACGGCGGTGTCAGTCATCGAGGGCCTCCAGGATGGCGATCTCGAGCTCGCCGGCGGTGAAGGGCACGCCCTTGACCTTGCTGACCGAGCGGGCGTCGACGAGGTATCGGCGCGGTGAAGGCTGAGCTGGCCGAGGTTCATCTCGGGCACCAGCGACGAGGGCGGCGCGCAGGATCTCGCCGAGGTTGTGGGGTGGTTCAGGTGGCAGGTGCAATCGCGCGACCGGCGGCCACGCTGGCGGACCCGGCCTGGCACCGCTGATGGCGCCCCACGTCGAGCCCCAGCCCACGACCAGGATCTCGGCGTCGTCGGCGTCGCCGTAGCGCTCCACCGGCGCGATGTCGGCGGCGATCCCGGCGACCTTGTCGGCCCGCAGCCGGGTCATGAGGCCGTGGTTGTCGGACTCGTAGGAGATGTTGCCCGACCCGTCCTCCTTCTCGATACCTCTGATGCGGTGGATGAGGCCGGGGGTCCCGGGCAGGGCCAGCGGCCGGGCCAGCGTCTCGGGGTCGCGCAGGTACGGCCAGAAGGTCGGCTCGCCCTCGGCGGTGGTGGCGTTGGGCTCGGTGGCGAACTCGGTGCTGATGTCGGGCAGCGTGGCGACGTCGGGCAGTCGCCAGGCTGGCGCTGTTGGCTGAGGTGCCTGCCGGCCAACAAGATGACCGGGGGCAGGTACTGAGCGCGAGGGCCGCCTCGATCACCGCGGGGCTATCCTCGGGCCGGGCTCGACGCGGCGATGACCGGCAGCGGCGACTCCCCGTGGCGGCCGTACATGGCCAACAGCAGGTCGGACTGCTCGGTCTTGGTGGGCAGGCTCCGTCGACGGGCCGCCCCGCTGCACGTCGATGACGATCAGCGGCAGCTCGAGGCTGACGGGCCAGACCCAGCGTTCCGCCTTCAGGTCGACCCGGGGCCGCTGGTGGTGGTGACGGCCAGGTGCTCGCCGAAGGCTGCGCCAGCGCCGAGCCGACGCCGGCGATCTCGTCCTCGGCCTGCAGCGTCCGCACGCCGAACTGCTTGTGCTTGGACAGCTCGTGGAGGATGTCCGACGCCGGGGTGATCGGGTACGACCCGAGGAACAGCGGCAGGCCCGACAGCTCGGCTGGCGGCGATCAGGCCCCCAGGCGGTGGCGGTGTTGCCGCTGATGTTGGTGTAGGTGCCCCTCGGGCTGGTCAGCCAGTTTGACCTGGTAGCGGTGGTGGTCGAACAGCTCGGCCGTCTCGCCGAAGGCGTGGCCGGCCTTGAAGGCGGCGAGGTTGCTGTCGCGCACCGTCCTGGTTGCGGCCGAACCGCTCGTTGATCCAGTCGATGGTCGGCTTCTCGGGCCGCGAGCACATCCACGAGATGAGACCGAGGGCGAAGAAGTTCTTCGAGCGGTCGGCGTCGTCAAAAGTGGTCACACCCCGAGCGGCTCACAGGCCTGCTTCGTGATGCTCGTCATCGGGACCCTCGAAGACCGTGTAGGCCCTTTGAGGCTGCCGTCGGTCAGCGGGTTCTCGTCGTAGCCGGCCTTGGCGAGGTTGCGCTCGTCGAAGGTGTCGACGTTGACGATCACGGTCCCGCCCGGCTGAGGCTTCCGGCAGCTCTTGAGCGCCGCCGGGTTCATGGCCACGAGGACGTTGGGGCGTCGCCGGTGTGGTGATCTCGTGGTCGGAGATGCCGTGGACCTGGAACGACGAGACCCCCGCCGAAGGTGCCGGCCGGCGCCTGGATTCGCGGGGTACACGGGCAACGTGGCCAGGTCGTTGCCGAACAGCGCGCTGGCGTTGGTGAACTGGCTTGCCGGTGAGCTGCATCCCGTCGCCCGAGTCGCCGGCGAACCGGATGATCACCCGGTCGAGCTGCTCGGTCTCGGTGCGCTCGGCGGTGTCGGACACGTGGAAACCCCTTTGTTCGATGTCCCGACCTGTGTTCGATGTCCCGACGGCCGGTCGACGGACGACGTGGCGTCGGGCAGCTCTCGTGTCGATGTCCCGTCCTCACATCGACGAACCACGCCAACCATACCGTCGGCCTCGCCTGGCGGGCACCCTTACCCCGGACCCTGGATCGCGACGGTGCCGCGGCCCCGGGCCGCGGCACCGAGCTGGTGGGGTGCGAGGCCCAGGCCAGGGTCACCGCCTGGTCCAGGTAGACGTCCTGGATGGCGTTGAGCAGCTCGACGCCCCCGGCCGTCGGCTTCTGGAAGGCCTTGCGACCCGAGATGAGGCCGGTGCCACCGGCCCGCTTGTTGATCACCGCCGTGCGCACGGCCTCGGCCAGGTCGGTGGCGCCCTTGGACTCGCCACCGCTGTTGATCAGGCCGATCTTGCCCATGTAGCAGTTCGCCACCTGCCAGCGGGCGTAGTCGATCGGATGATCGGCGACGAGGTCGCCGTACACGAGCTTCGACGTCTTGCCGAAGCCCACCGCGGTGTAGCCGCCGTTCTTGGTCGGCAGCTTCTGCTTGATGATGTCGGCCTCGATGGTCACGCCCATGTGGTTGGCCTGGCCGGTGAGGTCGGCGCTGTCGTGGTAGTCGACCCCGTCGACCTTGAAGGCCGAGTTGCGCAGGTAGCACCACAGCACGGTGAACATGCCGAGCTCGTGGGCCTCGGCGAAGGCCTCGGACACCTCGATGATCTGACGGTGGGACTCCTCGGAGCCGAAGTAGATGGTGGCGCCCACGCCGGCGGCACCGAGGTCGTAGGCCTCCTGCACCGTGCCGTACATGATCTGGTCGAAGGTGTTCGGGTACGACAGCATCTCGTTGTGGTTCAGCTTCACGATGAACGGGATGCGGTGCGCGTACTTCCGGGAGCACAGGCCGAGCACGCCGAAGGTGGTGGCGACGGCGTTGCAGCCGCCCTCGATGGCCAGCTCGACGATGTTCGCGGGGTCGAAGTACTTCGGGTTCGGGGCGAAGGAGGCGGCACCGGAGTGCTCGATGCCCTGGTCGACCGGCAGGATCGACACGTAGCCGCTGTCGGCGAGGCGCCCGTGGCCGAACATGGCCTGCAGGTTGCGCAGCACCTGCGGGGAGCGGTCGCTGTCCTTGTAGACACGGTCGACGATGTCGGGGCCGGGGCTGGTGAGCTCGCCCTTGGTGATGCCCTTGCACTCGTAGGAGAGCAGAGCCTCGGCCTCGTCGCCGAGGAGGGTCGCGATGTCGGTCATGGATCTCCTCGCTTGGGATGGGGGCCCGCGCCCGCGGGCGCGCGTGGACCAACAGTAGGCGAGCGATCTGCGAGGCGGAACCGCCGAAGGTCCCGGCTCGGCCCGCTCCCTGCGTCAGCCTGACGACAGGTCCAGCTGCGCGGCGACCGGGGCGAGGGCGGCCCGGACCCGGGCGCGGGCCGTAGCCGGCACGACCCGGTCGGCCACGACCTCGGTGCGCCTGGCGGTGCCCGCAGCGCTGCGGAAGAACCGTCGCTCGACGCATCGACCACGACCACGGCGTTTGGCCGTGGCTGTCAGCCGGGCCGCCGACGCCGGCGGGTCGAACCAGGCCACCGGCACCGTCGACGTGGCGCCGCCGGGCGGGCGGACGGTGACGTCGAGCAGCACCAGCGTGGTGCCCGACGCCAGCGCGGTGGTGCGGGGGTCACGGCTGAGCACGCCGTGGACCACCACGAGGTTGCAGGGGGACCCGAGGACCGACCGGGACGGGCTTTCGGCGGTCGACGGGCGGGGTGGTGGACGAGGTGGACGAGGTGGACGGGATCGGCACGGCGCGCGCCTCCGGTTTCGCGTGGACGACGGGGGAAGGCACGGGCGTGCTGGCGGCGCCCCGAACCGGGGGCCACGGGCGCAGCGGGCGATCGGTCGCAGGTGCGTCTCGCGAGGACCCGAGCCTACGTCGAGGGTGTGCCAGCGTCGCCGGCGTGGGCGACGGTCAGGCCGACCTCCTGCCCGTAGGCCACCTCGAGGTTGTGCCCGTCGGGGTCGGCGATGATCGCCCAGTACCCCACCGGCGGGCCGTGGTCGAGCGGGCCGAGGACCTCGTGGCCGTCGGCGCCGGCCTGCGCGACGATCCGGTCGACCTCCGCCCGGCTGGCGACGCCCACGCCGAGGTGACCGTACCCCCCGAGCGGGTGTGAGGCCGCCGCCGTCTGGATCAGCACGACGACGAAGGGGCGGGTGAGATCCGAGATCCACGCCACGGCGTCACCGGTGGCCTCGTCCTGGCGCCGGTGCACGACCTGCATGCCGGCGTAGCGCTCGTAGAAGGCGAGGCTCCGGTCGAGGTCGGCCACGGTCAGCGCCACGTGGGTGAGCCCGTGGTCGACCTGGGGCGTGCCGTCGTCGGTCACGACCGCAGTCTGGCCCACCGAGCGGGCCGACGCGCCCCGCCGCGTCGTCGGCCCCCGGTCACAGCGCTCGTCGCCGCCGATCGGCGTCGGTCACGTCGGGCGCCACACCGGCGAGCCACCCGAACAGCTCGCGGGCCCGAGCGACGTCGCCCGCCCGCTCGTAGAGGTCGGCCAGCGCGTAGGCCCGCCGCAGGTGGTGGTCCTGGGGCCGTCGGGGGCGCTTCCACCCCTGCTCGAGCAGGGCGATGGCGCCCGCCAGATCACCCCGATCGGCGGCGGCGCCCGCCGTGACGATGCGGCCCTCCGTCACGAGCGCCGCCGAGGGCGACGCCTCCCGCAGCTCGGCCCACAGGCCGTCGACCTCGTCCCACCGGCGCAGGGCTCGATAGCAGTCGGCGAGCACGGGGTGCTGCTCGGTGGAGCCGGTCAGCAGCCGGAAGGCCTCCAGCTCCTTGGCCGCAGCCCGCCACCGCCCCTGTCGGTACAGGGTGAGCCCGTACAGCTCGCGCACCGCGGCGGCCGACGGCGCCTCCGTGGCCAAGGGGCGCAGGATGCGAGCCGCGTCCCCGAAGCGGTCACGTCGGAAGGCGCGGGCGGCGTCGCCGAGCCGGGCGTCGAGACGCGCGGCACGCGTCGACCCCACCGCCCGCTCCAGCTCCTGACGAACCTCCTCGGCGGGTGAGCTCGGCTCGTCGCGCCGGGATCCGGCGCCGCCACCGGCACCTCGCCGCACCGCCCCCTCGGCCGCGTCGCGCAGCTCGTCGTCCTCGACCAGCGCGTCCGGCCCGAAGGTCCGCTCCGCGAGCCCGGCCCGCCCCGGGGCACCCGGGACGCTCCGGTCCGGCGCCTCGGTGCCGGCGGCGACGGCCTCCTCGGCCGCCTGCCGCCACGCGGCCGAGGCGCCGAGCGGGGCCCCGGACTGCAGCCTCCCGGCGCCCTTGCGGGCCACGCCGCCGAGCGGCCGATCCCCCAGTCGGGTCGGGCCCGACTCCTCGGCTCGTGGCCGCGACGGCCTGTCGCCACCGCCGCGACGGCTACGCGGCGGCCCGTCGCCTGCGCCGCGACGGCTCCGCGGCGGGCCGCCCGGTCGTCCCGTGCCCCCACCGCCCCCGTCCCGGGGGGGACGACCGCCCGAGGAGCCCGAGCGCCCGTGGTCGCCTGCGGCACCCTCGCCGGTCCGGGAACCACCTCGGGCCCGGGGCCCGCCTCCCTTGCCGGACCCGGTCCGTCGAGGCGCAGCTCCTCGTCCACCGCTCGTGGGCCGGCCTGCGCCACGAGCCGGACGCCCCGAGCCGCCGGCACCGCCCGGCCGTCCGGTGCCCCCGGCCGTCCGCCCGCCGCCGGACGCTGCGCCGCGGCTCGACCCGCCGCCCCGGCCCGGACCCTTGCGACCGGCCCGACCCCCACCGGGCGAGGACCCGCGCGTGCCGCGGCCCCCGTCCGGGCGCTTGGCGCCCCCGCCACGCCGCGACGAGGACGGAGGAGGTGAGCCAGCCATGGTCGGGAGCCTATCGGAGCGGCGCGACGCGACCAGAAAGCGAGGAAAGACCGGCCCGAAAACGGCGAAGGGGACCCGCAATGCGGGTCCCCTTCCGGCGAAATCCGGCGGCGTCCTACTCTCCAGGGCGTCTACCTGGTACCATCGGCGCTGGCGGGACAACTTCCGTGTTCGGAATGGGAACGGGTGTGACCCCGCCGCCATGGCCACCAAACCTGTTGTCAAGGGGTGCGACCGGCCGGCGGAACGGCGGCGCGGCGTCCCTCGAGACCTCCATAGCGAGCACGAACGTCGTTGTCGATCCAAGCCCTCGGGCGATTAGTACCGGTCAGCTGAACACGTTGCCGTGCGTACACCTCCGGCCTATCGACGTGGTCGTCTTCCACGGCCCTTACCTGGTTGACCCAGTGGGAGATCTCATCTCAGAACGAGCTTCGCACTTAGATGCTTTCAGCGCTTATCTCTTCCGCAGGTCGCCAACCAGCCGTGCCCTTGGCAGGACAACTGGCACACGAGAGCTGCGTCCGTCCCGGTCCTCTCGTACTAGGGACAGCCTTCTTCAGATCTCCTACGGCTGCAGAGGATAGGGACCGAACTGTCTCACGACGTTCTAAACCCAGCTCGCGTACCGCTTTAATGGGCGAACAGCCCAACCCTTGGGACCTGCTTCAGCCCCAGGATGCGATGAGCCGACATCGAGGTGCCAAACCTTCCCGTCGATATGGACTCTTGGGGAAGATGAGCCTGTTATCCCCGGGGTACCTTTTATCCGTTGAGCGACGGCGCTTCCACACGCAACCGCCGGATCACTATGCCCAGCTTTCGCTCCTGCTCGACTTGTAGGTCTCGCAGTCAAGCTCCCTTTGCCATTGCACTCGACGCCTGATTGCCAACCAGGCTGAGGGAACCTTTGGGCGCCTCCGTTACTCTTTAGGAGGCGACCGCCCCAGTCAAACTACCCACCTGACGCTGTCCCCCACCCGGATCACGGGCCTAGGTTAGAGCCCCAGCATGAGCAGGGTGGTATTTCAAGGGTGGCTCCACACAGGCTAGCGCCCATGCTTCCTAGCCTCCCACCTATCCTACACAACGCATACCAAAGCCCAATATCAGGCTGTAGTAAAGGTCCACGGGGTCTTTCCGTCCTTCTGCAGCTAACGAGCATCTTTACTCGTACTTCAATTTCGCCGGGTCTGTGGTTGAGACAGTAGGAAAGTCGTTACGCCATTCGTGCAGGTCGGAACTTACCCGACAAGGAATTTCGCTACCTTAGGACCGTTATAGTTACGGCCGCCGTTCACCGGGGCTTAGGTTCAGAGCTTCGCCTTGCGGCTAACCCTTCCCGTAACCTTCCGGCATTGGGCAGGCGTCACAGCGTATACATCGTCTTGCGACTTCGCACGCTGCTGTGTTTTTAGTAAACAGTCGCTTTCCCCTGGTCTGTGCCACCCCTTCGAGCTCCGGACGCGAGGTCCTTCACCCTGATGAGGTCATCCTTCTCCCGAAGTTACGGATGCAATTTGCCGAGTTCCTTAACCACAGTTCTCCCGATCGCCTTGGTATTCTCTACCTGCCCACCTGTGTTGGTTTGGGGTACGGGCACCGTGTCAGCTCACTGCTGGGCTTTTCTTGGCAGCATGGGATCAGTGACTTCGCCTGTATCGGCTCGGCATCGCGTCTCAGCGTTGTGACCCCAACTCTCATCGGAGTCCGCCTACACGCTTACCCCAGGACGACCAGCGCCTGGGATCACCTACCCTCCTGCGTCCCCCATCAGCTACCCGCCACCGGTGGGTCGGTTCGCACACTCCCCGAAGGGAGAGGCAGCCCCTTAGTACCCGGTCTTGGGCTGGGCGCGGACACGGTGGTACCGGAATATCAACCGGTTGTGCATCGACTACGCCTCTCGGCCTCGCCTTAGCTCCCGACTCACCCTGGGAGGATTAGCCTTCCCCAGGAACCCTTGGGCTTTCGGCGGAGGGGTTTCTCACCCCTCTCTCGCTACTCATGCCAACATTCTCACTCGACCACGGTCCACGACGGTTTCCACCGCCGCTTCGCTCCGAGATCGACGCTCCCCTACCACTCCCTTGCGGAAGTCCGCGGCTTCGGCTCTGGACTTGAGCCCCGTTACATTGTCCACGCAAGATCACTCGACCAGTGAGCTGTTACGCACTCTTTCAAGGGTGGCTGCTTCTAAGCCAACCTCCTGGCTGTCTTCGCAATCTCACATCGTTTTCCACTTAGTCCAGAATTTGGGGCCTTAGCCGGCGATCTGGGCTGTTTCCCTTTCGACCATGAAGCTCATCCCCCATGGTCTCACTGCCGTGCTCTGGAGCCATGGCATTCGGAGTTTGGTTGAGGTCGGTAAGCTTGTAGGCCCCCTAGCCCATCCAGTGCTCTACCTCCATGGCTGAACGCACGACGCTGCACCTAAATGCATTTCGGGGAGAACCAGCTATCACCGAGTTTGCTTGGCCTTTCACCCCTATCCACAGGTCATCCCCAGTTTTCAACCTAGGTGGGTTCGGCCCTCCACGGGGTCTTACCCCCGCTTCAGCCTGCCCATGGATAGATCACTCGGCTTCGGGTCTACAGCGTGCGACTGAACGCCCTGTTCAGACTCGCTTTCGCTCCGGCTTCCCCTCACGGGTTAACCTTGCCACACACCGTAACTCGTTGGCTCATTCTTCAAAAGGCACGCCATCGCGGCCACCCGAAGGTGACGACGCTTTGACTGATTGTAAACCAACGGTTTCAGGTACTATTTCACTCCCCTCCCGGGGTACTTTTCACCTTTCCCTCACGGTACTCGTGCACTATCGGTCGTCTACTGATACTTAGCCTTACGAGGTGGTCCTCGCAGATTCACGCCGGTTTTCACGGTCCCGGCGCTACTTGGGATACTCGAACGGAGGCTGGACGCGTTTCGTGTACGGGGCTGTTACCCACTGTGGCCGGCCTTTCCAGAACCGTTCCACTACGCACCAGCTTGGTAACT
>JAWKIW010000024.1:37500-67330 GCA_041394145.1 Acidimicrobiales bacterium
GCGGAGGTAGATAGTACCACCACCGGCGCAGGGCGCAACCCGGCAGCGGCCGGATCGCTGTGACTCTGGTCGCACGGTGGCGCCGGCGTGCGACCCTCCCGTCGTGCGGTCACGTTCGGTCAGCCGGTGACCACCATGTGACGCAGCTTCTTGCCCTTGCGGAGCATCACGAAGCGGCCGTGCAGCAGGTCGCCGGCGCCGAGCGGGCGCGGCTCGGCGATGCGCTCGTCGTTGACCGAGATGCCCCCGCCGGCGATGGCCCGGCGAGCGTCGCTCTTGGACGACGCGACCCCGCAGCGCACCAGCACGTCGACGACGTCGGCGTCGATCAGCTCGGCCACCGCCACCGAGGTCGTCGGCAGCTCGTCGGCCAGGCGGGCGAGCTCGTCGGCCGACAGCTCGCGGACCGCCCGGGTGAACCCCGCCGATGCCCGCGCCGCCTCGTCGGCGGCCGCAGCGCCGTGCACGAGGGAGGTCATGGCCTCGGCCAGGCGCCGCTGCCCGACACGGCGCTCCGGGGCGGCGGCGTGCTCGGCAGCGACGACCCGGCACTCGTCGACGGGCAGCAGCGTGAGCTGCAGCAGGAACCGCTCGACGTCGCGGTCGTCGACCTGCATCCAGTACTGGAAGAACTCGTAGGGCGACGTGCGCGCCGGGTCGAGCCACACGGCGCCCGCCGCCGTCTTGCCGAACTTCGATCCGTCCGACCGGGTCATCAGCGGCACCGTGAGCCCGTGCGCGGCACCCCCGGACGTCTTGCGGATCAGGTCGATGCCGGCGGTGATGTTGCCCCACTGGTCGGACCCACCCACCTGCAGCTCGCAGCGCTGGTGGTCGTAGAGCCACTTGAAGTCGTTGGCCTGCAGCAGCATGTAGCTGAACTCGGTGAACGAGATCCCCTGGGTGCTCTCGACCCGGCTGCGCACCGACTCCTTCGCCAGCATCTGGTTCACCGTCACGTGCTTGCCCACGTCCCGCAGGAAGGCGAGGGCACCGAGGTCGGCGGTCCAGGTGCGGTTGTCCACCAGGGTGGCCGGGTTGGGGTCGCGGGCGAAGTCGAGGAACCGCCGCAGCTGGTCGGTGATGGCGGCGACGTTGGCGGCCAGCGTGGCGTCGTCGAGCAGGTTGCGCTCCTCGGATCGCCCGCTCGGATCCCCGATCATCCCGGTGGCCCCTCCCGCCAGGGCGATGGGGCGGTGGCCGTGCTCCTGGAAGCGCCGCAGCACGAGCAGCGGCACCAGGTGACCGACGTGCAGGCTGTCGGCGGTCGGGTCGAAGCCGGCGTACAGCGTCATCGGGCCCTCGTCGAGGCGGCGGCGCAGGACGTCGAGATCGGTGCTGTCGTGGACCAGGCCGCGGGCGGCGAGGTCGTCGAGGATGGCGGCGCTCACGGCCGTGGTCTCCTGGGTTCGTGGGTGCGGCCCGGTGCCCGCCCCAGTCTGGCCCGGCCACCCCGGGGCGTGGGCTGCATTTGGCTCCCGGCCGGACCGCCGGGCACAGTGACAGGGTGCCCGTCCCGCCGTCCAGTCCTGAGACCTCGCGGCCCGACGCCACCGAGCCGACGGCGCCGGCCGGCGAACCCCGCCGACGCCGGTTCACCATCGGGACCGCGCTCGTGCTGCTCGTCGTCGTGGGACTGACCGCCATGTGGGCCTACGCCCTGTTCGGCCGGCCCGCCGTGCCGGGCAAGCTCGAGGACTCGGACTTCCCCGCCACCGCCGAGCAGATCTGCACGGACAGCCGGGCCCAGCTCGACCAGGTGCCGCGATCGATCTCGGTCCGGTCCTCGGCGGAGCGGGCCGCCCTCGTCGACCAGGGCACCGACATCCTGCAGGGCATGGTCGACCGCCTCGCGGCCGCCGCCCCGACCACCGAGCCCGGCCGCACCATCGTCGCCGAGTGGCTCGACGACTGGCGCACGTACCTGGCGAACCGGCGCGACTACGCGCAACGGCTGCGCCAGGACCCCAACGCCCGCTTCTACGTCACCCAGAGCGAGCGGGACAGCTCCCAGATCACCGCCGCGCTCGATCGGCTCGCCAAGGTGAACCAGATGGAGGCGTGCACCGTCCCCGACGACGTGGGCTGATCCCGCCCTCAGGACCGCAGGAGCCGGCGGGCCAGGGCGAAGCCGGCGGTGGCCAGCCGGCGCAGGCCCTCCTCGTCGGCCAGGGCCTCCAGCTCGTCGGCGGTGACCCAGCGCAGGGCCTCGGACTCGTGGTTGCCGATGGGCGCTGCGCCGGGGGGAGCGACCACCAGGAACCGGACGTCGAGGTGGTCGTGCGGTGCCTCGCCGGGCGGCTCCACCCGGTGCACGTCGACGTCGAGCGGCGGCACCACCACGGTCAGGCCGGCGATGCCCGTCTCCTCGGTGGCCTCCCGCCAGGCCACGTGAGCGAGGTTGGCGTCGCCGTCGGCGTGCCCACCCGGCTGCAGCCATCGCCGCAGCTTGGTGTGGCGCAGCAGCAGGGCCCGCTCCCCCGCCGCGTCGACGACGAAGGCCGAGCCGGTGAGGTGACCGGGCGCGCAGCTGCGGTCGAGGGCGTCGCCATGGCCGTCGACGAAGGCCACCATCCGGTCGCGGACCGCAGCCTGGTCGGCCGACGGCGGAGCCCAGGCGGTGAGCAGCGCCCGCGCCTCGGCGAGGTCCGCCGACGGGCGCAGGCCCGCGCCACCGGGACCGAGGAGGCGAGGCGTGGTCACCGGGGCCTCGACACGTTGGGATCGCCCGGCACGAACCATCGCCACTCGTGCTCCACGCCGGCCGTCAGACCGATGCGCGGGCTGCGCGTCGGGTGGTCGGGCGGTGCGACGCCGTCGTCGAGCACGGTGACGCCCCGCTCCCGGGCCACGAGGTCGACGCCGTCGAACGAGCGGTCGAGCCCGAGCGCCTGGCACAGCTTGGCGGGGCCCGAGCACAGATCCCGGTCACGGCGGGCCGCGGCGCGCCGCTGCCGCATCACCTCGAGGCCGCGCAGCGGGGCCAGGGCCCGGACCAGCACGGCCGAGGCCTCCCCCGGGTCGCCGCACACGACGTTGGCGCACCAGTGCATGCCGTAGGTGAAGTAGACGTAGAGGTGGCCGGCGGGGCCGAACATGACCGCGTTGCGCTCGGTGCGGCCCCGGTAGGCGTGGCTGCCGGGATCCTCGCCACCGGCATAGGCCTCCACCTCCACGATCCGCCCGGCCAACCGACCGTGGACGAGCACCTTGTGCAACAGCTCGGGCGCCACCTCGCGGCTGTCCCGCCGGTAGAAGCGCCGCGGCAGCGCCCGCGCCCGCGCCCCCGCCACGGCCTCGCCTCCCCTCGGGGTTTCGGTCATGAGATCGAGCGTCCCAGCACGCAATCGCATGACCAGAACGCCGACATGGGGGATCAGGCGCCGAAGGCCGCGGCCACGCGGGCCTCGTCGGCGGCCAGGCGCTCGGCGAACCGGGCCCGCTGGGGACCGAGTGGCCCGGGGCCGGCACCACCGGGGGTTCGGCGGCGCTGCACGGCCACGCCCTCCTCCAGCAGGTGCAGCGCCTCGATGCCGAAGTCGCCGTGGTCCTCCACCAGCTCGGCCAGGCTGCGGCCCTCCTCCAGCGCCTCCCGCACCAGCGCGCCCACCACGGCGTGCGCCTCCCGGAACGGCACGCCCCGGGCCACGAGGAACTCGGCCAGGTCGGTGGCTGCTCCGGCCGGGGCATCGGCGGCGGCGGCCATGGCCTCGGTGACGAAGGTGCTCGTGGCCAGCAGGCCGGTCAGCGCCGACAGCGCCAGGGAGACCTGATCGAGCGAGTCGAACCGCGGCTCCTTGTCCTCCTGCAGGTCGCGGTTGTACGCGAGCGGGAGCGCCTTGAGCGTGGCCAGCAGCCCGGTGAGGTTGCCGATGAGCCGCCCGCTCTTGCCGCGGGCCAGCTCGGCGATGTCGGGGTTCTTCTTCTGGGGCAGCATCGACGAGCCGGTGGCGTACTCGTCGGCCAGGCGCAGGAAGCCGAACTCGTCGGTCGACCACAGCACGACCTCCTCTCCCAACCGGCTGAGGTGGACGCCGAGCAGCGCGACGTCGAACAGCGCCTCGGCCACGAAGTCACGGTCGGACACGGCGTCGAGGGAGTTGTCGAACACCGCTGCGAAGCCGAGGTCTTCGGCGGTGGCAGCCGGGTCGAGGTCGAGCGACGACCCTGCCAGGGCACCGGCGCCCAACGGCGAGACGTCGAGGCGGCGCCGGGTGTCGAGCAGGCGATCGACGTCGCGAGCGAGCGCCCAGCCATGGGCGAGGAGGTGGTGGGCCAGCAGCACCGGCTGGGCCCGCTGCAGGTGGGTGTAGCCGGGCAGGTAGGCGTCACCGGCCTCGTCGGCGCGGGCGAGCAGGACCCGTTGGAGGTCGAGCACCCGTCGTGCGACCGCGGCCAGCTCCCGCTTGGAGTACAGGCGGAGGTCGGTGGCCACCTGGTCGTTGCGGCTTCGTCCGGTGTGCAGCTTGGCGCCCGCTGACCCCGCCAGCTCGGTCACGCGGCGCTCGACCGCGGTGTGCACGTCCTCGTCGGAGGCCACGAACGCGAAGGAGCCGTCACCCAGCTCGGCCTCGACCGTGTCCAGGGCCGCCAGCACCACGTCGCGCTCGGCCTCGTCGACGATGCCGGCCCGGGCCAGACCCCGTACGTGGGCCCGCGACCCGGCGATGTCGTCGGCGGCCAGCCGGCGGTCGTACGGCAGGCTCACCGTGAACGCCAGCAGCTCCGCGGCCGGCCCCCCGGCGAACCGCCCGTGCCACAACGTCTTCCCGGGCGGGGACCCCGACGCCCCACCCTCGGGCGCGTTCTCGTCGCTCATCGCTGGGACTGGCGGGCGGCCCAGGTCTGGATCCCGAGGCCCCACAGCTTCACGAAGCCCTCGGAGTCCTCGTGGTGGAAGCTGTCGGCGGCGTCGTAGGTGGCCAGGCCGTAGTCGTAGAGGCTGAAGTGGCTGCGGCGGCCGACGACGAAGCAGCGCCCCGGCTCGAGGCGCAGCCGCACCTCACCCGTCACGTAGCGCTGGCTCGACTCGACGAAGGCGTCGAGCGCCTCCTTGAGCGGTGAGAACCACAGCCCGTCGTAGACCAGCTCGGCGTAGCGGTGCTCGAGGGCCAGCTTCTGTCGCTGCAGGTCACGCTCGAGGGTGATCCCCTCCAGGTCGCGGTGGGCCTGGATCAGCGCCAGCGACCCGGGTGCCTCGTAGGTCTCCCGGCTCTTGATCCCCACCCGGCGGTTCTCGACCAGGTCCAGTCGCCCCCAGCCGTAGGCCCCGACGATCTCGTTCATCGTCGTGACGAGGTCGTGGGCGGCGAGCTCCCGGCCGTCGATGGCGACCGGCATGCCCTCCTCGAACCCCACGACGACCTCGCGCGGCTCGGTGGCCGAGGGCACGGTCATCGCCCACACGTCGTCGGGCGGACGGTTCCAGGGATCCTCCATCTCGCCGCACTCGATCGCCCGCCCCCAGAGGTTGTCGTCGATCGAGTACAGCTTCTCCTTGGACGCCGTGATGGGGATCTCGTGGGTGGCGGCGTAGGCGACGCAGTCCTCCCTGGTCATCCCCCACACGCGCACCGGCGCCACGATCTCCAGGTCGGGCGCCAGCGCCCGGGCGCCCACCTCGAAGCGCACCTGGTCGTTGCCCTTGCCGGTGCAGCCGTGGGCGATGGCGTGGGCACCGTGCTCGCGGGCGGTCGCCACGAGGTGCTTCACGATGACGGGTCGGGACAGCGCGGAGACCAGCGGGTACTGGTTCTCGTACAGGGCGTTCGCCTTGAGCGCCGGTCCGCAGAAGTCGCGGGCGAACTCCTCCCGGCAGTCCACGACCACCGCCTCCACGGCGCCGGCGCCCAGCGCACGCTGGCGGATGGCGTCCCAGTCACCGCCCTGGCCCACGTCACAGGCCACGGCGATGACCTCGAGGTCCATCTCGTCGATCAGCCAGCGCACCGCCACCGAGGTGTCGAGGCCGCCGCTGTAGGCAAGGACCACTCGCTTCGCCATCGTCTCCGTCGTTCCTTCGCTCGGGATTCGGGTTCTTCGCTCTTCGGTCGGGTCAGGTCGTCCGCATCGTCGCGGCCCGCATCACAGGCCCGCCAGCTCGGCGAGGCGACGGGCCACGGCCGCACCACCCACGTGCTCGGCCGCCACCACCAGGACCGTGTCGTCGCCGGCCACCGTGCCGACGACGTCGGCCAGGCCGGCGCGGTCGAGGGCCGAGCCCACCACGTGGGCCGAGCCGGGCGGGGTGCGCAGCACCACCAGGTTCGCCGAGTGGGCCACCTCCACCACCCAGTCGCCGAGGACCCGGCGCAGGTGCTCCACCGGCGCGACCTGCTGGCGCGGCAGCTCGGGGATCGCGTAGGCGCTCTCCCCACCGGGCACCCGGACCTTGATCGCACCGAGATCGTCGAGGTCGCGCGACACCGTGGCCTGGGTGGCGACCACGCCTTCGGTGGCCAACAGCTCGACCAGCTCCATC
The DNA here is from genome assembly GCA_041394145.1 of Acidimicrobiales bacterium. Taxonomy (GTDB): domain Bacteria; phylum Actinomycetota; class Acidimicrobiia; order Acidimicrobiales; family Acidimicrobilacustridaceae; genus JAWKIW01. The sequence goes on from JAWKIW010000024.1 coordinate 43,982, forward strand.
TGGTTGTGCACGGCGTGCTCCTCGATGAGGCGGGCGACGAGGTGCTGGCGCTGCACCTTGCCGAGCTTCGCCGCTGCCGTGCGAGGCGCCACCGTCATGCCCCCAGCAGCCAGGCCAGCACGCCGCGCGCCGCATGCATCCGGTTGGCGGCCTGGGGCCACACCCGGCTGCGGGGCCCGTCGATCACCTCGGCGGTCACCTCGTCGCCGCGGTGGGCGGGCAGGCAGTGCAAGAAGATGGCATGCGGGGCGGCGTGGGCGAGCAGCGCGTCGTCGACCCGGTAGGGGGCGAAGACCGGGCGACGCACGGCCTCCTCGTCCTCCTGCCCCATCGACACCCAGGTGTCGGTGTACACGGCGTCGGCTCCCGTGACGGCGGCGACGGGGTCGTCGGTCAGCACCGCCGTGACGCCCGCCCCACGCAGACGGGCCTGGTCGTCCTCGGACAGCTGGTAGCCGTCGGGGGCGGCGATGCGCACGTCCATGCCGCACCGCCCGGCCGCCAGCGCCAGCGACCGGCACACGTTGTTCGCGTCGCCCACGTAGGCGACCGACCGCCCGTCGAGATGTCCGAGCTCGTCCTGCAGGGTCAACACGTCGGCCAGGGCCTGCATCGGATGGGCCTGGTCGGACAGCAGGTTCACGATCGGCGAGGCGCCGACCGCTCGCATCTGCTCGAGCACGGCGTGGTGGAAGACCCGGGCGCCGATGGCGGCGTGGTAGCAGGCGAGGGTGCGGGTGACGTCGGCGACCGACTCGCGCACGCCCAGGCCGATCTCGTCGTGGCGGATGGTGACGGGGTGGCCGCCGAGCTGCACCACCGCCATCTCCATCGAGTTGCGGGTGCGCGCCGAGGGCTTCTCGAAGACCAGGGCCATGCCCCGACCCTCCAGGACCCGCGGCACGTCGTCGCGGCGGGCCAGCTCGAGCACGGCCGCCAGCTCCGACACGGCGAGGTCGTCGACCTCCAACAGGTGCTTCATGCGCCGGCCTCCCGGTCGTCCTGCCGAGCCTCGGCGGTCAGGGCGGCGGCGATCATCGCCACCGCCTCGTCGATCTCCTCGTCGGTCACGAGCAGCGGGGGTGCCAGTCGCAGCGCCGTGGGGGTGACGGCGTTGACGATCAGTCCGGCGGCGAGCAGCCGCGCCGCGACCCCCTTCGCGTCGAGGCCGGGGGCGAGCTCGGCGCCGAGCAGCAGGCCGTGGCCGCGCACGCCGACCACCCCGACCAGCTCGTCGAGGGCGGCCGTGAGCCGGGCCCCGGCACGTTCGGCGCGAGCCGGGACGTCCTCCCGCCGCATGACGGCCAGGGTCGCCCGGGCGGCGGCCATGGCCAGCGGCTGGCCGCCGAAGGTGGAGCCGTGGTCGCCGGGCTCGAAGGCGGCGGCGACGTCGCGGCGGGCCCAGCAGGCGCCGACCGGCACGCCGTTGCCGAGCGCCTTGGCGACGGTGACCACGTCGGGACGGACACCGAAGTGCTCGAAGCCGAACCACCGCCCGGTGCGGCCGAACCCGGTCTGGACCTCGTCGACCATGAGCAGCAGCCCCCGTTCGTCGCACAGGCGCCGGGCGCCGGCGAAGAACGCGGGATCGGCGGGCAGCACCCCGCCCTCGCCCTGCACCGGCTCCAGCAGGACGGCCGCGACCGTGGGGTCGATGGCGGCCTCGAGCGCGGCGAGGTCGTTCCAGGCGACGTGGCGGAAGCCCTCGGGCAGGGGCTGGAAGGCCTCGTGCTTGGACGGCTGGCCGGTGGCGTGCAGGGTGGCCAGGGTGCGCCCGTGGAACGAGCCGTAGGCGGTCACGACCACGTGACGGCCGCGACCGCCCCACCTCCGGGCCAGCTTGAGGGCGCACTCGTTGGCCTCGGCGCCCGAGTTGGCGAAGAAGATCTGGCCGCCCCCGCCGAGGAGCGCGTCGATGGTGGTGGCCACCTCGCCGTGCAGGGCGTTGCCGAACAGGTTCGACACGTGCACCAGGGTGCGCGCCTGCTCGGCGACGGCGTCGGCCACCTCCGGGTGGGCGTGGCCCAGGCTGGTGACGGCGAGGCCGCAGAGGAAGTCGAGGTACCGCGTCCCGTCGCGGTCCCACACCTCGGTGCCCTGGCCCCGCACCAGCTGCACGCCGGGTGCCGCGTAGGTGGGCATGAGCGGGCAGTGCTGCATCCCGGCCGGCGCTCCCATGGCCGCGGCGTGGGCGGCCGCGCTCACGAGGGCCCCACGATCATCGTGCCCACGCCGGCGTCGGTGAACAGCTCGAGCAGGACGACGTGGGGCAGGCGACCGTCGAGCAGGTGGGCCGACCGGACCCCGCCGGCCAGCGCCGCCAGGCAGGCCTCGATCTTCGGGATCATCCCGCCGGTGAGGGTGCCGTCGGCGACCAGCACCTGGATCTCGGTGGCGGTGATCCGGCTGATGAGCGTCGACGGGTCGTCGACGTCGCGCAGCAACCCGGGCACGTCGGTGAGGTACACGATCTTCTCGGCGGACACGGCCGCGGCGATCTCGCCCGCCACCGTGTCGGCGTTGATGTTGTAGGCCTGGCCGGTCTCGTCGCTGCCGATCGTCGAGATCACCGGGACGAGGCTCTCGGCCAGCAGGCTCTCGAGGATCGACGGGTTGATCGACTCCACGTCGCCCACGAAGCCGAGGTCGGGGTCGCGCATCTCGGCCACGATGAGCCCGGCGTCCTCGCCGGACAGCCCCACCGCGACCGGCGCGTGCACGTTGATCGCCGACACCAGCTCGCGGTTGACCTTGCCGACGAGCACCATGCGGGCGATGTCGAGCGTCTCGGCGTCGGTGACCCGCCGCCCGTCGACGAACTCGGGCTCCTTGCCGAGCCGCTGCATCAGCTCGCCGATCTGGGGGCCGCCGCCGTGCACCACCACGGGGCGGAGGCCGACGGTGTGCAGCAGGACCACGTCCTCGGCGAAGCGGTCGGCCAGCTCGGGGTCGACCATGGCGTTGCCGCCGTACTTGATCACCACCGTGGCCCCGGCGAAGGCCCGGATGTACGGCAGGGCCTCGACCAGCACCGCGGCCCGGTCGTGGGCCGCGTCGAGCAGCGCGTCGGCGGTCACGACGTCCCCATGTTCTCGTCGACGTAGGCGTGGGTCAGGTCGTTGGTGTAGATCGTCCCGGTGCCCGGGCCGACGCCGAGCTCGGCGACGACGTGCAGGTTCCGCCCGGCCATGTGCTCGCCGACCGCAGCATGGTCGTGGTCGACCGTGACGCCACCGTCGGCGACCACCACGCCGCCGTAGGCGATGCGCACCTTCGCCTGGTCGAAGGCGATGCCCGCTGCCGAGCTCGCTGGCGATGCGGCCCCAGTAGGGGTCCTCGCCGTACCAGGAGCACTTGCACAGGTTGGAGTCGGCCACCTTCCGGGCGCCGCGCCGGGCCTCTTCGTCGGTGGCGGCGCCCAGCACGTCGATGCGCACCGACTTGGTGGCGCCCTCGGCGTCGCGCACCATCTGCAGGGCCAGCGACTCGCACGCCTCTCGGACGGCCTCCGCCAGCTCGCCGGGATCGGCCGGACCCCGTGCCCCGCTCGCCAGCAGCAGCACGGTGTCGTTGGTGGACGTGCAGCCGTCGGTGGTCATGGCGTTGAAGGTGGTGGCCACCCCTCGCCGCAGCGCGTCCTGCAGCACCTCCGGCTCGGCCGCCGCGTCGGTGGTGAGCACGGCCAGCATCGTGGCCATGTTCGGCGCCAGCATCGCCGCCCCCTTCGCCATGCCCCCGACCGTGAAGCCCAGCCGCTCGACCACGACCTGCTTGGCGAAGGTGTCGGTGGTGCGGATGGCCTCCGCCGCCGCGTGGGCGTGCTCGTCGTCGGCGCCACGCTCGTCGACGAGGCGCGGGACGCCGGCCACGATCCGCTCGATGGGCAGGGGGATGCCGATGAGGCCGGTGGAGCACACCAGCACCTCGTGCGGGTCGGTCCCCAGCGCGTCGCCCACGGCGGCGCACATCGCCTGCGCGTCGGCCAGGCCCGGGGCACCGGTGGCGGCGTTGGCGTTGCCGCTGTTGAGCACCACCGCGTTGGCCCGCCCGCCGGTGCGCCGCAGGTGCTCCCGACTGACCTGCACCGGCGCTGCGGTCATCTTGTTCGTGGTGAACACCCCGGCGGCGGCGACCGGGAGGCCGTCGGCGGTGGCGACCAGCGAGAGGTCGGGATCGCCGCTCTCCTTGACCCCGCAGGCGAGCCCGGCGGCGACGAACCCCTTCGGGGCGGTGATGCTCACGGGTACAGCCCCACCAGCGGCAGGCCGGCCGTCTCCGCCAGCCCGAGCGCGAGGTTGGCGCACTGCACGGCCTGGCCCGAGGCGCCCTTGGTGAGGTTGTCGATGGCGCAGATGGCGACGATCAACCCCGTGCGCTCGTCGCCCCGAACGGTGACGTGCGCGGCGTTGGACCCCAGCGTGGCCTTGGTGGACGGCGATCCGTCGGTCACCACCACGAACGGCTCGCCGCCGTAGGCGTCGCGGTACAGCCCGAGCAGCGACTCGGTGGTCGGCACCCCGTCACCCGCCGGGCGCGCGTAGCAGGTGGCCAGGATGCCCCGGTTCATCGGTGCCAGATGCGGCGTGAACAGGACCGAGACCTCGGCGTCGTCGGGGGCCACCCGACCGAGGTTCTGCTCGATCTCGGGCGTGTGGCGGTGGGTGAGCAGGCCGTAGGCGGTGAAGTCCTCGTCGACGGCGCAGAACGTGGTCGTGGGCTTGGGCGGTCGGCCGGCACCCGAGACGCCGCTGGCGGCGTCGACCACCAGGCCGGTGGTCTCGACCAGACCGCCCCGCACCAGGGGGGCCAGGGCGAGCGACGCCGCCGTCGGGTAGCAGCCGGGCACCGCCACCCGCCGGGCGCCGGCCAGGTCGTCGCGGAACAGCTCGGGCAGCCCGTAGGCGAAGTCGCCGAGCAGCTCGGGGGCGGCGTGCGCCTCGCCGTACCAGGTGGGGTACAGCCCGGCATCGCGCAGGCGGAAGTCGGCGGCGAGATCGAGCACGTGGCCGACCCGGTCGACCAGCTCGGGCACGATCGCCTGCGAGGCCCCGTGGGGCAGCCCGAGGAAGGCGACGTCGACGCCGTCGACGCGCTCGGGGGCGTAGGGCTCGAAGACGAGGTCGGGATAGCCGGCGGCCAGGCTCGGGTACAGCTCGGCGACGGCTGTCCCGGCCTGGGTGTCACCGGTGGCGACGACGACCTTCAGGTCGGGGTGCACAGCGGCGAGCCGGAGCAGCTCGGCGCCGGTGTAGCCGGATGCCCCGATGACGGCGACGGTGGTCACCGCAAGAGCATACATGACTCCGCATGACTATGCAGATGATTCCCGCCGCTCACCGATCAGTTGACCTGCTTCTCGCGACCCTCCCAGTAGGCCGAGCGCAGCTTGAACTTCTGGAGCTTGCCCGTGGCCGTGCGGGCCAGCTCGTCGCGGAACTCGATGGACGTCGGGCACTTGTAGTGGGCGAGGCGCTCGCGGCAGAACTCGATGAGCTCGGCCTCGGTGGCGTCGCTGCCCGGCGCCAGGACGACCAGCGCCTTCACCGTCTCGCCCCACTTCTCGTCCGGCACGCCGATGACGGCCACCTCGGCGACGGCGGGGTGGGAGAACAGGCGGTCCTCGACCTCGATGGACGACACGTTCTCACCGCCGGAGATGATCACGTCCTTCTTGCGGTCCGAGATGGTGAGGTGGGACTCGTCGTCGATGACGCCGCCGTCGCCGGTGTGGAACCAGCCGTCGACGATGGCCTCGGCGGTGGCGTCGGGCTGCTCCCAGTAGCCGGCCAGCACGTGGTTGCTCCGGGCGAGCACCTCGCCCTGGTCGTCGACCCGGAGCTGCACGCCCAGCGCCGGCGCGCCGGCCCGGCTCAGCTTCACCGCCCGGTCGCCGGGCGAGAGGTCGTCCCACTCCTGTCGGGTGCGGTTCATCGTGAGCAGCGGCGACGTCTCGGTGAGTCCGTAGATCTGGATGAACTCCCATCCGAGCTCGGTCTCGACCCGCTCGATGGTGCGGGTGGGTGGCGGGGCGCCCGCCACCACCATCCGCGTGCGCCCGGCACCCGGCACCGGCCCGTCCCAGGTGCCGGCGGCGTCGAGGATGGCGGCGACGACCGCCGGGGCCCCGCACAGCAGCGTCACACCGTGGCGCTCGACCCGCCGCAGGATCTCGGCACCGTCCACCTTGCGCAGCACCACCTGGGGAACGCCCATGGCCGTGGTCGCGAACGGCATCCCCCAACCGTTGCAGTGGAACATCGGCAGCGTGTGCAGGTACACGTCGCGGTCCGAGATCGTGGTCTGCCAGCCGAACATGGCCGCGTTGAGCCACAGCATGCGATGGGTCATCTGCACGCCCTTGGGGCGAGCCGTGGTGCCGCTCGTGTAGTTGATGGTGGCGGTCGCCGCCTCGTCGGGCTCCCACGGCGCCGGCTCGACGCCGAGGGCGTACAGGTCGGTGTCGTCCTCACCCAGGACGAACCGGTGCTTCGCCGTGACCCCCGACAGGGCGTCGTCGAGCTCGGGGTCGACGAGCAGCACCGTGGCACCGCAGTGCTCGACGATGTAGGAGACCTCGTCGGGCTGGAGCCGGAAGTTGATCGGGACGTAGGTGCGGCCGAAGCCGCTCACGCCGTAGAAGCCGACCAGCAGCCGCGCCGAGTTCTGCGACACGACCGCCACCCGCTCGCCGGGGGCCACCCCGAGCTGGTCGAGACGAGCCGCCTGGGCTCGGGCCAGCTCGGCCACGCGTCGGTAGGTGAGCGAGCCCAGCGACGGCGCCGGCTGGTCGGGCTCGTCGATCACCCCGACGCGATCGCCGTAGACCAGCTCCGCGCGCTCGAGGTGGTCGCGGATCGTGAGCGGGACCTCCATGGCCGTCTCCCGTTCGTGGGCAGCAGGGCACCGGGACGGTACCGCTCGGCGGCCGTCCGTGCGTCGGGCCCGTTCCGCCACGTGCCACCATGCGTCGATGGAGAAGCTGATCTACCTGGTGTGGACGGGCGCCGATCGCGCCGCCAACGAGGCGCTGGCGTTGCACCAGCTGGCCCCCGACCTGCTCGGACTCGAGCCGCCGCAGCTGTCGATGAACGTGGCCGACCCCGCCGGCGACTTCGCCCTCCCGCTGCCACCGCCGACCGACGATCCGGCCCCCGAGCTCGAGGTCACGTTGTGGCTCGACACCCTCGACCACCGCTGGCCCTACGAGGAGCGCCTGGCCGAGCTCGACGCCCGCGTCGCGGGCTACCTCGTCACCGAGTCGATCCCCACCGAGTACGGCCAGAGCCGGTGGTCGGGGCCCCGCGACTGGCCCGACGGGCAGCGCTCCCCCGGCGTCCTCATGCTCACGCTGCTCGAACGACCCGAGCGCATGACCTACCAGGCCTGGGTCGACCACTGGTACGGCGTGCAGAGCCCGGTGTCGACCGCCATGCAACCTCGCACGCGCTACGTGCGCAACGCCGTGGTGCGACCCCTCACCGGCGGCGCCCCGCCCTACGAGGGCATCGTCGAGGAGGCCTGGCCGTCACGTGCGCACGTCGAGGACCCGATGCTGTTCTACCTGGCCGACGGCGACGAGGACCTGCTCGCCCGCAACATGACGGCGATGCTCGACAGCGTCACCGGCTTCCTCGACCTGGACCGCATCCGCTCGACGGCCATGTCCGAGCACCTGCTCAAGACGTGGTGGCCGAGCCGGGGCTGACCTCGGTCCGCAGCTCCGCCGCAACCTGCCCGAGGGCGTCGGCCAGCACGGCGACCTGACCGGGATCGAGTGGCTCGAGGAAGCGCCCCCGGACGCCGGCGAGGTGGGTGCGCGAAGCCCGGGCCAGCATCCGGTAGCCGTCCCGGGTGAGCACCGCGAAGCTGCCCCGCCGATCGGTCTCGCACGCCTCGCGCCGCACGAGCCCGGCCCGCTCGAGGCGGTCGACGGTGTGGGTGAGGCGGCTGCGGGTGAGGAGCGCGTCGCCGGCCAGCTCGGACATGCGGCGACGGTGCCGCGGCGCCTGCTGCAGCAGCACGAGGACCTCGTACTCCGACAGGGACAGGCCGTGGTCGGCCTGCAGCTCCCGGTCGAGCCGCTCCACCAGCAGGGTCGACGCCTGCAGCAGGGCGCGCCACGCCCGCATCTCGGTCTCGTCCAGGCGCGCACCCGCAGCCATGGGCCCATCGTAGCGTTCAGCGGGAATGATTGAACGTGAAACGACTGTTGACCCGGGTGGAAGCACCGCCGCCGGTGCGAGCCGAGCCGACCGACCCGAGGGGGCGCCGTGTCCGACCCACTGTTCACCGAGGCAGAAGCCGCCTACCTCGCCGAGCAGCGCCTGCTGCGGCTGGCCACGGCGCGCGCCGACGGCAGTCGCGTCGACGTCGCCCCGCTCGGCTTCCGCTTCGACGGCGAGCGGTTCCACCTCACGGGCTACGACATCACCAAGACGATGAAGTACTTCCACATCCGGGCGAACCCCAACGTGGCCCTGGTGGTGGACGACCTGGTGTCGGTCGATCCGTGGACGCCCCGGGGCGTCAAGGTCCACGGCACCGCCACGATCGAGGAGACCGACGGCCGCAGCCACATCGAGATCACCCCGACCCGGGTGTGGTCGTGGGGCCTGGAAGCGCCGGCCTTCGACGCCGACGGCCCCGTCCAGCGCCGGGTCGAGCGCTGAGCCACGAGCGAGGAGCACGACCATGACCACCACCACCGGCGCCACGACCAGCGACCTGGGCCGCCAGGTCGCCGCCGTGCTCGACGCCGTCGAGACCCTGGAAGGGGCCGGCTTCGTCGTCCGCCGACCGTTCCCGGTGGGCCGGCTCGAGCAGATCGACCCGTTCCTGCTGCTCGACCACATGGGCCCGGCCCACCACGCGCCGGGCGAGGCGCAGGGGCCCCCGACCACCCGCACCGAGGCTTCGAGACCGTCAGCTACGTCCTCGAGGGCGAGCTGGAGCACGAGGACTCGGCCGGTCACCGCGGCACCCTCGGCCCCGGCGACGTCCAGTGGATGACCGCCGGCGCCGGCGTCGTGCACTCCGAGATGCCGTCGCGGCGCTTCCAGCAAGAGGGCGGCACCATCCACGGGTTCCAGATCTGGGTGAACCTCCCGCGGAGCGACAAGATGATCCCGCCTCGCTACCAGGAGGTGCCCGCCGCCTCGATCCCCCGGGTCGAGCGCGAGGGCGTGGTGGGCCGGGTGGTGGCCGGCGAGGCCTACGGCGTGCAGGGCGCGGTCGAGACCCGGACGCCGATCGCCTACGTGCACCTCACCGTCGAGCCCGGCGCGCCGATCCGCTGGCCGGTGCCGGCAGGCTGGAACGCCATGGCCTACGGCATCTCGGGTGCCGGTCGGTTCGGACCCGACGGCACCGAGGCGGGCGAGGGCCAGCTCGTGGTCTTCGACGACGCCGCGGGCGACCTCGTCGTGGCCGTGCCCGACGACGCGGCCCGCCCGCTCGACGCCCTGGTGCTGGCCGGCCAGCCGATCCGGGAGCCGCTGTTCCGCTACGGGCCGTTCGTGATGAACACCAAGGCCGAGATCGTCGAGGCGATCGAGGACTACCAGGCGGGGCGGCTGGGTCGCATCGAGCGCTGATCAGCCCCGCAGCGTGGCCGGCAGCGAGGACTCGACGGCGGCGATCACCGCCTGGCGCACCTCGGCCACCTCGGCGTCGGTGAGGGTGTGGTCGACGGCCTGCAGCCGCAGCGAGTAGGCCAGGCTGCGCCGCCCTGCCCCAGCTGCTCGCCCCGGAACACGTCGAACAGCCCCAGCCGGGCCAGCAGCGGGCCGGCGGCGGCCGGACGGCGTCCTCGACCGCAGCGGCCGGCGTGGACTCGTCGACGACGAAGGCGAGGTCGATGTCGGACGACGGGAAGCGGCTCACGGCGCGGTACGGCTTGTCGCCGTGGGGGCGCCGAGCAGGAGCCCGAGGTCGACCTCGAGCCAGCCGACCCGCTCGGCGACGGCGAACGCCTCGGTCACCACGGGGTCGATCTCACCGACGGCGCCGACCACGGCGTCGCCGACGAGCAGCTCGGCCGAGCGACCCGGGTGCAGGCCGGCCACGTGCACCTGCTCGAGGCGGTTCCCGACCACGGCCAGCTGGTCGACGAGCAGGCGCCACACGTCGAGGGCGTCGACGGCGTCGTGGCCGGCCAGCGCCACGCCCAGCACCTCGCGCTCGTCGGGCAGGTCGTCGCCGGGGCGGGGCGGGCCGAACACCTTGCCGATCTCGAACAGCCGCACGCTCTCGACGCGGTGCGACTCGTTGTAGGCGAGCGCCCGCAGCAGGCCGGGGCGCAGCGAGGTGCGCAGCACCGACTCCTCCGCAGCCAGCGGGTTGGCCAGCGTCACGTAGCCGCCCTCGAGACCGGCCCGCTCCAGGTCTCCCGGGGCGAGGAACGGCAGCGGCATGGCCTCGTCGAGGCCCAGGCCGACGAGCACCTGCCGGACGGTGCGCCGGTCGCGCTGGCGCGGCGTGAGCGAGCCGGTCTGCACGCCGTGGGGCAGGCGGCTCGGCAGCGCCGAGTAGCCGTGGTGGCGGGCCACCTCCTCGGCGACGTCGGTCTCGGTGGCGGTGTCGGGACGGAAGCCGGGGACCACCACCTCCTGCACGGCCTCGGGTCCGTCGGCGGTGGCCGGGAAGGTGAACCCGATGGGCTCGAGCAGCTCGCGGACCCGTTCGCCGGGGAACGGCGCACCCAGCAGGGCGCTCAGCCGCGACGAGCGCACGCGGATGGGTGACCGATCGGGCAGGTCACCCTCCTCGTCGACCGATCCCGCCATCATCGTGACGCCGGCGGGGGCCAGCAGCTCGGCGAAGCGACGGGCGGCCAGCGTGACCAGGTCGGGGTCGGTCCCCCGCTCGAAGCGGGCGGAGGCCTCGCTGCGCAGGCCGAGGCGCTTGGAGCTGCGGGCGATGGTCATCGGGTCCCACCACGCCATCTCCAACAGCACCGATCGCGTGTCGGCGTCGATCTCGGTGCTGGCCCCGCCCATCACCCCGGCGATGCCGATCGCCACGTCGGCGCCGTTGGCGATCACACCGTCGCCGGGGCCGAGCTCTCGCTCGACCTCGTCGAGGGTGACGATGCGCTCGCCGTCGCGCGCCCAGCGCACCCGCAGCGCACCGTCGGGCACCTTGGCCAGGTCGTAGGTGTGGTTGGGCTGGCCCAGCTCGAGCATCACGTAGTTGGACACGTCGACCACGCTGTTGATGGGTCGCATGCCGAGTGCGATGAGCCGGTTGGCCAGCCACCGGGGCGACTCACCGACGCTGACGTCGTCGAGGACGCGGGCGAGGAAGCGGCCGCACAGGTCGGCGTCGACGATGTCGACCGAGCAGCGCGACGCGGCGTCGCCGGGCGTCTCGGCCACGTCGGGCTCGGGCAGCGCGAACGGCACCCGCATCCGGGCCGCGAGGTCGCGAGCCACGCCCGCCACCGACATGGCGTCGGGCCGGTTGGGGTTGATCTCGAGGTCGTAGAGGACGTCGTCGGCGATGCCGAGGGCGTCGGTCAGGTCGGTGCCGGGCTCGGTGCTCGACCCGAGGATCATGATGCCGGCGTGGTCGTCGCCGAGGCCGAGCTCGCGGCTCGAGCACAGCATCCCGTTGGACCACTCGCCGCGCAGCTTGCGCCGCTCGATCTTCAAGCCGCCCGGCATCACCGTGCCCAGGGTGGCCAGCGGCACCTTGTCGCCGACGGCCATGTTGAAGGCGCCGCAGCAGATCTGCAGGGCTTCGCCGTGGCCGAGGTCGACGTCGACCAGCTGGATCTTGTCGGCGTTGGGGTGCGGGCGCAGGGCCAGGACCTCGGCAACCACGATCCCGTCGAGGCCCTCACCCAACCGCTCCATCGACTCCACGGCCATGCCCAGGTCGCTCATCTGGTCACCGAGCGCGGCCGGGTCGCCCTCGAACGGGGCGAACTCGCGGAGCCAGGACAGCAGCACCTTCATGGGCGTCGCTCCACCGTCTCGGCCATCAGAACTGCTCCAGGAAGCGGTCGTCGTTGGTGAACAGGTCGCGGATGTCGTCGATGCCGTGACGCTGGGCCGCCAGGCGGTCGATGCCGAACCCGAAGGCGAAGCCGGTCCACTCCTCGGGGTCGTAGCCCACCGCTCGGAACACGTTCGGGTGGACCATCCCGCAGCCGCCGAGCTCGAGCCAACCGGTGGAGCCGCAGCTGCGGCACCCCTCCCCCAGGCAGAACACGCAGGAGATGTCGTACTCGGCCGACGGCTCCGTGAAGGGGAAGTACGACGGCCGCAGCCGGGCGTGGATGGCGGCGCCGAAGTAGGCGGTGGTGAAGGCCTCGAGGGTGCCGGCCAGGTCGGCGAAGGAGATGCCGCGGTCGACGACGAGCCCCTCGATCTGGTGGAAGACCGGCATGTGCGACGCGTCGGCGGTGTCACGCCGGAACACCCGGCCCGGCATGATGGCGTAGATGGGCGGCGGGCCCGAGGTCATCACCCGGATCTGCACCGGCGAGGTGTGGGTGCGCAGCAGGATCGTCTCGGGCTCGCCCAGGTCGAGGTAGAGCGTGTCCCACATGCCCCGGGCCGGGTGCGCCGACGGGATGTTGAGGGCCTCGAAGTTGTACCAGTCGGTCTCGACCTCCGGCCCTTCGGCGACGGTGAAGCCCATGCCGACGAACACGTCCTCGAGCCGCTCGATCGCCTGGGTCACCAGGTGCAGGTGGCCGCGGCGCTGCCGCCCGGGGTGCTCGGTGAGGTCGAGTCGCTCGGCCGCCACGCGGGCGTGACGCTCGGCCTGCTCGAGCTCGGCGAAGCGATCGGCGAGCGCGGCCTCGACCCCGGCGCGGGCGGCGTTGAGCGCCTGCCCCGCCTCCTTGCGGGCCTCGGGATCGAGCCCGCCGAGCTGCTTCTTGAGCGTGGTGAGCGGCGCCTTCTTGCCCAGCACCTCGGTCTCGGCGGCCTTGAGGGCGTCGACCGACGCCGCCTCGCTCAGGCGGGCGATGCCCTCGTCGCGGTGTCGCTGGATCTCGTCGAGCATGGAAGGCAAACCCTGTCCCGTCGGCGTCGGGGTCGACAAGTCCGAAACGCTACCGCTGCGCCCGTCGCTGGCGGGCCGCCTCGAACAGCACCACCGTCGTGGCCATCGCCACGTTGAGGCTCTCGGTGTCGCCGGCCATCGGCACGGTCACCTCGGCGTCGAGCCCGGACCGGACCTCGGGCGGCAGGCCGTGGGCCTCGTTGCCGAACACGACGGCGACCGGCCCGTCGAGGCCGACGTCCTCGGGGGCGGCACCGCCGCGGGCGACGGCCCCGACGGTGCGCAGGCCTCGCTGCTGCAGCTCGCCGCACAGGGTCGAGGCATCGGCGTCGGACACCACGACCGGGAGGCGGAACAGGGCGCCCGCGGCCGCCCGCACCACCTTGGGGTTCGTGGGGTCGACGCCCCCCGCCAGCACCACTCCTGCCGCACCGGCCGCCGCCGCCGAGCGCACGATGGTGCCGGCGTTGCCCGGGTCGGCGACGTCCACGAGCACCACGACCGGGCCGTGGTCGGCTCGCCCGACGGTGTCGTCGAGGCCCCACGCCGGGGCGGCGACGACGGCGACGAGCGGCGGTGGGGTCTCGGTGGTGGCGATGCGGGCGACCACGCCGTCGGCCACCGGGCGCACGACGGCGCCGGCCGCCTCGGCCCGCTCGGCCACCGCCCACAGCCCGCCCGCGGCGCCCTGCTCCACCACCACCTCCCACACGTCGGCACCGGCGTCGAGGGCCTCCCCGAGCAGCGTCGGCCCCTCGACGAGCAGGGCCCCGGCCTCCGCACGCGCACTGCGGCGCCTCGCGAGGCGCCGCAGCGTCGAGATGTGCGGGTTGCGGGCCGACAGCGGCGGGAGCCGGTCGGCCACGGCGGTGCGGGACCCCGCCGTCAGGAGGCGTCGGCCTGGGGGGCCGGGGCGGCCTCGGCGGCGACCTTCACCAGCGCCTCGAAGGCGGCCGGGTCGGTGACGGCGAGGTCGGCGAGGATCTTGCGGTCGACCTCGATGCCGCTGGCCTTCAGACCGCTGATGAAGCGGCTGTAGCTGATGCCGTTGAGCCGGCAGGCGGCGTTGATGCGCTGGATCCACAGCTTGCGGAACTCGCCCTTGCGGGCCCGGCGGTCGCGGAAGGCGTACTGCCCCGAGTGCATCACCTGCTCGTTGGCCGAGCGGTACGAACGGCTCTTGTTGCCGTAGTAGCCCTTGGCCCGCTCGAGGGTGGCGCGGCGGTGCTTCTTCGAGTGGACGGCGCGCTTCACTCTGGCCATCGGGACTCCTCTCGCTCTCGGTCGTGTCGGTGCCTACGTCAGATGCCCAGCTGGCGGCGCACGGTGGCGGCATCGCCCTTGGACAGGTCGAAGGTGCCCTTCAGGCGCCGCTTGCGGGCCGGGCTCTTCTTCTCGAGGATGTGGTTGAGGTTCGCCTTGCGGCGACGGAGCTTGCCCGTACCGGTCTGCTTGAAGCGCTTGGCAGCACCTCGGTGGGTCTTCATCTTGGGCATGGCAGGGGTCTCCAGGTTCCGGGGGGACGGACGAGCCTTGTCGGTGAGGGCGAGCGCGCGCCAATCCGGACGCGGGGCGCCGGGGTTCGATCGCAGCCGTGGAGGTTGCGCCGGTCGAGCCGGCGGGGTGTCAGGCGGTGGCCGCGTCGGTGGCCGGGGCCTCGGCCTCGGCTGGTGCCGCCCCGTCGGCGGGAGCCTCGTCGGTCTCCCGCTTGTGGGCGGCCTGGGCCCGCTTGTCCGGGGCGAGGACCATGGTCATGTTCCGACCGTCGAGCTTGGGGTAGATTTCGACCCGCCCGACGTGGGCGACCGCCTCGGCGACGGCGTCGAGGATCTTGCGCCCGAGCTCGGGGTGGTAGACCTCGCGGCCCCGGAACATGATCGTGACCTTGACCTTGTGGCCCTCGCCGAGGAACCGCTCGACCTTCTTGGTCTTGGTGTCGAAGTCGCCCTGACCGATCTTCGGCCGGTACTTCATCTCCTTCACCACGACGTTGGAGGCCTTGCGGCGGGACTCCTTGGCCTTCTGCGCCTCGTTGTACTTGTACTTGCCGTAGTCCATGATCCGGCAGACCGGCGGGGTCGCCTTGTCGGCGACCTCCACGAGGTCGAGCTCCTGCTCACGGGCCATGGCCAGTGCCTCGGGCAACGGCTTGATGCCGATCTGCTGCCCGTCGGCGCCGATGAGGCGCACCTCCCGGGCGCGGATCCGGTCGTTGATCCGGGGCTCGTTGTTGGCCTGCGTCGCTATGGCCGTTCACTCCTCATCAATGCGCAGCTTCCTCCTGGCACGGGCGGACAGGGTTCGTGGCCCGACGCGTGAGCGGCGGGCGTCGGGAAGCCGATCGTCCGCCGTTGGGTCCGGCGGGCTGCCGGCTCGGAGAACGATCGACCCGACGCACGCGCCGAGGCGTGCCGGTGGGCGGAGCCCCGCTTCCGTGTGGTGCCCTGGCTGGCGACGGCGGACTGCCCCCGTGGCACAGCGCCATAGAGTACCAGGCGATCGCGACCGTGACGACGGTGCCCGGCCGCGCCCCCAGATCGGAGCAGCCATGAGCCTGTGGACCCCCGGCGGCGAGGTGCCCGTCGAGCGCAACCGACCCCAGCCCGAACCGGGTCCGCCACCGGGCGCCTCGGAGATGGTCGGCGGCCCCGACCTGGAGGACCTGAGCCCCGAGGAGCGGGCCCAGGCCGAGGCCTTCATCGCCCAGATGGCCGAGGCACAGCGCCAGATCGCGGCCACGCCGGCCGCCCAGCTGGTCGCGAACCACGTCATGGGCTTCTACGAGCTGGCGGCCATCAAGCTGGGCCAGCAGCCCCCGATGCTGGCCGACGCCCAGGTCGCCATCGACGCCATGGCCGCCGTGATGGACGCGGTCGGCGACCAGCTCGGCGAGGACGCCCCGGCGCTGCGCCAAGCCCTCACCAACCTGCAGATGGCCTTCGTCCAGCTCCAGCGGGAGGGTGGCGACAGCGCCGGCGACGAAGCCCCCACCGCCTGAGCCGGCTCGCCGCCGGTCAGCCGGCGAGCTGACGTCGCTCGAACAGGCCCACGGCGGCGGCCACCAGGACGGCGAGCAGCCCGACGAGGACGGCGAGGTGCCAGGCGGGGACGCCCTTGGTCATGGCGCCGTCGGTGGCGTACCAGAACGGCGAGAGGTAGCGGAACGGCTCGAGCCACGACGCGATGCCGGCCAGCGACGACACCAGGTACGACGCCACGCCCACGCCGGCGGCCACCCCGTCGGCCACCCCCTTGGTCCCGGTCACGCACCCGACCACCAGGGCCACCCCGGCGAAGACGGCTCCCAGCAGCACCAGCGCCCCCGTTGCGACGGCCAGCCGCCCGACGTCGAGCTCGAGCCCGACGAGGGCACCGCCGACGACGACCGTCAGGAACAGCGCCAGGCCGACCAGGACCAGCTCGACGACCACCTCGAGCGCCTGCTGGAGCACGTAGTCGCGGCGTCGCACCGGGTAGGACAGGACGAGGTCGAGCACGCCGTGCTCCTCCTGGCCGGCGACGACCGTGGCACCTCGGGAGGCGCCGAGGATCACGAAGATCAGCGGCACGATCGCCGAGAACAGGTAGGTGTTCAGGAACGTGGCCGTCTCGGCCAGGTCGAAGTTCTCCGGGTCCATGCCGAACAGGGCCATGAGCCCCTTCGGGTAGTTGCGGGCGAGGTCCTGGATGCCGGGCTCGCTCTTGATGGTCGGGTAGACGGCCAGGATCATGCCGGCGTAGGCGACGAGGCCGACGACCCACCACAGCAGCGGACGGCGGCGATCGGCCAGGGTCCGGGCGGCGATCGGCAGGCTCACGACGCCGCCCCGTGCTCGTCGCCGGGCCCGTCGGCCGCTTCGTCGCCGCGGTAGTACGTGAGGAAGATCTCCTCCAGGTCGGCCGGTCGGCTCAGCAGGTCGACCACGTCGAGGTCGGCGGCCACCCGCAGCACCGGCCGGATCGAGCCCGTCACCCCGAAGCTCACGAGGTCGCCCCGAACCGACACGTCGGTGACGCCGGGGAGGCCGGTGAAGGCGGAGGGATCGGGGGTGACGGCCGGGGCGAAGCGCACGTCGACCCGCCGGCTGGCCCGCTCCCGCAGCTCCTCCACCCGTTCGACGGCCACCAGCCGCCCCTCCCGGATGATGCCGACGCGGTCGGCCACGTGCTGCACCTCGTCGAGGGAGTGCGACGAGAGGAACACCGTGCGCCCCGCGTCGACCGTCTCGCGCAGCAGGTCGTGGAACTCCTCCTGCATGAGCGGGTCGAGGCCGGCGGTGGGCTCGTCGAGGACCAGCAGGTCGGCGTCGTGCATGAAGGCCTGCACGAGCCCCAGCTTCTGGCGGTTGCCCTTCGAGAGCTGCCGGATCGGCCGGTCGAGGTCCGCCTGGAAGCGCTCGACCAGGGCGTCACGGGCGGTGGCGTCGCCGCCGCCCCGCAGCGACGCCAGCCAGTCGAGGTGCTCGCGACCGGTGAGCCGCTCGTAGAGCACGAGGTCGCCGGGCAGGTAGCCGACCCGCCGGCGGATCTCGAGGCTGTCGCGCCGGCTGTCGAGGCCCAGCACCTCGGCACGCCCGCTCGTGGGGTGCAAGAAGTCCAACAGGGTGCGGATGGTGGTGGTCTTGCCGGCGCCGTTGGGCCCGAGGAACCCGTACACCTCGCCCGCCGCCACCGTCAGCTCGAGCTCGACGACGCCTCGAGCCCGGCCGTAGGACTTGGTCAGGCGCTCGGTGACGATCGCGGTGGGCACGGGGCCAACCTAGGTCAGCGAGGCGCGACGTCGGTGGCCTCCCACCGGCCGAGGCGGCCGGGCACCACGTCGAAGCGGACCGCCGTGCCCACGGCGATGGTGCGGGAGCCGTCGGCGATCGCCGTGCAGTGCAGCGGGTGCTCCGTGCCGTCGTCGGCGGTGACGGTGCCGAGGCCGGCGTCGTCGTCGAACGCCGTCACCACCCCGGTCGCGGATCGTGTCGCCACGTCAGTGGATGATCTTGGCGATCGGCAGCTCGATGATGTCGGTGGCACCGGCGTCGGAGAGCGCGGGGATCAGCACGTTGATCGCCGACTTCGGCACGACCGTCTCCACGGCGTAGCCCTGGCCGGCGTGCAGCTCGTTGACCGTCGGCGCCTTCATGGCCGGCAGCAGGCCGATCACCGTCTCGAGCGCGTCGGCCTTGCAGTTGAGCTTCACCAGCACCTTGCCCCGCGCTTCGAGCACGCCTTGCAGCAGGGTGCGGACCTGCCCCATGGCGTGGCGCTTGTCGGGATCCTCGTGGGCCGCCGGGTTGGCGATCAGCTCCGTGTAGCTGGTGAGGATGGTGTCGACGATCTTGAGCCCGGCGGCCCGCAGGGCCCGGCCGGTCTCGGTGATGTCGACGATGCAGTCGACGATGTCGGGCACCTTCGCCTCGGTGGCGCCGTAGGAGAGGCGGATGTCGGCCTCGATCCCCTTCTCGGCGAAGAACCGGCGGGTCAGCTCGGGGTACTCGCTGGACACGCGGACGCCGTGCGGCAGGTCACCGACGCCCTGCACCGGTGAGTCGGCGGGCACGGCCACCACGATCCGCACGGGGTTCTCGGTGGCCTTCGAGTAGCGCAGCTCGCCGAGCGAGGCGACCTCGCTGGCGGTCTCCTCCACCCAGTCCCGACCGGTGATGCCGAGGTCGAACAGCCCCTCGGCCACGTACCGCGGGATCTCCTGCGGCCGCAGGATCCGCACCTCGCCGATCCGAGGGTCGTCGATCTCGGCGCGGTAGTCGACCGACGAGCTGCGCCGCACCTTCAGGTCGGCCGCCTCGAACAGGTCGAGCGTGGCCTTCTCGAGGGAGCCCTTCGGCAGGACCAGCTTGAGCATGCACGGCAACCTAGCCCCGGCTCGTCGGGCGACAGAAACGACAACCCCTAGGCTCCCCGCCATGCTGCACACCGAACGCCACCTGAGCCACCGGGCCGGCTGGCTGCGGGCCGCGGTGCTCGGCGCCAACGACGGGATCACCTCGGTGGCCAGCCTGGTGCTCGGCGTCGCCGCCGCCTCCGACACCCACGGCCCGGCCGTCACCGCCGGGATCGCCGGCCTGGTGGGTGGCGCGCTGTCGATGGCGGCCGGCGAGTACGTGTCGGTCAGCAGCCAGCGCGACACCGAGACCGCCGACATCGCCAAGGAGACCCTCGAGCTCGCCACGGTCCCCGAGCGCGAGCTCGACGAGCTCACCGCCATCTACGCGCAAGGGCCTGCGGCCCGAGCTGGCCCGGCCAGGTCGCCGAGGAGCTGTCGTCGGGCTCACCCGAGGCTCGGCTGAAGGTGCACATGGCCGAGGAGCTGGGCATCTCGGAGGCGACGTTGGCCCGGCCGGGGCAGGCGGCGGCGGTGTCGGCGCTGTCGTTCGCCATCGGTGCCGCCCTGCCGGTGCTCGCGATCGCGACGTTGCCCGATGCCGTGCGCATCTGGGTGACCGTGGTGGTGGCGCTGGTGGCGCTGACGATCATGGGCTACCTCGGTGCCCGCCTCGGCGGCGCGCCGCCGGTGAAGGCCATGGTCCGCATGCTCATCGGGGGCGGCGCGGCCATGGGCCTGACCATGCTGATCGGCCACCTCTTCGGCACGGCCGTCGGCTGAGCGGCGCGACGAGGGAGCGGCACACAGCGGCGGTGGGTCGCCAGGACCAAGGGCCCTGTCATCGGCGCTCGGCGAGGCGCACACTCCGCATGCAGAGGTGTCAACACCTCTTGCCGGCGAGGAGCCACGCCTTCGCTGTCGTGTGGGACTCGCTCGCGAGCGAGAGGAGGCCGTCGTGCCCTGCTCGTCGCGTCCACCGAACGGCCCTCGTCACGTCGGGGCCAAGAGCGCCGAACGCGTCCTGGACCGGCGCACCCTCCTGCGACGTGCCGGTCAGACGGCGGCCGGTCTGCTCGTCGCCGGCAGCCTCGGCGAGCTCGTCAGCGCCTGCGGTGGGGGCGACGGCGACGTCGACGCGCCATCGGGCGGTGGTGGGAGCTCGGGCGCACCACCCACGACGGGCCTGCCCGCCCGCGACGTGGCCTTCACCAAGGGCCTCCACGAGCTCGGACGCGGTGTGTACGCCTACCTGCTGCCCGACGGCGGATGGATGTGGAGCAACGCCGGCCTGATCGTGGGCGACGATCAGGCCATCGTGGTCGACACGTTGTGCGATGTGCAGCGGGCGACGGAGATGCTCGCCACGGTGCGCTCCCAGGTGCCGGCGGTGGCCAGGATCACGACGGTGGTCAACACCCACGCCGACGGCGACCACACCTTCGGCAACCAGGTCTTCGGCGATGCCGAGATCGTGACGACGAAGATCACCGCCGATGACATGGCCGCGGCGATCCCGCCGTCGGCGCTCCAGGCGTACAAGGACAACCCACCGCCGGGCCCGTCGGGCGAGTTCGCCCAGGCGATCATGGCGCCGTTCGACTACCGCGATGTCGTCCCGACCCTGCCGACCAGCACCTTCGAGGAGCGCCGGACCCTGTCGATCGGCGGACGGGAGGTGTCCCTGATCGACCTCGGACCGGCGCACACCCGCAGTGACGTGGTGGTCCACCTGCCCGACGCCGCGGTGGTCTTCGCCGGCGACCTCCTCTACAACGGCGTTCACCCCCTCGTGTCGACCGGCCCGATCAGCAGTTGGATCGCCGCGCTGGACCGGATCGTCGCGCTCGACCCGCGCATCGTCGTGCCCGGCCACGGCGCCGTCGCGGACACCGCCACCGTGACCGGCTTCGCCGACTACCTGCGCTGGCTCACCGAGGAGGCGACCCAGCGCCACGCCGCGGGCATGACGCCGCTCGACGCCGCCCGCGACATCGTCACCGCCGCGAACCCCTACGCCAGCTGGCTCGCTCCCGAACGCATGGCCATCAACGTCAACACGGTCTACCGCGGCCTCGGCGACGATCTCCCCACCGCCCTGTTCCCCACGTTGTACGAGCAGATGGCGACCCTGTGGAAGGAGCTCCGCTAGCGCTGGTCACGGCCGGGCGCGGTCGGCGATCAGGTAGCTGGCGGCGGCGGAGACACCGGCGACCGACAGGACCGATGGCCACGGGCCGATCTTCTTGGCCAGCGGGTGGCTGGCGCCGAACCCTCCCAGGTAGATGGCCGACAACAGCGCGGTCTTCGCCGGCCCGACCCGCTGGAGCCACACGGCGCCGGCGGCCACGCCGAACGCCCCCAGCACGGCACCGCCGAGCGGGCGCACCTTGGTCTCGCGGGCGACGAGGTAGCCGCCCACCAGCCCGCTGGCCACCAGCGGCGCAGTGGGCATGCTCGACACCTTCGGCGGGCTCGCCATCAGATCCCCTTCTCGATGCGACGGACGAGGTCGGCCATCTCCACCGCGGTGTGGGCCGACTCGCGCCCCTTGTTGTCGTCGTCGCCCGAGCGGACCTCGGCCTGCTCGAGGTTCTCGGTGGTGAGCACGCCGAACACGATCGGCACGCCCGTCTCGAGCTGGGCCCGTTGGATGCCGGCGGCGCACTCCCCCGCCACGTAGTCGAAGTGGGCGGTGTCGCCCCGGATGACGGCGCCGAGGCCGATCACGGCGTCGTAGCGGCCCGTGCGCGCCAGGGTCTTGGCCGCCAGGGGGATCTCGAAGGCGCCGGGCACCCACACCTCGACGACGTCGTCGTCGGCGACGTGCAGCTCGCGCAGGCCGACGGCCACGCCGTCGAGGAGCCGGTTGGTGATGTAGTCGTTGAACCGGCCACACACGACGGCGATCCTCATCCCGGTCCCGTCGAGGTCGGTCGGTGCAGGATTGGCCGACTTGTAGTTAGAAGACATCGTCGAGCCCTTCGAGGAGGTGGCCCATGCGCTCGCGCTTGGTGCGCAGGTACTTGATGTTCTCGGGGTTCGGCTTCGACTCCAGCGGCACCCGGTCGACGATCTCGAGGCCGTAGCCCTCGAGGCCGCCGTACTTGGCCGGGTTGTTGGTCATCAGCCGCATGGTGGTGATGCCGAGGTCGACCAGGATCTGCGAGCCGATCCCGTACTCGCGGGAGTCGACGGGCAGGCCGAGCTCGACGTTGGCGTCGACCGTGTCGTGGCCCTCGTCCTGCAGCGAGTACGCCCGGATCTTGTGCCCGATCCCGATGCCGCGGCCCTCGTGACCCCGCAGGTACACCAGCACGCCCAGGCCGTCCTCGGCGATGGTGCGCATGGCCGCCTCGAGCTGCAGGCCGCAGTCGCAGCGCAGCGAGCCGAACACGTCGCCGGTGAGGCACTCGCTGTGCACCCGCACGAGGACGTTCTCCTCGCCCTGCACGGCACCCCGCACGAAGGCCACGTGCTGCTCGCCGTCGAGCAGCGACTCGTAGACGTAGCAGGTGAAGTCGCCCCAGTCGGTGGGGATGCGGGCCTCGGAGATCCGCCGGATGAGCTTCTCGTTCTGGCGCCGGTAGCGGATCAGCTCGGCGATGCTGATCATCAGCAGACCGTGCTCCTCGCAGAAGTCGACCAGATCCGGGACCCGCGCCATCGTGCCGTCGTCGTTGACGATCTCGCACAGCACGCCGGCGGGGTACAGCCCGGCCATGCGGGCCAGGTCGACGGCGGCCTCGGTGTGGCCGGCCCGCTTCAGCACCCCGCCTTCGGAGTAGCGCAGCGGGAAGATGTGGCCCGGGCGGGCCAGGTCGCCGGGGCGGGTGGCCGGGTCGATCAAGGCCTTGATGGTGGCGGAGCGATCGGCTGCGGAGATGCCCGTGGAGGTGCCGTGCCGGTAGTCGACCGAGTACGTGAACGCCGTGCGCTGGGCCTCGGTGTTCGCGTCGCGCACCATCAGCGGGATGTCGAGCTCGTCGAGTCGCTCGCCCGTGAGCGGCGTGCAGATCACCCCGGAGGTGTGGCGCACGAAGAAGGCGATCTTCTCCGGCGAGGCCGCCTCGGCCGACATGATGAGGTCGCCCTCGTTCTCGCGGTCCTCGTCGTCGACCACCACGATGATCTCGCCGCGCGAGATGGCGGCCACCGCTTCGGGGATGGTGGCGAAGGCGTCGGCGTACTCAGCTCGGGACACGCAGGCTCCTCGATGGCGGGCGGGAGGCGAGGCTAGCCACGGTCGGCTCCGGGGAGGAATCCGAGCAGGCGCTCGACGTACTTGGCCATCACGTCGACCTCGAGGTTGACCCGGTCGCCGGCGCCCTTGCGTCCGAGGGTCGTGACCTCGGCGGTGTGGGGGATGACGGCGACGGTGAACCCGTCGGCGAGCGGCTCGACCACGGTCAGGCTCACGCCGTCGACGGTGATCGAGCCCTTCTCCACGACGTAGCGCAGCTGGGGCGCCGGCATGCGCACCCGCAGGTCGGGCACGGGCT
>JAWKIW010000025.1:0-51245 GCA_041394145.1 Acidimicrobiales bacterium
GGCCACCGCGCTGCTGCCCGAGGAGATCGCCCGGTTGCTGTCGCCCCTCGACGAGCGCGAGCGCGAGATCCTGAAGCTCCGGTTCGGTCTCGACCGGGGCGAGCCGCGGACGCTCGAGGAGGTGGGGGAGCACTTCAACCTGACCCGGGAGCGCATCCGCCAGATCGAGGCGCGGGCCATGTCGAAGCTGCGGCATCCGTCGAGCGACACCGGCGCCCGCGACCTGCTGGCCGTCTGATCTTCCGCCCGACCGGTCGGTTCCCGATCGGCGGTGCACCGAGCCGCACGGCCGGGCCGGCGCGCCCGGCTCGCTCCATCCCACCCACGTCGGGTGACCGGCGGAGGTCGGCTTCGGCGCGCCCTGGGATCGGATCCGGTCCGGTCACCGGTGGGCCAACCGGTGACCGGACCAGAGCCGGGGCCACCGACCACGAAGGAGCGGGGGTCGACAGCCCAGAGGGCGGCCGATCCGACCGGGCGGGCACCGGTCGGTTCGGCCACGGTCCCCGACTCGCTGGGGTGAGGCGGGGGCCGGTCTGGGGCCCACCCGTTTCGAGCGGGCCTGCGCAGAGGAGACCACACGCCCCATGAGATGGTGATGAGAACCCGGGATTCTTCTCTCATGAGGTTCTCATGATGGGCTGGGTAGCCTGGCCCGGGTGAGGGTCCTGGTCGTCGAGGACGAGACGAAGATGGCGGCCCTCTTGCGCCGTGGGCTCGAGCGGGAGGGCTACGCCGTCGACGTCGTGGCCGACGGCGAGGTGGCGCTGTGGGCGGCGTCGGAGGCCGAGTTCGACGCGATCGTGCTCGACGTGATGATCCCCGAGCCCGACGGCTTCGAGGTGTGTCGGCGCCTGCGCGAGGGCGGTCGGTGGGCCCCGGTCCTGCTGCTGACGGCGCGTGACGCCGTGGAGGACCGCGTCCGCGGGCTCGACGCCGGAGCCGACGACTACCTGACCAAGCCGTTCTCCTTCGCCGAGCTGTTCGCCCGGCTGCGGGCCCTCACCCGACGAGGGCCCGTCGAGCGTCCCGTCGCCCTCGAGGCAGGTGATCTCCGCCTCGATCCGGTCAGCCGGACGGTGCGCCGCGGCGAGGTGCCGGTGGAGCTGTCCGCCAAGGAGTTCAGCCTGCTCGAGTTCTTCCTGCGGCACCCCGAGGAAGCGCTCAGCCGGAGCCGCATCCTGGAGCACGTGTGGGACTTCGCCTACTCCGGTGGCTCCAACGTGGTCGACGTCTACGTCCGCTACCTGCGCGAGAAGATCGATCGGCCCTTCGGCTGCTCGTCGATCGAGACGGTGCGGGGGGTGGGCTACCGCTTCGTGCCGGCCACGACGGCTCGGTCCCGGACCGCGCCGGTCTGACGCGGAGAGGCCGCCATGGGGCCCCGGTCGCTGCGCAACCGCCTCGCCCTCCTCTTCGCCGTCGGCGCCGGTGCCGTCCTGGTGGCGGCCGCCGTGGTGGTGTACGTCTCGCTCGGGCGTCAGCTCGACGGCGCGATCGACGACGGCGTGCGGGCCCGCGCCGACGACCTCGCCGGGTTCGCGCGGCGCACCGACGGCCAGCTCCCCGACGAGGACACCTTCTCGGTCTTGCTCACGCCGGACGGCACGATCGTGGACACCTCGGCGGCTGCCTCGACCGCCGGCGCCGTCGTGGGCGCGGACGATCTGGTCGGGCTGCCGGCGGGCGGACGCTGGATCGACACCGAGGTGCGGGCGCTGCGGGGCCCGGCCCGGGTGCTCGTGCGGCCGGTCGACGTCGGTGATCGCCGCCTCGTCCTCGTCGTCGCCGCACCCACCACCGCGGCCGTGCGGGCCCAGGAGCGGGTGGCCCTCGTGCTGCTGATCATGGGTCCGTTCGTGGCGGGCGCGCTCGCGCTGGCGGGGTGGCTGCTGGCCGGGGCCGCGCTGCGCCCGGTGGGCGCCATGGCGGCGGAGGCCGACACCATCTCCTCGCTCGACGAGCTGGACCGCCGGCTGCCCCAGCCGGCCGGCGACGACGAGATCGCCCGGCTGGGCCGCACGCTCAACGCCATGCTCGACCGCATCGAGGCGGCGGTCGAGCGCCAGCGTGGGTTCCTCGACGACGCCAGCCACGAGCTGCGCACGCCCATCACCATCCTGCGAGGCGAGCTCGAGCTGGCGCTCGGGTGCACCGACGACCCAGCCGAGACCGAGCAGGCCCTGCGCAGCGCCATCGACGAAGCGGACCGGCTGAGCCGGCTGGCCGACGACCTGCTCACCTTGGCCCGGTCCGACGCCAGCCAGCTCGAGCTGCGCATCGGTGAGGTCGACCTCCGGGAGCTCGCCGACCGTCTGGTGCGCGCGCTGCCGGCTGACGCCCCTGCGGTGACGGTGACCGGTGACGATCGCGTCGTCGTGGAGGGTGACGCCGATCGGCTCGCGCAGGTGCTCACGAACCTTCTGACCAACGCCCGCCACTTCGCCAGGTCGACGGTGTCGGTGGCCGTCGTCATGACGCACGACGGCGCCGAGGTGGTCGTCGCCGACGACGGCCCAGGCTTCGCCGACGCGCTGCTGCCGGTTGCGTTCGAGCGCTTCCGCCGGGCCGACCGGGCCCGGTCCCGGGATGCGGGGGCACCGGCCTGGGGCTGGCGATCGCCGCGAGCCTGGTGGCGGCCCATGGGGGATCGATCCGCGCCACCAACGGCCCGCCGTTGGGTGGGGCCGTCGTGGTGGTGGACCTGCCCTCGCGCACCGGCCCGGGCACGGCCCCGCCGCCGGCGAGCGATCCGGTGGAGGTGGCCGACGGGACGACGGCCGGGCGGCGTGGTCGGGGCGGACCCGAGGGCGCGTCGACGATGTCGGACGCAGTGGGCGGAGGTGGACGGGAATCGAACCCGCCGGACGGGGATCGCCCGTCCCACCCGCTTTGAAGGCGGGGGAGCCCACCAGGTGCCCAGACACCTCCCGGCGTCGGACCGGCCGACGTCGGGTCTCAGCCTGCCACGGCCGGCACCGGTCGGGCGAGGCGACCACGGCGCCGGTCCGCGACGGACTGCACGCCCGCCATGTGCGACCTACACTCCAGCGCCATGAAGAAGGTCATCGTCATCCTCATCGTGCTCGCCCTCGCCGCCCTGGCCGTGAAGAAGCTGCAGGACTCCGCCTGATCCGGGCGCGGGCGCGGCCCGTCGCCGTGCCCGCCGCTCGACGGACCCGCCGGCTGCGCGGGTCGTACCGCTCCTGCGCCCGCCGCCACCACGGTGTCGGCGGGCGTCGGCGCGTGACGGCCCGCCGCGCCCGGACGAGCAGCGTCGGAGGCGCCGTTGGCGGCCGGTGGCGCACCCACCACAGCACCGCGGCGGCGGTGCCGGCCACGAGGGCGGCCGCGACGGCACCGGCCTTCACCGGACGGGGCATGGCCACCCGAGCCCGCAGGGGGACCGGCCGGTCGAAGACGCGCACCTCCCAGTCGTTGGCGCGCGCCACCCGGGCGAGGTCGCGGTCGGGGTTCACGGCGACCGGGTGACCGACCAGCTCCAGCATCGGGAGGTCGGTCGCGGAGTCGGAGTAGGCATAGGACCGGGCGAGGTCGATGCCGTCGCGCTCGGCGAGCTCCCGGATGGCCTCGGCCTTGTACGGGCCGTACGAGTAGAACTCGACCTCGCCGGTGTACCGGCCGTCCTCGTCGATGCGGGCGCGGGTGGCGATCGACTCGTGGACGCCGAGGAATCGGGCCAGCGGGGCGACGATCTCCTCCGGTGAGGCGGAGATGAGGAAGACCCGACGACCGGCGGCCTGGTGCTCGCGGATGAGCTGGAGCGCCTCGTCGAACACGATCGGCTCGATCACCTCGGTCAGGTTGTCGGCGACGATGGTGCGGATGCGGGCCTGATCCCAGCCCCGGGTCAGACGCAGGGCCGACTCCCGGAACTTGCGCATCCGCTCCTCGTCGGCGCCGAGCCAGTGGAAGACCAGGTTGCTCCACAGCGCGCGGGCGAGGAGCCAGCGGTTGATGAGGCCGGCGTCGAGCAGCGGGCGCCCGAAGGCCACCATCGAGGCCTTGGCGATCACGGTCTTGTCGAGATCGAAGAAGGCCGCCTCCACGGCGCCCGAGCATAGGGGTGGCGGCCAGCACGGCGACGCGAGGCCCGTGCCGGGTTCGCCACAGCACCGTGGGCGCTCGGAGGTGTGACGCGAACCTCTTGTGGCCGGGCCACCGCTGTGCCTACGGTGCGGTCCTTCCCCTTCGAGCCGCTTGCCGGCTCCTGGGCCCACCGGCGGTGGACCCGCTCGACAGTTGCGTCCCGGCCCGCACAGGGCGGTCGACGCCCGTCGCCGCCTCGCTGCTCGGAGGGTCGTCATGCTCGTGTCGTGTTGGTCGGCCAAGGGCGGAGTCGGGACCACGGTGGTGGCCACCGCGCTCGCCCTCACGCTGGCGCGGGGCGCCCCCACCGGTGCCCTGCTCGTCGATCTCGACGGGGACGCCCCCGCGGTGCTCGGGGTGCCCGAGCCGCAGTCGCCGGGGGTGGGCGAGTGGCTGGCCGCCGGGAGCGACGTGCCCGCCGATGGGCTGGCCCGGATCGAGGTGCGTGCCACCCCGCACCTGGCGCTGCTGCACCGCGGCGGTGCCACCGTCGAGCCCGGTGCGTCGGCTCGAGCCGAGGTCCTCGCCGGCCTCCTCGCCGGCGAGTCCCGCCCGGTCGTGGTCGACTGCGGACGGTTGGACGGCACACCGACGCCGGCGGCCGAGGTGCGCCGGGTGCTCGCGGCGTCGTCCACGCACTCGGTGCTGGTGACGCGGGGCTGCTACCTCGCCCTGCGCCGTGCCCTCGCCCTGCCCCTTCGCCCGTCGTCGGTCGTGCTGGTCGACGAGCCGGGCCGCTCGTTGGGCCGGCTCGACGTCGAGGAGGTGCTGGGCGTCCCCGTGACCGCGCAGATCCCCTGGGATCCGAGCGTGGCGCGCGCCGTCGACGCCGGGTTGCTGGCGGGGCGGTTGCCACGGGGCCTCGAGCGGGCGATGCGGCGGGCGGCATGAGCGGCGCGTCCGTTGCCGCCCTGGTCGACGAGGTCGTCGGCCGGCTCGACGCCGCCACCTTCACGTCGACCGAGGGCGAGCGTCGCGCCGTCGTCGAGCGCGTGGTCCGTGCCGGTCACCCGCTGCTCGGCTCGGCCAGCATCGACGAGCTCGTGGACGCCGTGCTGGCTCGGGTCGAGGGCATCGGTCCCCTCCAGCCCCTGCTGGGCGACGAGGAGCTGACCGAGATCATGGTGAACGGCGACGGCCGGGTCTTCGTGGAGCGAGCCGGCACGGTGCGCCCCACCGAACTGCGGCTCGAGGCCGACGCCGTCTCGACGATCATCGAGCGGATCGTGGCGCCACTCGGCCTGCGGGTCGACCGCTCGTCGCCGCTGGTCGATGCGCGGCTGCCCGACGGCTCGCGGGTCAACGCCGTGGTGCCGCCCCTGGCGGTCGACGGACCGTGTCTCACGATCCGCCGGTTCGGGGTCCGGCGCGTGCCGCTCGAGCGCTTCGCCGCGGCGCCCGTGGTCGATCTCCTGCGGTGCCTCGTGCGGTCCAAGGCGAACATCGTCGTCAGCGGAGGCACCGGATCCGGGAAGACCACCCTCCTCAACGCGCTGGCGACCGCGATCGATCCCGACGAGCGGCTCATCACCGTGGAGGACGCCGCCGAGCTCCGGCTCCCCGGCGACCACGTGGTGCGCCTCGAGGCCAGGCCGGCGACCGCCGACGGCTTGGCGGCGGTGGCCATCCGCGACCTCGTGCGCAACGCCCTGCGCATGCGACCCGACCGCATCCTCGTCGGCGAGTGCCGTGGCGGCGAGGCGCTGGACATGGTGCAGGCCATGAACACGGGCCACGAGGGGTCGCTCACGACGTGTCACGCGAACAGCCCGGCGGATGCCCTGCACCGGTTGGAGACGATGATCCTGCTGGCTGACGTGGGTCTCCCGCTCCCCGCTGTGCGCGACCAGCTGGTGTCGTCGCTCGACGTGGTCGTGCAGGTGGCTCGTGCCGCCGACGGTCGCCGGCGGATCGCGGTGGTGGCCGAGCTCGATCCGGCCGTGGACGACCACGGCCGGATCGGCCTGCAGGTGCTGGTCGAGCACGATCGCGTCGTGGCCCGTCCCCGCCGGCCGACTCGGCTGCCCCAGCCATGAGCGGCGGCGTCCCTGCTGGGCCGATCGGCGCGGCCAGCGCGGTCGCCCTGGTCGCCACCGTCGCCGCGTTGGCGGCGGCTCGGGACGAGGTCGAGGCGCGACGGACCCGTCGGCGCCTGGGGATGCCCTCCCGCTCGTCGGGGCCGACCTCCGGTGCACCGCCCACGCCGGCGGCCGGGTGCTCGGCGTCGCGGTCCGACCGACGTCTGCCGGTGCCCTCGGTGGTGCGGCGCGCCGTGCTCGACCTCGCCATCGCCGGCGCGCCCGAGGCCGTCTGGGCCGGGTGGCTGGCGGCGATTGTCGTCGCCGGGCTCGGCGGGCTGCTGGTCGGTGGGATCGGGCTCGCCCTCACCGGGGCGGCGGTGGTGCTGGCCGCGCCGGCGGTGGTGGTCGTCGTGGGTCGGGGTCGTCGCGCCCGGCTGGTCGACCGCCAGCTCCCGCTCGTGCTCGACCGGCTGGCGCGCGCCGTGCGGGCCGGCAGCTCGCTGACCACGGCGTTCACCGAGGTCGGCGCCGGCGCCCCCGAGCCGTTGGCCGGCGAGCTCGCCCGTGTCGAGCTCGAGCTGCGGGCGGGCGAGCGCCTCACCCACGCCCTCGAGCGATGGGCGGCACGGTGCCCGACCCCGGGCGTTCGCCTGGGGGTGGCGGCGACCACGCTCGGTCACGAGGCCGGTGGCGCGCAGGCGCGGGCGCTCGACGGGGTGGCGTCGACCCTGCGCGAGCGCCAGGCCGTCCAGCGCGAGGCCCGTGCGCTGGCGTCCCAGGCCCGAGCGTCGGCCGCGGTGATCGTCCTCGCCCCGCTCGCCTTCGCCGCCTTCTCTGCCGCCACCGATCCGGCGGTGCTGGGCTTCCTGTTCGGCACGCCGATCGGTGTCGCGTGCCTCGCGGTGGCGGTGGTGCTCGACGCCGCCGGCGCCGTCTGGATGGCGCGGCTCACCCGAGGGGTGGGGTGACCGTGCACATCCCGTCGGTGCTGCTCGCCGTCGGCTGGGTCGCCGTGACCCTCGCCCTCGCGCGACCCGCACGCCGCCCGGATCGGGTGCGGGCCCTGGTGCCGCCCGCCCCATCACACCGCGGTCTGCGCACCGCCGGTCGGCACCGACCGGCGGTGAGCGCCCCGGTCGGTCGGGCGGCGCGGCGCCTGGTGGGTCGGCCGCCCGACGACGCGGCAGACCGTCGAGCGGGCCGCGCCGTGCTCGCCGTGCTCATCGCGGCGGTCGCCGGTTTGCCGGTGCCCGTGGTGCTCGCCGGCGCCGTCGTCTGGGCGTGCCGGCCGATCCTCGTGGAGCGCGCCGCGCGGCGCCGCCAGGACCACGAGCTGGTCGACGCGCTGCCCGACGCGGTCGACCTCCTCCGGCTGGCGGTGCAGGCGGGCTGCAACGGGCACCTCGCGGTGACGCTGGTGGGGGAGCGCCTCGACGGTGCGCTGGGCCAGAAGCTGCGGGCGGTGTGCGACGAGGTCGCGCTCGGCGTTCGGTTGGCCGATGCCCTCAGCGCCCTGCGCGCCACCGAGCCGCTGCGCCCCATGGCCGAGGTGCTCATCGATGCCGAGCGCTACGGCGTCGCCTTGACGAGCTCGCTGGACCGCCTCGCCGACGAGGCCCGATCCCGACGTCGCCGCCGCGCCGAGGAGCGGGCACGACGCCTGCCGGTCACGATGCTGTTCCCCCTCGTGTGCTGCATCCTGCCGTCGTTCGGCTTGCTCACCGTGGTGCCGCTCATCGCCGGGACGTTGCGGACGCTGCAGGTGTGAGCGTCCTCAGATCCTTCCCGTGATCGCCGGACCGCCGGCGCGACCGTCGATCGGTCCTTCGCCCTCGAGGCCGTGCCCCCCGAGCGCGTGCCTCCGCGAACCCGGAACCCGTTCCTCTCGAGGAGACACCATGATCCACCTGCTCACCCTCGTCACCGTGCTCCAGTCCCGAGCCGTGCACCGTGCCGCCGCCGTCGACGCCCGCCGGGCCGACCCCGGCTCGGCGCAGCCGTCGGCTGGCGATCGGCGGGGTCGTCGCGACGACGGCCAGACCACGGCCGAGTACGCGCTGGTCCTGCTCGGCGCCGCGGCCATCGCCGTGCTCATCATCTCGTGGGCGACCAAGACCAACCTGATCGGCAAGCTGTTCGACTTCGTGATCGACCACGTCATGGGCAAGGCGGGGTGACGAGGTCGCGACGCGTCGACGACGCCGGCCAGACGACGGTCGAGCTGGCGCTGGCCCTGCCGTTGGTGGTGCTGCTCGCCGCACTCGCGGTGCAGGTCGGGCTCACCGTCCACGACCAGGTCGTGGTGACCCATGCGGCCCGGGAGGCGGCCCGGGCCGCGGCGGTGGACCCGGCGCCGTCCGAGGCTCGTGCCGCCGCCCTGGCCGGCGGTGGGCTCGATCCCGAGCGCCTCGAGCTGCGGCTGTCGGGTCGCGGTGACCGCGGCGATCGGTTGACGGCCGAGCTGCGCTACCGGTCGCCGGTGCGGGTGCCGATCCTGCGGCTCCTGGTGCGGGAGGTCACGGTGTCGGGCCGAGCGACCATGCGGGTCGAGTCCTGAACGGCGCCGTCTCGTCGTGGACCTGGCCTCAGGAGGCCGACCGGTCGCCGGCCGTCACCCGTCGGCGACCGGTCGTGCGTCACGCGGCCGCCGCCGTCCGGCGGTCGAGCACGGCGCGCAGCAGCGCCACCGCCCCGGCCTTGTCGAGCGGCTCGTTGCCGTTGCCGCACTTCGGCGACTGCACGCACGAGGGACAGCCGTCCCGGCACGCGCACGCGGCGAGCAGCTCCAGGGTGGCGGCGAGGTGCCGGCCGGCGGCATCGAAGCCCAGCTCGGCGATGCCGGCCCCGCCGGGATGGCCGTCGTAGATCACGATGGTGGGTGCGGCCGTATCGGCCAGGAGGGCGCTCGACACGCCACCCACGTCCCAGCGGTCGCAGATGGTGAACAGCGGCAGCAGCCCGATGGCGGCGTGCTCCACGGCGTGGAGCGTGCCCGCCCAACGGTCGGGCGTCAGCTCGGCCTCGAGCAGCACCTCCGGAGGGATCGTGTACCAGACGGCGCGCGTGGTGAGGGTGCCCGGGGGCAGGTCGAGGTCTTCCACGCCCAGCACGGCGCCGGTGGCCACGTCGATGCGTCGGTAGCCCGTCACCCGCGACACCACCCGGACCGTCCCCAGGGCCAGCCGCGTCCGCCCGACCTCGCGTCCCGCCTCCTCGCCGAGGATGCTGATGTCGGTCTCGGTCCGGGGCTGGGTGTACTCCTCGCCGGTGCACGGCTCGACGAGGGCGACGCGGTCGGCCAGGTCGAGCTGGGTGACCCGCCAGGGGCGGCCCTGGTGGAGGTACACGGCGCCGGGGTGGACCAGACGCGGCGCCCGGGCGTGGTCGACGGTGCCGATCAGCGAACCCGCTGCGTCGGCGATGCGCAGCTCGTCACCCCCGCTGCTGCGCAGTCCCACGGCGTGCGCCGGCCATCCCCGGCCCGACCACACCGCCACCGGCTGGCGGGCCGGTGCCCGAGGCGTCGCCCGGTCGAGCGTGCGCACGACGAGGCGGTCGGCGAGGACCAGGTCCCGCACGGCGTCGTCGAGCAGGCCGGGCCACCAGCGCTCGTCGTCGCGTCGCAAGGGGAGCTCGAACGCGGCGCAGGCCAGGTGGGGGAGCAGGACGAACGGGTTCGACGGGTTGACCACCGCGGGCTCCGGAGGGCGCTCGAACACCTCACGGGGGTGGCGCATGAGCCAGTGGTCGAGCTGGTCGTCGCCGGCGACGAGGACGGCCAGCGAACGCTGCGCCTCCCGTCCGGCCCGACCGACCTGCTGCCAGAGCGACGCGATCGTGCCGGGGAAGCCGTCGAGCACACAGGCGTCCACACCACCGATGTCGACGCCGAGCTCGAGCGCGGAGGTCGCCACGACCGCCAGCAGGCGACCGTCGAAGAGCTCGGCCTCGATCTCTCGGCGCTCGGCCGCGAGGTAGCCGCCACGGTACGGGCGGACTCGCTCGCGCACCTGCGGAGGCAGGCGCCGGCGCACGTCGGCGGCGACGATCTCGGTGCCCTTGCGGCTGCGGGTGAACACGATCGTGCGGTGGCCTCGTCGCACGAGCTCGGCGGCCAGCAGCGCGGTCGATCGCGGCTCGCCCGCTGCCGCCGCTTCGGCGGACCGGACGGGTGCGTCGTCGCGCTGCGGGTCCCACAGCGCGACCAGGCGCTCGCCCCGCGGTGAGCCGTCGTCGGTGACGGGGGTGACGTCGAGACCGCACAGCTCGCCCGCCAGCCGGTCCGGTTGGCCGATCGTCGCCGACGAGAACACGAAGACCGGGTCGGCACCGTAGTGGGCGGCGATGCGGCGGAGCCGGCGCAGCAGGTGGGCGACGTGGGAGCCGAAGATCCCCCGCAGCACGTGCAGCTCGTCGATCACCACGTGGCGCAGCCGCTTGAAGAAGGTCGCCCAGCGGTCGTGGTGGGGGAGGATGCCGTGGTGCAGCATCTCGGGGTTGGTCAGCACCACGTTGGCGTGGCTGCGGACCCACGACCTCGCCTCGGGCCCCGTGTCGCCGTCGTAGGTCGCGGCGACGAGACCGGGGACGTCCAGGGCGGTGAAGGCCCGGACCTGGTCCTGCGCGAGGGCCTTGGTCGGGAACAGCAGCAGCGCCGTCGCCGGTCGGATGCCGGTCACCGCGGCCTCGGCGATGGGCGCCTGGTAGCACAGCGACTTCCCCGAGGCCGTGCCGGTGGCGACCACGACCGAGCGCCCCCTGCGCACGAGGTCGATCGCCTGCGCCTGGTGCGACCACAGCCGGTCGACGCCGAGGCGATCGCGGACCGCGGGCGGCAACGGTCGGGCCGGCTCGGCCACCCGTGCCGATCGCGCCGGGAGCCGCTCGACGTGCACGAGCCGCGGGTCCCCGGACAGGCGGCGGAGCACCTCGTCGATCTCGGCGTCGGGCGTGACCTGCATGGCGACGTCCGAGTGTAGGGATCGCGGCGGCGTAATTACAGGGGCGTCGTCCCCGTGCGCCCCGGCCGCTGCGCATCGCCGGTGGGCGGCGGACGCCGGGGCCGAGCCGGCGTCGGCGCGCCGTTCGTCGGGCGGGCCGGCTGCCGGTCGGGTCGACCCCGGGCGGCGGTCCGTGCCTCGGCTACCGTGCCGGCGGTGCTGTTCGACGCGCAGGTGACGACTCGTGACGGGTGGGTGATCGTCGCCTTCGTCGGTGAGCTCGACCTGGCGACGGCCCCGGCGGCGCGAACCGCCATCGTGCGGGGGCTCGGCGCCGACGCCGCCAACCTGGTGCTGGACCTGTCCGGCCTCGACTTCCTGGATTCCCTCGGGCTGGGTGTCGTGGTGTCGGCGCTCAAGCGGGTGCGGGCGCGCGGCGGCGAGCTCGTCGTCGTGGCGACCGAGGCGCGCATCCGAGCGCCGTTCGAGGTCACCGGCCTCGATCGCCTGGTGACCGTCCACCCGTCGGTCGATGCCGCCCTTGCCGTCGGAGCGGCCGATGGCTGAGGTCGTGCTCGAGATCCCGGCTCGACCCGCGTACTTGTCGCTCGCTCGCCAGGTGGTGGCGGCCGCGGCAGCCATCGAGCCGACCTTCCACGACGACCGGATCGACGACCTGCGCATCGCGGTGTCGGAGGCCACCACCAACGCCATCGAGGCCCACGCCGACCTGTCGAGCGACGAGCGCATCGTGATCCGCTGCAACCTCGGTGACGATCGCATCGAGGTCGAGGTGGTCGACGTGGCGGGTGGCTTCGACCAGCTGGTCGCAGCCGGCGACGCCGCGCCCGACGCCGAGTCACCCGACCGCTTGGACTACGAGCGAGGGCTGGGCATCCCGCTCATGCGGGTGCTCGCCGACGAAGCGGAGATCCGCTCCGGGGAGGAGGGCACCGCGGTGCGCCTCGTCGTGTACACCCCCGCGGGTCGCCGCTCGCCGTGATCGGCTGCGGCTCTGCCCCAAGGCAGGGGAGCGTCGCCGTCAGCGGGACACGCCGAGATCGCCGCTGGTGGGGGCGTCGGTGGCCGGCGCCGACGGCTCGTACTTGCGCAGCTCGCGGCGGGCGATGACCTGGCGGTGCACCTCGTCGGGCCCGTCGGCGATGCGCAGGGTGCGGATGCCGGCGTACATGGCGGCCAGTGGGGTGTCACCGCTCACGCCCATCCCCCCGTGGGCCTGGATCGCCCGGTCGATGACGCGGAGCGCGGCGTTGGGCGCAGCCACCTTGATCGCCGAGATCTCGGTCCGGGCGCCCTTGTTGCCGACGGTGTCCATGAGCCACGCCGCCTGCAGGGTGAGCAGCCGCGCCTGGTCGATCTCCAGGCGCGAATCGGCGATCCACTGCTGCACGACCCCCTGGTCGGCGATCGGCTTGCCGAAGGCCACCCGCTCCCGCACCCGGCGGCACAGCAGCTCGAGCGCCCGCTCGGCCGCACCCAGGCAGCGCATGCAGTGGTGGATGCGCCCGGGGCCGAGCCGGGCCTGGGCGATGGCGAACCCGCCACCCTCCTCGCCGAGGACGTTGGTGACCGGCACCCGCACGTCTTCGAACAGGACCTCGCAGTGACCCTCGCGGTCGGTGTAGCCGAACACCGGCAGGTTGCGCACCACGGTGACGCCGGGGGTGTCCATGGGGACGAGCACCATCGACTGCTGCAGGTAGGTCGGCGCATCGGGGTCGGTCTTCCCCATGAGGATGGCGACCTTGCAGCGGTGCGACGCCGCCCCCGACGTCCACCACTTGTGGCCGTTGATGACGTACTCGTCGCCTCGGCGCTCGATGCGGCAGCGGATGTTGGTGGCGTCCGACGACGCCACCTCGGGCTCGGTCATGGCGAAGCACGAGCGGATCTCGCCCTCGAGCAGCGGCTGGAGCCACTGCTCCTTCTGCTCCGGCGTGCCGAACATGGTGAGGATCTCCATGTTCCCCGTGTCGGGGGCCGAGCAGTTGATGGCTTCGGGTGCCAGCGGGCTGCGGCCGGTGATCTCGGCGAGCGGCGCGTAGTCGGTGTTGGAGAGCCCCTCGGTCCACTCGGTCTCGTGCGGTAGGAAGAGGTTCCACAGCCCGCGGTCGCGCGCCTCGCGCTTGAGCTCCTCGATGACCGGTGGATGGTGGTGCGGGTCGCCCGAGGCCGCCATCTGGTCGCGGTAGACCTGCTCGGCCGGGTACACGCGCTCGTCCATGAAGGCGAGCAGGCGGGCCTGCAGGTCCTTGGCGACCGGGCTGAGCTCGAAGTCCATGTTCCCCCCCACGGCGAGGTCCGGCGAGGTTCCGGACCCTAGTGCGCCGGAGCGAGCGGACGACCCGCCGGGATCACGCCCGCCGGCGGGCACCGAGGCCGCGAGGGCGCTAGCCGCCGAGCTGCTGGGCGAGGTAGTTCTCGATGCCGATCTGGCCGATCGCCTCGAGCTGGCTCTCGAGCCAGTCGGCGTGCTCCTCCTCGCCGACCAGCTTGCCGGCGAGCAGCTCGCGCGTCCCGTTGTCGCCCTTGGCGACGGCGAGGGCGATGCCCCGGTTGTAGCGCTCGATGGCGGCCTTCTCGAGCTCCAGGTCGAGCTGGAGCTGCTCGAGGACCGTCTCGCCCACCTGCACCGGGTTCAGGCGTTGGAGGTTGGGCACGCCCTCCAGGTACAGGATCCGCTCGATGAGGGCGTCGGCGTCCTTCATCTCGTCGATCGACTCGTGCCGGTTGACCTCCGCCAGCCGACGGAACCCCCAGTTCTCGCACATCTTGGCGTGCACGAAGTACTGGTTGATGGCCGTCAGCTCGGCGGTGAGCACCTCGTTGAGCAGCTCGATGATCTCGGGGTCGCCCTGCACGGTGGTCTCCTGGTGGCGCGCGTCGGTGGGTGGGTCAGTGTGGCACGCGCCGGGCCCGGCGACGGCCGCCGGCGGGTGCGAGCGTCGTCAGGCGGCGGTCGGATCGCCGGCCAGGTCGAGCTGCTCGAGCAGCCGCTCGACGGTGGGTCGGCAGCCGCCGCAGGTGCTCCCTGCGCCGCAGCGGTTCGACAGCTCGTCGAGGTCGCCGGCGCCGTCGGCGACCTCGTCGCGGATGCGGCTGTCGTTGACCCCGTGGCAGTGGCAGACGACCATCGGTGTTAAGCATGCCGAACACCGAGTGGCCTGTCAACCTCCTGCACCGCCGTGGGTCGACGGATCCGCCTCGATCGGGCCCCGCCGGGAAAAATCTTCCCAGCCGGGCCCTCCTGGGTGACGCACCCCTGCTGACCAGGGACTTCGCCGTCGCATCCACCCAGCGTCCGGGGTGGCAAAGGTGGCGCTCGGTGGGTGGAGGTGTTTGACAGCCGGCGC
Source organism: Acidimicrobiales bacterium (assembly GCA_041394145.1). Classification (GTDB taxonomy): domain Bacteria; phylum Actinomycetota; class Acidimicrobiia; order Acidimicrobiales; family Acidimicrobilacustridaceae; genus JAWKIW01. Next base: position 14,446 of record JAWKIW010000025.1, read on the forward strand.
AGGGCTGGGGCAAACCTTGTCGCCGATGCCCAGCCCGCTCGTCATCGTGGAGTCCCCCGCCAAGGCCCGGACCATCGCCGGGTTCCTCGGCGACGACGTCGTCGTGGAGTCGTCGGTGGGTCACATCCGCGATCTGCCCCGCAACGCCGCCGAGGTGCCCGAGGCCCACAAGCGGCCGTGGGAGATCCTCGCCGTCGACGTCGAGAACGACTTCAAGCCCCTCTACGTCGTGCACCCCGACAAGAGGGCCAAGGTGCGCGAGCTGAGGTCGCTGCTCAAGGAGGCCGACGAGCTCTACCTCGCGACGGACGAGGACCGTGAGGGCGAGGCCATCGCCTGGCACCTGCTCGAGGTGCTCAACCCCCCGTCGTCGATGCCCGTCAAGCGCATGGTGTTCCACGAGATCACACCGTCGGCCATCGCCGAGGCCGTCGCCAACCCCCGCGACCTCGACCGTCGACTCGTCGACGCCCAGGAGACCAGGCGGCTGCTCGACCGCATCTACGGGTACGGCCCGGTGGCCGACACGGTGCGGCGCAAGATCGGGCCGGGGCTGTCGGTCGGACGCGTCCAGTCCGTCGCCACCCGACTGGTGGTCGACCGCGAGCGGGAGCGGATGCGGTTCCGGTCGGCGGACTACTGGGACATCGAAGGCACGTTCGCCGCCGCCACCACGGGGACCGAGGTGGCGGCCCGCAGCTTCGGCGCGACGCTCGTGCAGCTCGAGGGGCTCAAGGTCGCGACCGGCAAGGACTTCGACGACGACGGCGCCGCCCGTCCCGGGGTGGCCGTGCTCGACGAGCCCGGCGCCCGGACCTTGGCGGCCGAGCTGGACGGGGCGCCCTTCGCCGTGCGCTCGGTGGAGCGCAAGCCCTTCCGGCGGCGCCCGGCGGCACCCTTCATCACCTCCACCCTGCAGCAGGAGGCCGGTCGCAAGCTGCGGCTGTCCTCGGGCGTCACCATGCAGGCCGCCCAGGGGCTCTACGAGAACGGCTACATCACCTACATGCGCACCGACAGCACGACCCTGTCGGAGACGGCGTTGCGGGCGGCCCGCTCCGAGATCGGCCGCCGGTTCGGCGAGCAGTACGTCCCGGACGCGCCCCGCCACTACACCAAGAAGGTCAAGAACGCCCAGGAGGCGCACGAGGCCATCCGACCGGCCGGTGACTCGTTCCGCTCGCCGGAAGAGGTCGCCCGTGAGGTCTCCCCGACGCAGGCCAAGGTCTACGAGCTCATCTGGAAGCGCACGTTGGCGTCGCAGATGACCGACGCCACCGGCGAGACCGTGTCGGTCCGCCTCGGCGCCACGAGCACCCGGGGCCGCGACGTGGAGTTCGCCACCTCCGGCACCGTCATCTCCCACCAGGGGTTCCGGTTGGTCTACATCGAGGACCTCGACGAGGTCGACGAGGGTGACGACACCGGACGGCAGCTGCCGCCGCTCGCAGAGGGCGACGCGCTCGACGTCCTCGAGCTGGTGCCGAGCGGCCATCGCACGAACCCGCCCGCTCGCTACACCGAGGCGTCGCTGGTCAAGCGGCTCGAGGAGCTGGGCGTGGGGCGGCCGTCCACCTACGCCTCGATCATGAACACGATCCAGGATCGCGGGTACGTCTGGAAGAAGGGGGCGGCGTTGGTGCCGGCGTTCACCGCCTTCGCCGTGATCAACCTCCTCGAGCAGCACTTCCCCGATCTGGTCGACTACGCCTTCACCGCTCGGATGGAGGACGACCTCGACGGCATCGCCAGCGGCGACGAGGAGGTCGTCCCCTATCTGGCCGACTTCTACTTCGGGCCCGCCGACGCCAGCGGGCAGCGGCACGGCGGGCTGAAGGGGATGGTCGAGCGACGCCTCGACGAGATCGATCCGGCCGAGATCAACTCGATCCCGATCGGGCTCGATCCGGACGGCGTGCTGATCGTCGCGAAGCCCGGGCGCCAGGGATCGCCGTACCTCAAGCGGGGCGACGACACCGCATCGATCCCCGACGCGCTGGCCCCCGACGAGCTCACGGTGGACAAGGCCCTCGAGCTGCTGGCGGCACCCAAGGGCGGTCGCGAGCTCGGCGTCGATCCGGCGACCGGGCTCACCGTCTTCGCCAAGACCGGCCGGTTCGGCCCCTATGTGCAGCTCGGCGAGCTGGTCGACGGTGGCGAGAAGCCCAAGATGGCATCGCTGTTCCAGACCATGACCGTCGAACGGATCAGCCTCGACGAGGCGCTCGAGCTGCTGTCGCTGCCCCGGGTGGTCGGTGTCGACCCGACCGACGGGGGCGAGATCACGGCCCTGAACGGTCGCTACGGCCCGTACCTGCAGAAGGTCACCCCCGACGGCAAGAAGGACAGCCGCAGCCTGTCGAACGAGGAGCAGCTGCTGACCGTCACGGTGGAGGAGGCCCTCGCCCTGTTCGCCCAGCCCAAGATGCGGCGTGGCCAGCAGGCCCGGCCTCCGCTCAAGGAGCTGGGCAACGACCCCGTGTCGGGCCGGCCGATGATCGTCAAGGACGGCCGCTTCGGGCTGTACGTCACCGATGGCGAGACGAACGCATCGCTGCGCAAGGGCGACGACCTCGAGACGCTGACCACCGAGCGGGCGGCGGAGCTGCTGCAGATCCGACGCGAGACGGCGCCGGCCAAGCGGGCGAAGAAGGCGGCCAAGGGCGCGACGAAGAAGGCGGCCAAGGGCGCGACGAAGAAGGCGGCCAAGGGCGCGACGAAGAAGGCAGCCAAGGGCGCGACGAAGACGGCGGCACGGCGCACCACGAAGAAGGCGGCCAAGGGCGCAGCGAAGAAGGCGCCTGCGGGGTCGTCGGGCGCCGACGAATCCGGCACCTGAGCACCCCTCGGGCCCGATCGGCCGGCCGCGATGCGTCCCGGCCGCCGGAACGCCCTCTACGGTTGGGCACCGTGGCCGTCCTGCGCCCCGATCCGTCGGACGACCCGGACCGCAGTGATCCCACCGTGTCGGCCCCCGAGCCGCACCACGCGGATGACGACGGGCCGGGGACGACCGAGGTGCACGAGATCCCGATGGGGGTCACGCGCCCGGCGGCGTTCGACCCCACGGGGGAGGCGCTCGCCCCGGTGGCGTCGCCTGCGCCCAACGACCGGCCCGGGTGGCACGTGCGACTCTTCGGCTCGCACGAGTTCTTCCGGTTGTGGTCCGTGCAGGTGGTTTCGGCCACCGGCGACTGGCTCGGTCTGCTCGCCGTCACCTACTTCGCCAGGGATCTGTTCCCGGCCGACCCGAACGCCGCGGCGGCCGCCATCTCGCTGGTGATCGCCGTGCGGCTGCTGCCGCACCTGTTCTTCTCTCCGCTGGCCGGGGTGATCGTCGATCGCTTCGACCGCAAGAAGGTGATGATCGGCGCCGACCTCGCCCGGGCCGCGATCCTGGTCGTCCTGCCCTTCGCCAAGAGCCTGCCTGCGCTGATCGTGGCGTCGCTGCTGCTCGAGATGTTCACGCTGCTGTGGACGCCGGCGAAGGAGGCGATCACGCCGCAGCTGGTGCCTCCCGACCACCTGACCACGGCCAACTCGCTCAACCTGGCGGCCGGCTACGCCACGGCGCCGGTGGCCACGGTGGTGTTCACGCTGCTCGCCGGCCTGTCGTCGTGGCTCGGCGAGTTCTCGACCCTGAGCTTCCTGCAGCTCAACCAGACGGCGCTCGCCTTCTACGTCGACGCCCTCACCTTCGTGGTCTCCGCGCTCCTGCTGCGCTCGCTGGGGTTCCTGCGCACGCCGAGGGAGCGGGATCGAGCGCCGGATCGGTCGGTCGGCCGACGCCGTCTCGAGCTGCGGGGCACCCTCGGTGACCTCAAGGAGGGCTGGCACTACGTCTTCATCAACCACACCGTGCGGGCCGTCAACCTGAGCCTCGGTCTGGCGCTCATCGGTGGCGGGATGCTGATCCCCCTCGGCGCCGTGTACTCGTCCGAGGTGCTCGGGGCGGGCGCGGCCGGCTACGGCCTGTTCACCACGGCGCTGATGTTCGGCGTGACCGCCGGGGTGCTGGCCGTGTCGGTGCTGCAGAAGCGGCTGCCGCGCGAGCGCGTGTTCTCCGTGGCGTTCTTCGTCGCCGGCGTCGCCCTGTTCATCGGGGCGTCGGCCGACAGCCTCGGCGCAGCGACGGCGGCGGTCTTCGTCATGGGAGCGTTCGTCGGCCCCGTCTACGTGCTCGGCCTGTCGATCCTGCAGGAGCGCGTCGAAGACGAGCTGCGGGGCCGGGTGTTCGCCGCGCTCAACACCCTCGTGCGCTTCTGCGTGCTGCTGGCGCTCGTCGGCGGCCCGTTGCTGGCGGCGGCGCTGGACACCGTGTCGAACGCCGCGGTGGGTCGGGAGCTGGACGTCGCCGGCATCACCTACTTCGTCCCCGGGGTCCGCCTCACGCTGTGGCTCGACGCCCTGCTGGTGATCGGGGCCGGCTTCCTGGCGATGGGCTCGGTCCGGCGTGGTGAGCGCAAGGACGCGGCCGACACCGCCCGGCATCCCTCGCGGCACGCGTCATGACGATGCCGGCGAGGGGTCGCTTCATCGCCCTCGAGGGAGGTGAGGGCTGCGGCAAGTCGACCCAGGCCTCGTTGCTCGCGGCTCGGCTGGACGCGGTGCTCACCCGCGAGCCCGGGGCCACCCCGGTGGGCGCCCGGCTCCGAGCGCTGCTCCTCGACCCCGGCACCGGCCCCCTCGACCCGCGCGCGGAGGCGCTGCTGATGGCCGCCGACCGTGCTCAGCACGTCGCCGAGGTGGTCGAGCCCGGCCTGGCGCGGGGACGTCACGTGGTGTCGGACCGGTACACGGGATCGTCGCTGGCGTACCAGGGCTTCGGCCGTGGGCTCGACGTCGACGAGGTCCGGCGCATCTCGGCGTGGGCGACCGGGGACCTGTGGCCCGACCTGGTGGTGCTGCTGGTCGTCCCCCCGGCGGTGGCCGCCGCGAGGTTGGGCACCGACCTCGATCGCTTCGAGCAGGAGGACCACGGGTTCCACGCCCGGGTCGACGACGGGTTCCGCCGCCTCGCGGCCGACGAACCCGAGCGATGGGTGGTGCTCGACGGGACCGGCTCCCCCGACGAGGTGGCCGGCGCCGTCGCCGCCGTGGTCGAGCACCGGCTCGGCCTTCCCGGGTGAACGCGCCGAGGCGACGACCGACTGCGGCGCCGGTCGTCGGTCGGAGGCGGTAGAAACGGGCCGTGGGATCCCGGCGAGCACCGATCCAGGCGGCGCGGTGACCGCGCCGGCCGCTTCGCCGGACGCCGGATCCCGGCCCGACCCGTTCGCCTCCGTCGTCGGCCAGGAGGCCGCCGTCGGGCTCCTGCGGGCGTCGCTGGCCGCACCCGTGCACGCCTACCTGCTGGTCGGTCCCCACGGCTCGGGCAAGCGGGCGCTCGCCGCCGCCTTCGCCGCCGAGCTGCTCTCGGCCGACCTCGACCCCGAGGCGGCCCAGCGGGCGGCGGCGCTGGCCGTCGAGGAGCGTCACCCCGACCTGCGGGTGATCGAGCGCGTCGGCCCGGCCATCTCGGCGGCCCAGGCCGACGAGATCGTGGCGCTGGCCAGCCGCACCCCGGTCGAGGGTGATCGCAAGGTCATCGTGCTCGACGAGTTCCACCTGGTGAGCCCCCAGGTCGGCCCGAAGCTGCTGAAGACCATCGAGGAGCCGCCGCCGGGGACGACCTTCGTCGTGCTGGCCGAGCAGGTGACCGCCGACCTGGTCACCATCGCCTCGCGCTGCGTGCGGGTCGAGCTCGGTCCGGTCGCGGACGACCTGGTGGAGGCCTCCCTCGTGGCCGACGGGGTCGATCCGTCCACCGCCGCCGAAGCGGCCACGTCGGCGGGCGGTGATCTGGCGCGGGCGCGCCTGCTCGCGGCGGACGATCGGCTGGCCATCCGACGCCGACTGTGGGCCGACGTCCCGAGCCGGCTCGACCGGTCCGGCGCCGCCGTCGTCGACGCCGTCGACGAGCTCCTCGCCGCCATCGACGATGCGGCCGAGCCGCTCCGGGCTCGTCAGGCCGCCGAGGTCGCCGAGCTGCAGGAGCGCATCGAGCAGTACGGCGAACGGGGCTCGGGTCGCCGGGAGCTGGAGGAGCGCCATCGGCGCGAGCTGCGCCGGCACCGCACGGACGAGCTGCGGTTCGGGCTCACGGTGCTCGGTCGCCGGTACCGCGACCAGCTCGCGACCGCCGCCGATCCGACGTCGCTGCTGACGTCGCTCGACGCCATCGGGTCGACCGCGCAGGCCTTGGTGCGCAACCCCAACGAGCGGCTGCAGCTCCAGGCCCTGTTCCTGCGGCTCGCGCCGCTGCCCGTCGCCTGACCTGCCCGCGCCCCGCGGCCGGGGAGGTCGTGGCCGGCCCGGATCAGAGCGGTCTGGGGTGGCGCAGCAGATCGGCGAGCTCCTCGGAGAGGAGCGGCTCGGCGAACCAGAAGCCCTGGGCCCAGTCGCAGCCGAGACGGCGGAGCCCGGCGAGCTGATCGCCGGTCTCCACGCCCTCGGCACAGGTGGTGAGCCCCAGGGCCCGAGCCATGTGCATCACCGCCACCGCGATCGGCGAGCCGTCGCCGTCGGCGCCGAGCGGTGTGACGAAGGATCGGTCGATCTTGACGATGTCGACCGTGAAGCGGTGCAGGTAGCTGAGCGACGAGAAGCCGGTGCCGAAGTCGTCGATCGCCAGGCGGACCCCGAGCGCCTTGAGCTGGCCGAGGATCCCGAGGGCGGCCTCGGCGTCGTCGACGAGCACGCTCTCGGTGACCTCGAGCAGCAGCGAGGAGGGCGGCCAGTCGTAGCGCTGCAGCACTCGGCCGACGGTGGCCACGAGGTCGGGGGCCGTGAGCTGCCGGGGTGAGAGGTTGACGGCGATGACGAAGTCGTCCACGCCGGGGACGCGGTCGACCCAGGTCCGGGCCTGGTGGACCGCTTCCTCGAGGACCCAGCGGCCGATCCGCACGATCAGCCCGGTGTCCTCGGCGATCTCGATGAACTCACCCGGCAGCACCTCGCCTCGCTCGGGGTGACGCCACCGCAGGAGCGCCTCGGCGCCGAGGATCCGTCCCGTGGCGAGGTCGATCTCCGGCTGGTAGCGCAGGGCCAGCTCGGAGCGCTCGATGGCGACCCGCAGGTCGCGGTCGGCGCGGAGGCGCTCGACGGCACGGGTGTGCATGGCGTCGTCGAAGATCTCGAGTCGGTTCCGGCCCAGCTCCTTGGCGCGGTACATGGCGGCGTCGGCCCGTTGCAGCAGCGCGTCGCTGCACAGGTCGCCGGCGTCGGAGAGGGCGACCCCGATGCTGGCGGAGAGGAAGATCTCGCCCTCCTCGAAGGCGAACGGCTCCGAGAGGGCCAGGTCGAGGCGGTGCGCCACGAAGCGGACGTCCTCGACGTCGTTGACGTCCTCGAGGACCACGACGAACTCGTCGGCGCCGAAGTGCCCGACGTAGTCGCCGGGCCGCACGAGGTTGCGCAGCCGGTTGCCGAAGCGCAACAGGAGCGAGTCCCCCGCCGCGTGGCCGTAACTGTCGTTGACCATCTTGAACCGATCGAGGTCGACGAACATCACCGCCAGCTGCGAGCCCGTGTCGCGGGCCTGTCGCAGCGCGGCATCGAGCACGTCGATGAGGCTGCGCCGGTTGGGCAGCCCGGTCAGGTGGTGGTGGTGGGCCTGGTGGTACAGCTCCCGCTGCGCCAGGTCACGGTCGATCGCGATGGCGGCCAGCTGGCAGGCGACGCTCACGACGTCGCGCTCGTGGGCGCTGGGCTCCATCTCCGTGGCGTACAGCGTCGAGATGCACCCGAGGACGGCGTCACTGCGGTTGTCGATGATCGGTGCAGACCAGCCCGACCGGAGTCCGCGCTCGACCATGCGCAGGTATCGACGGTCGTCGGCCGCAGCGAAGTCGGCGATGGCGACCGGCGCGCGCCGTTCCATGGCGAGGGCGGCAGTCGAGCCCGGGATCACCCCGCGCTGCTCGATCTTCGTGAGGAGGTCGGCGGGAAGGCTCCCGCCGGCGCCGACCACCAACCGGTCGCCGTCGAGCAGGAAGATCGCCGTGCTGCCACCGCTGTGGCGCTCGACCATCCTGCAGATGGCGGGCAGCGTGTCGGTGAGCGGCGCGTCCCGGGCGATGAGCTCCAGCACCGCGGCCTCGTCGGCGACCAGCGCCTCCGCGTGGTGCACGGCCGTGACGTTGCGGCTGGTGAGGACGATGCCCTGCACAGCCGGGTCCTGGAGCAGGTTCCGGGCGGTCATCTCGATGTGCTCGAAGTGACCGGCGGCGTGGCGCATCCGGAAGACGTCACGCTCCTCGGCCCCCGGCTCGGCGCTCACCCGGGCGAAGGCGGCCGCGGCTCGCTCGCGGTCGACCGGGTGGAACAGGTCGAAGCCGTTGCGGCCGATCCACTCGTCGGTCGGGTAGCCGAGCGCCTCGGTGAACTGGCGGTTGGTCTCGATGATGTTGCCGTCGGCGTCGACCACGCTGACCGTGTCGGAGATGTTCTCGATGAGCGCTCGCCACCGGTGCTCCGCGGCGGCCAGCTCGGTCGAGGTCTCGTAGCGGTCGGTGATGTCGAGGGCGAACGCCAGGATGGCGCTCGGCGCGCCTCGCTCGTCGCGCAGCAGCGAGGCCGAGGTGAGGACGCGGGGACGGCTGCCATCCCTGCGCACCGGGGAGTACTCGTGCTCGCAGATCGATGCGCCGTCGAGCAGGCCGGAGAGGCTGGCGACGGCGTTGGCCACCTCCTCGTCGGGCAGGAAGGGCGGGATCCCGCCGAGCACCTCGTCGGCGCACCAGCCGAAGAGTCGCTCGGCAGCCCGGTTCCACAGCACGAGCCGACCGGTCAGGTCGACGGCGTACACGGCGACCGGTGCCTCGTCGATCGTCGCCGAGTCGAGCCCGATGACGGTCGTCTCCGGCGCGCTCGCCGGCGATGCCGCGGGGTCGACCCCGGTCAGGTCGATGACCCGCGCGAGGACGTCGGGATCGATGCGCATTCCCCTCCTTCCCGACGCCTCCCCCGAAGCGGCCGGGACACCGGGGCGCATGCTAGGGCGTCGGGGCGGGGGCGCGCCTGCTCGTCGCCCGCGGGCCGATCGCCGGTGAGGCGTGTCCCGCCGCTGCGGTAGGATCGGCGGCCGCACCGAGGTCGATCGTGGCCGTGGTGCACCCGCCCGAGTAGCTCAGTCGGCAGAGCGGCTCACTCGTAATGAGCAGGTCAGGAGTTCGATTCTCCTCTCGGGCTCGCGCCGGCCCGCCGTGTCCTCGCCGCCGTGCTCGGACCGGCGGGCCGTTCCGTTCCCCCTCCGGGAGAGGTCGACGGCCACATCGTGCGCTCCCCGGGTAGGGGCTAACCTGACACGAGTGTCAGATTCGGAGCCGGCGCGCCGGGGCCGTCGCGGAGCGCAGGAGGTCGCCGTGGAGCCACCGAAGATCATCAGCGTCGACGACCACGTCGTCGAGCCGCCGCACGTGTGGCAGACCTGGCTGCCGGCGAAGCACCGCGAGAAGGGGCCGCGGGTCGAGCGGGCGCGGTGGGCGCCGTTCGTGCACAAGCCGGGGGCCCGGTACACGAACACCATGGACCCCGACGGCCAAGAGGGCGACTACTGGGTGTTCGAGGACGAGGTCATCTACGTGCACAAGCGCTTCGTCGCCATCCCGCTGGAGGCCACGCCCGACGGCGACCTGGCGAGCTTCGACCGCACGGTCATGCAGATGACCCCGGTGACCTACGACGAGATGCGCCCGGGCTGCTACGACCGGGACGCCAGGGTCGACGACTTCGCCCTCAACTGGGTCGACGGCTCGCTGCCGTTCCCGACGTTCCCGCGCTTTTGCGGCCAGACCTTCTACGAGGCCGGGGACAAGGACCTCGGTCTGGCGTGCGTGCAGGCCTACAACGACTGGATGGTCGAGGAGTGGTGCGAGCCCTCTGGCGGCGTGAACATCCCGTTGATCATCATCCCGCTGTGGGATCCGCTGCTGGCCGCGGCGGAGGTCGAGCGCAACGCGGCCCGCGGGGTGCACGCCGTGTGCTTCTCCGAGATCCCACCACGGCTGGGGCTCCCCAGCATCCACACCGACCACTGGGATCCGTTCTTCGCGGCGTGCAACGACCATGCCGTCACGGTGTGCATGCACATCGGCTCGTCGTCGACCACCCCGGCGGCCTCGCCCGACGCACCCGAGGCGGTCGGCGGCACCCTCGCCTTCAACAACGCCTTCGCCTCGCTGGCCGACTGGCTCTTCTCGGGCAAGCTCATCCAGTTCCCCGACCTCAAGCTCGCCTACTCCGAGGGTCAGATCGGCTGGATCCCCTACGCGCTGGAGAGGGCCGACACCGTGTGGGAGCACCACGACAGCTGGATGCACACCAAGGAGCGCATCCCCGAGCCCCCGAGCACGTACTACTGGGGCCGCGTCTTCGGGTGCTTCACGGCCGATCACCACGGTCTGGCCAACCTCGATGCCGTCGGCCGGGACAACATCTGCTTCGAGACCGACTACCCCCACACCGACACGACGTGGCCGAACTCGAAGGAGTACGTCGAGAAGCTCCTCGCCGGGGACGAGGACGACGTCGCCTACCAGGTGGTGCGGGGCAACGCCATCGCCATGCTGTCGCTGGATCGCGTCTGAGCCTGCCCGACCGACGCGCTGGCGCCCGCCCGCGCCCGCCCTGCCCGGCGGCGATGCCGGCCGATCGTCGTGAATCGCTCAAGGTCCGCGCCGGAGGTGCCGATGGAACGGTGTCTCTATCCGAAGGTGCACGACCGAAGGGGCCCCGGTTCGCCGGGGCCCCTTCACCATCCGGGCCGGCCGCACCCGTCCGCCCGAGGCCCGCAGCGCGGCGTCGGAGGTGCACCGGGATGCGGGCCGGTAGCCTGAGCGCATGGCCGACCAGGCGACCTTCGCGGAGCAGGCGATGCCGCTCATGTCGTCGCTCTACGCGGCCGCGGTGCGCATGACCCGCAACGCCGCCGACGCCGAGGACCTCGTGCAGGAGACGTACCTGCGGGCCTACCGGGGCTTCGGCGGCTTCGAGGAGGGGACCAACCTCAAGGCGTGGCTGTACCGCATCCTCACGAACACCTACATCAACATGTACCGGGCGAAGCAGCGTCGCCCCGACGAGACCGAGCTCGACGAGACCGAGGACCTCTACCTCTACCGCCGCCTCGGTGGCCTCGAGGCGGCGGCGGCCAGCCGCAGCGCCGAGGACGAGCTGATGGACTGGTTCACCGATGCCGAGGTCAAAGACGCCATCGAGTCACTGCCCGAGCAGTTCCGCCTGGCGGTGCTGCTCGCCGACGTCGAGGGGTTCGCCTACAAGGAGATCGCCGAGATCCTCGACATCCCGATCGGCACGGTGATGAGCCGGCTGCACCGGGGAAGAAAGGCGCTGCAGAAGCGGTTGTACGCGTTCGCCAGTGAGCGGGGTCTGACCGGTGAGCGCTTCGGGGAGGTCCCCGTGCCCACCACGCCGACCGGTCAGGACGCCGGTAGCACCGACGATCCAGCAGACTCGTCCGGCTCGGGAGCCCCCCGTCCGGTCCTGGCGGAGTGACACCATGGGTGACCAGCACCACGACCACGACCACGAGGCCGGTTGCGAGGAAGCGCTCGCCGAGCTGTACACCTTCCTCGACGGCGAGCTCACCGAGGAGCGGCGGCTCACCATCCGGCGCCACCTCGACGACTGCACCCCTTGTCTGGAGGCCTTCGACTTCGAGGCCGAGCTCCGGCTGGTGATCCGTCACCGCTGCAGCGAGGAGGTGCCCGACTCGCTGCGGGCCAAGGTGGCCGACCAGCTCGAGCAGCTGGCCCGGCTCACCGGCGAGCCCGGCTCCTCGGGAGCACCCCGGAGGGGAGCCGGCGACGCCCTGGCCGGGCCCGACGGCCGGTCGTGAGCCCACCACCGGCGGCGACGCCGCCCCGCCGCTTGGGGACGGGGCCCGTCGCCGATCTAGGATGCGGGCATGCCGCTCGCCGTCGTCTGGCACTTCTGGATCGGGGTCTCCCTCGTGCTGGGGGCCGTGCTGGTCACCGTCGCTGTGATCATCGGGTACGTCTACAAGGTGGTGCTGCCCCGCTATCCACGGCGGTAGCGCCGTGAGCGGCCCGACCATCGACTGGTCGCTGGCCGAGCGCATCGCCGTCCGGGTGTCGGGGCGCGAGCCCTTCGCCGAGTCGTACCACTGGGACTCCCCGGTCCCGACTTCGCCGAGCTCACGGCCCAGGGCCGAGAGCTTGTGGCGGACGAGACCGGCTGCGCTCGCTCGCCGGTCCGGCTCGGGCGAGGGTCACCGACCGCATCGGCTGGGTCCGGCCAACATCGCCTCGTTCCAACGGCTGCTGCGGCTGCTGCTCGACCGCTTCGCGGAGCGCCGGACCGCCGCCGCTGGCGCCGGTCGCGCGAAGGTGGCGGGAGCCGAGGTGGCCTGCTGCTGGGATGGATGTCGGGTCGCGCGTTCGGCCAGTACGACCTCCTCATCGTCGAGGAGAGAACCCCACGACCAGGACCTCGTCTACTACGTCGGTCCGAACGCTGTCGCTCGAGAAGATGTACGCCTTCCCCCGCGAGTTCCGGCTCTGGCCTGCTTCGCACGAGGTCACCCACTGCTCCAGTTCACCGGCGTGCCGTGGATGCGCGAGCACTTCCTCGGTCTCGTCGAGCAGACGGTGGGCGCGGTCGATCCCGATCCCGCCCGCCAAGCCCGCCAGGCGCTGAACCGCTCGCCGACGCCATCCTGGTCGGGCTCGAACCCGTTGGCCGACGGTGCGGATGACGCTGGTGGCCTCACCCGAGCAGCGGGCGGTGCTCGACCAGGTGAGCGGCCTCATGAGCCTGCTGGAGGGTCATGGCGACGTGACCATGGGACTGCTGGACGTTTATCTCGTCCCCAACGCCGACCGGTTCGCTCGGTGCTGCGCCAACGCCGGCAGTCCGGCCCAGGGGGTCACCCGCCTGATCCAGCAGCTCGTCGGGCTCGAGGCGAAGATCAACCAGTACGAGCAGGGCGAGCGGTTCATCGCCGCCGTCGAACGGGCAGGAGGCACCGCCCTGCTCGACCGGGCGTGGAGGACCCGACCAGCTGCCGACGCTGATCGAGATCCGCGAGCCCGAGCGCTGGATCGCTCGGTCCGTCCGGCCGTCGCCTGACGCACCCGGCGCGAGCGTCGTCGTGGTCAGCGCCGCCGATCTCCTGCCTCGCTGCCGGTTCCCGGCTGCGGGCAACGGCGGTGACGTGCGGCGTCCGGGGCGCTGACTCGTTGGCGCTGCTGGTGCTGGCCGTCGAGGCCGGCTGCGACGTCACTGCGGTCCACGTCGACCACGCGCCAGGAGGGCTCGGCGGCCGACGCCGAGGCGGTCGCGGCGGCGGCGGCGTTGTTCGGCGCCGGCTTCCGCAGCGTCCGGGTCGAGGTGGCGCCCGGCCCCAACCTCGAGGCGCGGGCCCGGGTCGCCCGCCACGCCGCCCTGCCGGCCGGGGCCCTGCTCGGCCACACCGCCGACGACCGGGCCGAGACGCTCCTGGCGAACCTGCCGCGGCACGGGTCTGCACGCTGGGCGCGCTGCGGGCCGACGGCCGCCACCCGCTGGTGGCCCTGCGTCGCCGGGAGACCGCCGCCCTGTGCCTGGGGCTCGGGCTGTCACCGGTGCAGGACCCACCAACCGCGATCCCGCGCCCGCCGCAACCGTGCGCGACACGAGCTGCTCCTCCTCGACGACATCGCGGGGCGCGACGTCGTCCCCTGCTGGTGCGGGCACGGCGGTGGCCAGGACGCGGCCGACCACATCGACCGAGGCGGCGGCGCTCGACCCCACCGACGTGCGGGCCCTGGCCGCGGCGCCGCTGGTGCTGGCGAGGGCGGCGCTTCGGCGTTGCTGCGCGCTGCTCGGCCGAGGGCCACCCGCCCGACCGCTGCCATCGACCGGGTGCTCGACGTCGACGGCACGGCCCAGGCCACCGACCTGTCCGACGGCTGGCGGGTGCCGCACGGCCGGCCGGCTGGTCCCACCCGGAGCGGCCTGAGGGCTCGGCCTGCGTAGGTTGCGGGGCGCATGTACGACATGGGCGCCGTCGACCCTGATGCCGACCTGCTCCTCGGACGGTGATCGTCGCCGAGGCCGATCTGCAGGCAGGCCCGCGCCGCCGAGCTCGGCAGCGAGATCGCCGCCGACTACGCCGCTGGCCGCGCGCCGCTGCTCGTCGGGGTGCTCAAGGGTGCCTTCATGTTCATGAGCGACCTGGCCTGACAGATCGACCTACCGGTGGAGTTCGACTTCATGGCGGTGTCGTCCTACGGCAGTGCCACCAAGACCAGCGGCGTCGTGCGCATCGTCAAGGACCTCGACCTCGACCTCTCCGACCGGGACGTCGTCGTGGTCGAGGACATCGTCGACTCCGGCCTCACCCTCAACTACCTGCTGAAGAACCTGCAGGTGCGCAACCCGGCCACGCTCGAGGTGTGCGCGCTGCTCGTGAAGGACGGTCAGCAGAAGGTCGAGCCGTCGCTGCGCTACGTCGGCTTCCGGATCCCCGACGAGTTCGTCGTGGGCTACGGCCTCGACGTCGCCGAGCGATACCGCAACCTCGCGTCGATCTACGCCTACCTCGGTGACGACGAGGGCTGACCGCACGGTCAGTCCTCCGCCTCGGCGGACGCTCTGACGGCCGACCGGTAGCCTGGGCCGGGCCGTGAAGCCCAAGGTCTCCTCCCGAACGCTGCTGGTCGCCGGTGCCACGGTCCTGGCCCTGGTCGTCGTGCTCGTCCTGGCGACCCGCCTGGCCGACCGCACCGTCGACCTCAAGCTGGGCGAGCTCGAGCGGAAGGTCGCCGACGGGCAGGTGGCCGAGGCCACGATGCTCGACCGCGACAACGTGGTGACCGGCACGCTCCGCGACGGCCAGGAGTTCCGGGCCCCCTACCCGCAGGAGTACACCGACGAGCTGACGCGGCGGCTGCTCGACGGGGGCGTCGACCCCAAGGTCGACAACCAGCCCGAGCCGCTGTGGCAGACCCTGGTCTTCCAGCTGCTGCCGATCGTGGTGCTGTTCGGCGTGTTCTTGTACTTCCTCTCGGCCATGCAGGGCGGTGGCGGCCGGTTCATGACCTTCGGCAAGGCTCGGGCCCGCAAGGTCCACAAGGACGCCCCGAAGGTCACCTTCGCCGACGTGGCCGGTGCCGATGAGGCGGTCGAAGAGCTGCGGGAGATCAAGGACTTCCTCGAGAACCCCACGCGGTTCCAGGCGATGGGGGCGAAGATCCCCAAGGGGGTCCTGCTGTTCGGCCCGCCCGGGACGGGCAAGACGCTGCTCGCCCGGGCCGTGGCCGGGGAGGCGGGCGCGCCGTTCTTCTCGATCTCGGGCTCGGACTTCGTCGAGATGTTCGTGGGCGTCGGCGCCAGCCGGGTGCGGGATCTGTTCGAGCAGGCCAAGCAGGCAGCGCCCGCCATCATCTTCGTCGACGAGATCGACGCCGTCGGTCGTCATCGCGGGGCAGGTCTCGGCGGCGGACACGACGAGCGCGAGCAGACGCTCAACCAGCTGCTCGTCGAGATGGACGGCTTCGATCCGGCCGCCGGGGTGATCCTCATCGCGGCCACCAACCGCCCCGACATCCTCGACCCCGCGCTGCTGCGCCCCGGTCGCTTCGACCGCCAGATCGTGGTCGATCGCCCCGACCTCGAGGGCCGTCTCGCCATCCTGGCCGTCCACACCAGGGGCAAGCCGCTCGCAGCCGACGTCGACCTAGGTGTCCTGGCGCGGCGCACCCCGGGGTTCACCGGGGCCGACCTGGCGAACACCGTCAACGAAGCCGCGCTGCTGGCCGCCCGCCACGGTCACGACGACATCACCATGCACACGCTGGAGGAGGCCGTCGATCGGGTCCTGGCGGGTCCCGAGCGCAAGACCCGGGTGATGTCGGAGAAGGAGAAGCTCGTCATCGCCTACCACGAGGGCGGCCACGCGCTGGTGGGCCACGTCCTGCCGAACACCGACCCGATCCACAAGGTGTCGATCATCGCCCGGGGCCGGGCCCTGGGCTGGACGCTCGCGCTGCCCACCGAGGACAAGAACATGAAGACGCGGTCCGAGCTCCGTGACGAGATGGCCATGCTCCTCGGAGGGCGCACCGCCGAGGAGCTCACCTTCGGCGAGCCGACGACCGGCGCCCAGAACGACATCGAGCGAGCCACCCAGATCGCCCGGGCGATGGTCACCCAGTTCGGCATGAGCGACGCGATCGGGCCCCAGCAGCTGGGCCAGAAGACCGGCGAGGTGTTCCTCGGCAAGGAGATGGGCCACGAGCGGGACTACTCCGACGAGATGGCCGCCCAGGTCGATGGCGAGGTCCGGCGGCTGCTCGACGAGGCCCACGACGAGGCGCACGAGATCCTGACGTTGCACCGGGCGGTGCTCGATCGCCTCGCCGATGCGCTGGTCGAGCACGAGACGCTCGGCGACGCCCAGCTGGCCGCGATCTTCGGCGACCTCGAGCCCTGGAGCGGTGACGTCCGCCCCGGTGGGCTGACGGCCGAGCCCGGTCCCGGCGGCCGGGTCGGCCCCGTCGACTCCGGCACCGGGGGCGGCTCGCTCGGTGCCGGTCCGGGGCCACGCCGGCACGGGTTCTCGGCTCCCGAGGCCGACGCGGGCCCGAGCGACCCCTGAGCCCGGACGGTGCGCCGGTCGGTCGGGCGGTCGCGAAACACCGTCTTCCGGCCGGACACGCGGCGCCCATCGGCCGGTACCCTCGACGGGCCGGTCACACCAGGAGGCACCCGTGAGCGACACCACGATGGGGCAGCGCGACCTGGACGACATGCCCCTGCCCCCCTTCCTCGTCGACGACGACCTCATCGGACGGGACGAGCCCGCCATCGACCAACGACCTGTCCGGTCCGCCGTACCGTTGGGTCCCGTGGACCTGCCTCGCATCGAAGCGGCCGTCCGGGAGATCCTCCTCGCCATCGGCGAGGATCCCGACCGGGACGGCCTGCAGAACACCCCTTCCCGCGTGGCCCGGATGTACGCCGAGGTCTTCGCCGGCCTGCGCGAGTCGCCGGCCGACCACCTCCAGGTGATGTTCGAGGCCGACCACGACGAGATGGTGATGGTGCGCGACATCGCGCTGACCTCCATGTGCGAGCACCACCTCGTGCCCTTCATCGGCAAGGCGCACGTGGCCTACATCCCCGGCGACGACGGGCGGGTCACCGGGCTGTCGAAGCTGGCGCGCCTCGTCGACGCCTACGCCAAGCGGCCCCAGGTGCAGGAGCGGTTGACCAGCCAGATCGCCGACGAGCTCGAGCGGACGCTCGCCCCCAAGGGCGTGCTGGTGGTCATCGAGGCCGAGCACCTGTGCATGTCGATGCGGGGCGTGCGCAAACCTGGTGCCAGCACCGTCACGTCGGCCGTGCGGGGGCTGTTCCGCGACAGCACGGCGACCCGCTTCGAGGCGATGCGCCTCATCGACGGTCGCTGACCTTGGCCGCCGTCGCGGCACGCCCGCTGGTCATGGGCGTCCTCAACGTCACGCCGGACTCCTTCTCCGACGGTGGCCGGTGGGCCGACCCCGCCGCGGCCATCACCCGCGGCCTCGCCATGGTCGCCGAGGGCGCCGATGTCGTCGACGTCGGCGGCGAGTCGAGCCGACCCGGCGCCGAGGCGGTGACCGCGGCCGAGGAGCTCCGCCGCGTGGTGCCCGTGGTGGAGGCGCTGGCGCCCGAGGTGCGCGTCTCGGTGGACACCGTGAAGCCCGAGGTGGCGCGCGCCGCGGTGGCGGCCGGGGCGACGATGATCAACGACATCTCCGCCGCCCTCGCCGGCGTCGCCGCCGAGCTGGGCGTCGCGTGGATCGCCATGCACATGCAGGGTGACCCGCGCACCATGCAGGTCGATCCCCGCTACGACGACGTCGTGGAGGAGGTCGTTCGCTTCCTCGAGCACCGCGCCCGGGCGGCGGCGTCGGCCGGTGTGCCCGAGATCTGGCTCGACCCCGGCATCGGGTTCGGCAAGACCGTCGCCCACAACCTCTCCCTGCTGCGCCACCTCGACCGGTTGGTGGCCCTCGGCTGGCCGGTGGTGGTGGGCACCAGCCGCAAGTCGACGCTCGGCCGCCTGCTCGCCGATTCCGACGGCGCCGACGAGCCGGTGCCGGTCGACGATCGCCTCGAGGGGTCGGTCGCCACGGCCGCCTGGGCCTTCGCCGCCGGTGCCGCCATGGTGCGTGCCCACGACGTGCTGCCCACCGTGCAGGCCGCGCTGGTGGTCGGTCGGTCGTAGCCACCTCGGGTGGCAGACCGCCGCCGCACGGTCGGGTCGACCGGGCCGGGCGGCCGGGCTGGTCGGTGCGAAGGGGTGGGCCGGAGCGCCGCGGCGCGGGTGCCCTGTGGTTTTGGTGTGTCGAAAGCCGTCTCGGTTGGTCTCGAAACCGGTCCGCGTCTGGCAGGATGGGGGCGTGGCAGTGAAAGGCAAGTGGGCCCAGGGCATCAAGCCCCGCAACTTCACGTGGATCATCAAGGACCAGGTGGCGGTGTGCGAGCGTCCCGGTGGCTACGGCCAGAACCACCGCAAGGTGCGGCGACAGGAGGAGATCATCTGGATCCGGGAGCAGGAGTTCGCCTGCGTGATCTCGCTCATCCCGGCGCCCCACAACCTCCACAACTACGACGAGCTGGGCGTGGCCTGGCGCCATCGCCCGTTCGGACCCCACGACGACGCCGAGGCCTTCGAGCGAGCCTTCTTCCCAGAGCTCAAGGCCCTGCTGTCCGAGGGCAACAAGGTGCTCGTCCACCAAGAAGAGCTCGGCGACCGGGTGTGCGGACTCATGGCGGGCTACCTGCTGTGGGACGGCTTGGTCGACTCCGGCCCCAGGGTGATCACCGTGATCGAGCACATCACCGGCCGCCAGCTCGGGCCGCTGGGACGCGAGCTCGTCGCCATCGCCGGGACCATCGCCTCCTGACCGTGCCCGCCGACTGCATCGAGCTCCGAGGCCTCCGGGCCGTCGGGATCTGCGGCGCCCTGCCCGAGGAGCAGGCCCGGCCCCAGCCCCTCGAGGTCGACCTCGACCTCGAGGCCGACCTCACCGCCGCCGGTGCGTCCGACGACCTCGCCGACACCGTCGACTACGCCGCCGTGGCCGCACGGATCGAGCAGGTGGTGACGACGGAGCGGTTCACGCTCCTCGAGCGACTCGCGCAGCGGCTGTGCGACGTCGTGCTCGACGACGACCGCGTCCTCGCCGTCACGGTGGCCGTGCGCAAGCTGCGCCCGCCCATCCCTCAGCAGGCCGACAGCACCGGCGTCCGGATCCGCCGTGTCCGCTGAGCTGGTGGCCGGCAGGCCCCCCGGGCCCCGGAGCGGGAACGGCTGATGCGAGCCCTGCTCGGCCTCGGTTCGAACCTCGGCGACCGGCGCCTGCACCTCAAGGAGGCCATCGCGTCCTTGTCGGGCGTCGTGGCGGTGTCGCCCGTCTACGAGACCGAGGCGGTCGGAGGACCGTCGGGCCAGGGCGCGTACCTCAACTGCGTGGTCGAGCTCGACACCGACCTGTCACCCCGCGACCTGCTCGGCGTGTGCCACCGCCTCGAATCGGCAGCCAACCGGGTCCGCGACATCCGCTGGGGGCCGCGCACCCTCGACGTCGACATCCTGTGGCACGAGCACGGCCCGGTCGACGAGCCCGACCTGCAGATCCCGCACCCTCGCATGTACGAGCGCCTGTTCGTGATGGCCCCGTTGGCCGACGTCGCGCCCGACCTCGCGCCCCTCGGCTGGCGTGACCGCGCCGAAGGTCGGGTGGCCGTGGTGGGCGACCTCTGACGGTCGGGGGCAGGCGGTCGTGTCCTCCACCACCGTGCGGGTGATCGGGCCGGGCCGAGCCGGCCAGTCCCTCGCCGGCGCGCTCACGAGCGTCGGCTGGACGGTCGTCGAGCTGCGGGGTCGGGGCGACGACGTCCACGATGCGGCGTCAGGCGTCGACCTGCTCGTGATCGCCACGCCCGACGCCGCCATCGCCGAGGTCGCCGCCGGCGTCGACCCGTCACCACGGACGGTCGTGTGCCACCTGGCGGGCTCGCTGGGCCTGGAGGTCCTGGCCGGGCACGAGCGGCGCGCGGCCGTGCACCCGCTCGTCGCCATGCCCGACCCCGAGGTCGGCGCGTCGCGGCTGGCGGCGGGGGCCTGGTTCGCGGTGGCGGGCGATGCGCTGGTCCGCCGTCTCGTGGACGACCTCGGCGGCCGTTGGTTCGAGATCGCGGACGAGCACCGTGTCGCGTACCACGCGGCGGCCGCCATCGCCTCCAACCACCTGGTGGCCCTGCTCGGGCAGGCCGAGCGGGTCGCGGCCTCGGCCGGCGTCCCCCTCGAGGCCTACCTCGACCTCGTGCGGGCGACGGTCGACAACGTCGCCTCCCTGGGCCCGGCCGCTGCGCTCACCGGTCCGGCTGCCCGCGGGGACTGGATCACGATCGGGCGACACCTCGACGTGCTGCGCGACCTCGACCCCATCGAGCGGGAGGCCTACGAGGCCATGGTCCGGCTGGCGCGGCGCCTGGTGGAGGACCTCGAGGGCACCGACCGCGAGTACGAGTGAGGCGAGGAGGGAGGTCGTCCCACATGGAGCTCTTCGACACCGTCGCCGCCTTCCGCGGCCACCTCGACGAGACCCGATCGGCCGGCAGGCGGGTCGGGTTCGTGCCGACCATGGGCTACCTCCACGAAGGTCACCTGTCGCTCATGCGACGAGCGGCCGAGGACTGCGACGTGGTGGCGGTCTCGATCTTCGTCAACCCGCTGCAGTTCGCCGCGAACGAGGATCTCGCCGCCTATCCACGCGATCTCGAGCGCGACGCCGAGCTGTGCCGGAGCGTCGGCGTCGACGTCGTGCTCGCCCCGCCCGTCGAGGACATGTACCCGGACGGCGCGGTGGCGACCACGGTCTCGGTGCCGTCGCTCTCCGGTCACCTCGAGGGCGCCGCCCGGCCGACCCACTTCGCCGGGGTGGCGACCGTCGTGGCGAAGCTGTTCAACCTCGTCGGCGCGTGCTGGGCCTACTTCGGCGAGAAGGACTTCCAGCAGCTGGCCGTCGTGCGGCGCATGGCCCGGGACCTGTCGTTCCCCGTCGAGGTCGTCGGATGTCCGATCGTGCGCGAACCCGATGGCCTCGCCATGTCGAGCCGCAACGTGTACCTGTCGGGTGACGAGCGCGAGGCGGCCGTCGTGCTGTACCGGGCGCTGCAGGCCGGCGCCGGTCTGGTCCTGTCGGGGGAGCGCTCGGTCGACGCGGTCGCCGAGCTGCTGGGTGACGTCATCGACGCCGAGCCCCTCGCCGAGCTCGACTACGCCGTCGTCGTGGATCCGTCGTCGCTGGTGCCCCAGCGCGGCCAGCTGGTGCCCGGCCAGGACCTGCGTCTGCTGGTCGCGGCCCGCGTCGGCCACCCCCGCCTGCTCGACAACCTCGGGATCGTCGTCCCCGGTTGACGCCGTCGCAGCGCGTCCGCCGGTTTCCGTTCGCCGTGGTGCCGCTGGTACCGTGGTCTCGTCCTCACCGCAGGGCGACCCACGAGGCGCCAAGCACCAAGGAGCGGCCATGCGCCGGCGCATGATGAAGTCCAAGATCCACCGTGCCACGGTGACCGACGCCAACCTGCACTACGTCGGCTCCATCACGCTGGACACCGAGCTCATGGAGCTGGCGGACATCTTGGACTGGGAGCAGGTCACCGTCGTCGACATCGACAACGGCGCCCGGTTCGAGACCTACGCGATCCCGGGCGGCCCCGGCGACGTGTGCCTCAACGGGGCCGCCGCGCGGCTCGTGCAGCCGGGCGACCGCATCATCGTCATCACCTACGGCGACTACGAGGACAGCGAGCTGGAGGCGTTCGCACCCCGGGTGGTCCACGTCGACACCGCCAACCGACCGGTCGACGAGGCCACCGCCAAGGCCCTCGTCCAGGCGGCGCCGGGCCCGGTCCGCTACGTCGAGATCGAGGCGCAGGTCGGTGCCGAGATGGCCCGGCTCGACGCCGAGCTCGACGGCCTCGGCTGACCGACGGCCGGCCCCGGCCGGACCATCCGACCGACGGACCGCGCCGTGACCGACGACCCCGAGCGCCCACTCGACCTGCTCGTGCTCGGCAGCGGTGTGGCGGGGCTGTCCGCTGCCGTGCGGGCGGCCGACGTGCACGGCATGCGGGTCGGTGTGCTGACCAAGGGTGAGCTCGAGCAGGCCACGACCCGGTGGGCCCAAGGGGGCGTCGCCGCCGTGCTGGCCGAGGACCCGGACTCGACCGACCTGCACCTCGCCGACACCCTGGCCGCCGGTGCCGGCCTGTGCGACCCCGCGGCGGTGCGGGTGCTCGTCGACGAGGGCCCGGGCCGGGTGAACGAGCTGATCGCACTGGGCGCCATCTTCGATCGAGACGAACAGGGGCGCCTCGAGCTGGCCCGGGAGGGCGGCCACAGCCTCGCCCGGGTGGTGCACGCCGGCGGTGCCGCCACCGGCGCGGAGATCGAGCGTGCCTTGGTGGCCGCGGTGCGGCGCACCGCGGCCGCCCTGCACGAGCGGGCGTTCGCCCTGGACCTGCTCACCGTGCCCGACGGGGCCGGTGGCACGCGCTGTCGAGGGGTGCGGGCCGTCGCCTCCGACGGGACCGTGCGGGAGGTCCTGGCTCGCAACGTCCTGCTCGCCACCGGCGGGGCCGGCCAGCTGTTCTCGGTGACCACCAACCCGACCGAGGCGACCGGTGACGGTGTGGCCATGGCGCTGCGGGCCGGTGTCGCGGTCGCCGACGTGGAGTTCGTGCAGTTCCACCCGACGGCGCTGGCCCATCCCGCCATGCCGCGCCCACTGCTCTCCGAGGCCCTGCGCGGCCACGGCGCGCTGCTGCTCGACACCACCGGGGCCCGCTTCGTCGACGAGCTGCTGCCTCGCGACGAGGTGTCGCGGGCCATGACCCGGCGGATGCTGGAGCTGGGTGCCGACCACGTGTGGCTCGACGCCACCGGCCTCGAGCAGTTCGACCTGCGGTTCCCGACCATCGCCCGGGAGCTCGCCGAGGTCGGCCTCGACCCCGCCACCGACCGGTTGCCGGTGGCCCCGGCCGCCCACTACCTGTGCGGCGGCGTCGTCACCGACCTCGACGGCGCCAGCTCGCTGCCCGGTCTGTGGGCGGCGGGGGAGGTGGCGTGCTCGGGGGTCCACGGCGCCAACCGGCTCGCCTCCAACTCGTTGCTGGAGGGCATGGTGTTCGGCTCGCGGGTCGTGGAGGCGGTCGAGCGCGGCCGGACCGCTGCCGAGCCGACCGGCGCGATGCGGGCCGTGCTCGACGGGAACGGTGGGGCCGGCGTCATCGGCGGTCGACCGTTGGCGTCGCCGGTCGCCCGCGGGCCGGTGGGTTGGTCGGCGGGGACGGGCGAGAACGTCGAGGCGGCGCGCGACGAGCTGCAGCGGGCCATGACGGCCGGTGCCGGCGTGGTGCGCTCCGGCGCCTCGCTGACGCGGACGGCGACCGTCGTCGACGGCCTGCGTCGGCGTGTCGACCGGGTGGGCTCGCTGGAAGGAGCCGAGCTGCGGAACCTGACCGACCTCGCCGAAGCACTGCTGGTCGCAGCCGAGGCTCGCGAGGAGAGCCGCGGCGCCCACACCCGCGAGGACCACCCCGGCCGTGACCCCGACTTCCTCGTCCGCCTCGTGCTGGGCGCCTGACCACGTCCGCCGTCGGTCGGCGGGATCGGTCAGTCGCTCGGTGGCGGCGGTGGCGGGTTGGTGACGTCGGCGACAGCGGACGCCGCCGGGCGGGACGATCTCGCCGATGGCGCACTGACCTCACCGGGGTGGTGGTGGTCCCACCAGGCGCTGTCGACGATGGTCGAGACCACGACGATGCTGCCCACCAGGTAGAGGTAGAAGATGAAGGTGGCGGCGACGCCGAGCACGCCGTAGGTGGCCGAGAACGAGGCCATCCGGGACGGCAGGTAGAAGGCGCCGAGCAGCTGCAGGCCGGCCACGCCGATCGCCCCGACCACGGCGCCGGGCACGAGCGACGCGAGGCCGGTCGATCTTCGGGGGAGCAGCCAGGCCAGGCCGACGAAGGCCGCGAAGACGATCGCCAGCAGCACGACCACCGCCGTGACGCCGAGCAGCACGTGCTGGTTGCGCACCGCTCGTATCCCGAAGGCGCCGGCCAGCACGATGACGAACCCGCCGGTGAAGCGCAGGGTCGCCGTGGTCCGCCGCTCGACCTTCCGGTACGGGATCTCCCACAGCTGCAGGAAGACGTAGTGCAGCCCCGAGTACAGCCCGAGCGACCCCATGAGCACGCCCAGGGTCGAGACCCAGGCCACGTGGTACCAGCTGCTGGCGGCGTCGTCGCCGGCTTGGCGCAGCGACTGGCCGAGGGCCTGGCCGAGGCCCAAGGGCTCGCCGATGACCTGGTCGGGCGCAGTTCCCTGGGACCGGAGGAAGCCGGCGGCGGCGACCACGAGGAAGGCCACCGGCAGCAGCCACACGAAGGTGCGGAAGGCGAGGTGGCCGGCCAGCACGGCGCCGTTGAGGCGCCAGTAGCGGTCCCAGGCGTCCCGCAGCAGCCACCAGATCGGCACGTTCGCCTCGGCCCAGTCGCCGGCGGCGACGACCCGGCGCCGCACGAGCTCGACGAGCCGTCGCAGACGGCCCGGTGGTGCGGGAGCGTCCTGTGGCCGCTCCGGAGGCGCGGCGGCCCCGGCGGACGGCGGCCGGTCGACCTGCTGCTCGGTCACCGGCTCAGCCTCGGCGGGCAGCCACGCGGCGGCGCGCCGTGCGGGTGACGCCGGAGACGATCTGGCCGGCCATCATCCCGATGAGCGAACCGACCACCACGTCCCCGGGGTAGTGCACCCCGGTGTGCACCCGCGAGTAGGCGACCAGCGCAGCCAGCAGGTGCAGGGGCGGCGACGTCACGGGGCTCGCCGAACCGGCGGCGGACGCGAAGGCGAAGGCCGAGGCGGAGTGGCCCGAGGGGAACGACGTCGAGGACGGCATGCGCACGTGGCGGTCCTCGGGAACGGCCATGCCGGTGCGGTCGGGGCGTCGCCGTGGCGCGAAGCGCTTCGCTCCCTGGTTGACGACCGTCGACGCCAGGCCGATGGCCACGACGCCCTCGACCCCGGCCCGTCGCAGGCTGCCGCGCCCGCTGACCAGGCCGGCGGCGGCGAGGGCGAACCACAGCACGGAGTAGTTGGCCGCCGTCGACAGGGCGGCGAGCGCCTGATCGAGCGAGGGCGTCGGCACACCGGCGATCGATCCGTACACGGCTCGGTCGATGGCGCTGAACTGCTCGATGAGCTCGCGCTCCCACTCGGCCTCGGGCAGCCGCTTGGTACCGATGCGCCACGGCGGGGGGCGGTCGGCGAGCTCGTCGGACATCGGCGCGGAGCCTACCCGTGGCGCCCCGGGCGCCTTCTCCGCCCCGGACGTCTCCGTGTCGCCGTCGTGGCGCCGAGTCCGGGGACCCCGTTCGAGGTGGGGGTCGAGCACTAGCGTCGACGGGCATGGCTGGGGTGCCGGAGGATCGCACCGACGTCTTCGGCGCCGTGCCGGGGGCGAGGCGGGCGGCGGCGGGCCTGTCGCTGCTGACCATCCTGCTGACCGTCGTCGCCGGTGTCTACCTGCTGATCGACAACCTGGTCCTCGTCATCGTCGTCGACCTCCTCGGTGTGCTCGGGCTGGCCGCCACCTTCACCGCGGTGACGCACCGGGGGCCCCGGCGGGCGCTCGCGGTGGCCATCGCCGGCCTGTCGGCCGCGGGCGTGCTGGTGGTGTTCATCGGCTCGCAGGTCCTGCGCGGCATCGCCGTGGTCGCCCTGCTGGCGATCGCGGCCGGCTACTCGGCCCGCAAGGCCCTCGGCGTGTCCTCGGGCCTCCACGTGTCCACCCGACCGTCGGCACCGCCCGCCCGCCGCGCGGTGCTGTTCATGAACCCGGCCTCGGGCGGAGGCAAGGTCGAGCAGTACCAGCTCGCCGACCGGGCCCGGGCGCTGGGTGCCGAGGTCGTGGTCCTGGAGCCGCCCTTCGACCTGGCGTCGCTCGCCCGCGCCGCGGTGGCCGACGGGGCCGACCTGCTCGGCATGGCCGGCGGCGACGGATCACAGGCGCTCGTGGCCGAGGTCGCGGCCGAGCACGACCTGCCCTTCCTGTGCATCCCGGCGGGGACGCGCAACCACTTCGCCCTCGACCTGGGCCTCGACCGGGGCGACCCCGGCTCCGCGCTGTCGGCGCTGCACGACGGCGTCGACAAGCGGATCGACCTGGCCTTCGTCGGCGATCGCGTCTTCGTCAACAACGTGTCGCTGGGGGTGTACGCGAAGGTCGTGCAGAGCCCGGAGTACCGCGATGCCAAGGTCGGCACCTTCGCGGCGCGCCTCCCCGACCTGCTGGGCCCCGACGCCGCTCCGTTCGATCTGCAGGTCGACGGGCCCGACGGGGTCATCGACGGGCCCCAGCTCGTGCAGGTCTCCAACAACCCCTATCGCTTCGAGGGGCTCACCGACTTCGGCGTGCGCGACGGGCTCGACCGCGGCGTCCTCGGCGTGGTGGTGACCGAGGTGGCCGGGGCGGCCGCGGCGGCCGAGCTCGTCCGGCTGGCGGCGACGGGCTCGCCCGACCGCTTCGACGGGTGGCACCAGTGGGAGGCGACCGAGCTCGAGGTCCGCTCCCGATCGGGTCACATCGAGGCGGGCGTCGACGGCGAGGCGATGGTGCTCGACTCGCCGCTGCGGTTCCGTTCGTGGCCCGGGGCGGTGCGCCTGCGCCTGCCGCGGGCGAGACCCGGCCCGCCCCCGCGCCGGGTCCGCTTCAACCGCACCACGATGGTGCGCCTCCTCCGCCTGGCGTTCCAGGGCGTCGACCCCCGGGCCATCGAGGACGAGCACGCCACCACGGTGTCGGCGACCGACGGCAGGGGCTGATCCGCCTCTCGCACGCAGCCATGCCGCCGGCCCGACCGGGGCGGGCGGACCGATTACGAGCGCTGCGCCACGGTGGGGCAGGCTGTCGGACGTGTCGAGCGAGCTCGAGCCCCCGATCCACGCCGTGCGCGAGGCGGTCGGACGCGCGCTCGCCGAGGACCTCACGCCGCTGGGCGACCTGACCTCGATGCTGCTGCCCGCCGACCTCGTCACCACCGCCCGCTTCGTCGTGCGGGCCCCGGGCGTGCTGGCCGGCGTGGCCTGCGCCGACGAGGCCTTCGCCCAGGTCGATCCCGAGGTCAGCACCCGGTGGACGGTGCGCGACGGCGACGTCGTGGAGGCCGGCCAGGAGGTGGGTGTGGTCAGCGGACGCCTCGCTTCGGTGCTCACCGCCGAGCGCACCGCCCTCAACTTCCTCGGCCACCTGTCGGGCGTCGCCACGTCGACCCGCCGGTTCGTGGACCGGGCCGCCTCGGCGGGCTCGGCCCGGATCTGGGACACGCGCAAGACCACGCCCGGGCTCCGGGCGCTGGAGAAGGCAGCGGTGCGGGCCGGCGGCGGCGCCAACCATCGGGGGAACCTGAGCGACTGGATCCTGCTCAAGGACAACCACCTCGCCCTGCTGGGCATCGCCGGCGCCGTCGCCCACGCCCGATCCCGCTGGCCGGCCCGCACGGTGCACGTCGAGTGCGACTCCATCGGACAGGTGGGCGAGGCACTCGCGGCCGGCGCCGATGCGCTCCTGCTCGACAACATGTCCCCCGATGAGATCCGCGCCTGTGTGGCGCTGGCCGAGGAGCACGCCGCCGGGGGCCGTCGGCCGCTGCTCGAGGTCTCCGGCGGCGTCACCCTGGACACGGTCGCCTCCTACGCATCGACCGGCGTCGACATGATCTCGGTGGGGGCCATCACCAACTCGGCGCCGGTGCTCGACATCGGCCTCGACATCGAGCCCGGAGACCCGGGTGGCATCGGCTGACCCGGCCGGTCCGGAAGGAGGCGACCGGATGCTCCTCGTCATCGACGCGGGCAACACCCAGACCGTCGTCGGTCTGTACGAGATGGCGGAGGATCCGCCCCGTCCCGATCGACGTCCCGAGGACGGGCTCCTCGACCACTGGCGGATCGCCACCATCCACGATCGCACCTCGGACGAGCTGGCGGTGATGCTGCAGGGCCTGCTCGGGTTCCGCGACTACTCCCTCGACGACGTCGACGGCATCGCGGTGTCCTCGGGAGTGCCCCGGGTGACGGCCAATCTCCGCGACCTCGCCGCCCGCTACCTCGACTTCGCGCCGGTCGTCATCGAGCCCGGGGTGCGCACGGGCATCGCCATCCTGTACGAGAACCCGAAGGAGGTGGGCGCCGATCGCATCGCCAACGCCGTGGGTGCCTTCGACCTCTACGGCGGGCCGACGATCATCGTCGACTTCGGCACGGCCACGACCTGCGACGCCGTGTCGGCCAACGGTGAGTACCTCGGCGGCGCCATCGCCCCCGGCATCGAGATCTCGATGGACGCGCTGGTGGGCCGCGCCTCGGCCCTGCGGGCGGTCGAGCTGGTCGAGCCCCGCAACGTGCTCGGCAAGTCGACGGTGGAGTCGATCCAGTCCGGGGCGGTCTACGGGTTCGCCGCCCAGGTCGATGGCCTGTGCGATCGCATCCAGGAGGAGCTCGGAGCGTGCACCGTCCTGTCGACCGGCGGACTCGCCGACCTGATCACACCGCTGTCGCGCTGCGTGCAGCACACCGAGCCCTGGCTCACCCTCCACGGGTTGCGGCTGGTGCACGAGAAGAACTCCTGAGGCCGTCGCCGTCGCCGTCGTCGGCGATGCGGCACCCCTCGGTGCGGGATGGGAGGATGGTGCCGTGCGCGTCCTGATCACGGGGATGGGGGGCGAGCTCGGGACCAGGGTCGCCAACCTGCTCGAGCGCGACGACGGGGTCGAGGCCATCTGGGGGCTCGACCTGGACCCCCCTCGTCGCCGTCTCCACCGCGCCGAGTTCCACCGCGTCGATCCCCGCAACCGTGAGCGGACCCACGACCTCGTCCGAGAGGTCGACCCGACCGCCGTCGTCCACGTCGGCGTCTACGAGCCCTACGCGAGGTCCAGCCCGGGATCGGCGATCGAGCGGACCGCGGCCGGCACCATCGCCGTCTTCGAGGCCCTGGCCGAGTGCTCCGCCCTCGACCGGGTGGTGGTCCGGTCCGGCATCGAGGTGTACGGCCGCCGGCGAGGTGCGCCCGCCTGTCCCGACGAGGAGGTCGTGCCGGATCCGTCCAGCCCCTTCGGGCACCTGCTGGCCTACGTGGAGCGGCTCGGCACCGAGCTGGCCCGGGCCTCGGCCGTCCCGGTCACGGCGCTGCGCATGGCGCCGTTGGTGGGGCCCCACTTCCCCAGCCCCCTGGGCCGGCTCCTGCGCCTGCCCGCAGTCCCCTGCGCCGCGTTGGGCGACCACCCGTTCTCGGTGCTGCACCAGGAGGACGCGGCGGCCGCGCTCGTGGCTGCGCTGCACCGACCGTTCGACGGGCCGGTGAACGTGGTGGGCCCGGGCGCGGTCACGGCCCGCCAGGCGGCGCGACTGGGCGGCCGGCTCGCCGTCCCCCTGTTCGGTCCGACCTGGCGACCGGCCCGGCTGCTGTCGGAGCTGGTCGGCGCGCCGGTGCCCGAGCACATCCAGGAGCTGCTCGTCCGGGGCCGCACCGCCGACGGGTCGTCGACGGACGCCTCGATCGGCATGGCCCCCAGGCGTGGCACCCTCGACGTGATCGAGCACCTCTTCGAGTGGGCCGAGGTCACCTACCTCGACGTCGACGAGGTGGCGGCGTGACGTCGGGTGGCAACGGCGTGGCCCGGCGCATCGATGCCCGCGACGACAGCCTCGGTGCCGTCGTCGACCGCCGGCTCTCGGGTCGGTTCGTGGTCGACCCCTGGGGGCTCGACGACGACCTGCGGCGGCTCGCGGCCGGGATGGCCCGATGGCGGTGGGCGACCTCGCTCGACGGCGCCGACCTCCTGCCGCGGGGCTCAGCGCTGCTCGTGCACGACCAAGGGGTCGACCCGGCCACACCGCTCGTCCTGGCCACCGCCGTGGGGCGTCACGCCGGTCGCACGGTGCGGCCCGTGGGCCTGCCCGATCGCTCACCGCTCGGCCCGCTCCTGGCCCGCGTCGGGGTCGTGCCCCGCACCGAGGGCGATGTCCGCTCGCTGCTGCGGGCCGGCGAGCTCGTGTCGGTCGCGCTCGGGCGTCCACCGCGGGTGGCCGCCCCAGCGCCGACCTCGGGCTGGTGGCGGCCGCGCACGCCGTCGGTGCCCCCTGGTGCCGGTGTCGGTGGGTGGACGCCCCTTCGGTCGCCGTCGCCCGGTCGTCGTGGGGGCACCGGTGCCGACCGCCCGCCGCCGTCTGGTCGGCGCCGTCGAGACGCTGGCCGAGGAGGTCGCCGACCGGGTGGGCGCCCTCGCCCAGCTGGCGGCCGTCGAGGACTGACGCCGGCCGACGCCCGGCCAGGGGTGCCCGCAGGGGTACGCTCCCGGCCCATGCCGCACGCCGTAGCCGCCGACGGGACCCGCCTCTACTACGAGGTCGTCGGGCCGGCGGCCGCCCCGCCGCTGCTGATGATCCAGGGCTTGGGGGCCGACAGCCGGGGGTGGATCCGTCAGCGCCGGGCGCTGTCGAGCCGCTACCGGTGCGTGCTGTTCGACAACCGCGGCGTGGGCCGCTCCGACAAGCCCGCGGGGCCGTACGACCTGGAGGTCATGGCGTCCGACGCCGTCGCCGTGCTCGACGACGCCGGCGTGGCGACCGCCCATGTGCTGGGTGCGTCCATGGGTGGTGTCCTCGCCCAGATGCTCGGTGTCCGCCACCAGCACCGGGTCCGGTCGCTGGCGCTCGCCTGCACGGCCTGCCGTCACCACCGCTGGCGGCGTGAGCTGCTGGCGGAGTGGGCGGAGCTGGCCGAGCGCGACGGCATGGGTCCGTTCATCCTCCAGGGAGCGCGGTGGCTGGTCGGACCTCGGTCGCTGCGCCGGCTGTGGCCGGCCCTGGGCCTGCTCGGCCCCGTCGGCCCGCTGGCGCTGTCGACGCCTCCGGAGGCCTTCGTCGCCCAGATCGAGGCCATCCTCGACCTCGGTGACGACATCCGGTTCGAGCTGCGCGACGTCGCCGTTCCGACGCTCGTGCTGGTCGGCAGCCAGGACATCCTGACGCCGCTGGGCGACTCCGAGGAGATCGCGTCGCTGGTGCCCGGCGCCGAGCTCGCGGTCATCGGCGGCGCGGCCCACGGCTTCATGTTCGAGCACGCCTCGAGCTTCAACCGCACGGTGCTCGACTTCCTCGACCGGACCGTGGCGGCAGGTCTGGACGACGCCGCGACGGCGCGGCTCGACCAGTCCTGAGGCGGCCCGGTGCGCCCCGGCCCCTTGGCCGAGGCGACGGGGGCCTCAGCGCTGCTTCCAGATGCCCGGCCAGAACCAGGGCTTGGGCAGGAAGTTGCCGAAGCCCTGCTGGCTCGCCGGACCGAGGCCTCGCACGTTGGGCTGGGCGATGAGGGCGTACGGCGTGTTGAACAGCCACACGTTGAGCGCCGCCTCGTTGATGTTGCGGGTCGAGTCCTCGTAGGCCTGCTTGCGGGTGGCGAAGTCGCCGCTCTGCGCCCCCGTGTCGAGCGCCTTGTCGTTGGCGGCATCCTTGTACTGGTAGAAGTTGATCGACAGCTGCCCCAGGCCCTTGGCCGTGCTCGAGTGCAGGAACACGTAGTTCGAGTCGGGGTCGAGGTAGGCGAAGTTCCGGAAGTAGGCGGCCTGGAACCCGCCGAGGGTCGCCTGCCCGATGTAGGCCTGCTGCTCCACCGTCTCGATCTCTGCGTCGATGCCCAGCTCTGACCACTGCTGCTGCAGGGCCTGCATGACCTGCTGGTCCTCGATGTTGGCGAGGCCGGAGAACTTGAACGTGAAGTCCGGGTAGCCCGTCTCCTGCTTGTAGAGGTCGATCTCCTCCTTCGCCTTGTTCGGGTCGTACGGGTAGTAGCCCGTCTTGGACTCGTCCATCGCCCACTTCGAGGTGGACAGCTGTGGTGCGGAGGAGAAGTTGACCTGCTCGCCGCCGCCGACGAGCTGCTGGATGGCTTCCCGGTTGGTGGCGTAGGCGAGGGCCCGCCGGGCGTGCACGTTCTTGAACGGGTTCTTCGACTTGGACGGATCCTCGGCCGTGTTGAGCATCACGATCGTCTTCTCGCCGTTGTAGTCCTTGACCACCGTGTAGTCGGACTTGGACTCGGCGGCGTCCTCGGCCCGGGTGGTGAGCAGCAGGTCGATGTCACCCGTCTGCAGGGCGGCCAGCCGCTGCTTGGCATCCGCGATCGGCTTGAACTCCACGCTCTCGAGGTACGGCAGCGGGTTCCCCTGCTCGTCCTTCTTCCAGTAGCTGGGGTTCTTGTGGGCCTTGAACGATGCGTCGGGCACCCAGCTGTCGAAGACGAACGGGCCGGTGCCCACCGGCTTGGAGACGCCCTTGTCCGGCGAGTCGACCATGCTCGGCGCCATGATGTAGCCGGAGGGCCCGGCCAGGTTGGCGGGGAAGGCGGCCCACGGCTTGGACAGCGTGACCTCCACGGTCATCGGCCCCTTGACCTGCACGTCCCGGTAGTAGTCCTTGAGCACGATCGACGACAGCGTGGTCGCATCCGTGTAGTGGGTGCCCCGGTAGACGTCGAGGCTGGTCTTGACCGCTTCGGCGTTCAGGGCGGCGCCGTCGTGGAACGTGATGCCGGGCTTGACCTGGATCGTCCACTTGGTGAAGTCGCCCGGGGTGCTCGGCTCGACCGAGTCGGCCAACCAGTTCACGTAGTTGCCCTGGTTGTCGAAGGTGACGAGGGGCTCGAGGATCGCGCCGCCGACGAAGTTGCCGGCGTCGGCCCACTGGGCCAGGCCCGGGTTCCAGCCGTTCGTCTCGGCGGTGACGGCCATGACCAGCTTGCCGCCCGGCGTCGGTGTGCCGTCGCCGGGCGTCGACGTCGTGGTGGAGGCCTGGTCCGAGGTGGAGCAGGCCGAGGCGACGACGCCGACGGCGAGCACCGCGGCGAGCGCCGCCAGCGCCATGCGCCGGCCAGTTCCTCGGGTTGCCGGCGCGTCGCCGTCCGGCGTCGTGCTCCGACCGTGCATGCTGTCCCCCTCGATCCGACCCGTCCGCGGCTGCGGCCGGTTCCGCCTGCAGGATTCCCCCCTGCTATTGATCGGCGGCCTGGTCCGGTTTGTGAACCCTTGCCGCTGCGATCTCGGTCGGGACGTTACCTGACGGGGCGTCAGGTTGCCGGGAGGGCGGGACGCACCCGTCAGTCGATGCCGTGCTCCAGCGCGTAGCGGATCAGCTCCTGCTTCCGGCTCAGGTGGAGCTTGCCCAGGATGTTCCTGACGTGGTTCTCGACCGTCTTCTGGGAGATGAACAGCTCCTCGCCGATCTCCTTGTAGGTGTGGCCCCGGGCCACGTACTGCAGGACCTCGCGCTCGCGGTCGGACAGCGGCTGGAAGGGGCCGGCCTCGCGGGCCAGCCGGCGGAACTCGCCGAGCACGAGGGCGGCGAGGGCGGGGGAGAAGACGGGCTCGCCCTGCGCGGCGCGCCACAGCGCACGGCGCAGCTCATCGGGTGCCGTGGACTTCACCAGGTAGCCGCGCGCCCCGGCCGCGACGGCGTCGAGGAGGTCGCGCTCGGCCTCCGACACCGTGAGCATGACGATCGGGACGTCCTCGGCGCAGGTGCGGGCCACCTTGATCCCACCGCCCTTGGGCATGTGGAGGTCGCACACCACCAGGTCGGGCGTCGTCCGCCCGATGACCTCGATGGCCTCGTCGGCGTCGCCCGCCTCACCGACCACGTGGAAGGTCTCGCCGAGGTCGGCCCGCAGCCCGCTCCGCCAGATCGGGTGGTCGTCGGCCACGACCACGCGCACCGCCTGCAGCGAGCCCATGCACCCTCCCCCCGGCCCGGCGGGCCGTCGTTCCATTCTGGTCGCGACGGCCCGCGGCTGTCAGCGGTTCGGGGCCCGCCGCCTGCGGGTCGGCAGGTAGAGCCGGACCTCGGCGCCCCGTCCCGGGCGGCCGTCGATCTCGGCCCTCCCGCCGACGTCGGCCAACCTTCCCCGGATCGAGCGGGACAGCCCGACGCCCTCGTCGACCTCGACCGGATCGAAGCCGCGGCCGTCGTCCTTCACCGAGCAGAACAGCTCCCCGTCGTCGTCCGGGTCGACGAACACCGTGGCGTGGGCCGCACCGCCGTGCTTCGCGGCGTTGGTGAGCGCCTCGGCGACGGCGCCCTGGGCGGCGCGGGCGAGATCGTCGGCGAGGGGCGCGACGTCGCCGGCCACGACCACCTCGGTCCGCAGCCCGTGGCGTCGCTCGGCGTGCGCGGCGGTGTCCCGCAACATCGCCTCGAGATCGCGTCCGGGACCCCGAGCCGTCGGCCGACGCGGCCCGGTGCCGAACAGGAACGCCCGCAGCTCCCGCTCCTGGTCGCGGGCCAACCGGACGAGGTCGTCGTCGTCGGAGCGGCGCTGCACGACCGCGAGGGTCTGGAGCACGCCGTCGTGGAGCGTGCGCGCCACCTCCTCGCGGGCCCGGGCGAAGGCGACCTCGCGCTCGGCCCGTCGCAGGCGCTCGGCGGCGAACCCGGCGATGGCGCCACCGAGGCCGTAGGTCACCACGCTGCCCAGGGCCCCGACCCAGTCGTCGCCCCGCCAGACCTTGTCGGTGAACAGCCACGTCGACGCGAACTGGCCGACCCCGATCGAGCACCCGGCGAACAGCCCGCCGACCACGCTGAACCGGATGCCCATGGTGAGGACCCACGCCAGCGGCCAGATCGTGCCGAGGGACTGCGAGTGGCCGCTGTTGGGCAGGTTCCCGTAGGCCGCGCCGTCGGCCAGGGCGAGGCTCAGGGCCAGGACGCCCTCCGCGACCAGGGCACCGGTGGTGAGCACGCGCCCGGGGTCCTGGCGGACGGCCACCGTGGCCCACACCGTGTAGGCGACCATGGCGACGAGCAGGGCCAGGGCGAGGCCGAGCCGCTCGAAGCTGTCGTTGCGGGCGTCGAGCACCAGCACCACGGTCGTCCAGGCGAGGGCGGCCCACCGGAACACCGCCACCGCGTGAGCAGGCCCTGCTCGAGGGCGGCCTCCTCGTGCGGCATCCCCGGCGCCCTCGCTGCTCCCACGGCCGACGACGGTACCGCCGGAGCGGCGGTGGTTGCCCTCTCTACCGACTGGTCGGTAGGGTACCGGCCATGACGATCGTCGAACCCGCGTCCGGCGACGCCCCCTCCGACGCTGCGCCCGCGGTCGAGGCCGGTGCCGACGCCGCCCCGGCGACCGGCGACAAGCCCGGGTCGCTCCTGCCGGTCATCCGCGTCATCCCCGCCGAGGCCTACGAGAACCCGACGTGGAAGGGGTTGGCCTACCTCGGCCGCGACCTCGTGGTCTACGGCGCCGTCGTGGCGGGACTGCTGCTGTTCGACAACCCCTTCGCCGTGGTCGCCCTGTGGGTGCTGTCGGCGTTGGTGATCTCGGGGCTGTTCATCATCGGCCACGACGCCGCCCACGAGTCGCTGTTCCGGTCCAAGCGCCTCAACAGCGTCGTCGGGCACCTGTGCATGCTGCCGTCGTGGCACGTCTACGAGGGCTGGGTCCTCGGGCACAACCGGATCCACCACAAGTACACGGTGCGCCAGGGCTTCGACTTCGTGTGGCACCCCTACACCGTCGAGCAGTGGGCCGAGATGGGCCGGTTCCAGCGCCTCCGCCATCGCTTCGAGTGGTCGTGGCTCGGCGCCGGCGCGTACTACCTGCGCGAGGTGTGGTGGCACAAGATGATGGTGGGCAAGCCGCCGGCGCGCTGGGCCAAGCCCATTCGGCGTGACCGCTGGATCATCGTCGGCTGGGTCGTCGGTGCGAGCGCCCTGCTCGCCTGGTACGGCGCTGCCCGCTACGGCACCGCGCTCGGGGCGGCCTGGGTGGTGCTGAAGGTCCTCGTCGTGCCGTTCCTGGCCTTCTGCTTCGTGATCGGGTCGGTGGTGCACGTCCACCACATCCAGCCCGACATCCGCTGGTGGCCACGGAGGGAGTGGACGAAGTTCCGGGGCCAGATGGAGGGCACCACCGTGCTGCGGGTCCCCCGGGGCATGAACGTCTTCTTCCACTGGATCATGGTCCACGTCCCCCACCACGTGGACATGCGGATCCCGATGTACAACCTCGAGCTGGCCGCCGACGCCATCAAGGCCGCCTACCCCGACACCGTCCACGACGCGCCGCTGCGCTTCCGCGACTTCATGGCCAACACGAGGGTGTGCCGCCTGTACGACTTCGAGGACGGCCGCTGGCTCACCTACCGCGAGGCCGAAGAGCGCCTGCGCGCGACGGCGGCGCCGAGCAGCTGAGCCGGTCGCCGCGTCCGGGCGCGGGGCGGCCGGCGTCGCGACCGAGGCCGGTCATCCGCTGCAGGAGCCGTTCACCCAGCTGGTGATCCGAGCGAGCGAGGTTCGCAGCCGTTCCTCGTCGGTGCCGCCGGCCTGCAGCGCAGCGTCGACGTCGCCTCTGAGCTCGTCGGGGAGGTGGTCCTTCAACAGCGAGGCGGACTGCTCCAGCGTCGGACCCGGTGCCGGGTCGGACAGGTCGGCGAGGGCGAGGGTCAGGTCGATGCACACCGAGGGGGGCAGGTGGGGCGGTCTCGTGCCCGGGGGTTGGGCCGCCGACACGGACCCTGCGGGTGCGTCCGGTGCCGTCCCGTCGGTGGTGCCCCCGCCGCAGAACGCCTGCGCCGCACGGGCCGGGTCCGCCGGCATCCGCAGCGACGTGAGCCGCGGT
>JAWKIW010000026.1:0-47691 GCA_041394145.1 Acidimicrobiales bacterium
CCGCCTACGAGCGGATCGTCCGTGCCTACGAGGTGGGGGAGCGACGGTGACCACCACCGGACCGGCAGGTGGACGCCGCGCCGCCGAGCTGATCACCGACGAGGAGGCGGCGCTCGCCGAGCACTTCGACGAGGCGGGTGACCTGGCCCGCTTCGACGACCCGACGGCGGACCTGCACACCGGCCCGGGGACGGGCGAGGCCGTGGTGACCGAGACCGGTGGCGCAGTGGCCGTCCTGCGCCGCGGCTTCGCCCGCAGCCCCGAGCTCCGTCGTGGCCTGGTCTTCACGGTCGCCATGGCGCTGGTGGGCGCCGTCGGCCGCATCGTGATCCCCGTCCTGATCCAGCAGATCCTCGATCGGGGCATCATAGGTGTCGAGGGCTTCCGGCCGGCCTTCACGCTGACGGCGTGCGGCGTGGCGCTCGCCGTCACCCTCGCGGTGATGGCGCTCAGCCGCGCCACCTACATCCGACTCGTCGAGGCGGCGGAGTCCATGTTGCGCAACCTGCGCGTGCGTGCCTTCGCCCACATCCACCGTCTGAGCGTGGCCGACCACACCGAGGCCAAGCGTGGCGTGCTGACCGCCCGCGTCACCAGCGACATCGAGACGATCGCCCGCTTCGCGCAGTGGGGGGCCATCGCCTGGATCGTCAACTCGATCGTCATCGTCGGCGTGCTCGCCGTCATGGCCGTCTACTCCTGGCAGCTCACCGTGGTGACGGTCGTGGTCCTGGCGCCACTGCTGCCGCTGATGCGCATGCTGCAGCGGCGCCAGCTGCGGGCCTACGACACGGTGCGGACGCGGGTCGGCGAGACGCTGTCGGCGATCTCGGAGGCGGTGATGGGTGCCGGGGTCATCCGCGCCTACGGGATCGTCGACCGCTCGCGGGCACGGCTGCACGAAGCCATCGATCGTCAGTACCGCGCCGAGGTCGGAGCGGCCCGCTACTTCGCCCTCATGTTCCCGCTCGGGGACATCTTCGGTGGCACGGCCCTCGCGCTCGTCCTCGGCGTCGGTGCCTGGTGGGGCCCGGGATGGGGGCTCGACGTGGGGTCCCTCGTGGCGTGCCTCTTCCTCGTCAACCTGATCCTGTCTCCGATCGCCGAGCTCGGTGAGGTGCTCGATCAGACGCAGACGGCGATCGCCGGCTGGCGCAAGGTGCTCGACGTGCTCGACCTCCCGGTGGAGCTGGGCGAGCCCGACCCGGGCGTCGAGCTGCCGCCCGGGGCCCTCGCCGTGCGGGTCGAGGGCCTCGAGTTCGCCTACCGGGAAGGTGGACCCGTCCTGCACGGGATCGACGTCGACCTGCCGGCCGGCGCGAACGTCGCGGTCGTCGGCGAGACCGGGTCCGGCAAGACCACCTTCGCCAAGCTGCTGTGCCGACTCGCCGATCCCACGGGTGGGCGAATCCTGCTCGCCGACGTCGATCTGCGCGACGTCGCGCCGGCGTCGCGGCAGGCTGCGGTCCGCTTGGTCCCCCAGGACGGCTTCCTCTTCGACGGCACGGTCGGCGCCAACGTGGCGATGGGCCGACCGGGTGCCACCCCGGCCGACGTCGAGGCGGCCTTCGGCCACCTCGGGCTCGAGAAGTGGTTGGCGAGCCTTCCGGCGGCGGCGGCCACCGAGGTGGGCGAACGCGGGGAGAGCCTGTCGGTCGGGGAGCGGCAGCTGGTGGCGCTCGCCCGGGCCCAGCTGGCGGATCCGGGGCTGCTGGTCCTCGACGAGGCGACGTCGGCCGTCGATCCCGAGACCGAGCGTGCCCTCACCTCGGCGCTGGCCCGTCTGGCCGAGGGCCGCACGACCGTGTCGGTCGCCCACCGGCTCTCCACCGCCGAGTCCGCCGACCTGGTCCTGGTGTTCGACGGGGGGCGCATCGTGGAGCGGGGCCGGCACGAAGACCTCGTCACGCAGGGAGGCCGGTACGCCGAGCTCTACCGGAGCTGGCTCGGCAACACGCAGGGCGGCTGACCGATGCGGCTCGTCGCGACGGGCGCGAGCCGCCCGGTTCGTCGCCCCTGTCCCGCTTGGCTAGGTTCTCCTGCGGATCTCGGCCACCGTCCGTGGCCCGCTCGACTCGGAGGAAACCGTGAACGATCCCGTGCGCGTCGCCGTCACCGGAGCTGCCGGCCAGATCGGCTACAGCCTGCTGTTCCGCATCGCCTCGGGGCAGATGCTCGGACCCGACCAGCCGGTGATCCTCCAGATGCTCGACATCACCCCGGCCATGGACGCGCTCAAGGGCGTGGTCATGGAGCTCGAGGACTGCGCCTTCCCCCTGCTCGCCGACATGGTGCAGACCGACGACCCGAACGTCGCGTTCGGTGACGTCGACTTCGCGCTGCTGGTGGGGGCGCGGCCCCGATCGAAGGGCATGGAGCGAAAGGACCTGCTCGAGGCCAACGGTGCCATCTTCACGGTCCAGGGCAAGGCCCTGTCGGACAACGCGGCCGACGACGTCAGGGTGCTGGTGGTCGGCAACCCCGCCAACACGAACTGCCTCATCGCCATGAACAACGCCCCGAACATCCCGAACGAGCGCTTCACGGCCATGACGCGCCTCGATCACAACCGGGCGATCGCCCAGGTGGCGCTCAAGACCGGGACGACGGTCAACGACGTCAGGAAGATGACGATCTGGGGCAACCACTCGGCGACGCAGTACCCGGATCTCTTCCACGCGGAGGTCAACGGCCGGATCGCATCCGAGGTCATCGGCGACGACGCCTGGATCGATTCGACCTTCCTGCCCACGGTGCAGCAGCGTGGCGCCGAGATCATCAACGCCCGTGGCCTGTCGAGCGCCGCATCGGCGGCGAACGCCGCGCTCGACCACATGCGCACCTGGGCGCTGGGCAGCGCCGAGGGCGACTGGGTGTCGATGGCGATCCCGTCCGACGGCAGCTACGGCGTGCCCGAGGGCCTCATCTCGTCGTTCCCCGTCACCTGCTCGGGCGGTGGCTACGAGATCGTGCAGGGCCTCGAGCACAGCGACTACTCACGCGCCAAGATCGACGCCACGGTCGCCGAGCTGGGCGAGGAGCGCGACGCGGTCCGCGAGCTCGGGCTCATCTGACCCACCGCGCTCCGCCCGGGGCGCACCCCGCGAGCCACGCCAACCGGCCCGCTCGTCGCCGCTGGTTAGCCTGGGCCGGTGGACGTCACGCGGTGGAGCGCAACCGCAGGCGCTCGCCGTGGCTGCTGCTGCGCTGGTGATGAAGCCGGTGCTCGTGCTCCCCAGCTGGCCCAGGGTGGTTGGCGCGCCGACTCCTTCGTGAAGTTCGGCGAGGGCACTCTTACGACCGTCTCGCCACCGACGTGCTCGGTGAGCCCCCGGTGCACGTCACCGCCGAGGACCACGACGGCACGCGGTTCTGGGTGCTGGCGCGCGATCCGCTCCTTCGGCATCCCGACTCGACCGGTGCCGCGCTCGACCATCCCGCCTACCGTGCCCAGCGCATCCTGTACCCGTGGCTGGTGCAGCCGTGGCGGTTGGGTGGTGAGTGGGCGTTGCTGTGGGGGATGGTGGTCACCAACCTCCTCGTGGTCTTCGGGGGGACCTACGCCGCTGCGCGGCTGGCCCTGGAGGTCGGGGCGACACCGTGGGCGGGTCTCGTGTTCGCCCTCGACCCGGCCATCCTGCTGGCCGTCATGTACGACCTCGCCGATGCCGTGGCCGTCGCCGGTGTCGTGACGTTCCTGCTCCTGGTGCGGCGTCACCAGCTGGCCTGGGCGGCCGTGGCGGCGGTGGCGGCGGTGCTGGCCCAGGAGCTGAGCCTGCTGCCGGTGCTCGCGGTTGCCTGCTTCGGAGCCGGCGTCCCGCGACGGGCACGGTGGTCTCTCGCCGGGCTGCCGGTCCTGGTCGCCGCGGCATGGGGCGTGTACGAGCGCTCGCGCCTGGGCTGGGCGTCGTCCAACCCCGGCGGAGCCCTTGTGGTGCTGCCCTTCGGCGGCTGGGTGGAGGCATGGCGATTCGGCTGGTCGCCGCGAGGCGCCTACGACGACGCCGTGGTGGCGGCGGCCGTGCTGGTGCTGGCCGTCGTCGTGGTCGTGCGCTGGTGGCGGCGGCGGCGGAGCCTCGAGCTGCTCGCCTGCCTGCCGATCGCGCTCACGGTGCCGTTCCTCGGGTCGACGGTGCTGAATGTGAACATCAACGCGCTGCGGGCGGCCACCCCCATGCTCGTGCTCGTCGTCATCGACTGGTTCGCGTCGCGGGCCGCGCCCTCCCGTGCGGATGTCGGGCGTGCCGAGGTGCGGGCATGACTCGGGCCGCGACGACGGACCGGCGCTCAGTCCGCACCGCGGCGAGTTTCGCCGCGGTCGCGACGGCGCTCTACCTGCTCGTCTGCGTGGCGATCCTGGTGTCGCAGCGCGGTCATGCTGAGTGGTTCACGAAGTTCGGCCAAAGCAACCCAGCGGTTGTCGATGAGGCTCGGCGCCTCCTGGGTCGGGACGTCGTCGTCGCCTTCATCGACGCCCACGACGGCACGTGCTATTGGAGCATCGCTCGTGACCCGCTGTTGCTCCAACCCGACGACCTCGCGACGCACCTCGACCGTCCTCGCTATCGGGCGCAGCGCGTCTTCTACTCGCTGTTGGCCTCGCCGTTCAGGCTCGGCGGCGAAGAGGCGCTCTTCTTCGGCCTCGTCATTGCAAACCTCGGCGGCGTATTCGTAGGTTCGTATCTCGCCGTGCGGTTGGCGCAGGAGATCGTCGCCCCGACGCGGGCTGGCTTGGCGTTCGCCGCGAACCCTGCCGTGATCGCCGGTGTAATGCTCGACCTCGGCGACGTCTGGGCGATCGCTGCCCTCCTGGGCACGGTGCTGAATGTGCACCGTGGCCGCTGGGGACGTGCAGCGGCCTTCGCAGTGGTGGCCGCGCTGTCCCGCGAG
Organism: Acidimicrobiales bacterium; assembly: GCA_041394145.1. Taxonomy (GTDB): domain Bacteria; phylum Actinomycetota; class Acidimicrobiia; order Acidimicrobiales; family Acidimicrobilacustridaceae; genus JAWKIW01. The sequence continues at coordinate 4,891 of JAWKIW010000026.1, forward strand.
GTGATGTTGGCCGGCATTGTCGCGCTCGCCATCGGGGCAGTGGGCCGTCCGGTCCGAGATCGCGTTCGGCTCGCGACCGTCCCGACCGGCGTCACGGTGGCGTGGTGGATCTACGTGGGCACACGCTTTCGGTGGGTCGACATGCGGGTGGACGAGTTCACCCTTGTCCCGTTCGGAGGTTGGCACTCGCGTACCTCTGCAGTTGGGCGGCCTATGAGCGATGGGGCGACTTCCTCGTCGCTCTCCTCTGCCTGGTGGTGGCCGTCGGTGTCGTCCTCCAGTGGCTGCGACGTCGCTCACTCGAGCTCTGGGCAGTGATCCCGTTCGCACTCCAGGTGCCCTTCGTCTCCCCCGGTGTCCTCTCGAATAGCACGAACTCCGTGCGACTCGTCGGCCCGTGCATCACGTTCTTGGTCCTGGACGCGTTCTCAAGGCGGTCGGCGGCGGTGACTCGGTGGCCTCACCTTCCTCAATGGGTACGGAGCAAGATTTCGACCTCATGACCGGCCCGGCCCCGCCGCGTCCGGTCACCGCAGGAACTTCGACGTGGTGTTGTCGGCGAGCACCTTGCCGCTGGTCTGGCACGTCGGGCAGTACGCGACCGTGTAGGCGCTGTACTCCACCGATCGAATGGTGTCGCCGCACACCGGGCACGGCTCGCCGATGCGGTGGTGCACCTCTCCAGGGCGCTCCTTGGACGAGCTCATGTCCACTCGGGCTCGTTCGTAGCGCAGCGAGTCGGCGATGCAGGATCGCATGGCGTCGAGCAGGCGGACGCGCTCGTCGGCGTCGAGCTTCGACGCGTTGGCGAAGGGCGACAGGCGCGCCCGGTGGCAGATCTCGTTGGCCAGGCGACGGCCGATGCCGGCCACGATCGACTGGTCGCGCAGGAGCCCGTGCAACCGCATCGAGTGCCCGGCCAGGCGATCTCCGAGCTCGTCGGCATCGATCCGGTCGGCGTCGGGGCCCAGCCCGGTCAGCGGCGCTTGTCCCTCCGGGTCGCCGGCCACCACCCAGATCCCGGCCCGCTTCTCCGTGCCGGCTTCGGTGAGCAGCAGGGCCCGGCCGTCGGCGAAGGTCCATCGGGCGAGCCCGCCGCGGGGCTTGGCCGACTGCTTCTCGTCGGGCTTCAGGCGGCCGCCCTGCATGAGGTGCACCACGAACGTGACCGGCTCGAACCGCAGCAGCAGGTGCTTGCCGCGGTGGCCGACCCCGAGGAGGGGGTGACCGAGCGCCTCGTCCGGAGCGGGCGCGTAGGTCTTGAGCGCCGTGAACGTCAGTGCTCGGAACCCGGCGAGCTCGGTACCGGCGAGCGCGGCCTTCAGGCGTTCGGCATGGGCTTGGATCTCGGGGAGCTCGGGCACTGGACGGCCCCGATCACCACTCGGTGCGATCCCGCACCGCGGCGAACACGTCGCCGAGGCGGTCGAGCACGGCAGCCGCAGCGACCAGGGTGCCGATGTCGCCGCCCACCCGCAGGTCGCCGCGCAGGAACGCCGCCTGGGCGCTGTCGTCGCCGCGGGCGATGGCGGCGGCGGTGGCTCGGTCCTGGGTGAAGGTGACCGTCGAGGCGGTCGCCCGACCGGCCAGCACGCGCACGTCACCGTGATCGATGACCACATGCCACGACGCGCCGTCGGTGAGGACCTGCTCGATGGTGATGGCGGCATCGGTGGTGGCGGAGCGGATGCCGTCGTCGCCCCGGGCGGCCTCGTCGAGCAGGGCGATCCACTCGTCGCTGGCGAACGTCGGCACCTCTCGAGGCTACCGTCGACGCGCCTCGTGCCCGCAGCCCGACCGGGTCGGCGACGACCCCGGGCGGCGGACCGCCGGCGTCGACCGGTCCGGGCGGTACCCTGCGCCCATGTGGGAACGGGGGATGGGGACGAAGGTGTTCGACGCGCCAGCGGTGCGGGGCCGGTGGCACCCGCTCTCGGGTCCCGACGACGTGCTCGACCTCATGGACACCGGTGCCGAGGGCGTGGTCGTCTGCGTCCGCGACGCCGGGGCGACCTTCTTGTCACCGATCTTCCACGAGCTCGCCGGGGTGGTGTGCACGGCGGGCACGCCCCGGAGCCACATCGGGATCGTCAGCCGGGAGTTCCAGGTGCCGTGCGTCATGGGCCTGTCGTTCACCGGCGCCGAGCCGGCCCACGGCGACGAGGTCGAGCTCGACTGCTCGGGCGACGCGGGGGTGCTGCGTGCCTGAGCCCCTCGACGGCCTCCCCGGCCTGGGCGCTCGAACGCCGCCCTCGTCGGCGGAGGAGCGGAAGGCGGAGGCCAACCGGCTGATCGCCTACCACAGCCCCATCTCGCAGAAGCTCACGCTCGAGCGGACGTCGTACTCGTCGCAGCTCATCCCGGTGACGCCCTACATCATCGTCGCCTGTGCCGAGGCCTTCTACCGCTACCCGGAGATGATGCGGACCATCGACGCGGCGCGGCCTGCCGAGCAGATCGGCCTCGCCGGTCACCGGCCGGGCTCGAACGTCAACGCGGTGTACCTGTGGTCCATCGCCAACTTCTTCCTCGTCGGCCGCAACGCCCTGTTGCAGATGGACCCGGCGCTCGACGACGCCGAGGCGGCCTACACGGTGCTCGACTTCTGGGAGCGGGCTGCGCTGGGGTTCCGGGGTGACGGCACCCGACAGGCCGCCGACGCCGGCAACGTCGTGACCCCCTACCCGGCCGGAGTGATCGACACGCTGCTCGCCGGCGTGGGGCCGGTCGACGACGACGACCGGGCGAGGATCAAGCGCTTCAACGCCACCCTCGTCAACTACCTCTTCCTGCTCTACTTCGACACCCGTGTGGGCACCGGCGACACCGGTCCCTACCTCCTGCCCGACGGCCGGGTGCTGCTCGTGCGCGATGCCTACCGCATCGGCCACAGCGACTTCTGGTGGTCACACGTCGCCGCCGACCTGCCCTATCAGTACCTCACCATGGCGCTCGTGCTCGACGGCGTGGACGTCACCGTCACCGACTTCGGGTCGGCCGTCACCACGCCGGAGGACTACCTCGACCACCTCGTCGGGTTCGGGATCTTCACCACGGACACGGCCGACCGTTCGCTGGCGCCGGTGCCCCACTCCGTCCTCGACGAGCTGGTGCCGGTCCTGCGACGGGTCAACGCACAGCACTACCGCAACGTCGCGGCCATGTCGCGCGACGAGATGATCCGGTGTGGGGCCTACGTGTACTTCACGTTCCTCAAGCCCTTCGCCGAGGTGGCCGGTGTGGCCGACCAGCTCGACTGGACCGTCCCGAAGGCCCTACCGGAGCCGGTGTACGAGCTGATCTCGGCCATCGACGAGGTCGACCTGCCACCACCGGACCCCGACGTCCCGTACTACCCGCCGATCGCGTGACCGCGGCGATCACGGCGGTCAGCCCTTCCCGACGGCTCGGGAGCGCGCCGGTGGCGGGTATCGTCCGGGCGAACCCGGTCGGAGCCGGCGTGCCGGCGTGCCAGAGGAGCGATCGATGGGCTTTCTCGACGACATGAAGCGGGGGGCCAACAGCCTCGCCGACTCCATCAACAAGGGCGTGTCCGGTACGCAGCAGCGCTGGGCCGCCGACTCCCTCCTACGCGACCTCGGTGTCCTCTGGTACCGGGACCGCATCGGTCAGCCGCTCCCCGACCAGCAGGAGCAGATCGAGCGCATCATCGGTGACCTCCAGGCGAAGGCCGCCTCCGGCGAGCAGATCGACCTGATGCTCAAGACCGTGACGCCGCCGCCCCCGCCACCCGGTGCGGGCCCGCCGCCGGCTCCGGGTGGTGCGGGGCCGCCGCCGCCGGCTCCGGGTGCTGCGGTACCCGGCCGCCGCCGCCGGCTCCGGGTGCTGCACCCGTGCCGCCGCCGCCGGCTCCGGTGCTGCGGTGCCGCCGCCGCCGGCTCCGGGTGGTGCACCCGTGGCGCCGCCGCCGGCTCCGGGTGCTGCGGTGCCGCCGCCGCCGGCTCCGGGTGGTGCACCCGTGGCGCCGCCGCCGGCTCCGGGTGCTGCGGTGCCGCCGCCGCCGGCTCCGGGTGGTGCACCCGTGGCGCCGCCGCCGGCTCCGGGTGCTGCGGTGCCGCCGCCGCCGGCTCCGGGTGGTGCACCCGTGGCGCCGCCTCCTCCACCCGGTGGCGCGCCGGTCGTGCCACCGCCACCTGCCCCGGCGTCGTCGGAGGCGCCCGAGGAGGGGCCACCGGACTGAGCCGACCGCTTCGGGTCAGGGGGTGGAGCCGAGCAGGCGCTCGAGGACGGGCAGGGCGGCGTCGAGGCGCCGGCGCTCGCCTGGCGTCAGCCGGGCCACCTGCTCACCGAGCCAGGCCTCCCGGTCGCTGCGGATCGCCTCCAGGGCGCCCTCGCCGGCGGGGGTGATGGCCACCAGCGCGCTGCGGCGATCGGTCTCGTGCACCATGCGCTCGACGAGGCCGTCGCCTTCGAGGGCGCCGACGATGCGGCTGACCGACGGCGGCTGGACGTTCTCGAGCTCGGCCACCCGGCCGAGCGTCAGGGGCCCGTCCCGCTCGATCGTCGACAAGGTCGACAGCTGGGACGGGGTGAGGGCCTGGTTGCCCTGTTGGCGCATCCTGCGGGCCAGACGCATCACCGCCAGGCGCAACCGGCTCACCAGCTCGGGGTCGAGCGGTGTCTCGGCCGAGTCGTCGTCGGTCGTCGCCTTGCCGCTCATCGCCACCCGTCCTCTGCTCGGCCGTGGTCCTCGTGCATCAACCGCTCACCGTACGGAGGTCGTGCCCGACTCGCCACCGTCCCGGCGGTGCGGCGCTGGATCCGGCCACCGGGATGCCGGTGGGGGAGACTGCTGACATGCTGCGAGTGGCGAGCCACGTCGGCGATGCGCGGTCGCTGGGCCTCCCCGCCGACCTCGTGGCCGACGTCGTGATCGATGCCGTCCGCATGAAGGACGACGTGCCGACCGACCGTCGCTACGACGTGGTGCTCACGGTGCCGTGGGCCGCCCCCAACCTCGCCGACCTGCTCGATCGCGGGGTGTCGTGGGTCCACGTCACCGGGACCGGGGTCGATGCCTTCCCCTTCGACCTGCTCGGCGACCGTGTCCTCACCACCTCGCGGGGCGCCAGCGCCGTCCCCATCTCCGAGTGGGCCCTGGCGGCGATGCTCGCCTTCGAGAAGCGGCTCCCCGAGGTGTGGCACGACGTGACCCCCGATCGGTGGCGGACCGGCGTCACGCTCGGCGGCCTGGCGGGCCGGAGGCTGGCGCTGGTCGGCCTCGGGGCCATCGGCTCCCGTGTCGCGCGTCTGGCCCAGGCGTTCGAGATGACCGTCGTGGCGCTGCGGCGCACCGAGCAGCCGAGCCCGGTGCCCGGCGTCGAGCTGGTGTCGAGCCTCGAGGACCTGCTGCCGGGGGCGGCTCACGTCGTCCTGGCCGCGCCGCTCACCGCCGCGACCCATCACCTGATCGGCCCGGCCGCCTTCTCCGCCATGTCGTCGGGCGTGCACCTGGTGAACGTCGCCCGGGGCGGTCTGGTCGACCAGGAGGCGCTGCGCTCGGCCCTCGATGACGGCCTCGTCGCCCGGGCCTCGCTCGACGCCGTCGACCCCGAGCCGCTGCCGGCGGGGCACTGGCTCTACGAGCACCCGCTCGTCCGGCTGAGCCCGCACATCTCCTGGAGCGGTCCCGGGGCGATCGAGACGTTGATGGACGACTTCTTCGAGAACTGCCGTCGCCGCCTCGTCGGCGAGCCGTTGCGCAACGTCATCGACCCCGTGGCCGGCTACTGAGGTGATCGATCTCTGACAGGCTGGCGCCATGACGCTGTCGATCCCGGTGCCCGACCCCGCCGACGAATCGCCGCACGCGCCCGGTCCCGAGCCGCTGTGGAACGAGTCCTGGTACTTCGACTTCTTCACCGCCGACGGCCAGCTCGGCGGGTACGTCCGGATCGGCAAGTACCCCAACCTCGGCGTCGTCTGGTACTGGGCGTGCCTGGTGGGATCCGACCGCAACCTGGTCACGGTGATCGACCACGACGTCCCGCTGCCCCGCGGCGACTCCCTCGAGGTGCGCCACGAGGGGCTGTGGGCCGACCACAACATCGAGGAGCCCGATGAGCGGTGGAGCCTGGGCCTCGAGGCCTTCGCCGTGGAGCTCGACCACCCGACCGACACCTACCACGGCGCGGCCGGCGATCGGATCGCCTTCGGATTCGACCTCGAGTGGGAGACCGACGGCGAGGTGTTCCCCTACCCGGTCGGGCTCACCCGCTACGAGGTGCCGTGCCGGGTGCACGGTGAGATCCTCGTGGGCAACGACACGACCATCGCCCTGGACGGCTTCGGCCAGCGCGACCACTCCTGGGGCCTGCGCGACTGGTGGGCCCTCGGCCACTGCTGGACGGCCTTCCGCCTGCTCGACACCGGCGAGCGGTTCCACGCCGTCACCACCAAGCCCGAGGGGCTCTTCGCCATGGGCTACCACCAGCCCGAGGACGGGGCGACGGCGGTGGTGACCCACTTCGCCACGACCGAGGGACTCGACGACGAGGGCATCCCTCCGGGACCGATGCAGTTCGAGCTGCGCACCCAGGACGAGGGAGCCCCGACCCGGCGGTTCACCGTGGAGCCGATCGCCTGGTCGCCGGTGCTGCTGGTCGGACCCGCGGGCCAACAGGCACGGTTCCCGCGTGGGATGGCGCGCTTCACCGACGACGACTCGGGTGCGACCGGCCTCGGTTGGCTCGAGTACGGCCAGCCGAGCTGATGCCCGGGGCGGGCGCCCGCCGGCCCGCCCCTCCTCCACCGGTGGGGCCCCGCTCGCGGCGCTCGCGCCCCACGGTGGCGGCCCTGCTTCGATCCGGCGGGGGCCCCGAAGTAGGCTGTCCCGATGCGTTCGCACGTCTTGGCCTCCCTCGGGGACTACCTGAACCCCCAGGAGCTGCTGAACAAGTTCGGGACGATCGGCCTGTTCCTCATCATCTTCGCCGAATCGGGCCTGCTCATCGGCTTCTTCCTGCCCGGCGACTCCTTGCTGTTCACGGCCGGGCTGCTGTCGGCCGGTGGCAAGCTGGCCCCGCTGCCGGTGCTGCTCGTCGGCTGCTTCCTCGCCGCCTTCCTCGGCGATCAGGTGGGCTACATGTTCGGCAAGAAGGTCGGTCCCTCCATCTTCAGCCGCCCCGACTCGCGCCTGTTCAAGGTCGAGTACGTCGAGAAGGCCCAGTCCTACTTCGACAAGCACGGGTCGAAGACGATCATCCTCGCCCGCTTCGTGCCGGTGGTGCGGACCTTCGCCCCGATCGTGGCCGGTGTCGGCAAGATGCACTACCGCACGTTCGTGAGCTTCAACGTGATCGGCGCCCTGATCTGGGCCTGCGGGGTGACGACGCTCGGCTACCTGCTCGGCGACCGCATCGGCCCGGAGAAGATCGACAAGTACCTGCTGCCGATCATCGCGGTCATCATCGTCCTCTCGCTGATCCCGGTGGCGATCGAGTACTACCGCCACCGCCGGCAGGCGACCCGGGCGGCCACCGCCGACGAGGCGGCCTGACCCGCCGACCACGTCCTCCGGATCAGCGCTCAGACGCTCCGGAGCAGCGCGCCGTCCTCGAGGTGGAGCACCTCGTCGGCGAGGTCGAGCGCCCGCTCGTCGTGGGTGGCGACCACCACCGTCGCGCCGGAACCGTGGGCGTGGTCTGCGAGCAGCGTCATGACGTCGCTTTCCCCGGGCCCGGTCGAGGCTGGCCGTCGGCTCGTCGGCGAGCAGCACCGGCGCGCCGGTGGCCAGCGCCTGGGCCACGCAGAGCCGCTGGCGCCTCCCACCCGACAGCTGGTCGGGGTAGCGATCGGACCGGGCGGCGAGGTCGACGGCGGCGAGCAGCCTGGCGTATGCGGCCCGGTCGGCGGCCCTGGTCGCTTCTCGCCGGCGACCACCTGGCGGCAGCACCAGGTGCTGGCCGGCGGTGAGGAACGGCACGGTGGACGCCGCCTGCAGCACGAAGGCCACCTCGAGCCGCGACGTCGCCGTCGACCTCGCCGCCGGTGCGGTGCAAGGGGTCACCGAGCACGGTGACCTCACCCGTGGTCGGCGCCAGCAGCCCACCGGCCACCGCCAGCAGCGTCGTCTTCGTCCGGCTTCTCGCTCGGGCCGAGCAGGGCGACGAGCCGGGCTGGACCTGAGGGCGAGGTCGACGTCGCGGAGGACCTCGACCTCACCGCGGGTGACGCCGACGGCGTCGAGCACCAACGAGGCGGTGGTCCAATCGGGGCCGGCGGTGGTCCGGTCGACGAGTGTGGTGGGGGAGCGGTGCATCTGGGCCTGGGAGGTGGACGGGGACGGGATCGTGGACGCGGCGCAGGGGTGGTGCCGTGCTCATGCCGTGCGCCTGAGGCTGAGGAGCGGGGTCGACGGTGAGCAGCCGGCGCAGGGACGTCGCCGAGCCCGCCAGGGCGAGGTCACTTGCGAGCACGGCGGCGGTGACGGCGCTGGTCGCGGTGAGCACGAAGGCTCCCGGTGGGAGCAGCACGGCGGCGGCGGTGGCCGCACCGAGGCCCACGGCCACGCCGGCCACGGTCACCAGCAGGACCTGCAGGAGGTAGCTGCCGAGCAGCAGCCGGCGGGACGCGCCGCCGGTGCGCAGCACCGCGAGGGGTCCCTCCTTCTGGAGGGTCAGCACCCAGAAGACCACCGCCACCAGCAGAGCGGCGACGCCGAACAGGACACCCCTGAGCAGGCCGATGGTGCCGGTCTCCTCGGCGAACCCGGGGACGGCGGCGATCGCCTCCTCGCGGGTGACGACGTCGGCGCCGGTGGCGGCCGCGACGGCGGCGGCGGCCGCCGGGTCGCCGTTCGTGGTCACCAGGACGGCGCCGACCCGGTCGGGCACCGGTGTGCCCGCCGACGCGAACGGCGCGTAGCGCAGCTGCTGCCACGTCGACAGCGGCGTCACCACCACGGCGGCGTGCTGGATCGAACCCAGGTCGGCCACCCCGGCCACCGTCAGGTGCAGGTCGCCCGGCGTGACCGTGACGGTGTCACCGACGTGCACGCCGGCGTCGACCGCGGCCTGCCGGTCGAGCACGACGCCGTCGGATCGGTCTCCGAGCCCGGCGGGAGCCGCCGGGGCGTCGGGCGGCAGGCCGACGACGGCGGCGGCGAGCTGGTGGCCGCCGGCGTCGAGGGTGGCCATCGACTGGCCCACGGGCCAGGCGCCGGTCACACCCGTCACCGCCGCCGCAGCCGTCACCCGGTCGGCGGCGAGGTCGCTGCGGGCCAGCGACCGCTGGGCATCGGGTGCATAGGCGACCAGGGCAGCGCCGTCGGTGGCGCGCCGCATCCCGGACACGGTCGCTTCGCCGAGCCCGGTGCTGAGCCCCGTCATGACGAACACGAGGAAGGCGAGCAGGGCGACGAGCCCGGCGAGCAGCGCGAAGCGGCTGCGTCCGTGCCAGATCTCCGCCCGAGCGAGGAACCACATGTCGACCTCCGATCGGCGTCGGGTCTGTTTCCGACGCCCTGTAGGGAAGATACCGACATCCCGTAGGTAAAGCAACGAGTTTCCGACGTGACGTCGGGAACATGGCCGCCGTGGCTATGCTGTCGCGGTGCCCCGGATCACCGAGCCCACCGTCGCCGAGCACCGCTCCCGCCAGCTGCGGGCCCTGCTCGACGGGGCGCGCGAGATCGTCGAGCGCGAGGGTCCCGACGGGCTCACCCTGGCCGGGCTCGCCCGGGCGGTGGGCCTCTCCCGTCCGGCCCTCTACGAGTACTTCCGGTCTCGTGACGACCTCGTGGCGGCCATGGTCGAGGACGAGATGCCGGACTGGGCCCAGCGGATCACCGAGCGGGTCACGGCCGCCGACGGGCTCGTCGCCCGAGTCGAGGCCTTCGTGCGCGTGCAGCTCGAGCTCATGGGCGACGGCAGCCACGTCGCGCTCGCTGCGCTCTCCGCACACGTGCTGGAGGAGCGGGCGCGCGAGCGGATGCGCGATGAGCACGCCGCGCTGATGGCACCGCTCGTCGACGCGCTGCGCGAGGCGGGGGTCGAGCGGGCCGAGCTGCGTGCGGCACTGATCCAGGGGACCGTCAACGCCGCCACCTCCCGCCTCGAGCCGGGCAACCGGCGTCACAACGCGACGGTCGCCCGAGCCGTCGTCGACCAGGTCCTGCACGGGATCGATCAGGCCGTCCCAGAACAGGAATAGAAACACCGGAAATCGGTTACAGTCATCATCACCCCGGCCGACCCGACCGAAAGGCGCGAACGATGACTGCGACCGATGCCGCCCCGACCGGGGCGGCCACCCCGCCCCGGACGCCGGTGCCCATCACCGTGGCCCACGGCGACGGCATCGGCCCCGAGATCATGGGGGCCACCCTTCGCATCCTCGAGGCGGGCGGGGCCGCCCTCGACATCGAGACCATCCAGATCGGCGAGGCCGTCTACGAGCAGGGCGTCACCGCCGGCATCGAGCCCGACGCCTGGGACTCCTTGCACCGCACGAGGGTCTTCCTCAAGGCGCCCATCACCACGCCCCAGGGCGGTGGGTTCAAGAGCCTCAACGTGACGGTCCGCAAGACGCTCGGCTTGTTCGCCAACGTCCGGCCGTGCCCCTCGTACTCACCGTACGTGGCGACCAAGCACCCCGACATGGACGTGGTGATCGTGCGCGAGAACGAGGAGGACCTCTACGCCGGCATCGAGCACCGCCAGACCGACGAGGTGGTGCAGACGCTGAAGCTGCTCAGCCGGCCCGGCTGCGAGCGCATCAGCCGCTACGCCTTCGAGTACGCCGAGCGCTATGGGCGGCAGAAGGTGACCTGCTTCACCAAGGACAACATCATGAAGGCCACGGACGGCTTGTTCCACGAGGTGTTCGAAGAGGTGGCCGAGGAGTACCCGCAGATCGAGAGCGAGCACTGGATCGTGGACATCGGGGCGGCCAAGCTGGCCGACACCCCCGAGGCCTTCGACGTCGTCGTGCTGCCCAACCTCTACGGCGACATCCTCTCGGACGTGTCGGCGCAGATCGCCGGCTCGGTGGGGCTGGCCGGCAGCGCCAACATCGGCCTCGAGGCGGCGATGTTCGAGGCCATCCACGGCTCGGCGCCACGCCGGGCAGGCCAGGACGTCGCCAACCCGTCGGGCCTGTTGCTCGGCGCCGTCCAGATGCTCGTGCACATCGGCCAGGGCGACGTCGCCACCACGGTCCACAACGCCTGGCTGCGCACCATCGAGGACGGGGTGCACACCTACGACATCTACGACCCGTCGGTGAGCACCCGGAAGGTGGGCACCGCCGCGTTCGCGGACGCGGTCATCGAGCGCCTCGGCCAGGGGCCCGAGAGGCTCAAGAAGGTCTCGTACCCGCCGGCCGCCGATCCCATCTCGATCGAGCTGAAGCCCCGGCCCATCGCGGTGAAGGAGCAGGTGGGCATCGACGTGTTCGTCGAGTGGCGCGGCACCGCCGACGAGCTCGGCCACACCCTCGAGGCCAGCGCCGGCGACGAGCTGGCGCTGGTCATGGTCACCAACCGCGGCCAGAAGGTGTACCCGGGCGGCGATCCCAACACCATCACCACCGACCATTGGCGCTGTCGCTTCCAGGCGACGGAGACCGGTGCGCCGGTGACCACCGAGCAGATCCTCGCTCTGCTCGGCCGGCTCGCCGCAGCCGGCCTGCCGTTCATCAAGAGCGAGGGCCTGTTCACCTTCGACGGCACTCCTGGGTTCTCGCTCGGGCAGGGTCAGTAGGGCGGGCGGATCGGCCGCGCCGCCTGTGATGGCGCCGCTGCCGACCGGCGCTCGACGGGGGCGGTCCCCCCGGTCGGACGGGGTGGGAGGGCCCGCATGCGTCGCCGCCTCGCAACTGGGACCCAGCGGGGCTCCGGGAAGGCGGCTCCTCCCACCGCCGTCGCCGGGCAGACTCGGGACCGTGACCCGTGAGTTCGCCTTCATCGATGGGCTCGTCGCCCGCCTGCCGGCGCCTCCGCCCGGCCAGGTCTGGGCCGGCGACGACTGCGCCGTGCTCGCCGACAACCGCCTGCTGGCGACCGACACGGTCGTCGACGGGACCCACCTGGACCTGCGGTGGTGCACGCCCGCCGACGCCGCCTGGAAGGCGGTGGCGGTCAACGTCTCCGACGTCGCCGCCATGGGCGGTGACCCGGAGGTGGTCGTGGTCGCCGTGACCGTCCCACCCGATCACCCGGGTCTGGCCGAAGGGGTGGCCGACGGCCTCGTCGGCGCGTGCGCCGACCTGGAGGTGGACCTCGTCGGGGGCGACACGACGTCGGGCCCGGTGCTCACCATCACGGTCACGATCCTGGGCTCGATGCCCGACGGCGCCGCGCCGGTGCTGCGATCCGGAGCGCACCACGGCGACTTCGTGTTCGTGACGGGTCCCCTCGGCCTGGCGGCGTCGGCGCTCGACGCGCTGATGGCAGGGCGGGAGCCGCCCACGCCCGAGGCGGCAGCGCGGCTGCACCGCCCCCACCCCAGGATCGCCGAGGGTCGGGCTGCCCGGGTCGCCGGGGCCACGGCGATGATCGACGTGTCCGACGGCCTCTCGGCCGATCTCGGGCACATCTGCGACGCCTCCGGTTGCGGCGTGGGCATCGCCCCGGACGACGTGCCCGTCGCTCCGGGCGTCGGGCTGCAGCGGGCGCTCACCGCCGGTGACGACTACGAGCTGTGCTTCACCGCTCCCGACATCGCGGCCGTCGAGCGGTCCTTCCACGACGCCGGGCTCCTGCCCCCCCGCCGCATCGGGATCATGACCCCCGGGCCCCACCGCCAGCTGCTGCGCTCGCCCGACCACGCCGTCCCCCTGCCGTCGGGCGGCTGGGAGCACGATCTCGGCTGAGCCGCCGGCCGTCGCGGGTCACGGAGCCTCGGTGCGCGCGATCTCCAGCACGATGTTCCACACGCACAGCCGGAAGCGGTCGGGATCGGCGACGACCCGGGCCCGGTAGCGGCGGAAGAACTCGTCGGCGGCCGGTCGCAGCTCCTCGGTGCCGAACAGCATCGACTCGCTCCACGCCCGCGGGCGCCGGTGTGGTCGTCGGCGAAGGCCTCGACGTCACCGGTGGCGTCGAGGGCCTGCTCCATGGGGTTCGGTGGGTGCTCCACGGCACGGGAGCGCACCACCCGAAGATGCGGCATGTCGTCGACGGGGGTGACGTACTCGTCGGGGGTCCGCATCCAGAGCGGGAGGCGGATGCCGGCCACCTGCTCGGCGGTGATGACGTCGTCGGCCACCATCGAGGCGAGGATCTCGTCCATCGCCGACTGCAGGCCCTCGTCACCGAGGGTCCCGTCGTCGTGGGCGCACGGCTCCACCATCACGAGGCGACCGCCCGCGGCCAGCTCCTGGCTCCGGGCCCGCAGGAAGCCGGTCCAGTCGTCGGCGGCCTGCTCGGCGAAGCGCGCCCGCACCTCCGGCGCCGAGAGGTTGGGGGAGATCGAGGCGCCGTCGTAGGAGGGGACCCGGCTCAGCCAGTGGGTCGTGACCGACGACCAGCCCAGCTGGACCGTCCCCGACGGGAAGAGCCGTTCGTAGAAGGAGCGTCCGATGGCGTACGGGAAGACCTCGGGCTCGCCGCGGTGGTACGCGTCGGGATCGTGCTCGAGGCTCTCGAACAGCGGGCTGAAGTCGTTGGCCGGCAGGTCGGTGTGCACCACGCTGATCGGGGCGGTCGTGCGCGCTCGCAGCGCGGCCACCACCAGACGCATCGGGCGCATGGAGTTGTGCCCGGCGGCCACGCCGTAGTCGGCGACCGTCACCGGCTCATCGGGCAGGGGGACGGCGTCTGCGGCCTCGCGCAGCCAGTCGAATCCCAGCTCCGCAGCGGCCGCCTGGACCGTGGAGTGGTGGTTGTAGAAGTCGTGGGCGGCCATGACCGCCTCGTGCCCACCGGTGACCATGACGGGACCCTACCGATCTGTCGGCCGGAGCGCCCCGACGCGTCGGACGGGACCCCGGGGGCCCGTGCCGGATCCGCTCGAGGGCTCGAGCGCTCTAGGGGAAGACCTGGCCCGCCAGCTTCCGGTTCTTGACCTTGGCCTTGACGTAGTCGCGGTTCATCAGGGCGATGAAGTCGATGGAGATCTCCTTCGGGCATGCCTCCTGGCACTCACCGTGGTTCGTGCAGGACCCGAAGAACTCCTCCATGGTCTCGACCATGGCCTCGGCCCGCTGCCAGCGCTGGGCCTGGCCCTGGGGGAGCAGGTTCAGGTGCATGAGCTTGGCCGAGGTGAACAGGTTGGCCGCCCCGTTCGGGCAGGCCGCCACGCAGGCGCCGCAGCCGATGCAGGCCGCCGCGTCCATGGCGGCGTCGGCCACGGGCTTGGGGATGGGGATCAGGTTGGCGTCGGGGGCGCCGCCGGTGTCCGCGCTGATGAAGCCGCCGGCCTCGACGATGGCGTCGAGCGGGGCTCGGTCGACCATGAGGTCCTTCATGATCGGGAAGCCGGCGGCCCGCCACGGCTCGATGGTGATGGTCTCGCCGTCGGTGAACTTGCGCATGTGCAGCTGGCAGGTGGCCGTGCTCTTCTGGGGGCCGTGGGCCTGGCCGTTGATCATCAGACCGCAGGTGCCGCAGATGCCCTCGCGGCAGTCGCTGTCGAAGCAGATGGGCTCGGTGCCGGCCTCGATGAGCCGCTCGTTGAGCACGTCGAGCATCTCGAGGAACGACATCTCGTCGGAGATGCCGTCCACCTCGTGGGTCTCGAAGCGCCCGGGGGCGGCGGGCCCGTCCTGCCGCCAGACCTTGACCGTGATCCTCACTTGTAGCTCCTCTGCGTGAGATGCACGTACTCGAACTCCAGCGGCTCCTTGTGCAGGACCTGGGGCGTGCCCTCGCCCTGCCACTCCCAGGCGGCGACGTAGGCGAAGTGCTCGTCGTCGCGCTGGGCCTCGCCCTCCTCGGTCTGGTGCTCGACCCGGAAGTGGCCGCCGCAGCTCTCCTCACGGTGCAGCGCGTCGCGCGCCATCAGCTCGGCCAGCTCGAAGAAGTCGTCGACCCGACCGACCTTCTCGAGCGACTGGTTGACGGTGTCGGCCGAGCCGAGCACGCGGACGTTCTTGCGGAACTCGTCGCGCAGGGCCGGGATCTCCGAGATGGCCTTCTCCAGGCCCACCCGGTCACGCGCCATGCCGATGTTGTCCCACACGATCTTGCCCAGCTCTCGGTGGTAGTGGTCGACCGACTTGGTGCCGCCGATCGACAGCCAGCGAGAGACGTCGTCGCGCTGGGCCTGCTCGGCCTGCTGGAACACCGGGTCCGACGTGGGCACGACCGGATCGCCCAGCTGGCCGGCCAGGTAGTCGCCGATCGTGTAGGGCACGACGAAGTACCCGTCGGCCAGGCCCTGCATGAGGGCCGAGGCGCCCAGGCGGTTGGCGCCGTGGTCCGAGAAGTTGGCCTCACCCGCGGCGTAGAGGCCGGGGATGGTGGTCATCAGGTTGTAGTCCACCCACAGCCCGCCCATCGTGTAGTGGGTGGCCGGGTAGATGCGCATCGGCACCTGGTAGGGGTTCTCGCCGGTGATGCGCTCGTACATGTCGAACAGGTTCCCGTAGCGCTCGCGCACGGTGGCCTCGCCGAGGCGGTTGATGGCGTCGGAGAAGTCGAGGTAGACGCCGTTCTTGAGCGGCCCGATGCCGCGGCCCTCGTCGACCACGGTCTTGGCGTTGCGGGAGGCGACGTCGCGGGGCACGAGGTTGCCGAAGGCCGGGTACTTGCGCTCGAGGTAGTAGTCCCGCTCGGACTCGGGGATCTGGCCGGCGGGCCGGTCGTCGTCGAACGCCGTCGGCACCCAGATGCGGCCGTCGTTGCGCAGCGACTCGGACATCAGCGTGAGCTTCGACTGGAACTCGTCGCTGGCCGGGATGCACGTGGGGTGGATCTGGGTGTAGCAGGGGTTGGCGAACGCCGCGCCCTTCCGATGGGCCCGCCAGGCCGCCGTGACGTTGCAGTTCATGGCGTTGGTGGACAGGTAGAACGCGTTGGAGTAGCCGCCGGTGCACAGCACCACGGCGTGAGCCGAGTGCGAGGTGATCTCGCCGGTGCCGAGGTCGCGGGTGACGATGCCGCAGGCCCGGCCGTCCTTGACCACCACGTCGAGCATCTCGGTCTTGGTGTAGAGCCGGACGGTGCCCTTGTAGACCTGCTCCATGAGCGCCTGGTAGGCGCCGAGCAGCAGCTGCTGGCCGGTCTGGCCCCGGGCGTAGAAGGTGCGCGAGACCTGAGCGCCGCCGAAGGACCGGTTGTCGAGCAGGCCGCCGTACTCACGGGCGAAGGGCACGCCCTGGGCGACGCACTGGTCGATGATGTTCACCGACACCTGGGCGAGGCGGTACACGTTGGACTCGCGGGCCCGGAAGTCGCCGCCCTTCACGGTGTCGTAGAAGAGCCGGTAGATCGAGTCGCCGTCGTTCTTGTAGTTCTTGGCGGCGTTGATGCCGCCCTGGGCGGCGATCGAGTGGGCCCGGCGGGGCGAGTCGTGGAACGTGAAGGTCTTCACGTTGTACCCGAGCTGCGCCAACGAGGCGGAGGCGGCGGCGCCGGCCAGGCCGGTGCCGACGACGATCACGTCGAACTTGCGCTTGTTGTTGGGGTTGACCAGCTTCATCGAGAACTTGTGGTTGTCCCACCGGTCCTCGATCGGGCCTGTCGGGGCGTTGGCGTCGAGGGTGATGCTCATCGGTTCGGCCTCACTTCCCGACCACGCCGGCCAGGATCATGATCGGGAACGAGACGTTGCCGACGACGATGATCGTGGCGAATGCGGCGGCGAACTGCTTGCGCAGGCGGTTGTACTTGGGGTTGTTGATGCCCAGGCTCTGGAACAGGCTCCAGCTGCCGTGGAACAGGTGCACGCCGAGCGCGAGGTTGGCCACGATGTAGATGGCGGCCACCAGGGGTCGGCCGAGGCTGTAGGTGACGTTCTCGTAGGCCTCGCCTCGCTCGAAGGCCGAGTTGATGAACCCGATGCCCCACGTCAGGTCGGCCAGGTGGAACAGCAGGAACAGCGCCACGATGATCCCCGTCACCCGCATGGAGCGCGAGGCCCAGTTGGCGGCGATGTAGTCGCGCCGGGACTGGTAGGTCGTCGGGCGGGCCTTGCGGTTCATGATCGTGAGCGAGTAGGCCGCGTGCATGTGCAGGGCGAAGAACACGATCAGCCCGATGCGCATCAGCCACAGCGCCACGGTGCGGGGCAGGATCGGCACCAGCAGCTCGCGCAGGAACTCGGCGTAGTGGTTGAACTCCTCGGGTCCCAGGTACATCTTCAGGTTCCCGATCATGTGGGCGAAGACGAAGCCCATCAGCCCGATGCCGGTGACCGCCATCACCCACTTCTTGCCGACCGCCGTCTGGTAGAGGTCGAGCGGGAAGGGCGCCCGCCTCCGGGGCCGCTTCTGCACCGGCTTCACGTCGATGTTGGGGGTCAGCGCGCCCGGCGCGCTCTGCGTTGCCGTCACGTGGGTCCTCCGTCGGCGGACGAGGGGTCGACGGCGGTGCGAGCCGCCGCGATCTGGTCGAGACGCTAGCCATGACGCCTCGTCAGAGGCGAACCCACGAGCCGGCGTCCGGGTCCCGGGGCGGTCGCCGCGGCAGGCGTCGGGCCGCCGGCCCACCGCCGGCGGCGCGTCCGTTCTCGCCACGCCCGGCGCGTCCGCTCTCACGTCGAGCGCTCAGCGGCCGACGGGAGAGGGGTAGCATGCTGGCGTTCGAGGGGAGGCCCTGTGGGCGATGCCGCCGGTCCCACCCCACCCTCGACTCGTGGGGCGGGTGAGACGACGACGATGGGTGCCTCGCCCCACGCGCCGCTGCTCGCCCGTCGTGAGGTCGACCGGCTCCTGGCCGGGCTCGACGACGTGGTGATCGCCCTCGACGGCGACGGCCTCGTCACCTACGCCAGCCCGGCGCTGCCCGGGCTCCTCGGCCACCTCCCCGCCGACGTGGTCGGCCGCTCGTTCGGCGAGCTGCTCGACTCGGACGAGCAGCGCGAGCGCAGCGTGCCGGCGCTGCTCGGCCAGGCGCAGCGCGAAGCCGGCGTGCGGATCCGCGCCCGTCACGTCGACGGTGCATGGCGGGACGTCGTCGCCCACGCCCATGCTCCCGACCTCGCCGACGGCGGCAGCACGACCGTGGTCCTGCGAGACGCCGGCGACCGCCGTCACATCTTCGACGCCCTCCGCCAGCGGCTCGCCTTCGAGGACCTGTTGACCCGTCTGGCGTCGGCCTTCCTGCGCCGGCCGGCGCACGAGGTGGGCGCCTCGATCGACGCCGCGCTCGCCGAGGTGGGCGAGTTCGTCCACGTCGACCGTGTCTGGCTCTACCAGCTCCACGACGATCGGGGCACCATCGAGCTGATCAACCACTGGTCGGCGCCGGGGGTGCGCTCCTCGGCTCCCGACCACCGGGTCGTCGCCCAGCAGGACGTCAGCGAGTGGTTGATCGTCCTGCGCAACCGGGAGGAGGTCTACTGCACCGGGGTCGCCGACCTGCCCGCGGGGATGCGCCACGGCCTCGGCCTGCTCGAGCCGGCCGGCACCGCGTCGGTGCTCGCCGTTCCGGTCGCAGCCGGTGCCCGCCTCATCGGGTTCCTCGGCTTCGCCACCGTGTCGGACCAGCGGGTGTGGTCCGACGACGCCGTCTCGGTCCTGCACACGCTCGCCGGACTCGTGGGCCAGGCGCTCGCCCGAGCCGATGCCGAGGAGCGGTTCGGCCTCGCCTTCGACAACGCGCCGCTCGGGATGGCCCTGCACGCCGCCGACGGGCGCCACCTCGCCGTCAACAACTCCTACGCCGAGCTCGTGGGCCGCGAGCCCATGGACCTCGTCGGTCAGTCCGGCGTCGGTCTCGTGCACCGCGACGACCGCCACCTGCTGATCGACACGTTCATGCGGTTGGCCGAGGGCGCCATCGACCACTCGGTGGTCGAGGTGCGGGTCGTGCGCCCCGACGGGGAGACGCTGTGGACACGAGCCCACATCGCCGCCGTCCGGGCCCGCGACGGGTCCCTCCGGTACACCGTCTCCCACGTCGAAGACGTCACCGAGCGCCACCGACGCGAGGAGGAGCTGCGGGCCAGCGAGGAGCGGTACCGGACGCTGGTCGAGAACTCGCCGTCGGTGGTCATGCGCTTCGCCCGCGATCTGCGGGCGACCTACGTGAGCCCGGCCCTCGAGCAGATCGCCGGGCTGACCCCCGACCGCGTGATCGAGCGCGGTCCCGAGCTGTTCGCGCTCGGTGAGGAGGGTCCGCGCTGGGCGAGCGCGCTGCGCACGGTGTTCGAGACCGGCCGCATGCTCGAGCGCGAGTGGGAGCTGCAGATCGACGGCCGGAAGTACTGGTTCCAGTCCCGGGCCGTGCCCGAGCTCGACCACGACGGCTCGGTGGCACACGTGCTGGTCGTGAACACCGACATCACCGCCGTCAAGCGCAGCGAAGCGGAGCTCGCCCACCAGGCGCTGCACGATCCCCTCACGGGTCTGGCGAACCGGACGCTGCTGCGGGATCACCTCGACGGCGCCCTCGCACGAGCCTCGCGCCGGCCCGGCACGCTCGGCGTGCTCTTCCTCGACCTGGATCGGTTCAAGCTGGTCAACGACTCGCTCGGCCACGACGCCGGCGATCACCTGCTGCAGCAGGTGGCCCACCGGCTCAGCCAGCTGGTGCGCGCCGGCGACACCGTCGCCCGGCTCGGTGGCGACGAGTTCGTCGTCCTGGTCGAAGACCTCCACGATCCCGACGAGCCGGTGCACCTGGCGAAGCGCATCCGCGAGGCCTTCTCCACGCCGGTCGCCATCGGCGGGAGCGAGGTCTTCACGTCGGCGAGCATCGGCATCGCCATCGCCAGTGACGACAGCGACGCCGACGGCCTGCTGCGCGACGCCGACTCGGCGATGTACCTGGCCAAGGCCCGGGGGCGGGATCGCTACGAGCTGTTCGACGAGGGGTTGCGGACCGAGGCGACCGAGAAGCTGCAGATGGAGAACTCGCTGCGACGCTCACTCGAGGTCGAAGGACTGCGCGTGCACTACCAGCCCGAGATCGACCTCACCTCGGGCGCGGTGCTCGGCATGGAGGCGCTGGCCCGCTGGGAGCACCCCGTGCTCGGGCTCCTCGACGCCGGCGTGTTCATCGAGCTGGCCGAGGAGACCGGCCTCATCGTGGAGGTCGGCTCCTGGGTGCTGCAGGAAGCCTGTCGTCAGGCCGGGGCCTGGCGTACCGAGCGGGCCGAGCCGTTCATGCTCCGCGTCAACCTCTCGGCCCGACAGCTCGTGCAGCCCGACCTGGTCGACGTCGTGGTCGGCGCCCTGCGGGACGCCTCGCTGGAGCCGTCGTCGCTGTGCCTCGAGATCACCGAGACGGCACTGATGGCCGACCCGGCCATGGCGCTGGCGGTGCTGACCGACCTGCACGGCCTCGGCGTCCACCTGGCCATCGACGACTTCGGGACCGGCTACTCGTCGCTGGCCTACCTGAAGCGGTTCCCGGTCGACGTGCTCAAGATCGACCGGTCCTTCGTCGACGGGCTCGGTGAGGATCCCGAGGACACCGCCATCGTCAGCGCGATCATCTCGATGAGCCGGGCGCTGGGGTTGGACGTGGTGGCCGAGGGCGTCGAGACGCTGCGCCAGCTCGACGAGCTCCGCTCCCTCGGCTGCGATCGGGCCCAAGGGTTCCTGTTCGCCCGTCCGGTCCCGGCCGACGGCTTCTGGACCGCCGCCGAGGTGGGCCCGATCACCGACCCCCGGTGACCGCGCCGTGGGGCGCCTGCTCCCACGTCGCGCCGGTGGGCGGCCGGTCGCGTTCTCGGGCCTCCGAGGTAGCGTGGCCAGGGTCGTCGTGCTGACGTGCCGGCGGCTCGCCGCTGACCTCGAGGGGGACCCGAAGCGATGACCCAACGACCCGCTGACCTGCCGGCGACGCTCGGTGCCCTGCGTGACGCCGGCTGGACCTCCCGCCCGGTCAAGGAGGAGATCCGGCGCAACGCCATCGCCCGGATCCAGGCCGGCGAGCCGCTCTTCCCGGGGGTCCTCGGGTACGAGGACACCGTCCTGCCGCAGCTCGAGAACGCGCTGCTGGCCGGTCACGACGTGATCTTCCTCGGCGAGCGGGGTCAGGCCAAGACCCGCATGATCCGCTCGATCACCGGCCTGCTCGACGAGTGGATGCCGGTGGTCGCCGGCAGCGAGATCAACGACGACCCCTACGAGCCCGTCTCCAAGCACGCCCGTGACCTCGTGGCCGAGGAGGGTGAGGACACACCGATCGAGTGGGTGCACCGCGACGAGCGGTTCGGCGAGAAGCTGGCCACTCCCGACACCTCCATCGCCGACCTGATCGGTGAGGTGGATCCCATCAAGGTCGCCGAAGGTCGCTACCTCTCCGACGAGCTCACCCTGCACTACGGCCTCGTGCCCCGCACCAACCGAGGGGTCTTCGCCATCAACGAGCTGCCCGACCTGGCCGAGCGCATCCAGG
Source organism: Acidimicrobiales bacterium (assembly GCA_041394145.1). Taxonomy (GTDB): domain Bacteria; phylum Actinomycetota; class Acidimicrobiia; order Acidimicrobiales; family Acidimicrobilacustridaceae; genus JAWKIW01. The sequence continues at coordinate 26,363 of JAWKIW010000026.1, forward strand.
TGGGCCTGCTCAACGTGCTGGAGGAGCGCGACGTCCAGATCCGCGGCTACAAGATCCGCCTCCCGCTCGACGTGGTGCTGTTCGCCTCGGCCAACCCCGAGGACTACACCAACCGTGGCCGGATCATCACGCCGCTGAAGGACCGCTTCGGTTCGCAGATCCGCACGCACTACCCCCTCGAGGTCGACACCGAGGTGGAGATCGCCCGGCAGGAGTCCACCCCGCTCGAGGCCGACGGCATCCGCGTGCACGTACCCACGTACATGGCCGAGATCGTCGCCTCGCTCTCCCAGCTGGCCCGTCAGAGCCCCCACATCAACCAGCGCTCGGGGGTCTCGGTGCGCCTCACGGTCGCCAACCTCGAGACGCTCGTGGCCAACGCCACCCGTCGGGCGCTCGTCCATGGCGAGACCGACGTGGTGCCTCGCGTCAGCGACCTCGACGCGCTCGCCTCGTCGACCGCCGGCAAGGTCGAGATCGAGTCGATCGAGGAGGGCCGCGACGAGCAGATCGTCGACCACCTCCTGAAGTCGGCCGTGCTCACGGTGTTCAAGGAACGGGTCCCGATGGAGACGGCCCGGCCGGTCGTCGACGCCTTCGAGGGCGAGCGCATCGTCCAAGCGGGCGAGGACGTGCCGTCGGCCGACTACGTGCAGCTGGTCACCGACGTGGCCGCGTTGCGCGAGCCCGTGGGCGCGCTGACCGATGGCGACGAGTCGCCTGCCGCCATCGCCAGCGCCGTCGAGCTGGTCCTCGAGGGGCTCCACCTGTCGAAGCGCCTCAACAAGGAGTCGGTCCGGGGCAAGGCCCAGTACCGCGGCCGCTGAGCCGGCTCCTCCCGTTCTGGCTGACGGACCGCGTGCTCTGGCGCGCCGATCGTCACCCGGTTCGGCTGGTGGCCGTTCTGGCTGACGGCCGTTCTGGCTGACGGCCGTTCTGGCTGGTGGCCGTTCTGGCTGAAGGCTGGCGTCAGGCCGGGTCTCGCCGGCCGTTGACCTGCTCGCGCACCGATCCGTCGCCACCGGCGACGACCACGCGCTCGACCAGCTCGCTGCGGAAGATCCCGTGCTCGACGATGCCGGGGATGCGCTCGAGGGCGGTGGCCAGGGCATCGGGGTCGTCGATGGTCCCGAAGTGGGCGTCGCAGAGCAGGTTGCCGTTGTCCGAGCGATCGGCCCTGGTGGTGACGTCGCCGGCGCCCAGGGCCCGGACCCGGGCGGCGACGACGGCGGGGGCGAAGGGCAGCACCTCGAGCGGCGTGCCGAACGGACCGAGGGCGGGCACCAGCTTCGACTCGTCGACCACCACGATGAACCGCGGGCTCATCTCGGCCACCAGCTTCTCGCGGGTGTGGGCGCCACCGCCGCCCTTGGTGAGGTTGAGGGCGGGGTCGACCTCGTCGGCACCGTCGATGGCGATGTCGAGTGCCCCGATCTCGTCGGGGGTCACCACCGTGAGGCCGAGCGAGCGCGCCAGCTCCTCGGTGCGCACCGAGGTCGCCGTGCAGGTGATCGACAGCTCGCCCCGGGCCGCCCGCTCGCCGAGCTCGACGATCGTCCAGTGCACCGTCGAGCCGGTGCCCAGGCCCACCCGCATGCCGTCGTCGACGTAGCGAGCAGCGGCGCGGCCGGTGGCCTCCTTGGCGGCGACGCGGGGATCGTCGGAGCCGGACATCGACCCAGCCTCGCATACCATCGGCGGGTGGAGCCCGGAGGCGAGGTCGCCTCGATCGGTGCCACGGCGTTCAGGGGCGGGCGGGGCAGAGCACCACCGCCCGGTCGGAACCGAGCTCCCCGTCGAACGCCTGGCCGTGCACGGACGGCCGGCTGCTGTCGATGGCCACGATCCAACGGCCCCGGAGGGAGACGGGCCGGGTTGCGGAGGTGAACGACACCAGCACCACCACGCCGTCGGGTGACCCGTCACCGTTCGGCCCGGCGGAGCGCGTCCAACCGAGCACGTCATCGGGGAGCGGCGTCGTGAGGTCGGCAGGACCGAGCCACGCGAACACGCCCGTTCGCAGCGACGGCTCGGCTCGTCGCATCCCCAGCAGCCGCCGGTACAGGGCGAGCACGGAGTCCGGGTCGGCATCCTCGGTGGCGACGTCGTGACCGGTGGCGTTGCGGGGGAACGGGAGCCAGGGCTCGGTGGGGCCGTCCCATCCGTGCCTCGGCCCCGGGGTCCAGGGGATGGGCGCCCGGCAGCCGTCTCGCCCACCGGGGTCGACGCGTCGGCCCGACGGCACGTCGGCGTCGACGAGCCCCAGCTCCTCTCCGGCGTACAGGCACACGGTGCCGGGCAGCGTCAGCAACAGCACGGCCGCGGCTCGGGCCCGGGCCTCGGTGCCGAAGCGGTCGGCATGCCGCGGCGTGTCGTGGTTGGACAGCACCCAGGTGGGCGATGCTCCCTGCTCCCGCCCGTCGGCTCCGGTCAGGTGGGCCTCGGCCTCGTCGAGGTGGGTCCGCCAGGTGTCGGCCGACCAACGCTCGAAGGTCGGTGGGAAGGCGAAGGCCGTGTCGAGGCCGTCGGGGCCGACCAGGCGCATGATCTCGGGCAGCGTCGGGTGGTGGACCTCGCCGATCAGGAGCGTGTCCCGGCCGGTCGTCTCGTCGTGCTCGTCGCATGTCCGGCGGAGGCCGTGGACGACCGTGGCGACCAGGTCGCTGTCGGTGAGCCCGGCCTCGGGCAGGCCGTCGTGGTGCGGATCCAGGTCGGGCAGGCCTTCGGGCTTGCCCACCGTCTTGAGGGCGTCGACACGGAACCCGTCGACCCCTCGGTCGAGCCAGAACCGCAGCACGTCGTGCATGGCGTGCGCCACCGCATCGTTGCGCCAGTTCAGGTCGGGCTGGGCGGGGAGGAACGTGTGCAGGTACAGCTGGCCCGCCACCGGGTCCCACGTCCACGCCGAGGCGTCGGCTCCCGCCGGCGGGGCGAGGCCCGAGTGGCGTACGAGCTGGCCGTCGTCGTCGCGCTCCCAGCGCTGCTCGCCGGTGAACATCGCCCGCCAGTCGTTGGGCGGTGAGCCGTCCGGACGGGGATCACGCCAGAAGTACCAGTCACGGTGCGGGTCCTCGGGCGAGGACCGCGACGCCTGGAACCATGGGTGCTGGTCACTGGTGTGGTTCGGCACGAAGTCGAGGACGACGCGCAGGTCGAGGGCGTGGGCCTCGGCGATCAGGGCATCGGCGTCGGCGAGGGTGCCGAAGCGGGGATCCACCGCGCAGTGGTCGCTCACGTCGTAGCCGAAGTCGGCCTGTGGCGACGGGTAGAACGGCGACAGCCAGATCGCGTCCACGCCGAGTCGGGCGATGTAGGGGAGCCGTGCGCGCACCCCGGCCAGATCCCCGACACCGTCGCCGTTCCCGTCGGCGAACGAGCGCGGGTAGACCTGGTACAGCACCGCTCCCTGCCACCACGGCACCGCCGTGCCCCGATCCACGTCAACGGCGGCCGGTGGCCCAGGCCCGGGCGAGGCCGGCCGAGCCCTTGGCGTTGCGGTCGCGATCGAACAGCCCGAACCGGACGTCGAAGCCGTGGTCCCACTCGTAGTTGTCGACCCCGGTCCAGTGGAACACCCCCCGCACGTCGACGCCGTCGTCGATCGCCCGTTCCACCTCGACGAGGGAGTCCCGCAACAGGTCGCAGCGCCACTCGTCGTCATCCGTGCCGAAGCCCAGCTCGGCGACGACGAACGAGCGGCCGGGCAGCTCGTCGGCCAGCCGCCGCAGCACGATGCCCAGGCCCTCGGGCCAGGGCGCGTAGCCCATGGGCCCGACCCGGCCGTCGGCGGGGTAGGGGCCAGTGCTCAGGTCGGCGTACACGCTGTTGGCGTTGTAGTAGGAGAACCCGATGTGGTCGAACGAGCCGGCCATCTCGGGCACCTCGCGCCGGGTCCGACCCGGGACGGCGAGAATCCCGTCGCGCAGGGCGCGGATCCACGACGAGAAGAGCACGTCGTCGAAGAGTCGGGCGTTGGCGTCGGCGAGCTCGCGCTCGTCGGGCTCGCGGGACCGGACGGCCGCGTACGTCGGGGAGAGGTTCATGATCGTGACCACCGGTTGGCTGCCGCTGCGCAGCAGCCGCCAGGCCTCGTGGTTGGCGAGCAGCGTGGCCTCGAGGGCCTCGGCGAAGTCGTCGAACGACTTGCGTCCGGGCGGGTACTGGCCCATGAGGTAGGCGCCGAAGGCGTAGGCGACCGGCTCGTTGATCGGCTTCCAGCCGTGGACGAGGTCGCCGAAGGTCTCGGCCACGAAGTCGACGTGGCGCGGCCAGAAGTAGCCCCGGCCGTCCTCGTCGAGGAAGCCGCGGCGGTCGTCACCGAACCAGCCGGGGAGGGTGAAGTGGTGCAGGCAGACCCACACCTCGACGCCCGCATCGCGCGCGGCCGTGAGGACCGACCGGTAGTGCTCGACGGCGCCCGGGTCGTGCCTGCCCTCCTCGGGCTCGAGTCGCGCCCACTCGAGGGACAGCCGATGGTGGGTGAGGCCGTGCTCGGCGAACAGGGCGAAGTCCTCGGCGTAGCGGGTCCCGAACCCGTTGCCCTCGCCGGACCGCGGCACGCGGCCGAGATCCTCCCACCGGCGCCAGCTGCCACGCGGGGCCGAGCCCTCCGTCTGGTTGGACGAGGCCGCCGTGCCCCACCAGAACCCCTCCGGGATCGTCATCTCCCGCATCCTCGCGAGCTCCCGCCCGTTCTCGTCATCGTCCTGCGTGTCGAAGCGCTCGATTCCATGACCAGAACACCGATCGGGGGAGGAGCCAGGGTGGTGGCGGCTGGTGGTGGCGGCTGGTGGTGCAGCCGGCGGCGGCCCGTCGGGTCGGGCGGCGCCACGGCTACCCTCGGACCATGGCACGTGGGGATCGCTTCCGCTACTCGCGCTGGGACGGATCGCAGACGGGCTTCGAGCTCGACGCCTACGACATCTTCAGCGAGATCAACGACGATCTCCTCTACCACGGCGACCTCAACGCCGCCCTGCGCCGGATGCTGCAGAGCGGCTTCCAGGACCGCAACGGCCAGGACCTGATGGGCCTGCGGGAGATGCTCGAGAAGCTGCGTCGTCGCCGCAAGGACGCCATGGAGCAGTACAACCTCGGTGGCGTCTACGACGACATCGCCCAGGAGCTGCGCGACGTGGTCGACCAGGAGCGGCGGTCGCTCGACGAGATGGCCGACGAAGCCCGGCAGTCCGGCGATCAGCGGCGCCAGGAGATCACCGAGCAGGTCACCGCCGAGAAGCAGACCCAGCTCGACATGCTCTCGCCCGATCTCGCCGGCCAGGTGCGGGACCTGCAGCAGTACGAGTTCACCTCGTCTGAGGCGCGCGAGCGCTTCGAGGAGCTGCTCGACAAGCTCCGGCAGCAGATCACCCAGCAGTACGTCAACCAGATGTCCGGGGCCATGAGCAACGTGTCACCCGAGGACATGCAGCGGATGAAGGACATGCTGGCCGAGCTCAACCACATGCTCGAGCAGCGCCAGCGCGGCGAGGAGCCCGACTTCGAGCAGTTCATGCAGCGCTACGGCGACTTCTTCCCCGAGAACCCGCGCGACCTCGACGAGCTGCTCGAGGTGATGGCCCAGCGCATGGCGGCCATGCAGGCGTTGATGAACTCGATGACGCCCGAGCAGCGCGCCCAGCTGCAGGGGCTGGCCGAGCAGCTGATGGAGGACATGGACCTGCGCTGGCAGATGGACCAGCTCGGCCAGAACCTCCAGCAGATGTTCCCCGACCTCGGCTGGAACCGGCAGTACGACTTCTACGGCGAGGATCCGCTCAACTTCGCCGAGGCCGCCGCCATGATGCGCGAGCTGGGCGACCTCGATCAGCTCGAGAACCTGCTGCGAGGGGCGACGAACCCCGGTGCCCTGGCCGAGGTCGACCTCGACCGGGCGCGCGAGCTGCTCGGCGACGACGCCGCCCAGAGCCTCGAGCAGATGGCCCAGCTCACCAAGCAGCTCGAGGAGGCCGGCCTCATCGAGAACAAGGAGGGCCGCTTCGAGCTGACCCCACGGGGCATCCGCCGCATCGGTCAGAACGCGCTGGCCGACCTCTTCAAGAAGCTGACCGCGGACCGGCTCGCCAAGCACGAGCTGCAGCGGGTCGGCGTCGGCCACGAGCGCGAGCACACGACCAAGCCCTACGAGTGGGGCGACCCCTTCAACCTCCACATCGAGCGCACGGTCCGCAACGCGGTGCAGCGCGGCGGTGGGGGCACGCCGGTGCAGCTCACACCCGACGACTTCGAGGTCGAGCGCACCGAGCAGCAGGTGCGCACGTCGACCGTCCTCATGCTCGACCTGTCCCTGTCCATGCCGATGCGCGACAACTTCCTGCCCGCCAAGAAGGTCGCCATGGCGCTGCACTCGCTGATCTCGTCGCAGTTCCCCCGCGACTACCTCGGGATCGTCGGGTTCTCGGAGGTGGCCCGCGAGCTCAAGCCCGAGCAGCTGCCCGAGGTCTCGTGGGACTTCGTCTACGGCACGAACATGCAGCACGCCTTCCAGATCAGCCGGCGGCTGCTGGCCCGCCAGACGGGCACCAAGCAGATCATCATGATCACCGACGGCGAGCCCACCGCCCACATCACGGCGGCCGGCGACGTCTTCTTCAACTACCCGCCCGTGCGCGAGACGGTCGACGCCACGTTGAAGGAGGTCGCCCGCTGCACGCGGGAGGGCATTCGGATCAACACCTTCATGCTCGACCCCACCCAGCACCTGCGCACCTTCGTGGAGAAGCTGACGGAGATGAACCGTGGTCGGGCCTTCTTCACCACGCCCGACACGCTCGGCGACTACGTGCTGGTCGACTTCATCGAGCAGCGCCGCAAGCTCCTCAAGGGTCGACGCGCCGGCTGAGGTCGCCGCCGCCCCGCGTCAGGCGGGGCCCGCCCGGAGCAGCTCGAGGTACCGGTCCTCGGTGGCACGGTCGAAGGCGACGAGCACCACCCGGCCGATGTCGACGTGGTCGAGGGCCTCCCGGCAGGCGCGCACGGCGATCTCGGCGGCCGCATCGGCCGGATAGCCGAAGATGCCGGTGGAGATCGCCGGGAAGGCGATCGAGCGGGCGCCGGCCGCCGCCGCCACCTCGATGCTGCGCCGGTAGCACGCCGCCAGCAGTGCCGGCTCGCCGCGGCCGCCGCCGTGCCACACCGGACCGACGGTGTGCACGATCCAGCGGGCCGGCAGGGCGAAGCCCGGCGTCACGACGGCATCGCCGGTGGTGCAGTGCCCGATGGCGGCGCACGCCTCGTCGAGCCCGGGTCCGGCCGCCGCGAAGATCGCCCCGCACACGCCGCCTCCCCGGCGCAGCGCCTCGTTCGCCGCGTTGACCACGGCATCGACGGTGAGCGTGGTGATGTCACCTCGGACGACCTCGAGCGGGTGCGTCGGCATCAGCCCTCCCAGCGGAACACGTGGAGCAGGTCGGAGAACTGATCGGTCCACAGCGGGCCCTCACCGGTCCGATCGATCGGCTCCCACCGGGGATCCGACGCCAGCGGCCCGAGGTCGTCCTCGCTGCGGGCGAGGAGGACCCAGGTGGCGTCGAGCTTGCCCTCCTCCGCCTGGGCCGGCGTGGCCTGGTCCTGCTCGATCCGGCCGACGAGCCCGTGCTCAGCAGCGAGTCGGGCGAGCACGGGACCGAAGTCGAAGTACCGGTTCGAGATGTGGAACGCCAGCACCCCCTTGTCGGCGAGCCGGCTGGTGTAGAGCTCGACCGCCTCGGAGGTGAGCAGGTGCAGGGGGATGGCGTCGGAGGAGAAGGCGTCGAGCACCAAGAGGTCGTACCGGGCGTCGGCGTCGCCCTCGAGCGACAGCCGACCGTCGCCGATGCGGTCCTCGACGATCGCCGCCGACTCGGGCACGAAGGTGAACAGGTCGGGGTCTCGGGCGATGTGGGTGACCGCCGGATCGATCTCGTAGTAGACGAACCGGTCGCCCGGGCGTCCGTAGGCGGCCAGCGCGCCCGAGCCCATGCCGACGAGGCCCACCGTGCGGGGGGAACCCGCCTCGTTGGCGGCGAACCACTGACCGATCGGTCCCGTCGGGTGGTAGTAGGTGAGCGGGATCCCGCGCGACGGGCCGGTGGTGTTCTCCATGCCGTGGACGGTGCTCCCGTTGAGCAGCACGTGGCGGCCCGGTGCGCTGCGGTCGTCGTACACGCGGTGGACGCCGAAGAACGTCCGCTCGGCGTAGCGGGTCGGGTTCGCGGGCACCACGACGGCGACGAGCAGCACGACACCGACGACCGCAGCGAAGCCGGCAGCCGAGCGGGCCAGGATGAACGCGCCCCCGACGGCCGTGGCGGCGACGAGGATCGCCGCGGTCAACGCCGCCTGGCTGCCGTCGGCTCGCACCAGCACGGCCGCCACCGCCAGGGCGACGGCGGCAGCGCCGAGGGCAAGGGTGCGTGGCGTCGGCAGCCACCGCGACCGGGTGGGCGCGGAGATCGTCAGCGGCGATCTGGCGCCGAAGGCCGAGGCGGGCAGCACGGCGAGGCCGAGCACGATGGCGATCGGGTACTCGAGCACGCTGGGGAACACCACGGGGGCGACGAGCGCGGTGAGGATGCCCCCGACGACCCCGCCGACCGACAGCAGCAGGTAGAACTCGGTGAGGCGGTCGGCGGCGGGCCGCTCGGCGGCCAGGCGGCCGTGGGCCACCATCGCTGCGCAGAAGAAGACGCCCAGGTGGATCGCCAGCGCGAACCACAGCGATCCGACCAGGCCGAGGAAGCTCAGCACCAGGGGCACGGCGAGCAGCTTGAACAGCCGGGCGCACACCCGCACCGGCCCGTCCGGCCGCCGCCCGAAGGCGATGATGAAGGTCGCGAGGTACAGCGACAGGGGCACGACCCACAGCAGCGGCATCGAGGCGACGTCGGACGACAGGTGGTGCGTGACCCCGAGCATCAGCGCCGACGGGACGGCGGCGAAGCCGATCCAGCGGAGCCGGGTCGACCACGCCAACGGGGGAGAGGTCGGCGCCGTGCGGCCCCCGTCGGGTCCGTCGCCGACGGACCGAGCCGTGCGCCGATCCTCGCCGCCCGAGCGGTCGACTGCGGGTGCGAGACGGCCGGCGGCATGGCGGCGCAGCAGGAGGGCGCAGGCGGCCGCGAGCACGACGAAGGTGGCGTAGCCGGCGGTCCACAGACGAGCCTGGGCGTCGAGGTCGAGCACGGGCTCGAGGAGGAAGGGGTAGGCGAGCAGCGCCAGGAGGCTGCCGACGTTGCCGGCGGCGTAGAGGAAGTAGGGATCGGCGGCGTGCGGGTGGTCGGTGGCGCTGAACCACCGCTGCAGCGTCGGGCTCACCGTCGAGAGGAAGAAGAACGGCAGGCCGACCATCACGCCGAGCACCCCGAGCGTCCACAGGGCGACGGTGCCGTCGTCGGGCGGCTGCCAGCCCCCCGGCACCGCGATGGGCAGCACCAGCAGCGGCACGCCGAGGCCGATCACCTCGAGGACCGATTGGCGGCGAGGTCCCAGCCGGCCGAGCGTGAGGTGGGCGAATCCGTACCCGGCCAGCAGCACGGCCTGGAAGAAGACCATGGCGGTGTTCCACACCGCGGCCGAGCCGCCGAGGCGGGGGAGCAGCATCTTGGCCACCATCGGCTGCACGAGGAACAGCAGCGTGGCGGCGAGGAACGTGGCCGCCAGGTACACGCCGAGCACGAGGCGGGCCCCCGACGCTCGGGTGTCCGCCCCGGGAGGGGGCGCGTCGTCGACGAGGGCGGTCACCGCCGCACTCTCCCAGAGGGGTCCGGGCCCGTGTCGTCGCGGGGCACGGGATCACGATCGGCACGGGTGGCCACGAGATGCAGGGAGATATCGATTTCCCCCCTTGCATACGGCGCCGATATCGGCAAGGATCACAGCGTTGTAATTACAGATGTGGTATGGCCACATCGCCTCAGGGGCTCGAAAAGGGTCCGACCGGGGGGACGGGTGTCGGGGGCGCTGGTGGCGCTGCTGGGATCGGTTCTCTCGTCGGAAAGGGCAGAGCGACCTTTGACGGCGTGACGGTTCGTGCCCGCGCGGGGGTCCTTCGAGGAGGCCGGCCATGCAGGAAGCAACCGAATCACCCGTTGACAAGTCCTGGCAGGACTACGCGAACTGCCTCGGCGTCGATCCCGACCTCTTCTTCCCGGAGCGGGGGGCGTCGACGCGGGAGGCGAAGGAGGTCTGCCGGGGCTGCGTCGTGCGCGAGGACTGCCTCGAGTACGCCCTGGCCAACGGGGAGAAGTTCGGCATCTGGGGGGGGATGAGCGAGCGCGAGCGGCGCCGCATCCGTCGCCAGCGGGCGCTCGCCCGTGCCGCAGCAGCCGCTGGCGCCTGATCCACCGGCGGCGCCGGCCTCCGAGCGCGCCCCCCGTCACCCCCGTGAGGGCGGCGGGAGGCCGTGGGCGGTCAGGCGCGCCTCGATGGTGCGGTCCTGGTCCAGATCGAGCTCGCGCCACCGCGCGGGGTCGACGGCTCGCAGCACCGCGTCCGGGAGCAGGCCCACCAGCTCGCCCCGGGCGACGGGTGCCATCGCCGCGACGCGGTCGTAGGCCTCCGCCGGCCCGACGACGAGGGGCTCGACCAGGTTCATCGACACCTGGGCCTCGCCGCCCACGTCGAGGCCAAGGGCGCGCACGGCGGGACCCCGTACGGCGCGGGCGATCCGGCGCGCCACACCGACGTCGGGCTCGGCCAGCCACACGTTGTAGGCCACCAGGATCGGCCGAGCACCGACCGCACAGGCGCCCGCCGTCGGGTGCGGGGTCGACGGGCCGACGTCGGGCGCCAGGGCGGTGAACGCGCCTCGGCGGACCTCGGGCAGCGAGCGCTCGGGGCCGTAGAGGAAGCACGGCACCGCCAGCTCGCGGGCGAGCCACTCGGCGAAGGCGTCCCGGGCGGCGAGGGCGTCGTCCATCGTCGTGGGACCGAGCGGCACGAACGGGACCACGTCGAGCACGCCGATCCGGGGGTGCGCGCCCTGGTGGGAGCGCAGGTCGAGGGTCAGGACGGTCGCGGCGCCCACCGCCCGGGCCGCCGCCGGCCCCGCCAGCGTCAGCACGCTGCGATGGTGGTCGGGGTCGGTGTGCACGTCGAGCAGCTCGGGCCCGGCGGCCCTGCCGATCCGCTCGATGGCCGCCCGATCGCGGCCCTCGCTGATGTTGACCACGCACTCGAGCACGGCGATGGCCTAGCACGGCCCTGGGAGGCGGGTCCGCCGGCGGTCGAGGGGCGCCCGCAGGGCGTGGGCGGCGTCGGACCCTGATCGGGGGTACGCTGGCTCCATGAATCTGGGTGCCCCAGAACTGCTCATCGTGCTCGTGGTCGTCCTCCTGCTCTTCGGTTCCACGCAGCTCCCGAAGCTCGCCCGCTCGCTCGGCACCGCCCAGCGGGAGTTCAAGAAGGGCGTCAAGGAGGGCGAGACCGAGGACGACGAGGCCGACACCAAGGACACCAAGTCCTCCTGACCCGGTCGTGACCGGCTGCCGCCGGGAACCACGCACCAGGGCCCGTCGTTGACGTGGCGAGCCACCTGCACCTCGGAGCCTTCGCCCGGCAGGGCCGCGGCAGACGCCGCGTCCCCGGCGGACGGCGGGCCCCGGGACGGCAGTGACCGAGGGCGACGGCGCCCCCGGGGTGCCTACGTGGGAGGAGGTCGCCCGTGACCACGGGCGGTTCCTCTACACCGTGGCGTACCGGCTCACCGGGAACCACGACGAAGCCCAGGATCTGGTGCAGGAGGTCCTGCTGCGGGTGCAGCGGGGCCTCGCCACCTACCGCCCCGGGTCGATGGAGGGCTGGTTGAGCCGCATCACCACCAACGCCTTCCTCGACGAGGTGCGACGCCGCAAGCGCCGGCCCGTCGAGGCGCTGCCGGACGACCCCGAACGGGTGCTCGCCGGCGCGCCCGGTGCCGATGACGCGCTGGCGGCCGCCGACCTGCCCGGTCACCTGCAGGCGGCGCTGCGCGACCTGCCCGAGGACTACCGCGCCGCGGTGGTGCTGTGCGACGTGGTGGGCTTCAGCTACCAGGAGATCGCTGACACGCTCGACGTCCCCGTGGGGACCGTGCGGTCCCGCATCCACCGGGGTCGAGCCCAGCTGCGCGAGGTCCTGGTGTGACCGGCACCGCCTCCCGGCGTGGGCACGGGCGCCCGGCTCGTCGAGCGGTCGTCGCCGTCGTCGCCGAGGTCGCCCCGTGATCGCCGACGAGCGTGGTGCGCAGCTCAGCGCCCTGCTCGACGGCGAGCTGGGGCCCGACGAGGAGGCCGAGGTCCGGGCCTGGCTCGAGCGCACGCCCGAGGCCCAGGCCGAGCTGGCCGAGCTGGCCGAGGTGCGCTCGTGGCTGCGCGAGCTGCCACCGGTCGACCCCCCGTTCGGGTTCTACGAGCGCCAGCTGCGCCGCGGCCGACGCGACCGCGACCGGGGCCGGGGCCGGGGCCGGGGCCAGGGCGGCCTGGGCCTCGTGGCCGCGGCGGCGGCCGTGGTGCTCGCCCTGGTGCTGGTGGTGGGGGTGACCCCGCCGGCAGAGGCCATGGTCCCGCCCGTCGATCGCTACACCGCCCGCCACGAGGCGATGGCGGCGTCGAGCACGCCCGCCCCCTCGCCGGGCTCGGGCACCACCGGCACGACCCTCACCAGCGTGGCGCCGGCGTCGACGCCCGCCGGCTCGTCGGCGGCGGGCTACGAGCGGGTCGACGACGCCGTCCTGGTGGCCGACGAGGCCCGCGCCCCGGCGACGTTGGGGCCGGACCTGGTCCGCAAGGCCGCCTGGCGGGGACCCGAGGGCGTGCTGCACGTCGTGTACACGAGCGGTCCCGCCATGGTCTCGGTCTACGAGGAGCCCGGCATGGTGTCGTGGGAGCGGCTTCCCGACGCCGGGCGGCGGGTCCAGCTCGCCCAGGCGCCGGCCTGGTGGATGCGATCGGGCCCGACCGAGATCGTGGTGGTGGAGAAGCAGGGCACCGTGTTCACCGTCGTGGCCGCCCTGCCCCACGACGAGGTCATCGCCGTGGCCGACCGGTTGCCCATGCCGTCCACGCCGACCTTCACCGAGCGCCTGCAACGAGCCGCAGAGGACTGCGCCCGCCGGTTCGGCCTCGGCGACTGATCGCGATCGGCGGAGGTGCGCCCGCCCGGCGCTCGGGCGGTCCGCGGCGCCTGACCGTGCGCGGCACGGACGGTGCCGTGGCCGGCGCCCACCGGATCGGGTGGTCTCACGGGACGGGCCCGGCGCGCCACGACACCGCGGCGAGCGCGGCGTGGTGGTCGTTCGACGAGACGAGGGCGCCCACTCGGGGCGCCGGCTCAGACCTCGACGTAGGTCGGGTTGCGGGTGGTCCGGCGCTTCTTGAGGATCCGCCGGCGCTGCCGCTCGGAGGTGCCGCCCCAGACGCCGTGGTCGATGCGATGCTCGAGCGCGTACTCGAGGCACACGCCCTTCACCGGGCAGGTCGCGCAGATGCGCTTGGCGACCTCGACGCCGACGCCGTCGCTGGGGAAGAAGGTGGCCGGGGGCTCGAAGCGACAGGTGCCTCGGGCCATCCAGTCCGTGTTGTCCATGGCGCGCCTCCGTGGTTCTCCCTGTAGTACGGAGTCGGGGCCGAATTGGTTCCCAGCGACGCGATTCGGACCGTGGGGCTCGGGAGAAAGCTGACCGTCAGGGTACCGCCCGCTGGTCAGGTGGCGGTAATCCATCGGTAGCATGCTGGCACGGCACCCGGGCAGAGGGAGTGATGGTGGCGCCAGATCCGCACGAGGTCGCCGACCCGGCTGTCCCGTCCGGTGCCGAGGCGGTCCCGCTCGACGCCGAGCCGGCCGCGGCCGCCGGGGACGCCCCGCGGCCGTCTTCGCCGCCCCCGGCCGATGTGCCAGCGCCACCAGCCGACGTCGCGCCGCCCTCGGCCGAGGTTCCGGTGCCACCAGCGCCGCCGGCGGGGTCTGCGCCGCCGCCGCGTCGGTCGGTCCGCTCGCCATGGGCCCCACCGGGCGGTGGATGCCGACGGGCCGACCGGGTCACCGATGCCGTCGGGCCCGGCGACAGGGGTCAGCTCCCCGCTGCCCCCCACACCGGCGCCCACGGTGCCCCCCGGTGCCGTCGGCCCTGCGGGGCCGGCCGCGACGGGCCGAGCAGGTGTGGCTCCGGCGTTCGACCGCGTGCCCTCGTTCGAGGCCCCGCCCGGCGCTCCCCGCCCGCTCCTCGACCCGCCGCCGCTGGGTCCCACGGGACCACCGCTCGTCTCGCACCAGGCCGGCGCCTGGTCCCCGCCGGGGGCCGGCTCGTCGCCGGCGGGCGCCACGGTGCCCGACCCGGCGCCCACGCGCCGCCGCGGCGCCGGGGCCCTTGTGGCGGTGGCCCTCGTGAGCGCCCTGGTGGCGTCGCTGGTGACCGGCGGGTTGTTCGTGGCCTTCGGTACCGGCCGCGATCGCGCCGGCTCGGTCGCGTCGCCGTCCACGCCCAACAGCCGCATCGCCAACCGCAACCTCGACATCCAGTCGATCCTCGCCAAGGCGCAGTCGTCGGTCGTGGCGATCCGCACCGGCCAGGCCTCCAGCCGGGGGGTGTTCGGCGGCGCCGGCACCGGGGTCGTCATCTCGTCCGACGGCGACGTGCTGACCAACGCCCACGTGGTGAGCGGGAGCACGACGATGCGGGTCACCCTGGCCGACGGCACCGAGAAGGGCGCCACCCTCGTCGGCAGCCTGCCCGACAGCGACGTCGCGCTGGTGCGCATCGACGATCCCGGCGAGCTGTCGGCCGCCGAGCTCGGCAGCTCCGAGGACGTCAAGGTCGGCGACGACGTCGTGGCCATCGGCAACGCGCTGAACCTCGGCGGGACCCCCAGCGTCACCGAGGGCATCGTGTCCGCCAAGGACCGCACGATCCAGGCGCCGAACGTGACCCTGCAGAACCTCATCCAGACCGATGCCGCCATCAACCCGGGCAACTCCGGCGGACCGCTGCTCAACGCCGCCGGACAGGTCGTCGCCATCAACACGGCCATCATCAGCGACGCGCAGAACATCGGGTTCGCCATCCCGATCGACGGCATCAAGCCGCTGATCGACGAGCTCAAGCGCGGGGGCGGGACGATCACCCCCGACACCGCCTTCCTGGGCGTGAGCACCACGTCGGTCGCCGACACCAACGCGTCGACCCTCGAGCGCTACCAGGTCACGACCAAGGAGGGCGCGTTCGTCCAGGACGTGACCGAGGGGTCCGCCGCCGCCGAGTCGGGCATCCAGCCGGGCGACGTGATCGTGAAGGTGGGCGGCCAGGCCGTCACCTCGTCGGCGGACGTGGGGGCGGCGATCCGCTCGATGGTGCCGGGCGACAGCCTCACGGTGGAGTACGAGCGCAACGGGCAGCGCACGACGGTCGTGGTGACCCTGAAGAGCCGTCGCGACTCGGGCGGCTGAGGCTGCGGGGAGCCGACCCGGGCCGTCCGGTAGGATGACCCGTCCCCCGTCACCGTCCGACCCGGAGCCGTCATGTCCGATCTCAGCGAACCGACCAACGAGCCGCCACGGGGCCACGTGAAGATCGTGTACCTCGGGCCGGTCGCGCCGCACTGGGAGATCCGGTCCGACTTCGGCGACCGGCAGATGATCGACGAGTTCCGGTCTCGCGTGATGGCCCGACTGCTCCTCCTGCCGCCGCACGACCCGCAGTTCCGCCGCAACCGCGAGCGGGTCGCCCGCGACGCCGAGCGGGAGAACCTGCTGCTCGAGTGGGACCTGGGCATCCCCGAGGAGGAGCCGGTCCCGGCCACCGAGGGCTGAGGCACCCCCGGGTGGTGCTGCCGAGGTTGCCGTCGGATGAATCCCCGGTGCCCGCTCCTTCGCATCGGGCAGGCAGGCTCTAGGGTGGCCGCATGGACGAGGTGACCGACGACGTGACGCACCCGGCGCCCGTCGACGGCACGCCGAGCAGCGACGGCGCCGGCCGCTTCCTCAACCGGGAGCTCTCCTGGCTCGACTTCAACGAGCGGGTGCTGACCCTCGCCGAGGACGAGCGCCAGCCGCTGCTCGAGCGGGTCAAGTTCGTCGCCATCTTCTCCACGAACCTCGACGAGTTCTTCCCGGTCCGGGTGGCGGGCCTCGCCGACCAGGTGGCGGCCGGGCTCACCAAGCGGTCGCCCGACGGCCGCACCCCCGCCGAGCAGCTGCTCGACATCCGTGACCGCGTCGAACAGCTGGTGGTGCGGTCCGAGCGGATCTTCCTCGACCGGATCGTGCCGGCGCTCGCCGAACGGGGGATCATCTTCTCGCGGTGGGTCGATCTCGACGAGGACGACCGCAAGTTCCTCGACGACGTCTTCGAGACGCGCATCTTCCCCGTGCTCACGCCGCTGGCGGTCGATCCGGGCCACCCGTTCCCGTACATCTCGGATCTCTCGCTGAACCTCGCCATCTTGGTGCGCGACCCCGACACCGGGGCCCGCCGCTTCGCCCGGGTCAAGGTGCCGAACCTGCTGCCCCGCTTCGTGGTGATGCCCGACGGTGAGCGCTTCATCCCGCTCGAGCAGGTGATCGCCGCGCACCTCGAGACCCTCTTCCCGGGCATGGAGATCGACTCGCACTACGCCTTCCGGGTCACCCGCAACGCCGATCTCACCGTCGAGGAGGAGGAGGCCGAAGACCTCCTCGCGGCCGTCGAGATGGAGCTGCGCCGCCGCCGGTTCGGCCGCGCCGTGCGCCTCGACATCGAGATGGACATGTCCGACGAGATCCGCGAGCTGCTCTGCCGCGAGATCGACGTCGACGACGAGGACGTGTACGAGCACGCCGGGCCGCTCGACCTCGGCGGGCTGTGGTCGGTCCACGGGCTCGACCGCCCCGACCTGAAGGACGACACCTGGGTGCCCATCACCCCGGCCCGGCTCGCCCGCGAGGAGGACGAGCGGACCGTCGACATCTTCCGCCAGCTGCGCAAGGGCGACCTGCTCGTGCACCACCCGTACGACTCGTTCACCACCACGGTCGAGGAGTTCATCCGCCAAGCGGCCTTCGACCCGAAGGTGCTGACGATCAAGCTGACGCTGTACCGCACCACCCGTGACTCCTCGATCATCCACTCGCTCAAGGTGGCTGCCGAGCGGGGCAAGCAGGTCGTGGCCCTCGTCGAGCTCAAGGCCCGCTTCGACGAAGAGGCCAACATCGAGTGGGCCCGAGAGCTGGAGAAGGCCGGCGTGCACGTCGTGTACGGGCTGGTCGGGTTGAAGACCCACACCAAGACGACGCTGGTCGTGCGGGAGGAGAGCGAGGGCGTCCGTCGCTACTGCCACATCGGCACCGGCAACTACAACCCCAAGACGGCGCGCCTGTACGAGGACCTCGGGTTGTTGACCTGCGACCCGGACCTGGGCTCGGACCTGACGCAGCTGTTCAACTTCCTCACCGGCTTCGGACGCGATGTGCAGTACCGCAAGCTGCTGGTCGCGCCGCGCGACCTGCGGCCCCGCATCCGGGCGCTCATCGAGAACGAGACGGCGGCACCGGGCGGCGCCGGCCGCATCACCATCAAGATGAACAGCCTCGTCGACCCCGGCATGATCGACGCCCTGTACGAGGCGTCCCAGGCGGGCGTGCAGATCGACCTGATCGTGCGGGGCATCTGCTGCCTGCGGGCCGGCGTGCCCGGCCTCTCGGACAACATCCGCGTCCGCTCGATCGTGGGCCGCTACCTCGAGCACGCCCGCATCTACCACTTCGCCCACGGCGGCGACGACGGGGGCCCCGTCTACTACATCGGGTCGGCCGACCTCATGCCCCGCAACCTCGACCGCCGGGTGGAGGCGCTGACCCCGGTGCTCGACCCCGACCTGCAGGCCGAGCTCGCCCAGATCATCGAGGTCAACCTGGCCGACGACTCGCTGGCCTGGCTGCTCCACGATGCGACCTGGTCGAAGCTGCCCGCCGGCGGCCGGCTCGACACCCACGTGCGCCTGCAGGAGCTGGCGCTCGCCCGACGCCGCGGCTGACCGAGGCGAACGGTGACCACCGCCGTCGAGCGCGAGGTCAAGCTGTCGGCGCCCGACGGCTTCGAGCTGCCGGACCTGTCCGTCGTCGACGACGTGGGCACGGTGGACCGGGACACCATCGAGCTCGACGCCCTGTACGTCGACACCGCCGAGCTCGACCTGATCCGCCGGGGGGCGAGCCTCCGGCGTCGCCGGGAGCCCGCCGGCACGGTGTGGACGCTGAAGCTGCCCAACGAGCTCGGCCAGCCCGAACCCGGGTCCAGCCGGGCAGCGTTGCTCGAGCGTCGCGAGCTCGACGTCCACGACGACGGGGAGGCGGTGCCGGCCTCGCTCGCTGCGGTGGTGGTGCCCTGGGTGCGCGACCGTTCCCTGGTCCCGGTGGCCGCCTGCACACGGTGCGCCGCCGGCACCGCCTCCTCGGCGCCACCGGCGTCGTGCTGGCCGAAGCCACCGACGACGACGTCGCGGTGTGGGACCCCGCCGACACCTCGGCGCCGGTCGCATCCTTCCGCGAGCTCGAGGTCGAAGCCGGACCCCAGGTCGAGGTCGAGGTCGGGCTGGCCGCGGTCGCCGGCACGGTCGCGCAGCTCGAGCGCCGGCGCCGGCCTGTCCCCGCCGTGAGCAAGGCGGCGCAGGCCATCGGTCCGGCGGCCCACGTCGCGCCGGATCCGCCGGGTGAGGCCCCGCCGCCGACGCCGACACGCCGGCGCTGCTGGCGGGCGCCCTGCGGCCCGGGTCGCCGAGCTGCTCGACGCCGACGTTCGGGTGCGGATGGCGCTGTGGGTCGACGAGCACGTCGACATGGCTGCACCGGTGGCCGCCATGCTCCGCAGCGAGCGCGCCGTGCGGGCCCAGCTGCGCGTCGCCCGTCCGCTCCTCGACCGGGAGGCGTCCGACGAGGCTCGTGCCGTGCTGCGCCGGCTGTCGGCGCCCCTGCTGCGGGCCCACGACTCCTCGTCGTCGCCGCCACGCTGCGCCGATGCGGTGCTGCTCGCCGACGACGACCGCGAGGTCCTCGAGCCGCTCGTGCACGAGGCCACCGTCGATGCCGACGCGGCAGAGCAGCTGCTCTCGGCACGGCTGGCGTCGCCGGCGCACACCGAGCTGCTCGTCGGCCTGGTCTCGTTCGCGACACGCCCGCCCGACGGCACCGACGCCCTGGGCGCGCCGCTGCCCTCGGCCTCCGA
The DNA here is from genome assembly GCA_041394145.1 of Acidimicrobiales bacterium. Classification (GTDB taxonomy): domain Bacteria; phylum Actinomycetota; class Acidimicrobiia; order Acidimicrobiales; family Acidimicrobilacustridaceae; genus JAWKIW01. The sequence continues at coordinate 45,534 of JAWKIW010000026.1, forward strand.
GCTGGCCGCTGCGGCCTGGACCAAGCTGTGCCACGCGGTCACGTCGCTCGGCGTCGACGGTCGCGACCAGGGCCGCGAGCTCGAGGATCTCCGACCGAAGGTCCGCCGGGCGTGGGCGGCGGCGTTGGTCGCCGCGCCCGGGTCCGACGAATCGGCCGGCCGCGCCGACCGGCTCGAGTCGCTCCTCGCCCACCTCGACCAGCTCCGCGACGCCCTGCTGGTCGAGGACCGCCTCCGGGGCCTCGCCCTGGGGGCACCGAGACCCCAGGTGCTCGCCCTGGGTCAGCTCCTCGGCGAGGCCCGACGACGCACCGCCCACCTGACGGCGTCGTGGCCGGTCTGGTGGGGCGAGGCCACCGGCGTCGATGCCGAGCGGGCGGCGGCGGCCGCCTCGTGAGCCCGGTCATCGACGGCGACGGGGTGGTCCAGGCGGCGGGCGGGGTCGTCTGGCGCCATGCGCCGGACGGGCACGGCGTCGAGGTGCTCGTGGTGCACCGGCCGCGCTACGACGACTGGAGCCTGCCCAAGGGCAAGCTCGATCCCGGTGAGGGTCATGCGGAGGCGGCCCTGCGGGAGGTCGAGGAGGAGACGGGCTATCGCTGCGAGCTCGGCCGGGAGCTGCGGTCGGTGCGCTACCGGGACAACAAGGGCCGGCCGAAGGTGGTGCGCTACTGGGCCATGACCGTCGTCGACGGCGACGGTGCCTTCCGTCCCGACGACGAGGTGGACGAGATCCGCTGGGTCCCGATGGCCCGGGCGAGCACGGCGATCTCCTATCAGCGTGACGTCGACGTCGTCGACGACTTCGGGCACCGGGGACCCGGTCCGGTGCCCTAGACCCGCCCGTGGACGGGTGGCCGTTCGGCCCGTCCACCACGGCCGGAGTGGTCCGTCACGGGATTGGTCCTCCGTTCACCTCCCGTTGGCCTGCTCGTCGATTGATGGCTGCCTGCCACTTGTAGGTTCGCCGCGGTCCGGGCGAGGCCTTCGGCGCGCTCGAACGAGTCCTCCCGCCCCTTCCCCCCGCACGAGCACCGTCGACAGCGCATGGCACAGGCCGTCACCACCGACGAGAGCCACGAGCCGCCCGAGCCGCCGGGCGTCACCGGTCCGACCCCGAGGGAGGTCGAGGACGTCCCGGGGACCGTCGACAAGGTCTTCAACGGCGTCACCCTGGCGTCGGGCCTGTTCGTGCTGTTCCTGCTGACGATCGTCGGGTTCTTCCTGCTGTGGCAGAGCCGCGACGCCATCAACGTCACCGGCTTCTGGACGTTCCTGACCCGAACCGAGTGGCGCACCGACGTCTCCCCGCCCCGCATCGGGGTCGCCGGCCTCATGCTCGGCACGGTGCTCGTCGCCCTCGTCGGCGTGGCCATTGCCATCCCCCTCGGGATCGTGGCCGCGCTGTTCATCACCGAGTACGCATCGGCCCGGGCCCGGCGCTGGCTGATCGCGCTCGTCGACCTGCTCGCGGCGGTGCCCAGCCTCCTGTTCGGCCTGTGGGGCTTCCTGTACCTCACCGACCTCATCGTCCCGATCTCCCAGTGGCTGACGAACACCTTCGGCTGGATCCCGTTCTTCGCCACCGACGACAACGCCAACCTCACGGGGTCGATCTTCATCGCCGGCATCGTGGTGGGCCTCATGGTGTTGCCCATCCAGGCGTCGGTCGTGCGCGAGGTGTTCGCCCAGACGCCGCCCGGCGAGAAGGAGGCCGCGCTCGCCCTCGGCGGCACCCGCTGGGGGATGATCAAGACGGTCGTGCTGCCCTTCGGCAAGGGCGGGATCATCGGTGGTTCGATGCTGGGGCTCGGCCGCGCGCTCGGCGAGACCATCGCCGTCGCCCTCCTGCTGCCCCAGGTGCCGGAGATCTCGGTCAAGATCCTCCAGAACGGCGGGGCCACCGTGTCGGGCTTCATCGCCAACCGGGCCGGCGGCGACGACTTCACCGTGTCGGGTCTCATGGCTGCCGGCCTGGTGCTGTTCGTCATCACCCTGGCCGTCAACATGCTGGCCTCGGTCATCGTCAGCCGGAGCCGCTCGGGCGCGGGGGTCGAGATCTGACCATGTCGTCCTCCTTCCTCACCGAGGCCCAGGCCGACGCCGGCGTCCGCACCAACGGCGACCGCCCCAAGCGCCCCGCCCACCGACCGGTCCC
>JAWKIW010000027.1:0-46444 GCA_041394145.1 Acidimicrobiales bacterium
ACTTGAAATTCTCAAGTGATCCGCGGAGACTGGTGCTCATGCACCTCACCACCTACGGGCCCGCCGACGGCGACCCCACGTACGTGCTGCTCCACGGGTTCCCCGGCGGCGCCGACGACTGGCGGGGGGTGGCCGGGCGGTTGGCCGAGGCCGGCGCGCGGGTGCTCGTGCCCGACCTGCTCGGCTTCGGGGCCAGCCCGCGCCCCACCGACTTCGACGGCTTGTGGGCAGCGGCGCAGGCCGACGCCCTCGCGGCCGTGCTCGACCGGATGGGCGTGCGGGACGCCACCGTCGTCGGCCACGACTACGGCGGGCCGGTGGCCATCACGCTCACCGATCGCCGCCCCGACCTGGTGGGCGCCCTCGTCGTCGCCGACACCAACGCCTTCGGTGACACGCCGATCACGCTGCCGCTGTCGCTGGTGCTCGTGCCGGTGGTCGGCTGGGTGGCCGAGCGGGCCCTGTTCTCGGCCCTGTCGTTGAAGGTGCTCGCCGGTCGCTTCTCGGTGGCGCCGGGGACGCGGCTGCACGTCAACGACGGCGGCGAGGCGACGACGATCCGCATCCTCTTCGCCGGCGTGCTGCGCGACCTCGCCGCCCTCTACGGCCCGATCGAGGAGGTCGCCAGCACGATCACGGTCCCCACCCTCGTGGTGTGGGGCGCCGGTGACCCGCTGTTCCCGATCGAGCAGGGACGGCGCACGGCCGAGCTGCTCCACGCCCGCTTCGAGGTGCTCGACGGCGTGGGTCACCTCCCGCCCGCCGAGGCGCCCGACGCCCTCGCCGACCTGCTCGTCGGCTGGCGCGCCGAGGTGCACTGAGGGATCGCCCTCCGACGTCGGGCCCACCTTCGTCGCCGGCCGGGCGCCGGACGTCCCGCCGACCTTCTCTACGATGGCCCGGTCGCCCATCGCCGGTCGGCCCGGGCGACCTCCCCCCATGCGCAGGCGACCATCACGCATCACGAGCGCCACGCTGGCCGGCGTCGGGCTCGGCTACGGCACCCTCCAGTGGCTGGGACGCACCTCCGGCTCCACCCGGGCCGAGCGGGCGGCGCCCCTTCCCGGCGACGGGCTGGTGGGCGAGCCCCAGTTCGTCACCGACCACGCGGTCACGATCGACGCCCCGCCGTCGGCCGTGTGGCCGTGGCTGGTGCAGATGGGCTGGCACCGCGGCGGCTGGTACACCGCCCGATGGGTCGACCTGCTGCTGTTCCCCGCCAACGAGGCCGCCGCCGACCGGATCCACCCCGAGTGGCAGGACCTCGCAATCGGCGACCACGTGCTCGACGGCGATCCCTCGACCGAGTGCTACTTCGTCGTCGACGAGCTCGAGCCCGGGCGCCACCTGGTCCTGCACTCGCGCTCGCACCTTCCCCCGGACTTCCGGGACCGCTACCACGCCGAGATCGACTGGTCGTGGTCCTTCGTCCTGCGCGACCTGGGCGGCGGCCGCACGCGGTTCCACTTCCGGTCCCGGGCCCGGCTCGGGCCTCGGTGGCTGGCCGCCGCCTACTGGCTGGCCCTGATCCCCGCCGACCACGTCATGGCCCGCCAGATGCTGCAGGGGGTGAAGGACCGGGCCGAGGGCCGACACCTCGCCGAGGCCGACGACGCACCGCACCGCATCGCCGCCACCGCCGCCGCGCTCGGGCTCATGGCCGTGACGCCGGCCATCCGGCCCCTCCACCTGCGCTGGGGCGCGACGGCCGCCGAGGTGCACGCACCGATGCCCGGCGACGACCTCGTCGAGCCGTCGCACTTCACCGCCACGCGCGCCATCACCGTCGACGCCCCGCCGTCCGACGTGTGGCCGTGGCTGCTGCAGGTCGGCATCGACCGGGCGGGCTTCTACAGCTACGACCTGCTCGACAACCTCGGGCGCCCCAGCGCCGACCACGTGCTCGAGCAGTGGCAGCACCTCGGTGTCGGTGACGTGGTGGCGCCGATGGCGAACCCGCCGACCACCGACACGTCCTTCCGGATCGCCGAGCTCGACGTGCCGCACGTCCTCGTGTGGGAGAAGCCCGACTCCACGTGGTCGTGGGTCCTGCACCCGGTCGAGGGCGACCGGACGCGCGTCGTGACCCGGCTGAAGGTGCGCTACCGCCTCTCGCCCGGTGCCCTGCTGACCGTGCCGCTCATCGAGCTGGGCGACTTCGCCATGATGCGCAAGATGCTGCTCACCCTGCGTCGGCGGGTGACCCTGGCCGCGGCCGACGGCGCGCACGCGTGAGCGCGGGTCGGGGCGGGCCAGCGACCTCCGACCCTGGCGGATCGGGGCCGTCGGCGTGACCATGGGACCGGCGAGTGGCGCCGAGGCCCTCGCCGGGGAGGTGGTGCCATGAAGCGCTGGGTGCCGGTCGTCACCATCGCCGGGGCGGCGTCGATCGCGGCCTGGAAGAAGGTCCTGGACCCCTGGCACGAGCGGTGGGGCGCCACCGACGAGGAGGTCGCCATGGGTCTGCCGGGGGACGGGCTCGTGGCCGAGCCGGCCGTCCAGGTCACCCGGGCCATCACGGTCGAGGCCCCGCCCGAGGCCGTGTGGCCGTGGATCGTGCAGCTCGGTGCCGATCGCGGCGGCTTCTACTCCTACGAGTGGCTCGAGAACCTGTTCGGCCTGCAGATCCACAACGCCGACGTGATCGTGCCCGCGTGGCAGGAGCGGTCGGTCGGTGACCTCGTCTACGCCGATGCCAAGGGGTCGGGCGGCTGGTACGTGCTGGAGGTCCTGCCGGGCGAGGCGCTGGTGATGAAGGTCGGCGACGTGAAGGCCGGTCGGCCCGTCGGTCGGGACGAGCAGCTCAAGTGGGAGTTCCTCTGGACCTTCGTGGTGCGACCGCTGCCGGGCGGGAGGTCGCGGCTGCTCGTGCGCGAGCGGACGGCCTTCGGCAGCCGGCTGACCGAGCTGGCCATGTCGCCCATCGGCCTCGTCAGCTTCGTCATGACCCAGAAGATGCTGCGGGGCATCAAGGCCCGGGCCGAGGCGTCGGCGGCGGGGGCCGCGAGGCCGTAGCCACGCTGCTCTCCTGACCGCGATCGGGGGACGCGCCATGGTCGTGGCCGAACCGCGCCTCGGCACTCGGGTGCCGTTCGAGCGCGGTGCGTCGGCAGGTGGTCCGAGCGGGCTCGCTCAACCCGAGGTGGACAGCACCGCGGCGATGCGATCGAAGCGGGGGTCGTCGTCGCCGGCGATGCGACCCACCCAGCGCAGCACCTCGGCGGCATCGATCGACGTGCCGAGGGCGAGCATGGCGTCGATGTCGACCCAGTCCTTCGGCCGGTCGAATCGCACCTTGCACACGGTGAGGTGGGCGGCCGAGAGGATCGGCAGCGTCGAATCGGCGAAGGGCACCTCGCAGACCGCTCTGGCAGCGCGTCGTGGAAGGGGTCGTACGAGAAGAACAGGTCGATCTCGGTCCCGTCCCACGGCGCGCGGACCTGTCCGTCCCGGTGGGCCGTCGTCGCAGCCGTCGGCGACGTCGGCGCCCAGCTGCGCGAGCGGTCCGAGCACGTCGTCGGCCCGGTCGACCGGAACGAACACGTTCACGTCGATGTCGATCGTGGCGCGCGGCTCGGCGTAGTAGGCGAGCGCCAAGGCCCCACCGAAGGCGTGCGGGACCCCGCAGGCCACCCCTACTTGATGAGCGGGTCGCGGGGAAGGCCGAGGATGCGCTCGCCGATCTGGTTGCGCTTGATCTCCGACGTGCCACCGGCGATCGACAGGCCGCGGTGCATGAGCACCAAGAAGTTGGTCATCGCCGCCGCGCCCTCCATGAAGGCGGCGTCGGGGCCGTGCAGCTCGGTCATCACGGCGGCGGCCTCGTGGCCCAGCTCGGACAGCACCAGCTTGGTGATGGCGCCCTCGAGCCCGGGCTCGCCGCCGGCGACAGCGGTTGGCGCTGCGCAGGTTGAGCAGGCCCATCGCCTGGTACTGGGCGATGTAGCGGCCGATGCGCCCGGCGCCGCCGGCGACCCGCTCGGGGTGGGCGTCGAAGGGCTCGACCAGCGCGCTGCCCGGCATCGCCATGCCGCCGTCGCCGCCGCCGATGCTGACGCTCTCGTTGCCGAGGGTGGCCCGGGCCACGGTCCAGCCGCCGTCGACGGGCCCCACGACGTCGTCGTCGGGCACGAACACGTCGTCGAAGAAGACCTCGTTGAACTCCGAGCCGCCCGTGGTCATCTTCCAGGGGACGGACCTCGACGCCGTCGGCGTGCATGTCGATCACCATCGTGGTGATGCCCTCGTGCTTCGGGACGTCGGGGTTGGTCCGCACGGTCGCGAAGCCCATGCCGGCGACGTGGGCGCCGCTGGTCCACACCTTCTGGCCGTTCACCAGCCAGCCGCCGTCGACCCGGGTGGCCTTCGTCTTGACGCCGGCGGCGTCCGAGCCCGCCTCAGGCTCCGGAGAACAGCTGGCACCAGATCACCTCCTGGTCGAGCGCCGGCCGGACCCAGCGGGCCACCTGGTCGTCGGTGGCGTGCTGGATCAAGGTGAGGATCGCCCAGCCGGTGATGCTGTAGGCGGGTCGCTTGATGCCGCGGCGGCGAACTCCTGCTCGACCACCAGCTGCTCGACGGCGCCAGCGGGCTCTTCCCGGCTTCGGCCAGTGCGGCATGGCGTAGCCGGCGTCGATCATCGCCGTGCGCTGCTCGTCGGCGGGCAGGCCCGCGACCCGCTCGGCGAACGCCCGCACCTCGTCACGGATCGCCTCGGCCTCCGGCGGCAGCTCGACCGCCTTCTCGCGGCTGACGCCCCGGCGGGTGAGGTCGACCAGGTCGGCGGCGGCCCGGTCCGGCTCGAGGTAGCCGAGCAGCACGGTGGCTCGCCGCATGAACAGGTGGGCGTCGTGCTCCCAGGTGATGGCGATGCCGCCGTGGACCTGGGTGCTCAGGTTGGCGCACAGGTCGGCCGCCGGCGCCGCGATGGTGGCGGCCACCGCGGCGGCGTAGGTGAGCTGGTCACCCCCGGTGGCCGCGGCCCGGGCGGCGTCCCACACCGCGCTGGTGGCCAGCTCGGTGGCCACGGCCATGTTGGCGCAGTGGTGCTTGACCGCCTGGAACATGGCGATGGGCCGGCCGAACTGGATGCGCTCCTTGGCGTAGCCGGCGGCCATGTCGGTGCACTCGCGGGCCATGCCGGTGGCCTCGGCGGCCAGGACGACCCGGGCGAGGTCGGTCAGCAGCTGCCGGGCGCCGGGCAGCACGGCCGCCGGGGCGGCGTCGACGCGGACGCGGGCGGTGCGACGGGTGGGGTCCATGTTGGCCGGCACCTCGACGGCGACGCCGTCTCCCACCCGGACCACGGCGACGTCGTCGCCGGCCGCCAGCAGGAGCACGTCGGCGAGGCCGCCGCCGAGCACGTTGCCGGCGTCGCCCGAAGCGGCGCCGTCGGCGACCGTCACCTCGCCACCGAGGGCCACCGCCCCGATCACCGAGCCGTCGGCCAGCCCGGGCAGCAGCTCGCCGGCCTCGTCGCCGCCGACCGAGGCCAGCACCGCGCTGGCGATGACGGTGGGGACGAACGGTCCGGGTGCCACCGCCGAGCCGAGCTGCTCGACCACGACGACCAGCTCCTCGAGCCCGTAGCCCGAGCCGCCATCGGCCTCGGGCACGTGCAGGCCCAGCCAGCCGAGCCCCGCCAGGTCGCCCCACCACGACGGCAGGCCCTCCTCGGGGGCTTCCAGCAGCGCCCGCGCGTCGCCCCGGGCGTCGCGCTTGGCGAGGAAGTCGGCGGCCGTGTCGGCCAGGGCGCGGTGGTCTTCGGTGATGGCGATGGACATGGCCTGCAGCGTAGGTCCCGGCCGGCGGCCGGGGCTCGCCCACCCGGCCCGAATCGTCGACCGCCCCGGCGGCCCACGGCGTCGACGTCGGGTGGTGCGAACCGACGGCGCCGGACCGTTCACTCGGTGAGGCCGACCAGCTGGACCGAGAGGTCCCAGAGGCGGGTGGCGGCCTCGGGGTCGCGGGCCCAGGGGGCGACGGCGTTCGCCCGGGCGACGGTGCCGTCGTCGGGTCGGCCCAGGGCGCAGTCGGCCAGGTAGGCCCCGCCGTGGTCGACCAGCTCGGGGGCGGTGGCCGCCCACACCGTGGTGGCGGCCCCGGCCTCCACCGACTTGAACGACATGCCGCCGCCCGTCGGCTCACCTCGCGCCTCGGCCGCCTGACGGGCCTTGTCGGCCCGCTCGGCCATCCACGCGAAGTCGGCGTCGGTCATGTGGCGCGCCAGCGGCGTCATGATCATCCCGGGGTGCACGGCGTAGGCGTGCAGGCCCTGGTCGGCGTAGCGGCGGTCGAGCTCGAGGGCGAACAGGGCGTTCGCCGTCTTGGACTGCCCGTAGGCCGTCCAGTTGAAGTACTCCGTGCGCTCGAAGTTGGGATCCTCCCACCGGATCGGCGACTCGAGGTGCCCGGCCGACGACAGGCACACGACCCGGGGCGCGGGCGCGGCCAGCAGCGCTGGCAGCAGGAGGTTGGTGAGCAGGAAGTGGCCGAGGTGGTTGGTGCCGAGCTGCATCTCGAAGCCGTCAGCCGTCCGCGAGAGGGGACAGGCCATCACCCCGGCGTTGTTGACCAGCAGGTCGATCCGCGGGTGGCGGGCCACCAGTTCGCCGGCCGCCGCCCGCACCGCGGACAGCGAGGCGAGGTCGAGGACCTGGGTGTCGACGCTCGCGTCGGGCACCTGCTCGGCGAGCGTGGCGGCGGCGTCGGCGAGCTTGCCGTTGTCGCGAGCCGCCAGGACCACGGTGGCGCCGTGGGCGGCCAGCGCCCGGGCCGTCTCGAGGCCGAGGCCGCTGGTCGCCCCGGTCACCACCGCCACGGTCCCGGAGAGGTCGACGCCCTCGAGCACCTCGTCGGTCGTGGTGGTCGCTCCGAAGGTCATCGCGTCGCTCCCCGTCGCGTCACGCCGGTCGGTCGTCCGGCTCCGATCGGATCGTAGGGGAGCGTGGCGCCGTCGTCCGGCGGTCCCGTGGTGCACCAGGCCGGCTGCGACACCACTCCCCACCCGGCCGCGCGCCGGTCCCGTCGATCGCGCGGTGCCGCGCCGGGGGCGACTCGGGACGAAGGCCTCTGTGGCGGCGTCGGTCGACGGGCGCACCATGGTGACGGCGGTGGAGAGGACCGAGGAGGCGCCATGGCCGACCTCACGCTCACCCATCCGGGCCATCCGACGGCCGGCCGCCGCGTCGGCTACGTCGTGGCCGCCCTCGTCAACGTGGCGATGCTGTGGGTCGCCGGCCACCTCCTCGGCTGGGGTTGGCCGGCCTTCCTGACCGACGCCTTCGACGACCTGCTGCCGTTCGTGGCGGTGTCGCTGCTGCTGTCCGCGGTGGTCAACCTGCTGTGGGCCGCGTCCGACCCGCCGTGGTTCAAGCACGTCGGGCAGATCGCCATGAACGTCGTCAGCCTGATCGTCGCGGTGGAGACCTGGCAGATCTTCCCGTTCGACTTCTCGGGGTACGCCTCGTTCTGGGAGCCCCTGGCTCGCACGGTCATCATCGTCGCTGCGTTCGGCGTCGTGGTCTCCACCTGCGTCGAGCTGGTCCGGCTCGTGGTCGAGACCGGTGACGGCACGGCCCACCCGTCGAGGCCGAGCGGCGACCGCCACACCATCGCCGCCTGACCTGGTCACGGCACCCCGCTCGTCCGCGCGTCGGTCGGTGTGGAGGTGGCGCACCGGTCACCCGGCGGTACCGTGCGCGTCGGCGTCGAGCGGGCCGACCCGCGAAGCGGGACCCTCGCGCTCCGTCGCCACCCCTACGAGGCAGCAGGAGGGAGCGGCGGTGGCCGACCGGCTGGACGAGATCTTCGGGGCCTACGACATCCGCGGCGTGGTGGGCGAGAACCTCGACACGCCGACCGTGCGGCGCATCGCCCGCGCCTACGGCGACTTCGTCGCCTCGGACCACCCGGGTCGGTTCCTCGTCGGCCACGACGCCCGTCTGACGTCGGTGGCCCTGAGCGAAGCCGTCAGCGTCGGCCTGCGCGAAGGCGGCCACCACGTCGTGCACCTCGGCCTGGCCACCACGCCCATGACCTACTGGGTCGGCGCCGAGGGCGGCTTCGACGGCTCCGGTCACCGTCACCGCCAGCCACCTGCCGCCCGAGCACAACGGCCTGAAGCTGTGCGCCGACGACGCCAAGCCGCTGTCGGTCGAGCACGGCCTCCCCGAGATCCAGGCCACGGTGCGACGGGCGCTGACCGACGGCGACCCGCCGCCGGCGCCGGTGGTCGACGAGCGCACCGGCCGCATCGACCGGCTCGAGCCCTACGTCGCCGCCCTGCGGGCGCACCTGCGCCCGGCCCGCCCGCTGCGCATCGCCGTCGACGCGTCGTGCGGCGTCGGCGGCGTCGACACCGAGCGGCTCTTCGCCACGGTCGACCCCGCCGAGTCCGCCGACGTCGAGGTCTGGTTCCTCAACACCACGCCCGACGGCCGGTTCCCGGCCCACTCGGGCAACCCGCTCGACGAGTCGGCCACGGCGTCGCTCTCGCAGCTGGTGGTCGACCGCGGCCTCGACCTCGGCGTCGCCTACGACGGCGACGCCGACCGGCTGGTGGCGGTCGACGAGACCGGCGATCGCCTCGGTCCCGGGACCCTCGGTGGCCTGCTGGCGCTGCGGATGCTCGAGGGTGCGCCCGGGGCCACCGTCCTGTACGACCTGCGCGCGTCGCGGGCCCTGCCCGAGGTGATCACCGCGCACGGTGGCGTGCCGCAGCGCACCCGGGTCGGCCACGCCATCATCAAGCCGGCCATGCGGGCCGTCGACGCCGTGTTCGCCGCCGAGCTGTCGGGGCACTACTACTACCGCGACCTGCACGTCACCGACTCCGGGCTGCGCTCGCTGCTCGAGCTGGTCAACCTCGTGGCCGGCGCCGCCGCCCCGCTGTCGGCCCTGCGCGCGCCCTTCGACGTGTACCCCACCGCGGCGGAGGCCAACCGTCGGGTCACCGACCGCGCCGCCGTGCTGGCGGGGCTGGAGGCCGCCTATGCCGACGCCCGCCTCGACCACCTCGACGGGCTGTCGATCGACGGCCCGGACTGGTGGTGCAACGTGCGGCCGTCGAACACCGAGCCGGTCATCCGGGTGAACATCGGGGCCACGACCCAGGCCCGCCTCGACGAGGAGCAGGCGCGGCTGTGGGAGCGCATCGACGCCCTGGCGGGGTGAGGGCTGGGCCGAACGGCGCCCCGCCGACGTCGTCTAGGGTGTGCCCGCCCCCGGCCAGGCCGGCGTCGCCGATCCCGCCGACGGCACCGATCGTCATCTCCCCACCGAGGAGTCCCGATGTCCGACACCGCCCCCGACGTGCACGGCCCCATCGACTTCGTGCTCGTCGAGTTCTCCGCCGACAGGGCCCAGGGCAAGGCGGCCGCCGCCCTGCTCGACCTGGTCGAGGCCGGGACCATCCGCCTGTACGACCTGCTCGTCATCCACAAGCTCGAGGACGGCTCCTTCGAGTCGCTCGAGCTGTCCGACCTGCCCGAGCCGTTGCAGGCCTTCGCCGAGCTCGCCGGGGCCCGGTCGGGACTCGTCAGCGACGAGGACATCGCCGAGTCGGCCGAGGTGATGGATCCGGGCAAGGTCGCGGCCCTGATCATCTACGAGAACGCGTGGGCGGTGCCGTTCGTGGCCGCCGCGCTGGAAGCCGATGCGCAGCTCATCGCCAGCGAGCGCATCCCCGCCACCGTCGTCATGGAGGCCCTCGACGCCCTCGAGGCGGCCGAGGCCGACAGCTGAGCCACAGGAGACCGAGATGCCCGGACTGATCCGAGGAATGGCCCGCACGGCCGTCGTCGCCGGCACCGCCACCGCCGTGAGCGGCCGCGTCCAGCGCCGCCAGGCCGAGAAGTACGCGTCACGGGACGCCCAGATCTACGCCGAGCGCGAGCAGGCCTACCAGCAGCAGGCGGCGCCGCCCCCGCAGCAGGCCGCCCCGCCGCCCCCGCCGCCGGCGGCGCCCAGCGAGGGCGACGTCATCGAGCAGCTCAAGCAGCTCGGCGAGCTGCACGCCCAGGGCATCCTCACCGACGAGGAGTTCGCGGCCCAGAAGGCCAAGCTGCTCAACAGCTGATCACGCCGACGCCGGCTCCTTGGGGAGCCCGAGGCCGCGCTCGCCGAGGATGTTCTTGTTCACCTCGGTGGTGCCGCCGGCGATGGTCGACGAGCGCGACCGGAGCAGGTGGGCGACCTCGTCACCGCCGGTGAGCAGCGCGGTCGGTCCGAGGGCGTCGGCCATCGCGTCGCCCACCTCCCGGTCGAGCTCGGACCAGGCGAGCTTGATGAGCGCGCCGCTGACGTCGACGACACCCCGTCGCGCCGCGGCGAGGGAGCGCTCGCCCGTCCATCCCATGATGCGCGCCCGGCTCCACAGCGCGACGGCCCGGTCGCGCCGCACCGGGTCGTCGGAGAGGTCCGTACCGCGGATCCAGGCGTCGACGAGCTCCTCGAGCTGGCCGGCGATGGCCAGCACGCCCGCCCGCTCGAACCCGAGGGTCGTCATGGTGACGCGCCAGCCCCCGTGCAGCGGGCCCAACAGCGCGGCCTGCGGGACCCGGACGTCGGTGAAGCGCACCTCGGCGAAGTCGGCGGCGCCGTCGATCTGACGGATCGGGCGTCGCTCGACGCCGTCGAGGTCGAGCGGCACGAGGAGCGCCGAGATGCCCCGGTGCTTCGCCGCGTCGGGGTCGGTGCGGGCCAGCAGCATGCAGTGGGTGGCGTGCACGCCGATCGAGGTCCACACCTTGGTGCCGTTGACCACGAAGTCGTCGCCGTCGGGCTCGGCCCGGCACCGCAGCCCGGCCAGGTCGCTGCCGGCGTCGGGCTCGCTGAAGCCCTGGCACCACAGCTCGTCGACCCGGGCGATGGCCTCGACGTGGTGCTGCTGGTCGGGTCGCCCGGCGGCCATGATCGTCGGCCCGACGTTGTTCACCCCGAACACCGCGACCCGCATCGGCGCACCGGCGCGGCGGAGCTCGGCCTCGCAGCGGATCTGCTCCTCGACGTCGAGGCCCTTGCCGCCGCGCTCGACGGGCCAGGCCGGCGCCGTCCAGCCGTGGGCCGACAGCTGGCGCTGGAAGTCGACGAGGGCGTCCCACTCGCCGGCCGATCCCCACCGGGCCCGGTGCCGTGGCACCAGCTCCCGCAGCAGGGCCCGCAGCTCGAGGTGCGGCGCCGTCCCGGCGGGCTCCTCGTCGCGACGCGTCACCCGGTCCTCCCTCGTCCCCTCGTCGATCTGCCCAGCCTGCCACCACGGGCCGCTCGCGGGCGGCGACGGTCTAGGGTCGGCGCCCGTGGCGGTGGAGGGCGCCGAGGTCCGCACCGGTGGCCGGCGAGCCGTCCTGGTGGCGACGGTGGCCTGCCTCGCGCTGCTCCTGTCGCCGACGGGCGCGGGTGCGGCCGCGCCCCACTGGTGGGAGCGCACCTACGTCGCCGAGGTCGCGCTGTCGAGCACCCAGAGCTACCTCGAGGTGCTGGCGGCCTGTGACGCCTCGGACCAGGGCGGGGTCGCCGCCAACCTCGTGCCCGGCGCCCCCCGCTACGGCGTGATCGGCGACAGCGTCGCCGCGCAGACGAGGGCCGCCAACCTCGCCGACCGGCAGGTGGGCTGGATCCACGGGGCCCACTGCGGCGAGTCCTTCGGGACGGCGCGCACGTCCGGACGGGTGGACGCCGTGCTGGCGGCCGCCCCCGACGTGATCTCGTTCGGCTTCGGCACGAACTCGGCGTCGGAGTGGGCGCCGGACGTGTCCCGCCTGCCGCAGGCCAAGGCCGACTTCGACCGCCTCCTCGACCGGACCGACGGCGTGCGCTGCCGCGTGCTGTTCAACGTCCCCGAGCAGCTGCCGTCGGGCATGGAACCCCAGGCCGCCGCCGACCTCGCCCTCATCCAGCGGACCATCAACTCGTGGATGGCGGGCATCGACGCGGTCCGCCACCCGGGGGTGACGGTGGTCGACTGGCGGTCCCTCACCGCGGCCGACCCGGCGCTGCTGTGGGACACCCAGCACCTGAGCCGGGCGGGCATCAACGCCCGGATCAACCTCACGCTGGCCCGGACCCGCTCGTGCTTCCCGCCCGACCCGCCGGCGGCGGTGGCCGCGATCGGCGCCGGCGGGGTGGCGACGGTGTGGTGGACGCCGGCGGCCCCCGAGGAGGGCGTCACCGCCTATCGGGTGACCTCCTCGCTCGGCCAGCAGGTCACCACCCCGTCCCCCACCGTCAACGTCGCCGGCATCCCGGCCGGCACGCCGGTCACCTTCACCGTCGAGGCCCTCAACGGCCGGGGCGCGTCCGCCCCGTCGCCGCGCTCGGCGGCGATGACGGTGACGACGGGTGGCGCCCGGTTCGTCGCCTCGGCCCCGCGCCGGGTGCTCGACACCCGCGACGGCACCGGCGCCCGGGTCGGGACGGTGGGCCCCGGCGAGGCGCTGTCGGTGCCGCTGGCCGGGGTGCCGTCGGAGGCGACCGCGGTGGCGCTGAACGTGACCGCGGTGGACCCGACGGCGCCGACCTTCGTGACCGTCTGGCCGGGAGGCCAGAGCCGTCCGCTGGTGTCGAACCTGAACCCGGCGCCGGGGGTGCCGGTCCTGCCGGCCATGGTGACGACCAGGCTCGGCGCGGGGTCGACCGTGCAGGTGTTCAACAACTCCGGGCGGGTGCACCTCGTCGCCGACGTGATCGGGTGGTTCGTGCCGACGCTGCCGCCCTCGACCGAGCCGGCGGGGGCGCTGTTCACGCCCCTGACGCCCTCCCGGGCGCTCGACACGCGCATCGGCACCGGTGGTCCGCGCCGCCCGATGGGCAGCGGGGAGGTGCGCCGCCTCCTCGTGCCCGGGCTGCCCGCCGGGGCGACGGCGGTGGCGCTGAACGTCACGGCCACCAACGTCGGGGCCGCCTCCTTCGTCACCGTGTTCCCGGCCGACGCACCCCGGCCGCTGGCGTCCAACCTCAACCCCCAGCCCGGGCGGACGGCGGCGAACCTGACGGTCTCCGCCGTCTCGGCCGGCGGGGAGATCGCCCTGTACAACAACAGCGGCCCCGTCGACCTCGTGGTGGACGTCGTCGGCGTCTACGGGCCCGCCGGCGCCCGCACCGGCGGCGCCGAGTACGTGGCGGTGACGCCCGAGCGCGCCTACGACACCCGCGACGGCACCGGCGGGCTGCTCGGGCCGCGGCCGGGGGGCCTACCGGCCTCGGTCTCCTTCGCCGGCCGGGGCTCGGTGCCGTCGACGGCGGTCGCCGTCGACGTCAACGTCACGGTGGTGGGCGCCGACGCCGCCGGTCACACGAGCATCTGGCCGACCGGGCCGCTGCCGTCGACCTCGGTCCTCAACTACCGGGCGGGCGAGGTGGTCGCCAACCGCGACGTGGTCACGCTGTCGGGCGGGTCGTCGCGATGGCAGTCCACGGCGTCGCTGCACTACGTCGCCGACGTGTCGGGCTGGTACCAGCCGGTCGGGTGAGCCGGGCGGCGCCGGTGGTGGCGCAGCCGGCTCAGCCCTGCTTGAGCCGTCGGTAGCGGCGGATCAGCTCGTTGGTCGACGAGTCGTGGTCGAGCTCGGGCTCCTCGGCCGCCTCGAGCTGGGGGGCGATGGCCTTGGCCAGGACCTTGCCGAGCTCGACGCCCCACTGGTCGAAGGAGTCGATGCCCCAGACGGTCCCCTGGGTGAACACGCTGTGCTCGTAGAGGGCGACGAGCGTGCCCAGCCGGTAGGGGCTGATCACGTCGGTGAGGATCACGCTGGTGGGGCGGTTGCCCTCCATCACCCGGTGGGGCACGACGTCGTCGGGCGTGCCCTCGGCGCGCACCTCGGCCTCGGTCTTGCCGAAGGCGAGCGCCTGGGCCTGGGCGAACACGTTGGACGACAGCAGGTCGTGGTGGTCGCGCAGCGGGTTGAGCGTGCGGCCGAACCCGATCAGGTCGACGGGGATCAGCGTCGTGCCCTGGTGGATCAGCTGGTAGAAGCTGTGCTGGCCGTTGGTGCCGGGCTCGCCCCAGTACACCGCGCCGGTGTCGGCCTGCACGTGCTCGCCGGTGAGGGTCACGTGCTTGCCGTTGGACTCCATGGTGAGCTGCTGCAGGTAGGCGGGGAAGCGCTTCAGGTACTGGTCATAGGGCATCACGCCGACCGTCTGGGCGCCGAAGAAGTCGCGGTACCACACGGCGAGCAGGCCCATCAGCACCGGCAGGTTCTCGGCGAACGGGGCCGTGCGGAAGTGCTCGTCCATGGCGTGGAACCCGGCGAGCAGCTCGGCGAAGCGCTCGGGCCCGATCGCCAACATGGTGGACAGGCCGATGGCCGAGTCCATCGAGTAGCGGCCCCCGACCCAGTCCCAGAAGCCGAACATGTTGGCGGTGTCGATGCCGAAGTCGCGCACGCCGTCGGCGTTGGTCGACACGGCGACGAAGTGGCGGGCGACGGCGGCCTCGTCGCCCAGCGCGTCGACGGTCCAGGCCCGGGCGGAGTGGGCGTTGGTCATCGTCTCGAGCGTGGTGAAGGTCTTGGACGACACGATGAACAGCGTCTCGGCGGCGTCGAGGTCTCGGGTGGCCTCCACGAAGTCGGTCGAGTCGACGTTGGAGACGAAGCGGAACGTCATGTCCCGCGCCGCGTAGAAGCGCAGCGCCTCGTAGGCCATCACCGGCCCGAGGTCGGAGCCGCCGATGCCGATGTTGACCACGTTGCGGATGCGCTGGCCGGTGAAGCCCTTCCACTCGCCGGAGCGGACGGCGTCGGCGAAGGCGGACATGCGGTCGAGCACCTCGTGCACCTCGGCGACCACGTCGACCCCGCCGACGACCAGCGTGGCGTCGCGGGGCATGCGCAGCGCGACGTGCAGGACCGAGCGGTGCTCGGACACGTTGATCTCGTCGCCCCGGAACATGGCGTCGATGTGGTCGCGCAGGCCCGACTCGTCGGCCAGCTGCACGAGCAGGCGCAGCGTCTCGTCGGTGACGCGGTGCTTGGAGTAGTCGAGGTACAGCCCGAGCGCCTCGGCCGTCAGCCGGGTGCCTCGGTCGGCGTCCTCGGCGAACAGCTCGCGCAGGTGGCGGGGGGCCAGCTCGGCGTGGTGGGCCTGCAGCGCCCGCCAGGCGGGCCGGTCGGTGAGCGGGGCGATCTCGGGCATGGTGGGGTCCTCCGTCGGTGCGGCCGCCGGCGTCAGCGTGGGGGATGGCTGCCGACCGCAGATCCTTCCAGGCCCCGCAGTCACGTGCTCGCGTCGTCGGGCGGCCCGCGCGATGGCGTCCGCCGACGCTCGTCGTCGCCGTGCGGGAGCCCGCGTCGCTGGCCGGCAGCGCGTCGGGACGCACCCGTCAGTCGGGCAGGAGCGGCACGGCGATGCTCTGGCGGCGCCCGAGCAGCACGGCCCGGGTGACCGACGAGGTGCCGAACCGGTCGCGCAGCCCGTCGAGCGCGGCGTCGAGCGCCCCGTCGGCGTGCCGGTCGAACGGCAGCGCCAGCTGCACGGCGCGGTCGTCGGACAGGTCGGCCACGGTGACGCCCACCAGCGTGATGCCCCGCTCGGCGATCGTCGGCCAGGCCCGGCGCAGCTGCGCCTGCAGCGCGGCGAGGATCGTGGCCGTGTGGGCGGTGGCCTCGGGCAGCACGTGCGAGCGCGTCGCCCGACCGAAGTCGTCGAAGCGGAGTCGCAGCACGACGGTGCGGCCGACGCGGTGGGCCGCCCGCAGCCGCCGGCCGACGCGATCGACCAGCGCCACCATGGCGGCCTCCACGTCGTCGCGGGTGTGGGGCCCGCGCCCGATGGCGTGCTGGGCGCCGATCGAGCCCCGCCGCCGGCCCACCTGCACGCGGCGTGGGTCGCGGTTGTGGGCGAGGGCGTGGAGGTGGTGTCCCGACGCCGGCCCGAGCATCGCCACGAGGGCCTCCTCGGGGAGGGCGGCCACCTCGCCGACGAGCCGCAGGCCCCGGGCGTGGAGCTTCTCGGCGGTCACGGCGCCGACGCCCCAGAGCCGCTCGACGGGCAGCGGGTGGAGGAAGTCGAGCTCGTGCTCGGGTGGCACCACCAGGAGCCCGTCGGGCTTGGCGACCCCGCTGGCCACCTTGGCGAGGAACTTGGTGCGGGCCACGCCCACGGTGATGGGCAGCCCGACGCGCTCGAGGACCTCGGCCCGCAGGCGGGTGGCGATCTCGACCGGCTCGCCGCGCAGCCGTCGCAGGCCACCCACGTCGAGGAAGGCCTCGTCGATCGACAGCCCCTCGACCAGCGGGGTGGTGTCGTCGAACACGGCGAACACGGCGCGGCTGGCCTCGCTGTAGGCCCGCATGCGGGGTGGCACCACCACCGCGTCGGGGCACAGCCGGCGCGCCAGGCGGCCCGGCATCGCCGTGCGCACCCCGCGGGCCTTGGCCTCGTAGCTGGCGGCCAGGACCACCCCGCCGCCCACGATCACCGGTCGGCCGCGCAGGCCGGGGTCGTCGCGCTGCTCGACCGACGCATAGAAGGCGTCGAGGTCGGCGTGGAGGATGGTCGCCTCTCCGAGGGGGCGGGCGTGGGGCACGAACAGATGTTCGCACCCCGGCCCGGCGGCGGCAAGGCCGCGGCTACAGCCGGTAGGTGCGCCGGGCCGTGCCGGCGAACAGGGCGTCCTGTTCGGCAGGGGTGTAGCGCTCGGCGATCACCTCGAAGGCGGCCCACACCACCGCGTAGTCGACCGACAGCTTGTCGACCGGGAAGTTGGACTCGAACATGCAGCGCTCGGGTCCGAAGCACTCGATGGCGTGGTGGTACCAGCGGGCCTGCTCGGCGAGGAAGGCGTCGACGTCGGGGCGGCGTTCGGGGTCCTCGTGCCAGCCGAACCCGTTGTCGGGCATGGCCAGCCCACCCAGCTTGGCGACCACGTTGTCGCAGGCGGCGATGGCGGCGAGGTCGTCCTTCCAGGTCGCGAAGATCTCGTCGCGGCGGCCGGCGAAGGGCCCGACGCCGAGCGGCGTGCAGAAGTGGTCCAGCACCATGGTCGTCCCCGGCACCGCCCGGGCCAGGTCGACGAACTCGCCGGCCTGCACGTGGTACTGCCAGGTGTCGTAGGTGAGCCCCCGTTCGCCCAGCCGGGCGACCCCGCGGCGGAACCCGGGGTCGGCGGCCCGACCAGGTGCGGCCGTGGCCGGGATCACGAGCGGCGTGTCGGGCGGGGCGGCGGCCAGGGCGTCGCGGATGCCCCGGAGCCGCCCACCCGCCGCAGCCTCGTGGGCGTCGAGCGCCTCGTCGAGCTGCTCGGGGGGCAGGGTG
This sequence comes from Acidimicrobiales bacterium, assembly GCA_041394145.1. Classification (GTDB taxonomy): domain Bacteria; phylum Actinomycetota; class Acidimicrobiia; order Acidimicrobiales; family Acidimicrobilacustridaceae; genus JAWKIW01. The sequence continues at coordinate 17,257 of JAWKIW010000027.1, forward strand.
AGGTCGGTGTGGGCCACGATGCCGGCGATGGTGGCGCCGTCGGTGTTCTCGCTGGCGGCGGCCAGGGCGGCCACGAACTCGGTCTCGCCGACGGATCGGAGGTGCTCGGGGCCGTCGGTGCGGTAGGCGGCGCCGCACTCGACGAACACGGTCTGGCGCACCCCGGGCACCGTGGAGGTGTCGCCGTGCAGGTCCTCGAGGAGGTACTGGCCGACGAGGCCGTCCATGAACTCCGGCGGCCAGAGGTGGTGGTGCGGGTCGATGATGTCGCGGTCGGGCATGGCCGCGAGCGTAGAGGCGCCATTGCCACGCGGCCCGGTGGATCAGGGGAGCAGCAGACGGCCGAGGCGCCGGGTGGCGACGCGCAGCCCGATCGCCGCCATGGCGAGCAGGTACACGACGTGACCGAGCAGGGCCCAGTGCACGTCGCCGAGCACCAGCGCCCGCTCGAGGGCCACGCCCTGGTACAGCGGCGTCCACCGCACGACCGCGGCCACGGCCGGCGGATAGCGATCCAAGGGGAAGAACACGCCCGAGAAGAGGAACAGCGGCACCAGCACCAGGTTCACGTAGTCGAAGTCGACCCACGACCGCATGAAGCTGGAGGCGGCGAGGCCGGCGGCGGCGAAGGCGAAGCCGACGAGCAGCGCCACCGGAACGGCCAGGATCGCCCACGGCGACGCGGTGAGGCCGAGCACGACCATGGCCACGAGGAAGGCGGTGGCGTAGACGCCGCCCCGGCCGAGCGACCACAGGACCTCACCGCCGACGACGTCGGCCGGTGCCATCGGGGTGGCCAGGACCCCGTCGTAGACGTGCTGGTACTTGAGCTTCACGTAGAAGCCGAAGGTGGTGTCGAAGGCGGCGCCGTTCATGGCCGCCACCGCCAGCAGGCCGGGGGCGACGAACTGCGCGTAGGGCACCGGCTGGCCACCGGGTCCGGGCAGGTCGCCGACGAGGGCCCCCACGCCCACGCCGATGGAGAGCAGGTACAGGAACGGCTCGGCCATGGCGGCCAGCCACGGCGTCCAGGCCGCGCGGTAGGCGACGACGTTGCGCTCGAACAGGCGCAGCGACGACCGGCCGAACCCCGACGGCAGCAGCCACAGGATCGACCGTCGCGGGCCCGTGGGGTGCTCGGCCAGCACGCCGCTCGGACGGCTCACGGGGCCAACCGCCGGGCGAAGGTGCGGGTGCCGCACCACCAGCCGATCGCCAGCAGCGTCACGAGGTAGGCGACGTGACCGGCCATGGCACCGGCGTCCAGCGCACCGGTGGTGGCAGCCCGGCACAGCTCGACGCCGTGCCACAGCGGCGAGAGCACGGCGAGGACCTGGAGCCAGTCGGGGAGCTGGCTGATCGGGAAGAAGGTGCCCGAGAAGAGGAAGAGCGGCTGGATGGCGAGGCGCACGACGACGAAGAAGGACTGGTCGTGCTCGCGGGTGGCGGCGAAGGCGGCCAGCGGGGCGTGCACCGCCACCGCGGTGAGCACGGCAGCCGGCCAGGCCACGACACCCCACCACGAGGGCACGCCCCCGAGCACGGCGGCCACGACGAGGAAGACGACGGCTTGCAGGGACGTGCGGATCGCCTCCCACACCAGCTGGCCACCGAGCACGTCGGCCGGGTCGAGGGGGCCGGCGACCATGGCGTGGAAGTGGCGCATCCACTTGAAGCCGGCCATGGTCGGCCAGAGCGCGTCGACGGCCGCCATCTGCATGCAGGTGGCGGCCAGCAGGCCCGGCGTGACGAAGACGAGGTAGGACAGGCCATCGACCGAGCCCGCCCGCTCGTCGACCAGGCCCCCCAGGCCGAGCCCCATGGCGCCGAGGAAGAGGGCGGGCAGCAGGAACGAGGAGAAGGCGTCGCCCCGCCACAGCCGCCGGTAGATCCGGGCCTCGCGCTCGACCACGCCACGACCCCGGGCGTCGCCACCGTCAGTCCTCCAGGCTCCGGCCGGTCAGGATGAGGAAGACGTCCTCCAGCGTGGATCTGCGCTCCAGCACCGACGCCGAGGGGAGGCCGTGCCGACCGAGGGCGGCGAGGGTGGCGTCGCCGTGGGGCGTGTAGACGATGAGCCGGTCGGCGACCGCTTCGACGCGATCGCCCCTCGCCGCCGCCTCCGCGGCCAGCACCGCCCGCAGACCGTCGTCGGCGACCCGCAGCTCGACCACCTCTCGGGTGGCGTGGCGGTCGATGAGCTGGCGGGGCGAGCCCTCGTCGACGATCCGGCCACCGTCCATGATCACGAGCCGATCGCACAGCTGCTCGGCCTCGTCCATGTAGTGGGTGGTGAGGACCTGGGTGACGCCGCGCTGCTTCAGCCCGTGGAGGCGGTCCCACAGCAGGTGGCGGGCCTGCGGGTCCAGACCGGTGGTCGGCTCGTCGAGCAGCACGAGCTCGGGCTCGTTCACCAGGGCCCGGGCGATGGTGAGGCGGCGCTTCATGCCACCCGACAGCGGGTCGACGCGCTCGTCGGCCCGGTCGGTGAGCTTGGCGAACTCGAGCAGCTCGGCGACCCGGCCGCGCAGCACGGCGCGGGGGATGCCGAAGTAGCGGCCGTACACGGTGAGGTTCTCGGCCACGCTCAGCTCGGTGTCGAGGTTGTCCTCCTGGGGCACGACGCCGATGCGGGCCCGCACCTGCCGACCGCTGGTGGCGACGTCCATGCCGAGCACGCGCAGCTCGCCGGCGGTGGGCGGCGAGACGCAGGCGATCATCCGCATGGTCGACGTCTTGCCCGCGCCGTTCGGACCGAGGAACCCGAAGCACTCGCCCGGCTGGACGGCGACGTCGATGCCGTCGACCGCGGTGAAGTCGCCGAAGCGCTTCGTCAGCGAGCGCGCCTCGATGAGCGGTGCGTCCTCCCCGTGCACCGCCGCACGCTACCCACTCGCCCGGCCGGGGTCGTCGGGGGTTTCGCGCCGGGTCATGTGGTCGAATGCGTCCATGACGTTCACCACGATCGAGGTCGACGCCGACGGGCCGCGTGGTCGGCTCGAGCTGAACCGGCCCGACAAGCGCAACCCGTTGTCGGCCACCACGCTCGCCGAGCTGGCCGAGGCGGCCCGGTGGTTCGACGACCGGCCGGAGGTGAAGGTGGTGGTCGTGTCGGGCCGGGGGCGGTCGTTCACCGCCGGTGCCGACCTCGCCACGTTCACGGCCCGCGACCCGGACCTGTCGCCGCGAGACGCCGCCGACCTCGGCCGGGCGATGGCCGACGCCGTCGAGGCGATGGCGGCGGTGACGATCGCCCGGATCCACGGTCACTGCGTCGGGGGCGGTGTGGTGCTGGCCGCCGCCTGCGACCTGCGCGTCGCCGCGGACGACACCTACTTCTCGATCCCCGAGGTCGACCTCGGCATCCCGTTGGCGTGGGGCGGGATCCCGCGGCTGGTGCGCGAGATCGGTCCTGCCCTCACCAAGGAGCTGGTGCTCACCTGCCGGCCGTTCACGGCCGAGGAGGCCCGGGCCGCCGGCTTCGTCAACCGCGTGGTGCCCGCCGACCGCCTCGCCGACGAGGTGGACGAGCTGGCCGAGCAGCTGGCGACCAAGTCGGCGCTGACGCTGCGGGCGACGAAGCGCCACGTGGACGCCGTGACCGGTCAGATGGTGGGCATCGAGCGCGCCTGGGCCGACGCCGACGGATTGGTGTCGGCCCTGCACGACCCCGAGTCCCGGGCCGTCGCCCTGGCCTACCTGGAGCGCTTCGAGCGGCGCCGAGCCTAGGGTCCACCCATGCGGATCCCCGAGACCGGCCTCGGCCGTGACGACCTGTTCTCGCTGCTGGAGTCGTACCGCGCCGCCGACGTTCCCTGGCGCGAGGGACGGACCTGGGCCTACGTCTACGACCCCGGACCCGAGGCCGAGTCGGTCATCAAGGACGCGTTCACCGCCTACCTGACCGAGAACGGACTGGATCCGACGGTGTTCCCCTCGGCGCTGCGGCTCGAGACCGAGGTGGTGCGCATGGCGGCGAACCACCTCCACGGCGACGAGCAGGTCGTCGGCAGCTTCACCAGCGGCGGCACCGAGAGCATCGTGCTGGCGGTGAAGGCGGCCCGCGACCGCGCCCGGGCCCGGCACCCCGAGATCGTCCGCCCCGAGATCCTGTTGCCCGAGACCGCCCACGCCGCCTTCCAGAAGGCGGCGCCTACCTGGGCCTGACCCCGGTCATCGTGCCGGTCGACCCCGAGACCTTCCGGGCCGATCCGGCCGCCATGGCCGAGGCCGTCACCCCGAGCACGGTGCTGATGGTCGGCTCGGCCGTCTCCTACGCGCACGGCGTCGTCGATCCGATCACCGAGCTCGGCGAGCTCGCCCTCGAGCGCGACCTGTGGCTGCACGTCGACGGGTGCATGGGCGGGTTCCTGCTGCAGTACTTCGAGCGGCTCGGGGACCCGGTGCCCCGCTACGACTTCCGGGTGCCCGGCGTGACCACCATCTCGATGGACCTGCACAAGTACGCCTTCGCCGCCAAGGGCGCCTCGACGCTGCTCTACCGGGATCCGGACGACCGCCGCCACCAGATGTACGCCTGCTCGAACTGGACCGGCTACACGGTGATCAACCCCACCGTGCAGAGCACCAAGTCGGCGGGCCCGATCGCGGCCGCCTGGGCGGCGCTGCAGTTCATCGGGGAGGACGGGTACCTCGACATGGCCCGTCTCGTGCGGGACGCCACCCAGCGGATCGTGGCCGGACTCGACGCCCACCCCGACCTGCGGGTGCTGGGGCGACCCGACATGAACCTGCTGTCGTTCGCGTCCGACACGGTCAGCGTGTTCCACCTGGTCGACGAGATGAAGGAACGCGGCTGGTACGTGCAGCCCCAGCTGGCCTACGGCTCGTCGCCGGCCAACATCCACCTGTCGATCAACCCGGCGAGCCACCCGTGGGTGGACGACCTGCTCACCGACCTCGCCGCCGGCGTCGACGCCGCCCGGGCGCTGCCGTCGGGCGAGCTGGCGGCCGCCATCGAGGCCGAGTTCGGCGCCATCGACCCCGCCGCCGTCGACGACGCCACGGTCGCCGGCATGCTGGCCCTGGCCGGGGTCGAGGGCACGTCGTTGCCCGGGCGCATGGCCGAGATCAACGAGGTGCTGAACGCCCTGCCGGTGCCGCTTCGCGAGCGCCTCCTCGTCGAGTACCTGAACCTGTTGTACCGGTAGGCATCCGGCGCCCGCGGTGGCGACGAAGGACGGGTGGTCCACCATACTCGCCACCTGACGTCCAGCTCGAGGCGCTGCTGTGCCCGGCTGGCGCGAGCGGTCGCCTCAGCCCCAGGAGGCGACGGCCTCCACGCCCCGATCGAGGACGTCGCGTCCGGTGGTGAGGCAGCGGCGCTCCCACTCGGCGTCGTCGGGGGTGAAGCAGCTCCGGTAGGCCCACACCACCGACGCCTGCGCGGGGTCGGACCGGTCGCCGCACCGGTGGACCCAGCTCTCGAGGAAGGTGGCGACCAGCTGCTCCTCGTCGGAGGCGGTGCCGAACTCCACCGATGACGAGGCGTAGTCGGCGTCGCCGAGCAGCTGGCGGAACCCGTTGGCGATCTGTCCCGACTTGGTGCCGGTGGTGGCGTCGGGGTTGTCGGTGGTGGCCTCCACCCGGTCGGCGCCGAAGTGGTGTCGGAGGAGGTCGTCCTGCGGTGAGCCCGACGGCTGGTCGGAGAGGAGCGTGACCGCCCCGCGCGGCCCGTGGCCCGTGTGCAGGTCGAGCGTGAGCGCCTTCTCGACGCCGACGAGGTGCTCCGTCACGAGGTCCTGCACGATGCGGGTCGACGCCTCGGTGCGATCGCCGCCGAAGTGCAGGCCGGTGGGGTGGCGGTACTGGCCGAGGGTGATGCCGTCGCGCACCCACACCAGCCCCCGCTCCTCGACCAGGGCCGCGGCGGTCACCAGGAGCTCGTCGACCGACGGCATCGTCGGCGACTCGGGGCATGCGTGGGCGTGCAGCTCGTCGTAGGCGTCGTTGTGGCGCGGCTCGAGCTCGTCGCGGCGCCAGTTGCGGTTGAGGTCGACGTTGTGCTCGTTCTGTCGGCGCCACCACGCCATCCCCCACGGGTTGACGGCGTGCACGAGCAGGACGCCGACGTCGTCGGGCAGGGCGTCACGGTCGAGGCGGCCCAGCAGGTCGCACTGCAGGGTGGAGCCGACGAAGCCCTCGACGCCGTGCACCCCGCTCATCACGGTGAGGGCCCGGCGCGGGCGGGTGGCGCCGAACCACAGCGAGTCGACGGTGAGCACCTGACCCTCGGGGCCGGTGGCGTCGATCGGGTGCGGCCGCACCTCGAGGCCGGCCTCGGTCGCCGCCCGCCGGAAGCGGGCCCGGCACTCGTCGTAGGTGAGGGGCAGGCGGTCGACGCGCACGGGCGGAGTCTCCATGGACCCCGCCGCGTCGTCCGTTGACGGGACGGGCGGGGCCTCCTACGGTCCGGGCCGGGAGGTGGACGGCGGTGAGCGACATCGTGGTGCGCAAGGTCCGGTTCGAGTTCCCCGACGACCTCGGCGAGGTCTTCGCCGGCGACGAGCCCGACGAGGACCTGTTCCGCGTGGCCTTCTCGCTCACCCTGCCCCACCTCGAGCCCTACCTCATCCGCGTGTACCGGGGCGTGCTCGACCACCTGCGCGACCCCGAGCTGCTCGCCGACGTGCAGGCCTTCATCGGCCAGGAGGCCCAGCACCACCGCAACCACCGGCGGGCCAACGACATGGTGAAGGCCCAGCTCGGGCCCGACGCCGCCGCCCGGCTCACCGCGGTGGAGGACGAGCTCGAGGCCGACTACCAGCGCTTCACGGCGCAGGGCAGCGCCGTGCGAACCTGGTCTACGCCGAGGCTTCGAGGCCATGACCTGTGCCTGGGCCGTGTCGAGCTTCGAGCGGGCCGCGGCCCCCGGGGGTGCGCCCACCCGCTACGGCCCGTGGCAGCAGCTGTGGGCGTGGCACGCCGCCGAGGAGATCGAGCACCGCGCCGTGGCCTTCCGGGTGTACGAGGAGCTGGTGGGCAGCTACTCGTACCGGGTGGCCAGGTCGCTGTGGGCCCAGGCCCACTTCCTGCGCTACACCGACCGCCTCGAGCGGATCATCTGCGAGGCCCGCGGCCTGCCGTTCCGCACCCACGTGCCGCGCGCCATCAGCGGCGGGCCCCGCCGCTGGCTGCGCACCTTCCGTCCCGACTACGACCCCGCCGACGTCGCGCCGGACCCACTGGTCGGCCTCGTGCTCGCCGCCACGCCGACGGCGGGCTGAGCTGGATCCGTCCGAGGCGAGGGGGCGACGTGGACCCGTTGGTGGTCACCGCCACGCCGAACATCAGCTGGCTGCACCCCGAGGTCGACTACCCGCGCGCCACCGACGAGATCGTCACCGAGGCCCGCCGCTGCCGCGACGCCGGCGCGGCGGTGCTGCACATCCACGCCGAGGGGCGGTGGCGGGCGGTCATCGAGGCGCTGCGGGCCGAGACCGACCTCATCGTGCAGTGCGGGATGTCGAGCCTGCCCATCCCCGAGCGCCTGGAGTCCTTCGAGGCCGGCACCGACATGGCGTCCATCATCGCCTCGCACCACGACGAGGCCTTCGCCGAGCTCGACTGCCTCGTCCTGCACCCGCGGGCCGAGCTCGAGGAGTACGCCGCGCTGTGCGCCCGCCACGGCGTCGTGCCGGAGTGGGAGGTGTGGCACACCGGATCGATCTGGAACCTGCAGCACTTGATCGACCGGGGGCTGATCCACCGGCCGCACGTCGTGACGATGTTCTTCGGCTGGCCCGGCGGCACCTGGTCCCCGCCGACGGTGGAGGAGTACCGCTACCGCCGCCGGCTGCTGCCCGACGGCTGCGTCGCCACCGTCAGCGTCATGGGCGAGCACCAGATCGACATCGTGGCCGCGGCGATCGTGGCCGGCGACCACGTCCGGGTGGGCACCGAGGACCTGCCCTTCGACCGGACCGGTTCCCCGGCCCCCACCCACCGCCTGGTCGCCGAGGCGGCCGAGCTGGCCGCCGCCGTGGGGCGCCCGCTCGCCACGCCCTCCGAGGCCCGGGCCCTGCTCGGGGTGAGGGTGGGCCCGGCGTGAGCGCGCGGGTCGTCCTCGTCACCGGCGCCGCCCGGGGGATCGGCGCGGCCACGGCCCGGCTGCTCGTCGAGCGCGGGTACGCGGTCACCGTCGCCGACGTGCTCGCCGAGGGGGAGGCGCTCGCCGACGAGCTGTCGGCCGCTGGTGGCGCCTGCCGCTTCCGCCACTGCGACGTCGGCGAGGAGGCCGACGTGGCCGCCACCGTGGCGGCGACCGTCGAGGCGTTCGGGTCGCTCGACGTGGTGGTGAACAACGCCGGCGTGGTCCTCGTCAAGCCCCTCGACCAGATCTCGTGGGACGAGTACCGCCACGTGGTCGACACCAACCTCGGCGGGACGTTCCTCGGGTGCAAGCACGCCCTGCCGGTGATGAAGCGCCAGCGGCGCGGCGTCATCGTCAACGTGGCGTCGGTGTCGGGCCACGTTGGTCAGACCGACCACGCCGTGTACGGCGCCACCAAGGGCGCCATCCTCGCCCTCACCCGGGCCCTGGCCTGGGAGGTCGCGCCCTACGGCATCCGGGTCAACTCGGTGAGCCCGGGCTCGGTCGACACGCCGATGCTGCGCGGCGACATCGACGTCGAGTCGGCCCGCACCGGTCGCCCGGTGCCCGACCTCGTCGCCGAGCGCGAGGCCGAGCAGGCCTTCGGCCGGTGGGCCGACCCGGCCGAGATCGCCGCCGCCATCGCCTTCCTCGCCGGCGACGACGCCTCCTTCGTGACCGGCAGCGACCTGCTGGTCGACGGCGGCTGGGTCGCCAGGTGAGCGACGTCGGCCTCGGCGTCGGGATCATCGGTGTCGGCACCGTGTCGTTCTTCCACGAGATGGGCTACGTCGAGCTGGCCGACCGGTGCCGGATCGTGGCGATGTGCGACGTGGACGAGGCCACGGTCACGCTCCGGGCGGCCAACCGCGGCGCGCGGGCCCACACCGACCACCACGAGCTGCTGGCCGACCCCGAGGTCGAGCTCGTCGACGTGATCGTGCCCCACGTGGCGCACCACCAGGTCGTGCTCGACGCCATCGCCGCGGGCAAGCACGTCGTCGTGGAGAAGCCGATCGCGGTCACCTCGACCCAGGGGCGCGAGATGATCGACGCCGCCCGTGAGGCGGGCGTGACCTTCACGGTGGCGGAGAACACCCGGTTCGTCACCGCCTACCAGGCGGTCGAGCGGCTGCTGCGCGACGGGGTGCTCGGTGAGATCTGGAACGTGCGCACGCTCGTCGCCGGCAGCGAGGTCGACCACATCCGCGACCCGGCGGCGTGGCACGGCACGGCGCCGTGGGGCGGGGTGATCATCGACTCGGCGGTGCACAGCTTCTACCTGCTGCGCTGGCTGTTCGGTGGCGTGCGGGACGCCCGCGCCTTCGCCACCAAGGTCGTTCCCGAGGGCGAGGTCGAGGACAACGCCGTCGTCCTCGGGGCCCTGCTCGGCGGCGCCGGCTACCAGCTCACCGTCACCTGCACCGCCGAGGTGCCCTGGACCGAGCGGCTCGAGGTCTACGGCAGCGAGGGCGGCGTGATCGTCGACCAGCTGAGCGACCCGGTGGTCACGTGGTACCGGGGCTCCGACGACATCGACGGCACCGTCGTCGAGTCGGTGCCGTTCGACCCCTTCCTGTGGAAGGGCCACTCCATGTTCGCCGAGCTGCGCGACGTCGTCGACGCGGTGCTCGAGCACCGCGATCCGGTCGTCGACCCCGAGGCACGCTCGCCGCCCTGCGCGCCGCCGAGGCCGCCCTGCGGTCGGTCGCCTCCGGCCGGCCCGAACCCGTGGAGGAAGCCCCATGACCGACGCGTCGCTGCTGCCCGCCGGCCTCGTCCCCGAGCGCCTCGTCGAGGGGCTCGGGGCGCGCGACCTCGACGGCCTCGTGCTCACGTCGGCCGAGAACGTCTTCTACACGACGGGGTTCCCCGCCCTCGCCGGCGCCGGCAACCCGATCATGCACGCCCTGCGCAACCAGCTGCCCTTCTTCACCACGGTGGCCGCCGACGGCACGCGGACGTTGGTGTGCTGGGGCCTCGCCACCTTCGACGTGTCGTACGGGGCCCAGCGCACCCGGCCGTTCTTCACACCCGAGCAGGCCGCCGACGAGCTCGGCACCGCCGTGGAGACCGACCTGCGCGACGCCCGCCGCATCGGGATCGAGGCCGACTGCCCGCTGCGGGTCGCCCGGCTGATCGAGGAACGGCTCCCCACCGCCGAGCTGGTCGTCGCCGACGACCTGCTCGACGCGCTGCGCCTCGTCAAGAGCGACGAAGAGGTCGGCCGGATCCGGCGCGCCACCGAGATCGTCGAGCAGAGCGTGCGCGACCTCATCCCGTCGCTGCGGGTCGGGATGAGCCGCCTCGACCTGCTGGCGCTGGCCAAGGAGAAGATGTTCGCCAACGGTGCGGACGGCATCGACCACGTCACGTGCGCCTTCGGCACCGCCAACCCCGAGGTGGCGCTCGACGAGCGCCTGGAGGCCGATCACCTCGTCACGCTCGACCTCGGCGCCGTCCACCGGGGCTACGTGTCCGACAACCGCCGCTACGCGTACGCCGGGACACCGCCGGCCGACCTGGTCGACCTCCACGCCACCATGTGCGGGATCGTGGCCGACGTCGGTGCCGCGCTGGTCCCGGGCACGCCGTTCGGTCGGATCCACGCCCTCGCCGGCGAGCTGCACGCCGCCGCCGGGGTCACGCCCATGTTCCTCAACGCCGGCCACAGCATCGGCATCCAGGTGGAGGAGCGCTGGCTGGTGGCCGACGACCCGACGCCCATCACCGAGGGCATGGTGTTCAACATCGAGCTGTACGCCTTCACCGACGCCGGGGTGATGATCGGTGACGAGGAGACCTTCCTCGTCACCGCCGACGGTCCCGATCGCCTCAGCCGACAGTCGGCGGACATCATCGAGATCCCGGCCGGCGCCTAGGCCACCGGCATGGGCGCGCAGCTCGTCGCCGTCGCCCTGGCCGTCGTCGCCGGCTTCTCGTTCACCGCGTCGTTCGCCCTGCAGCAGCGGGCGAACCTGCGGGTGATGGCGGGGGCCGAGCGGTCGGGCTCCGAGGCGGTCGCCGTGGTGCGCCAGCCCGACTGGATCGGGGGCATGGTCCTGCAGATCGTGGGGTTCGCCCTGCAGGCGGTGGCCCTCGGCATCGGGGCGCTCGCCGTCGTGCAGCCGGCACTGGTGACCGAGTTCGTGTTCATGGTCCCGGCCAGCGCCTGGGTGGTGGGCAGCGCACCCGTGCGCCGAGACTGGCTCGGCGCCGCGCTGGTGATCGTGGGCCTGGTCGTGTTCGAGGGCTTCGCCCGCCCCGAGCCGGGCCTCGAAGCGGCGCCGCTGTCCGCGTGGTGGCCGGCCATCGTCGCCTCACTCGTCGCCTTCGGCGCGCTGATGCTCCTCGGCGAGCGGCTGCCGGCCTATCGGGCCGCGCTGCGGGGCGCCGCGGTGGGCGTGTGGGGCGGGCTGGCGGGCGGTCTGGTCAAGCAGCTCGCCGACGCCGCCACGCAGGGGATGGGCGCCCTGCTCTCCACGTGGTCGACCTGGGCGCTGCTGGTGGTCGGGGTGCTCAACATCTTGTGGGTGAACCTGGCCCTGCGGGCCGGCCGGCTGGCCTCGGCCCAGGCCACCATGGCGTCGATCGCCCCGCTGACATCGCTGGTCGTCGCCGTGTGGGTGTTCGAGGAGCGCCTCCGCGCCGGGCCGGCCGCCGTGGCCGGTGCGGTCGTCGGCCTCGTCGTCGGCGGGGTCGGCATCGCCGTGCTGGCCCGCTCACCCTCGCTGGTCGCCCTGGGCGGCCGGCTCGAGTCCGATCAGCCGGGGCCGTGAGCCCGTGTCGGCGCCTCGCTCGGGGCGCGGCGGGGGCCGGGGGTCGACCGACCCGAACCGTCACCCGTCCGACGCCGCGTCACGAGGGGCGGTCGCCGGCGATGGCGGCTCGCTCCATCACCCGTCGCTGGGGCCAGTAGTCCGACGCCGCGTAGTGCTGGGTGGCGCGGTTGTCCCAGAACGCCACCGTTCCCGGCCGCCAGCGCAGGCGGACCTGGTGCTCGGGGACCTCGGCCTGGCGGAAGAGCTGATCGAGCAGGTCCTCGCTCTCGTCCTCGGGGAGCCCGACCACGTGGCTGGTGAAGATGGCGTTGACGTACAGGATCGACTCACCGGTCTCGGGATGGGTTCGCACGACGGGGTGCTCCACGGGCGGGTGCTGCTCGAGGGCGGCGGCTCGGTCCTCGGCCGACAGCGCCTGGCCGAAGCTGAGCGTGAAGTCGTGCACGGCGACCATCCCCTCGATCCGGCGCCGCACCCGGTCGTCGAGGCCCTGGTAGGCGGCGGCCATGTCGGCGAACAGGGTGTCGCCACCGACGTCGGGCACCTCGACCGCCCGCAGCACCGCGCCGAGCGCCGGTCGCTCCCGCCACGAGACGTCGCTGTGCCAGACGTTCTCGTAGCCGCCCACCGTCGCATCCTTGGCCAGGCGCACCAGCTCGGGCGCGTCCGGTGCACCGGCCAGGAAGGGGTGGATCTCCAGCTCGCCGAAGCGCCGGGCGAAGGCCACCTGGTGGTGGGTGTCGAGGTCCTGGTCGCGAAAGACCAGGACCTTGTGGGCGAGCAGGGCGCGGCGCAGCTCGGCGACCGTCGCGTCGTCCAGCGGGGTGCCGAGGTCCACCCCCTCGATCTCGGCCCCGATCGTGGGTGACAGCGGCGTGACGGCGAAGCGCTCCCACCGCAGCGCGGCCAGCGCCTCGCGCTTCTCGGCGAGATGGGTGTGGGGCCCCAGCGGCGCCGCGCCCCGCTGCTTGATGCGTGCCCGCCCGAGGGCGGCCTGGCGCTGCGGTTCACCGGCAGTCGCCGGTGTCTGGGTCGTGCTCATGGCGATCTCCCAGCCCTGCGAGGCCGACCGGGCGCGGTCGGGGCGGCCGAAGGGGCGTCAGCCGCCGTAGTTCATGCCGGTGGTGCGCAAGTTGAGCGGCGTGCGGGACGCGTCGCGCACGCCGGCACCGATCACCTCGGCGACGAACACGGTGTGGTCGCCGCGGGCGACGGTGTCGGTGACCCGGCACTCGAACCAGTAGGGCACCTCGTCGAGGATCGGGGCGTCGGTGCCCACGCCGCGCTCGAACTTGTGGCCGTTGATGCGGTCGCCGTCGACCTCGGTCGACCGGAAGAACGCCTTGCCGACGTCGAGCTGGTCCTCGGCGAGGACGTTGACGGCGAACAGCCCGGTCTGCTCGATGAGGGCGTGCAGCCCGCTGTCGGCCTTGACGCCGGCGGCGACGAGCGGAGGCTCGAACGAGACCTGGGTCAGCCAGTTGACGCCACCCCCGGCGTACTGGTCGCCGGACGAGGCCGTCATGACGTAGAGCCCGTAGGTGATCGCCCGCAGGGCGACCTTCTTCTCCTGCGCATCCATGGCCGGCGAGTCTACGGTCCGGTCCCGTGCGGGGTGGCGGGATCGATCGCGGGCACCCCGGCCGACGGCCTCCGACCGGTGCTGACGGGCAGGCGCACGGGGCCGCGGATCGACGGCGTGTTGAAGTACTCGATCCGGTCGACGGCCACGGCGTAGTCGGGGCATCGGCGCAGGAGCTCCTCGGTGGCGATGCGGGCCTCGAGGCGGGCGAGGTTGGCGCCCATGCAGAAGTGGATGCCGTGGCCGAAGGCGAGGTGCCGGTTGTCGGTGCGGTGCAGGTCGAAGCGGTCGGCGTGGTCGAAGGCACGAGGATCGCGGTTGGCGGCGGCGAGGAGCAGCAGCACCTTCTCCCCGGCGGGGATCGTCGTGCCGTGCAGCTCGACGTCGCGGGTGGTGGTGCGGGTGAGGGTCGGGACGGGGCCCTCGTAGCGCAGCACCTCCTCGACCGCCGCCGGGACGAGGTCGGGGTCGCCCAGCAGCTCGGCGCGGGCCGACCGGTGCTGGTCGAGCACGATGGCGATGTTGCCGAGCAGGTTGGTGGTGGTCTCGTTGCCGGCGATGAGCAGCAGCGCGCAGAAGCCGAGGATCTCGTCGTCGTCGAGCCGCACGCCGTCGACCTCGGCGGCGACCAGCGCGCTGACCAGGTCGTCGCGCGGCTCGCGCCGCCGCGCCGCGACGGTGCCGGCGAAGTAGTCGAAGATGGCGCCGTAGCACGCGAACAGCGAGTCGGCGTCGCCCGCCTTGGTGAGCATGATCCCGTTCGACCACTCCTTGAACTTCGGCTGGTCGTTCGGGTCGACCCCGAGCAGCTCGGCGATCACCAGCATCGGCAGGGGGGCGGTGAACGACGCCACCAGGTCGACGTGGTCGTGTCCCTCCACGTCGTCGAGGAGCCGGCTCGTGATGCGCCGGATCCGCTCGGCCGACGCCTCGACCCGAGCCGGCGTGAACGCGTGGAGGAGGACCCGGCGCAGCTGGTCGTGGCGCGGCGGGTCCATGAGGATGATCATCGGCTTCACCCCGGTGAAGCCGTCGAGGGTGATGCCCGCACCCGAGATGAACGTGCGCCAGTCCTTGAGGCAGGCCTCGACGTCGGCGTAGCGGCTCACGGCCCAGAACGGCGGGCGGTCGTTGTGGTGGACCGGCCGCTCCTCCCGCAGCGCCGCGTACACGGGGTGGGGGTCGCCGAGGTGCGATCGGGAGTACGGGTTGAAGCTCACGGCCGCCTCCCCCTCGCGGTGGTGAACCTGACAGGTACGTCAGGTTCACCGTAGCCGCGGGCTGCGGGCGACGGGGCTGTCGCCGGAGGGCCCGGTGGGTCAGCGGCTGGTCGCGCTGGCCGTCGTCGCGGCCGGGACGGCGGCGCTCGCGATCACGATGGTCTGCGCCTTGGTCACCCCGTCGGCGTCGGGCGATCCGTTGGGGGTGACGGTCACGCTCTGGCCGGCGGCGAGGGCGTCGCCGTGCACGGGCTGGGTCTGGCTGACCCGCGTGTCGTTCTCGATGGTGAAGGTGCTGATCGAGCCGTCGGCGCCGGCGACGTAGACCTTGTTGCCGTCGACCAGCTTCACCGTCCCCGACTGCCCGGCGGACGGGCCGGACGAGCCGCCACCCACGCCACCGCGCCCGGTGCCGGCGTTGGAGCCGCCACCACGGAAGGATGCGGCGGCGGCCGACGATGCGCCACCGCTCGTCGACCCGCCGCCGTCGGCGGAGTGCCGGCCGAGCGCGGTGCCCACGGCCAGGCCGGCGGCGGCGGTGAACACGAGCGCGAGCGCCAGGGTCAGCGGGCCCAGCCGGCGTCGGTGCCTGATCGGCGGGAGCGGCTCGTCGAGCACGGTCGCGTCGGCCGCCCGCGTGGCGTCGGCCGCCTGCGTGGCGTCGGTCGCCGACGGCTCGCCGAGGTCGGTCGGCAGCTCGGCCGGGTCGGGCGGCTCGGTGGGAGGGGTCAGGACGGGGTTGGTCGTCATCGGTGGCTCCGGGGTGCTGGCGGGGCGGGGTACGGGTTCCGCATCAGTCGAAGCGCAGGGCGTCGATCGGACGCAGGTTGGCGGCGCGGTTGGCCGGGTAGATGCCGAAGAACAGGCCGACGCCGATCGCCACGCCGAGGGCGAGCACGACCGAGTACGCCTGGACGACGGGTTGGATGCCCACGATCTGCACGCGGCTGCCCACGATGCCGACCAGCACGCCGAGCACGCCGCCGGCGCCGGCGAGCAGCACGGCCTCGACGAGGAACTGGCCGAGGATCGAGCCGCGCCGGGCGCCGATCGCCTTGCGGATCCCGATCTCACGGGTCCGCTCGGTGACGGTCACCAGCATGATGTTCATCACGCCGATCCCGCCGACGAGGAGCGAGATCCCGGCCACCGCGCCGAGCAGCACGGTGAACACCTGCGCGGTCTGGTCGGAGGTCTGCAGCAGCGTCGCCTGGTTCAGGATCCGGAAGTCGACCAGGCGCGGGTTCGTGATCCGGTGGGAGGACATCATGATGGCGTTGGTCTCGGCGGCGGCGGCGTCCATCTGCTGCTGGGACGCGGCCTGGATCGAGATGTTGCTGACGGTGCCGGCCTGGCCCGAGATCGAGTCCTGCACCGCCGTGTAGGGGGCCAGCACGACGTCGTCCTGGTCCTGCTGGCCGTTCGAGCCCTTCGCGGCGAGCAGGCCGGTCACCGTGAAGGTCGCGTTGTTGAACTTGACCTCCTTGCCGATCACGTCGGTGGTGCCGAACAGGTTCTGGGCCACCGTCTGGCCGATCACCGCCGTCTTGGCGTGGCTGGTGACGTCGTCGGCGGTGATGAACGACCCGACGGCCATCGAGTAGCCGCGGATGTCGGCGTACTCGGGGGTGGTGCCGACGAAGCTCGCCGGCGTGTACGTCGTGCCCTGGTACGAGGCGGTCACGTTCGCGCTCACGCCGGGTGCCACGGACCTGATGTCCGGTGCCGCCGCCGGGTTGCGCAGCGCCTTGACGTCGTCGAGCGTGAGGTCCGACGCCCGCGACTGCGTGCCGACGCCCTGGCCCCGCACCGGCTGGCGGAACACGATGAGGGTGTTGGTGCCGAGCGATTCGATGCGGGCCTGCACGGCGGCCGATGATCCGGCGCCGACGGCGACGAGCAGGATCACCGCGCCGACGCCGATCAGGATGCCGAGCATGGTGAGACCGGATCGGAGCCGGTTGGCCCGGATGCCGCCGACCGCCATGCGCAGGGTCTCGCCGAGGTTCACACCACACCTCCCACGTGGGCGACGATGCCGCCGGTCTCGTCGCGGTGCACGGGTGGCGGTGGTCCGTCGAGCGGTGCCTGACGGCGGTCGTGCACGATCCGGCCGTCGCGCAGCACCACCGATCGCTTGGCCTGGGCCGCCACGTCCGGTTCGTGGGTGATGAGCACGATGGTCCGGCCGGCGGCGTTGATGCGGGCGAACACCTCGAGCACGTCGGCGGTGACGTGCGAGTCGAGGTTCCCGGTGGGCTCGTCGGCGAGGATCATCGCCGGGTTGGTGGCGATGGCTCGGGCGATGGCGACCCGCTGCTGCTGGCCGCCCGACAGCTGGGCGGGCCGGTGGCTCATCCGCTCGCCCAGGCCGACCAGGTGCAGTGCCGCCTCCGCCCGACGTCGTCGGTCACGGGAGCGGACACCGGCGTAGGCCAGCGGGAGCTCCACGTTGCCGACGGCGTCGAGCCGGGGCAGCAGGTTGAAGCTCTGGAAGATGAAGCCGATCTTGCGGTTGCGGATGTCGGCGAGGTCGTCGCCGGCGAGGGTCGACACGTCGACGCCGTCGAGCAGGTAGGAGCCGCTGGTGGGCACGTCCAGGCATCCGAGGATGTGCATGAGCGTGGACTTGCCCGAGCCCGAGGCGCCCATGATGGCGACGTAGTCGCCGCGGTCGATCCGCAGGTCGACGCCCTGCAGGGCGTGCACGACCGTGTCCTCGGACTCCGAGCCGTAGGTCTTGCGGAGGTCGTCGGCCAGGATGACGGGCTCGGGGACCGGGTGCTCCCGAGCCCCGTCATCGCTGGTCGCGGCCGGTGGAGGGGCGAGCAGCGACGGCATCGATCAGCCGCCTCGTCCGCCGCCACCACCGCCACCGGGTCCGAAGCCGCCACCACCGCCGCCGCCGAAGCCGCCGCCTCCGCCGCCGAGGCCGCTGCCGGCGGCGCCACCTGCGGACCCGGTGGCGGTCCTGGTGGCGGAGGCGGCGCCTGACGTGCCGCCGGCGGTCGGGATGACGATGTCGTCCCCGTCGCTCACCCCCGAGGTGATCTCGACGAAGTCGTCGGCCCGCAAGCCGATCGTGACGGGGGTCGTGACGCTCTGGCCGTTGACGTACTTGGTGACCGTGGCCGTGTTGCCTCCGCCCTGGATGGCCGCGGACGGCACCCGCACCACGCCGTCCTTCTCGCCGACGGTCACGGCGACGTTGCCGGTCATGCCCGGCTTGAGCCCGTCGGCGATCTGGTCGAGCGAGACCGTGACCTGGTAGGTGACGACGTTCGACACCAGCGTTGAGGTCGGGCTCACCGAGACGACCTTGCCGGGCAGCGACTGGCCGCCGATGGCGTCGAAGCTGACCGCGACGGTCTGGTCCGGTCGGATCTTCGCGGCGTCGGTCTCGGGGAAGCCGGCCTGCACCTCGAGGTCGTTGAGGTCGGTGAGCGAGATGAACGCGCTCGACCCCGTCGGCGAGGAGGCAGACGAGCCGCCCGACGAGGCGCTCGAGCCGCCCGACGAGGCGCTCGAGCTGCTCGACGAGCCGCTCGAGCCACCGGACGAGGAGCCACCCGTCGAGGAGCCACCCGACGATCCGCTCGACGAGGCGGACGAGGCGCCGCCGCCCGACGAGCCACCGCCGATGTACTCACCGACGAGGCCGTTGACGCCGGCGACGGTGCCGTCGCTCGGGGCCACGAGGGTCAGGTCGTCGACGGACCTCTGGGCCGTGTCGACCTGCTGCTGGGCGAGGGCCACCGACGACTGCGCGGTCGCGAGGTCCCCGGGCTTGGGTGGCTGGGCCTTCACGGCGTTGTCGGCCTGAGCCTTCTGCAGGGCGGCGAGCGAGGTGTTCAGGGTGTTCCGGGCCTGGTCGACGCTCTGCTGGTCCTTGGCCACGCCCGCGGTCTGCGAGGACTGCGCGGTCACGACCGCGGCCTGGTCCTTGATGATCGCCTGCTGGTCGCTGACGATGTTGCGCTGGTCGGTGGCGACGGCCGAGGCCGCCGACGAGCCGGCTCGCGAGTCGCTGGCCAGCTGGTTCTGGTCCTGGTCGAGCCGCTGCTGGTCGAAGCTCAGCATCTGCTGGGCCTGGTCGACCGCCGTCTGGTCGTTGACCGCGTTGACCTGCTGGAGGTGCTGGGCGTCGGCGAGGGCCTGCTGGTCGTTCGTCACCGACACATGGGCCTGGGACGCGGCGGCGGCGTCCTGGGACTGCTCCTGGGGGGTCAGTCCCATGGTCGTCTGCTGCAGGCGCGCCTGGGCCGAGGTCAGGTCGGCCTGGGCCGAGGCGAGGTTGGCGTTGGCCGTGGTCGGGTCGAGCTTGGCGAGCACCTGCCCCTTGGTCACGTGCTGCCCCACAGCGACGTCGACCTCGGCGAGCTTGCCGCCGCTGGGGAAGGCCACGCTCAGCTGGCTCGGCACCGCGACGTTGCCGCTGGCCGAGACGGTGGTCTGCACGGTGCCGGTCGAGGCCTTGACCGTCCGGGGTGGGGCGTCGGCGGCACCGGCCGAGCGCATCGAGACGGCCGCGGTGCCGAGCAGCACGACGGTGCCACCGGCGAGCACGACGTTGATCATCCGGGGCTTCTTCACGGCGTGCTCCCTGACCGGCCGGCGGCGTTGCCGGTGGCGTTCGGGCCGGTCGGGCGCAGGGCCTCGCAGGCCTGGCTGGCGGCGGCGTACTTCGGGTCGCTGGTGTCGATCGACGGGCGGGTCCGGCGGCCGGAGGCGTCGGTGCCCGGCGGGGTGCTCGGGACGGTCACGCCGTGGTCGCGCAGGCAGGTGAGGTAGGCCTGGGCCGCCTGGCCCCCCGGACCGTTGCCCGAACCGGCCGGCCGCAGGCCGGCGCAGGCGTTCATGGCGTCTTGGACCTTCGGGTCCGAGGTGTCCAGCCCTCCGAAGCCACCGCCCTGGCCTCCGGCGTTCGCACCGGCGGTGTCACCGGGTCCGCCCTGACCCCGAGTGGGCAGCGTCACCCCGTGCTGGGCGAGGCAGTCCCGCCAGGCCTGGCGGTCGGCCCCGCCGGTGCCGGGTGGGCTGCCGCTCGAGGCGGCAGCCGTGGTCGACGGACCGGCCGCATCGGTGGTGGTCGCCGAGGTCGCCGAGCAGGCTGCGGCAGCGCCGAGCACGACGACGGCCACGAGCAGGCTCGTGGCGACGGCGCGTGGCCGGCCGGGCCGGGTCGATCGATCCACGGGTGACGGTCGGTCCGACGGTGGCGACATCGGGGTGTGGTCGTCTGGCACGGCCAGCCTCCTGGTCTGGAGCCGGCGCTCCGAGCGACGCGTGGTCGCGAGGCGCACGGGTTCGGTCCCGGTCCGGACGAGACCCGCGGGGCCGGCCGTGTCGGGGTCGGCTCCTGCGTCCCGCCGGCGGCCCCGGCCCGCCAGGTGGCGGACCGTGGGCGACGCCGGCGTTCGCCGGGTGCCCCCAGGGAAGCGCCCGGTTCTCAGTCGACGTCCAGAGACCGCTCGGAATCTGCTGAGAGCGCGGTGACGGCCGTCTCGTCCGCGTGGCCGGGCCCGGGACGGTCGCTGCCCCTGGGAGCCGTGCCGGCGGGGATACTGGACCCCGTGCCCGCGGTGCCCCCGGCGCCAACGCGCCACGTCGCCCCTCGTCGCGTCGCGTCGCCGCTCGCCGGTCGCCGCCCTGGTGGACGTCGATGATCGACGAGGCGCTCGCGGCCCACCGGCGTGGCTGGGCGGTGATCCCGCTGCACGGCGTCGCCGCCACCAGGTGCACGTGCGGGCGTCCCGACTGTCCTTCGCCCGGCAAGCACCCGCGCCTGCGGTGGGAGCGGTGGCAGACCGAGTGCCCGTCGGCCGACCGCATCCGGGCGTGGTGGCGCCGGTGGCCCCACGCCAACATCGGTGTGGTCACCGGCGCCGTGTCGGGGGTGGTCGTGCTCGACGTCGATCCCCGCCACGGTGGCGACCGCGCCCTCGCCGCCCTCGAGGACGAGCTCGGCGCGGTGCCGGCGACGGTGGAGACGGCGACCGGAGGCGCCGGCCGGCACCTCTGGTTCCGCCATCCGGGTGGGCACGTCGGCTCGGGCGCGCTCGCCCCCGGCGTCGACCTGAAGGCGGACGGTGGCCTGGTGGTGATCCCGCCCAGCACCCACCTCAGCGGCCGGCGCTATGCGTGGGCGCCGGGCCGGTCTCCCGACGACCTCCCGCTGGCCGCCGTGCCCGCCTGGACCGTGCTGCGGCCGCATCGCGCTCCGAACGAGCCGACGGCGACCGCGCGCCCGCCGGCCGTGGTGCGCACCGGGACCGAGCAGCAGACCTTCGCCGATGCCTGGTCCCGGGTGGGCATCGAGCTGCTGCCCGGCGACCAGATGTACGTGTGCCCCTTCCACGCCGACCATCGACCGTCGCTGCACATCGACGCCGACGGCTGCCGGTGGCACTGCTTCGGCTGTGGGCGGGGCGGGGGCATCGTGGCGCTGCAGCACCTGTCGGGGATGCCTTCGATCGCCACACCCCGCGGGCGCCTCGCCGGCACGGCGACGGCGCCGTGCACCCTCGCCGGTGGTGCCGAGGTGCCGGTGGTGGGCGAGTCGTGGCACCAGGACGCGCTGCTGGAGCTCACCGGCGGTCAGCGCCACTACGGCGGCGTCGACCTCGGGATCGTCGCCGAGCTGGTGCCCGATCCGGACAACCGCTTCGACCCCGCGGCCGTGGCGGTGGTGATCCGGGGTCAGGTGGTCGGCCACCTCCCGCGATCGTGGGCCCGGCGCCTCCGGCCGCTCGTCGACCGGGCCCGCCGCGCCACGGGGGCGGCCACCTGCCGGGCCCGCATCCGGGGAGGCTGGGACCGGGGCGGGGGCGACGTGGGCTTCTTCGGCGTGACCCTCGACGTGGACCCCGTGCAACCGCTCCCCGCGTGACCGCCGGCGGTCGCGTCAGCTCGTCATGCCGCCGAGGCCGACGAAGCCGCGGGCCAGCTCGATCTCGCCCATGTGGCGCAACCCGTGCTGGTAGATCCAGCACTCGGTGCCGTCGAGCACGGTGATGCCCTCGGGCCCGGCGACCCGGGCGCTGTAGGTGCTGGCGATCATGTCCGGGAACGGGCGCGTGATCAGCACGCGGGTGAGCTCGGCCGGGTCGAGCTCGGCCAGCCAGGCCTCGGTGCGGTCGAACACCGTGCGCTGGTACTCCTTGAACGCCTCGTAGTCGCCGATGCGCTGGTGGACCATCTCGTCGACGGTGCGGTGCTTGCCGTGGTCGTTGATGGTGACCTGCACCTTGGCCTGCCAGTCGTCGTTCCACACCGGCGGGATGCCGGTGATCATCATGAACGAGGCGTCCTCCATGTTGGTGAAGTGGAACAGCGAGAAGGCGATGGGCAGCACGCCCTCGCGCTCGAAGTGGTTCACGTGCTCGAGCTCCATGGTGGAGACGGCCTGGTAGTACAGCGAGTGCATGGCGGCCATGCGGCGCTGCAGCGAGTCGAGGATGAGCTCGGTCACGGGTCGGTCCTTTCTCAGGCCCAGCCGCCGGCGTAGGCGACGAACTGGCCGGTGGTGAAGCGGCTGGAGCCGTCGATGAACGGCATGCAGAAGGCGGCGAACTCCTCCATGGTGCCCAGGCGGCCGAGGGGCACCTGGGCCTCGATCTTGGCCCGCACCTCGGGGTCGGTGGCCCCGCTCGCCTGGAGGAACTCGGGGAAGTCCATGAAGTTGGTGCCGACGGCGTTGACCTGCACGCCGTTGCGGGCGACCTCGTCGGCCACGTTGCGCACGAGCATCGTCGCGCCGGCCCGCATCGAGGAGTACAGCGGCGCCCCGGGCGTGGGACGGGCCCCGGAGGCGCTGGTGATCACCAGGATCTGGCCGTCCCCGGCCTCGATCATCGGCTCCACGGCGGCCTTGAGGAAGAGGTAGGGAGCCTCCACGCAGGTGTGGAAGACCGACTGGAGGTCCTCGAGCTTCGAGCGCACGAACCGGCCGGTCACGATCACCCCGCTGAAGGCCACGGCCGAGTCGATGCGGCCGAACCGCTCGAGGGCCGCCCCCACCAGTCGGGTCGCCGACTCGGGCTTGGCCAGGTTCGACACGCCGGTGACCGCTTCGACGGCGGCGCCGGCCGCCTCGAGCTCGGTCACCAGCTCGGGGGTGGGGTCGCCGACCACGAGGTCGTGGCCGCGGGCGACCAGCTCCCGGCACAGGGCCGGACCCACGTAGAAGCTGCCGTTGCCGACGACGGCGACGCGGCGGGTGGACTCGGGCATCTCAGGCCTCCTCGCTCGGCCGGTGCCGTCGGCAGGGGCGGCGACAGCGGCACTTGCGCATCCTAGGTTTTGTCACTACAACTGTCAATTGTCTGCCGAGGACGAGTCGGTGCCCCCGAGAGGGAGGCGCCGTAGAAGGGGGATGGCCATGGATCTCGAGGTCGACCGGGGCGACCTGCACCGAGTGCGGGTCGTCGACCCGGAGGTGGTGGCGCCGGGACCGGGTGAGGCGGTGATCCGCATCGACGCCTTCGCCCTGACCACCAACAACATCACCTACGGCGTGTTCGGCGACGCCCTGCGGTACTGGGAGTTCTTCCCGGCCGCGCCCGCCGCAGCCGACGACGCCTCCACCGCCGGCTGGGGGCGGATCCCGGTCTGGGGCTTCGGGGAGGTGGTGGCGTCGGCGGTCGACGATGTGGCGGTCGGTGAGCGGCTGTTCGGGTTCCTCCCGATGTCGTCGTCGTTGACGGTGACGCCCGGCCGGGGTGACGAGCGGGGGTTCAGCGACGTCGCCCCGCACCGCGCCGCCATGGCCGGCGCCTACAACCGCTACGCCCGCACCGCCACCGACCCCTCGTACCGGGCCGATCGTGAAGACCACCAGATGCTGCTGTACCCGCTGTTCTTCACGTCGTTCCTCATCGACGACTTCATCGCCGACAACGACGGGTTCGGCGCCGAGCAGGTCGTGATCTCGAGCGCGTCGAGCAAGACCGCCATCGGTGTGGCCCACCTGGTGCACCACCGCGGCGCGGCGCGGGCCGTGGGGCTGACGTCGGCCGCCAACGCCGCCTTCGTCGAGGGCCTCGGTGCCTACGACGAGGTCCGCACCTACGACGATGCCGGTGGTCTCGCCGATGCGGCGGCCGTCTACGTCGACGTCGCCGGCGACCGCGACGTCCTCTACGCCGTGCACGAGCGACTGGCCGATCGGATCGCCCACTCCATGACCGTGGGCGGGACCCACTGGGACCACCAGCCCGCTGCCCACGGCGATCTGCCCGGTCCCCAGCCCGAGTTCTTCTTCGCGCCGAGCCAGGTGGCCAAGCGCACCCAGGAATGGGGTCAGGAGGGCCTCGACTCCCGCTTGGGTGACGCGTGGTCCCGCTATGCGGACTGGGTCGACGGCTGGATCGAGATCCGCCGTGCCACCGGGCCCGACGCGGTGACGGCCACCTACCTCGAGCTGCTCGACGGGCGGTCCGACCCGAAGGTCGGCCACGTCTGCTCACTTCCCGATCCGGCAGACGGTGACGGGAGCGCAGCGTGAAGTTCGGCATCGCCTTCGCCAACGTCGGCCCCAACGCCGACCCGGCCGCGGCCGTGGCCTTCGCCCAGGCGGCCGAGGACGCCGGCTTCGAGTCGTTGTGGACCGTCGAGCACGTCGTGGTGCCGGCGGGCTACCAGTCGACGTATCCGTACGACCGGTCCGGTCGCATGCCCGGGCCCGAGGACTCGCCGATGCCGGACCCGCTCGTCTGGTTGGCCTACCTCGCTGCCGCGACGAGCACGATCCGGCTCGGCACCGGCGTGCTGATCCTGCCCCAGCGCAACCCCGTCGTGCTGGCCAAGGAGCTGGCCACCCTCGACCACCTCTCCGGCGGGCGCCTGCTGCTCGGCATCGGCTCGGGCTGGCTGGAAGAGGAGTTCGACGCGATCGGCGTGCCCTTCGCCGAGCGTGGCCCGCGCACCGACGACGCGGTGGCCGCGCTCCGCGCCCTGTGGACCGAGGACGAGGCGTCCCACGACAGCGAGTTCACCTCGTTCCGTGACTGCATCGTGCGGCCGCGGCCGGTCCGGGGAACCGTCCCGGTCCACGTCGGCGGGCACACCGCCGTCGCCGCTCGGCGGGCCGGTCGGCTCGGAGACGGCTTCTTCCCGGCCTCGGGCAGCCACGCCCGTCTCGGCGAGCTGTTCGACATCGTGCGGGCCACGGCTCGTGCGGCCGGGCGCGACCCGGATGCCATCGAGCTCAGCACCGGCGGGAACGGGGCCGTCGGTCCGGGGGCGCTCGACGAGGTGCAGGCCCTGGCCGACCTCGGCGTCGATCGGGTCATCGTGCCGTCCTTCGTCTTCTGGGGGAACCCGCGCGACGACCTGGCTCGCTACGGCGACTCGGTGATCGCCCGCACCTGACAGAGCTGCGGGGGCGACCCCGCTCGGATCCACGAGAAGGGGAGCACGTCGACATGGAGCTGAACGGACGGACGGCGGTGGTCACCGGGGCGGCCTCGGGCATCGGCCTGGCGCTCACCGAGCGCCTGCTCGGCGAGGGCATGGCGGTGGTCATGGCCGACATCGAGGCGCCGGTGCTGTCGAAGGAGGCGGCCCGGCTGCAGGAGGGCGGCGCCGACGTGCTGGCGGTGGTGGCCGACGTCGCCGACGCCGACCAGGTCGTCGCCCTGCGCGACCAGGCCTACGAGCGCTACGGCGCGGTGCACCTGCTGTGCAACAACGCCGGGGTGGCGTCGGGCCGCCCGAACCACAAGACCAAGCCCGCCGTGTGGGCCTGGGTCGTCGGGGTCAACCTGCTGGGCCCCGCCTACGCGGTGTGGGCGTTCACCCCGGGCATGGTCGAGCAGGGCGAGGGCCACATCGTGAACACGGCCTCGGAGGCCGGGCTGGCGGCGACGCCGATGCTGGGCTCGTACCACGCCTCGAAGTACGGGGTGGTGGGGCTGTCGGAGTCGCTGGCGATGGAGCTGGACGGCACCGGGGTCGGCGTGTCGTGCCTGTGCCCCGAGCTGGTCGACACCAAGATCTTCGAGGCCACCTGGCAACGCCGGCGTCGCTCGGCCTGCCTCCGCCGGCCCACGTCCTGATGAGCCAGATCGAGCAGATGATGGGCACCGTGGCGATGGACCCGGCCGACGTGGCCGCCGACGTGGTCTACGCGGTGCGGGCCAACCGCTTCTGGATCCTCACCCACCAGGTGACCCACGACCGCGTCCGTCGACGCAACGACGACCTCGAGGCCGGCCGCAACCCCCGCTTCGGGCAGGGCTGACGGGGCCGTGGTGCCCACCGACGCGGCCACCGGCACCGCCGCCCCACCCGTCGACGGGCGGGCGGCGCGGCGCGACCGCAACCGCACCGCGGTCATCGACGCGGCGATCGAGCTGTTCTCCGAGGGCGTCGTCGATCCCGATCCGGAGGCGGTCGCCGAGCGGTGCGGGCTGTCACCGCGATCCGTCTACCGGTACTTCGAGGACCGTGAGGAGCTGCTGCGCGCCGCCATCGAGCGGCACTTCGAATCGGTGCGGCCGCTGGCCCTGATCCACGCCATCGGCCGGGGCGACCTCGACGGGCGCATCGACCGCTTCGTCAGCGGCCGCGTCGCCCTGCACGATGCCGTCGGCGCCACCTCTCGCGTCTCGCGACGACGGGCCGAGACGAGCGAGATCGTGCGGGAGCAGGTCGAGCTGACCCGCGCCCGGCTCCGGGAGCAGGTCGACAAGCACTTCGCCCCCGAGCTGCGAGCGCTGCCCGCTCGACGCCGCCGCGCCGTGGCCGTCGCCGCCGACACGCTGTGCCAGTTCGAGGGCCTCGACCACTACCGGGTCCACCGTGGGCTCACCGTCGCCGAGACGCGTCGATGCCTGGTCGACGCCCTGCACCTGCTGCTCGACCCACCCCACCCCGGCGATCCGTCGCCCTGACCCGCGCCGCGGATCCCGACCCGCCTTCGAACCACCTTCGACCGCCCACCCTCGACCCCGAGAGGACGACCGCCATGGCCGAACGAGCCGAGCCCACCTACGGCACCCCGAACTGGGAGATGATCACGCGCTGGTTCGCGATGCCGCCCGAGCAGGACACGGCGTTCTGGGCCGTGAACCTCATGAAGTACAAGGCCCGGGCCGAGTACCGCGACGGCCGGGAGAGCGAGCTCACGGGCAAGGAGGCCGACGAGGTCTACGTGCCGTACGGGCCGCTCGAGGCGATCGGCGCCGTGGTCGCCTTCGGCGGCGACGTCGTCGACCAGCGTGGCGGCGAGCCGCGATGGGACCGCATCGGCATCGTGCGCTACCCGAGCCGGGCCGCGTTCTTCGCCATGCAGGAGCGGGACGACTTCAAGGCCCAGCACGACCACAAGGAGGCGGGCATGGACTTCACCATCGTGATGTCCTGCCTGCCCGTTCCGGGTGCACCGGTGGCGCCGATCCCCGCCGATGGCGACGTGGTGCTGCGGGTGCGCCGGTTCGGCGCCGCCGGTCCGCCGGTCGACGAGCCGGCCGACGGGGTCGTGCCGCTCGCCCGCTTCGACGTCGAGGGCGTGATCGTCGGCGACGACCGCACCTGGGACGAGGTGCGCTTCGACGCCGCCACCGACCAGGACGCCCTCGCCGCGCTGCTCGACACCTCGGGCGCCGAGGAGGCCTTCGCGATCATGGTGACGCCGCTGCCGGCGGCGAACCGCCTGGCCGAGTCGATCACGTCGGCGGCGGGCGAGGGGGGTGGGTCGTGAACGTGCTGCGCACCCCCGACGAGCGCTTCGCGGGCCTGTCCGACTGGGACTACGAGCCCCGCTACCGCACCGTGGTGGCCGGCGACGGCACCGAGCTGCGCTTCCACTTCGTCGCCGAGGGACCGGAGGGCGCGCCGCCGGTGCTGCTGCTGCACGGCAACCCGTCGTGGTCGTACCTGCACCGGCACATGATCAGGGGCCTGGTCGACCGGGGCCACCGGGTGGTGGCCCTCGACCTCATGGGCCTCGGGCGCTCCGACAAGCCCACCAGCCGGGCCGACTACACGCTGGCTTCCCACGTCGACTGGATGAGCCAGTGGCTCGTCGGCGAGGACCTCGACGACGTCACCCTGTACTGCCAGGACTGGGGTGGCCTGACCGGGCTGCACCTGCTGCGCCTGCACCCCGAGCGCTTCGCCCGGGTGGTGGCCTCCAACACCGGCATCCCGGTCGGCGAGGGTGTCAACAAGTTCATGCAGCAGTGGCTCGACTTCAGCCAGAGCGTGGACGAGCTGCCCATCTCGATGCTCGTCGACAGCGGCACCACCCGGTCGCTCACCGACGGCGAGAAGGCGGCCTACGACGCCCCGTTCCCCGACGGGACCTACCAGGCGAGCCCGCTGCAGTTCCCGCTGCTGATCCCGATCCAGCCCGACAACCCGGGCGTGCCCATGTGCGAGCAGACCTGGGCCTTCCTGGAGACGTGGACCAAGCCCTTCCTCACCGTCTTCGGATCGGAGGACCCGATCGCCTTCAAGCCCGGGGCGCACCTGAAGTTCCAGGAGAAGGTGCCCGGGGCCCAGGGCCAACCCCATCGGGTGATCGAGGGAGCCAACCACTTCATCCAGGAGGACGCGCCCGACGAGCTGGTCGAGATCATCGACGCCTTCACCCGATCGGAGGACCGCTGATGCAGCACTACGAGGAGTTCGGCGGCACCATCGGGCGGACCCACCCGGAGTCGACGCCGTGGTGGCCGACCCCGCCGCACCCCGGCGACGACGCCCCCAACGTCGTCGTGATCCTGCTCGACGACCTCGGCTTCGCCCAGCTGGGTTGCTTCGGCGGCGACATCGACACCCCGAACATCGACCGCCTCGCCGCCGGCGGCCTGCGCTTCACCAACTTCCACGTGACGCCGCTGTGCTCGCCGACGCGCGCCGTGCTGCTCACCGGCCGCAACCACCACGAGGTCGGGATGCGGTCGGTGTCGAACTTCAGCTCCGGCTACCCGCACATGCGGGGCCACGTCTCGAACCACGCCGCCACCATGGCCGAGGTGCTGCGCGACGCCGGCTACACGACGTTCGCCCTCGGCAAGTGGCACCTGTGCCAGATGGAGAACACGTCGGCCGCCGGCCCCTACGACCAGTGGCCGTGCCAGCGGGGCTTCGACCGCTTCTACGGCTTCCTCGACGGCGAGACCGACCAGTTCACCCCCGAGCTGATCTACGACAACCACGCCGTCGAGCCGCCGGCCACGCCCGAGGACGGCTACCACCTGAGCGAGGACCTCGTCGACCGGGCCATCGGCTTCATCCACGACACGGTGTCGATCCGACCCGACCGCCCGTTCTTCACCTACCTCGCGTTCGGGGCGACGCACGCCCCCCACCAGGCACCGCAGGAGTACCTCGACAAGTACCGGGGCTGCTTCGACGACGGCTGGGACGCGGCGCGCGAGCGCATCTTCGCCCGCCAGCTCGACGCCGGGCTGCTGCCGCCCGAGACCGAGCTGGCGCCGCGCAACCCCGGCGTCGAGCCGTGGGATTCGCTGCCCGAGAACCA
>JAWKIW010000028.1:0-44852 GCA_041394145.1 Acidimicrobiales bacterium
TGGCGATGAGCTGGTCGGCCGAGGTGGCCAGCGCGGAGGCCACCGACCCGACGCCGAACACGAGGAAGCCGATCTGCAGCGCGCCCCGCCGGCCGTAGCGGTCGCCGAGCGAGCCGGCGGTGAGCAGCAGGCCGGCGAACACGAGCGTGTAGGCGTCGATGATCCACTGCAGCTGGCTGTTGGTGGCGCCGAGCTCCTTGACGATGGTGGGGATCGCCACGTTCAGGATCGAGTTGTCGAGCACGATCACCAGCAGGCTGAAGCACAGCACGGCCAGGATCAGCCAGCGACGTTGGTAGGCGTGCTCCTCGGCGGTCATCGGCGGGCTCCCTCTCCGTCGTCGCTTTGCGCGACACGAGTGTTGCGCATCGGTCTACCCGGCCCGGTCGAGAATCGCAACACCGATGTCGCGGAAAGAAGCGCCGCCTCGGCGGGCGCGGTGGTCAGGCCGGGCGCAGGCCGCGCAGGCCCGCCCAGGCCAGCTCGGCGACCTGGGCGGCCAGCTCGGTGGGCCCGAGGTCGAGGTCGTCGGCCAGCCAGTGGCGGCTGGTCACCTCGGAGATGCCGACGATGCCGTAGGCGAGCAGCCGCCGCCGCTCGGGAGAGAGCCCGTCGACCACGATCAGCTCGGCGATGGCGTCGGCGATGTCGGTCTCGACCTTCAGGACCTCGGCCAGGAACTCCCGGTCACGCCGGGTGTCGCCGGCGAACAGCACCTGGAAGCCGCCGCGGTTCTCGGTGACCCAGCGGAAGTAGGCCTCGAACCCGGCCTCGACCTGCTGGCGCGGGCCGGCGGCGCCGGCGGTGGCCTTGCCCACGTCCTCGCGCAGGCGGCCACCCATCTCCCGCAGCAGCTCGAGGAACAGGGCCCGCTTCGACGGGAAGTGCTGGTAGAGGACCGGTTTGGTCACGCCGGCCGCCTCGGCGATGTCGTTCATCGACGTCTCGTGGAAGCCCGTGCGGCTGAACACCTCGAGGGCGACGTCGAGCAGCTGCGGCCGGCGCTCGGCGGCGGGCAGTCGGGCGCTCACGGCCGGTAGTCCGTCGTGCCGGCCGGCCGACGAGGAGCGCCCGGCCAGGCGGTGGAGGGGGTGGGGCGACACATGGTTACCAGACGGTAACAAAGGGGTCGGACCGGCGCAGGTCGCCGGGTGGGCCGGCGGGCTGGGGTCACGTCCGGCGATCGCCCCGCCGTCCGCGCCGAGGCGGGTCGCCGGAGGTTCACCTGTCGTTGAGCCGACGTCGTTCAACTCGCAGCCGCAATCGGCCGATGCAGGAAGCCACGACTGGTCTGGGGGGTGGAGCGTGGATCGGATGCGACGTGGTCGGGGCACCGGAGTCTCACTCGTGGCGGTGGTGCTCACCGTCGGCTGGCTGGCGGCGGCCTGCAGCGGCACGCCCGCGGAGCAAGCCGGCACGGGTGGCGGTCCGGCGCCGAGCGGCGACGCAGCCACCGGGCCACCGGATCGGGAGGCGCCGACCGTCGGCGCCCCCAGGCCGGGCGGCTCGCTCATCGTCGGCCTGGCGGCCGAGACCGACAGCTTCAACCCCTACTCGGGGCAGTGGAGCTCGTCGTCGTACCTCGCGGCCAACGCGTTCTTCGACCCGCTCATGGCCGTCGACGAGAAGGGCATCGCCAAGCCCTACCTCGCCGAGTCGATCGCGGCGACGGGTGACTTCCGGTCGTGGACGATCACGCTGCGGCCGGGGGTCACCTTCCACGACGGCACCGAGCTCGACGCCGCCGCCCTGAAGAAGCACCTCGACGCGGCCCGCACGTCCGGTCTCACCTCGCAGGCCTTCACGCCGGTGCAGTCGGTGGACGTGGACGGCCCGCTCGCGGTGAAGGTGACCATGAGCAAGCCGTGGGCGACCTTCCCGGCCACCCTGTCGATGCAGTCGGGCTACGTCGCCGCCCCGGCCATGATCGACGACCCGGCCGGAGCCAACGCCAAGCCCATCGGCACCGGCCCGTTCGTCTTCGTGGAGCGGGTGCGTGACGCCTCGCTGAAGACGAAGAAGAACCCGGGCTACTGGCGCAAGGACGCCGAGGGCACGCCGCTGCCGTACCTGGACGCCGTCGAGTTCCGGATCCTCGCCGATGCGTCGTCGCGCGGCAACGCCCTCGCCGCAGGTGACATCAACGCCATGGACGTGCTGACGCCCGACAGCTACCGGCAGCAGGCCGATGCTGCTCGCCGCGACGCGGTGCAGATGATCACCAACACCGGCTCGGAGACCGACGAGACGGTCGTCGCCATGAACACGACCAAGGAGCCCTTCGACGACCTCCTCGCCCGACAGGCGCTGCAGGCCGCGGTCGACCAGGACAAGATCTCCGCCCAGGCGTACCAGAGTGCGTTCCCGGGGACCTGGGGCATGTTCGAGAAGGGCTCGCCGTACTACATCTCCCGGGAGGAGGCCGGCTACCCGGCACCCGATCTGACCAGGGCCAAGGACCTCGTGGCCCGGTACGAGCAGCAGCACGGCAAGAAGCTGGAGTTCACCGTGCTCATCCCGCCGGACCCGCAGTACCTGGCCATCGCCCAGGCGGTGCAGGCCGAGGTGAAGGAGGCGGGGATCACCGCCAACCTGCAGGCGATCGAGCAGACCCAGCTGATCCGCAACGTGGTCGTGACCGGCGACTACCAGGCGGCGGGCTTCCTGCTGCGCGGCGCGCCGTCGCCCGACCAGAGCTACATCTTCCTGGCCACCAAGGCGAACGCCACCGGGATCTCGCTCAACTTCACCCGGCACGACGACCCGGAGGTCACCGCGGCGATGGACGACTTCCGTGCCGCCGGCGACCCGCAGCAGCGGGTGGAGGCGATCGCCACCGTGCAGCGGCGGCTCGCGGCCGAGGTGCCGATGGTGTTCCTGGTGAACAACCGGGTGGGCTTCGTCGCCAGCAACGTGGTCCACGGGCTGCGGGCGACGACGTTCCCCGGGACCGAGGTGCCGGCGGCGGCTCCGTACCCGGTGACCCCGTTCTTCACGAGCGCCTGGAAGGACCAGGCCACGGGCTGAGGACCGCGGTCAGCC
This sequence comes from Acidimicrobiales bacterium, assembly GCA_041394145.1. Taxonomy (GTDB): domain Bacteria; phylum Actinomycetota; class Acidimicrobiia; order Acidimicrobiales; family Acidimicrobilacustridaceae; genus JAWKIW01. The sequence continues at coordinate 3,043 of JAWKIW010000028.1, forward strand.
GTCGTCGGTGGCGGGGCCCGTCGCGGCGGGCGCCGCGGGCTGCTCCTCGGGGATCCGTCGCAGGAAGCACAGCGCCACCACGTTGAAGAGGGCCAGCACGGCCAGCGAGGCGCGCAGGGCGTCGATGCGGGCCTTCTCGTTCTCGTCGACGATGGCGGTGGCGGTCGGGCCGGTGAGTCCGGCGTCGGTGAGACCTTGCTCGAGGTCGGCGTCGGAGATGAACGGAGCGCCGTCGGCCAGCTCGACCTGGGCCTGGCTGGTGAGCTGGGGCGGCACGTCCGGGTTCTGGGCGATGCCGGTGAGGAACGACGAGGTGAGCGCCGAGATGAGCACGGCGCCCGCGAACGCCGTGCCGATCGACGCGCCGAGGTTGGTGACGGTGTTCTGCAGGCCGCCGACCTCGCCGCTGCGCTCGTCGGGCACCGACGACACGGTGACCGCGCCCAGCTGCGAGGCGAGCGTGCCCACGCCGAGGCCGGCGAGCAGCATCGGCCACGTCACGATCTCGGGCCCGGCGCCGACCTCCAGGGCGCCGATCATCACGACGAGCCCCGCGAGCAGGAGGGCGAAGCCGACCCGTACGACCCGGCGCGGCGAGGCGGTCGGGAACAGGCGCGGCACGCCGACGGCGGAGAGCAGCAGCGTGACGGAGAGGGGTAGCAGGCGCACGCCGGTGGCCACGGCCGACAGCCCGAGGGCGACCGAGAGGAACAGCGGGATGGTGAAGAACATCCCGGCCTGCAGCAGGAACTGGAAGAAGAAGGCGGTGAGGCCGCCCTGCAGGACCCGGTTGCGCAGCAGCGCCGGGTCGAGCAGGGCGGCCCTGCCACGGGCGATGCGGTGCTGCTCCCAGGACAGGAAGGCGACCAGCACGGCGGCCCCGGCGATCACGAGCCAGATCACGGGCGACAGGCCGAGCCAGGACGGCGCGCCGGGCTTGGGCTGGAGGATCCCCCACGTGCCCGAGCGCAGCACGCCGTAGACGATCAGGCCGAGGCCGAGGGCCGACAGCGCCGTGCCGACGAGGTCGAGGCGGACCCCCTCCTCGGCGGGCGCGTCGTTCGCCCGGCGGGCGAGGGCGAGGATCACCAGGCCGATGAGCACCTCGCCGGCGAACACGTACCGCCACGACAGGTAGGTGGTGAACAGGCCGCCGATGAGCGGACCGGCGGCGACGGCGATGGCGCCGGCCGAGGCGACCAGCCCGTAGGCGCGGGGCCGTTCCGGTCGGGCGAAGTTGGTGGCGACGAGGGCGACGATCGCCGGCATGATCAGCGCGGCCCCGAGGCCCTCGAGCAGCGACCAGCCGAACAGCAGCACCGGCAGGCTCTGGGAGACGGCGGTGGTGAACGAGCCGCTGACGTAGATGACGATCCCGATGCTGAAGGCCCGCTTCCGGCCCAGGATCTGGCCGATCTTGCCGCCGGTGATCATGAACGACGCCATCACCAGCGTGTAGAGCGTGATCGCCGTCTGGATGCCGGTGACCGTCGTGCCGACGTCGGCGGCCACCGTCGCGATCGACACGTTCATGACCGAGCTGTCGAGGGTCATGAGGAACTGCGCCGAGGCCAGGGTCGACAAGATGACGCCCGTGCCCGTGGCGCGGGATCCCGGGGTGGTAGGGGTGTTCACGGCGGTGGTCTCGTCTCGGTGGACGGGTCGGCTCGGTCGGCGGGCTGAGCGCGCTGATCGTAGGTTGGGTGGGCACCGGAGGCCGTCAGGTCCGGGAGCAGCGCTGACCAGTCTCCGGTGCGCCGACAGCCGGCCCACACCCCGGTGCCGTAGGCGACGTCGTCGGCGAGGTGCACGATCGCGTAGCGCAGCGGGTCGAGGTGGTGGTCGCCGGCCGCCCAGTCGGCCAGGGTGGGTGCGAGCGCGGCGGCCACCGTCGCCCGTCGGGCCCGGCGCGAGGCCAGCGAAGCGGCCACGGCGACGGGCCACCAGCTGCGGGTCACGGCGGTCGCCAGCGGGCGCCAGGCGTGCAGGGCCCCACCGACGACCAGCCGGGCCGCCTCGGGCGCCGGGGCCGAGAGGCCGCGGAGGCGTGGCGTCAGCCGGGCGGCGGCGAACGCCGTGACCGCGGTGGCGGCGATCGGATGGCCGGCGACGGCCAGGCTCCAGGCTGCGGCCGTCCACGGGGACAGGACGACCGGCGGGACGGCCCCGGGATGGCGGTGCTCGAGGGGAGCGGCGGCGGTGCCGTAGTCGAAGCGCTGGCGCAGCCAGGAGGCCAGGTCGGGCCGTGGGGGATGGGTGGCGACGGCGGTGGGCTCGTAGCGCACGGTGTGGCCGGCGCCGGTGAGCCGCCACACGAGGTCGACGTCCTCGCCGAAGCGCAGGTGCTCGTCGAAGCCGCCGACGGCGCGCAGCGCGTCGACGCGGGCGAGCAGGAACGTCGACGGCACGTAGGCCACCCGGGTGCGGGGTGCCACCCGCGCCTCCTGGGGTCCCAGGTCGAGGGGTGAGCGCTCGGCCTCGTAGCAGGCGAGCGTCCCTCCGTCACCCGGCCCGGCGACCACGCGCGGGGCGACGGCGGCCACGGCCGGGTCGGCGAGGTGGGCCAGCAGGACGGCGAGGACGTCGCCGAGGCCCGTGCCGTGCGGACCACCGGCCCCGGCGCCCCCCGCCTCGACGTCGCAGTCGATGAAGGCCACCAGCGGGGTCGTGACCGTCGCGAGGCCGGCGTTGCGCGCCGCCGACGGCCCACCCGAGCGCGGCCGGTGCTCGACCTCGGCCCCGTGTCGGGCGGCGACCTCGGTGACCGTCGTGGGTCGGACCGAGCCGTCGTCGACGACCACGATGCGGGCCGGACGGACCCGTGGCGGACCGGACAGGGCGGCCAGGGTGCGGTCCAGCCCGTCGGCCGCGTCGCGGCACGGGACGACGACCGTGACGTCCGCCGAGGTGTGCGGGCCGGGGCCGTCGGGCCGGGGATGGGCCAGGCCGCCGTCGAGCAGGCGGCGGGCGAGCGTCGCCGCGCCGCGTCCGGTGCCCACCGGCGCACCACGGGCCCAGCGGTCGACCAGCGCCGCCCCGCGCTCGGTCAGGCGCACCAGGCGGATCGGCGACCCGCCCACCAGCACCCGACCCTCGTCGATGCGTCGCACGGACGGGTCGAGGGCGAGCCCGAACCCGGTCGGCACCGCGGGGACGGAGGGCACGGGCGCAGCGGTGGCCACGTCGCTACCGGTCGAGGAGCGCGGCGAAGGCGGCGGGCACGGCCGACGGCCCGGTGAGGGTGGCGAGGCGGGCGCCGGTGGCGCGGGCGAAGGCGGCCGCGTCGTCGGCGTCGTCGGCGGGGGCCACCACGCCGAGCACGTCGGCGCCGATCGCCCGGGCCGCCCCGACCGGGTCGCCACCTTCGGTGGCCCGGCAGTCCGACAGCACCACCGCGACCTTGCGTCGGGCCGGCGAGCGCTCCAGCTGACCTCGGGCGGCCCGCAGGGCCAGGGCCAGGTCCGTCGGCCCGAACCCGCGCAGGCGCAGCAGGTCGTCGGCCACCGCGTCGGCGCGGCGGTCGTCGCCCTGGGCCTTGACCACGACGGCCTCGCGCCCGAAGGCGATGACGCTGTGGTCGGCGCCGGCCCGCCAGGCGGCGGCACCGGCCGCGACCGCCGCCGACGCCAGGCGGGCGCCGTGCATCGACCCCGAGCGGTCGACCACGAGGCACAGCGCGGTCGACGGCGTGGCCCAGGTGGTGACCCGCAGCTCGTCGGCGGTCGCCGGCCCGCCCCCGGCCCGGGAGAGCGTGAGCGCCTCGAGGCTGGCGTCGAGGTCGAGATCGCCGAGGGCGCGGTCGGAGGGAGCCGTGACCGGCCGGCCGATGCCCCCGGACCGCACCCGGCCGGTGCGGGCGACGTCGAGCACGACGCGGGCCGCCAGGCGCCGGGCCAGCGCCCGCAGCTTCTCGTCGGTGGCGCCGGTCAGGTCGGCGAGCAGCGACAGGGCCGCGTCGGCGTCGTCGGCCAGCGCCTCGTCGAACGCCGACTCGTCGAGCACGCCGACCTCGGGTGACACCTGGGCGAGCTGCGGGTGGCGCTCGAGGGAGCGACGGGCGTTGGTCTGACGGTGCTGCTCGTCGAGGAGACGACGGGCGTCCTCGCCTTCGAGGATCCGCTCGGCGGCCGAGGCCGACGACGCCGAGCCGCCGTCGGCCTTCAGGCTTTTCCCGGGTCGGGCCTCGCCACCCCGGGGAGCGGCCCGGTCGTGGCCGGGTCCCTCACCCGACGCCTGTTCCCACAGCTCGCGCACGATGTCGTCGGCGCCCCGATCGGCCCCCTCGTGCACGCGGATCCGCCCGCTCAGCGCGGTGAGGGCGGCGTCGAGCCCGACCGCCGGATCGGCCGGGTGGCTGTCCCGCAGCGGGGCCAGCTCGGTGGCCAGCAGCACGAGGTCGATGGCGCCCCGCACCGACGCGCCCACCCGAACGTCGGGGTGGGTGCGGGTGGCCCGCACGACGTCGACGACCCGGGCCACGAAGTCAGGGTCGGCGTTTGGCACCTCGCGGTGCACGATCTCCACCTCGGCCTCGGCCGGCTGGTAGCCCATCGTCACCCGGCACATGCGGTCGTAGATGGCCGCAGAGATCCGCGCCGTGCCCACCGCGTCGAACGGGTTCATGGCGGCGACCAGGCGGAAGCCGTCGGCGGCGGCGATGCGGCCCAGGCGCGGCACGTGCAGCTCGCCCTCGCTCATCACGGTGACGAGCACGTTGAGCGTCTCCTCCGGCACCCGGTTCAGCTCCTCGACGTAGAGGAGGCAGCCCTCCCGCAGGGCCGTCACGAGGGGGCCGTCGACGAACGTGTCGGGCCCGTAGCCGCGCTCGAGCACCTGCCCCGGGTCGAAGTGGCCGACGAGGCGGCCAGGCGTGAGCTCGGCGTTGCCCTCCACGAAGGCGAAGCCGGTGCCCTCGGCGTCGGCGACGGCGCGCAGCATCGTCGACTTGCCCGTGCCGGGCGGGCCCTCCAACAAGACGTGGCGGCGCCCGGCGAGGGCGGCGACGAGGAGCTCGAGCTCGCGTCGCCGCCCCACGACGGCGGCTTCGAGCCGGTCGACGAGCTGCCGGCCGGCGGTGGTCACCTCGGTCGGGTCCCGGCGATCAGTCGTCGTAGACGATGACGCCACGGATGTTCTTGCCGTCGCGCATGTCCTGGTAGCCCTGGTTGATGTCGTCGAGGGTGTAGGTGTTGGTCACCATCTCGTCGAGCTTCAGCTTGCCGACGCGGTACAGGCTCAGCAGCTTCGGGATGTCGTAGCGGGGGTTGCCGCCGCCGAAGATCGAGCCCTTGATCGCCTTCTGCTGCATGGCCAGGTCGAACAGGTTGAGCTGCACGTCGGTGGCGTTGATGTTCGACACCGACGTGTAGCAGCAGGTGCCGCCCTTGGAGACGAGGCCCATGATGGCGGCGAGGTCGCTGCCGTGGCCCTCGCCGGTGGTGACGATGACCTTGTCGGCGTTGCGGCCCCAGGTGAGCTCGGCGAGCAGCGCGGCGGCCTCGTCGAGGTTCGCCGCCGAGTGCGTGGCGCCGAACACCTGGGACTGCTCGCGCTTGAACTCGACCGGGTCGACCGCGACCACGTACCGGGCGCCGGCGAGGGCCGCGCCCTGCACCGCGCTCATGCCGACGCCGCCGGTGCCGACCACGACGACGGTCTCGCCCGGCTGCACCTCGGCGGTGTAGGTGGCCGACCCGAAGCCGGTGGTCACGCCGCAGGCGACGAGGCACGCCCGGTCGAGCGGGATGTCCTGGTCGATCTTCACCAGCGAGGCCTGGTTCATGACGCTGTACTCGGCGAACGAGCCGAGGCAGCACATGGTGGCGATGTCGGCGCCGTCGTGGGTGTGGTGGCGGACCGTGCCGTCGAGCTGGGTGCCGGCGAGCAGCATGGCGCCGAGGTCGCACAGGTTGGAGTGGCCCGTGACGCAGCTCGGGCACTTGCCGCAGGCGGGGACGAACGAGGTGACGACGTGGTCGCCGACCTGCAGGTCGGTGCAGTCGGGGCCGACCTCGACCACGACGCCGGCGCCCTCGTGGCCGGCGATGATCGGGTACTGCTTCCAGCCCATGAGCTGGAGGACCTCGTCGGGCAGCGCCATGTCACCGGTGACGAGGTGCTCGTCGGAGTGGCACATGCCGGTGGCCTTGAACTTGACCAGCGCCTCGGCACCCTGCGGCGGGTCGAGCTCGATCTGTTCGATCTTGTACTCGGTGTGCGGCTCGTAGAGGACGGCGGCCTTGGTCTGCATGGAACCCCCCTGGGTACGTCGCGCCCGGCGGCGGGGCGCGTAGCGGCGGCAACCCTACCGCCTCCCTCCCCGGGCCCCGCACGCCCAGGGAGGGCGCAGCTCGTCCGGCGACGTGCCGAGGCGTTCCTGGTCACCGGTGTGGGTGATGGGGCACGCTTCGGGTGGTGGCGGGCGGGTCGGTGCGCCGAGGCGTTCGTGGTCACCGGTGTGGGTGATGGGGGACGCTTCGGGTGGTGGCGGGCGGGGCCGGTGCGCCGAGGCGCTCGTGGTCACCGGTGTGGGTGATGGGGGACGCTTCGGGTGGTCGTGATCAGCGCAGGCCGCGCAGGAGCTGCACCACCTGCTTGGCGTCCTGGCCCGCGGCGCCGAGGTCGTCGCGGGCGGCCGTCACCGCGTCGTGCTGGGCCTGGAGCACGGGCCTGGCCGTGCCGGCGTCGTACTGGGTCGGGGTCAGCGCCAGCACCGTCGATGCCACGGGCGTCGCCTTGGTCCGGGCATCGCCGACCTTCGCCGACAGGTCGGCGAGCAGGACGTCGGCGTCGCCGACGTCCTTGCCGGCCGCCGCGGCCTCGGCCACGAGGTCGCTCAGCTTCGTGTGCGCGTCGGCCAGCCGGCCGGCCACGACGAGCTCGCGCTGGGATGCCGTCGACAGGTGCACCTGTGGCACCACCAGCACGTACACGCGGTAGTCGGTGACGATCTTCTGGCAACCGGTGCGGGCGGTGGCGGCGTCGGTGGCGGCGTCGATCTGGCCGCGCAGCGCGTTCAGGCCGGTCGTGTCGTTGGTGAGCAGGGACTGCAGCGGACCCGCCACCTCGGGCGGGAGGCTCGTGTCGGCGCGCACCCTGCTGCCGAGCTGGTCGAGGGTGGTGGTGCGGCGGGTGATCGCGGCGTCGCAACGGGCCTTCAGCTCGTCGAGGCGGTCCGTTCGGGCCTGTGCTGCGGCTCCGCTGGGCTGGGTGGTCGACGGCGTGGGCGCCGCCTGGGCCAGCGCCGGCACACCGACGAGCAGGGTGGCGGCGAGGGTGGTGCCGGTCAGGAGGTGTCGGGCTCGAGGGTTCATCGGCTGGGGTCTCCTTCGTCGGAGCTGATGGCGTCGCCCGCCTGCTTGGTCTCACCGTCCACGCCTCGGAGCTCGCGGTCGATGTCGTCGAGCTCCGTGTCGATCGAGTCGACGGGGTCGCCGGTCGTGCCGACCGCCGCCGTGGTGGCGGAGGACGCGGCGGCGGTCGACGGTGGCGTGGCCCGGGTGCTCGTCGGTGTCGTCGTCGACGACGGGGCTGCGCCGCCGGCCGGGGCCTCGTTGCCGGCGTTGCGCCGGGCGCATCCTGAGGTCAGGGCCAGGGGCCAGCAGCGGGACGGCGACCGCGACCATCGCCGCGTGCCATCCGCCCCGGGCACGCTGTCCACCAGCTGAGGTGGAGCGGGCGTCGAACGGGTGGACGGTCGTCGCCATGCCCGCATGATCGGCAGCGCGGGTGAGCCCGTGACCAACCGGATGTGAGGAGAGTGTGAGCGTGGTCGCCGGTGGCGAAGGTGGCGCTCGCTGCGTTCCTGCCCGGAGCCGTCGATCTCCCGGCTCACGTCGCGGCAGCCGACCGGCCCGTCAGGGTGGCGGTCATGCCGCCGTCGACGGGCACGACGGCCCCGGTCATGCCGGAGGCGGCCTCCGGGAGCACAGCCATGCGACGGCGGTGGCGATCTCGTCGGGCTCGAGGATGCGGCGCAGCGCGCGGTGGGCGGCGAACTCGTCGGCCGAGGCGAGGTCGTAGATGGCGGCGCTGGCGTCGAGCATGGCGGTGCGGGTCGACCCCGGGCACACCGCGTTGGCCGTGACGCCCCGCTCGCCGAGCTCGGCGGCGAGCGACTTCACCAGCCCGATGACGCCGTGCTTGGACGCCGTGTAGGCACCGAGCTGCGGGAGGCCGTCCATGCCGGCCGTGGACGCGATCGCCACGAACCGCCCCTGTCGGGGCTCGGGCGCGGCGAGCATGGCGGGGATGGTCGCCTTGGCGAGCCGCCACACGCCCGTGAGGTTCACGTCGATCATGGCGTTCCACACCACGTCGTCGGTCGCCCACGCCGGTGGGCCGCCGGCGATGACGCCGGCGGCGGCGATGCCGGCGTCGACCCGGCCCCAGCGCTCGACCACGTCGCGCACCGAGATGTCCAGTCCGTCCTGGTCGCGGACGTCGGCGACGAGACCGACCACCGCCGAGTCGTCGCCGGCGGCGTCGACGGCGGCCGCCACCGCTGCGTCGAGGTCGTCGCGCGTCGCGAGCGGGTACGGCAGCTCGGGGTCGTCGGCGCAGCGGTCGAGCAGGGCGACGCGCCAGCCGTCGGCGGCGAGGCCGGCGCCGATGGCGGCACCGATGCCGCGGCCGGCGCCGGTGATCACGGCGACCCGGCGGGTCTCGGTGGTGGTGTCGGTCGAGGTCATGGTCCCGCCTCCGGGGGTGCAGGGTTCGCCAGGCCGGCGAGCGTGGCGGTGATGGTCGTATCGAGGTCGGCGGCGAAGTCTTCCAGCAACGCGGCGCCCCGTGCAGCCGAAGCCCCGCGCGGGTCGCCGAGCACGCCGTTCGGGGACACTGCGGCGACGCCGCCGCGTCGCAAGGCGGCGGCCAGCACCGCCAACGGCGTCGTGGTCCCGGGCTCGGCCCGATCGAGGTGCACGGTCTCGGGAGCGATGGCCAGCAGCAACGAAGTCTCGATCGCGCCGGCGTGGCTGTCGGTGTCCGGCCACCGCGGCCACCAGGCCGACACCGGCCGGCCCTCGCCGACGAGCACGTCGAGGGCGGCGCCCACGGCGTCGCCGTTGCCGCCGTGGCCGTTGACGAGCACGACCAGCCGCACGAGCGCAGGCTGATCGCCGTCGGTCGGGGTGCGGCCCGGCGTCCGGTCGCCGGTGGCCGAGCGCACCAGCTCGACGAGGACCGTCGTCAGCGCGTCGGTGCCGATCGACAGGGTGCCGGCGAAGGCCTGGTGCTCACCGCTGGCGCCGTAGGGGAGGGCGGGCGCCACGGTGGTGTCCCGACGTCGTTGGGCCAACAGATCGGCGACGGCGACGGCGATCCGGGTGTCGGTGTCCAGCGGCAGGTGCGGCCCGTGCTGCTCGGTGGCGCCGAGCGGCACCAGCAGCACCGCCCCTGCCGTGCCGGCCCGCTCGGGCGAGGTGGCGTCGGCCCAGCGCACGGCGACGACCGCTCAGCCGTCGCGCCGGGACGGACCGCTCGTGGCTTCGTCGCTCGTGGTGATCCCGGCCATGGTGGGCCCCTGGACCACCCCCCAGGCCCGGAGCTGGTCGACGACGAGGTCGGCGGCCACCTCGGCGTCGTCGGTGACGACGGTGCGGGCCGGCGTGTGCTCGACGAGGGCCCCGGTGAGGGCGAGGATGCGCTCGCGCGGCCCGAGCGTCTGGTCGGGCGGTGGCAGGGCCCGGGCGCGGGGCCGGGCCGGTCCGGTGCGCACGGTGCGGACGCGGGCATGGCGGCCGCTGGGGCCGGCCACCACGTCGACGTGGGCGTCGCGGGCGGCGAGCACGGCGGCGAGGGGCGCACGTCGCAGCGTGGCGGTGCCTCCCTCGAACGACACCACCGCGGGCTCGGCGACGTCGAGGATCTCCCGGCGGCCGTGATCGAGGCGCCGCACGGCGCGGAGGCGGCCCGTCCGCCCGTCGGTGTCGGCCACCTCGACCGACACCAGTCCGAGGGCCTGCGAGCGGGCGAGGCGGGCGGCGAGGAAGGCGGGCACCGCGCCCGAGCCACGGTCGACGCTCCAGTCGCCGCAGCACACCAGACCGCAGTCGTCGAGCACCGTGGCGAGGCCGGCGGCGACCTCCTCGCTGGCGGCGCCGACCGGCTGGTCGACCCGCACCGCCCGGGCCGCCCCGACGGCGAGGCCGTCGCGCAGCAGGTCGTCGACCGCCGTCGGCCCGGCGCTCACCACCACGACCTCGCGGTCCCAGGCCGCGCCGATCCGCAGCGCCCACTCGAGGGCCGCCCGGTCGGCCGGGGAGCAGCCGGCGAAGCGCTCGTCGCCGGCGACGTGGCCGGTGAGCCGGTCGACCTCGGGTCGCAGGTCCACCCACTTCACCGCCACGCCGATCGGCGCAGCGTCGGACCCGCCCGGGGCACCGGTCGTCGGCCCGGCCACCATCAGCTCCGGTGGAAGACGACGCCGTCGCCGCCGTCGGGGTAGGTCCAGGTGATGGCGCCCTCGCTGTTGCACACGAGGTAGCAGGTCCCGCACTCGAAGCACTGCTCGTAGTTGAAGACGATCCCGCCGTCGCTCGTCGGCACGAAGAGGTTCGCCGGACAGGCGGTGACGCACTCCTTCGTCGTGCACCCCCGGCAGGCGTCGCCGTCGACGGTGATGTGGGCCCGGGCGCCGACCCGGAAGTCGACCAGGGCCATGCGGTCCTCGAAGCTCACCGGGGCCCAGTCACCCACCACCGGTCGGTCGGTGGCGGCGGACGGCGCAGTCGGGTTCTGGTGGCGGGTGGTCATGGCGTCTCGGTCATCCGTAGGTGCGCAGCCCGGCCCAGGCGTCGGCCGCGAGGTGGCGCAGCTTCACGCCCGAGGCTCGCAGCTGCTTCCTGGCGAGGGCGGTGACGCCCTGCTTCGGCTCGGGGTTGGTGACGGTGAACAGCGACTCGACGAGGTTGCAGACCAGGGCGGGGTAGCGCTGCTGCACCCGGTCGCTCATCAGCAGGCTCGGGGCGCCGGCCAGCTTGCGGTGGTCGGCGAGGACGAAGTCGGCCTCCATGCGAGCGCGGTAGGCCTCCAGCGACGGCGCGGTGACGTCGCCCGTGCGCAGCGCGTCGAGTGCCGTCTCGGCGGCGGCCTTGCCGGAGCCGATGGCGAAGTTCACGCCCTCCAGCCAGATGCCGGCGGCCAGGCACATGGCGGCGGCGTCGCCGGCGACCAGCATCCCGTCGGTGACCAGCTCGGGCATCATCTCCAGGCCGGCCTCGGGGATGAGGTGGGCCGAGTACTCCTTCAGCTCGGCGCCCTCGACCATGGGGGCGATCATCGGGTGGCGCTTGAGGTCGGCGATGACCTCTTCGGGACGAAGCTTCGAGGCGGCGAGCCCCGGCAGGCTCAGCACCACGCCGACGGCGACCGTGTCGAGGTTCGTGTAGACGAAGCCGCCGCCGGGGATGCCCCGCGTGCAGCCGACGATCTCGAAGTCGGCGCCCTCGTGGCCGGTCAGCCCGAAGCGCTTCTCGATCTCGTCGCGCGGCAGGGCCAGCACCTCCTTGGCCCCGAGGGTGAAGTGCTCGGCGTGGGCGTGGTGGTAGATGCCGGCCGCCTTGGCGAGGAACGAGTTGACCCCGTCGCAGGCGACGACCAGCCGGGCGGTGAGGTCGCCGTCGGGCCGGTCGGTGCGCACGCCCACGATGCGCCCGCCGTGGTCGCGCAGCAGGCCGGTGGCGGTGGTCGAGCACACCAGCACCGCCCCGGCATCGGTGGCCTTCGACGCCAGCCAGGCGTCGAAGTCGGGGCGCAGCGTCGTGCACCCGTTGTAGGGGGCCTCGCCCCAGGCCGTGGTGCGGAAGTCGAGGGTGAGGGCCTGGGTGTCGGTCATCACCACCGTGCCGCGCCGGGTGACCCAGCGCTGCACGGGGACCTCCTCCCACCAGCGTGGGACGAGGGTGTCGAGGATGCGGCCGTACACCACGCCGCCGTACATGTTCTTCGAGCCCGGGAACGGGCCCCGTTCGAGCAGGCAGACCTTCTTCCCGGCTCGGGCCAGCACCAGCGCCGCGGCCGAGCCGGCCGGACCGGCGCCCACCACGATCACGTCGAAGTCGAAGCGCTCGGGTCGGTCGACGACGGTCACCTGCGACGCCGGTCCGGCGAGATCCCCCCCGGCGGGCACCCCGCCGGCCCGTGGCCGTCGTCGTGCTTCGGTCACGACGTGACCCCCAGCCGACGGGCGAGCGCGTCGACCAGCGCAGGGGCGTCGGTGACGAGGGCGAGGTCGGCCATCGACATCATCGGGCAGCTGGCGTCGGTGTTGACGGCGATGACGTGGTCGGGCGATCCGAGGCCCGCCGTGTGCTGCACCGCACCCGAGATGCCGAACGCAAGGTAGACGTGGGGGTGCACGGCCACGCCGGTGGTGCCGATCTGGCGCTCGTAGGGCAGCCAGCCCCAGTCGGTGACGACCCGGGTGGCGCCGATCGAGCAGCCCAGCGCGGTGGCGACCTCGGCGAGGCGGTCCATGACCTCGGCCGAGCCGAGGCCGGCGCCGCCGCCGATGATGCGGGGGGCCTCGGCGAGGTCCATGGTGGCGGGGTCGGGTGGCAGCACCTCGACGAGGTCGGGGTCGCGACCGTCGTCGGCACCGTCGTCGGGGGTGGGCAGCACGATGGTGCGCACCGAGGGCGTTCCCGCCTCGTCGCGCTCCACCCCACGTACCCCCGGCTGCAGGGTGGCGACGAAGGGCCCGTCGGTGACCTGCTCCTGCATCACCAGACCTCCGTGCCGGGCGACGATGGCCCCGGTGGGGTCGACGCGGACGGCGCCGGTGAGGAGGGGCCGGTCGAGCAGGTGGGCGAGGCGGGGGGCGAGGTCGCGCCCGTCGGGCGAGGCCGGCAGCACGAGGACGTGCTCGCCGTGCAGCAGCGCAGCCAGGCCGGCGCTCCACCGGCCGGGGGCGAACGCCGCCTCGTCGCACACGGCGATCTCGGCGGCGATGCCGTGCAGCTCGGCGACGGCGTCCCCGGCGCGCTCGCCGATCAGCAGCACGCGACCACCGGCCTCGGCCGCGGCCTCGTCGCCGCCCAGGGGGAGCTCGCCGGCCCGCACCGGCACCACCGCGATCACCCGCCCACTCCCCACTCCCACCCCGAGAGGTTTCGGTCATGGTTCTGCGTGCTCCCGCACGCAGAACCATGACAAGAACGCCGGAGGGCGGGCGCGGGCTGGGGTGGTGGCGCCGTCACAGCGCGGCTCCGATCCGGTCACCGTCGATCACGGCGGCGTGGGCCCGGCGCGGCGCGACGCAGTCGCCGACCCGGTGCACCCGGGTGGCCGTGCCCGCGTACCGGTCGCGCAGCGTCACGTAGAGCGCGTCGGCGGGGGCGGGCGGCACGGCGAGCACCACCCAGTCAGCCGTGCGCGGCGTGGTGACCCCGGTGGGGTGGTGCAGCACCTGCAGGTCGCGGCCCTCCAGGCCCACCACCACCGAATCGGTGGTCTGCACGATGCCCTTCTTGCCGGCGCGCAGCCACCAGTTCTCCATGTCGAGGGTGATGCCGAGGTCCTGGCCCACCACCATGCCGGGCGACAGGATCTCCACCCGGCAGCCCCGGTCGGCGAGCAGCTCGGCCACCGAGGTCGCCTGGTGGAAGCCGAGCTCGTCGATCAGCAGCACCGACCCGGTCGGGGCGAAGCGGCCCGTCACCACGTCGAGCACGTCGATCACCCGCAGCGGCTCGTCGGGCGACGCGGCCCCGCTGGCGGCCGCCGGATCGGGCGGCGGAGGTGCCCACCACGGCCGGGCCGGCACCGACCCGGTCGCCACCACCACGACGTCGGGGTCGAGGTGGTCGACGAGCTCGGGGGTGACCTCGGTGCCGAAGCGCAGCTCGACGCCCAGCTCCTCGCACTCGATCATCTGGTTGCGCACGAGGTCGCCCAGCTCGGCGCGGTTGGGCACGCGGGCGGCCCACCGCACCTGGCCGCCGGGCTCGTCGTCGCGCTCGCACACCACCACCGAGTGGCCGTGGCGAGCGGCGGAGATGGCCGACTGCAGCCCGGCCGGCCCGGCGCCCACGACGAGCACCCGCTCGACCACCGGCCGGCGGGTGGGTGGGGGCAGCACCGCCTCGCGCCCGGTGCGGGGGTTCTCGATGCAGCCGAGCCAGCGGTTGAGGCCCATGCGCCCCACGCACTCCTGGTTGCACGACAGGCACAGCCGGATCTCGTGGTGGGAGCCGGCGCGGGCCTTGGCGGTGAACTCGGGATCGGCGATCTGGCCCCGCACCACGCCGATGAGGTCGGCGTGGCCCTGGGCGAGCGCCCGCTCGGCCTGCAGCGGGTCCTTGAACCGCCCCACGCCGACCACGGGCAGGTCGACGTGCTTGCGGATGGCGCTCGGGATGAACATGGCGTACTCGGGTGGGATGTGCATCGACGCCTCGATCATGAACAGCGACGCCGTCGCCACCCCGATGGAGGTGTTGATGTAGTCGACGAGGCCGTTGGCCTCGACCGCCTCGGCCACCTCGACCGTCTCGTCGATGGTGATGCCGTGCTCGATCAGCTCGTCGCCGCACAGCCGAACGCCAAGGGCGAGGTCGCGCCCGATCGCCTCGCGGACCGCGGCCACGATCTCGTGCAGGATCCGGGCCCGGTGCTCGAGGCTGCCGCCGTACTCGTCGGTGCGCACGTTGGTGGCCCGCGACAGGAACCCGCGCACGATCGAGCTGTGCGAGCACTGCAGCTCGATGCCGTCGAAGCCGCCCTCCTTGCACCGCGCCGCCACCTCGGCGTAGCCGGCCACGATCTCGGCGATCTCGAGGTGGTCGACGGCCTTGGGCACCTCGCGGAACAGCGGGTCGGGCACCGGCGACGGCGCCCACACCGGCAGGCGGGTGTACATCGACGAGGCCTGGCCGCCGTTGTGGTTGATCTGGGCGAAGATCGGCACACCGTGGGCGTGCACCGCCTCGGTGATGCGGCGGTAGCCGGGCACCACCTCGGGGTGGAAGGCGTGGATCATCTTCTCGTAGGGCCAGTCGGTCGGGTGGACCGAGTGCTCCTCGGTGATGATCAGGCCGGCGCCGCCGGCGGCGCGTGCGGCGTAGTAGGCGGCGTGCTGCTCGGACGGCATGCCGTGCTCGGCGTAGTTCGTGAGGTGGGCGGCGAACACGATGCGGTTGTGCACCGTGACGGGGCCGAGCTGCAGCGGGCTGAACAGGTAGCGGTACTGGCCCCCGGCCATCAGCGTCCACCCCCTCTCGTGTCGTTGGTCCTCGTCGCGCCCGTCGTCGGCGTGGCGTTCCCCCGGTGCACCGCGGTCAGACCTCCCCCTCCACGGTGAGGGCGGCCCGCCGGCCCTCGAGCACCGCTTCGTAGATCGTACGGGGAGCGACGCAGTCGCCGGCCCGGACGTGGTGGTGGCCGGTCGACTCCCAGAGCCGCTCGTCGGGCAGGCGGGCGCCGGCGTCGACGACGGCCGCCGCCTTGTGCTCGGTGAGCTCGCCGCTGAAGCGGTCCTCGACGACGTAGGCGTTCTTCTTCACCGTGCGCAGGATCGACCGCTTGCGCAGGGTGACGCCGGCGGACTCGAGGCGCGTGTTGGCGGGGGCGAGGTCGCCCGAGCGCGACAGCAGCGTGCCCACGATGAGGTCGGGGGTCACCAGCGCGACCTCCCGTCCGGCGGCGACGAGCGTCTCGGCGATCGACACGCCGATGGGGCCGCCGATCGGATCCCACACCGCGACGGGTCCGCTCGGCAGACCGCCGTCGGGGTCGCCGGCCCGCACGGCCGCCAGCACGGTTCGTGCGTCGGCCACCACCGCCGTCTTGGTGACCTTGTACGTGGCCGGTCCGGTCAGCGAGCCGGTGGCCAGCACCACGTGGTCGTAGCCCTGCCCGGCGAACGGGTCGGTCGCGCCCCGCATGGCGTCAGCGGCGGTGACCCGGGCGGGTCGGTCGAGCTCGACGTGCACGCCGAGGCGGGCGGTCTCGGCCACCAGCCAGTCGGCGACCACGGTCAGTCGCTCGCGACCGGCGGCGGCGGCCGCGTCGCGCACCGCGCCGCCGAGCTGGTGGCTCTGCTCCCACACCGTCACGTCGTGGCCGCGAGATGCCGCCACCCGGGCGCACTCGAGGCCGGCCACCCCGCCGCCGACCACCAGCACGCGCTGGGGGTGGGCGGCCCGGCCCTCGGTGGGCGGGTCCTCGGTCTCGTGTCCGGCGGCCGGCTCGACGACGCACGACACGATCGGGTTGCGGTTGTCGCGCACCTTGCACGTCTGGTTGCAGAGGATGCAGGGCCGGATGCGATCGGCGTCGCCGGCCCGCAGCTTGGCCACGAGGTCGGGGTCGGCGATCTGGGCCCGGGTCATCTCGACGCCGTCGGCCCTGGCTCCCTCACCCACCGCCCACTCGGCCTGCCCCCAGTCGACGATCGACCCTTGGGCGACCACCGGGACCCGCCCGCCGACGGCGTCGCGCACGGCGGCGGCCAGGTCGAGGTTGAAGCCGGGTGGGGTGTGGCCGTCGGGTCGGGTGGCCGGGACCGAGAAGATGGCGCCCCGCACCACCACGAGGTAGTCGATCCAGGGCAGGAAGGACACCGCCAGCTCCACGGCGGCCTCGGGCACGATCCCGGCCCACGGCGCCAGCTCGTCGCACGACAGCCGCAGGCCCACCAGTGCCTCGCCGGCGGCGGCCCGCACCGAGTGCAGGACCTCCCGGGCGAAGCGGCTGCGGTCGGCGCCGTAGCCGTCGGCGCGGGTGTTCGTGAGGCCCGAGAGGAACTGCCGGACGAGGCTGTTCTGACCGGCGTTCACCTCGACGCCGTCGAGGCCGGCCCGCACGGCGAGCTCGGTCGCCGCTCCGAACCCCCGCACGACGGCGGCGATGTCGGCGTCCTCCATGACCTTGGGGACCTCGCGGGTGTTGACCTCGGGGACGCCGCTCGGCGCCCACAGCTCGCGCTGGCTGTAGGCGGAGGCGCCCTGGCCGCCGGTGTGGCCGATGGCGGCGATCGCCAGGCCGCCGTGGGCGTGCACCCGCGCCGCCAGGCCGCGCCACCCCGGCTCGCACTCGGCGGCGAGCGGGCAGCGCTCGTAGGGCCAGTCGGACTCGTGGACCGACGCCTCCTCGCACACGATGATCCCGGCGCCGCCCCGAGCGCGGCGCTCGTAGTAGGCGAGGTGGCGCTCGGAGATCGAGCGGTCCCAGCCGAGGTTGGTCTCGTGGGGCCCGAACAGGACGCGGTTGGGGGCCGTCGCCCCGCGCAGCACCAACGGTTCGAGCAACCTCA
This sequence comes from Acidimicrobiales bacterium, assembly GCA_041394145.1. Taxonomy (GTDB): domain Bacteria; phylum Actinomycetota; class Acidimicrobiia; order Acidimicrobiales; family Acidimicrobilacustridaceae; genus JAWKIW01. The sequence continues at coordinate 20,297 of JAWKIW010000028.1, forward strand.
CGCGGCCGAGTCTCGCGTAGGGGGTGGCGCGCCCGGCAATCCACGCCGAGGGCGGTGGTGCCTCGCGGGGCGCGCCCGGCACCTCGGCGGCTTGGGACCCTTGGCCCTAGTGGCGCCGACGGCGCCGGACGATCATCACGCCTGGGCTCGGCACCGACCGGGTCCACGGATCGGAGGTGTGCGATGGCAGCCACCGCCGAGCGCGGTTCCGAGTCGCCACCCGACACATCGGGTCGCGGGTGACGACCGCGGACCACTGTTCCTGACGGAGGCCGGCCGGGCTGGGCCGGCCTCCGTCGCGCGCGTCGGGCGCGCCACGGCCGCGGTCAGATCGAGATCGGCTTGCGGCCCAAGCGGACCGGGGACCAGGAGTGGTCCGTGCCGTCACCGCCCACCGGGACGGCCGCCACCGCGGTGCCGGCCAGGGCGGCTTCCCCGTGGCCCTTCACGCACTCGGGGTCGGGCCCGTCGAGGGGCAGCCCCGTGAAGAACTTGGTGGCCATGCAGCCACCCTGGCAGGCGTCGTAGCTGCCGCACGACGCGCACGCCCCGGCCGACTGCGGCTCGCGCAGCTCGGCGAACCGCGTCGACGACCGCCACACGGTGCCGAAGCCGCCGGGGTCGCGCACCGACCCGGCCCTGAACTCGTCGTGCAGCACGAACGGGCAGGCGTACACGTCGCCCACCGGGTCGATGAGGCACACCACCCGGCCGGCGCCGCACAGGTTGAGCCCCGGCAGGGGTTCGCCGAGGGCCGACAGGTGGAAGAACGAGTCGCCGGTGAGGACGTGGGGCCGCTCGAGCAGCCAGTGGTACAGCCGCCGCTGCTGCTCCTGGGTGGGGTGGAGGTCGTGCCAGGACTCGGCGCCGCGCCCCGACGGCCGGAACCGCGTGAGGCGCAGCTCGGCCCCGTAGCGGTCGGCCAGCGCTTCGAAGGCGTCGAGCTGCTCGACGTTGTCGCGGGTCATGACCACGCTGATCTTGAACGGACCGACGTCGGCCTCGGCCAGGTGGTCCATCGCTCGCCGGGCCTTGGCCCAGCTGCCCTCGCCCCGCACCGCGTCGTTGGTGGCGCCGTCGATGCCGTCGAGGCTGATCTGCACGTCGACGTAGTCCATGCCGGCCAGCCGCCGCGCCTTGTCGGCGGTCATCAGGCCGCCGTTGGTGGAGAACTTCACGCCGACGCCCCGGCTGACGCAGTACTCGGTGACGTCGAAGAAGTCGGGCCGCAGCATGGGCTCGCCCCCGCCGACGTTCACGTAGAACACCTGCAGGTCGTGCAGGTCGTCGACCACCGCGAACATCTCGTCGGTGGTCAGCTCATCGGGGTCGCGCCGCCCCGACGACGACAGGCAGTGCACGCACTGCAGGTTGCAGGCGTAGGTCCACTCCCAGGTGAGGCAGATGGGCGACACCAGCCCGGCCTTGAGCTGGTCGGTGAGCGCGGTGCCCCGCGTCGGCGGCGCCGTGGTCGCGGCGGCCCGTGCCGGCGCGGCGGCGTGCGCTCCACCGGACGGCCCGGCGGCGTCGGGTGCCGCTCGGTCGGTCGACGGACGGGCGCCCTCGACGATGAAGCCCGATCGCTCGAGCGAGGTCAGCGCCTTCTCGAAGGCCGGATGCCGGCCGGCGCCGATCCCGACGGCGTCGAGGGCGCGGCGGGCGCTCGGCTGGTCGCCGAGCTGCTCGACCACCTCGACCAGCTCGGGTGCCCGCAGCAGCGTGAGCCGCCGGTTGCCGTAGTGGTACGCGAGCGCGCCGAACCCCTCGGGGCGCAGGGCCACGAGGGGGTCCAGGTGGTAGGCGCGGGACGGGTCGAAGCTCACGCCGCGGTCAGCAGGGCTCGGCGGTGCGGTCTCGCTGCGGGCGGATCAGTAGACGCCGCACATACCGTCGATCGAGACCTCCTCCACCAGGAGGTCCTCCTCGACGGTGTCGTCGTCGAGCTCGTCGACCCGCTCGACCGCGTCGTCGCCGGCACGGATCTCGTCGGCCTCGAGGGTGGGGGTGCGCTCCATCGCGTGCTCCTTCGGTGGGGGCTGCCGGTCAGCGTAGCCAAGGGTGCCGCGGCGGTCGGCCGTTCCGCCGGCGGGGCCGGCGCGGCCCCGAGCGGCGCTCAGCGCCAGTCGTCCTCGCGGTCGGCCCGGTCGGCGGCCTTGACCGCGTAGCCCACCACGATGCTCGGGGCCAGCAGGATCGACCCGCCGATGAGGCAGATCTCGAGCCCGGTCACGATCCCCGAGCTGAACTCGCGCGTGGCGAAGCCGACGAAGAACAGCACCAGCGCCACGCCGAACAGCAGGTAGCCGACTCGTTGCGCGATGCGGGCCCAGCGGGCGACCTGCTGTCGGCGGGCCACGACCGGGTCGCTCGACGGGTCGCGCCCGGGATCGGGGGCGGGGGTCACGGCAACCAGCCTGCCCCATCGAGCAGACCCCGCAGGTGCGCAGCCATCGCCTCGAGCGAGAGGTGTGCCACGACGACCCGGTGGTTGTGCTCGAGCAGCTCGGGGTCGGGGTCGGCGAGCCAGGCGGCGAGCTCGTCGGGGTGGGCGGTGTCGAACCAGCGGAACCCGAGGGCGCGCAGCTCGTCGGCCACGGGGTAGGGCCCGACCGCGACCGGCCGCCGGTGGATCGCCGCCTCCACCGGCGGGTTGCCGAAGCCCTCCCAGGTCGACGGGAAGACGACGGCATCGGCCGCCGCGTAGATGTCGGCGCTGTGGGGCTGGGGACGGTGGATCACCCGGCACCGGGCGTCGGCGAGGAGCCGGTCGAGCGTGGGCCCGTAGCCGTCCTCGGCCGGTCCGAGCAGCCAGTAGGTCGCTCCGAGCGCCTCCGCACAGGCGATGCCGGCCGGCACGTCCTTGCGGGCGATGGCCCGCACCGGGTGCGCGACCAGCAGCTCGTCGTCGGCGACGCCGAGCGACGCCCGCGTGGCGGCTCGGTCGCCGTCGGGCTCGTGGACGTCGAACCCGTTGTGGATCACGGTGGCCGCGATGCCCCGGGCGGCGAGCTGCCGGCGGGTCAGGTCGTTGATCACCACGTGGCGCCAGGCCGGATCGTCGGGCGGCAGCTCGGTGACGTGGCGGTACTCGTCGCGCTGCCACGGAGGGTCGTGGTGGTGCAGGATGGTCGGGCGGGATCGGAGCACCTCGGCGACGACCCGCGACGCAGCCAGGTTCATGGGGATCGTCAGCAGGTTCTCGACCACCACCAGCTCGGCGTCTCGCAGCGCCTCGTCCACCTCGCCGAACGGCGGGGCCTCGCGCGCCTGCAACGCCAGCCCCGCGACGGTGCGGTCGACCGGCCCCTCGCCGGCCACGGTCACCACCTCGAAGCCGAGGTCGCGCAGCGCGGCGATCCAGGTGTCGGCGACGACCGAGACCCCGTCGGTGAGCCCGAGGCGGAACGAGACGACGGCGCAGGTGGTCATGCGGACGGGGGATGGCGCCGGTCCCGGGAGGTGCCCTCGGTGAGGAGGACGCGGTGAGCGCCGCCGACACGTTACCGATCGACGATCCGCTGGCGGCGCGGGCCCGCCAGGTCCTGCAGGCCCACTGGCGGGACGAGGGCTACACGGTGCCCAACCTCGACGTGTACCCCCACCAGTGGTTGTGGGACTCGTGCTTCCACGCGGTGGCGTGGGCCGCGCTCGGTGACGGCGACCGGGCGCGTCGAGAGCTGGCCAACGTGTTCGACGACCAGCGACCGGACGGCTTCGTGCCCCACGTCCGCTACTGGACCGACCCCGACGTGCTGGCCGGCTTCTGGGGACGGTCACGCTCGTCGGTGCTCACGCAGCCGCCGATGTACGGCCACGCCGCCGCCGAGCTGTGCCGTCGTGGGATCGTCGTGCCCGAGCCGGTCGTCTCGGCGGCGTGGGCCGGTCTCGCCGACCTGCTGACCCACCGCCCGCGTCCCGGCGGGGGCGTCGGCCTGCTCCACCCCTGGGAGTCCGGTTGCGACCACAGCCCCCGGTGGGACGCCTGGTGCCCCGACGGCTTCGACGGCGACCGGTGGTACGAGCGCAAGGGCGAGCTGGTGGCGTCGCTGGTGGTCACCAGCGACGGTTAGCCGGTCGCCAACCCCGCCGTCACCGTGGCCGGCGCCGGGTTCGACGCGCTCGTGGGGGTCAACTGCTGGGAGCTGGCGACGGTGCGGTCCGAACCGGCGGTCGAGGCGCTCGCCGACGAGGTCGCCGACTCGCTGCTGGCCCGCTTCGACGCCGAGCGGATCACCTGGGTCGACGTGGTGGACGAGTCGGACGGCCGGGCGGTGCGCGACGAACGGGGGCGCTGGGTGGGGACGGCGTCGGGCGCGACCCGCACGCTCGACGCGCTGCTCCCGGTGCTGATCGATCCCCGCCCCGAGGTGGCCGACGCGGTGTTCGCGTCACTGCGCGACCCGGCCGCGCACGGCGCCGCCTACGGGCCGACCGGCGTGCACCGGGACGAGCCGGCGTTCGACCCGACCCGGTACTGGCGCGGGCCGGCGTGGCCGCAGCTGACGTATCTGCTGTGGGTCGCGGCCCGGTCGGCGGACCGGGCCGAGGACGCCGCCTGGTTGGCCGAGCACCTGCGGGCCGGTGCGGCGGCCTCGGACTTCGCCGAGTACTGGGACCCCGACACCGGGGCGGGCCTCGGCGCCCGGCCGCAGTCGTGGACGGCGCTGGCCGCGGTGGTGGGCCCACCCGCCGACTGACGGGTCGTGGCGCCTGCAGGCGTCGCGTGCTGCCACGGCACCGCCGTGGTCGGGGTCGCGGCGCGCTAGGAGTCGGCGGCGGCGTGCTCGGAGGCCGGGGTGCCGACCTGGACCCGTGCCTCGGTGGGCGTCTCCCACTCCACGGGATCAGGTGCCGGCGGCCGGTAGGCCCGGGCCTCGTCGATCGCTCGGCGCTCGGCCTTCTTCAGGAGGACCTCGGCGGTGGGGTCCCGGGTCGTCTTGACGGTGTTGCGGGGGTCCGGGACGACCTCGACCATGGCGGCGAGGGCCGCCTCGGCACCCTTGGGCAGCTTGGGCTTGGTCGGCTCGTCGATGCGGCCCTTGCGGCCGCGCCGGCGCCGCACGCGGTGGTCGCCGACGGCCGCCGGGGTCGGCTCTGCGGCGACGGGCACCGGGGCCTCGATCGGTTGCGGGTCGGCGGGTTCGATCACGGGGGCGGTCGGCCGGTCGACGGGGGGCGCCGCGGCCGGCGTCGGCGCGGCCGCAGGCGCCGGTGCCGGCGCCTGCTCGACGGAGGTCGGCGCGGCTGCTCGGCCGGCCGACGCAGGTGGCGCCTCCGTCGACGTCGGCTCGGGCTCGACCGTCGCGGCCGGCGGCGTGGCGGCGGGCGGCGTCGCGGCGGGGCGGACGGCGGCGTGCTCGTCGGTCAGGTCGATCACCGCCGCCGGGTCGAGGAACCGGACACCCTTCGCGCCCTGGGCGTGCGCAGTGAAGGTGACGATGGGACCGACCGGCGCCACCGGCTCGGTGGTGGCCACGACGGGCTCGGGCTCGATGACCGGCTCGGGTTCGACGACCGGTCGGGTGGTGGCCACGACGGGCTCGGGCTCGACCGTCGGCTCGGCTGCCCGGGCCGCAACGGCGGCGGGCGGTGCGGGCTCGGCGACGGGGGTCGGGCCCACCACGATCCGTTCCGCCGGCGCCTCCGGATCGGCGGCCGTCGGCGCCGCCGCGGGGCGCAGGGGGCGGACCTTGATGAAGCGGGTCGGGATCTCGCCGGTGGGCTCGAGATCCTGGGCTTCGACCGTGGGCACCTCGGCCTCGGCCAGCGTGGCGCCGGCGACGTCGCGCACGCCACGGTCGGCTCGGGCGAGGCGCTGGTCCTCGCGCACGGTCACCGCGGCGTGGCGGCCGGTGGCCTCGGCCTCCTGTCGGCGCAGCTGGCGCCGGTCGATGACCCAGACGATGGCGAGCAGCACACCCCCGATCAGCAGGCAGACGAGGGCGGAGCCGAGATTGAGGTCGGTCCTGGCGAGCACGATGCAGACGGTAGAAGAGCGGTGATCCGGGATGGTGGACCAGACGTCCCACGCCGTCTGTCCCGAGCGGGCCCCACCCTGTCGCGCCGGGACCCGCGCGAGCAACCTCAGGGCGGGGTCTGGCCGTGAACGCTCGGTGACATCGGGGGCGACGATGTCCCTCCAGCCCCAGCAGCCCCGTGCTCCCCGTGGCCCCCGTGCCCAGCAGGGTCCGCGCCCGGCCCGTCCGCCGCCGCAGCCGCGCGGCGGTAGGGTCGGCGCCCGATGGCCGACGACGAGCTGCTGTGCGAGGTCACCGCCGGGGTCGCCCGGCTGACCATCAACCGGCCCGAGCGCCGCAACGCCCTGTCCTGGACGGTCGTGTCGGGCCTGCGGGCGCGTCTGGCCGACCTCAAGGCCGACCCGGAGGTGCGGGTGGTGGTGCTGACCGGCGCCGGCGACCGGGCCTTCTCCGCCGGGGCCGACCTCGGCGGCATGGCCGAGGGTGCCGGCCACCTCGACCTCCACGACGCCCGCGGGGAGCTGGCCCTGCTGGTCCGCGACCTGTGGGAGCTGGGCAAGCCCACGATCGCCCGGGTGCGGGGCTACTGCCTCGCCGGCGGCTTCGGGCTGGCGCTGGCGTGCGACCTCGTGGTCGCCGCCGACGACGCCACCTTCGGCACGCCCGAGATCCGTGTCGGGCTCTGGCCGTACATGATCACGGTGCCGCTGGTGCGGTCCATGCCCCCCAAGCGCGCCCTCGAGCTGATGATGACGGGCCGGCGGGTCGACGCCGCCGAGGCCGACCGGATCGGCTTCGTCACCCGGGTCGTGCCGGTCGACGAGCTCGACGCCGCCGTCGACGCCCTGGCCTTCGACCTCGCCGCCACGTCGCCCGCCACGCTGCGGCTGGGGCGCGACGCCTTCTACGCCGTGTGGGACCAGTCGGCCGAGGACGCCCTGCGCCTCCTGCACCCGCTGCTCACCGTCACCACCGGCACCGAGGACGCCGCCGAGGGGATCGCCGCCTTCGCCGAGAAGCGCGATCCCGTCTGGCGAGGGCGCTGATGGCCATCCGCCGCGACGCGCACGACGACGGCGTCGTCGTGTTGGTGCTCGACCGGCCCGACCGGCGCAACGCCCTCGATGCCGACGACCTGGCCACGGTCCATCGGCACGTGCTCGCCGCTGCCGCCGATCCCGGCACCCGCGCCCTGGTCTTCACCGGCGCCGGTGGCCACCTCACCGCTGGGGCCGACATCTCGGCCGCGGTCGACACCGCCTTCGCCCGGGCCTTCGCCGACTTCGTCGCCGCTGTGCGGGCCGTGCCCTGTCCCACGCTGTGCGCCGCCGAGGGGGTGGCGCTGGGCGGCGGCACGCAGCTGGCCGTCTCCTGCGACCTGCGGGTGGCCGCGCCCGACGCCCGCTTCGGCATCCCGGCGGCGCGCCTCGGCCTCATGATCGACCAGGCCACGGTGAGCCGGCTCGCCGCCGTGGCCGGCCAGGGAACGGCCCGGGCGATGCTGCTCGGCGGCGAGATCGTGTCGGGCGAGCGGGCGCACGACGTCGGGCTCGTGCAGCGGCTGGGTCACCTCGACGCCGCGCTGGCGTGGGCGGCCGAGATCGCCGAGCTGGCGCCGCTCAGCCTCGCCGGCCACAAGGTCGGCCTCGACCGCGCCGCCGACGCCGACGTCACGCCCGACTACGCCGACGCCCACGCACGCGCCTGGGCGAGCGAGGATCTCCAGGAGGGCTTCGCCGCCTTCCGGGAGCGGCGCACGCCCCGGTTCCACGGCCGCTGACCAGCGGTCACGGATCGACCCGGCGTCCGTGGGTCGGGCTCGGGCGTCAGCGCTTGGCGCCCTTGACCGAACCGACCAGCTTCGGCCCCTGGCCGCTGGTGACCAGGCACCCGAGCGTCTTGCGGTAGCCCTGGTTCCAGCTGCTCTGGCTCGGCAGCCAGAAGCCGAGCTCCAGCTCGGAGGTCTCGTAGGGGATCCCGACGTAGTCCTCGAACTTCTTCGGGCACTCGAGCTTGGCCAGGTTCTTGAGCGCGACCTCGCCCGGGTAGTCCTTCAGCTCCGTGGTGACGACGGCGAACACCTCGTTGGCGTGGGGCTTGTCGCAGTCGAGCAGCAGCACGATCTCGCCGCTGCTCGACCCGCCCGAGCCCGTGGAGCGCCGCCGGTCGAAGCACTCGCCGACGGACGGCGTGAACGAGGCGACCTGACGCCCCTCCGTCAGCGGCACCTCGGTCGTGGTCGTGGTCTCGTCCGGCACCGTGCTGGTGGTGGTCGAGGTCGCCGCCGTGTCGGTGTCCGATCGGCTGCACCCGGCCACCACCAGCGCCACGGCGACGACGGCGGACACGACGGCCACCACGACGGTGGCCGGTCGGGCCGGGACGGGTCGACGCGGGGCGGTGGCCATCGATCAGTAGGCGCTCGGGAGCAGCTTGGTGATGTTCTCGAAGCAGAAGAACAGCGCCACGAGGAACGGCACCAGCCCGACGAGGTAGGCGGGCCAGCGCAGCCCGCGCTTCCAGCGGCCGAGGAGCCAGGCGAGGAACCACACGGCCGCGGCCGCCAGCCCCCACAGGATGGCCGGCTGCCGGGCGCTCTGATCGCCGCCGCTGAGCAGCTCGGTGGCCTCGTCGCTGCCGAGGTTGGCCAGCGCGGTGGCGGAGCCCTGCGGGTCTGCCTCGGCGACGGGCGAGGGCTCGGCGGGGTTGTCGACCAGCTTCGCCTCCACGACGATGCGCTGCGCCGCGCTGTACTTGGGGTGGCACGCCATGAGGGTGAGCCGGTTGTCGCCCTTCTGGTCGAGGATCTCGGTCTGGCTGGGGTCGATGATGTAGTGCCCGAGGGGCGGCCCGCCGGCGTACTCGGGCGGCTGGGGGAGGACCTCGTAGGTGAACCGGCCCTGGAGGGTCTCGACGGTGATCTGGTCGCCGGGCGCCAGCTCGTCGATGCGGTTGAACGGGGCCTTGAAGGTCGTGCGGTGCCCGGCGAGGGCGGCGTTGCCGGGCTGGCCCGGCAGCGGGGTGCCCGGGAAGTGGCCCGGGCCCTCGGTGAGCAGGGGGAGGTCGACGCCCTCGATGAACCAGAAGTCGGCGCCGATCCTCGGGATGGTGATCTTGCCGATGGGTTCGCCCGAGGAGAAGCGCTTGGCCTTGGCGTAGGCCTGCACCGCCGGGTCCTTCGCCAGCTCGGCGAGGCTCAGCGCCGGTGTGCCGGCCGGGGCGCCGGGGACCGTGCCGTCGACGACCGGTTGCGCGGCCCCGGCCGCTCCGGGGATGGCGGCCGCCTCGGCGGCGAAGCGGTCGCCGAGGCGGTCCTGGGCCCGGTCGGTGCGCAGGCCGGTGCCCCACAGCTGGTAGGCGACGAACAGCAGCAGGATCACGCCTGCGGCGATCATCACCCGCCCGATGGCGCCGAGCACGCGCGACAGGACCACCGGGGCACGATACCGACTGCCGGTCGACCCCTCCCGTCGGGCGACGGTGCTCGGCGCCCTCGGGGCCGGCCGAGCACCCGCAGCACGCGCCGCCGGGCGGTGACGGCGTGGTGGGGCGACGCCCGATCTGTGCCGGGGTGACCCCACCACTAGCGTTGACCGGGGTCGTGATGGATGCGGTCATCAGCTTCCGCGGCGCGGTGGCGCTGCTCGGCCGGTTCCCGGCGCTGGCCGGCGTCGATCTCGACGTCGCCCCCGGTGAGGTCGTCCTGCTGCAGGGCCCGAACGGCGCCGGCAAGACCACGCTGCTGCGGGCCTGTGCCGGCCTGGTGGGCGTCACCGACGGCGCGGCGACGGTGCTCGGCGTCGACCTGCGCCACGATCGCCGGGCGGTGCGGTCGCGGGTCGGCTACCTGGGTCACGCCACCGGGCTCTACGACGAGCTCTCCGTCGAGGACAACGTGCGGTTCTGGACCCGGGCGGCGGGGGCCGATCCGACCGATGCCGAGGCCGCCATGGCGGCGTTGGGCCTCGACGGCCGGCTGCGGCAGGTCGCCGTCGGCCGCCTGTCGGCGGGGCAGCGCCGGCGCACCTCGCTGGCCACGCTGCTCGCCCGCCGGCCCGAGCTCTGGCTCCTCGACGAGCCCCATGCCGGGCTCGACAACGTGGCCCGCGACCTCGTCGACGGCCTCGTCGCCGATGCCGTCGCCGCCGGGGCGACCGTGCTGGTGGCGTCCCACGAGCTCGACCGCGCCGAGGCCATCGCCGGGCGGGTCGTCACGGTGTCCGGTGGCGTCGTCGTCGGTGACACCGGCCGCACCCCGGGCGAGGCCGGCGCGCCGGGCGTCGGCGCTCCCGGCGGGGAGGCGCGCCGTGCTCCGTGACGCCGCCCTGGTGGCCGGCAAGGACCTGCGCCTCGAGGCCCGCTCGCGGGTGGCGCTGAACCAGATCGCGCCGTTCGCCCTGTTGGTGCTGATCCTGTTCGCCTTCGCCCTCGACCCGGACCGGGGCCTGCTCGCCCGGGCGACCCCGGGCCTGTACTGGGTCGCGGTGCTGCTGTGCACGCTGCTCGCCGTGCAGCGGTCGTTCGGGGTCGAGGCCGCCGACGGCAACCGCGACGCGCTGCGGCTGTCGGGCCTGGCGCCCGGCGGCATCTTCCTCGGCAAGGCGGCGGCGGTGGCCGTCCAGCTGCTCGCCCTGGAGGTGCTGCTCGGCCTCGGGGTGGTCGTGCTCTACAACACGCCGGTCGGGGGTTGGCTCCTGCTCGGATCGACGTGCCTCGCGGCTACCGCCGGCGTGGCTGCCGCCGGTACGCTCTACGGCGTCCTCGCCGCGGGGCTGCGGGTTCGGGAGACGTTGCTCCCGCTCCTGTTGCTCCCGGTGCTCGCACCGGTGCTCATCGGCTCGACGCGGGCGTTCGAGGCCGCGCTGTCCGGAGCCGCCGCCGATGGGTGGCCCTGGGTGGGGTTGCTGGCCGTGTTCGCCCTCGTCTACATCGTCGCCGGGGCCCTCGCCTTCGGGCCCCTCCTGGAGGAATCGTGACCACCCCCGTCGCCAGCGGCAGCCAGGCCGGTCCGGGCGCCCCCGACGCCGGTCCCCGCGGGGTCCTCTCCCGGGGCACCGTCGTGCTGGGCGTGGCGGTGCTGCTCGGGGCGGCGGCGCTGACCCTGCTCGGCCTGTGGGGCACCCCCGAGGATCGGGTGCAGGGCGAGATGGTGCGGCTCATCTACATCCACCCGCCGGCGGCCACCACCGCCTACGTCGGCTGCTTCCTCACGACGGTGGGATCGGTGCTCGTGCTGTGGAAGCGGTCGCAGTGGTGGGACCTGGTGGCCGGGTCCGCCGCCGAGATCGCGGCGGTGTTCTGCGCCATCACGCTGCTCACCGGGATGCTGTGGGGCAAGCCCACCTGGGGCGTGTTCTGGGTGTGGGACGCCCGCCTGACCTCCACGGCGATGCTGATGCTGCTGCTGGTGGGCTACCTGGCCCTGCGGCGGCTGCCGGCCGACCGGGAGGTGCGGTCCCGTCGGGCGGCGTGGCTGGGGCTGCTGCTGGTCCCCAACGTGATCCTCGTGCGCCAGTCCGTCGAGTGGTGGCGGACCCTGCACCAGGAGCCGACGCTGTCGCTGCCCGGCGCCAAGATCGAGGGGCTGCAGCTGTTCACCATGAGCTTCGGGTTCCTGGTGTTCTTCGCCGCCTTCGCCTGGCTGCTGGTGGTGCGCTTCCGCGTGGCCTGGCTCGAGGAGCAGGTCGAGGAGCAGGGCCTCGACGCCGCCATCGCCGACCGGCGGGCCGAGGCCGGCCCGACCGGTCGGGCCGACGTGGAGGCTCGCTGACGTGGACGGCAACACCGCCTACATCGCCGCCGGCTGGCTGGTGACCTTCGGCACGCTCGCCGCCTATGTGGGTGTGCTCCTGCGCCGTGGTCGCCGCCTCAGCCGCCAGGTCCCCCCGGAGTCCCGACGATGGATGTGACCCGACCCGACGCTGCCGCCGAGGTGGCCCCCGACGCACCCGACGGATCAGACGCCGGCGTCGCCGCAGGCGCGGCGACCGAGGGGCTCGACCTCACGCCCCGCACCGGACCGGCCGCGCCGACGTCGCGGCGGCGCGGCCGCTGGGCCGCCGTCGCCGTGCTCGTCGCGGTGGTCGTGGCCGGCGTGTTCGTGGTCCGGTCGCTCGGCAGCGCCACCGTGTTCTTCCTCAACGCCGACGAGGCCGTCGCCCAGAAGCCCGAGCTGGTCGACAAGCGCTTCCGCCTCCAGGGCACCGTCGTGGCCGACACCGTCACCCGCACCGCCGACGGCGTGTCGTTCAAGGTCGCCTACAAGGGCGTCGAGGTGCCGGTCAACCACGTCGGCGACCCGCCCCAGCTCTTCCAGCCCGGCATCCCGGTGGTGCTCGAAGGGCGCTGGGACGACAGCCAGACCGCCTTCGCCAGCGATCGCATCATGGTGAAGCACACCGAGGAGTACGACGCCAAGAACCCCGACCGCATCGCCGACGCGGAGACCCAGGGTGGGGTGAAGCCGTGACCCCGTCACGGGCTGGGAACGTCAGGGCCGGGCGCGGGGCCGGGGCCACGTCGTGAACGTCGCCCTCGGCACGGCCGGGGTGGTCCTCGGCCTGCTCGGCGCCCTGGTCGGCATCATCACGCTGGCGGTGGGGCTGGTGCGTCGCCGGCCGTCGCTCGTGCGGTCCGGGCGGATGTACGCGTTCATGGTCCTCGGTGGCGGTCTGCTGATGACCGTCGCCATGCAGGTGGCGCTGCTCACCGACGACTTCTCGGTGAAGTTCGTCCACGACACGTCCTCCACCAAGACCCCGCTGCTGTTCAAGGTCGCCACGATGTGGGCGGCCCTCGAGGGCTCCCTCGTGCTGTGGGCCCTGATCCTGAGCGGGTTCACCGCGGTGGTGGCGTGGCGGTACCGGGATCGCATCACCGATCCGCTGGTGGGCTGGGCGCTGCTGACCATGTTCGTGGTGTGCCTGTTCTTCTTCGGGCTGCTCGCCGGTCCGGCCAACCCGTTCCGTGCCGTGTCGGTGGCGCCCGGCTACGACGGTCCCGGTCCGAACCCGCTGCTGCAGAACCACCCGCTCATGGCCTTCCACCCGCCCATGCTGTACCTGGGCTACGTCGGGTTCACGGTGCCGTTCGCCTTCGCCATCGGCGCCCTGGTCACGGGTCGGGTGGGCGAGGGGTGGCTGCTCGGCACCCGCCGGTGGACGCTGTTCGCGTGGGGCTGCCTCACCGTCGGCATCATCGCCGGCGCGTGGTGGTCCTACGAGGTGCTCGGCTGGGGCGGCTACTGGGCCTGGGACCCGGTCGAGAACGCCTCGTTCCTGCCCTGGCTCACCGGCACCGCCTACCTGCACTCGGTGATGGTCCAGGAGCGCCGAGGGATGCTCCGGGTCTGGAACCTGTCACTGCTGTGCGCCACGTTCTCGCTCACGATCCTCGGCACGTTCCTCACCCGCTCCGGGGTCCTCGACTCGGTCCACGCCTTCTCGGAGTCCGGGATCGGGCCGTGGATCCTCACCTTCTTCGCCCTCGTCGTGATCGTGACCATCGGGCTGATCGGCTGGCGGGGCGATCGCCTCCGGGCGCCGGGCCGGATCGACTCGCCCATCTCGCGAGAGGGCGCCTTCCTCGCCAACAACGTGCTGTTCGCCGCCTTCGCCTTCGTCGTGCTGCTGGGGACAGTCTTCCCGCTGATCGTCGAGTGGAGCAACGGCGAGCGCATCTCGGTGGGCACGCCGTACTTCAACCGCATGACGATGCCGCTCGGGCTGACGCTGCTCTTCTTGATGGCGGTGGCGCCGGTGCTGCCGTGGCGCAAGGCGAGCGGTGAGCTGCTGCGCCACCGGCTGCTGTGGCCGGCGTGGGTGGGCGCCGGCGTGCTGGCGCTGGCGGTGCTCGCCGGCGCCCGCGGCCTGGCGCCGCTGGTGGCGTTCTTCCTGGCCGGCTTCGCCGGCGGCGCCGCCGGGCGCCAGCTGGTGCTCGCCACCCGCCGCCACGGGTGGCGGGGCCTCGTGGGCCGGGCCAACGGCGGCATGGTCGTGCACCTCGGGGTGATCGTGATCGCCGTGGCGTTCGCGGCGTCGTCCGCCTACGCCCGCCAGGCCGAGCTCACCTTGGTGCCGGGCCAGACGGCCACCTTCGCCGGCCACACCTTGACCTACCGGGGCGTGGTCACCAAGACCTTCTCCAACCGCACCTCGGTGGCCGCCCAGATCGAGGTCGACGCGGCCGACGTGTACGAGCCGGCGCTGTCGACGTTCGGGTCGGGCCGCTCCCTGGTGGGCACGCCGTCGGTGCGCACCTCGGCCGTCGACGACGTCGCGCTGTCGCTGCTCGCCCTGCCTCCCTCTGGGGACGACGCCGCGCCGGTGACCGTCCGGGTCATCGTGCAGCCGCTCATCGTGTGGCTGTGGATCGGCGGCGGCGTGATGGCGGTCGGGACCCTCCTGGCGATCGTGCCCACCGGTCAGCGCCGGCCGACCGACCCGGTGTCGGCCGCGCCCTTCTCGTCTCGGGGCGCCGGGGGCCCCGGCGACGGTGGCGACGGTGGCGACCGGCCCGGCGACGACGACACGGGCCCCGACGACGACACGGGCCCCGACGACGACCTGGGCGGGCGACCGACGCCGGGCGAGCCGGCCGTGGTGGGATGAGCGCCGCATGGACGTGATCGACGACGCCGACGAGCTCGCGCCGCCCCGGCGCGTCGCGCCCTACGTCGCCGCGGCCGTGGGGGTCGTGCTGCTCGTGTTCATCGGTGTGCTGGCGACCCGCAAGCCCGCCGAGGAGCGCGACCAGCAGAGCCCGCTGGTGGGCAAGGCCGTCCCCGCGCTGTCCGGCGCGACGCTCGACGGCGGACGGTACGACATCGACAACCAGCGCGGCCGCTACGTGCTGATCAACTTCTTCGCCTCGTGGTGCATCCCGTGCCAGCTCGAGCACCCCGAGCTGGTGCAGTTCGCCCAGCGCCACGAGGCCGCCGGCGACGCGTCGGTGGTCAGCGTGTCGTTCCAGGACTCCGAGCAGAAGATCCGCGACTTCTTCGCCCAGAAGGGTGGCTCGTGGCCCGTGATCGCCGGCCAGAACAGCGCCGCCATCGACTTCGGTGTGGCCGCCCTCCCCGAGTCCTACCTCGTCGACCCCAACGGGATCGTCGTGCAGAAGTTCGTGGGCGGGGTCCGCGCCGACGATGTCGACCGCACCATCGCCGAGGTCGAGCGGCTCCGGCAGGGGGCGCAGCCGTGAGTCGCAGCGGCCGCACCGCCGAGCTGTCGGCCACGCCCGCCGACCGGGTGCTGGACGGCGCGCCGGAGCGGGCCGGTGAGGGCTCGGGCGAGCCGTCGCGCCGGCCCGGGCACCGCACGCCGTGGTGGCCGTGGCTGCTGCTGGTGGCCGTGGTCGGTGCGCTGCTGGTGGTCGGCGTCGCCGGCGCCCGTCCGCCCGCCACCCAGGCCGAGCGGGTCAACGAGGTGGCTCGCACCGTGCGGTGCCCGACCTGCCAGGGTGAGTCCGTCGCCCAGAGCGAGGCCGAGATCTCCAAGGAGATCCGCCTCGACATCGCCCGCCGGCTCGAGCAGGGCCAGTCCGAGGAGCAGGTGCGCGACTTCTACGTCGCCCGCTACGGCGAGGGCATCCTGTTGGAGCCGAGCGGCTCGGGCGTGTCGGGCCTGGTGTGGGCCCTGCCGGTGATCGCCCTCGTGCTGGCGGTGGCCGGCCTGGTCGCGGTGTTCCGTCGGTGGCAGGTGCGCGGTGAGGTCCACGCCACCGACGCCGACGAGGCCCTCGTGGCGCAGGCGCTGCGGGCCGACGCGGCGACCCCCGGCACCCCCGACGTCCCGGCCGACGGGGACGACCCCCCGACCGGTTCGGAGGGTGGCCGATGAGCGCGCCCACCCGTCCCCCGTCGCGTCCGGCGCCGCGTGCCGCGAGCGGAGGCGGCACCGCCGCCCGTCGGGCGGCACGGGCCGGCCAGCGCGCGGGAGGCGAGGCCGGGCACGCCGCCGGATCGTCGTCGCCGACGGCCACGACCACGGCGGCCACCCGTGGCGGCACGCTCGACCCCGACGCGCTCGACACCGTGGCCGATGCGCTCGAAGAGCTCGGCGCCACCGGTCGCCTCGTCGGCGTCATCACCCACGTGCGCGAGCTGGCCGAGCGCATGCCGGTGCGCTTCGAGGTGGCCAAGGTCGGCACCACCTCCGTCGTCTCGAGGGCCGAGGCGTGAGCGACCCCGGGCCGCGCCCGGCCACCCTGGCGCCCGAGCCGACCTCTCCCGGCATGCGGTTCGCGGTCGAGACGTGGGCGCCGGAGTACGGCGCCCCGTCGGGCGAGGAGGCGGTGCTCGCCGAGTCCACCTCCGAGGTCGACGCCTGGGCCGAGTGCGGCCCCGAGCAGTGGCGCCCGCTCGATCCGCCGCCCGGTGCCGTGGCGCCCGACCGGCTGCTGTTCGTCGACGGGGTGCGCCGGGTCGAGGCCACGGTGTGGATCACCGTGCCGACCAACGGGAGCGCGGGCAGCTCGGGCGACGTCCACCAGGCGCTGTGCGCCTCGTACGCGGCGGGGGCGGTGTGCTGCGACGGCACGGCTCGGCTGGTGCACACCCTGCTCAACGGCCCGACCCAGCAGAAGGCCCAGCTCGACGCCGGGCGATATTTGACCGGGCCATCGAGGCCAAGCCCGACGCCGATCCCCGTCTTCAAGGCGATCCGCTGCAACGACCGGCTCGACGAGGCGCGCCTGGCCGAGGTGCGAGCCGATCAGATCCCGCCGTTCATGCAGTCGATGGTGTCCGGGCTGCGTTCGAGCCTCGAGGCGCCGTCGTCGACCGCGGGCCCCGGCTCGCCGGCGTCCGTCACGACCTCGACGGCCGCCGGGGGCGCCTCGTCCACGCCCTGAGGCGTCGACCACGTCGATCGGCGCCGGTCCCACCGGACGGCGCGACCCGGTGCAGCTCGCTCAGGACCCGGTCCGGGGCGGCGGCAGGTAGCGGCCCCGGACCACGGTGCCGTCGGCGATGTCCAGCACCCAGATCGAGGCCTTCTCGGACACGATCGGGTCCTTGATGCGCATGCCGCGGTCGACGAGGAGCGCGATGACCTTGGGGATCACCTCGCCGTGCGTGCTGAGCACGGGGTTCTCGTCGGCGTGGTCGAGGAGGTAGGCGATCGCCTCGTCGGGGACCGCATCGGGCGCGAGGACCTTGCGGGTGCGGACCTTGAGGCCCAGCCGCTCGGCGAGCGGCGCCACGGTCCCGGTGCAGCGCGCCGTCGGGCTCGACACGATCCGGCGCACGCCCTCGCCTTCGAGCACGTCGGCGATGGCCTCGGCCTGGGCAGCACCCCGCGCCGACACCGGCCTGGCGGCGTCGTCGCCCTTCCACTGCGACTTGCTCCCGGCGTGCGCATGTCGGACGAGGAAGGCCGGCACGGCCGGGCACTGTAGCCCTGCGGGTGCCGGCGGCCGCCAACGCGCCCGAGCCGGTGGGCCGGCCACTACATTCCTGCCATGGCCGCGGACCTCGACGCCGACCTCGTCGTCGACGTCGCCATCATCGGCGGGGGGATGATGGGCCACTACCTCGCCCGGCAGCTGCACGACCGGTTCTCGGTCTGCGTCGTCACCGATCCGGCGATGCCGGTCGAGACGCTCGACGCCGAGGGCTACCTGTCCGCCGGCTACGACGGCAACGACGTCGCCCGGATCCAGCCGGCGCGGCGAGCCGCCGGCTACTGGAAGCTGTGGGCCGAGTCCAACGGCGTGCCCCACGACGACGCGACGACGCTGTACCTGGCGCGACCCGACGAGGTCGGCACCCGGACCCGCCTGTGGACCGACGCCGCGCTCGGCTACCGGCCCGCCGAGGGGCTGCCCCCGTTCTTCGCCGGCGGCTCCGAGGACGGGTCCACGCCCTTCCTGCTCGACAACGACGTGCTGGTCGATCCGGCCGACGTCCTGCGCGAGCTGCGGCGGGGCATGGAGGACCGCGGTCTCGCCGGCGAGGTCGTGCGCTTCGACCTCGCCGCCGACCGGGCCATCGACTCGGTGGCCGTCGACGTCGGCGATCGGACCGTGCCGATCGTGCCGCGCTACACCGTGTTCGCAGCCAGCGGCGGCAACGCCGACCTCCTCCACAAGCTGGCGGTGCGCTTCCGCGACACCTCGTTGCGCCGTGAGCGCACCGAGGTCGCCAAGACCTGCCAAGCCGTGCGCAAGAAGCACCTCATCTGCGTCCGGGGCTACGACCTGCCGCTGCTCGCCGGCCACGTCGCCGGCCTGCAGATCGCCGCGCATCCCCTCGACGGCGGCGTCAACGTGTGGCTCGTCAGCCCACCCATCGACGACGCGCAGACCACCCTCGGCGCCGAGGACCTCCGGTTCGAACCCCAGGTCGACTCCAAGGTGGTGGCGTCGGCGGTCGCGACCCTGTTCGAGGCCAGCCCCGAGCTGGCCCACCTCCGCGGCCGGCTCGAGTGGGGCGTCTACGCCCGACGCAAGACCGAGCACCCGATGATGGCGGTGCCCGACACCTCCGGGGTGGGCCAGCCCGCCCCCGCCAAGATCGAGACGTTCGGCCTCGAGGCGTTCATGGCCCTGTGGCCGTCGCACCTCAGCTACGCCATGGTCGTGGGTGACGTCGCCGCCGAGCGCATCACCGAGGCGCTGGGCGCTCCCGGCGACGTCGGCGGCCCGGCACCGGCCGACCTGTCACCGGTGTCGCCCGAGCCCCGGGCGCGCTGGGCCGGTGGCGGTCCCCTCAACTGGCACGACTGGGACTCCTTCGCCACCCTCCACGACATCAAGGCCGGCTGAGGCGTTCCTCACCTCGCTCCCTCGGCGTCCTGGTCGAGCTCTGTCGTGCCGGGGCGCGCGATCGGTCATCCGGTTCGGGCGGGGCGGTTCAGCGGGCGGCGCGGATCGCCTCGGTGAGCGCGGGCAGCACCTCGGCGACGTCGCCGACGACGCCGAAGCTGGCGACCCGGAAGATGAAGGCGTCGGGGTCGCGGTTCACGGCCACGACGGTGCGGGCGGCACGCATGCCGACCACGTGCTGGAGGGCGCCGGACACGCCGCAGGCCACGTAGAGGCGCGGGTGCACGGTCGCGCCGGTCTGGCCGACCTGGCGCGAGCGCGAGGCGAGCCCCGCCTCCACGGCGCCGCGGCTGGCGGCCACCCGTCCCCCGATGACGTCGGCCAGCTCCTCCACCAGGTGCCAGCTCTGTGCGTCGCACCCGGCGCCGCCCGCCACGATCACGTCGGCGTCGGCGAGGCCGACCTCGCCGGTGCGGACCTCCCGGTCGCGCACCGCCACCACCTCGTCGCCGTCGTCGAGGGAGACGGCGAGCTCGACGACGGCCGACCGGCACGGGTGGGGCTGCGCCGCGGCGTGCGGTCGCACCGTGGCCATCTGGGGTCGGGCGGTCGGCGAGACGCACGTGGCCAGCACGCCGCCGGCCATGGCGGGTCGGATCTGGTGGAGCAGCGTCGTACGTGACGTGGCGCGCGCCCACGGGCCGACGGTGAGGTCGGTGCAGTCGGCCGCGAGGCCGGCGTCGACCAGGGCGGCGACGCGGGGAGCGAGGTCACGACCGGTCGTGGTCGCACCGAACAGGACCGCTGCGGGCCCGTGGGCGCGGATCGCGTCGACCAGCACGCGGGCGTGGGGCTGACACCGGTAGGGGGACAGGCGGGCGTCGCGGGCCACGTACACGACGTCGGCCCCGAACCGGCTGGCGGCCGCGACCAGGCCGGCGGGATCATCGCCCAGGCAGACCGCGCCCACCCCGCCACCCAGTGCCGGGGCGAGCTCGCCCGCCTCGGTCAACAGCTCGCTCGACACCGCGGCGAGGTCGCCGTCGTCGGCGGGCTCGCACACCACCCACAGGAGTGGGACCTCGGTCGTCGGATCGAGCGGCTCGGGATCGGCGGTCGATTCGTCGATGCCGCCTCCGGGGCCGACCCCGGCCCCGTCGAGGGCGCCGAGGTCGCGCAGCTCGGCGACGAGGTCCGTCAGGCCGAAGCCGTCGCCGACCATGCGGCACGTCCGGTCGGGCAGCGGGGCCGGCTCCATGTGGGCGACCTTGGTCGGCGACGCCTCCAACCCGACCCGGTCGCGGCCGAGGCCGAGGTCGTCGGCGGTGAGGGTGGTGAGCTCGGCATGCGCGGCCCGCCGCCGCCCGGGCAGCGTCGGATAGCGGGGAACGAAGCCGGTCTCGGCCACCGTGACCAGGGCGGGCAGGGGCAGGCGCAACCGCTCGTAGCCGCCCTCCACGATGCGGCGGACCACCAGGCGGTCACCGTCGAGCTCGAGCGCCTCGCACCCCGTTGCCTGGGGCAGCGACAGGCGGGTGGCGACCTCGGGGCCGACCTGACCGGTCTCACCGTCGATGGCGGTCAGCCCGCCGAGCACGAGGTCGGCGCCGCCGAGGTGCTCGATCGCCGCCGCGAGGGCGTTGGCGGTGGCCCAGGTGTCCGATCCGGCGAAGGCCCGGTCGCACAGCAGCACGCCGCGGTCGGCGCCGCGGCTGATGGCGTCGCGCAGCACCTCCTCCGCGCGCGGGGGACCCATCGACACCACGGTGACGTCCTCCGCGATCTGCAGCGCCGCCTCCAGGGCGTGCAGGTCGGCCGGGTTGGTCACCGCCGGCGCGGCCTCCCGGGCGATGGTCCCGTCGG
The DNA here is from genome assembly GCA_041394145.1 of Acidimicrobiales bacterium. Classification (GTDB taxonomy): domain Bacteria; phylum Actinomycetota; class Acidimicrobiia; order Acidimicrobiales; family Acidimicrobilacustridaceae; genus JAWKIW01. The sequence continues at coordinate 40,903 of JAWKIW010000028.1, forward strand.
GGGCGACGCCGACCGGGGCGGCCCGCACGTCGGGCACCTGCTTGACCAGCACGATCGCCTTCACCGCACGCCTCCTCGGGACCGTGCTCGTCGGCTCCGGGCTACGCCTCGCCACCGCCGGCGTTGAAGCTGTCGGGCATGAAGTCGAGGGCGTCCTCGAGGTCGCGCCGGAGGTTCTCCAGCAGGCCCAGCACGGTCGCGTCGATGGCGGCGCCGTCCCAGCGCTCGCGCAGCTCGTCGGCGGAGCGCAGCACCCGCTGCACCGCGGCGATCGCCAGCTCGTCGGCCATGGCTCGATCCCTCCCTCTCGTCCCGCTCGGCGACCCGGGGTGCCCGAGCGCCGTCCGTGCTGCCATCGGACCGCGACCGCGGTGGCGGGCGTAGGGGCGAAGGTCCCGCCGCCGTCCCCCCCGGGGCGTTCCTGTCATCCCGATCCGTGTCGGAGCACTCGATCCGATGACAGGAACGCCGTGTGCGGTGCGTCGGGTCAGGTGCGCAGGGCGCGGAGGCGGTCGAGGATGCCGGGCAGGGCGGCGAGGGCGGCGTCGACGTCGTCGTCGATGGTGCTCCACCCGACGCTGAGCCGCAGCGACCGATGGGCGTCGACGCCCATGGCGGCGAGCACGGGGGAGTCCTCGAGGCCCTCGGTGGCGCAGGCGCTGCCCGAGTGGGCGGCCACGCCCGCCTGGTCGAGGCCGAGGAGCACGGCCTGGGGCTCGACGCCGTCGATGCCGGCGCACACCAGGTGGGGCAGGCGGTGGTCGGCGCTGCCGTAGAGGTGGACGCCGGGCAGCGTGGTCAACCCGGCCCGGAGCCGCTCGGTGTGCCGGCGAGCGCCCGCCGCCTCGTCGGCGAGGCGGCCGTCGTCGGCCAGGGCGGCGCAGGCGGCGCCGAAGCCGAGGGCCGCCGGCAGGTTCTCCATCCCCGCCCGCCGGGCCCGCTCCTGGTCGCCGCCCATGAGCAGAGGGTCGAGGCGCACGCCCCGGCGGACGAGCAGCGCCCCGATGCCGGGCGGTCCGCCGAGCTTGTGGGCGCTCACCGACAGCAGGTCGACGCCGAGGTCGGTGAAGGTGATGGGCACGCGCCCGGCGGCCTGGGCTGCGTCCACGTGGACGAGCACGCCTCGCTCGCGGCACGCGGCGGCCACCTCGGCCACGGGTTGGGTGGTGCCCACCTCGTGGTTGCCCCACTGGAGGTGGACGAGTGCCGTGTCGTCGTCGACGGCGGCCAGCAGCTCGTCGGGGTCGACCCGACCGGTGCCGTCGACGCCGACGGGCACCACCTCGTGACCGTGCCGGGTCGCCAGCCGCTCGGCGCCGAGGCGCACGGCCGAGTGCTCGACGGCGGGGACGACGATGCGGCGACCCCGGTCGGCCGCGCCGTGGATGGCGGCGGCGATGGCCTCGGTGGCGCCGCTGGTGAACACGACCTCGCGTGACCGGGCGCCGAGCAGCGCCGCCACCTGCTCACGGGCCTCTTCGAGGGCGACCCGGGCCCGCATCCCCTCGGCGTGGATCCGCCCCGGATCGCCCGCCGGCTCGCCCAGCCAGTCGACCATCGCCGCCACCACCTCGGGTCGGGGCGGCGACGTCGACGCGTGGTCGAGGTAGTGGCGCGTCACGCGTGACGGGCGGGGATCACCCGGCCTCGCCCGAGCCGCCACCCGAGGAGGGCCGCTGGATGCGATCGGCCACCTGGCGCAGCGTCCCGGCGAGCGCGTCGGCGACCCCGGCGGTGGCGTCCCGCGCCGCCTCGCGGACCCCGGGGGCGTTCGTGGACCGGCTGATCGCCTCGGCGAGGTCGTCGAGGGCGGCCCGCACCTTGTCGCCGGCGTCGCGCAGGTCGGCGTCAGCGCCCGGTCGGTCGTCCGGCTGCCACGCCTCCTGCAGCCGCCGGCCCAGCTCGCCGAACCGCCGGCCCACGTCGTCCCAGGTCGTGTCGCCCACGTCGCCTCCTCGGAGATGGTGCGCCCGGGTCGCCGGGCGGTCGCCTGACCCACGCTACCGGTGCGGCGCGTCGCGCCGAGCGGGCGCCTGTCGGCTCAGCCCTCGATGGAGGTGACGCACACCTCGTCGCCGAGGGCGATCGACGACTCGAGCTCGGGGCTGGTGTCGCCGTAGAGCTCGCCGAGCATGCCTCGCACCATGCCCCGGTCGACCGCGCAGATGACCGGGTTCTCGATGGCGGCGCCGCCGAAGGGGCAGTGCTCGGCCACGATCCGCAGCTCGTCGTGGTGCTTCTCGGCATGGGCGGCGAACCCGTGGGCGGTGAGGGCGTCGGCCACCGCGTGCAGGGCGGAGCGGAACGACCGCTGCTGCTCGCCGGTGTCGCCGAGGCTGCGCGCCATCAGCCGGCCGTACTCGAGGCCGACCTCCTCGGCCATCGCCTCGGCCTCGGCGCGGGGGAGGCGGGCCAGGGCTCGGCCCAGGAGGGTCACCAGCAGGTCGTCGTGGCGCACCGGGAACTCGAGGGTCGGTGACTGGGCGGTGACGCGGTAGTGCTTCGACGGGCGTCCGGCGCCGCTGCGGCCGGTCCGGGCCACGGCGACCTCCAGGTAGCCGCCGGCGGCGAGCTTGTCGAGGTGGTGGCGGGCGACGTTGGGGTGCAGGTCGAAGCGGTCGGCGACCTCGGCGGCGGTCACACCGTCGGCGACGCCGCGGGCGAACAGGTAGATGTCACGGCGCGTCGGGTCGCCGAAGGCGGAGGTGATGGCGGTGACCATCGAGGCGAACTCGGTGGGGCTCAGCGGGTCGACCGCCTCGGGCCGCTCGGCGGGCCCCGCGTCGGCGTCGAGCGTCGGCGGGCTCGGGCTGTGGCGGGTCGGCGGCACGTCGGTATTCTACCTACGGCCGTAGGGGAAATTCGTCCCACGGCTGCTCCAGCGCTACCCACGCCACACCCCCACCTCCGTGGCCGCCCCGTCGCCGCCCGTCGATCCCGAGGATCCCGTCCCCATGGCCGTCACCGAAGCCGCCGTCGTCGAAGCCCTCCGACCGGTCGAGGACCCCGAGCTGCACCGCAGCATCGTCGACCTCGACATGGTGCGGGAGGTGACCGTCGACGGCGGGCGGGTGGGGGTGCAGGTGGCGCTCACCGTGGCCGGCTGCCCGCTGCGCAGCGAGATCGACCGCCGGGTCACCACCGCGGTGACGGCCCTCGACGGCGTCGACGAGGTGGCGATCGACTTCACCGTGATGACCGACGAGGATCGGGCGGCGCTGCGGGAGAAGCTGCACGGCGACCCGGCGGCCACCGCCGGCACGCACCACGCCCACGGCCACGCCGAGGGTCGGGCGATCCCCTTCGCCGACCCGGCCAACCGCACGCGGGTGCTGCTCGTCGCCTCGGGCAAGGGCGGGGTGGGCAAGTCCTCGCTCACCACCAACCTGTCGGTGGCCCTCGCCCAGCGGGGCCACTCGGTCGCCGTGGTCGACGCCGACGTGTGGGGCTTCTCGATCCCGCGCATGCTCGGCGTCGAGCGCCCGCCGGTCGTCATCGACGAGATGCTGGTCCCGCCCGAGTCCCATGGCGTGCGCTGCATCTCGATGGGCTTCTTCGCCCAGGAGGACCAGCCCGTCATCTGGCGGGGCCCGATGCTGCACAAGGCGCTCGAGCAGTTCCTGACCGACGTCTGGTGGGACGACCCCGACTTCCTCGTCATCGACCTGCCGCCGGGCACCGGCGACATCGCGCTGTCGCTCGCCCAGTTCCTGCCCCGCGGCGAGGTCTACGTGGTGACCACGCCGCAGCCGGCGGCCCAGCGCGTGGCCCAGCGGGCCGCCTTCATGGCGCAGAAGGTCAACCTCGAGGTGAAGGGCGTCATCGAGAACATGTCGTGGTTCACCGGCGACGACGGCACGCGCTACGAGATCTTCGGCTCGGGTGGCGGCGAGGATCTCGCCGAGCGCCTCGGCGTGCCGCTGCTCGGCCAGGTGCCCCTGGTGACCGCC
>JAWKIW010000029.1:0-39457 GCA_041394145.1 Acidimicrobiales bacterium
GCTCGTCGGCGACGGCCGCGAGGAAGGCCCGCACGGCGGCGGGATCGAAGCCGCGACGAACCACCGCGAAGTCACGCTGCGCGATGCCGTCCGGATCGAAGGCACCGGGGAGCTCCGGATCGACCTCGTAGGCCACGGCCGGCATCGTAGTGACCGGCCCCTCCGCCCGCGTCCGGGCGGGTGCGGGGCGGCCGGGGGTGATCGCCCGAGCGGGTCAGCCGGCCGGTTGGGCGGGTGCCTGGGCGAGGTTGGCGGTGTCGCCGCCCAGGCTGCCGAGGGCGGCGAGGGCGTCGTCGAGCGTGTCGACCGGGATCACCGGCATGTCGCCGGCGAAGCGCTTGGCGTCCTCGTACTCGTCCCGCGGCACCAGGAAGGCCGCGGCGCCGGAGCGGCGCACGGCCACGGTCTTCTGGGGCACGCCCCCCACCGGACCGACGCGACCGGCGAGGTCGATGGTGCCGGTGGTGGCGATCTGCTTGCCACCGGTGATGCCCCCCGGCGTCAGCTTGTCGATGGTGCCGAGCGTGAACGCCAGCCCGGCGGACGGTCCACCCACGTCACCCGAGTCGATGGTGACCGAGAAGGGCAGGTCGAACGTGATGTTGCGGGTGCCGGCCTGCACCCCGAGCATCGCCTTGCCCGACCCGTCGTCGCGGGCGATCAGCTCGACCGTGCGCGTCTCGGGCGCGCCACCGGCCGCCGGCTCGACGGTGAGCGCCACCTTGTCGCCGGGCTGGCGGGCGCCGATGGCGGCGACCAGCTCGTCGGACAGCCCGATGGGCGTGCCGTCGACCGCGGTCACCACGTCACCGACCTCGAGCACCGAGGCGGCGGGCGTGCCCGGCTTGGTGAAGGCGATCACCGCACCCGTGCCGGAAGCACCGACCTGGTAGCCGAGCTTGCGCAGCGCCACGACCTGGGCCGCCTGCTTGGAGCTGTCCATCAGCTCGAGGTTGCGCTTGCGGTTCTCGTCGGGCTGCTGACCACCGAGCGCCGTCTTCTCGTCGAGCACCTCGACGGAGGGGTCGAGCCACCCGAGCACCGCCGTGAGCACCGTGGCCGGGGCGAACGAGATCGTCGTGAACGAGACGTCGCCCGGGTGATCGAAGGCGGCCGTGCCGTCGACCTTGATGCGGGGCTCGGTGGTGCGCACGGAGCCGGGCGCGATCGTGTAGTACGGCACCGGGATCAAGCTGGCGGCGATGAGCACCGCCGAGACGAGGCCCACCGAGAGCCCGAGGATCAGCCAGCGCTTCCGCCGACGCCGCACCGCCGGGGAGGCAGGCGTCGGAGCCTCGGCGGGAGGTTCGGCGGGCGCGCCGTCAGCGGTGACCACCGTGACGGGGGCCGCGTCGACGTCGACCGGGGTGTCGGCCGGCGGTACGCTCGGGGCTTCGGCTTCGTCGCTGATGACCGGACCTTCCTGTTCGTCGGGCGCTGCGGCCGCGCCGCCCATCGACGAGGCACTCGAACCGGACGTCACAGCCTGCCATGCCGACTGCACATCCCCACCTCACGACGTGGTCGTCCCGGGCTCGTCCCCGCTGCAACGACGCCAACCCCCCTGGTGGTTCCCGAGGCGGCGGCCGTTGATGGCGCGCCGCCGGTACCAACCCCAGCACGCCAAGAAGACGGCACCGGTGGCCGACCCGGCGCCGGCACCTCGGCCCGCCGACGCTCCCCCGGCGGCGACCGGCCATCCCGACGACGCCTCCGACGACCCACGCCCGACCGGTGTCCCGCCCGCGCCGGTGCCCGCCCCGACCGCCGAGGCGGCGAGCGGACCGGCCACCTCGACCACCACCACCTCTGCCGCCGGCGCTGCTTCGGCGCCCCGCTTCGGCCGCCGCAGCCGCAAGGTCGTCACCGACCCGGGCCTCTACCCCGCCCGTGATGCCCGACCCAACCCGCTGGTGGAGCGCCTGCGCGGGCTGCTGGGCGCCGGGGTGCTGGTGTCGATCGGCGGGTGCTGGTGGCGATCGCCATCGGGATCGTGCTCGTCTCGCTCGTCATCGCCGCGGTGGCGACGCTGGCCTGAGCCGTCGTCGTCGACCGAGGCACGACCGGGCCGACCTTGGTCGATGAGCACCGAACGCCACGACCCCCGGGACCGGACACCGCCACGTCGCCGGCACCTGTTCCAGCGGCGGCGCCGCGGTGCTGGCGGGCCACGAGGGGGACCTCCTGCGGTTCGCCAGCCCTGCTCGCCGATCCCGACCTCGGCGTCCGCTTCGCCGCCCTCGGGCGCTCGAACGGCTCGGCTTCGACCGGCGACGACGGCCGCCGCCGCCCGCGACCCCGCCGCCGTTGTCCGTCGGCGCACCGCCGAGGCGCTGGCCGTCGCGCTCAAGCTCGGCGCGGCGCTCGACGACGCGCCAATCGGCCTGCTCGCCGACGCCGACCCCAATGCGGTATGGGCCGCCCGGGCCACCGGCGAGCGCCACGGCGCCGACCGCCGTCCGACGCGCCCCGCCGCCCGATTGGGTGCCGACGCAGGCTGGTCATGTTGGCCACCGCCCACGACGACGCCGGGTGCGGGAGGCAGCCGTCGCCGCCCTGGGCGCGGTGGGGACGAGCGGGGCTGCCGGCGATCCTGGCTGCCACGGGCGATCGGGCGACGGTGCGGCGCCGGGCTGTCCTGGCCCTGGCGCCCTTCGCCGGGCCCGAGGTCGATGCGGCGCTCAATCGCTTTCACCACCGACGCGATCGGCAGGTGCGCCAGGCCGCCGAAGGCCTCCTCGACCCCGATCGCTGAGGCGAACGCCCGAGCCAGGTCGTCCCCACCGGCGGCTCCCCTGCCGCCGGTCGAACGACGACCCGACCCCTCAGGCCCAGCGGGCCGGGCGCTTGTCGAGGAAGGCAGCGACGCCCTCCGGGCGTCGGGCGTCTGGGAGGCGGCAGCCATGACCTCCACCGCGTAGGCATACGCCTGGGGCTGGTCCATGCCGATCTGGGTGTAGAAGGCCTGCTTCCGAGGGCCTTCGAGGCGGGCGACCGCATGGCCCGGGCCAGGAGGTCGGCGGTCGCGGCGTCGAGGTCCTCGTGGGCACCACCCAGTTCACAGACCCACGCCAGGGCGGTGGGTGCATCGATGACGTCGCCGGTGAGCGCCAGCTCGAGCGCCCCTTGCGGGACACGGTGCGCCCGATGGCCACCATCGGCGTGGTGCAAGAACCAGCCCCCCTTGCCACCGGGAGCGGCGAAGCCGGCCGACGCGGCGACGGCGGGTCGCAGGTCGCACCAGCTGGCAGCCCGCGGCTGGCCGCCAGCGCGTGGACCCGGGCGATCACCACCTGGGGCACCGACTGGATGGCGTCCGTCACCTCGGTGCAGGTCAGCAGGCGACGCATGTCCTCGAGCGAGGCCCCCGCCATGTCGGCGAAGTCGTGACCGGCCGAGAACACCGGGCCGTTGCCGGCCAGCACGATGCCGGTGGCGTCGGTGGCGCCGACCTCCTGGAAGGCTTCGCGCAGCTCGCGAAGGTGCTCGAGCGACAGCGCGTTGCGACGCTCGGGTCGGTTCATGGTGATGGTGGCGACCGGCCCGTGGCGCTCGAGGAGGACGTGCTCGTAGGTCATGACCGACACCGTAGGCGGACGCGTCACGGCCGGCCCCGAGGGGCCGGCCGCGACCTGCTCGTGTGCCAGTCGCCCTACTCGTTGGGGGCGTAGGAGCCGGTCTTGCCCTCGAAGCTGACCACCTGGCCCTGCAGGTCCCAGTAGGGGCCGTTGACGCCGTACTTGCCGATCTGCATCTGCTCGATCGGGTACGGATCCTTGACACCGTCGGTGTTGATGGAGATGCCGGGCAGGAGGAGGCCGACCACCTGGTTCTTCAGGCTGTACGCCGCCTGCATCACCGACTGGCGGGTGATGGTCCCGGCCTGCTTGAGCGTGTTGACGAGCAGAGCACCCATCGTCCAGCCGTAGCCGACGATCCCGTTCTTCAGCTCGTCAGGGCTGAGGCCGTACTTCGCGCCCAGCGTCTGGAACTCCTGCATGGCGGGGTCGTTCGCCCACTCCGGATCGGACGGGTCCTTCAGGTAGATGGAGCTGAGGACGCCGACGTTCGCGTCGGGAGCCAGGCCGACCACCGTGTTGGAGGTGCAGGTCGCCGAGATGTAGGTGAGCGGGCTCCAGCCGGTCTCCTTGATCGAGTTCAGCGCCTGGGGGCACTTCAGCGCGGTGGCGGCGATGAGCGCCGTGTCGGCGCCGCTGGAGGAGAGGGTGGTGATCTGGGACTTCACGTCCGGGTCGGTGGAGTTGTACTTCTCCTCCTTGACCACGGTGATCCCGGTGCCCTCGATCGCCTTCTTGAACGACGTGGTGTAGCCGACCCCCAGGTCGTCGTTCTGGGCCAGGATGGCCACCTTGGCGTCGGGCTTGTTGGTCTTGAGGTAGTCGGCGAAGATCGCCGACTCCGTCGCGTACGTGGGGATGGACCCGATCAGCCACGGGTACTTCGCCGGGTTGCCCATCAGCTGCGAGCCGGTGGCCGCGTACAGGTTCGGGATGCACTCCTCACCGAGGTCGTCGCGGATGGCGAGGTTGCTGGCCGTGCCCACGACGTTGTACATCGCGAACACCCCGTCCTTCTGGGTGAGCTCCTGGGTGTTCGACTTGGTCTTGCCCGAGTCGTACTGGTCGTCCTTGGTGATGATCTCGATCTTCTTGCCGTTCACGCCGCCCTGGTCGTTGACGTACTTGAAGTAGGCCTCGTAGCCCTTCGAGATCTCCGCGAAGGCGGAGTACAGGCCCGACTGCGGGAAGCTCGAGCCCAGCTTGATCGAGTCGTCGGTGACGCCCTTGGTCGCCTCGTAGCCGGCGCAGTCGGCGGTGCTGATGCTGAAGCCGCCGCCGGGTGCCGTGGTCGCACTGGCACCACCGCCACCCCCCGACGAGCTCTCGTCGTTGCGCCCGCCGCCGCAGGCGGCGACGAAGAGCGCAAGGGTGATCGACGCTGCACCGACCTTGAACCATCGGGTGGTGGCCATGTTGTCTCCTCGCTCCTTCTCGGGCGACGTCCCCAACAGCGGTCGACGGCCTCGCCCTGTGCCGTCTGCGCCGTGCGCCGCTCACGCCGACGCTAGTGCCTCCTCCGTCCCGGAGGTTGGTGGGTCCGACGACGGTGGGCGCAGGCGCCGCTTCGCCCACCCCGTGAGCTGGCGCATCAGGCCGAGGAAGCCACCGGGCGCGACGATCATCAGCAGGATCAGCGCGCCGCCGAACAGCACGGGCGAGAGCTCGGGCTGGCTCTTCGGCAGCCATTCGGGCAGGAACACCACGAAGAAGGCACCGAAGGCGGGGCCGAGGATGGTGGCGGCGCCGCCGACCACGACCGCCACCAGCAGGGTGATCGACAGGTTGATGTTGTACTTCTCGGCGTTCACGAACGGCTCGTTGAGGACCGACAGGCACCCGGCGACACCGGCGAGCATGGCGCTGACCCCGAAGGTCACGACCTTGTAGAGCGACAGGTTGACGCCGAGCACCTCGGCCGCCGTCTCGTTGTCCCGGATGGCGATGAGCGAGCGGCCGACGCGGCTGCGCACGAGGTTGCGCACGAGCACGAAGGCGACGACGGCGAAGCCCAGCAGCACGTAGTACTTCCACTGGTCGTCCTGCAGGCCCGACCACTCCGGTGCCCGAACCCGCGGGACCCGCTTGCCCTGGGTCCCGCCCGTGACGTCGCTGAACCTCGTGATGATGAGGGGGAAGACGGTGGCCAGCGCCAGCGTGACCAGCGCCAGGTACAGCCCGCGGATGCGCAGGGCCGGCAGGCCGACGAGCAGGCCCAGCACGAAGGTGAGCACCGCCCCTGCGACGAAGGTCGCCGGGTACGACCAGTCGTGGTCGGCCACCAGGATCGCGGTGGTGTAGGCGCCGACCCCGAAGAAGGCGCCGTGCCCGACCGAGATCTGGCCGTTGAAGCCCGTGAGGAGGTTGAGCCCGAGGGCGGCGATGGCGTAGGTGATGATGACGTTGAACTGGCCCTCGATGCGGAACCTCGGGAAGTACTGCGGGATGTAGAGGAGGATCGCACCGACCACGATGGTGACGACGATCCGAACGACCAGGCTCCGGCGGTCGCGCGGCAGCGCGGGACGGCGGGACTCGGTGGCTGCGCTCATACCCGTTCCACCTGCTTCTTGCCGAACAACCCCTGTGGTCGGACCAGCAGCACCACCAAGATCACGAGGAAGGCGGCGAGCAGCTTCAGGTCCTCGCCGAGCCAGCCGATGTACCCGCCGGCCATGACGGTGACGACGCCGACGATGAGCCCGCCGACCACGGCGCCCACCGGGCTGTCGAACCCGCCCAGCGTCGCCGCCGCGAAGGCGTAGACCAGGAGCTGGAAGAAGATCGTGGTGTCGAGCACCGCCAGCTGCGACGCGTACAGCGCCCCGGCGAGTGCGCCGACCGCCGCCGCCAGACCCCACCCGAACATGAGCATCCGACCGACCGGGATGCCCACGAGGCTGCTCGACTCGTTGTTGCTGGCCACCGACCGCACGGCCAGTCCGAGCTTGGTCTTCTGGAAGAGCAGGTAGAGGAGCACGAGCTCGACGGCGAGCACGGCCAGGATGCCGAGCGCCTGGTAGCTGATCGACACGCCGCCGATCTCGATGGTGTTGGCGGAGAAGATCTTCGGGAAGGTGCGCCCCTCGGGACCCCAGATCCACTTCACCAGGGCGTTGAGGGCGAGGAGGAGACCGATCGTGACGATGACGATGGCCAGGGGGTTCTTGCTGGCGTCGCCGACCGGCCGGATGATGGCGCGCTCGATGGCGGCACCGCCCACGAACGACAGCGCCATCGACACCACGATGGCCAGCCCGACCGGCAGGCCCCACTCGAAGAGCTGCCAGGTGACGAAGGTGGAGAACAGCGCCAGCTCGCCCTGGGCGAAGTTCACGACCGAGGTGGTGCGGTAGATGAGCACCAACGCCAGGGCGACAGAGGCGTACACCGCTCCCTGCTCGAGGCCGACGACGAGACGATCGAAGAACAGCTCCACGGTCAGTACCCCAGGTAGGCCTTGCGCACGGCTTCGTCGCCCTTCAGCTCGTCGGCCGACCCGCTGGTCACGATCTTGCCGGCCTCGAGCACGTAGCCCCTCGCCGCGATGTCGAGGGCGAGGTTGGCGTTCTGCTCGACCACCAGCATCGCGGTCCCGGTGTCGCGGTTGATCTGACCCAGCCGCTCGAACAGCTCCTGGGTGACGATCGGGGCGAGCCCGAGCGACGGCTCGTCGAGCAGGACCAGCTCGGGACGGGCCATGAGGGCGCGGGCGATCGCCAACATCTGCTGCTCGCCGCCGCTCATCGAGCCCGCCGCCTGGTCGCGGCGCTCGGCGAGCCTCGGGAAGACCTCGTACCACTGGTCCATGTCGTCGCCGATCTCGCCGTCTCGCCTCGTGAACGCACCCAGGCGGAGGTTCTCCTCCACGGTGAGGTCGGTGATGGTGCCCCGCCCCTGGGGCACGTGGGCCATCCCCACCTTCACCAGCTGGTCGGGCCGCCGGCCGAGCGCCGAGGACCCGCGGAACACGACGGTGCCCTTGGCGGCGATCATGCCGCACAAGGCGCGCAGCGTCGTGGTCTTGCCGGCACCGTTGGCGCCGAGGATCACCACCACCTCGCCCTTCGCCACGCCGAAGTCGAGACCCCGCAGCACCTGCACCGGGCCGTAGCCCCCGGTCAGGCCGGCCACCTCGAGCAGGTCGCCGCTCACGATGCCGCACCCAGGTAGGCCTCGATCACCTTCGGGTCGTTGCGCACCTCGTCGGGTGTCCCCTCGGCGATCTTGCGCCCGAAGTCCATCACCACGACACGCTCGGAGATGGACATCACCATCGCCATGTGGTGCTCCACGAGCAGGATCGTGAGGTCGTGATCGGCCCGCAGCTGCTGGATCAGCGACCCCAGCTCGTCGACCTCGCTGTGGGTCAGGCCCGACGCGGGCTCGTCGAGCATCAGCAGGCGCGGCCTCGAGGCCAGCGCCCGGGCGAGCTCGATGCGCTTGAGCGTGCCGTAGGGCAAGCCCACGCACGGGCGATCGGACAGCTCCAGCAGCCCCAGACGATCCAGGAGCGCGTACGCGTCGTGCCGTGTCCGCTTCTCGTCGCCGGGCGTGGGCGGCAGCCGGAAGGCGCCGGTGACGAAGCCGCCCCGACTCCACGAGTGGGCCCCGACCATGACGTTCTCGAGCACGGACAGCCCGGGGAACAGCGCCAGGTTCTGGAAGGTGCGGGTGATGCCGGCCGACGCGATCTTCGACGCCGGCAGCGTGAGCAGGTCGTTGCCGGCGAAGCGGATGGTGCCGCTGGTCGGCGGGTAGATGCGGCTCACGACGTTGAAGAACGTCGTCTTGCCGGCACCGTTGGGCCCGATGAGCGAGCAGATGGTCTCCGGCTCGATGGTGAACGAGAGACCGTCCAGGGCGACGATGCCCCCGAACCGCACGCTGATGTCGTCGACCTCGAGCAGGCTCATCGCAGCGATGTCATCTCTTTCCCCAGCCCCGCCATCGCACCCTACCGCCACCGGGCCCCGCCCGACCGGAGAACGCGTTCTCGCGGGCTACGCCCGGGCGTCCATGAACATCACCTTCAGATCGTCGAAGGACTCGATGCAGTGGCCGGCGCCGAGCACGACGGCCTCGAGGGGCGCGTCGACCAGGTGGACGGGGATCTCGGTCTCGCGCTCGAGCCGCTCGTCGAGGCCCCGAAGCATCCCGCCGCCACCGACGAGGTAGATGCCCTGCTGGATCAGGTCCTGGGCCAGCTCGGGCGGAGCCTGGCCGAGGCAGGCGATGACCGCGTCGACCATGGCCGACACGGGTTCGTCGATGGCCTCGCGCACCTCCTCGGCCGAGAGCACCACCGTCTTCGGCAGGCCGGACATGAGCTCGCGGCCTCGCACCTCGGCCGCGTACTCGTCGGTCGTCGGCCATGCCGACCCGATGGTCACCTTGATCTCCTCGGCCGTGCGCTCGCCGATGGCGATGCCGTACTCGCGTCGGATGTAGGTCTGGATCTGGGCGTCGATGTCGAAGGAGCCCACCCGCACGGCCTCCAGCGCCACGATGCCGCCGAGGGAGATGAGCGCGACCTCCGACGTGCCACCTCCGATGTCGACGACCATGTTGCCGAGGGGCTCGTTGATGGGCAGTCCCGAACCGATGGCGGCGGCCATCGGCTGCTCGATCAGGTACGCCTCGACGGCACCGGCCCGCTTGGCGGCCTCGGTGACGGCGCGTCGCTCGACCGCGGTGATGGCCGACGGCACGCAGATCACGACCCGGGGCCGGTTGAAGCGGCTCACACCGACGCGCTGGAGGAGCAGCCGGATCATGCGCTGGGTGATCTCGAAGTCGGTGATCGCACCCTTGCGCAGGGCCGGACCGCGACGATGTAGCTCGGCGTGCGCCCGATCATCTGCCAGGCCTCGTGGCCCATGGCCAGCACCTCCTGGGTGCGGCTGTTGAGGGCGATGACGGAGGGCTCGTTCAAGACGATGCCCTCGCCGCGCGCGTACACGAGGGTGTTGGCGGTGCCGAGGTCGATGGCGAGGTCGCGGGCCAGCTCAGCGCTCCTTCAGGTCCCCGCCGGTGTCGCCGCCGGCGTCGCCCCCGCCGGACCAGCCCGCCTCGGCGTCGAGCGAGCCGAGCGAGCCGTCGCCGTGACGGAGGCGATGGGCGGCGCGCAGCTTGTCGGCGAGACCCTGCTGTCCGGTGCTCGGGACGATGGGCCGCAGCTCCGAGGGCTCCTCGGGCACGGGCTGGCGCCCGACCTGCGCGGCCCGCAGCTTGGCGGCCAGATCCGACGGCGCACCCCGGGTGGGCACGATCGGTCGCAGCTTGGTGCCCTTGGACCGCCGCCGACGCGGCACCTCGTCGGGGTCACGGCCGAGCGCCCCCATCTCCCGCTGGAACGTCTCGATCGACGACATGAAGGTCTGCGGCTTGCGGGTCCGCAGCCACAGGTACAGCGAGCCGATGATCGACGCGAGCACGGCGACGAGGAGGAAGGCGAGGTTGTTCACGGCGCCTCGCCCGCCCCGACCTCGGTGACCGGACGGCCGTCCACGCCCCAGGCCGCGCCACCCTCCCAGGTCTCGCGCTTCCAGATCGGCACGGTGGCCTTGACCGTGTCGATGCCGAAGCGGGCGGCGTCGAAGGCGGCGTCACGGTGGGGGGCCGACGCCACGACCACGACGGCGGACTCGGTGACCGGCACGGGCCCGGTGCGATGCAGCAGCACCAGCCGACCGAGCTCGGGCCAGCGACGCCGTGCCTCCCCGCAGATCGCCCGCAGGCGCGGCACCACCTGCTCCTCGTAGGCCTCGTACTCGAGCAGCTCGACCGCAGCCCGGCCCGGGGCGTGGTCGCGGGCGGTCCCGCTGAAGGTCACCACCGCCCCACAGCGCGGCAGCACCGCCCAGGCCGAGGCGTCGTCGAGGGGCAGCGGCCCGTCGACGAGGCCGACCCAGTCATCGCCCTGTGACGGCGCGCCAACCTGTGGGACCACGTGCTGCAGGGTACTTCGGCGCACCCCGAGCGCTCGACCCGACGAGACCGGCGGCGGCGCGCGGCACGGCCGGCGCCCGCGTGGCGGGGTCCGCGCGCCGCGACGCCTCCCGGGCCGCGGCCAGCCGCCGGGACCCGGTCACTATCCTGCGCGGCGATGCCCTTCGACGACGACCTCGGTGACGATCGGTCGCCGGGGCCCGTCCCACCCCCGGAGTCCCGCGCCTGGCGCCACCCCTCCGAGATGGCGGCGGCGGCCCGCGGCGGCGACCCGCCCCTCACCCTCGTCGCCGCGGCACCCTCCGCCGGGCGGACCTGGCTGGTGGCGCTCACCTCGGCCCTGGTCGGGGCGGCCGTGGCCCTGGCGGCGGTCGTGGGGCTCGGTGGCCTGCGGACCCCCCGACCCGAGCCCGGCGGCATCGAGCAGCAGCAGATCAACCTGGAGAAGAACCCCGAGGACACCCTCGCCATCGCCGAGAAGGTCCTGCCGGCGGTGGCCCGCATCGAGGCGAACGGCCCTGCCGGCACCGTGACCGGCACCGCCATCACGTTCCGATCCAACGGCTACCTGATCACCACGGCCGATCTGGTCGACGGCGCCGAAGCGATCACGGTCACCTACAGCGACAACACCACTGCGGCCGGCCAGCTGGTGGCGGCCGACCGCGAAGCGACATCGCCGTGCTGAAGATCGACCGCAGCGGCCTGCCGGTGGCGGTGATCGGCCGTCCCACCTCCAAGCTCCAGCTCGGCGACCCGGTCATCGCCATCGACTCCGCCCAGAACGGTGCCGGCACGCCGTCGATCCCGGTCGGGGTGATCAACAGCCTCGGCGAGCGCATCGAGAGCGAGGACGCCGACAAGGCCCTCTACAACATGATCCAGACCAACCTGCGCCTGACGTCGGCCGCGACCGGTGCGCCGCTGATCGACACGAGCGGCGCCGTGATCGGCATCATCACGAGTCGAGGGTTCAAGGCGCCCAAGCCCGCCGGCGCCCTCACCGCCTCCACCGGCACCGAGGCGCCGCGGAACGGTCGGGCCGACCAGCCGGCCCCGCCCGCCCGCTACGCCACGCCGGTCGACTACGCCCGCGCCGTCGCCGACAGCCTCATCAAGGACAAGAAGTTCCCCCACGTCTGGCTCGGCGTCGAGGGCCGCTCGCTGACGCCCGATCAGGCGACCAAGCTCGACGTGACCGGCGGGGTGCTGGTGCAGACCGTGAGCGAGCACAGCCCGGCGGAGCAGGCGGGGGTCGCCGTCGGTGATGTCATCATCCAGGTCGAGCAGACGCCGGTGACCTCCTGGGACGACCTCGTCGTCGAGCTGCGCCGGCACCGGCCGGGTGACAGCGTCACCGTCTGGTACGTCCGCAACGGCGAGCGCGACCCCGCCTTCCCCACGTTGCTCGAGCGCACCACCGCCGGGAAGTGACATCGGTCCCGCCCGGTGGGGCGGGGAGGCAGGCGCCGCCGTGCGGCGTACGATCGACGCGATGAGCGACCCCGACGGCCGTCCCGACCCCTTCGAGGGCATGCCGCCGATCTTCGGGGACCTCGCCCGGATGTTCCAGCAGCAGGGCTCGCCCGGCTGGGAGGCCGCCCGCCAGCTCGCCCTCGGGGTCGCCACCGGCCACACCTCCGAGCCCAACGTCGACCCGGTCGACCGCATGGCGCTCGAGCAGCTGGCCCGGGTCGCCGAGCTCAAGGTGGCCGACGCCACCGGCCTGCCGACCTCGCGGACGGGTCGCGGCCTGCAGCTGGTGGCCGCCACCCGCACGCAGTGGGTGCAGCGCACCCTCGACGACTGGCGGCCCTACTTCGACCTGTTGGCGACGTCGCTCGACGACACCGACGCCGGGCCCGATGCCGACCTGCCCGGCCTCACCGGCGACGCCATGGCGTGGATGGCGCCGCTGATGAAGATGGTCGGCCCCATGCTGCTGGGGCTCACGGCGGGCTCCATGGTCGGGCACCTCGCCCAGCGGTGCTTCGGCTTCTACGACCTGCCCCTCCCCCGGCCCGCCGGTGACGAGGTGCTCGTGCTGCTCGGCAACCTCGACGAGTTCGGCCGCGAGTGGAGCCTGCCCGCCGACGACCTGCGCCTGTGGGTCTGCCTCCACGAGGTCACCCATCACGCGGTGCTCGGCGTCCCGCACGTGCGGGCCCGGCTCGACGCCCTCCTGCGCGAGTACCTGGCCGGCTTCGAGGCCGACCCGGGCGGCCTCGAGTCGCGCCTCGGCGGTCTCGACGCCACCGACCCCGCCGGGTTCCAATCGATGCTCGGCGACCCCGAGGTGCTGCTCGGGATGATCCAGTCGCCCCAGCAGCAGGCGATGCTGCCCCAGCTGCAGGCGCTCGTCTCCACCCTCGTCGGCTACGTCGACCACGTCATGGACCGGGTGGGCGGCGGCCTCATCGGGGCCTACGGCATGGTCACCGAGGCGGTGCGGCGGCGTCGGGTCGAGACCGACCAGTCGAGCCGGTTCGCCGAACGCCTCTTCGGCCTCGAGCTGACGCAAGCGGCGGTCGACCGGGGCAGCGCCTTCGTCGACGGGGTGGTGGAGCGGGCCGGCGAGGAGGGCCTGGAGCGGCTCTGGCGCTCCGAGCGCGAGCTGCCGACCCCGGCCGAGGTCGACGCCCCCGGGCTGTGGCTGGCCCGGATCGATCTGCCCGAGTAGGCGCGGGGTCAGCCGTCGCGCCAGTGGGGCTCGGCGGTGTCCCAGTCCGAGCGGGGGCCCCGGCTCGGCGCGGTGCCGTCATCGGGCTCGTCGAAGGGCAGCATGGGCTCGACCACCGTCGGCCGGGGCGAGCGGGGAGCGGTCGGCGAGGCGGACGGCTCGTCAGACGACGGTCCGGACGGCGACGACGCGGCTGCCGGAGCGCGGCCGGTGGCCGGTGACGCCCACGA
Organism: Acidimicrobiales bacterium; assembly: GCA_041394145.1. GTDB lineage: Bacteria > Actinomycetota > Acidimicrobiia > Acidimicrobiales > Acidimicrobilacustridaceae > JAWKIW01. Next base: position 13,440 of record JAWKIW010000029.1, read on the forward strand.
GGGCTTCGGTGGCGGCGGCCCGGCCGACGGCGCCACCGGCGAGGCCCACGACGGCCGCGGCGGCGCGGGGGACGTGGCCGGCACGGCGGTGCGCCCCTCCTGGTGGGGTGTCGGCGGCGGGTCCGACGCCTCGAAGGGCAACGTCGGATCGTCGCCCGGGATCAGCCCGCCCCCGCCGGCGGCGGTGATCGACGGACCGGACAGGGCCACCGGGGCCGCAGCCTGCACGGTGTCGTCGGCGGGCACGACCGGGGCCGCAGCCGCCACGGTGTCGTCGGCAGGCACGACCGGGAGACGCAGCCACCACCGGTCATCGTCGGCGGGCGACAGGGCCGCGGCCTGCACCACGGTGTCGTCGGCGGGCACGACCGGGGCCGCAGCCTGCACCACGGTGTCGTCGGCGGGCACGACCGGGGCCGCGGCCTGCACCACGGTGTCGTCGGCGGCGATGGGCATCGTCGGCGTCGGGGCCGTGGGTGCGTCGGCGCCGAACAGCCCCGACGGCGGGGGGACCAGCAGGTCCGGGGGCAGCGGCACGTCCGGCTGGCCGAACAGCCCGGGCCCCGGCGCGGTGGCCACCGTCGGGTCGACCGGCGACGACCCCGTCGGGGCGGCTGCCTCGGGGACCGACGCCTCGGCGGCGCGACGGGCGAGCCGACGGGCGCGGCGCCGACTGGCGGCGCGGGCGACGACGCCGGCGGTGGGGCCCCTGGGGTCGGGCGGCGGGCGGTGACCGAGCTCGGCGGCCCGGATCTGGCGCTCGCCGACCCAGTACGAGACCAGGGCGAAGGCCGCCACGGCGACGATGAGGAGCATGCCCAGCACCGGTGGGATCGGCAGCACCACCGGCAGGAAGGCCCCGAGCACCCAGATGAGCTGGAAGCGGGTCTCGAACCGGGCGAAGGAACGACCGCGGTTGGCGTCGGGGGCGTCCCGTTGCACGAGGGCGTCGAACCCCTGCTTGGCCGTCGACGACGTCAGGCCCACCCCGAACGACAGCAGCGCCGCGCCGAGGAGCACACCGGACACCGCCCCGACCTCGGCGGTGTCGACCACCTTGGCCGAGACCAGGCCCATCATCACCGTGGCGGCCAGCGACAGGATGATGATCCGCTCCTCGGGCAGCCGCTTGCGCAGGCGGGGCGCCACCAGGGCGCCGAGGAAGTAGCCGATCTGGGCGAAGCTGGCCACCAGGCCGAGCCACCACAGCGGCCGATCGTTGTTCTTGAAGTCGAAGGCGAGCAGGAAGGTGAGGAAGCCGACGATGCCCCGCACCAACCCCATCGCCGAGGCGGCGAGCACGATCCCCGCGCTGCGCAGCTCGGCCTTCTCGGCGGCGTCGGCGGGCTTCTCGGCCACCTTGGTGTCGGGAAGGGCGAACGCCTGCAGCGCGGTGGCCAGGAAGACGATCGAGGCGAGGGCGAGGACCCAGGGCGGTCCGATCTTGAGCAGCACGAGGCCCGGGAGCGCGGCCGCGACGACAGCGATGGCCCCGAGGAGGGCCAGCTTCGAGTTGGCCTCCACCAGCTCCTCGTCGGTGCGCACCGTGGTGGGCACCAGCGCGCTCTTCGAGATGAGGTGGACCTTCGACAGCACCAACATCAAGAAGGCCTCGGGGTAGAACCACAGCGAGTCGAGGTTGCGGACCAGCAGCAGGGCCAGCAGGGCCCGCGCCGCGGCGGCGCCGAACACCACCCACCGGCGACCGCCGGCCTTGCGGTCGAGCGCGGGGCCGATCAGCGGCGCGGCCACGGCGAACGGCGCCACCGTCAGCACGAGGTAGAGGGCGACCTTCCACTGCGCCTGGTGCGGGTCGGTCGAGAAGAAGACGGTGCCCGCCAGGCCGATGGCGAACAGGGCGTCACCGGCGATCGACAGGGCGTGGACGCGGGCCAGGCGGGTGAACGCGGTGATGGGCCCCCTCCGGCCGAGGTCGCGTGCCTGGATGCGAGGCACCGCCTTGCCCCGCCGGCGGCCGGGGTCGGCACCCACCGAGCCTCGGGTGCCGGGGCGCGAGGCCGCGACCGGCGTGGGGGCGACCCGGGTCGGTTCGGGGAGCGTGGGAGCGGCTCCCCGGCGCGACGAGCGGTCGTCGGGCTCCCAGGTCACGGGGCCATGGTAGTGGGGGGCCCTCCCGGGCCACCCCACCCTCAGGGACGGGGGACGTCGTACTTGTAGCCGAGGCCCCGGATGGTGACGATCCGGGTGGGATGGGCCGGGTCCTGCTCGATCTTGGCCCGGAGCCGCTTGACGTGGACGTCGAGGGTCTTGGTGTCGCCGACGTAGTCGTGGCCCCACACCCGGTCGATCAGCACGTCCCGGGTGAGGACGCGGCCGGCGTTCTCCAGGAGCAGGGCGAGCAGCTCGAACTCCTTGAGCGGCAGGCGCACCTGCTCGCCCCGGACGAAGACCTCGTGGCGCTCGTGGTCGACGAGCACGTCGCCCACCTCCACGGCGTCGCCCCGGGGCTCCTCCGGCGTCCCCGTCCCGCCACGGCGTCGCAGCACCGCCCGCATCCGCGCCACCAGCTCGCGCAGCCGGTACGGCTTGGTGACGTAGTCGTCGGCGCCGACCTCGAGCCCGACCACCGTGTCGATCTCGGAGCCCTTGGCGGTGACCATGATGATCGGCACGTCGCTGCGGGAGCGCAGCTCGCGGCACACGTCGATGCCCGACACCTTGGGCAGCATGACGTCGAGCAGCACGAGGTCGGGCTGGACCTCGTCGAACATGTCGAGCGCCTCGGCGCCGTCGCGGGCCACCTCGATGGTGAAGCCCTCGCGCTTCAGCCCCACGAGCAGCGCGTCGACGAAGGCCTCCTCGTCCTCCACCAGCAGGACCGACGTGGTCGTCACGGGCCGGCCGCCCCCCGCCTCGGGTGTCGTGGTGATCGTGGGTGGTGCCATGGTCTCCCCATGGGTCAGCCCGCCTCCGCCTGGACGGGAGTGGGTAGGGCGACGGGCCCGGACGCCGAGGGCAGCCAGAGGGTGAAGGTGGTGCCCTCACCCAACCTCGACTCGACCCGGACCTCGCCGTCGTGGTTGGACACGACGTGGCGGACGATGGCGAGCCCCAGACCGGTGCCGCCCGTCTGGCGGCTGCGGGCCTGGTCGACTCGATAGAAGCGCTCGAACACCCGCTCGAGGTCGCGTGCGGGGATGCCGATGCCGTGGTCCTGCACGGCGATGTCGACGTACCGGCCGTCGGTGCCGGCCCGGACCTCCACGGGCGAGCCCGGATCCGAGTACTTCACCGCGTTGTCGAGCAGGTTGTACACGGCCGACACGAGCTGGCGACGGTCGCCCATGACGGCCAGCCGGGGGTCGGGCTCGTGGACCTGCACCGGGATGCCCGCCTGCTCGGCGGCGGGTCGGATGCGGTCGACGCCCTCGGCCAGCACCAGGTGCACCGGGACCGGCTCCAGCCGGGGCATCTCCTCGTTCTCGATGCGGCTGAGCTCGAGCAGGTCCTCGATCGTGCGGTTGACCCGCAGCGCCTCGTCGACCATGCGGGTCGTCAGCCGCTGGCTCACCTCGACGTCGTCCTCGGCCAGCAGGGTCTCGGCCAGCAGCGAGATGGCGCCCACCGGCGTCTTCAGCTCGTGGCTGATGTTGGCCACGAAGTCGCGGCGCACCGCGTCGACCCGTCGCTGCTCGGTGACGTCCTCGATGACGGCCAGCGCGCCGACCGACGCGCTCTCGGCGAACAGCGGCGTCGCGGTGATGACCAGCGTCCGCCGCGGCGGCCCGAACAGGTCGAGGGTCCGGTTGGCGTGCACGCCGGCGAGGGCGTCGTCGATCAGCTCCTCGACGGCGGCGGCCACGAGGGCGTCGCTGTGGCGGCCCGACTCGTAGGAGGCGGCGATGTGGTTGCGGAAGACCGTCTCGCCCTGCTCGTCCACGATCCGCACCGCTTGGGGATGGCCTGCAAGGCCCACTCGAGGCGCTGGCGCGTCTCCTGGGCGGCATCGGCGTCGTCGAGCAGCGACGCGAGCCCCCGCTCGAGCCGGTCGACGGGGTCGGCGGAGGTCATGACGAGGACGCGGTCCTCGTCGCGCGGGAGCCGGTCGGCGAGCACCGCCAACCGGGCCCGGTGGTCCCGCTCCCGGTTGCTCCGGCGGACGAGGGCCGCCCCGAGCGCTGCGCAGCCGATGGCCAGCGCCACGACCGCCGCCAGCAGCAGCCCGTCCACGATCAGCTCGCGTCGGTCGGCGGCGGCGTCGCGCCGCCGCCCTCCGGCGTCTCCAGGTAGGCCGTCTCGTACCACCCGGCGTGGTCGGCCCGGGCGGCCGCCCGGGCCGCACCGGTGTGCTCCGGCAGCCAGCCGGTCACCATGAACTCGACTCGCTGGCCGATGTTCACGGCGTGGTCGCCGATCCGCTCGTAGTAGCGCCCGACGAGGGCGAGCTGGACAGCCGCCTCGACCTCGATGGTGCCGGCCTGGTGCGACTCGAAGATGGCCTGGATGAAGTCCTGGTGGGTGGCGTCGAGGATGTCGTCCATGTCGTCGAGGGCGGCAGCGAGCCCCTCGTTGTGCTCCACGTAGGCGTCGATCGACAGCCGGAACAGCCGAGCCGCCTCCTCGCTCATCCGCTCGATGAGGCCCCGCAGCTTCGGGTCGAGGATCGCGCCGTAGAGCCGACGAGCTGCCTTGGCCACGTTGACCATCAGGTCGCCCGAGCGCTCGATCTCCGAGGTGAGCTTCAGGGCGGTGATGAGGGCCCGCAGGTCGGTGGCCACCGGCTGCTGCAGCGCCAGCACCTGGAACGCATGCTCCTCGATCTCGATGGTGAGGGCGTCGAGCAGGTCGTCGTCCTCGATGAGCTGCTGGGCGCCCTGCAGGTCGCCGGTGAGCAGGGCGTCGGTGGCCCTCGGCATCATCTCGGTGACCATCGCCGCCAAGCGCACCAGGTCGTCACGGATCTTGTCGAGCTCGTGGTGGAAGGTGAGTCGCTGCTCAGGCATGTCCCCCATCCTTGTCCCCCGGGCTCACGTCGTGCACCGGTCGGCCTGAGCCATCGTCAGCGGACCTCGGCGGCCAGGTGATCTGGATCGCCGGTGAGCATGTAGCGGACTCTCGTGCCGATGATCGCCGCGTGGTCGGCGATCCGTTCGAGCGCCCGACCGGCGACCAGCGTGTCCATGGCGGTGCGCACGGCGTCGGGCCCCTCCAGGTGCACCAAGGCGTCGGTGAGCTGCTCGTAGTAGAGATCCATCCACCGCGACGTCCCGAGGGCGAGCTCGGTGGCAGCACCGAGGCTCAGCGACGCCCAGGCCCGCAGCGCCAGGCGGAACAGCTCGACGGCCTCGTCGGCCATGTGGCACAAGATGTCGTACGAGCGGGGGTCGGCCTGCAGCAACCCCAGCTCGGGCGCCAGCTTCACGACCCGCAGCGACAGGTCGCCGACCCGCTCGAACTCGCCGATGACGCGGATGACCGACACGATGAGGCGGAGATCGCCGGCCATAGGGCCCTCGCGGGCCAACAGGTCGTAGCAGCGCTCGGTGAGCGAGACGTTCATGGCGTCGATCTCGTCGTCGGCGGCGACGGCAGCCCGAGCTGCGCCGTCGTCGCCGTTGCGCAAGACCTCGCGCATGCGCTCGAGGTTCTGGTCGACCAGCACGCCCATCATCTCGGTCTGCAGCCGGAGCTGCTCGAGCTCGGCGTGGTACTGCAGACGCAGCTCGGACTCGCCGACCTGGCCGTGGCTACCCGAATCGTCCGGTGACATAGTTCTCGGTCCGCTCGTCGCCGGGGTTGGAGAAGATCTTGTCGGTCTTGTCGTACTCCACGAGCAGGCCGGTGCGGGTGTCGTTCTCGGAGTGGACCTCGGCGGTGAAGAAGGCGGTGCGGTCGCTGACCCGGGCCGCCTGCTGCATGTTGTGGGTCACGATCACGATCGTGTAGTCGGTGGTCAGCTCCTGCATCAGGTCCTCGATGCGGGCCGTGGCGATGGGGTCGAGCGCTGAGCAGGGCTCGTCCATCAGCACCACCTCGGGGTTGGGGGCGATGGTGCGGGCGATGCACAGCCGCTGCTGCTGGCCGCCCGACATGCCCATGGCCGAAGCACCGAGCCGGTCCTTCACCTCGTCCCACAGCGCCGCCCGGGTGAGCGCCCCCTCGACGATGTCGTCCAGCTCGCTCTTCTTCTTGGCGCCCGCCAGCTTGGCCCCGAAGGCGACGTTGTCGTAGATCGACTTGGGGAAGGGGTTCGGCTTCTGGAACACCATGCCGATGCGCTTGCGGACCTCGACGGCGTCGACCCGCTCGTCGTACAGGTCGACGCCGTGGTAGGCGAGCCCTCCCGTGACCCGGCAGCCCTCGATGAGGTCGTTCATCCGGTTGAAGCACCGCAACACCGTGGTCTTGCCGCAGCCCGAAGGGCCGATGAAGGCGGTGATCTCGTGCTGGCGGATGTCGAGGGTGACGTCGCGCACAGCGCGGAAGCTGCCGTAGTAGACGTTCAGGTCGTCGACGTCGAACACGATGGGGCGATCGTCGGCCACCGCCGTCGGCGTGGCCGTCACGGGCTCCCGCAGGGGGGCGCCGCGGGTGGGGACCTCGACCGCGGCATCCGAGCTCGCGCTCGCTGCCGCAGAGTCAGCGACCATGGGTGGGACCTCCTGCAGCCGGGGCTGCCTGGCGTGGTACGCAGCCGATCACGTCGCCGACCCCTGGATGGAGAAGCGCGACGAGATGAAGCGGGCGAGGGTGGTGAGCACGAACACGATGAGCACGAGGGTGAAGGCGGCACCCCACGCCCGCTCCTGGGCACCGGGATACGGGGTCTGGGCGTTGGTGAAGATCTGGGTCGACAAGGCCGTGAACGGGCCCTGGAAGAACTCGTTGACGGTGGCGCCGATCCCACCGGGCATCTCGGCGATCACCCCGATGGTGAACAGCAGGGGCGCCGTCTCACCGGCGGCCCGAGCCACCGCCAGCATCACGCCGGCGGTGATGCCGGGCAGGGCGGCCGGCAGCACGACCGTGAGGATCGTGCGCCACTTGGTGTTGCCCAGCGCATAGCTGGCCTCGCGCAGCTCGTTCGGGACGAGCTTGAGCATCTCCTCGGTGGAGCGGATCACGATCGGCAGCATCAGGCAGGCCAGGGCCAGCGAGCCGGCGAAGCCTGACAGCCCGAAGTTCAGGACCCAGACCGTGTAGATGAACAGGCCCATCACGATGGAGGGTACGCCGGTCATGACATCGGCCATGAACCGGACCAGCGCGGCCGTGCGGCCCTTGCCGCCGTACTCGTTCAGGTAGATGGCGCCGAGGATCCCCAGCGGAACGGCCAGCGCGGCGGCGAAGAAGGTCACGAGGATCGTGCCGACGACGGCAGGACCCATGCCGGGGCCCACCCTGCGGCTCGACGCAGGGATGTCCTCGGTCAGGAAGCTCCAGCTGAAGATCCCCAGCCCCTTCTGGATGAGCGTGAACAGCACCAGCCCCAACGGCACGAGCGCGAGCAGCAGCGAGAGCCACATCCAGACCGTCGCGGCGGTGTTCTTGGCCCGCCGCTTGCCGTGCACCGAACGCTGCAGGAGGGCGGTGCCGGGGCCGTTCGGTGGCATCGAAACGGGAGCCGCCATGTCAGGTCCCCGCCACCTTGCGGTCGAACCGCGTCACGATCGACCGGGCCGACATGTTGACCAGGATCGTGAGCACGAACAGCACGACGCCGAGGCCGATCAGCGCCGAGCGGAACAGGCCCTCGGACTGACCGAACTGGTTGGCGATGACCGCCGCCATGGCGTCACCCGGGTAGAAGATCTGCGTGACGATCTGGGGCTGGAGCCGATGACGAGCGCCGCGGCGATGGTCTCGCCCATCGCCCGGCCCAGCCCGAGCATCACCGAGCCGACGATGCCACCCCTCGCCCACGGGAACACCGACTGGCGGATCATCTCCCAGCGGGTGGCACCCAGCGCATACGCCGCCTCCCGCTGGCTGCGGGCACCGTGGCGATCACCTCGCGGCTGAGCGAGGTGACGATCGGGATGATCATGATGGCGAGGATGAGACCGGCGGTCATGAAGCTCTTGCCGTTGGCCGGGCCGCCGAAGAACCACGACAGCACCGGCCAGGTCCCGACGGTGTCGGCGATGTCGGCGTAGAACGGCTGGATCGCCGGGGCCAGCACCAGGATGCCCCAGAGGCCGTAGACCACCGAGGGGATGGCGGCCAGCAGGTCGATCACGTAGCGGGCCGGGGTCTTCAGCCACTTCGGCGCCGCCTCGTTGACCAACAGCGCGATCCCGACGCTGATCGGCACCCCGATGACCAGGGCGATCACCGAGATGACGAGCGTGCCGTAGATGAAGGCGAGGGCGCCGAACTCCTCCTTCGGCGGGTTCCACTCGTTGGAGTAGATGAACGACAGGCCCTGGTGGGCGAAGGCCGGCCAGGCCTCGGGGTGGTCGAGACGAAGATGCCGGCCAGGATGACCAGCACCGTGAGACCGGCCACCAGGGCGGCGATGCGGAAGACGGTGTCACCCGAGCCGGGGCCCTTGGCCTCGAGCAGGCTGCGCGGGGCACCCCCGCCGGAGCCCGGGGCTCCGGCGGGGGTGTCGTCCGCGAGGGTGGGCGTCGCCGCCATCGGGGTCGGTCAGCCGCCGATCTGGATCTTCGACAGCTGGGCGACGGCCTGCTGCTGCAGGTTCGCCGGCAGCTTGGCGTAGTCCACGCCCTCGGCCAGCGCCTGGCCGTCGGTGAGGATGTAGTTCAGGTAGCCCTTGAGGTTGGTGCCCTTCGTGGCGTCCGGCTGCTTCTGGTAGATGATGATCCAGGTGCCCGCCGTGATCGGGTAGGCCTCCGCACCATCGGCGTTCAGGGCGTTGTAGGTCAGATCCAGGTTGATCTTGGCCCCGGCCAGCGCCGCCGATGCGCCGTCGAGGGACGGGGCGACGTAGCTGCCGGCCTTGTTCTTGATCGAGGCGAAGGTCAGTCCGGTGGCCTTGGCGTCGGAGTAGTCCACGTAGCCGATGGCGCCCGCCGTGCTCTTCACCGCTTGGGCCACACCGGCGTTGCCGTTGCCGGTCTGGGTGCCCTCGGGCCACTTGGGCGAGTCACCGGGCTCGATGGTGAACTCGGGCGAGGCCGCCTTGAGGTACTTCGAGAAGTTGGAGCTGGTGCCGGAGCCGTCGGAGCGCACGACGGTCACGATCGGCTCGCTCGGCAGCGTCACGCCGGGGTTGTCGCCGGCGATCGCCGCGTTGTTCCACGTGGTGATCTTCTTCTGGAAGATGTTGGCCAGCACGTCGGGGCTCAGCTGCAGCTTGTCGACGCCGCTCAGGTTGTACGACACCGTGATGGGCGCGGCCACGGTCGGTGTGTAGAGGATGGCGCCGCCCTTGAACTTGGACAGGTCGGCCTCGGCGACCGGGCTGTCCGAGCCGGCGAAGTCGACGACGTTGTCAGCGAGGTCCTGCTTGCCCTTGCCCGAGCCGCCGCCGGCGTAGTCGACCGTGAGCTTGGGGGCCGACTTCTGGAGGCTCGCCTTGACCTCTTCGTAGAAGGGCTTGGGGAACGTGGCGCCCGAGCCCTGGAGCTTGCCGGACAGGTTGGCGACGTCGGCCGACCCACCGGCCGCCGTGCCGCCGGTCGTGCTGCCGGTGCCGCCGCCGGTCTCCTCCTTCTTGCCACAGGCAGCGCCCACGAGCCCGAGGCTCAGGGTCAGCGCCAAGGCAACGGACAGGGAACGTTTCGGTGAACGCAAGGTGGCCCTCCTTCGGGCATCGCAGCCAAGATCGTGCCCGAGCGGGGTCGGGCACGCGGAACCTACGGAAGGGAGGTGGATGGCGCTTGACGCGGTGGTGAACGACAGGTGAACGGGCGACCAAGATTGGTGCCAGTCGTGGGCAACACGGGGTGCTGCGCAGCAGCGGCTGGGCCGTGGCTGACGCCCGCGAACGGCCTCAGGTCCAGGCGGGCAGCAGTCGGCTGAGCTGCTCGGCGAACACGATGGTGAACACCATCAGCGGGGCCGCCGTCAGCAGGTAGGCGACCCGGCCGGTGGAGCGCCGGTACAGCACCGTGGCGGCGGCCGCCGAGGCCACCAGCGCAAGGAAGGCGAGGATGACCGGGGCCCACGCCGAGGAGTCGCCGACCATGCCGGTCTGGGCGTCGGTGCGCCCGTTCTGGGGCGTCGGGGCGAAGGGCTTCCCCTCCATCTTGGCCACCACGATGGTGGCCCGCTCGCCGTTGGTGGGCAGAGCGCTGGCCGAGGTGACGAGGGTGAGCCGGTCGTCCTTGGACGGACCGTAGACCTCGTCGACCCCGATGGAGTCCGGCGGTGCCTGCAGCGCGTCGGCGGCGCCGGCCGCGCTCGAGAGATCGGTGTTGGCGTTCTCCGGGTCGGACTCGGCGCTGGTCGTCGGCACGTCGATCGCACCGCCGCCGTCCTCCTGGCTGGTGGTCGCCCCGCCGTCGACGATGCGCTGCTCGCGCACGGACTCCACCTTGTACAGCGACTGTCCCTGGGTGGTGGAGACCAGGACCTGGTCGCCCACCTGCAGGTCGGACACGGCGTTGAACGGCCCACCGAACATCGCCCGCCGGGCCACGATGGCGGCGTTGCCAGGCTGGCCCGGCCCGGCGGAGCCGGGCACGTGGCCGGGACCGCCCTGGGTCTGCTCGGACGACACGCCCTCGACCACGACCTGCTGCAGCGGGATGCGGCCGATCTCGAGGATCCCCACCGGCGAGCCGAACGGCACGGCCCGCTTGGGCACCTCGATGCCGGCCAGGCCCTCGGCCTCGTAGGTGGCCTTCTCGATCGATGCCCGGTACTGCTCGAGCAGCAGCCGCTGGCTGCGCTCCTGGAAGAGCGGCTGGAGCAGGTACAGGACCATGGCGACGGCGATCAGCCCCAGCAGGAGCCACAGCGCGACCAGGACGCCGACGGCCTTGCCGGTCAGACGGGACGCCTCGACCTCCTCGTCGGGCTCGTCGAGGACCTCGATGTCCGGCTCGACGGCAGGCTCGGTCGAAGCGGCGTCGGTCTGGCTCGGGCGGGTGATGAGGTCGGTCATGTCGGTGGGTCAGTCGAAGCCCTTGCCGGGCGGCTTGCGGAGGTAGCCCGAGGTCAGCTTGGCGCTCAACGAGGTGAGCACGACCACGGCAGCGATGGCGAGCAGCGCCAGGAACGAGCTGACACCTCGCCGACCGGCGAAGTCCGGCATCCCGCTGTTGGCCGCCGCCAGCTCGGGGTTCTGCTCCTTCTTGCCGTCGGCCGACGGCGCGCCGCTCTCGCCGGGGTCACTCGACGAGCCGGTGCCGTCCGCACCGGAGAGGACGTCGTCGGAGGAGAAGTCGCTGCTGGAGAAGTCACTGGGCAGGTCGACGCTGCTGAAGTCGCCGGAGGAGAAGTCACCGCTGGAGAAGTCGCCGACCGTCCCCGCGGCGCTCTCCCCACCGCCGCCCCCGCTGGCACCACCGCCGCCGCCCTGGTCGACGCCCTGGCACTTCCCGGTCACGGGGGTCTTGCCGACCTTGGCGATCGCCTCCTTCGCCTGCGCTTGCAGCTCCGGCGTGAGAGGAGCCATGCCGGCGGGGAGGGCCTTCTGCCCGTCGCCGGTCACGAAGTCGAGCCAGCTCGTGAGCAGCGCCTGCGAGTCGGATCGGAGCGTGCAGGTCTCGGTGTCGACCAAGGGCTCGGCCGGGACCATGGCGTACTCGACGAAGGTCAGCGGATAGCCCCCCGTGCTCCTGGGATCGGGCAGGAGGCGGCCGTCCGCGGTCTTCTGCATACCGCCGATCGCCGCCGTCATGTTCTGCGACGTGGGGGTCTGGAACTGCCCGGTGGCGTTCTCGAGCTGGACGACGGTCAGGCCCTGGGCCTTGGCCGACGCCTCGTCGGTGACGATCCAGATGCCGCCGTAGGTGTCGGTCAGCCACTGCTGGAACAGGACCTTCTGCAGCGCCTTGCGCCCGCTGAAGAGGCTGAGGGAGACGCGATAGGACGGCTGCGCCAGGGCCAGCGAGGCGTCGGCGCCCCTCGTCTGCCCGGCTTCGTCGCCGAAGACCCCGGCGTCGGGGACCTTCCAGACCGCCGGCCGCAGCTGCTGGAAGTGGCGGGTCAGGAACCAGTTGGTCGCCTCGGCTTCAGACGGCCCGCCGGCCTGGATCGCCGAGGTGGAGTTGAAGATGCCGGTGGCCAGCTCCGGGTTGCGCTGGGAGATCGACAACCCGTACGGGGAGGCGAAGAGCCCGGTGGGACCCCCGCTGATCATGGCGGCGGCCTCGTCGAGCGACAGCTTCAGGTCCTCGTACGGCAGCTTCCGTCCGTTGGGCCCCGGCCGTCCGTTGCCCACGCCGATCACGGTGGCGTTGATCGCCACCGGGACGAGCACCGCCGCACGCTGCGGCGGTGCGCCGGCGGGCAGGAAGCCCACCTTGTCGTCGTAGCCGACTGCGGTGTAGGCGAGGTCGAGGGACCCGTCGTCGAAGCCGCTGACGGCCAGTCCTTCGCCGGCGAAGTTCGCCCGCGTGGGCGCCCCGGGAGACGGGAGCTTGCCGCTGGCGCAGACGCCCACCGTCCACTCGATCCAGGCGTCGGACATCCGATCCGACGCTCCGGTGTCGAGGATCGACTGGGCGGGGCCGCCGCAGCCGGCGATCGGATCGTCGGGACGGTAGGTCAGCCCGACCGTGACCGGCTTCCAGACGGCGGGATTGCCCCCGAAGAGCTGGACCACGAGGGTGCAGGGGTTGGCCGAGTCACAGGTGAGCGTTCGCTTGACCCCGTTGCGGTCGGGCCAGTCGGCCTTGCCCGTCCCCACCCGCAGCGGGAAGGTCTCGCCCTCCGGTGTCTGGGTCAGGTCGAAGATGCCGTAGTCGACCGCCTGCAGGTCGGCCGACGACGAGATCGGCACGGCCGGGCAGTCCGAGCTGCCGAAGTCGAAGTCCGGGGCCGGACGGGCCCCCCTGCTGGTCTGGTACGCGACTCCCGGACGACAGACCTTCGCCTCGGCGGCGTAGATCGGGTACGCGGCGGTGGTCTTGATGTTGACCGTGAGCAGAGCGCCGTCGGTGAGCCCGGAGGTCGGCGCCACCGTCACCGTCACCGGCGTCCCCGGCACGTCGTCCGCCGATGCCGTCGGCGGCGAGACCGCCCCTGCGGCGGCCACGACGCCGATCAGCACGGCGGCAGCCAGCACCCCGGGGAGGCGTCGCCGACGCGGGGCGGGATGGGCCGGAGCCCATCCCGCGCAGTCGCGTCGTCGGACGGCTCCGCCTGTCACCCGTACCAGCCGGCGGCGTCGGCGATGACGTTGACGGTGCCGGAGTTGTTGAACACCGAGATGGTGTTGCCGGTGCCGACCTTGGCCGTCACGGCGTTGGCGATGGTGACCCCGGCCTTCCAGTTCAGGTTCGACGCCGTGGGCTGGGCGGCACCGGTGTTCCACACCGTCAGGAACGACTCGGCCGACGTGGAGGTGACCGTCACGTTGGCCAACACCGCGGTCGCCCCCGCCGGCACCGCGCTGTTGGTGGTGGTCGCCACCGTACGGGTCGCGCCCGCCCCCCACGGCGTGCTGTAGGCACCGACCTGCTCAGGCGCCGGCCGCGAGTCCTGGAACCGCACCGGATCCACCGGATGGAACGCATCACCCGAGCCGGTCTTGAAGTAGCCGACCACATCCAAGATCACATGAGCGGACCCCGAGTTGTTGAACACCTGCACCTTGCCGTCGGTGCCGACCTTGACCGTCACCGCGTTGGGGATCGTCACCCCCGCCTTCCAGTTCAGGTTCGACGCCGTCGGCTTGGTCGCCCCCTTGGGGTACACCGTCAAGAACGACTCGGCCGAGGTGGCGGTCACGGTGGCGTTGAGCACCACCGCCTCCGCGTCCGCCGGCACCCCACCCACACCGGCGACCTGGACCTCACGATCGGTGCCCGCCCCCCACGGCGAGCCATACGGACCCACCTGCTCCGGCGGCGGCCGCGAGTCGAGGATCCGCGCCGGCGCCTGGGCGGTGAACCCCGCCCCCGTACCGGACTGGTCGTAGTAGCCGACCACGTCGATGATCACGTTGGCGGACCCCGACGGGTTGAACACGTTCACCTTGCCGTCGGTGCCGACCTTGACCGTCACCGCATTGGGGATCGTCTGGCCCGCCACCCAGTTCAGGTTCGACGCCGTGGGCTGGGTCGCCCCCTTGGGCCACAGCGTCAAGAAGCTCGCCGCCGTCGTACCCGTCACCGTCACGTTCAACGTCACCGCCGTCGCCCCCGCCGGCACCCCACCGGTCCCGGCCACCGTCACCTCACGCACCGTGCCCGCCCCCACGGCGTGCCGTACGGCCCCACCTGCTCCGGCGGCGGCCGGGAGTCGAGGATCCGCGTCGGCGCATCCAACGGATGGAACAGATCACCGGTGGTCGAGCCCGCGGGCGTCACCGGATCGGAGGGGTCGGACTCCGGGCCGTCACCGATGTTGTTGGTGGCGAACACCGTGAACGTGTACGCCGTGCCGTTGGTGAGCCCCATCACGTCGCACGACGTCGTGGGCGGTGTGGCGGTGCAGGTCTGCCCGGAGGCCACACCCCCTGGTAGGCCGTGACCGTGTAGCCGTTGAGGGGGCGCCACCGTCAGCGGGGGCCGTCCAGCTCACCGTCGCCTGGGTGTCACCCGCCGCGGCCGTCGGCTTCGCCGGCTTGCCCGGAACGCTCGCCTGCCCGGCGTAGGTGAACGGGAACGAGAAGTACTTCGTCGCCCCGACCACCTGCACCTTCACCGCGATCTTGCAGGGATCCGCCGGGCCACACGTCACGGTGGCCTGCGAGGTGTCCTGGAGCGTGAAGGTCTCGGTCCCGATGCCGACCTTGAACGAGATGTCCGCCGACGCGTTCGGTGGCGCCGTGTTCACCGTCGCCGACGCCTGCCCCACCGACCCCGGGAAGGGCGTGGCGATGCACTTGCCCGTGAGCGTCGGCGCGAAGTCGGCGTCGAAGTCGATCGGAGCGCTCGCCTTGCACAAGCGGGTGCTGACCGAATACACGGCGTTGCCGAGGTCGGCGTCGACGTGGATCGCCACGGACTGGCCGTCGGTGAGACCGGTCAGCGGCGTGGCCGTCGCCGTCACCGGGACCGGGCTGGGCGTGCACGGCGAGGTCGTGCACTCGGGCTCGGCCGACGCGGGCGGCGCTTCGGCGAGGATCGCCACCGCCGACGTGGCGAGGAACGACAGCCCCACCAGGATCCGGACCAACCGAGAACTCCGCAGCAACACCATGGGACGCACACGCTCCAGACGTGATGGCCGGATGGACGTGGCACGCGACCGCATGCCGCTCGTCGACCGGCCCCCTCCGAGGACCGGTGCAGGCTCCCAGACGAACCTTGCGCGGCAGCGACAGGAACCCCAACGGTGGGTGAACATCCGACGGCGCCGACACCGGCGGACCACCAGCACCGGTCACCCGGCCCCCCGGGAGCCTCAGGAGAAGGTCACCGGCACCGACTGGAACCCGAAGGCATTGGGGTACTGCAGCTTCAGCACGAGCTGACACGGGCTCGAGGGACCGCAGGTGATGGAGGCTTGTCGGCCGTCCTGGGTCGCGAAGGTGTCGGTCCCGACACCCACCCTGAAGGTCACATCCGCCTCCTGGTACGGTGGCGAGACGGCGACCGACGTCTTCGCGTCCGAGCCGGCGGACAGCGGCTTGGTGATGCACTGGCCGGCGACGGTGGGCGCGAACTGGGCGTCGTACTCGACGTGGGCCGAGCCGGCGCACAACCGGGCATCCACCCCGAAGACCTGGGATCCCGCCTTGGGTACGACGTGCACCTTCACCGTCTGGCCGTCCTTCATGCCGGTGGTCGGGCTCACCGTGACCACCAGCGGCATGTCCGGCGTCGTGAACGGACCCGTCCTGCTGGGGTCCGGTGGGCCCTCCACCGCGGACGTCGTCGTGCTGGTGGCGCTGGCGTCGGCGGTGGACGGCGTCGTCGGCGCGTCGGCGGACGACGAGGGGGACGGCGCGGCAGTGCTGGTGGTCGACGACGAGCCGGCGGCGATGGCCGTCGTGTTGGCGCTCGCCGCGTTCGCCGAGCCGTCGGTGGAGCCTCGTCGGACCAGCACCACGGCGACGAGGCCGATCACCACGACCGCGACGACGATCGCGGCGATCACGGTGCGGGTGCGACGCGGGTCGGCTGCGGACGGGCTCACGGTGGTCCTCCTGGATCAGAGATCGGTCGATGAGAGGATGGAGTTGGGGGATGGAGTTGGGGGATGGTAACGGTCGGCGTGGGGGCCGGATCCTCGCCTCAGACGATCATCAGCCAGCGTTCGCGGCCCGTTCACCAGTCGGTCATCCGGTGTTCTCCCCACGCCCGCCCGAGAGGACGACCACGCGCTCGGCACGTCATGAGGGCGCCGATTCGGCCATGAGCTCGAACAGCGAATCCTCCGGATCGTCGGACCCATCGTCGGACCGATCGTGGGGCTCCGACGGCGGCGGTCCGTGCTGGCCCGCGACGAGTTCGCCGCCCTCGAGCACGGCCGCCCGGTCCGAGCGACGACCCGGTCGTTGCCGGAGCCTGGCGATCGCCCTCGCGGCGAGGGCCACCACCACCAGCGAAGCCAGGAGCCGCACGCCCCACGGCTCGACCTCGGTGGAGGCCTCGAAGGGGACCGGTCGATCGAGGCCGACGACCCGACCGGCGAGGACGTGGCCGCCGATGGCCGGTGCGTCGAGCTCCACGGGGACCTCGACCACCCGTTCCCCACCCGGCGCGATGACAGGCACCGGCGGGAGCGCGACCGGCGCGCCCTTCGATCGATCGGGACCCACCGTGGCTGCCATCGTCAGGGGAGGGAGGGGCACGGACCCGGCGTTGTGGACCACGACGCGCAGCTGCCGCCGTGCCGGTCCGCCGAGGGACGCGACGACGGTCGGGGTCCAGGTCTGGTCGTTCGTCAGCTCTGCGCTCACCTCGACCTGCGAGGCAGAGGCGACGACCGGCGTGGGCGCCGCGACGCCGGTCGCGGGCTCCGAGGACGACGGGACCTCGATCGGGAACGACCCGACCGTCTCGTTGCTCGGGGTCGTCACCCGGGCGACGCAGGGACAGGCCACCGGCGGAGCGATCGCCATCCGCACGAGCTCCGCCTCAGGGGACCGCACGGCGACGCCGTGAGCGCCGAGGAGGTCGCAGTCCGCCGACCCGTTCCGCCCGTCGTTGCCGCAGATCGACACGACGTAGCTCCCGGCCGGGAAGCCCACGAGACGGACGAGGGGATGCTCGTCGACCGTGTCGGGCGGTGCGATCACGTCGACGTGCGGCACGACCTGCGCCTCCGCACCCACGCCGGCCAGGCCGGTCGTGAGCGTCACGGCGCCGAGCAGGGCGACGACGCGCGCCCTCACAACGGCACGGGCTCCTCCGTCGGCGACGGCGACGACGAAGGCCCGGCGGCCACGGTCGCCCGCCGGCGGCGGCGCCGCCACCACACGAGGCCGGCGACCGCTGCCAGCAGCAGCACGAGGCTCCAGGGCACGGCGCAGGTCTGCGTCACCGCCGTGGTGGTCTCATCGGTCCCTTCCGGTGCCCCTGGCGGCGGCACGGGCGTGACCGACACCTCCGACGCGAGTCGCATCGTCGGGAGCACGTCGTCGAAGTGGACCGTGGTCGTCACCGAGGCACCCGGGAGCAGCTCGGGCAGGTCGTCGAGCTGACGCTCGTCCAGGACGCGACCGAAGGGGGCCTGCACCGACACCCGGCTGCCCCCCAGGCGGACGTTGCCGGCGTTTCGGACCGTGTAGGTGACGTCGAGTGCACCCCGGCCGGCAGGGTTGAGGGTGCCCCGGTAGCCGCTGTCGATGCGGTCGATGACGAGCTGGGGGGTCACGGGGCCGCCGACCCGCAAGTAGATCCGACTGCCGACCCGGCTGTCGACCACGACCTGCTTGCCGTCGGGATCCACCCCCTGGGAACCCAGGGCGGCGACGATGCCGCCGGCATGGTCGCCGGGGGCGGCGTCGGCCGGCACGGTCAGGGTGAAGGGCACCGGGATCCCGGCCTTGGCCGGCACGAGGATGCGGTTGTTCTGCAGCTGCACCCACGAACCGACGTCGGACGGTGACTGCGCCTTGGTCTGCACGTCGAACCCGCCGTTCGTCGTGTTGAAGGCGTCCCGGGCGTACACCTCGAACGCCAGGGGTTGGTCGCTGTAGTTCCACACCGTCACCGCGTCGCTCACCGTGGCGCCCGGCGCCAGCTCGTAGGCGAAGCTGGGCCGTGACGACGCCTTGGTCGGATCGGTCGACGACGGCGACACCGACCAGCGACGCTCGGCCGACGCCTGGCCCGGCGCCGGAGCGGCTGGGTCCTGGCCTGGCGCCGGCTGGCCCTGGGCGGTCGCGGCCGGCGCGGCCGTCGGGGCCGTCAAGAGGAGCAGCGCTTGATCGCCGCCGCTTCCATCGCCCATCGGGCAGGGAAGTGGCGCAGCGAGTCCGGGCGTCGACGGCGGTGTCGGAGGTGGGTCATGACCGAGGTCTGTCCTGACGTGACGGTGCGGGGGGGCGACCTGGTCGGATCGCCCCACCCCGCAGCGGGAGTGCCTGGTTGTCGGGAGGGCGAACCCTCCCGGGGCCACCGTCAGATGGCGGTGAAGGTCAGCGTCGCCTGGTAGGTGCCGGGAGCAGCGTTGACCGGGATGTTGAGGGCCAGCGCACCGGTGAGGTCGGCCCGACCGAGCGAACCGCCGGCGGCCGCGCTTCATCACGGTGGTCGAGCTCGTCAACCCGGCGCCGGTGCAGTCGCTGCCGACCCGTTGGTCACGGACCCGACGTTGACCGAACCCGTCGCCGCCGTGATGGACTGCGCGACCCGCCGGAACGCCGGCCGGCGCGCCCCCCGGAGTCGCCGTCGGGTCGAAGGCGAGGCAGCCACCGGTGAAGGTGTGGCCGGCGCCGTCGTTGAAGTCGTTGATGACGGCGTTGGTGTTCCAGCCGGCGTCGGTCGACTTCAGGTTCCGCACCGAGACGGCCTCGAGGGCGCCCTGGGCGAGGTAGTAGGTGCCCGCACCGTTGATCTGGGCGGCGCCGAGCGTGACCAGGCAGCTCTGCGGGTAGACGCCGAACTGCGGACCGTCCGCCGGGGTGCCCGGCACCACGCCCGTGCCGTTGGCGCAGGCCTCGGCGATCTCGAGGGTGCCCTCGGGCCGCTCGGCCTGGATGGTCTGGGTCACCGTGGTCGAGAACGGCTGCGCCGTGCCCGACTGCGCCGACTCCGGGCCGTAGTACACGGTGGCGTTGATCGTGTAGATGCCGCGAACCGTGAACCGGTAGTCGTTGCCGTTGGCCAGACCGGTCACCGTCGTCTGGAGCACGATGCCCACGTCGGTCGGGGTGCCCGGCGTGGTGAAGGACGCGCCCGTGTACGGCGTGACCCGATAGCCCGTCAGGTTGGCCGTCGCCGGCGGGTCACCGGGGAGAGCGACCGGAGCGAGCCACGACACGTCGGCGCTCTGGTAGCCGGCGGTGGCCGTCGGGGCAGCTGGCGCTGGCGGCCGTGGGGTCAGCGTGGCGCTGGCCGGCGAGGGCGAGCCGTACAGGCCCTGCTGGTTCCTGGCCTCGACGGTGAAGGTGTAGTCGAGGAAGTTGGTCAGGCCCGTGACCGAGAAGCTCGTCGGCGCCGTGACCGAGCACGTCGAGGCGAGCGGGCAGGTCACCGGCGTGGTGCTCACCTGCGTGGGCGACCCACCACCGGAGGGTGTCGCCGTGATCCGGTACGAGTCGATCCACGAGTTGCCGGCCGTGGCCGGAGGCGACCACGACAGGTCGACCTTGCCGTTGCCCTCGGTCCCGCTCGGCGCGGCGACCTGCGCTGGACTGGTGGCGGCGGCGAAGCTCAGGTGGAAGTTCGCCCATTGCACCGGATCGGACGTGCTGTTGGAGTACAGCACCCACAGGTCGCACGGATGCGTGCTGTCGCACGTGACGGTGCCGGTGCCGCCGCCCTGCAGGTTGAAGGTGGTGGTGCCGGTGCCCACGACGAAGCTGAGCGACACCGAGCTGTACGGCGGAGCCGCCGGCTGGGTGACGGCGTTGTTCGTGCCCGGGGCCAGCGGTGCGGCGGCGCAGTTGCCGGCGATGGTGGGCGTGAGGTCGGCCGGTGACGCCGGGGTGACGCCGGGGTTGCAGAGCCGGGCCTGGATCTGCGTCACGGTCGTGCCGGAGTTGGCCGAGGCCGCCACCGCCACCGTGTCACCGTGGGTGACGTTCAGCGTGGGCACCGAGCCGCTGATGAACGCGTTGCCGTTGGCGGTGATGGTGCCGCTCGACAGCACGCCGGCGCCGGCGCCCGGTGCGGGGAGGGCGATGGCCGCCACGGTGGCTGCCGTCGCCAGACCGAGGACGCCGAGGGCCTTTCGCCGGCGTCCCATGGGTTTCGCAACAAGGGGATCTCCTTCAGTGAGGGTGCATGGACTGCGTGGGTGGGGTTGGGTAGGCGGCGCAGCCGTGCAACGACGTCGGGCTACCCACCGACGCCGCAGATCCGAGACCTTGTCGGGTCTCCCCCGCCGAGTTCGGGTGGGTGGGGAGCCCCTCGAGGGGCTCCCCACCCGGGAGAGGTGCTCGCCCTACGACACCCACTGGCGGCAGGAGGAGCCGGCCAGGTTGGTGTTGTTGGGGTTGCCGTTGGTGGGCAGCGGCGAGAAGAAGTTCGAGATGATGCCGTTCAGCGTCGGGTTCGAGCTGCACAGCGGCGACTTCGTCCCACCACCGGTGTTGGTGAAGCCCACGACGCTCAGGGCGTCGTTATACGAGGGCGACCGGGTGTCGAGCACGTTGTACAGGTAGCGGATGCCCGAGTACGGGGTGCTGGCCGTCACCTTCTTGGTGTTGTTCTCGACGACCGGGCCGAGCGGCTTGCCCGGGTAGATGACGTGGTAGCCGGTGTCGTTCAGCTGCCACCGCTGGTCGATGTCGTTGTAGGCGGTGGTGCTGGCGTTGACGCAGGTGTTGGTCCCGGCGCAGGCCCGCAGCGAACCACCGAGGGTGTCGTCGATGAGCCCACCGAGCTTGGCCGTGTAGCCGCCGTTGGGGCTCTTGCGGCGATCGAGCGTCGGGTTCGTGGAGTTGTTGGCCTGGTAGGACCACTGGCCGCCCGAGTACGGAGGATGGCCGTCTGCCAGTCGGCGTCGGGGATCAGGTCGGCCTGGTTCTCCTCCATCGGGTTGTTGTTCTTGTCGACGTTCTTGACCGCCGGGCAGCTGCCGCTCGAGACGGTGGCGGGGTTGAACCCGTCGAGGACGTCGGACAGGAAGAACTGGTAGGTGCCGGAGCCGGACTGCGGCAGGTACCGCTGGATCTGGCCGGTGCCACCGCCGGGCAGCTGGCTCCAGTCGGTGTAGGTGCAGTTGTAGATCTTGATCAGATCGCTCTTCTTCATCGCACCCGGGGCGTTCAGGCTGGGGCTGGCCCAGCCGACGGCGTCGAGGGCGAAGGCGTACAGCTGGAAGCTGTTCGTCGGCGAGTTCTGCCCGAAGCTCGACGAGCGGGCGATGTCGAGGCAGCCACGGTCAGGCTGCCCGGAAGCGAGGCCGGCCTCGGCGTTGAGCTCGTTGCGGCCGGACCCCGATCCGGCGGGGGCCGTCTTCTGGATCGGGTTGGCGCCACCCGCAGGTGTTGCCGTCCAGTTGACCTCCTGGCAGTTCGCGTCGGCGGGGACGTTGAACAGCGACGAGCCCGGGAAGGATGGGATGTTGTAGAGGGCGATCGGCGAGCCGCCAGGAGGCCGGCACCGGCCGCGAAGATGTCGTTCATCACCCGCTCCGTCGTGTCGGAGCCACCGGCCGCGATGGCGACCGTCTTGCCCGGCGGCAGCGGCGCAGCCGGTGCGCTGGGCGCGGCCGTGACCATCAGGCCGGCCGCCGTGCCGAGGGCGAGAGCGCTCTGCAAGCCTCGCCGGATCAGTGTTCTCATGGATGGGGTGTCCTTTCCTTGGACTGGCTGCTACGCGTAGGGACCGATCGTTGGCGATTCGGCGACGCTGTTGTCTCACAGCAAACAGACCCCCAACCGTCGAGCAGGCGAACACCGGGTGAAACCTCCGGCGAGGCCCGGGCGCCGCGAACCTGGTGGTCAGGGCGCGGCAGAGCGCCGTCACCCGGGCTCGGGTGCGGCGCTCTGTCGTCTGGACCGCGACCGCCGAGCATCCGGCGGCCGGACGGGTTCAGGTCGCCACGGGTGGCGGCGGCCGACCGGTCGCGGCGCTCGACGGCGGTGGCGGCAGGAGCCAGGGGCCGGCGGGGTGGTGCCGACGCGGCGACGGCGGGCTCGGCCGACCAGCAGCGGCGGCACGACGATGAGGCCGACGAGCAGGAGCAGCGGGAGCGCGGCGGATCCGGCGATGCCCGGTCGCTGGTAGAGCACCGGCGCAGCGCGACGCCGATCCGTGCTGCCGCCGCCGGCGGACTTGGTGCCGCCGCGTCCGACCGCCTCCTCGGCGACCGCGGCTTCGCCGTCGCGGCGGCGACGTCACCGCTGGCCGCGACTGCGGCCCGGGGAAGCCGCCGCTGCTCCGCCAGCCCCGGCCGACGCCGCCCCGGCCCCGGCACCCGCACTGCTCCGCCGCCACCTCCACCACCACCACCGGGCGCGAGCGACGCCACGTTGGCCAGCTTGTCGGGCGGGCTCGCCGCCCCGGCGCCGAGCGATCCTCGGAACCTCGGGTTGGCGCAGTTGCCGGCGCCAAGCTGCTCGGGCGCCTGGCCGGTCATGCGCCCGACGGAGTTCGCCACCTCCTGGGAGAGGTTCGGTGGCAGCGGCGAGTACCCGATCTTCGCCATGTTGATCTGGCCCTCACAGGCGACGTAGCGTTTCACTTGGCCAAGGTCTCGGTGACGCCGTCGTTGGAGTACTTGCCCCTGCAGGTCGGTCGATCACCGGCGGGCGCGCACTGGGTGACGATGTAGCTGTAGGCCGAGATCGGGTAGGCGTCCGGGTTGCCGCTGTTGTACACGCCGGACAGCTCCTGGCTGAGGTCGGGCCGCAGCTTGGCGCCCTCCAGGGCCGAGGAGATGTTCTGGGCATAGGGCAGCACCCAGCTGCCGGCCGCGTTCTGGATCCAGGCGGCGTCGGCCCGGTAGGTCTTGGCGTAGCCGAACTCGTCGTAGCCGATGCTCCACAGGCCCTGGCCGCTGGCGATGAACTGGGCGATCTGGTCCGAGCCCTGGAACGCCTGCGTCTTCGGAGCGAAGCCGGGTGACGAGTCGAGCTGGATGATCCGCACGTTCGTCGGCAGCTGGTTGCGCGCCGCCCAGGGACCGAAGACATCGCCGGCGACGTTGGCGACGAAGTCGTAGAAGAGACCGGTCGTGCCCGACTGCCCGCCGCGGTAGACGACCGTGATCGGTTGATCGGGCAGCTGGAGGCCCTTGTTGTCGGCGCTGATGGCGGGGTCGGACCAACGGGAGATGTCGCCGGTGAAGATGCGAGCCACCGTCCGTCGGGACAGGTGCAGGTAGTCGACCTTGCGGCCGGCCTTGTCCTGCACGTTGTACATGATGGCCACGGCGCCGGCGACGCTCGGCACGTACTGGTAGCCGCGGGCGTCCCCGACACCCGGCGAGGCCAGTGCCGAGAACTCGGCCTCGGTGCCCGCGAAGTCGACGGTGGACTGGCCGAAGGACTGCAGGCCCTGCGGCGAGCCGGTCGGCGTGTAGTTGACCTGGAGGCCGTTGGTCTGGGCGTCGGCCACCCACTGCTGCATGGCGAGCGCGACGTAGGTGGAGCCCTGGCCGTTGACCTTCGCCGGCGCCGCCTCGACCGTGGTGGGTGAGACGCCGACGATGGCCGCGGCGACCGCGACGAACGCCGCCACCACCGGCACGACGGCCACGTGCCGGCCTCGGCTCGCGCTCCCGAGACCCGTTCGCGCCCTGGGAGCAGCGCTCGGGAGCCGGCCTCGGTGGTCCCGACGAGGCCTCATCCGAACCGCCCTTGCACGTAGTTCCGGGTCCGGGGGTCGTCGGGGTCGCTGAACATCTTCTCGGTCGGGCCCTTCTCGACCAGGTAGCCCGGTTCGTTCTCCTCGGCCAGGAAGAAGGCACACGAATCCGAGACGCGCTGGGCCTGCTGCATGTTGTGGGTGACGATCACGATCGTCACCACCTCGCGCAGCTCGTGGATGGTGTCCTCGATGCGGCGGGTCGACGTGGGGTCGAGCGCCGAACACGGCTCGTCCATGAGCAGGACGTTGGGGTGCACGGCCAGCGACCGGGCGATGCACAAGCGCTGCTGCTGGCCGCCCGAGAGGCCACCACCCGGCTGGTGCAGGCGGTCCCGCACCTCACGCCACAAGCCGGCCCGCTCGAGGGACTGCTCGACGAGGGCGTCCTTGTCGCCGCACTTGATCTTGGCCAGCTTGAGCCCCGACAGCACGTTGTCACGGATGTTCATGGCCGGGAACGGGTTCGGCTTCTGGAAGACCATGCCGATGCGCATCCGCACCTGTTGGGCCCGCCGACCGTGCTCGTAGATGTCCTCGCCATCGAGCAGGATCTGGCCGGCCAGCGACGCGCCCGGGACCAGCTCGTGCATGCGGTTGAGCAGTCGCAGGAAGGTGGACTTGCCGCAGCCGGACGGCCCGATCAAGGCGGTGACCTCACCGGCCGGCATGGTGAGGTTGACGTCTTCGAGCACGAGGTGGTCGCCGAACCAGGCGCACGCCCCCTTGGCCTCGAGCTGGGCAGCGCCGGGCGGTGGGCCGCCCACGAGCTCGACCGGCTTGGCGAAGGCGGCGGCCGACGGTGCGCCCAGACCGGCGTCGGCGATCGAGCCGCCGGGCGGCGGGGGTGGCGGCGGAGGTGCGGCGAGGGCGTCGGTCACGATGGAGCCTCCTGCGTGGGCGAGGCGAACGACTCGGCCTTGGCGATCGAGCGCGCCGACGCCTTGGCGATCTTCGTGTTGCGCTTGGTGCGGTCGCGCCCGATGTAGCGGGCGAGCGCGAACAGGGCGAGCACGATGAGCAGCAGCACCAGGGCGCCGGCGAAGCCTCGGTCGATCGCCGCCTGGTCGGGCTTGCGGATGTTCTTGTAGACGAACAGCGGGAGGCTGTCCTGGGGACCGGAGAAGGGTCCGGCGTTCATCAGGTCGTAGCCGAAGGCGGTGAACAGCAACGGGGCCGTCTCGCCGACGGCGCGGGCGATGCCGAGCACGATGGCCGTGGTCATGCCGGTGCGGGCGGTCGGGAACACGACCGACCACACCGTCCGGGCCTTCGACGCACCGACGGCCAGGCTCGCCTCCCGCAGCCCGTCGGGCACGAGCCGCAGCACCACCTCGACGGTGCGGGTGATCGTGGGCAGCATCGTGATGGCGAGCGCCAGGCTGGCCATGAACCCGTTGAAGCTGAAGATCTCGTTCACCTTGGCCAGCGGGAGGATCAACGTGGCGTAGATGAACAGGCCGGCGATGATCGAGGGCAGGCCGCTCATGGCGTCGACGAAGATGCGCACCGGCCGGCGCCACCTGCTGCGGGTCTCGTTGAGGAAGACGGCGGCGGCCAGGCCGAGGGGCAGCGACCACAGCAGCGCGAGACCGACCTGCTGGATGGTTCCCACGATGGCGTGGGCACCACCGCCGGCGGTGGCCGGCATGACGGGGGTGATGCCGGTCTGGTCCTCGTAGAAGAAGTTGACCCGCAGCGCCTTCACCCCGAGGACCGTGATGTAGATGACGAGCGAGAAGAGCGGCACCAGCACGAAGAGGGCGCCGCTCCACACGATCACCGTCACGACCCGATCGGTGGCCACCAGGCGGCCGAGACGGTCGGTGGTCACGATGGCGAAGATCACCAGGAACACGAGGTAGCTGCACACGACGAAGCCGAGGGCGCTGACCCCGTCGACGATGCGGGCGAAGACCAGCCAGGTGAGGCACACGGCGCTGATGGCCGAGCCGATGAGGCTGATGACGTCGGCGGAGGTGAACTCCCGGGGTCGCCGGGGGACCGGTCGGTGGGCGGGGCGCTTGGGGCGGTCGCCGTTGGTTC
>JAWKIW010000030.1:0-38566 GCA_041394145.1 Acidimicrobiales bacterium
GCGCGACCTACGTCGACGGCGGCGTCTGCCAGAACATCCCGGTGGAGGTGGCCGTGGCCCTCGGCGCTCAGCGCATCGTCGCCGTGCTGGCCGTCCCGATCCGCTCGCCGAGCGACACGCGGGACTTCACCCAGGTCGCGTTCCCGGCGGTGTTCCTCCGCTCGGTCGACCAGATCGGCTTCGCCGAGAAGCAGCGGGAGAACCTCGGGGTCCCCCGTCCCGACGGCTGCGAGCTGGTGGTGATCGAGCCCACGGTCGATCTGGTGGGTGCCTTCGAGGTCAACGCCGGGCTCATGCACGTCGACCTGGACTACGGCGGGCTACGGGCCGAGGAGGCGCTGGCCGACGTGGACGAGGGCACCCGCCGCCGGGCGATGGACGCCACCGACCGGGTGGTGATCGCCCGGGACCGGGCCTGGTACGCGGAGGAGGACGTGTTCGGCTCGTCGTCACCCTCGGAGGCGGTGCCGCGGCTGGAGCGGGTGCGGGCGGCCAAGCGGCAGGTCCGCGAGGCGCTGGCCGATCGGGCGTCCGCCGGCCTGCCGGCGGGTGCTGCGGCCGAGGCGTGGTGGCGCGGCTACGAGGGCCATGCCGTCCCCCGGCCGGCCCACGTCCCCGACGACCCGTGGGACGGTGCCGACGCCTGAGCTCGACGTCAGCCCTTCACCGGGAAGCCGATGTAGCGGCCCAGCGCGGCCATCTGGTGGTCGAAGTAGGCCTCGTGGTCGTCGACCACGTTGTGCAGGTGGCCGAACAGCTCGAAGCCGACCGCGCCGAACAGCGACGACCAGGCGAGCATCCCCCGGGCGAGCAGCCGGGCGGGGATGCCGGTGGCGTAGGTCTCCTGCATCGGCCGCAGGTCGTTGCGCACCCGGGCCGGCAGTGGGTCGTCGGGCTCGTCCAGGCCGGCGTCCACGGCGTCGCGGAGCAGCTGGAGGAGGAGGGCGGCGACGCGGGTGGCGGGGTCGACGGTGTCGGTCGGCGCGGCGTAGCCCGGCACCGGGCTCCCGTAGATCAGGCTGTACTCGTGGGGATGGTCGAGCGCCCACCCGCGCACCGCTCGGCAGATCGCCATCCACCGCCCACCGAGGTCGCGCCGCGGCCGTGACGCCTCGGCCGCCTCGGCGGCGGCGCCGATGGCGTCGTAGGCGTCGACGATCAGGGCGGTGAGCAGATCGTCCCGGCTCGGGAAGTAGCGGTAGACGGCCGAGGAGACCATGCCGAGGTCACGGGCGACCGCGCGCAGGGACAGCCCGGCGGCGCCCTCGGTCGCCAGGTGGCGGCGAGCGGTGTCCTTGATCTCGCGGGTGAGCTCGGCGCGGGCCCGGGCGCGGGCCGTCGCCGGCGCGCTGCGGGTCGTCGCGGGAGCGGCGTGGTCGACCTCGGTCATGGGGGCAGTGTCGCCCAATTCGAGAGCGGTGGCAAGAACCGAGAGCACTGCTCTTGACAGATGTCCGGGCGGGCGTACGGTGCTCACAACAGAGAGCAGTGCTCTCGCAACTACCACCGAGGAGCGTTCGTCATGGGCAAGCACGTGATCGTCGGGGCCGGACCGGTCGGCTCCACCACCGCCACCGTCCTGGCCGACCAGGGCCACGAGGTCGTCGTCGTCACCCGCCGCGGACGGGGACCGCACCACGCCGGGATCCGGCTCGAGGCGGCCGATGCCGCCGACGTCACCGCCGTCGCGGCCCTCGCCGAGGGAGCCGAGAGCCTCTACAACTGCGTCAACCCGCCCTACGACCGGTGGGCGCAGCAGTGGCCGGCGATGGCGAACGGCCTGCTGGCCGCGGCGGAGCGCACCGGCGCCCGCCTGGTGACGATGTCGAACGTCTACGGCTACGGCCCGGTCGACGGGCCGATGACCGAGGACCTGCCGCTGGCGGCCGGCTTCACCAACGGCCGGATCCGGGCCGAGATGTGGCAGGAGGCCCTCGCCGCGCACGAGGCGGGTCGGGTCCGGGTCACCGAGGCCCGGGCCGCGGACTTCTTCGGGCCGCTCGTGGAGGGCAGCTCGTTCGGCGACCGCGTGGTGCCCCGGGTGCTCGCCGGCAAGGGGGTCAAGGTGCTGGGCGACCCGGACGTGCCGCACAGCCTCACCTACATGGGCGACGTGGCCGCCGCCCTCGCCGTGCTCGGCACCGACGACCGGGCGCTGGGCCGGGCCTGGCACGTGCCGACCAACCCGGCCCGCACCCAGCGGGAGATGGTCGCAGCGCTGTGCGACGTCGCCGGCGTGGCCCGCGTGAAGGTCGGCACCATCGGCCGCCTCGCGCTCCGAGCGGCCGGGGTGTTCGTCCACGAGCTGCGCCCGATGTCCGACGTGCTGTACCAGTTCGAGCGGCCCTTCGTGCTCGACTCGTCGGCGTTCACCACCACCTTCGGCCTCGAGCCGACGCCGGTCGACGAGGCCCTGGCCGCCACCGCCGCCTGGTACCGCCAGCAGGCCGCGGCGCCGGCGGCGGCCTAGACCACGAGCAGCGCCCGCACGGCGTCGATGGTGTCGGCGTCGGCGGCGGCCTTGTCCGGTCGGTAGCGCCGCACGCGGGCGAAGCGCAGCGCCACACCGCCCGGATAGCGCGTCGAGCGCTGCACGCCGTCGAGGCCGACCTCCACGACCAGCTCGGGTCGCACGTGCACGACGATGCCCTCCCGGCTGAGCTGGCGGGCGAGCAGCTCGTGGGTCTGCCACGTCAGCAGCTCGTCGGTCAGGCCCTTGAACGTCTTGCCGACCATGACGAAGCCGCCTCGTCGCCGCGGGCCCCCAGGTGCAGGTTCGACAGCCAGCCGCGGCGGCGCCCGTGGCCCCACTCGGCGGCGAGGACGACGAGGTCGAGGGTGTGCACCGGCTTCACCTTGCGCCAGGCCCGGCCTCGCCGCCCCGCCTGGTAGGCGCTGGCGGCGTCCTTGACCATGACGCCCTCGTGGCCGGCGGCCAGGGCCCGGTCGAGGAAGGCGGCGGCCTCGACCGGGTCGGCGGTCACGATGCCGGGGATGCGCAGCGGGTGGGCCACCTCGTCGAGCACGGCGAGCCGGTCCACCAGCGGCGTGTCCACCAGGTCGGTGCCGTCGGCGTGCAGGACGTCGAAGAAGAACGGCGCCAGCCGCACCGCCGACGAGGCGCCGTCGTCGCGCCCGAACCGGCTCATCGTCTCCTGGAAGGCGCGGGGCCGGGCACCCTCGGCCAGGGAGAGCACCTCGCCGTCGAGCACGAGCGCCCGCACCGGCAGGGCCCGGACCCGGGCCACCACCTCGGGCAGCCGGGTGGTGACGTCGTTGAGGTTGCGGGTGAACACCCGCACGTCGTCGCCGGACCGGTGGACCTGGAGCGGGCCCCGTCGAGCTTCCACTCGACCGACACCGGCTCGTCGCCGAGGGCGGCCTCGATGCCGTCGGCGGTGGCGGCCAGCATGGGTTGCACCGCTCGTCCCACCGTGAGCCCGATGCGGTCGAGGCCGGCCTGTCCTTCGGTGAGGGCCACCCGGGCCGTGCGGCCGAGGTCGCCGCCGAGCATCACCGCCCGGCGCACCGTGGTGCCGGGCACGCCGGCGGCTCGGGCCACGGCCTCGGTCACCACGCCCTCGCTCGCGCCTTGGCGCAGCTCGCCGACGAGCAACCGGCGCACGAAGTCCGCCTCGGCAGCGGTGGCCCGCGCCAGGAGGCGGGTCAGCAGCTCGTGGCGGGCGGCGGCCGAGCCGGCACCGCTGGTGCCGGCCAGTCGGGTGAGGGTCGTGTCGAGGTCGTCGACGGTGAGGGTCGGCGTCGGGGCGGGCGCAGGCTCGACGGCGGCGATCGTGGCCCAGCCGACGCCGATGCGGCCCTGGCGTGGCGTGCCGGTGAGGAAGCCGATCACCGGCTCGACCTCGTCGGGCGCGAGGCCCCCGAGCAGGTCGGCCAGCGCGTCCCGCTTGGCGTTGCGGGCCGACGTGGCCGCGACCCGGTCGGCGACGGCCACCACGTCGGCGAGCAGGGTCGTCACCGGCAGGTCCCGGCGTCGGCGAGCAGCCTCGTCCCGGTCGGCACCGGGGCAGTCTCCCAGGATCGTCGCCGGCGGTGCCGGCGTCGCTCAGCCGGCGGTCGGGGCGGCGACAGAGGTGTCGTCGGTGGCCGCTGGCAGGGCGTCGGCGGCGACGGCGCCGTCGAGGCCGGTGGCCATGGCGTGGAAGCCGCCGTCGACGTGGAGGATCTCGCCGGTGATGGCGCGGGCCAGGTCCGACAGCAGGAAGCACACCGTGTCGGCCACCGGGGTGGGGTCCTCGGGGTCCCACGGCATGGGGGACTGTCGCTCCCAGGCGTCGAGCAGCTTCTGGAAGCCGGGGATGCCCGAGGCCGCCCGGGTGACGAGCGGGCCGGCGGCCACCAGGTTGGAGCGGATGCCGCGCGGGCCGAGGTCGCGGGCGACGTAGCGGCTCACCGACTCCAGCGCCTGCTTGCACACCCCCATCCAGTTGTAGGTCGGCCAGGCGCCGCCGCCGGCGTCGAAGTCGAGGCCGACGAGCGAGGCGCCACGGCGGGGGGCGAGGTCGGCGAGGACGCGGGCGAGCCCGGCGTAGGAGGCGGCGCTGGTCTGGAAGGCGACGGACAGCCGAGCGATGTCGACGTCGAGGAACGAGCCGTCGAGCGCGTCGCGCGGGCCGAAGGCCACGGCGTGCAGCGCCCCGTCGAGGTGCCCCCATCGCTCGCGCAGCGCCACGGTGAGGGCGGCGAGGTCGTCGGGGTCGTTCACGTCCACGGCCAGCACGTCCACGTCGACCGGGAGCCCGGCGGCGGTCTCACGGCTGGCGGCGAGGTCGCGCGGCGGCGCGGTGAGCACGATCTCGGCCCGTTGCAGCAGCGCGGCGCGAGCCACGCCGTAGGCGATGCTCTCGGGCGTCACCACCCCGGTGATCAGCAGCTTCTTGCCTCGCAGCATCGGTGTCCCTCCACGGTCGGCCCGGCGCGCCGCCGGGAGGACGACAACCTAACAAGCGAACTAGAACATACGCAATTCGCTACGCATGTATGACCCGGGGCGTCAGGTCACGTCGTCGAGGCGATGGGCCTCCTCGTCCTCGAGCGACGTGGCCTCGGTCTGGGCCTCGGCCAGGGTCTGGTGGCCCCGTGGCAGCCAGCGCCAGCAGGCGACGAGTGCCGCCGAGCTGAGCGTGATCGCCACGGCCAGGCCCAGCTGGATGCCCTGGACGAAGTCGTCGTCGGCGGCGGCGGTGATCTCGGCCTCGTCGGCCGACGACGCCGACGGGACCGGTCGGCCGGGGCCGATCTCGGCGATGTAGGCGTTGGGGTCGGCCCCGTCGATGATCGCGTCGGCGACCGCAGCCCGCTCGGTGGGGTCGGGCACGATCGGGGTCAGGTCGCTCGGCAGCGTGGCCGACAGCCAGGCCGCCAGGATCGATCCGAGCACGGCGAAGCCCACCGTGGAGCCGATGGCCCGCTGCGCGCTCATGATCCCCGACGCCATGCCCGCCCGCTCGGCCGGCACCGAGGTCATGGCCAGGGTGGTGATCGGCGTGAGGCAGAACGCGCCGGCGAACCCGACGAAGAAGAGCCCGACGGCCACGAGCACCGTGGTGACGGAGACGCCGACCGCGATCAGGACCAGCCCGAGCACGATCGACGACACCCCGACCAGGATGGGCTGCCGTGAGCCGACCTTGGCCACGACCCGACCGGCGATCGGGGAGAACACGATGATCCCGAGGCTGAACGGCAACAGGAGCAGTCCCGCCGCGATCGGCGAGTACGCACGGATGTTCTGCAGGTACTGGGTGACGACGAGGAGCATCCCGTACACGCAGAAGAACTGGATGAAGATGGTGGCGATGGCGACCGAGTAGGTCCGGTCGCGGAAGAGGGTGAGATCCATCATCGGGTCGTCCACGCGGTGCTCGACCGCCACGAAGGCGATGAAGCCGACGACGGCGACCGCGAACAGGCTCACGATGGCGGGAGAGAGCCAGCCGCTCTGGGGGCCTTCGATCACCGCGTAGGCGAACGCGCCGACGGTCACCGCGAACAGGAGCTGGCCGGGCAGGTCGATGCCCCGTCCGGTGGGGTCGCGGGACTCCTCGATGAACCGCCACGTGAGGACGCAGGCGACGAGGCCGACCGGCAGGTTGACGAGGAAGATCGACCGCCAGCCGATCGTGTCGGTGAGCAGACCGCCGAGCGTCGGCCCCACGGCGATGGCGACGCTGGCGATGGCGGTCCACAGGCCGATGGCCTTGGCCTTGGCCTTGGGGTCGGGGAAGGCCGCGCTCACGAGGGCCAGCGAGGTCACGTTGGCGACGGCGGCCGCCGCGCCCTGGATCCCCCGGGACACGTTCAAGAAGGCCAGGTCGGGCGCCAGCCCGCAGGCGGCCGAAGCCAGGGTGAACACCACGACCCCGAGCAGGAACACGCGCTTGCGGCCCTTCAGGTCGGCGACGGTCGCACCCGACATGATGAAGATCGCCATGCAGAGGCTGTAGGCGGTGACCACCCACTGCAGACCCGACTCACCGACCTGGAACCGCTCCTGGATGTCGGGCAGGGCCACGTTCACGATCAAGGCGTCGAGGAAGATCATGAACAGCCCGAGACCGGTGGCGATCAGGGTGATCTTCTGGACGGTCGTCATTCCTGGCGTCGCGTCGTCGGCGACCGCGGGGGTGGCTGCCATGGGCGTCGAGCCTATGGCGGTGCCAGCATGGGCCGATGGCGAAGAACGTGCTCGGTGGCGAGCTGCAGGACTGCAGCACCGATCCGCTCACCGGCTTCTACCGCACCGGCTGCTGCGACACCGGGGCCGAGGACGCCGGCGTCCACGTGGTGTGCGCCCGGATGACCGAGGAGTTCCTCGACTTCTCCCTCAGCCAGGGCAACGACCTGTTGACGGCGGTGCCGGCCGCCGGCTTCCCCGGGCTGCGCCCCGGCGACCGGTGGTGCCTGTGCGCCAGCCGGTGGAAGCAGGCCCTCGACGCCGGGGTGGCACCGCCGGTGGTGCTGGAGTCGACCCACGCCCGGGTGCTCGACTGGGTCGGCCTCGACGACCTCCGCCGTCACGCCGTCGCCGACGACTGACTCGCTGCCGTCTGCGACGTGGGTCAGGCGCCGCCGGTCTGGCGCTGTCGGAGCTGCTGGGCTGTGAGCTTGAGCGGGCCGAACCAGCCGCTGGTGTCGATGACGTAGTGGATCTGGGGGGCGACGGACCACAGGTTGGCCGAGCCGGTGGCGGGGTCGAGCGTGAGGTAGTCGCGGTTGGGGACGACCTCGCCGGGGCCGTAGTTGAGCGTGGAGGCCAGCGGTTGGGGTCCGGCGGGCCACACCGTGGTGTGGCCGGCGGTGGTGGGACCCACGACGGTGAGGTTGGCATCGACGGCGGAGATGGCGGCGGCGCTGGTGGGCAGGGAGCCGTGGCCGGGGAAGGCGGCGGTGGTGGGCGCGGTGTTGGTGCGGGGTCCGGGCAGGCCGCCCGTGCCGTCACGGGTGTCGTAGGTGCGCTCGGGGGTGAGCGGGAAGTACTCGGCGCCGCCGGTGGTGGCGCCGTCGGCGGTGTAGTAGCCGACGAGGTCGATGACGAGGTCGGTGTCGGCGGTGTTGTTGTAGACGTCGATGCTGCGGTCGGTGCCGACGGCGACGGTCGTGAGGTTGGCGCGCACCCGACCGGTGGTGGGGTTGAGGTTGGAGGCCAGGGGTCGGGGCGCGCCGGTGGGCGACAGGGTGATGAAGCTGTTGGCGGTGGTGTTGACCGAGGTGACGTTGACCACGGCGGCGGTGGCGTCGGCGGGTAGGGCGTCGAGGCGCAGGGTGTGGGGGGTGGCGGTGCCGAAGGGGGTCGCCGTGTTGCCCGTGCCGTCGCGGGGGTCCAGGACGCGGGTGGGGGCGAGGGGCACGTAGAGGGCACCGGTGCCGGCGCCGGGTTGGTCGTACCAGCCCACGACGTCGGCGATGAGGTGGGTGGTGCCGGAGTTGTTGTACAGCGACACGGTGCCGCCGGGGCCGACGCGGGTGGTGACGGCGGCGGGGGTGTCGCCGGTGCCGGGGCGGGGGTTGAGGTTCGAGGTGCCGGGACGGGACTGGCCGCCGGGCCACACGGTGACGAACCCCTCGGCGCTGGGGGCGGCGGCGGTGACGTTGAGCACCGCCGCCGACGCGCCCGTCAGGGCCGGGATCCGCCCGGCGAGGTCCACGGTGACGGACGCGCCCGGGCCGAGCGCGCCGGTCGTGCCGCCCGTGCCGTCACGGGTGTCGAGCACCCGGGTGGGGGCCAGGGCGTGGAACCGGGCACCGGCGGCGGTGGGGGTGACGCCCGTGGTCCACGCCGACGGGTCGCCCGCGCCCTTGGGGTTCACCGCGGTGACCCGGAACGACACCGGCGTGCCGTTGGGCAGGCCGCCGACGTTGAGGGTGGGCTGGGAGGTGGTGATGGTCCGCCCGTCGGACACCTGCACCCGGTAGGACGTCACCCCCTCCTGGGCGGGGAGCGGGTCCCACCACACCGTGGCCGACCCGTTGCCGGCGATGGCGTCCACGTTCGCCGGCGTGTCGGGCCTCAGGCACGGCCGGGCGGTGGCGACGGCCAGGTTGATCCGGGCGTTGACGCCGGCCCGCGTCAGGTGCTCGTCGTCGAAGAGCAGCGACGGCAGCCAGGCCGTCAGCAGCCGCCAGTCGGCGACCCGGACACCCGGTCGGGTCGCCGCGGCGTTGGCGAAGGCGTCGTTCATCTGGCGGGTGTAGCTGATCCACTGCGCCGCGGTGCCGGCGTCGAGGTAGCTCGGCACCCGCTCGGGGATGTTGAACAGCACCCGGCAGGCGACGCCGTTCGACAGGGTCATCGACTGCTGGAAGGCGGTCATCGCCGCCGTGAACGTGGCGGGGCTGATCTGCCAGTTGTCCGAGAAGTTGTTCGAGCCGAGGCCGAACACCAGCACGTCCGGGCTGGTCGCCAGCGCGTCGGCGAGCCGTCCGGAGTCGAGCACGGTGCGGAACTTCTCGCCGCAGTGCGTGGCGTAGATCCACCGGTAGTAGGCGGTGTCGGCCAGGGACGGGGTGCGGGCCTGCACCTGCACCGAGTCGCCGACCACGGCGATCTTCTCCTTGCCGACCGCGCCGTTGTCGCGCACGCCGCGCTCGAGGTCCTGGCCGCACGTCGCGTAGAGCTCGTTCAGGAGATCGGTGGCGGTCATCGGCACGTCGGCGACGTAGGTCCGCTGCCACGGCAGCGGGTTCGGCGGCTCGGCCGCCCCGGCTCCGGACGCGAGCACCACCACCGACACCAGCGCGGCGACGAGAGCCGGCAGCAGCCGGTTGCGGACGCGACGGCCCACCCGTGCGGCCGCCGGCCGGTGCCGTGGAGCGTGACCCAGCATCCGGGTCAGCCTAGGACCCGGCTGCGGGCTGGTACCCGGCAGGCGTCTTGGGGGCGTCGCGGCCGGAGGTCTAGCGTGCGCCTCAGCGCCACCGCAGCCCCGGTGCGTCCCGTCGAGCCCCGCTTCCAGGAGGTCACCCGTGAGGGTCGCGCTGCTCAGCCGTGAGTACCCGCCGGAGGTGTACGGCGGCGCCGGGGTGCACGTCGAGTACCTCGCCCGCGAGCTCGCCCACCTCGCCGCCGTCGACGTGCACTGCTTCGGCGCCGACCGCGGCGTCGTCGGCGCGGCCCCGTCGGTGTACGCCTACCAGCCGTGGGACCGGCTGGCGGGCTCGAACCCGCCGCTGGCCGCCCTGCGCACGGTGTCGGTCGACCTGGCCATCGCCGCCGACGTCGAGCACGCCGACATCACCCACTCCCACACCTGGTACGCCAACTTCGCCGGGCACCTCGCCAAGCTCCTGCACGAGATCCCCCACGTCGCCACGGTGCACAGCCTGGAGCCGATGCGGCCGTGGAAGGCCGAGCAGCTGGGTGGCGGCTACCGCCTGTCCACCTTCTGCGAGCAGACGGGCCTCGAGCACGCCGACGCGGTGATCGCGGTGTCCGGCGCCGTGCGCGACGACATCCTGCGGTGCTACCCGGCGATCGACCCGGCTCGGGTGCAGGTGGTGCACAACGGGATCGATCCCGGCGAGTGGCATCCCGACACGGGCACGACCGCCCACGAGCGCCACGGCGTCGACCCGTCGGCGCCGACGGTGATCTTCGTCGGCCGGGTCACCCGCCAGAAGGGGATCCAGCACCTGCTCGACGCAGCGATGCTGCTCGACCCGTCGGTGCAGATCGTGCTGCGGGCCGGCTCGCCCGACACCGCCGAGCTGGGCCAGGAGCTGGCCGCCGCGGTCGACCACGTCCGGACCGAGCGGGGCAACATCGTGTGGATCGAGGAGATGCTCGACCGCTGGGAGGTCATCCAGCTGCTGACCCACGCCGACGTCTTCTGCTGCCCGTCGATCTACGAGCCGCTCGGCCTCGTGAACCTCGAGGCCATGGCCTGCGAGACGGCGGTCGTCGCCAGCAGCGTGGGGGGCATCCCCGAGGTGGTGCAGGACGACGTCACGGGTCTGCTGGTGCCCTTCGAGCCGGTCGACGACGTCGACTCGGCCCCCGCCGATCCCGAGCGCTACGCCGCCGACCTCGCCGCCGCCCTCACCTCGGTGCTCGACGACCCGGTGCGGCGGGCGGCCATGGGCGCGGCCGGCCGCCAGCGGGTGATCGAGCACTTCTCGTGGACGGCCATCGCCGCCGAGGTGCTCGCCGTCTACGAGGGAGTGCTGGGCACGACGCCGGCGTGACCTCCTGGGCAAGGATGACGGGCCATGGCTGAAGGCGCGCCACCGGTGCCGAGCGACGACGAGCAGGCGGGCGAGGGGGAGCGGCACGCCACCAACCTGGAGCTGTTCCTCGACCTCGCGTTCGTGTTCGCCGTCGCCCAGCTCACGTCGCTGTTCGCGTCCGACCTGACGGTGGCGGGCGTCGCCCGCAGGCTGCTGCTCGCCCTGCTCGTGTGGTGGCTCTGGTCGCAGTTCGCGTGGTTGGGCACCGCCGTCGACGTCGAGCGGCACCGCGGGGTCCGCCTCGCCGTCCTCGGGGCCGTGCCCGTCGTGCTGCTGCTGGGCGTGGCCATCCCGTCGGCCTTCACCACCACCGGTGCCCTGTTCGGCGCCGCCTACCTCGTCATCGAGCTGTGGGCCCTCGGGATCCAGGGCTGGTCGCTGTGGGGCTCCACCGAGAACCGGCGGGCGTGGCTCGCCTACGCCCCGGTGGCGGCGATCGCGCCGACGCTGGTGCTGGTCGGCGGCCTGCTCGGCGGTGAGGCCGGTGTGGGGGTGTGGGTGGTGGCCGCCCTGCTCAGCGTCGCGTCGGCGTTCGCCGCGGGGCGCCAGCGGGAGGACGCGCCGACCGAGTGGCGGATCGACCCGACCCACTTCGCCGAGCGCCACGCCCTGTTCGTGATCATCGTGCTCGGCGAGGTCCTCGTGGCGTCGGGCGTGGCCGCCGGCGGTGTCGAGCTGACGGCGGCGGTCGTCGCCGGCGTCGTGGCCGCGGTGGCGGTGGCCTGCGTCTTCTGGTGGGCCTACTTCGGCTTCGTCGCCGGAGCGTCCGAGGGGGCGCTGCGGCGTGCGCCGGTGGCCCAGCGGGGCACCGTCGCTCGGGACGTGTTCACCTTCGGCCACTTCCCGCTGGTCACCGGCGTCGCCCTCTACGCGCTGGTGGCCAAGCACGTCGTGCCCCACCCGCTCGACGCCCTCGGTGGCGCCGACCTCGTCGTGCTGGCGGCGGCGGTGGCGGTGTTCGTCGGCGGGATGATGGCGCTGCACTGGCGCATCGTGCGCGGGGTCGCACCCGAGCGGCTGGTGCTGGTCCTGGTGGTGGGCGCGTGGTGCGGGCTGGCGGGGCCGGTGCTGCCGGGCGCGGTGACGGTGGCGGGCGTCGCCGTCGGGCTGGTGGGGATGCACCTCGTCACGCTGCGGCGGGTGGCGCGCCGCGCCGGCACGGTCAGCGGCTGACGAGCAGGGCGAGCAGCCCGACGAGCAGCGTCACGGCGGCGACCCCGGCCACCACCTTGACCGCGGTCGAGGCCACCCGCCGCTCCCGGTCGAGCTCGGCGAGGCGCTCGTCGCCGCCGGGGTGGTGCGGGTTCTCGATGTCGCCCCGCTCGGCCATCACGGTCTGGAGCCACCAGAACCCGGTGAACAGCAGGGCGATCGCCGAGATGACCACGAG
The DNA here is from genome assembly GCA_041394145.1 of Acidimicrobiales bacterium. GTDB lineage: Bacteria > Actinomycetota > Acidimicrobiia > Acidimicrobiales > Acidimicrobilacustridaceae > JAWKIW01. The sequence continues at coordinate 12,137 of JAWKIW010000030.1, forward strand.
CGACAGGAACAGCGGGTTGACCTCGGCGAGCACGACCAGATGCTAGGCGGCCGGCCCGGACCGTCAGCGGGGGAGCGCCGAGGTGGTGGAGGTCCGGTAGCGGTTGGTGCCCGAGGTCGCCGAGGTCGCCCACCCGTAGGCCACGAAGGCGAGCAGCCCCACCACGACGGCCACGACGATCCCGCCGATGAGGGCGTAGCGCCAGTCCCACACGACGTTGCCGCGGGCGTCGCGGGTGGGTCTGGTGAGGCGGGCGAGCTCGTCGACGGTGGCGTCGATCCCGGGCTCGTAGCCGATGCCGTCGTCGTCCCACCGGACCCGGGCGTCCTCCTGGTGGCGGGCCTCCTGGTCGGCCACGCCCTTGCGCACGATCAGGGACAGGCCCTCCGGCGGGGGTGGGCCCGACGGGTCCGCGCCCGACTCGATCCCGGCCCGGCGAGCGGCGTCGGCCGCGCCCGGGATCGACGCCTTGCAGGCCGGGCACCGGGTCTCGCCCAGGAACACCTCACCGCCACAGGAGGGACATCGTTGCGCCATGTCGACACCTCCGCCGTGGGGTCCGACGCGTCACCGGCAACGGTAGCCGGTCGGCGTCATCCGTCGTCGAGCCGCGCGATCAGGGTCTTCGGTGCGACCACTCGGTAGGCCTCGGTGACGATGCCGGCGACCTCCGCCCAGTCGGGGTCACGGTCGAGGCGCACGCCCAGCCAGCCCCGGTGGCCCACGTACGGCGGCCGGAAGAAGCGCTCGGGCTCCTGCTCGACGAGCTCGGCCTGCGCACCGGGGGGCGCGGCGCACCACAGCGCCAGGCGCCCATCACCGTGGTGGTCGTCGACGAACATCACGAACGTCTTCTTGTCCCGCACGAAGAAGGTCGGCGCGCCGTGGCTCAACCGCTCGGTGGTCTCGGGCAGCTCGAGGCACGCGCGGCGCACGCGGGCCAGCGCGTGCTCGGTCGGATCGGGGGTGGCCTCCACCCCGACAGTGTGGCCGAGGCGTCGGCTCGGTGCGTGGGCCGGACCATCTGCCTACGCTGTCGCGATGGCCGAGGATGGTTGGGATTTCACGGGCCTGCGCGCCCTGTACGTCAACTGCACGCTCAAGCGGTCGCCGGAGCTGTCCCACACCCAGGGGCTCGTCGACGCCAGCCGGCGCATCATGGACGACCACGGCGTGGCCACCGACTGCATCCGGCTGGTCGACCGCGACGTCGCCACCGGCGTCTACCCCGACATGACCGAGCACGGGTGGCCGAGCGACGAGTGGCCGGCCATCCAGGCCGAGGTGTTCGCCTCCGACATCCTCGTGCTCGCCGGGCCGATCTGGCTGGGTGACAACTCGTCGGTGATGAAGACCTGCATCGAGCGCCTCTACGCCAGCTCGCACCTGCTCAACGACGACGGCCAGTACGCCTACTACGGCAAGGTCGGCGGGTGCCTGATCACGGGCAACGAGGACGGCGTCAAGCACTGCGCCATGAACATCCTCTACAGCCTCCAGCACCTCGGGTACACCATCCCGCCCCAGGCCGACGCCGGGTGGATCGGCGAGGCCGGTCCCGGGCCGTCGTACCTCGACCCGGGCTCGGGCGGCCCCGAGAACGACTTCACCAACCGCAACACCACCTTCATGACCTGGAACCTGCTGCACCTGGCGACGCTGCTGCGCGCCGCCGGCGGGATCCCCGCCTACGGCAACCAGCGCACGGCCTGGGACGACGGGCAGCGCTTCGACTGGGAGAACCCCGAGTACCGCCGCTGAGCGCGGCCGTCTCGAACGTGAGCCCGTGGTGACGGCCGTCCGGCGCGACCGGTGACCCTCGCAGCACCTGTCTCCGGCGACGCCGGTGCCGCACCGGCGCCGTCGCTCGGAGCCCGTCTGCGTCCCTACCTGCCCCTGCTGCTGGTGGCGGTCGTGGCCTTCGGCTTCCGCCTCGCCATGCTCGAGTGGGTGCGCCCCGAGTGCGCCACCGTCGACCAAGCGGTGGCCACCGGCGACTGCTTCGCCTTCTCCGGCGACACGCAGTACGTGGCCGTGCAGGCCCAGGAGCTGCGCAACGGCCACGGCTTCGCCGACGTCGGCCCGGTGATGTACGGCGTCGGCGGTCCCGACAAGCCGGGAGCGGCCCATCCGCCGCTGTACACGTTGCTGCTCGCCGCGCTGCAGTCCGTCGGGCTGTCCACGGTGACCCAGTGGCGGGTCGTGGTGTCGCTGATCGGCTCCGTCGGGGTCGGGCTGCTGGGCCTGGCGGGCTGGCGCCTCGGGGCGGGCCGCGACGCCACCACCGGCGCCCGCAGCCGGGCCATCGGGATCACCGCCGCGGTGCTCGCCGCGGTGAACCCGCTGCTGTGGAGCCGCGACGTCGACATGTTCGTCGAGGCGCTGATGGTCCCGCTCATCGCCCTGTTCGTGCTGGCGTCGCTGCGCCTGTGGCGGCGGCCGTCATGGGGCAGCGCCGTGCTGGTCGGCGTGGTGGTGGGCGTCGCCTGGCTCACCCGCAGCGAGCAGGTCCTGTTGCTGGTGTTCGCCGCGCCGCTTTTCCTGTGGGGCCTGCGGGAGCTGCCGATCGCCAGGCGGGTGGGGATGCTCGCGGTCGCCGGTGCGGTGGCCGCGGTGCTGATGTCCCCCTGGATCGCCTACAACGCCGGGCGCTTCCACCGGCCGGTGCTGCTGTCCACCAACGCCGGCATGGCGATGCTGCTCGGGACGTGCGACCACACCTTCTACGGCGACGACTTCGCGTACTACACGTTCCGTTGCGTCGACGAGGTGCCGGTCGACCCCGCCGGTGACGACTCGGACTACGAGCAGGTCCGCAGCCGGGCGGCGATCGACTACGCGCGCGAGCACACCCGCCGCCTACCGGTGGTCGCCGTGGCCCGGTTCGGGCGGTTCTGGCGCCTCTACGCCGTGCCCGACACGGTCGAGCGCGAGGCGCTCGCCGAGGGCCACGGCTGGATCGCGTCCTGGGGCGGCCTCGCCGCGCTGTACGTCCTGGCCCCGTTCGCCGTGGGTGGCGCCGTGTCGCTGCGCCGCCGCGGCCTGCCGATCAGCCCCCTGCTGGCGCCGGTGCTGGTGGCCACGCTGGCCGCGGTCGTGCTGATCCCGATCCCCCGGTTCCGCACCCCGGCCGACGCCGCCGTCGTGGTGCTGGCGGCGGTGGGCCTCGACGCCGCCTGGCGCTGGTGGCGCGCTCGGTCGTCCTCGCCGACGGGTCAGGAGCCGGCGAGGGCGCGGGCGCGGTCGACCACGGTGGCGGCGTAGACGTCGGCGGCGGCGTCGGACAGGTGGATGCCGTCGGGCCGAGCGTCGGGGAGGCCGAACAGCGTGCGCGAGAACTGCCCGCCAGGGCACAGGTCGGCGAACTGGTCGAGGATCTCGACGCGGTCCTCGCGCCCCTCGGCGACCTTCGGGATGATCGTGGCGTTGGCGTGGCGCGGGTCGTTGCCGCTGAAGGCCTCGAGCTCGTAGCAGGCGTCGTTCATCCAGAGCACCTTGGCGCCCCGTGACGTCAGCAGGTCGGCGGCGGCGCGGTACTCGTCGACCATGTGGGCGTCGAAGACGGGGTCGCCGTACTTCTTGAAGTCGGGCCAGTCGGGGAGGCGGCGGTCGACCCAGTCCCAGCCGCTGGACTGCACGACGACGACGTCGGGGTCGAAGCGGTCGAGGGCGTCGGTGAAGCGCTGCTCCCAGTCGTCGCAGAGGTCGGTGGTGATGGTGCCCATGCGGTCGGCCTCACCGCCGCGCACCAGCCCGCAGCCCCGCACCGCCGAGTTCCACACCGCGACCTGGTCGGGATGGGCCGCCCCGAAGCGACGCATGCCGTTGCCGAGCACCCAGGCCTGGGAGTCGCCGACCACCAGGACCTTGGTGGCCCCGGGCGCCACCGCCGGCGGGTCGAGCTGGTCGTCGCCGGTGAGGTTCACCGCGGGCGCCGGCGGGTTCCACGTCACCAGCACGAGGCCCAGGATCACGAGCGAGAACGCCGCCGGCACGGCGAGCCCGGCGCGGCGCCCCGTCAGCCGGGCCCCGGTGCGGATCGGCGTCTCCACCAGCCGGAACACCACGACGGCGGCGCCGATCGTGACCACCATGCGCAGGGCGAACAGCGGCCACGGCGAGAGGCCGGTGCGCTCCTCGTCGAGCACCAGGTAGATCGGCCAGTGGAACAGGTAGACGGTGTAGGAGAGGACCCCGAGCCGGCGCAGGGGCCACAGGGCGAGCAGCGGGCGCAGCAGGCCGCCCGGCATGGTCGCCGCCACGATCAGCGTGCAGCTCACGACCGCCGCGTAGGCGGCCAGGCCCCCGTGGTAGAGCCAGGCGTCCTCGCGGTGCACGGTGAGCGTCAGCGCCACGTAGACGACGAGCGCGACCATCCCGGCGAGCTCGAGGACGAGCCGCAGGCGCGGTCGCTCGGCGGGTCGCCAGCGGGCCACAGCGATGGCGAGCAAGATGCCGATGGTCAGCTCGGGCAGCCGGGTGAGCGTCGAGAAGTACAGGCGGTCGACCGACGCCCCCCGGTTCGCCAGGAGCACCATCCAGCCCACGGCGGCCACGGTGATGACGCCGACGACGGCCGCCACCGCCCGCCAGCGCTGGCGGCCGAGCCACAGCGCGCCCAGCAGCACCAGCGGGAACACCACGTAGAACTGCTCCTCGATCGACAGCGTCCAGAAGTGCTGCACGGGCGACGGCGAGGCGAACAGGTCGGCGTAGGAGGTGTTGGTGAGGATGAACCGCCAGTTGGCGACGTACAGCAGGGCGGCGATCCCGTCGCCGCGCAGGCGGGCCAGCTGGGTGGCATCGGCGAAGAAGGCGCCGAACGCGACCACGCCGAGCAGCGTGACGATGGCGGCGGGCATCAGCCGACGGAAGCGGCGCAGCCAGAACGAGCGGGTGTCGATGCGGCGGTGGCGGTGGTGCTCGGCGATGAGCAGCGACGTGATGAGGAACCCCGAGAGGGTGAAGAACGTCGACACCGACAAGAAGGCGCCGGGCACCCAGGTGAACCCGGCGTGCACGAGCAGCACGAAGAGCAGGGCCAGGCCCCGCAGCCCGTCGAGCGCGGGCTGGTAGGTGAGCCGGGCGCGGCCGCCGGCGGTGTGGATGGCGCCGCCGTCGGTCCCCGGCCCCCGTGGGTCGTGGGGGCCGGCGGGCTCGCCGTCGGTGGCGACCGTCGGGTCGATGGGCGGGCGGGCGGCGGTCGACGTCATGGGGGTGGTCGCCGTCCCCGGTCGGCCGCCGGGTGCCGCCGGGGAGCGGTCCAGCCTGGCACGCGACCCGGGCCTGCGTCAGGGAGCCCCGCACCGGAGGGGTTGCCCTCCGCTGTATCGCGATATATCGTGACTGCATCACGAACGATCATCAGGCCGACCGGGAGCCCGGCGGCCCGAGAGGAGCACCGATGCACCACGACGACCACGATCACGCGCACCACGACGACCCAGCGGCCGCGCCCACCGAGCACGACCTCCTCGTGGAGGACGAGCGGCGCGAGGAGGCACCGGCCTGGGACGAGCCCCCGCCGTGGGACGGGCCCCCGCCGTGGGCCCGTCGGCGCGGCCGACGCTGGGCCCCGCCGCCGGCGGTCGACGCCGCCGATGACGCCGAGCACCGTGGGTCGTCCCGCGGTGGTCGCGGACGTCGCCGGGGCCCGCGCCCCGGCGAGGGCGGCCCCGGTGCCGGTCCCGCCGGTCCCGGCTGGGACGCCGGTGCCGGCGGCTGGGGCGGACCGGGCCGCGGGGGCCCGCCCGGTGGGCCGCGCTGGGGCCGGGGCCATCGCCGCGGTCGGGGCGAGGTCCGCATCGCCGTCCTCGTCCTGCTGGCCGAGGGCCCGATGCACGGCTACCAGATCATCCGCGAGCTGACCGAGCGCACCGGCGGCCGGTGGCGGCCCAGCCCCGGTGCCGTCTACCCGACGCTGCAGCTGCTCGAGGACGAGGGGCTGGTCCGCGGCGAGGAGCGCGACGGCAAGCGGGTCTTCACCCTGACCGACGACGGCCAGGCCGAGGTCGAGCGCCTGCGCTCGGCTCGGGGCCACGCGCCGTGGGCCCGACCCGACGGAGGCGACGACGCGGTCGACCAGCTGCGCGACGCCTACCTGCAGCTCGGCGCCGCCGCCCGCCAGATCGCCGACGCCGGCACCTCCCGCCAGCAGGAGGCGGCCCGGGCCCTGCTGACCGAGGCCCGCAAGGGCATCTACCGCCTCCTGGCCGAGGACGACGAGCCGGCCGACGACGAGCCGGGACGAGCGGCGACGAGCCGGCCGACGGCTGAGCCTGATCAGCGCTCGCGGTGGTCGATGCCGGTGAGCAGCACCTCGGCGATGCGCCGGGGGGCCTCGACCAGCTCGGCGAACGCCAGCGAGCGACGGGGGAGCCGCACGTGGGCCCGATCGCGCTGCACGGCCCGCACGAGCTCGCGGGCGACGGTCGTGCGGGGCACGTCGGCCGACAGCTGCAGCAGCGCGGCCCGCCGGAAGGAGTCGTTGGTGGGGGCGTAGGACTGCACGTCGTCGAGCATGTCGGTGGGCACGGGGCCCAGCTCCACCAGCGTGGTGCCCACCGGCAGGCCTCGCAGGTCGGCTCGCAGGCCGGCGGTGAACTGGCTGAGCGCGGCCTTGGTGGTCGAGTAGGTCACGAGCCCGGGGAACACGACGACGCCGGCCAGCGACGAGACGTTCACGATGTGGCCCCGACCCCGCTCGATCATCCCGGGGATCACCTGGCGGCTGAGCGACATCGGGGCGAGCAGGTTGACCGCCACCGTCGCCTCGTCGTGGGCGTCGGTCTGCTCGGTGAAGAGGCCGGGATCGCCGAGGCCGGCGTTGTTGACCAGCACGTCGATCGGTCCAGCGGCCGCCTCCACCCGGGCGACGAGACCGGCCACCGCGGTGCGGTCGCTCAGGTCGGTGGGGTGCGCGGTCCCGCCGAGCCGATCGGCCAGCTCGGTGAGCGGCCCGGCCGTGCGGGCCACGAGGGCGACGCGGGCGCCGGCGTCGGCGAAGGCGACGGCCGTCGCCTCGCCGATGCCGCGCGAGGCGCCGGTGATCAGGACGTGGGCGCCGCGCACCTGCATGCGGCGGACGGTAGCCGGGGCGCCTTGCCGGACGCGAACGGCCACCGTTACCGTGCCCGCATGACCTCGTCCGCCACCGATGCCGTCGCCACGACGGTGGTCCGGGGCGGGACGCTCTACGACGGCACGGGTGCCTCGGGCCGCAACGTCGACCTGCTGATCGAGGGTGGGCGGGTGCGCCGCATCGGCCGCGACCTGCCCGTGCCCGAGGGTGCCACCGTGCTCGACGCCACCGGCTGCTGGGTCACCCCCGGGTTCGTCGACCTGCACACCCACTACGACGCCGAGCTCGAGCTCGATCCGGGCCTGGTCGAGTCGGTGCGCCACGGGGTCACGACGGCGCTGGTGGGCTCGTGCGGGCTCAGCTTCGCGGTCGGTGAGCCCGAGGATCTCGCCGACATGTTCTGCCGGGTCGAGGGCGTCCCCCGCCACGAGGTGCTCCCGCTGCTGCGCCGGGTGCAGGACTGGGACTCGCCCAAGGGCTACCTCGACCACCTCGACCGTCGGCCGCTGGGGCCGAACATCGTGTCGTTCCTCGGTCACAGCGCCATGCGGGCCCACGTGATGGGCCTCGGCCGCTCGCTCGACCGCTCGGTCACGCCGACCGAGGCCGAGCTGCAGCGCATGGGCGCCATGCTCGAGGAGTCCCTCGACGTCGGCTACCTCGGCCTGTCGGTCAACACCCTGCCGTGGGACAAGATGGACGGCGACCGCTTCCGCAGCCGACCCACCCCGTCGGTGTTCGCCCACTGGCGCGAGTACCGCCGGCTGGGCGAGGTCCTGCGCCGCCGGGGTGCCATCTTCCAGGGCGTGCCCGACATCTCGGCCCGTTGGAACCTGGCGCTGTTCGCCGGCATGGCGTCGGGCATCGGCCGTCGGCCGCTCAAGACCACGGTCATCTCGCTGCTCGACGTGAAGGCGGCGCCGGGCATGTACCGCGTGCTCGGGGCGACGACCCGGGCCGCCCGCCGGCTGCTGCGGGCCGACGTGCGCCTGCAGTCGCTGCCCCAGCCCTTCCGGCTGTGGACCGACGGGCTGGAGAACCCGGTGCTCGAGGAGATCGGCGCCGGCACCGAGGCCCTGCACCTCGCGCCCGAGGCCCGCGCCCAGCTGCTGCGCGAGCCCGGCTACCGCAGCCGCTTCCGCAAGCAGTGGACGAACAAGCTCGAGGGCCGCGCCTACCACCGCGACCTCGCCGAGGCCCGGGTGGTGTCGTGCCCCGACGCCTCGCTCGAGGGCCGCACCTTCGCCGACATCGCCGCCGAGCGCGGCGTCGACCCGGTCGACGCCTTCTTGGACCTGCAGGCGGCCCACGGCAACGACCTGCGCTGGTACACCGTCGTCGGCAACACCAACCCCGAGGCGGTCGCCTGGATCGTGGAGCACCCGCAGGCCCTGATCGGGTTCTCCGACGCCGGGGCCCACCTGCGCAACATGGCCTTCTACAACTTCCCGCTGCAGCTGCTGCGGGTCGTGCGCGACCGCGAGCTCGCCGGCAAGGCCTCGATGGGCATCCCCCGTGCGGTGCAGCGCGTGACCGCCGAGCTGGCCGACTACCTGGGCGTCGACGCCGGGCGGCTCCGCGTCGGCGACCGGGCCGATCTGGTGGTCGTCGATCCGACGGCCCTCGACGAGCGCCTCGACCACGTCGAGGAGGCGGCGATGCCGGGCATCGCCTCGCTGCGCCGGCTGGTGAACCGCAACGACGACGCCGTGCGGGCCGTGCTGGTGCGGGGTCGGCTGGCCTGGGACGGCCACGAGCGGGGCGCCGGCTTCGGCACCGAGGCCGGCTTCGGCACCGTGCTGCGCGGCTCGTGCTGAGCCGACCGTTGCTCAGCCGAGGAGCTGGCGCTGCCACAGGTCGGCGAGCCAGCGCTCGAACCGCTCGGGGGACCAGCCCCGATCGACCGTGAGCAGCACGTACAGCTCGGAGCTGTTGGTGGCCCAGATCGTGTCGGCGGCCTCGTCGATCGACAGGCCGGGCCGGAGCCGACCGGTCCCCTGCAGCTCGAGGGCCAGCTTGCGCATGTTGGCGGCGCGGCGGCGACCGATCTCCTCCCAGACCTGGCGTGCCTCGGCGTCGGTGTCGGAGGCGTCCCGCAGGGCCAGGAACAGCGGGGCCAGCCGCTCCTGGATGGCCCGCACGGCGCCGGCGTAGATGGCCAGCTTCCTCCCGGCGTCGGGCTCGGCCTTGAGCGCCCGCACCTCGTCGCGCTCCTCGGCGGTGACGGCGCGATCGGTGCCCGACACCGCCTGCTCGATGAGCTCGCGCAGCACGACGGGCTTGCGTCCGACGAGCGCGTAGATGGTGTCGGTGTGCACGCCCGCCCGCTCGGCGATGGCGGCCACGGTCGTGCGCCGGTAGCCGCGCTCGACGAGCAGGTCGCGGGCCGCGTCGAGGACGCGCCGCCGGGTGGCCGCCGACGCCGCCTCCCGGGCGGAGTTGTCGTAGGGCCGCTTGACGGGGTCGGGCACGGTCCGATACTTTCATCCGAGAGTTGTTCGGAGCAAATGCGGGCACACCCACCAGGAGCGGAACCCATGACCTACGCCTTCACCCAGGACGTGCCCATCGACGCCGCCTTCCACCAGCGCATCGCCGACGAGCTCGGCGACGAGGTGCCCGAGGGCCTCATCGTGCACGTGGTCACCGAGCGCCCCGAGGGCGGCCTGCGCTACCTCGACGTGTGGGAGTCCGAGCAGGACTGGGCGCGCTTCGTCGAGGACCGGCTCCACCCGGTCGTGCACGGCCTGTTGCGGGATGTCTTCGGTGACGACCTCCCGCCCGAGCCCGACCTGCACGAGCAGTCCTTCGTCGCCGTGTGGCACCCCTGACCCGACCCGGCCGAGCCGTCAGCGCAACGAGGTCAGGCGGGGGACGAGCGCGGTCGCGGCCTCGTCGAGGCACGAGGTGGTGAGGTGCAAGCCGTCGTCGCGCAGGCAGCGGGCGGCGGGCTGCTCCCCGGTGCCGAGCAGCTCGGCGAGGTCGGCGACGGTCACCCACGGCCGGCTCGCGGCGGCGTCGGCGGCCAGGCGCTGGATCCGACGGTTGGTCAGGCCGACCCGGTCCTCGGCGGTGCGCACCGGCCCGACCCACAGCACCTTCGTCGGGGTGCCGCGGAAGGCGTCGAAGGCGGCACCCAACCGCCGTGCGTACTCCGCGTCCCAGGCCTGGGTGGCCGAGGCCTTGGCCACGACCGTGCCGTCGGCGTCGGTGAGGTCCTGGGCGTCGTTCGACCCGAGGGAGAAGACGAGCACGGTGGGCGGGAAGTCCCGGGCGAGCTCCTCGAGGCGGCCGGGCCAGTCGAAGCGGTCGGGTCGGGCCAGGCCCGTGCCCTCCGCACCGATGTTCTTCACCACCACGTCGTCGCCCGTCTTGGTCCGCAGGGCGGCACCGAGGCCCAACGAGATGGAGTCGCCGGCGACCGTGTACTTCGTCGAGGGCTCCGGCCGGCTCGTCGCCGCGCTCGTCGACGCACCGCCACGGCCACAGCCGACCGCGCCGCCGACGAGCACGAGCCCGACGAGCACGGCGAGCAGGAGCGTCACCGATCGTCGCTGGTGGGCCGGGCGCACCGCATCGTTCTAGCGGTCGCCGGCGCTCCCGGGCACCTCGCGCCGGGCCGACCTCGCCGACGCGATCGGGGCTTGCGACTACGCGGTGGCCGCCAGGGCGGCGCCGACGGCCGCACCGGTGGCGGTGTCGAGGTCGCGGGCGAGGCGGCGCAGCAACCTCGCCCGGGCAGGATCGCCGGCGAGGAAGCGGCCGACGGCCACGGGATCGGCGGAGCCGTCGGGGCGGGTGAGACCGAGCACGGCGTCGTCCACCGCCGGGTCGAAGGCGTCGTCGCTGATCCCGCGGAACACCGACCACGGCGTCCTCCGTCGCTCGCACACCTCGGCCACGGCCGCCGTCTCCATGTCGAGGGCGACCACGCCCTGGTCGGCGAGGGCCCGCAGGGCGACCCCGTCCTTCACCAGCCCCGCCATCGTGACGAGGGTGCCGCGGCGCTGGGGGTCGTCGGGGATCGACGGCCGGTGCTCGGTGCCGTCGGCGTCGTCCACCACGACCTCGGGCACGACCACGTCGCCGAGGGCCACGTGCGGCGGGAGGCCGCCGGCCACGCCGATGACGACCACCTGGTCGACGGGGTGGGCGTCGAGCAGCGCCTCGGTGCGCGCCCGGGCCGGCTCGGGCCCGATGCCGATGACGGCGCCGAGCACGGTGTGGTGGCCGTGGTTCCCCATGCGCACCGACGGGTCGTCGGCCCGCCGACGCAGGCCCAGCCGCCGGGTCAGCGGTGCCAGCTCCGCGCCCATGGGGGCGAGGAAGAGCAGCCGCCGGCTCGGGCCCGGTCCCACGCCGTGCCCCGTCAGGCCTTCAGCGGCGTCGTGCGCCGCGACACGGGGTCGTCGAGGATGGCGTCCCAGTCGACCCGGCTCTCCAGCGCCGCCGCGCCGCCGCGCAGGCCGAAGAGGCGCTTGGCCCACACCAGGTACACGAGGATCGCCAGGTTCACCACCAAGGCCCCGACCCGCAGGACGGTCACCCGGTCGAGCAGCTCGCGGATCTCGAACGGCAGGAACCCGGCGGTGGCGATCACGGTGAGGTACTCCGCCCAGCGGCGCTCCCGCCACAGCCCCACCGCCTCGGTCGACTCGATCACGGCGTAGGCGATGGCAGTGACCAGCAGCACGTTGAGCTCGTCCCCCGACAGGCGCAGCAGCGAGCCGAGCTCGCTGGTCAGGCGGGCGTGCCCGGCCCGGGTGGCGTCGCCGACGCCGCCCTCGATGGCGTCCCGCAGCGACTCGGCCCACGACCGGATGGCCGCGAGGTTGACCTTGATGACGAGCAGGGCGATCGCCAGCAGCGTGAACAGCACGCCGTGGATGCCGCGGTCGATGGCGATGAGGCGCAGCAGGATGGCGTCTTCGAGCGGCTTGCCCCGCCGTGGCCGGGGCAGCTGGTCGCGGGGCGGCAGGACGTCGCGCCGGACCTCGTCACCGACGGGCGGGCGGGTCCGCAGCCACAGGTCGCAGCGCAGGCAGCGGCAGATGCGGGTGCCGTCGGGCAGGTCGGCGCCGACCGACGCGTCCTCGGGGCGGAGGCGGGCCACGTCGGCGGCGGGCACGACGTGGCCCCGGATCGAGCAGATCCACGTCTCGTGGTGCCACCGTCGCGGGACCACGCGCACGGCGTCATCATGGCAGCACGACGAAGGGGGCGATGTGGAGGCCGAAGGGACGGCGCTGGTGACCGGCGCAGGACGCGGGATCGGGCGGGGCGTGGCGCTGGCGCTGGCCCGTCGGGGGTTCGAGGTGGTGGCGACCATGCGCGACCCGGCCCAGGGCGAGGCGGTGCTCGCCGACGCCGCCGCCGAGGGCCTGTCGCTGGAGGTGCGGCGCCTCGACGTGACCTACCCCGATCCGGCGGCGGTGCCCGACCGGCTCCGGGTCCTGGTGAGCAACGCCGGGGTCGACGCGCCGACCGCAGCGCTCGAGGACCTCGCGCTGACGACGTGGCGGGAGGTGCTGGAGACCAACGTCGTCGGCCTGGTGGCGGTGACCCAGCTGGCGCTGCCGGCGCTGCGCGCCGCGGGCGGCGGCGTGGTGTGCAACCTCACCTCGGCGTCGCTGTTCGTGCCGATGCCGTTCTTCTCGCTGTACCGGGCCAGCAAGGCCGCCGTGGCGGCGCTGGGCGAGTCGCTGCGCGCCGAGCTGGCGCCCCAGGGGATCCGCGTGGTGGACGTGGTGCCCGGCCCGGTCGACACCGACATGCTCGCCGCCTCCGGCCCGTTGCCCGACGCCGCCGCCTCACCCGTGTACGCCGCCCAGGCCCGCCGCGTCGGAGCGCTGCGCGAGGCGCTGACCGACTCGACGCCGGTGGCCGAGGCCGCCGAGGCGATCGTCGACGCCGTCTGCGACGACGACGCCCCGCTGCGGGTCGCCTGCGACCCGATCGGCGCCGGCATCCTCGAGGCGTGGCGGACGTCGTCCGACGAGGAGGTCATGGCGAGCTACCTGCCGAGCTTCGTGGACGACCTCTGACAGCAGCCGGCGGCGGTCGGGCTACCGTGGCGGGTGCGCAGCGCACCGTCCACCGGCGGACGGGCGCGAGCCAGGGGGTACGGACATGACCACGACCCGACCGGCGCGGGCGTTCGACGCGGACAACCACTACTACGAGGCCACCGACGCCTTCACCCGCCACGTCGACCGCACGATGCAGGGCCGCTGCATGCGGTGGGCGGAGATCGACGGCAAGCAGCGATTGCTCGTCGGGGGCAAGATCAACCGCTTCATCCCCAACCCCACCTTCGACCCCGTGTCGAAGCCCGGGGCGCTGATCGACTACTTCCGGGGCAAGACCTCGATCACGAACCTGCACGAGGCCTTCGGCGAGCTCGACCCGATCCGGCCCGCCTACCGCGACCCGGCGGCGCGGGTGGCGGTCATGGACGAGCAGGGCCTCGACGGCGCCCTGCTGTTCCCCACGCTCGGGGTGGGCATGGAGGGCGCGCTCGCCGCCGACCGCCCGGCGCTGCTGGCCGCCTTCCGCGGCTTCAACCGGTGGCTGCTCGAGGACTGGACCTACGACTACCAGGGCCGCCTGTTCGCGGCGCCCTACCTCACGCTGGCCGACGTCGACTGGGCCTGCGAGGAGCTCGACTTCGTCCTCGACCGCGGCGCCCGGATCATCAACATGCGGCCGGGCCCGATCCAGGACCCCAACGGGAACCGCTCGTTCGGCCACCCGTCCCACGACCCCTTCTGGGCCCGCGTGCACGAGGCCGGGATCACCGTGGCCTTCCACGCCGGCGACGCCGGCTACGGCTTCATGCTCGAGCAGTGGGGCGTCAACCCCGAGTTCCAGGCCTTCCGGCTGCCGGCGCTGTTCCAGTTGCTGACGATGTCGCCCATCAGCGACACGGTGGCGTCGTTCATCGCCGACGGCGTGTTCACCCGGTTCCCGAACATCCGCATCGCCACCATCGAGAACGGCGCCGACTGGGTGCGCCCCCTGTTCGGCAAGCTGAAGAAGGTCTTCCAGATGCGGGGGCCGATGTTCCCCGAGGACCCGCGGGACACCTTCCGCCGCCACGTGTGGGTGTCGCCGTTCTACGAGGACGACCTCGTCGGCCTGCGCGACCAGATCGGCGTCGACCACATCGTGTTCGGCTCGGACTTCCCCCACGCCGAGGGGCTCGCCGACCCGTTGTCCTACGTCGACGACCTGACGAGCGCCGGCTTCGACGCCGACGAGATCGACAAGGTCATGTACGCCAACGCGGCGTCGTTGGTGGTGCCCGTCGGGGGCTGAGCCCGTCGGCTCGCACCGGCGCTATGGGCGGACCTCGTAGTAGAGGTTGGCCGGGTCGGCCACGTCGTGCTGGGTGAAGCGGGTGAAGCCGGCGTCGCGGCACATCTGCTCGGCCAGGACGGGGTGGAAGCCGAGGGTGCCGAGCCCGGCGCCGCCCGGCTCGGACAGCGCCGAGGACATGCAGGTGGCCACCGAGGTGGCGTACATCATCGCCAGCAGCGGGTTGCGCTGGTTCTCCTCCCAGGTGGCACCGCTGCGGATGTCCTTGATCAGCCACGTGCCGTCGGGGGCGATGGCCCGGCGGATGGCGCCGATCGCCGTCGCCGGGTGGGCCATGTCGTGGATGCAGTCGAAGGTGAGCACGAGGTCGTAGGCCGGGTCGTGGGGCAGCTCCTCGGCCTCGGCGATGTGGAAGGTGACGTTGGTGAGGCCCCGTTCGTCGAGCGCGGCGCGGGCCCGGTGGATGGCGTGCTGGGAGATGTCGAAGCCCTCGAACGTCGACGCCGGGAAGGCCTCGGCCATGGCCAGCAGCGCCACGCCCGCGCCGCAGCCCACGTCGGCGACCCGGGCGCCGGCCGCGAGCTTGTCGACGACGCCGTCGAGCAGGGGCAGCAGCTGGGGGACCAGGGCGAGGCGCGACCACGGGGCCAGCATCCGCTCGACCTGGTGGGCGGCCGACGGGCCGAGCTGGTCGTAGGTGAGCCCGACGCCGGTGCGGAAGGCGTCGGCCAGCGCGTCCACGACGTCGGGCGCCGCCGCGCCGCCCTGGAACGCGCCGGCGGCGAACCACAGCGACCCCTCCTCGTCGGCCAGCACCGCCGCCGCCTCCGGGGCGAGGGTGAAGGTCTCGCCGTCGCCCGTGGCGAGCAGGCCGGCGGCGCCCTGGCTGCGCAGCCACTCGAGCAGCCAGCGCTCCTGCAGGCCGGTGCGGTCGGCGAGCTCGGCCGTGGTCAGCGGGCCGGCGCCGTCCATGGCCCGGTAGAGGCCGAGCCGATCGCCGAGGTGGATCATGAGCGACACCAGCTCGCCCTGCTTGTAGGACCACACCTGGAAGGCGGTCAGCGCCACCTTGTCCGGGTCGAGGTCGGGGGCGGTCGGGTCAGCCATGGGGCCTGCCTACCACAGCGCCGCCGCGGCTCAGCCGAGCACCCCGAGCAGGAGCCGCACGAGGAACCACACCGCGAAGCCGACGAGCAGCACCCCGAACCCGGCGCGGAGCCGACCTCCCGGCACCCGCTGGGCGAGGCGACCCCCGACGGCGACGCCGGGGAGCAGGCCGACGGCGAAGACCACCGAGACCGCCCAGTCGATGTCGCCGAGGACCGCGTGGGTCAGCAGCGTCGGGACCGACAGCGCGGTGGCCACCACCAGCGAGGTGCCGGTGGCCTCGTTCATCGACAGCCCGAGCGTCAGCAGGAAGAGGGGCACCAGCAGGAAGCCGCCGCCGTTGGCCAGCAGGCCCGAGGCGAACCCGACCCCGGCGGCCACGGTCATCACGAAGACCCGGCTGTCGCGGCGGGTGGCGGCCCGCGCCGACGCGGCCGACGAGAGCGGTCGCAGCACCCGCACGCCGACGAGCAGCAGGACGAGGCCGGACAGCGCCAGCAGGATCGGTCCGCCGACGTGGGGGCTGGCCAGGGCTCCCAGGACGCTCGCCGGCACGGCCGTGGCCAGCGTGCGACGGGCGATGGTCCACTGCACCTTGCCGCCCCGTGAGTACGACCAGGCCCCGGCCGCCGAGCCGGGCACCAGGCCGGGCAGCGGCCCCACCACGGCTGCCATCCCGGGGACGCCGAGGACCGACAGCACCGGGGTGGCGAAGGCGGAGCCCACCCCGAACAGCCCGTAGAGCAGGCCCACCGCCAGGCCGCCGCCGATGATCCACGCGTAGGGTTCCACAACCCAAGTGAGCCACATCCGGCTCCATAGGTCCAATGGATGATGTCAATAACATCGATAGGATCGACCTATGGATCTGCGCCAGCTCGCCTACGTGGTGGCAGTGGTCGACCACGGGGGGTTCACCCGGGCGGCCGAAGCCGTGCACGTCACCCAGCCGTCCCTGTCGCAGGCGGTGAAGGCGCTCGAGGCCGAGCTCGGCGTCGAGCTGTTCCTGCGGACCGGCCGGGACGTGGTCCTCACGGCCGCGGGCGAGGCGCTGCTCGGCCCGGCCCGACAGGCGCTGCGCGACGCAGCCAACGCCCGGGCGGCGGTCGCCGAGGTGGCCGGCGTGCGGGCAGGGCACCTCGACGTGGTCTGCCTGCCCACGCTGGCGGTCGATCCCGTCGCCGGCCTGGTGGGCCGCTTCCGGCAGGCCCACCCGGGCGTCACCGTTCGCCTCGCCGAGCCCGAGGACCCCGGGGCGGTGGCCGAGGCGGTGCGGTCGGGGGCCAGCGAGATCGCCGTGACCGAGCTGCCGCCGGTGGTCCCGGCGCCCGATCTCGTCGAGGTCGGCCTCGAGGCCCACGACTACCTCGCCGTGCTCCCTCCGGCCGCGGCGCGGGACCACCCGCCCGACCGGCCGGTCACGCTCGCCGCCCTCGGCCGCCACCCTCATCACCACCCCGCCGGGCACGTCGACGCGCCGGCTGCTCGACGAGGCGCTGGCCGAGGCCGAGGTCGAGGCGACCGTCGCGGTGGAGAGCGACCACCGGGAGGTCATCGTGCCGCTGGTGGTCGCCGGCGCCGGCGCCGCGCTGCTGCCGCGAGCGGTGGCCGAGCCGGCCGCGGCTCGGGGCGGTGGTGCGCGCCGTGCGCCCGCGCCTGACCCGCCGGGTCGGCCTCCTGCACCGGGCGGGGTCGCTGTCGCCGGCGGCGGCCGCCTTCGTCGCCACGGCCGCCGGCGGGTCCGGCGGGGCGCCGAAGGCGGCTCGGCCGCGCCGCGCCGCCGGCCCGGCAGCTGACCGGCACGTGACCGGTCAGGTGACCGGTCGCAGCACCTCGGTGAGGAAGCGCACGGCGGCGTCGGCCCGGGGGAACTCGTGGCCCTCGAGGCGGATGGCCATCGCCAGCAGGGCGAGGCTGACCGTCATGAGCCCCTCGGCGGTGACGCCCGGCCGCAGGTCGCGGCGCACGGCGCCGGCGGCCTGACCGGTGCGCACGGCCTGCTCGAGGCGCCGCTGCAGCCGCCGCAGCGCCGGGAGGTCGCGCAGCACCTCCGCCTGCTCGCCGTCGAGGTTGGCCAGCACCCGCCGGGCCAGCGGATGCGTCGTGGTGGCCCCGACCAGGTCGACGGCCAGCGCGGTGAGCGACCGTGCGGTCGGCGCGGTGGCGTCGAGGTGCGGGGCGACCTCGTCGAGCAGGGCCGTGAGGTCGGCGTCGACCGCCGCCCGGAACAGCTCCTCCTTGCGCCCGAAGTGCTGGTAGAGGGCGCTGTGGGACACGCCCACCTGCCGGGCGATCTCGGGCACCGATCCCTGGTCGAGGCCCACGGCGGCGAAGTGGGCGACGGCGGCGTCGAGGATGCGCCGCCGGGTGCGCTCGCCCTTGGTCTCGACCGCGGCCGTCCCCACGGTCACGCCTCGGCGACCGCCGCCGACTCCCGGGCGGCGGCCCCGAAGATGCCCTTGGCCATCAGCGAGGGCTCGGCGGCGACCCGGGCGTTGTTGACCGCGGCCCGCACCCGGTGCACGCCCTTGTCGTCGGGCGCGGCGGCGGCCGCCAGCTCGGCCAGGTGGCCGGCCAGGCGCAGCTCGCCGGCGGCGGCGAGGGCCTCGGCCCGGGCGGCCAGCGCCCCGGGTCCTCCGGCCAGGTCGGCGAGCTCGGTCGCCAGGGCGGCGGCGGGCGCCGGCTTCAGCCGGGCGGGGTCGCCGTCGTGCCAGCCGCCGTAGAACCGCCACACGTTGCGCACGATGAACTCGGGGTCGTCGTAGATGGGCTGCAGGTAGGGCTGGACGGTCAGGTGGGCCGGGACCTCGACGGTGTGGATGATCTCGTCGAGCCGCCGGCCCTCGTTCATGAGGGCGACGGTCTGGTCGTGCAGCGACTCGAGCAGCGACGCCGTGTCGTCGAGGGCCTGGTGGACGCGGTCGGCGCCGAAGACCGGCAGCCCGTGGCTCGGGACCATGATCTCGGCCTCGCACGCCTGCATGGCCCGCAGCGCGGCGGCCCAGTCGGCGGCGTAGCGCTGCACCTTCTGGGGGTTGCCGGCGTTGGGCACGCACCAGATGAACAGGTCGCCCGGGTACACGACCTTGCGGTCGGGCAGGTGCACCCACGTGTGGTCGTCGGTCTCACCCCGGGCGTGGTGCAGCTCGAAGCGCACTCCGCCGACGTCCAGGTCGAGCGTCGTTCGGAACGTGCGGTCCGGGTAGCGCCACTCGGTCGGGAAGGTGAAGCCCGGCATCGAGAACTGGCGCTCGTTGATCTTGGAGTTGTGGCCGTTGGTGAGCACGTAGCGGTCGAAGCGGGTGGGGACCTCCTCGTGGGCCACCACCTCGACGGCCGGCCACCCGTTGGCCGCAGCCTCCTCGTCGAAGGGTCCGACGCCACCGACGTGGTCGATGTGGCCGTGGGTGAAGATCGCCGTGTGGAGCCGGTCGGGCGACCACGAGCGGACGGTGTGGTGGATGTTGGCCGCGGCGAACGGCATCGAGGTGTCGATGATGACCAACCCGTCACCGGTCCTCACCGGCATCACGTTGCCGAAGGCGAGGATGAAGCCGAGGCCGTCGTCGACCTCGTCGATCTCGGTGCCCGGGCCCACCACATGGCTCATGACCGGGTCGTCGGTGGTCCACATCCTCTCGGCGTCGTCACGCAGCGTCATGGCGTCGTCCCCCTCCTCCCGGTGGCCGGCGTCGTCCCGGCCGCTCACAACACTTCTAACAGAAATCGCATATTGTGGTAGTTTGGTGGAGTCGGCACGGGTCAACCGGACCGCACCGGGATCCGGTAGGCGCCGGTGCCGTTGTCGGCGGTGTTGACCACCAGCGAGAGGGTGCCGTCGGAGGGGATGACGTAGCGCCCGACGGAGCAGGCCGGTCCGCCGCCGCCGAAGGTGCCACCCGCGAGCTCGATCCCGAGGGTCACCCCGGCGGTGCAGCCCTCGCCCCCGATGACGATCACCTGTCCGGCCCTGCCGTCGAGGCGGTACACGTCGTGCTCGAAGTGCTGCTGGATGGTCCCCGTCAACGTGGCGCCGGGCTCGATGTCGGCGGTGCGGTCGGGACGCACCCGCACCAGCTCGATCCGGTACGGCCCGGTCCGCTCCTTGAAGTGGTTGGCGAGCAGCGTGTACGTCCCGTCCTGGGGCAGCACGACCCGACCCATGTTGCAGCCGGTCTGCAGGGCGAGCTGGGTGCCGTCGGGGTTCTGCAGCTGGAACGGCAGGGAGCTGTCGACGCAGCCGTCGTTGCGGCCGATGCCGACGACGTCGCCGGCCCTGCCGTCGAAGGTGGTGGTGGGCTGGTCGTCCGGGTTGGTGACCTCGCCCTCGATCGTGGTCGTCGTGCTCGTGCCCTCGCCCTGGGCGGCGGTGACCACCGCGGCGTCTCGAGCATGGGCGCCGGTGAGGGAGTCGTCGCTCGTCACCGCCAGGTCGAAGGCGCACGCCTGCAGCGTCTCGTCGTCGCTGATGCCGGCGTCGCGGCAACGCTGCCGGGCCTGATCGAGGCCGACGGGGCTGGCGTCGACGGGCAGCACGTCGGGGAAGGTGGGGTCGTCGTAGCTGGTGGTGGTCGTGCCGGACGCGTAGTCGAACCAGGACTCGGTGCCGACCTTCCAGCTCGGGCCGAACCGCCGGTGGATGTCGGCCGCGGACGCACTCGGACCGAGGTCCTGGCCATCGCGGGCCACGAGGTCGTTGCCCGGGTCGCCGTCGTCGTCGCCGAGCAGGCCCTCGAGCCGTCCCCGCAGGTCGGGCGCCGGGTCGACGTAGACCGACAGGCCGGCGCGCCCCGCCGGCAGGACGGTGACCGTCGACCCGTCGTCGCGCCGGATCGCGTACCCGTACCCCTGGCTCCCGACCTCGTAGGTGACCCGGCCACCGTCCACGGGGATGTCGGTCTGGAGGCGCTCCTGGCCGTTCACCCGCAGGACGCGGTCCTCGCCCTCCTGGGTCACCGTGACCCGGTCGCGACCGACCCTGGTGGCCACCGCGGTGTTGCGGCTGGCGAGGCGCGAGCCCGTCACGGGCTCCTGGCGCACCTGCACCCCGAACGAGCCGTCGGCCGTGCGGGTCAGCCAGTGCTCGCCAACGGTCTGCAGGTCGTAGCGGCGCCCGTCGTAGGTCCGCAGGTGCGGGTCGGCGCTGTCGTAGCCGCACGAGGCGCCGCACGGGGGCGGCGTCTGCCGCGGCCGCTTGGGCTGCTTGCAGAACTCGTCGAGGCTGAGCCCCTGGGCCAGGACGTTGCCGCCCTTGCGACCGGCGACGCCCGCCTTCACGGGCGGCGTGGCGTCGACGGTCGGCACGCCGTCACCGGCGCTGCCGGAGGGGCAGGTGCAGCCACCGGTGCGGAAGCACAGGTGCAACGTGTCGCCGGGGCTCAGCAGCTGATCGACGCCGCCGTCATCCCGCACCCGAGCGTGGCCGAGCTCGGGTGACAGCTCGACGATGTCGGCGATGGTGCCTCCGCCCTCGCCGCCGCCGGGGATCTCGTAGACGTCGGCGCCGTAGGGCTGGACCGGACCGAGGTCGGCCTCGCCGCCGTTGGCGACGGTCTTGGTGGTGGGGGTCGGCTTGTCGGGTTGCACCGGACCGGGGCCTCCCATGTCCCACGGGGTGCGCCGAGGCGGAAGTAGCTGGCCCCCAGTCGCCGATGGTCCTCGGCTCGTCGCCGTTGACCAGGACGTCGAACACCGCCTCGGACGTGATGGCACCGGCCGCCGGCAGCAGCCGGGTCCACGTCGCGGGCGTGCCGATGGTGTCGCTCAGGTGGCCGAAGAAGCCGTGGGCGTCGTAGGTGCGCGGAAGAGGCTGGCGCGCGGGTCGGCGGACCAGGCCCGCCAGTACGTCTCGAGCTTCGGGAAGTCGCTGCCGGTCGGGTACAGCGTCATCATCACCCAGTCGGCCTCACCGTCGTTGGCCCACTCGGTCTGGTTCGCCCAGGTGACGGCGTCGGTGAAGGTGGGGATGACCTGGTGCTGGTAGCAGTGGAACATCTCGTGGGCGAGCAGTGACTTCAGGGCCTGATCCGACAGCACCTCGGCGTCGAGGACCTTGCGCAGCAGCCGGGTCTCGCACGTCCCGCCCGGCCGGGGCACGATCGCCTGGGTGTTCGGGTCGAACCGGAAGCCCTCGGTGAGGGCGACGGCCTGCGTGTCGACGTCGTCGACCACGTAGGTCACCCGGGGGAGGGGCGCTGCGCCGGTGTTGGCGGCGATCTGCTGGTTGATCTGGTCGAAGTAGGCGTCGGCGGTCGTGAGGAGGTCGCTGTCGCTCAGCGCGGCGGGGGCCGGGGGTGCAGCCGGGACCTCGACCGAGGCCAGCTGCACGTGGGGGGCGCCGCCGTCCGGGACCGCGGCACCCGTGCCGGACGGCTCGCCCGCGATCGTGGACGTGCTCGTGGTGCTCGTCGGCGACGTGCCCGGCGGCGAGGCGGGTGGCGAGGCTGGTGACCCGGCATCGCCGGGCGAGCCGGCGGTTGCGGCACCGTGACCGATGGGCGCGTCCTCGAGCCACGGCCGGATGGCGGCCTGCTGCTCGGGGGTCAGCTGGCTCCAGTAGCCGAGGACCGACAGCAGCGGCGCGGTCAGGCTGAGCACTTGGTCCGGGTCGCCGGAGCGCACCGCCACGCCGGGCAGGCCGCCGGCGAGGGCGGCCCACTGCTCGAGGGCGAGGTCCTTGGTGACACCCTGGCGGGCGATGTCCGCGCGGATCTTCTCGTAGGCGGTGCGGGGTTCGTCGGAGGCGGGCGCCGCCGGGGGCGCGGGAGCGTTCGTGGCCGTCGGCGCGGCCGTCGTGGACGTGCTCGCCGGGCCGGGCGGCGGCTGGGACTGCTCGCCGCCCGAGCTGCAGCCCGCGAGGAGCACCACGACGAGCCCGAGGGCCCAGACCGTCCGACGCATCGTTCGCTCCTCGCCGTCGGCCTCGTGCCCGCACCGACGAGCGCTCAGCGTAGGCGCAACGCCGGGACCACGACGGCGAGCATCTCCGAGCCGTCGCCGGTGGCGCGACGTCGGTCAGGACGCGGCCGCGGCGTTGGTGGCGTCGACGTCGGCGTCGTGGTCGGCAGCCGCTGCTTGGTCGGCGGTCATCCAGGCCGTGAGCAGGACGTCGCGGGCGTAGAAGGTCAACGGTTCGGCGGTGCCGGTGAGCCGCTCACCCGGTGGTGGCGGGGCCGGCGGTGGCCCGACCGGTGGGTCGGGGGCTCGACCGTGGTGCCGTCGGGTTGCACGATCACCAGGACGCACGTCGGCCGCGGCGGTGCTCCCATCTGGTGGACCAGCCTCTGCGGTGCACCCGAAGTGGTGGTGCTCGCGCAACAGGACCAGGTTGTCGACGGGTGGGGCCCACCGGGTGGGGGGTGACGTGGTGGGCGATCAGCCGGACCCGGCGCCCACACCCCGGGTACCGACAGGTCTTGTCGCGGTCGTGCAACGCCACCAGCTGGGCCGGCGTGGCGAACCGCGCCGGAGACGTCGTCGCGACGGCGACGCCGTCGCGCTCCACCAACGCGGCGATCCCGGCGTCGCACACCAGCCGCCGCGCCGTCGCCGGGTCGAGGCTGGTGGCCCCGGCCAGACACGCCTCGCCCACCACACCTGGGTCGTCGTCGTGGTCGGGGTGCAGCACCGCTTCGTCGACCCGCACGATGGCCTGGAACCGCTGGGGCAGCACGTTCGGTGCCGACGACCGGCCGGCCAGGTGGTCCTGAGCCAGCGCTATGAGGGCATCGGGCCGCGACATCCGCTCGCCGCCATCGCCGTCGCCGGTCGTGGTGGCTTCCTGGTCGGCCTCCAGCACGGAGCGGATCGCCGCATCGAGCGCGAGGCGCCCTGGTCAGGGCGGGCCCGCAGCCGCCCGTCGTACATGCCGTGGTCGTCGAAGAACGACTCGAAGAACGTCGTCGGGGTCCGCAGCGTCGCCTTCGGCTGCACCGCCTTGTACTCGGCCACCAGCTTCGCCAGCTGCGGCCCCGTCGCCGCCTCGGCGGTCTCCAACAGCACCGCCTCGTTGGCCGGCGTCGCCACCGCACCAACACGGCGGCCACCCCTCCGAGATCGCCCCGTCGAACGCCGCCGACAGCGCCGGCAGGTCACCCAGCCGGCGGGCCAGGGTGATCTGGCGGCGCACCTCACCGGTGGTGAGCCCGCCGTCCACGCCAACCACGCCGAGGACGACATCGTGTCCGTGACCCCCAGCGCGTCGATGGTCGACACCAGCTGCACCGACCGCGCCTGCGGCTGCGATCTGGGACTGCACACTCGCCCAGCTCCCGCGCCAACCGCGCCAGCTCCACCTCCTCAGGAGGTGCGGGGATCACCACCACGTCACCACCTCACCAGGAGGCACGGACCAGACGAGAGGAACACATGTACGATACTAGGCCGGTGAACAGCACAGATCAACCGATCGCGCGTGATCATCGACACGGTCGACGGCAGCAGGAGGCTGTGCGCCGCGGGCCCGACGTGCCGACGGGTCAGCGAGGAGGTGTCTCGAACCGGCAGCGCGGCCGGCGGCGCAGGCCAGCCGACGATCGAGCGTGGCCAGCGGGGCGTCGAGCAGCTCGGCCAGCGCGGCGTACCAGGCGTCGTAGGCGGTCAGGTTGCGGCGAAGCTCCCAGACCCGGTCCGCCAACGGCTCGTAGGGGAACAGCTCGACGGGCAGCGCGCTGAGGTCGGCATGGGCGAGCGGCGCGACGTCGGGGGTGAGCTCTCGGGCCGCCTCGGCGCGACGAAGGATGTTGGCGACCTCCACCGGGAGCAGGTGCGGTCCGGCGAGGGCGTGGGTCGCGAGGACGGACTCCCGCCCAGCGGCCTTGTCGCCCGCTGTCGACGGCGCGGCGACCACCAGTGACGCGTCGACGACGACCAGGCTCACCGTCGGTCGGCGTCGCGGTGCGCCAGGATCCTCGCCACCGGCAGGGTGCTGGCCGTGTGCTGCTTGCGAGCCCGGAGCCGGGCGACGAAGGCTTCGGCGTCGGGCTTGCGCGCCAGCTCGATCAGCTCGGCGCGCAGGTACTCCTGCAGCGATCGCCCGGTGCTCGCGGCCCGCGCCGCCAGCTCGTCACGTGTCTCGTCCGGGACGTCGCGGATCGTGATGGACGCCATGCATGCATTGTGCTGCTGTCGCTGCTGATCTGCAACAGGCCTCTAGGCCGCGGGTGCGGTGGTCGGTGGCGCCGCCGGCACGTAGTCGCCGTACTTGGCCTCGACCTTGGCCTCGTGGCGAGGGTCGACGTTGATCTTGGAGAGGTCGCCGCCGTACAGGTCGAGCACCCGGTGGTCCATCACCTTGCGCCACAGCGGCGGGATGTAGGCGAGGCCGATCATGAGCCCGTAGCCCGAGGGCAGCTGCGGGGCATCGTCGAAGGTGCGTAGTGCCTGGTAGCGGCGGGTGGGGTTGGCGTGGTGGTCGGAGTGGCGCTCGAGCCCGTACAGCAAGACGTTGGTGACGATGTGGTCGCTGTTCCACGAGTGCCGCGGCTGGCAGCGCTCGTAGCGGCCGTTGGCGTCCTTCTGGCGCAGCAGCCCGTAGTGCTCGAGGTAGTTGACGACCTCGAGCAGCGAGAAGCCGAAGATCGCCTGGCCGACGAAGAACGGGATCACCGACCAGCCGAAGATCGCCACGGTGGCGACGAAGAGCACGACCGACATGACCCAGGCGTTGAGCACGTCGTTGCCGGGCTGCCAGGGGCTCTTGCCGACCCGGGCGTAGCGGGCCTTCTCGAGACGCCAGCCCGAGCGCGCGGCGCCGACGACGCTGCGGGGGAAGAACACCCAGAAGCTCTCGCCGAAGCGGGCGCTCGCCGGGTCCTCCGGCGTGGCGACCCGGGCGTGGTGGCCGCGGTTGTGCTCGATCTCGAAGTGGCCGTAGCAGCTCTGGGCCAGCACGACCTTGGCCAGCCAGCGCTCGAGCTTGTCGCGCTTGTGGCCCATCTCGTGGGCGTTGGCGATCCCGATGCCGCCGACCGCCCCGACGGTCAGCGTGAGGCCGATGGCCGAGAAGAGCGAGAGGTCGCCCCGGGTGACGAGGTAGGCGCCGAAGACGTAGCCGGCGTACTGCAGGGGCAGGTAGAGGTAGGTGAGGATCCGGTAGTAGCGGTCGTTGGACAGGTCGTCGACGGCCCACTCGGGCGGGTTCGACCGGTCGACGCCGACGAGCGCGTCGAGGAGCGGCACACCGACGAGGATCCACATCGGGCCCAGGTACCAGAACACGTCGAGGCCGGTCCGGTTCACCATGTCCCAGGCGCCGAAGGGCAGCAGCGGCACGACCAGCGACAGGGCCCAGAACCAGCGCTTCTTGTCCTTCCAGCGCACGGTCTTGCCGTTCTCGGTGGTGGTCAGGGTCGGCATCGGTTCCTCCGACAGCGGGTCGGCCCGGTCTCCGGGCGACGGGTCATGGGGGCGGTCAGGGCGCGACGGTCGGTCGTGCGGCTTCGGCGGTGGCGGCGACGCCGTGGGCGACGACGGACGCCACGAAGGCGGCGACGACCTCGGGCGGGTCGTCGGGGGCGCTGACCGCGTACGAGATCAACAGGCGGGCCAGCACGTCGGCGGCCCGTCGGGTCTCGACATCGGTCAGCTCGGGGAGTCGCTGGCGCACGATCTGCTCGACGATGCCCCGCACGGCGCCGGCGACCGGTCCGACGTCGCCGATCAGCAGGGGCAGCAGGGCCTCGGGCTCGGTGCGCACCAGGCGGTCGAGCAGCGGGTGCTCACGGGTGAGGCGCAGGGTGGCGAGGATGGCGGCCTCGAGCGAGGCGACGGGATCGTCGGCGGGCGCGGCGGCCTCGGCGGCGAGGATCTGGGCGACCAGCGTGGCGGACTCCCGCAGCACGGCCTGCTCGATCAGGACGTCCTTGGAGGCGAAGTGCTTGTAGAGCGTCTGGCGGGACAGTCCGGCCCGCTTGGCGACGTCGCCC
>JAWKIW010000031.1:0-35489 GCA_041394145.1 Acidimicrobiales bacterium
AAGAACCGCACCACGCTGAGGCAGGCCCTGACGGCATCGGTCGTCTCGTCCATCACGACGATGGCGCCGGATCCGAGCATGGAGCCCGCCTTGTCGACCGTCACCTTCTCGAGGGGGAGGTCGAGGTGCTCCTCGTAGAACCACGGAGCCGAGGCACCACCGGGGATGAAGGCCTTGAGCGCTCGGTCGCCACGGATGCCGCCGCCGTACACCGGCGCGGTGATGATGTCGCGGAAGGTGGTGACGCCGTACTCGACCTCGTACACGCCGGGCCGCTTCACGTGACCGGACACGGCGAACATCCGGGTGCCCTTGGAGGTCTCGGCACCGAGGTCGGCGAAGGCGGCCCCACCGTTGGCCACGATCCACGGCACGTTGGACAGCGTCTCGACGTTGTTCACCACCGTGGGCTGCAGGTAGAGGCCCTTGGCAGCAGGGAAGAACGGCGGCTTGAGCCTCGGCATCCCCCGGTTGCCCTCGAGGCTCTCGATGAGGGCCGTCTCCTCGCCCACGATGTAGGCGCCCGCCCCCCATGCCATGACCACGTCGACGGAGAAGTCGCTACCGAGGATGTTCCGTCCGATGTAGCCCGCGGCGTAGGCGTCGTTGAGCGCCTGAGCCATCCGTTCCTGGGCCAGGGCCATCTCGCCGCGGATGTAGATGAAGGCGGTGGCGGCACCGATCGCGTAGCTGGTCAGGAGCACGCCCTCGATGAGCTGGTGCGGATCCTTCTCGAGCAGCAGGCGGTCCTTGTAGGTGCCCGGTTCTGACTCGTCGCCGTTGACCACCAGGTAGCGGGGCCACACGCCGGGAGGGCAGAACCCCCACTTGACGCCGGCGGGGAACCCGGCGCCACCCCGACCGAGCAGGCTGGCGGTCTTGACCTCGTCGGCGACCGCCGCCGGCGTCATGGTGTCGAGCGCCTTGCGGAGCGCCTGGTAGCCACCCGTGGCCTCGTAGCGGGTCAGCAGGTAGGAGTCGTCGTGGTCGAACCGGCTGGTGATCAGTGCCGGCGCATCGGTGACGGCCATCTAGGACGCCCCTTCCTCGGCGGACTCGTTGCGGTGCATCCAGGCCGGCTCGGCCGACGCGTCCTCCGGCGCGACGATGCCGGCTCGGCGATCCTCCGGGATCCGCTGGCGGACCCGGGCGAGCACACCGTGCGGGGGTACGACGGCACCGAGGCGACCCTCACGGAGGTCGTCGACCATCTGGTCGAACGACTCGGCCGTGACGTTGTCGAAGTAGCGGTAGTTCACCTGCAGGCAAGGAGCGTTGGTGCAGTCGGCAATGCACTCGACCTCCTCCAGGGTGAACAGCCCGTCGGAGGTGGTGTTGCCGGCTCGCACGCCGAGGCGCTGCTCCGCGTGGTGCAGCAGCTCATCGGCGCCGCAGAGCATGCAGGAGATGTTCGTGCACACGTTGACCACGTAGCGACCCACCGGCTCGAACTTGAACATCTCGTAGAACGACGCGGTGCCGAACACCTCGGCCGGCGTGATCCCGACGAGCTCGCCGAGGTGGACCATGGCGTCCTCGGTGACATGGCCGTCTTGCTCCTGGGCGAGGTGGAGCAACGGGATGGCGCGGACTTCGGCCTCGGGTAGCGGGCGATGATCTCGCGCGCGATCTCGACGTTCTCGGGGGTCAGGCGGGCCATCAGCGATCGTCCTCGTGAACCGTCGGCGGGCGACGGCTCATCGGTCGACCTCACCCATGATCGGGTCGACCGACGAGATCACGGCGACGCCGTCGGCGATGAAGCCACCGCGCATCATGTGGGGGAGCGACTGCAGGTTGATGAAGCTGGGTCCGCGGATGTGCATGCGATAGGGGTGCGACGAGCCGTCGGAGACGATGTAGCACCGAGCTCGCCCCGAGGCGACTCCACTGCGCAGTACACCTCGCCCTCGGGGACCTTGAAGCCCTCGGTGAAGATCTTGAAGTGGTGGATCAGCGCCTCCATCGACTCGTCGATGCGGGCGCGCGGTGGTGGCGTCACCTTGCGGTCCTGGATCCGGTAGTCGCCCTTGGGCATCTTCTCGAGGATCTGGTGGACGATGCGCATCGACTCGCGCACCTCGTTGAGGCGGATGGCATAGCGGTCGAAGCAATCTCCATACGTGCCGACGACCACGTCGAAGTCGACCTCGTCGTAGGCGAGGTAGGGCATGTCGCGGCGAAGGTCCCAGGCGAATCCCGTGGATCGCAGGATCGGCCCGGTCACCGACAGCGCAACGCACTCCTCGGTGGTGATCACCCCGACGCCCTGCAGCCGCTCGCGCCAGATGGGCTGGCCGGTCATCAAGGTGTCGTACTCGTCGAGACGGGGCGGGATCAGGTCGAGGAGCCGCAGCACGTCGTCGCGCCACCCGTCGGGCAGGTCGGCGGCGACGCCTCCGGGTCGGATGTAGTTGTGGTTCATCCGGACGCCGGTGACCTTCTGGAAGAAGCGGAGCACCTCCTCGCGCTCGCGCCACCCGTACAGCATCAT
This sequence comes from Acidimicrobiales bacterium, assembly GCA_041394145.1. Classification (GTDB taxonomy): domain Bacteria; phylum Actinomycetota; class Acidimicrobiia; order Acidimicrobiales; family Acidimicrobilacustridaceae; genus JAWKIW01. Next base: position 2,495 of record JAWKIW010000031.1, read on the forward strand.
CGAGACCGCACCGAGGTCCATGCCGTTCGTGGCGAGGAACATCAGGTGCGACGCCATCCGGTTGAGCTCGGTCATGAGCATCCGGATCCACACCGCCCGAGGCGGGACCTCGATCTCGAGGAGGGTCTCGACCGCGGTCGAGAAGGCGAGCTCGCTGAACAGGGGGGAGAGGTAGTCCATGCGGGTGACGTTCGTGCACCCCTGCAGGTAGGAGAGCTCCTCCCCCATCCACTCCATGCCGGTGTGCAGGTAGCCGATGACCGGCTTGGTCCGCAGCACCGTCTCACCATCGAGCTCGAGCATGAGTCGCAGCACCCCGTGCGTGCTCGGGTGCTGCGGCCCCATGTTCATGATCATCGTCTGATCGTCGGGATCCTGGTTGACCTCAGCCACCTGGGCCTCGGCCTCGGACATGCGCAGCACGCCTCCGACCTCGCGCAGCCGCTCGGCCGCCGACGTGAGGTCGCCAGCGGTGAGCTCCTGGCGGCCCTCGAAGGTCCGGGCGATGCCCGGGACAGCCTCCTCGTCGCTGCTCATCGGCTCGGTGCTCGGCTCGGTCGTGGTCATGTCGGTGCCTCAGCGCGCGGTGGTCGAGCCCTTGAACTGCACCGGGATGCGGCCCGAGGAGTAGTCCTTGCGCAGCGGATGGCCCACCCAGTCCTCGGGCATGAGGATCCGGGTGAGGTCGGGATGGTCGGTGAAGACCACACCGACCATGTCGAAGGCCTCACGCTCGAGCGCGTCGGCTCCCGGGTACAGCTCGAAGAGGCTCGGCAACGTCGGGTCGTCGTCGGGCAGCTGGACCCGGATGCGGATCCGCTCGATCGGGGAGAAGGACAGCAGGCCGACCACGACCTCGAACCTCTCCGCATCCACGCCGGCGGGCAGGGCGCGATCGGGTTCGTAGGTGAGGTAGTCGACGGCGGTGAGGTCGGCGCACATCAAGAAGCCCTCGTCGTGCAGGGCGCGGGCGACCGCCAGGTAGCGGTCGCGCGGGACGTGCAGTACCTGCTGGCCCCGCGACCACGTGACGGGGCAGCCGTGACGCTCCTCGGGCGCGTCCGCGCCGCTCGCAGCCTCGTCGGCGTCGGCCACGGTCAGCGCCTCCCGATGAGGACGCCGGTGTCGGTCTGACCGTCTCGCTGCTCGATCACCAGGCCGGCGCCCTCACCTGCCTTGCGGCGCTTGGTCAGCTCGCCGGTCTTGATCTTCTCGTGCAGGGTGAGGATGGCGTGCATCAGGGTCTCCGGCCCCGGTGGGCAGCCGGGGGCATAGACGTCGACCGGCACGATCTGATCCACGCCCTGCACGATCGCGTAGTTGTTGAACATCCCACCGCTCGAGGCGCACACGCCCATCGAGATGACCCACTTGGGCTCGACCATCTGGTCGTAGATCTGGCGCAGCACGGGGGCCATCTTCTGGCTCACCCGACCGGCGACGATCATGAGGTCGGCTTGTCGCGGTGACGCCCGGAACACCTCCATCCCGAAGCGGGCGAGGTCGTAGTGCGCAGCGCCCGTGCCCATCATCTCGATGGCACAGCACGCCAGTCCGAACGTGGCCGGGAAGCAGCTCTGGTAGCGGGCCCACTTGACCAGGCCCTCCAGGGTGCCCGTCAGCAGGTTGTGGTTGAAGCCGGCGAGGCCCTCGTGCACGTCGCCCGTCGCCGGCGCCATCAGGCGGCCTCCTCGGCCGGTGGCGCGGCGGTCGGCCGCCCGTCGAGGCCCACCCGACGCACGGTGGTGTGCGCCGTCCGATCGGGGGACACCGCCGGCACCGAGCGCTGCCGGGACTGCGGGCCCCACTCCAGCGCGCCCCGTCCGATCAGGTACACGAAGGACTCGAAGACCGCACCGGCGAAGATCAGCACCGCAGCGAAGCCGAACCAGCCCAGGTCGCGGAAGACCGTGGCGAACGGGAAGAAGAAGATGATCTCGATGTCGAACACGATGAAGATCATCGCCACCAGGAAGAACTTCACGGGGAAGCGCTCCGGGGGCTGCCGGCCCGGGATGATGCCGCACTCGTAGGGGGCGGACTTGGCCTGCGTCGGCCTCCGAGGTGCGAGGATCCGGGACGCGAGGAGGCTCAGGATGCCGAAGACGCCGGCCAGCAGGAGCAGGACGAGGATCGGCAGGTACTGAGCCACCTCGTCACGCTCCAGCCTTGTCCGGGACCACACCCCGGTTCTTCCACGCCGTCTTGTCCCGGAAGTGCAGCAGCATGCAGAAGAAGGCGAACAGGCTGGCCGAGATCACGAAGAAGACGAACGGCTTGAGCCGGATGTTGCCCTGGTCCCGGATCAGCACCACCGAGACGACCGGCTGCGTCGGGTCGACGCGGGGCGTGGGTGGAGGCTCACCCGGGGCCGCGGTCTGGGGCTCGACGGCCTGGACCTGCACGACCGTGTAGTCCGGCGGCGACGTGATGCGGAAGGTCTTCTTGATGCGAGCCCATGCCCGGCAGAGCGCGTCGGCGGGGATGAAGCTCTGCTGCTCGCCCTCGGCGTCGCCTGCGGGGCAGTCGTCCTCCCGCCGGGGGTTGCCGCCCTGCTGGAAGGTGTTGAGCTTCTTGTAGGCCGTTGCGTCCTTGAAGAAGCCCGAGCTCACCAACGCCGTGTCGGCTGCGGTCTGGGCCTCGCCCGCCTCCGACGTGGGCACCACCCGCCAGCCGCCGTTGTCGGTGCGCTGGGGCACGAGGTCCTTGCCCTTGATCGTGTTGCCGTTCGCATCAGCGGCGGATGCGCCGGCGATGTCGGACAAGGTCGGCGTCTTGGGGACCTGCGTCGCCAGCTCCGGGTGCTGCTCGAGGATCTGGGTGGCCTGGGGCAGCGATTCCGGTGACGAGAGCGAGTTGACCACCGCCGTCCTGGCCGGCCCGCCGCCGTCGACGTAGATCTCGATCGGGACCCACTTCGGCTCGTTCCCCCCACGGGGCCCGATGCCGGGCGGCTGGATCCACCACATCAGGGTGAGGATGGTGAGCCACCCGAAGAGCCCACCGAGTGCGATCAGGGTGCCGAGGCGGGCCCCGGTGTTGCTGGCCAGCAGCAGCCAGACCGAACCGGCCAGGACGACCACCCCGGTGAGGACGGCGAGGATGCCGCGGATGGCGGGGTCCCATCCGAGCCCGGCGATGATGTGCAACGTCTGCATGGGCTAGAGGCCTCGCTCGTACTCGACGATCGCCCGGATCTGGTCGGTGGTGTACATGGTCTGCGACGGCTGGAGCCCGTAGTCGGGAAGGTTCGGCGCCGGGGTGTCGGTGTTCGGGTTGATCCCGAACGCCGGCATCTTCCCCGAGGAGAGGCCGTTGCGACCGTAGGTCTTGCCGACCGGAGCGCCCTTGGCCACGAAGTCGACCTGCGACTCGAACGTCTCGAACTGGCGCAGCTCGGAGCCGCCGGTGAGATTGGGTCCGAGCGCGCCCCCACCCGCGGTCTCGGCCTTGCCGTAGGACCAGCCCTTGGTGTGGCAACGACCGCACGAGTACGCGCCGGCCGAGAAGCCGTCGTAGTAGCCCAGGTTGAACAGTGCCTCACCCAGCGTGTTCCAGCTGTGGTCCTTGTTGGGGCTGCTCGGGTCGGGGACCGTGCACCTGGGGTTCACCCCGTTGAGGGAGCCGTCCGGGTTGCGCTCGGGCTTGCACACCTTCTCGATCTCGGCGTCGAGCGCAGCCGTCGACTCGGCGGCGGGCAGCTGGATCGACTGGAGGTAGTCGACCACGTTCTCGAGCTGCTGCTCGGTGAGGGGACCGCCGCCCTTGGCACCCCACGCGGGCATGGGGCTGAACGGCCGGCCGTACTCGAGGATGAACAGCACCTGCTCCCGGCTGAAGCGGTACAGCACGTTGTCGAGCGCCGGCGCCTGCCACTTGACAGAGGCGACGAAGTCACCGTTGTCGTTCAGGATGGTGAAGTCCTTCGAGCCGCCCGTGCCCTTCGGGCCGTGGCACTGCACGCACTGCGCGCCGACGTTGTAGATCTCCTGGCCCCGCTCGACGAAGGTGTCCTGGTAGCCCTTCACGGCCCCCTCCTGCCGGGCCGGCTCGTAGAGCCAGTACAGCGGCAGAGCGACCGCCACGAAGCCGAGGAAGAGCAGACCGAGCAGCAGCGTCCGGTCGAGTCGCTTGGTCTCGAGCTCTTCATCGGGGAGGTAGGGCTTGCGGTTGGCGGCCAGCTCGATCTCGGACCCCACCTCGGGCCGGGCCTTGCGCATGTTGAGGAAGATGCCGATCCCGAAGGCGACGAAGATCAGGATGGCGATGGTCCAGCCGATGCCCGACTGAGCATCGGCGAACACGACGGCGGGGCTCATGCGGAGTGACCCCGCCCACGCAGTGGGCCCCTCAGCCTCCTGGCCGGTGGTGTTGGTGCCGATCGGCGGGCCCTGGATCACCTGGCCGGTGTTCACCGTCAACACGTTGTCGGAGACCTCCATCGCGAATCGGTCCATGCCACGGGGCGCTGGACCGCCCTTCTTCTCCCCGGCCTGGTTGTACTGCGAGCCGTGGCACGGGCACTCGAACCACTGCGAGGTCGGGCACGACGGCACGCGGCAGCCGAGGTGCGGGCACTTCTGGTACAGGGCGAGGACCCCCGCCTCCAGACCGGTCATGACCGCCGGCGGATACACCTTCTGGGCCTTCTCGAGCGCCGAGCTGGGGTACGCGACGACCCACATGCGCCCCTCGGGCACGTAGTAGAAGCCCTTGTTCGCCGTGATCTGCGCCTGGATGTCGGGGATCTTGCCGACCTTGATCTTGGACCCGAAGCCGCCCTTGGGCTGGGGCCAGAGGAAGGCGAGCACGGCGGCGCCGAAGCCGCTGAGGCCGACGATGAAGAAGGCGATGATCCCCCGGTTGAAGAACTGCCGGCGGGTGACGCCCAGCGTGTCGGGGTCCGGCGGGACGTAGGGGGTGATGTCGGCCGACTCGGCCACGGCCACGGCGCCGCCCTTGCGCTCGAGGTCGGCGATGGCCTCGATCTCCTTGCCCGGCAAGCGGTCGGCGGGCTGGGACAGCGCGCCGGGGACGCCACCGTCCTTCTTCACCGTCTCGCGGGCCAACCGGCCGGTGCCGGAGCCGGTGGTGGTGCGCCGGGTCAGGGCGCCGGCGACGAGCAGCAGCACCAGCAGGAAGAAGGCGACGCCGACGGCGACCAGCACGCCGACCGGCACCTCTGCGAGCACGAGCGATTGGTTCATCGCATCGATCCCTTCACAGCTCGAAGAACAGGCCCGCGTCCCACGGCGCCACGAAGTTGAAGCCGGGACCCCGGAAGAACGAGCCGATGATCACGAGGACGGTCCAGAACATGAGGAACAGGGTGAACACCGAGATGGCGAACTTGCGGTCTTCCGGCTTGTTGGACGGGTTGCGGTCCATGTACGGAGCCAGGATCAGCAAGAAGATCCCCATGCCCGGGATGGTCACGCCGGCGACCATCGGGTGGAACATCGTGAGCAGCTCCTGCAGACCGAGGAAGTACCACGGCGCCTTCGACGGGTTCGGCGTCTGGTTCACGTTCGCCAGCTCGAGCAGCGGGGCGTTCACGAAGATCGAGAAGACCAGCGTGAACCCCTTGATGAAGAGGGCGGCCACGAACTCGGCGGCCAGCAGGTGCGGCCACACGTGCACCTTGTCCTGCGGGGCGGCCTTGACGTCCTGGATCGAACCGGCCTTCACGACGGTCAGCAGTCGCTGCGTGTGACCGGCCGGACCCGTGGCGGAGGGAGGGGGCGCCGCCGTGGCCACCGCGGCGGCCGCCGCCGGAGCGACGGCCCCGCCCCCGCCGGTCGCCTCCGCCTCGGCCGTGGCTCCCGCCTTGCGGGCCTTGGCCGCCTTCGAGCGCTCGAGCAGGTGGGCGGGGATCTTGCCTCCCCCGGCGTCGCCACCGCCTTCGGCGGGCGCGTCGGCGGACGGGGCCTCCTCGGGCGCGCCGGCACCCTCGGTGGCCGCCTTCTCGGCGGCCTTCTGCCGAGCGGCCTCGGCCCGCTTGCGGAGGTGTTCGGGAATCTCGGTCATGGATGATCCCTCAGCGGTCTACAGCGGCCCGGAGATGCCGCCGTCCTTGCGCACCCGCCAGAAGTGGATGGCCAGGAAGATCACGGTCACGAACGGGACGAACAGGACGTGCAGCACGTACCAGCGCAGGAGCGTGTCGGTGCCGATCTCCCGTCCGGACAGCAGCACGAACCGGACCTGGTCGCCGAACACCGGCGTGTACCCCATCATGTTGGTGCCCACCGTCACCGCCCACAGCGCCAGCTGGTCCCACGGCAGCAGGTAGCCGGTGAACGACAGCAGCAGGGTGAGCGTGAGGAGGATCACGCCGATCACCCAGTTGAACTCCCGGGGCGGCTTGTAGGCGCCGTGGTAGAAGACCCGGGCCATGTGGAGGAACACCGACAGCACCATGAGGTGGGCCGCCCATCGGTGCATGTTCCGCACGAGCAGACCGAAGGTGATCGAGGTCTGCAACGTGTAGATGTCGTTCCAGGCCTGCGCCGCCGTGGGCCGGTAGAAGAACATCAAGAAGATGCCCGTGATGGTCAGCAGGATGAACAGGAAGAAGCTGAGGCCGCCGAGGCACAGCGTGTAGCTCACCTTCACCGCGTGCCGCTTCACCTTCACCGGGTGCAGGTGGTAGAGCACGCTGTTCATGATCACGTAGGACCGGTTCCGCGGGCTGTCGGTGTAGCCCTTCCGGAAGATCGAGCCTGGTCGGAAGATCGAGTTCCAGGCTTGCGAGCTCTGCACCTTGTCGGTGAGCTCGCTGACCTTCTCAGCGGCCTTGGACCGCCCCTCCATCGTCTTGGCCACGGACTGCTCCTTGCCTCGGCCTCGATGTTGCTCGTGTACCTGTGGTGCCGGGTGCCTCAGCCCAGCCGCATCCCGTAGCCGTAGCCGTGGGTGTTCGTGCGCTGATGGGGATCGCCATCGGCCGGGGCGTCACCGACCTTGCCCAAGATGATGACCCCGGTCGGGCAGCGATCGACGCACAGGGCGCATCGCGTGCACACGTCGTCGTCGATCAGGAAGACGGAGTGATCACCGGGATCGACGCCCGGGCGCTCGGTGCCCAGCGCCTCGTCGATCGACTCGGTGCGGACCAGGTGGATGCACTTCCACGGGCAGATGTCGACACAGCCCTCGCAGGTGATGCACTCGCTCTGGTCGATGTGGATGAACTGCTTCGGCTTGACCGCCTTGGAGAGCCACGCTGCGTCGACCTCCTGCAGGACGTAGTCCTCGCGGAACTCCGGCATCGGTGGGTTGGCGTCGGTCTTGGCCATCGGGTCAGCCCTTCTTCACCAGCGGTCGACCGAAGTCCGACGTGGCGACCTCGGTGGTGGGCTTGGCTCCCCGCTTCTGCCACACGGACCACAGCCACATCTGCCCGCCGAGGAAGACGACGTAGATGAGCACGGCGACGATGTCGCGGACGGTCTGGTAGCTCACCGTGACCGGACTCCAGCCACCCTTGTCCTGCGGCTCCAAGATCAGGCTGTCGGGTCGCCACTTGAGCTCGTTGTCGGCCCACGTGAGCCACAGGTGGGGCACCACGCCGTACACCCAGAACATCAAGAAGAAGGCGTAGGTCGCCGCCAGCATCGCCTCGCCCCAGGTCAACGGGGTGCCGACCGGCCGACGCTTGGCGTACGGGAACATGGGGAGGACGAAGAGCGCCGTGATGATCAGGGAAGCGATGAACGCAACCACCGGCCGGGGGACCTCCCTCGTGAATCCGATCACATGCTAGCCAGGCGGGGCAGGTGCGCTGACACCCCTGGCATCGCGATGGGCTGTGGTCTAGCACGGGCCATTCGGCGAAGGCACATCGGCGGGCGACGACCGCAGGGGCCGTCACGACCTGCTCGCGCCGGTCGGGTGCCGGGGAGGTGCTGCGACGCACGGGGCCCGAGGACTGCAGGGGCACGGCCACCGGCGAGGCGCTCGACGGGACCTGCTGCTTGGCTCCCCGCGACGCGGCGGGTCTAGTGTGACCGCGACGTCGACCGCGGGGCCGCGCGGCCCCGCACACCGCTTGCGGAGGATCCGTTGACCGAGGTTCCAGAGCATCTCCTCGCCCGCTCCAAGGCCCGACGCGCGGCGCTCGGCCTCGGCGGCGACGCCGGGGGCGGCGAGGCCGAGGCCCCGGCAGCTGCGCCCGCGACCGAGAGCGCGGCGGTCGAGAAGGCGACGCCGAGCGCGCCCGCCAAGGCCGCCGCCACGCCGGCCACCGCCACGCCGAAGGAACCCGAGCCCCTCCCGCCGTACGTCGAGGCGGCGATGACGCGCAAGAAGATCCCCGTGTGGGCCATGCCGGTGATCCTGTTCCTGCCCCTGTGGGGGATCCTCTACGCCCAGACCCTGAGCGCGGCGCCGACCAAGGAGAAGACCCAGCTCGAGCTGGGGGCCGAGGTGTACGCCGCGAAGTGCGCCAGCTGCCACGGCTCCACCGGCGGCGGCGGCGTGGGTCGCCCCCTGGCCAACGGCGAGGTCCTCAAGACCTTCCCCACCATCGACCAGCAGATGGAGTTCATCCACGTCGGCACCGACGGCTTCGCCGGTCAGGGCTACGGCAACCCCAACCGCGAGGGCGGCCAGCACATCGCCGGGTCGTTCGGCGCCAAGATGCCCGCCTTCCTCGGTGCCCTCACCGATGCCGAGCTCCTCGCCGTCGCCCGCCACGAGCGCGAGACGCTCGGCGGCGAGAAGCCCGATGCCAAGCAGATCGACGCCACGGGCGCCCTGCTGCATCCCGATGGCAAGCCCTACCTCAGCACCACCGGGGCGCTGGTGAGCTCCGACGGCAAGGAGCTGTTCGACAAGGCCGGCCGACTCACGGCGCCGATCGCCCAGGAATCGGCCGCTGGCTGACCCGATCCCGCCGGGGCCACGAGCCGGCCCCGCCACCGGGCACACGGCAGCGCAGATCGGACGGTCCCGGCGAGCCGTGGCACCTGGCCGTCGAGTGGGGACCCCCCGGACGCCAGCCCTAGGCTGGCTCGTGACCGAACCCGCCGGTCGAACCTGATCCCCGAGGAGGCGGCCGTGGCCCCGAGCGGCATCATCCCTGAACGCCCCTCCGACGGCGAGCGACACGACGTGCTCGTGATCGGTGGTGGACCCGCCGGTGCCGCCGCCAGCTACTGGCTGGCCGAGGCCGGCCACGATGTCGTGTTCGTCGAGAAGAAGACCTTCCCCCGGGAGAAGACGTGCGGCGACGGGCTCACGCCACGAGCCGTCCGACAGCTGCAGGACATGGGCCTGGAGGAGCGACTCGGCGACCACCACCGCTATGACGGCCTGCGAGCGTGCGCGCACGGCCGGAGCCTCGAGCTGCGCTGGCCCGAACACCCCCGGTTCCCGTCGTACGGGTACGTGGTCCGTCGCTGCGATCTCGACACCATGGTGGCCGAGCACGCGGTCAAGGCCGGGGCCACCATGCGCCAGGGCACCGAGGCCGTCGCCCCCCTCGTCGACCGCGGCGTCGTCGTCGGCGCTGCGGTCAAGGACAAGGAGCGCGGCACCACAGCCGAGATCCACGCCCGCTACGTCGTGGTCGCCGACGGCGCCAACTCCCGGTTCGGGCGGGCGCTCGGGACCGCACGCCGTCGCTCCTGGCCCCAGGGGATGGCGATCCGGGGCTACTTCGAGAGTCCCCTCTCGACGGAGCCGTGGATCGAGAGCGCGCTCGACGTGCGGGATCGAGCCGGCAGCTCCCTCCCCGGGTACGGCTGGATCTTCCCGCTGGGCGACGGGCAGATCAACGTCGGGATCGGCCTGCTGTCGACGTTCCGCGACTTCAAGGCGGTGAACACCACGCACATCATGAACGAGTTCGTGGCGACGGCACCGGCCTACTGGGGCATCTCCCCGCAGACCGCGACCTCGGTGCCGACCGGCGGGCGGCTGCCGATGGGCGGGTCGATCCACCCGAAGGTGGGGCCGACCTGGGCGCTCGTCGGCGACGCGGCCGGATCGATCAACCCGTTCAACGGGGAGGGCATCGACTACGCCTACGAGACGGGACGACTCGTCGCCGCGCTGCTGGACGACGCGCTCCGTTCGGGCGACGGCATGGCCCTGCAGCGCTACCCCGAGCTGCTCGACGCCGAGTACGGCCTGTACTTCAAGGTGGCGCGGCTCTTCGCTCGGGTGATCGGGCGTCCGGCCCTGATGCGGGAGCTGACCCGCGTCGGCATGCGGTCCCGGTCCCTGATGGAGTGGGTCCTGCGGATCATGGCCAACCTGCTGCGCGACGACGAGCTCGGGCCGGCCGAGGCGGCGTACCGGGCGGCGGCGGGGCTCGCCCGGCTCGTGCCCGAGCGCGAGTCGGCCTGAGCTCGGCCCGGAGCGCGCGAGGCCACCGCCGCGGGCACCGCGCCCGTCCACGGGCCGCCGATCCGCTATACGTAGCCGCCATGCACACCGAGCCCGCGACCGGAGGCACCCCACCAGGAGTGGTCCCCGGTGCGATGGCGTCGGGGGACGTGGGTCGCGGTGCTGCGGCTGAGGCACCGGCGCCCGACGCCGAGCGAGACGCTCGTCCCCGGTCCGGCCACCGGTGGTGGCGAGACCCGCGGTGGCTGGCGCTGGCGGCGGCGGCCTTCGCCGTCGTCGCCTTGCAGGTGAAGCAGCGCGGAACGTGGAGCCAGAACTTCTACTTCGACGAGATGTGGCGGGTCGACATGATCCGGTCGAGCGACCACCTCGACGTCATGTTCAACATCGACGCCCCGTTCACCTTGGGCTGGGTGCTGCTGATGTCGGCGCTGACCGGTCCCCTCCCCTACAAGCCCGAGCTGTATCGGCTCGTGGCCCAGGCCTTCCTGCCGCTGGCGGTGGGGGTGTCGTCGCTCGTCCTGCTGCGCATCACCGCCAAGGAGCCGCTCGACCGGTTCGGACGGCGCCCGGCTCGGCCGGTGGCGGCGGTGGCGGCCGGCCTCGCCCCAGCCCTGCTGACGCTGGTGCCGGCGCTGTGGCGGTACTACTACTTCAACAACTACCTCTTCGAGGTCGCCTACGTCGCGGCGCTGACGTGGCTCGCGCTGTCGCTCGACGAACGCCGGTGGGCCTTCGGCGCGCTGGCTGTCGGCATCATCGGGCTCCCCGTCTTCACCATCGGCGGGATCCTCGTCATCCCCGGGTTCCTGGCCTGCGCAGCGTGGTGGGTGCATCGCTCGGCACCCGCGGTGCGGCGGGCTCGCGCGGTCCGTCTGGCCGCCACCACGGCGGCGACGGCGATCGCCGGTCTGGTCGTCTACGTGAAGCTGTGGCGGCCGGTGACCGTCGACTACTCGGTCCAGAGCTTCTGGGTCACCGAGAACACCACCGTCGGAGGCGAGCTCTCCCTCGCCGGACTCCTCCGCAAGCTGGTGGAGCAGGCCCACGAGCAGCTCCTCGGCGAGCGGATCATGGGGGGACCGGGCTGGGTGGTCGCCCTGGCGACGGTGGTCCTGATCGTCTCGTTCGCCGTCGGCGCCGCGAGCCTCGGTCGACGCTGGCCGTGGATCCTCATCATCCCTGCGTCGGCCTACCTCGGTGCCGTCGGCGGCGCCTACGCCGCGCACTGGCCGATCACCCTCGAGCGGGTGAACCTCGGCTTCTACTGGCTCGTCTACCTCTGCGCCGCCTACGGCGTGCTGCGCCTGCTGACGCTGCCGTTCCCCCGGCACCCCGCTCTGGCACTGCCGGCCATGGCCGCACTCGTCGCCCTGCTCGTGCCCTCACCGTTCCCGTTGACTCCCACCACCTACGCACGGTGGCTGACGGGCGACCTCGACGACGTCGCGGCCTCGACGGCACCGCACAACGTGGTGCTCGCCTACCACCGCGTATCCCACTTCTACGTGCACGATCGGCTCATCAACACCGAACCCGACGGCCCCGAGCGGTTCACGGTCGTGCGGGAGAAGATCGGGGACCTGAGCCTCTACGACCCGATCGACCACGTGCCAGGCGACCACGGACTGCAACCGGGCGACATGGTCTGGTGCGTGATCCCCTACGACGACGGGCCCGACCTCTCGGTGAAGGCCTGCCGCTGGAACGACGAGACCAGGGTGGAGAAGGTCTACGAGCAGCGCCTCACGGGCACCTGGATCAAGGGCTACCGCGTCCGCTGACGCAGTGCCGCCCCGGTCGGATGGAGGTCGGGGAGCAGGCGACCAGGCCCGCTCGGATCCGTCACACCACCGGGTCGCGCCATCCGCCGTAGGGCTGGGCCAGCTCCACGGCGTCGACCGGGCCCCACGACCCCGAGTCGTACCGCTGCACCGGCGACGGATGGTCGATGACGGACTGGACGACCCGCCACTGCTCGTCCACGCCGTCGGAACGGCCGAACCGGCGGGCGTCCCCCTCCATCGCGTCTTCGAGGAGGCGCTCGTACGGCTCCTCCGACATGCCGAACAGGGTGTCGTGGGTGACCTCGAGGTCGACCGGGTGGGTCAGGATCTGGTCACCAGCCGTCTTGGCCGAGACCTGGAGGGTGATGCCGCCGTTGGGTCCGAGCCGGAACCTGAGGTGGTTGGGTGGCGGCGGGCCGGCTCCGCTGTCGGTGAAGAAGAGGCGGGGCGGCCGGTTGAACGTGACGACAGCCTCGGTGGTGGTGGCGGGAAGGTTCTTGCCGGCGCGGATGAGCCAGGGCACGCCGGACCATCGCCAGGAGTCGATCTCGAACCGCAACGCGACGAACGTCTCGGTGTCGGAGCCATAGGCCACCCCCGGCTCGTCGACGTACTCGCGGTACTGACCGCGGACGACCTTGTTGGGGTCGAAGGTGCGGATCTGGCGGAACACCTTGACCTTCTCGTCGCGCAGCGCATCGGCGGACGACGAGGCCGGCGGCTCCATCGCCAGCAGAGCCACGATCTCGAGGAGGTGGTTCTGCACGACGTCGCGCAGGGTCCCCGCGGTGTCGAAGTACTTGGCTCGACCGGCGGTGCCGAAGTCCTCCGCCATCGTGATCTGGATGTTGGAGATGAAGTTGCGGTTCCACACCGGTTCGAGCAGCGAGTTGGCGAACCGGAAGACCAGGATGTTCTCGATGCCGTCCTTGCCGAGGAAGTGGTCGATCCGGAAGACGGCGCTCTCGGGGAAGTGCCGGTGCAGGACCTCGTTGAGCTCGAGCGCCGAGCGTCGGTCGCGACCGAAGGGCTTCTCGACGACCACCTTGGCACCGGTGTTGAGACCGACGCCGGCGATGCCGTCGATCACGTCGGAGAACAGGACGGGTGGGATGGCCAGGTAGAACAGCGGGTGCGCGACGCCGGGCAGGAGGTCCGCAAGTCGCTGATAGGTCGACGCGTCGCGATAGTCACCGCTGACGTAGTGCAGGCAGCGGGCCAACCGCTCCCACACCACCTCGTCCAGGTCGGTCTTGGCCACGATGGCATCTCGGGCGTGGGTGCGGAGGTCGTCCTCGTCCCAGTCGGACGAGGCCACCCCGACGATGGGCACGTCGAGCAGGCCGCGCTCCTGGAGTCGGTACAGGGCGGGGAAGATCTTCTTGCGGGCGAGGTCACCCGTGGCCCCGAACAGCACGAGAGCATCGGTGTCCCCGACAGGCATCAGCGCCTCCCCGCCACGGCCGCCGCCGCGTCTCGTGCGACCGCCAACACCTGATCGAGCACCTCGTCGGTGTGGGCCACACCCACGAACGCCACCTCGTAGGCCCCCGGAGCGATGGCCACGCCACGGTCGAGCAGCGCGTGGAACAGCGCGGCGTAGAGCGCCTCGTCCGTCCGGCAGGCACCGTCGTAGTCCGTGGGCAGGTCGTCACCGCAGTAGATGCCGCAGAGGGTCCCGACGCGAGGCACCCGGATCGGGAGGCCGGCGCCGCGCAGCGTCGACTCGAGCGCCGTGGCGAAGCGCTCGACCCGCTGCTCCAACGTGGCATGGACCTCCGTCGTGAGCTGACCGAGCGCGGCGAGACCCGCCGCGGTCGCGAGCGGGTTCCCGGACAACGTCCCCGCCTGGTACACGGGGCCCTCCGGCGCGAGCGCGGTCATCACGTCGCGCCGACCGCCGAAGGCTCCGACCGGGAGACCACCACCGATGACCTTGCCGAAGCAGGTGAGGTCGGGGGTGACCTCCGTGTGGCCCTGGGCACCGGCCGGCCCGAGCCGGAACCCCGAGATGACCTCGTCGAACACGAGCAGCGCGCCCACGCGGTCGCACTCGGCCCGCAGGCCCTCGAGGAACCCGGGCACCGGCGCCACCAGGCCCATGTTGGCGGCAACCGGTTCGACGATCACGCAGGCGACGTCGTCGTCGAGCTGCGGAACCACGTTGTACGGCGCGACGACGGTGTCGGCGACCTGGTTGGCGGTGACCCCTGCCGAACCCGGGAGGCCGAGCGTTGCGACGCCGGAGCCGCCCGCGACCAGCAGGCCGTCGCTGTGCCCGTGGTAGCACCCGGCGAACTTCACGATGCGGGATCGACCGGTGGCGCCGCGGGCGAGGCGGATGGCGCTCATGGTCGCCTCGGTCCCGCTGGAGACCAGACGCACCTGCTCGACCGAGGGGACCCGCTCGACGATCGCCTCCGCCAGCAGGACCTCGCGCTCGGTCGGCGCCCCGAAGGACGTGCCGTCCGCGGCGGCGTCGGTCACCGCGTCGATCACCACCGGGTGAGCGTGTCCGAGGATGACGGCGCCATAGGACTGCACGAGGTCGACGTAGCGCCGACCCTCGACATCCCAGACGTGCGGCCCCTCGGCCTTGGCCACGAAGTACGGGTGGCCGCCCACCGATCCGAAGGCGCGCACCGGCGAGTTGACCCCGCCGGGGATGACCCGGGTCGCCCGCTCGAAAAGCTCCTCGTTGGTCGTGCCCATCCGGTGGAACGCTCCGTTCGTCGTCGACGGCGGCTCAGCCGTGCAGGGCCTCGGCGACCTCGTGGGCCAGGTAGGTCAACACGATGTCGGCTCCCGCCCGCTTGATCGCCGTGAGGTGCTCGAGGGCCACGGACTCGCCGTCGATCCATCCGTTGGCCGCGGCGGCCTTGATCATGGAGTACTCACCCGACACGTGGTAGGCGGCCAGCGGGACGTCGACCTCGGCCCGGGCGCGGGTGATGACATCGAGGTAGGCCAGCGCCGGCTTGACCATCACCATGTCCGCACCCTCGGCCACGTCGAGGCGGATCTCCTCGAGGCCCTCCCGGCCGTTGCGGTAGTCCTGCTGGTAGGTCTTCCGGTCGCCGCCGCCGGCGATGGTGACATCGACCGCCTCGCGAAAGGGCCCGTAGAGCGCCGACGCGTACTTCGCTGCATAGGCCAGGACCGCCACCTGCTCGTAGCCCTCGTCGTCGAGGGCATCGCGGATGGCGAGGACCGCACCGTCCATCATCCCGCTGGGGGCCACGACGTCGACGCCGGCCTCGGCCTGGGCGACGGCGACGCGCGCATAGCGCTCGAGTGTGGCGTCGTTGTCGACCTCGCCCGTGGGCGTCAGCACGCCGCAGTGGCCGTGGTCCGTGTACTCGTCGAGGCAGAGGTCGGCCATCACCACGACGTCGTCGCCCACCGCGTCGCGCACCTCGCGCAGGGCGAGCTGCACGATGCCATCGGGGCTCCAGGCCTCGGCGCCCTCCGGATCCTTCCGGGCCGGGACGCCGAAGAGGATGACGGCGGGCACGCCGAGCCGGACGAGGGCCCGGACCTCCTCGACGAGCGACGTCCGCGTGTGCTGCACGACCCCGGGCAACGAGGTGATGGGGACCGGCTCGTCGATCGACTCTCGCACGAACAGGGGGGCGACGAGGTCGTCGACGTGGAGCGTGGTCTCGGCGACCAGCCGACGGAAGGCCGGGGTGCGGCGCAACCGGCGCATCCGGCGCTGCGGGAAGCTCACGACGTCATCCTAGGGGCCCGCCCCGTCGGGCCGACCGCTCGTCGACGTCACCGGTCGCGGCGACCCCCGAGGTGGTCGACGAGGGCGGCGACGAGCCCGACGATGGTGTGCTCGGAGGCTTCGACGTCGACGCGGATCCCCAACGAGCGGGCGGTAGCAGCGGTGACCGGGCCGATGCAGGCCACCACCGGGGGGACGGCCCCGAGGCCGAAGGCGTCCACGAAGCGCGACACCGTCGACGACGACGTGAAGGTCACGGCATCGGCGCTCGCCACCGCTTCCTGCTGATCGGGTTCGGCCGGTGCCGGACGGGTCTGGTAGGCCACGACCACATCGACGTGCCAGCCCTTCGCCTCGAGGCCCTCCGGAAGCACGTCGCGGGCCTCGGCGGCCCGGGCCAGCAGTACGTTGCGATGCCGCGCCCGTGGTGACGGGAACGCCTCCACCAGGGACTCGGCGACGTACTCCGGGGGCACGAGATCGGCCACCACGTTGCCGAGTGCGAGGGCGGCCGCCGTCCCGGGCCCGATGGCGGCCACGCCCGTGCCTCCGAGGTCGCGGGCGTCCCGGAGCGATCCGAGCAGGCGGGTTGCGCCGTTCGGTGACGTCACCACGACCCAGTCGTAGACACCGGCCGCCAGCCGGGCCGCGGCACGTCGCAGCCCAGCCCCGCCGTCGGGCGGATCGACGACCTCGATGACCGGGACCTCCACCGGAACGGCGCCCGCGGCACGCAAGCTGCGGCTGAGCTCCGACGCCTGAGCTCTCGTGCGGGTGACGAGGACGCGCCGGCCGAGCAGCGGGCGGTCCTCGAACCAGCTCAGGTCGAGGGCCGCGACCCGACCGATGACGATGACCGACGGCGGAGCCAGCTCGTCGGAGTGGTCGAGGATCGTGGCAAGGGTCGCACGCACCGTGTGCTGCTCGGGTCGGGTGGCCCACCGCACGACGGCCACCGGTGTCTCGGGCGCCAGGCCGCCGTCGAGCAGGTCGTCGACGATCCTCGCAAGGCGCCCGATGCCCATGAGCACGACCACGGTGCCACCGAGGCGGGCGATGGCACCCCAGTCGAGCTCGCCACCCTTGTCCGGGTCTTCGTGACCGGTGACGACGGTGAACAGCTCCGAGGAGTGCCGGCGAGTGAGAGGGATCCCGGCGTAGGCGGGCGCAGCCAGCGCGGACGAGATGCCGGGAACGACCTCGAAGTCGACCCCGGCCGCCTGCAGCGCGGCGGCCTCCTCTCCCCCGCGGGCGAAGACGAACGGGTCACCCCCCTTGAGCCGCACCACCTCCCGTCCGGCCCGACCCTCACGCACCAGCAGCGCATCGATCTCCGCCTGGGGGATCGTCGGTCGCTGCGGCCGCTTGCCGACGTTGACCAGCTCGGCGCCAGCAGGGACCAGCTCGAGCACGGGCCCGACCGACAGCCGGTCGTAGACGACCACCTCGGCTCGGGCGAGCACCTCGGCGGCTCGCAGCGTCAGCAGCCCAGGGTCACCAGGGCCGGCGCCGACGAGATAGACGGTCACGGCCGCCGACTCCCGGTCCGGCAGCCCGGGGGCGCTCCGCCCCGGGTCAGACGGGCGGCGGCGTCGCCCCTCACGCCGGTGTCCGGAGGGTCGCGAGCCGATCGACGCTGGCCTCGGCCTCGGCCATCGGGACCGCGACCGGCTCGCCGGCAGGAGCGATCCCACCGATCGCTCCTGCGCCCTGCCCCGCCGGCTCGCACACCTCGGCGGGATCGCTGCGCTCGTCGTCGGCCGACCGGCTCCCGATCACCCTCGCCGGGCCGCCGCCGCGCTCGATGCCGGGCAGCTCGGTCACGCGGGTGCGCATGCCGGGCACCGTAGGGGTCGAGGATCGGCTGGTCAACGAGCGCCCCGCGCCGAAAACCGGCGGGCTGAACAACGTCTCCCTGGTGCGCCGATGAGTACGGTAGCGAACGACCACGAGGACCGCCGGATGCCTACGACCGACGAGCTCATCAGCCTGAACGAAGCCGCAGACCGCCTCGGCGTGCACTACATGACGGCCTACCGCTACGTGCGGACCGGTCGTCTGCACGGGATCAAGGACGGCGCCGAGTGGCGCGTGCGCGCCAGCGACGTGGAAGCCCTGCGGCAGCCGTCCGAGGCGCCACGCCCCCGGCGGCGTCGGACCGACTACGCCACCCGCCTCGAAGAGCGCCTGCTGGTCGGCGACGAATCCGGCGCATGGTCCATCATCGACGGCGCGATGGCATCGGGGATGGATCCGTCGCTGGTGTACCAGCAGCTCGTCGCGCCGGCGATGGTGTCGGTCGGAGAGCGGTGGGCGAACGACGAGATCGACGTGAGCCAGGAGCACCTGGCGTCTGCCGTGGTGCTGCGGCTCATCGGCCGTCTGGGACCCCGCTTCTCCCGTCGTGGCCGGAAGAAGGGCACCGTGTTGTTGGCCGGCCCGGCCGGCGAGCACCACGGGATCCCCCTGGCCATGGTCGGTGACCTGCTCCGGGGCCGAGGCTACGACGTGGCCGACCTCGGCCCCGATGTCCCCCCGGCGTCGTTGGCCCGAGCGGTCACCTCGATGCCACGCCTGGTCGCCATCGGCCTGTGCGCGACCTCGCCCAACCTCACGGCGTCGCTGAAGGCGTCCATCGCCGCCACCCGTGAGGTGTCGGACGTGCCCGTCGTGGTGGGAGGGAGCGGGGTGGGGCCCGAGGACGCCTCCGTGTGGACAGGGGCCGACCACGTCACCGGGTCCGTCGACGAGCTGCTCGACCTGATCGACTCGCTCGCCGCCCTGCGCTGACCGGGCGCCACCCGGCGACGGTGCGCACGGCGCGCCGCCGGTCGGTGCAGCGCTGGTCCCGCGCGCCGCACGACGGGCCGTTCTCGAGCAGATCCTCACCAATTCGCGCCGGAGGGGTTGCGCTCGCCGTCCGTTTGGGGTATTTATCACTAAAGACATTTACTGCTAAATGCCCGCCTGCAACCGAGCGGAGATCGACATGGCCCTTCCCCTGACCATCGAGGCGGAGCACGACGAGGCACCCCTCGTCCGCACCGGCGACTGGGCGCAGCACGCCGTCTGCAAGGGCAAGACGCACCTGTTCTTCGGGCTCCCGGGCGAACGACCGGAGCGCCGCGAGCAGCGCGAGAGCCTCGCCCGCAAGTACTGCCACGCCTGCCCGGTGATGCTGGCCTGCCGCAGCGAGGCCCGCCACAACCGGGAGAACGGCTTCTGGGGCGGCGAGTCGGAGGAGGAGCGGGCCGCTGCCGGCTACCCGCCCCGGTCGATCAGCCGACGCGGCGTCATGGCGGCTGCCCGCCAAGCGGCCTCCTGACGGCGACGTCGGGCCGGCGACGCCGGCGGGCTCACGCCGAGCGCTCGCCCTCCACCGGCTCCCGCTCGGCAGTCGTGACGGCCACGTCGTGGTCCGGATCCTCGTCGCGGTCGCCGGCGCGGCGAGCTGCGTTCTCGGCGGCACCGTACGCGGCCAGTGCCCTCGTCCTGGCTTCGTCGTGGTCGATGATGGGCGTCGGGTAGTCCTGGCCGAGGACCACCCCGGCTGCGGCGAGATCGTCGGGTGACGCCTCCCAGGGGGCGTGGATGGCGTCGCCGGGCAGGCCCGCCAGCTCGGGGACCCAGGCCCGGATGTAGGCCCCGTCGGGATCGAACTTGCGGCTCTGCGTGACGGGGTTGAAGACCCGGAAGAACGGAGCTGCGTCGGGACCCGTGCCCGCGACCCATTGCCAGTTGCCGACGTTCTGGGCCACGTCGAAGTCGACCAACAGGTGTCGGAAGTGGCGTTCGCCGATCCGCCAGTCGACGAGGAGGTCCTTGACCAGGAACGACCCCACGATCATGCGCACGCGGTTGTGCATCCAGCCGGTCTGGCGCAGCTCGCGCATCCCGGCGTCGACGATGGGGTACCCGGTGAACCCACCCTTCCAGGCGGCGATGTCCGCAGGATCGTCGAGCCAGACGATGCCCTCGAGGCGTTCGTTGATCGACCGGGTCGTCATCTCGGGCACCTCGGTCAGGAGGTGCGCGTACCAGTCGCGCCACGCCAGCTGGCGGACGAAGGCCCGCCGGGCCTCGGTCGCCTCGCCGACGGCGAGGACCACGGCCCGCGGCGAGAGGGTGCCGAAGCGCAGATCGGACGACAGCAGCGAGGTGGCGTCGCGATCCGGTCGGTCACGGTCGGTGTCGTAGCGATCGACCTTGGCGAGGAACGCCTCGAGTCGCAGACGGGCCTCGTTGGGGCCCTCGAAGCGCGGGGGCGGCTCGTCGAGTCGGGGCACGAACTCCCCCGGATCGTCGAGCACCACCGCCTCGCCGGGCTCGGGCCACTCGTCCCAGGGAGTGTCCTTCCACACCTTGTAGAAGGGGGTGAACACCCGCGACACGGTGCCCTTCTTCGTCAGCACGCTGCCCGGCGGCAGCACCAGGGAGCCGTACCAGGTGTGCACCGGGACCGACAGCCCCTCTGACACCCGCCGGTCGCGCCGCACGGCGAACGGCGAGACGTCGGCGTTCCAGTACGCCGCGCCCACACCGAAGACCGATGCCGCCTCGGGCACCAGCCGGGCGGGATCGCCGAACCGCACGAGCAGGCGGCCGCCCACCCGCTCGGCCAGCTCGTAGTCGAGCGCCTGCAGGTTGGCGATCAGCTGACGACGGCGGTAGGGACCCACAGCCTCGATGAGACGGGGGTCGATCACGTAGAGCGGGACCACGTACTTGCGCTCGTCGGTCACCGCCGCCCACGCCGGGTTGTCGTCGAGCCGCAGGTCGCAGCGGAACCACATCAACCCGATGTCGTCGGACGACGTCATGGCCGTGAGCGTACGCGCTCGTCAGGCCAGCGGCCGACCGAAGGGCAACGTGTCCTGCCACGTCGCCAGGAAGGCCTCGGCACGGTGGCAGGCGGCCAGCAGCGGGCCATCGGCCCCGCCGCGCAGCTCGCCACCGACCGCGGTCACGGCCTCGACCACCACAGCCCGCCGGGCGTCGTCATCGACCGAGGCCGGCGCCGCCCAGGCGGCCAGCGACGGGCCCGCCGTGGTCAGGAAGTCGGGCAGGACGAGGGTGCCGGCCCGCTGGAGGACGGCGAGGGCCTTCGCGGTCACCGGCACCGGCCCGGACGGGACCACCACCGCCGCGCTCACGGCGGCAGCCGCTCCGTGGTCGACGACACCGGCCTTCGACCCCACGAACAGCACGTCGGCGTCGACGCCGAGCACGGCGGCGGGCGTCGATGGCGAGGCACCGAGGACGCCGACGAGCCCAGGGCCCTCCGCCTGCCAGGCGGCCGCCAGCTCGTCGGCCGCGAAGCCCTCCGGCCGTTCCACGCAGCCCTCGGCCGTCGCCACCGCGACGATGCGGGCGCCCTGCTCGACCAGGGCGGCGGCCAGGGCCGGGCCCGCGCCGTCGAACCCCTCGATGGCGACCCGCCGCCCGTCGATCTCGCCGGCAACGGCACCCACCCCCGCCACCGCGGACAGCGCAACCCACCTGGCCTGGTCGGCGACGACCGCGGCAGGCCGCGGGTCGACCTCTCGCCACGGGTCCAACGCGTCCGGTGGCACGCCCTTGCCGGGATCGAGGACCAGACTCCCTGCGGCGACCGAGGGCGCGAGCTCGGCGACGGCGGCGGCGATGGCCTGGTCCCGCCCCTCGCGGGCGTTGATGCCGGCGCTGGCTCCGCCTCGCCGCAGCTCGAACAGGGCGAACCGGTACGTCATCGAGCGGGCCAGCCAGGTGGCCCCGTCGACCAGCACCTTCGGCGCCAGCCGCACCACGCCGTCGGCCGCGTCGGCGTCGGTGAGGTCGAAGACGACGAACCCGTCCGTCGACTCGAGCCGCTGGACCTTCATCGGCGCACTCTCCCACCGCTCGGCGACGACCGCCAAGCGCATCCGGCACCGTCACCCACCAGGGGTCCCGAGCTCGCGGGGCGAGCCCGCCGGAAGGGCCGGCTGCACGAGCCCCGAGACCACGACCCGGTCGCGACCGGCCGCCTTGGCCTGCAGGAGCGCGGCGTCGGCCAGCGCCACCACCCGGTCGAAGGTGTCGGCTTGGTGCGAGGAGGCCACTCCGAAGCTGGTCGTGAACGGCGGCACATGACCGGCGTCGAGGGATCGAACCAGGGCGGCCCGAACGCGCTCCAGCACCCCCACCGCCTCCTCGATCCGGCACTCGGGCAGGACGAGCACGAACTCCTCACCGCCGTACCGGCACGCGAGGTCGTTGGGACGGATCGAGTCGCGAAGGGCCCGGCTGAACAGGCGCAGCGCCCGGTCGCCGACGTCGTGACCGTGGGTGTCGTTGAGGTCCTTGAACCTGTCGAGGTCGCCGTAGGCGACGACGTACTCGGTGCCGTCGTGGACCAGGCGGCGCACCGTGTTCTCGAGGCTGCGGCGGTTGAGCAGGCCGGTGAGCGGGTCGCTACGGGCCTGCGACTCCGTCTCGGCGAAGAGCCGGAGCATCCCGATGCGATCACCGGCGCGACGGGCGACGAGCTCGAGCTCGACGAGCGCCTCGTGCTCCGGGCGCTGCCCGGCCGGGAAGGTGGCGTGGACGACGCCGAGCGACTTGCCGGCGATGCTGACCGGTTGGCAGACCGCCGCGCAGGGCGGGCCGGACCGCTCGCGCAGGAAGGGGCAGGCGTCGAGCTCGGCGCTGCTCGGGAACACGAGCTGGTCCCCGCGCAGGGCAGCCGGGCAGTCCTTGGGTGACATGACCGGACACCCGGGTCCACCGTGCTCGGCGTCGGTCGAGAGCACCTGTCGGAAGTGCGCCACGCTGGCATCTGCGACGAGGAGCTCGGCGGGCTGCGCCTCGAGCGCCTCGACGAGCGCCTGGCCGACGAGCGCGTACGCCGCCTGCTCCGTCTGGGCCATCTCGAGAGCTCGGTAGAGCTTGGCCTCGAGCTCGTTGCGTCGACTCTCCTGCGCCCGGCGCTGGGCATCGACGACCCGTCGACGCTCTGCGCGCTGGGCGCTGCGGAACGCCACGGCGGCGAGCACGAGGGAGACCACCATGACGGCGGCATAGGCGATGAGCACGTCGCGGCGGCCGGTGTCGGCGTCGACCCGAGCGCCCGCCGTCTCCGCCTCGACGAGGGGGTCGTAGTAGCGCTGCTCGAGCTCACGCACCGTGTCGGTCATCCGGCGCTGGGTCTGGCGCAGCTCCTCGAACGTCGGATCAGCGAAGAGCTCGGCGGGATCCCGACCGCTCATGAGGCCGGTCAGCAGCCCGAACCCCACCGGCCCTGCCAGGTCGCGCTGGCGGGCCTGGTCGGCTTCGAATCGGGCCCAGAGGTCGCGCTCTCCGGGCAGGTCGAGCGAGAGCTCCTTGAAGCGCCGCCATGAGCCGTCGTTCTGGCTGAGCTGACGGCGGGTGTCCTCGAGGGCCACGACGCGAGCAGCCGGGTCCTCCTCGGTGAGGATGTTGGAGAACTTCCAGCTCGTGAGCTCGAGGCTCTGGTCGATGGCACGCAGCTGGGTGCTCGCCGGCTGGGCCCGGTTCGCCAAGGTGTCCACGTGGCCGCGCACCTGGGACAGATGGGTGACCGACACCGCCAGCACGGCGAGGCCGCTGGCCACCAGGACGACGGTGACGAGACCGACCTTCACATGGGGCTTCAGCTCCTGGAACCACCGCACCGGGCGCATCGCCCTTCCAACCCTCCCCGTGTCCATCCTCCCCGTGGCCGACGGGAAGGGGATCGAAGGCCGCGCCGAGATGATCGGCGCGGCCGTCACACCCTAGGCTCCGCTGCACCACCACGGCCCTGCCCATGCGCGGCGGCCGATGCGGGGCGAGCGCGAGCCAGCGACGAGGAGCGGCGGTGGGAGCGACGATCGGTGAGACGTCGAGCAAGGTCCTGATCGTCGAGGACGCGCCGGAGTTCGTCGAGATCCTGGTGCCGCTGCTCGAGCGCGAGGGATACCGGACGGCCACCGCGGGCGACGGCGAGCAGGCCCTCGACCAGGCCCGGGCCTTCGACCCCGACGTCGTCGTGCTCGACCTGACGCTCCCCCGGCTCGACGGCGTCGAGGTGTGTCGCCGGTTGCGCCGCTTCAGCGACGCCTACGTGATCATGCTCACGTCGCGCAGCGACGAGGTGGACCGCGTCGTCGGCCTCGAGGTCGGCGCCGACGATTACATGACCAAGCCGTTCTCCCCACGAGAGCTCGTCGCCCGCATCCGCGCCATGCTCCGCCGACCTCGTGCCGGCACGACGGCGGCGCCGGTCGAGGACCTTCGTCGCTTCGGCGAGCTGACGATCGACCCGCTCGGGCGCTCCGTCAACATCGGCGGCGACGAGGTGGCGCTCACCCGCATCGAGTTCGATCTGCTCGAGGCCCTCTCGGCCAAACCGACGATGGTGTTCTCCCGGGCGATGTTGCGCGAGCTCGTCTGGGGGTCGGACTGGTACGGCGACGACCACGTCGTCGACGTGCACATCGCCAACCTGCGGAAGAAGATCGACCCGGCGGGCGAGCGCAGCCGGATCAGGACCGTGCGGGGCGTGGGGTACCGGATGGAGGCCGGCGGCTGACCGTCGCCGGGGGCCGAGCCCCAACCGGCGCCGACCCTCGCAGTGCGGCCTCGATGAGGCCGTGCAGCTCCTGCGCGGCCGCGAGGGCGACCTCGAGCAGCTCACGGCGCTGGGGGTCCTCTTCGGCCTCGTGCAGCAGCTCGAGCGGGGTGAGCACCCCGATCAAGGGAGTGCGCACCCGATGGGCGATCGTGGCGGCGTCGATCGACGAGGACCCCAGCAGCCACGAGGGGCCCGGCTCCGGTCGAGCCAACCGACGGAACGCCACCGCGAGCTGGGTCGCCACCTGCTCGACCAGCTCGAGCAGGTGGGCATCCACCGGTCGCTCCTCGGCGTAGAAGCCGGCGAGCACGCCACAGTGCTCACCGCCGACCCAGAGCGGGACCCCGAACGCGGCGGCGACCCCGAGGCGGGCATCGTCCGCGCCCCCGAGCCAATGGCTCCGTCCGTCCAACCCCACGAGCCACACCGGCGCACCGCTGGCCTCGACCCGGCCCGGCAACGAGCCCAGGGCGACCGGATCACCGTCGTCGACCGCTCGCACGAGCGATGGGGACGCCCGGGCCGTGCGGAACCACCGCCTCGAGGGCTCGAGCGGGCGGGTGCGCCCGCCGGACAACCACACGGTCGCCGCCACGCACCCGGCGTGGCGCCCGAGCTGCGACAACCCTTCATCGAGCGCCTCGGCGACGTCACGAGCCTCGTTCGCCGCCACTGCGACACGCCCGAGCAACCCGACCTCGTCGAGTCGGCGTCGGAGGAGGTCGACCTCCGCACCCGCGCCATGGTCGATCTCCTCGCGCACGGATCCGCTCATGCAGCCACCTCCGGGCCCGGGTCAGCCAAGCACCGCCGGCACGTGGTGTCGACGGCGCGCGGGACTTCTTGACGGCTTCTTGAGCGGATGCTGTGCCGCGCTGGACCTCGCCCGCTGCTGCGGGGTGGCATCAGCGCGAACGAAGGCGAGCCAGCTCACGCGTGAGCGCCCACTCGGCGGCGAGCGCCTGCGTGCGCACCTCCACGAGCAGCGGCGCAGGGTCGTCGACCCCGACGTCGAGGTCGCGTCCCCAGGTCTCGAGTCGACCGCACGCCGACGAGAGCCGGGTGGCGCCGACGGCAGCGCTCGTGGACTTCAGGGTGTGAGCGATCGCCACGGTCGCCGCTCGGTCGGCGACCTGGACGGCGTCGCCGAGACCCGCGAGCCGAACCGGGAGCTCGCGCAGGTAGGTGGCGACCACGACCTCCACAACGGCGGCACCGCCCAGCTCGTCGACGAGGCGATCGAGAACCGATGGATCCACCCCGTCCTCGTCGTGCCGCGAACCTCCGCTGACCATCGCCGACGACGCCGGATCGGTGGGGGGAGTCCAGGCAGCCAGCACGTGCCCCAGCGCCGCAAGGCTCACCGGCTTCGACACGAAGTCGTCCATCCCGGCTTCCAGGCACCGCGCCCGGTCGCCGGGCATGGCGCTGGCGGTCATGGCCACGATCGGGACGCGGCCCATCCCGCGCGTTGCCTCTCGCTCGCGGATTCGCCGCGTGGTCTCGAGACCGTCCATGTGCGGCATCTGCCAGTCCATGAGCACCACATCGGGCAGGTCGAGCTCGAGGTGCTCGAGGGCGGCCGCGCCACCGTCCACGACCACGGGGTCGTAGCCGAGCCGCTCGAGCTGTCGAGCCACCAGCAGCTGGTTGACCGGGTTGTCCTCGACCACCATCACCCGCCGACTGGCGGCAGCGGGCACGGGGGGAGGCTCTTCGGACGCGACCGCTGTCTCCAGCGCCGGCGCCGGCACCGAGAAGGTGAACGTCGAGCCGCGCTCCGGCTCGGTCTCGACATGGAGCTCTCCGCCCATGAGCTCGACGAGACGGCGGGCGATCGTGAGCCCGAGACCGGTGCCGCCATACTCACGCGC
Organism: Acidimicrobiales bacterium; assembly: GCA_041394145.1. Classification (GTDB taxonomy): domain Bacteria; phylum Actinomycetota; class Acidimicrobiia; order Acidimicrobiales; family Acidimicrobilacustridaceae; genus JAWKIW01. Next base: position 28,832 of record JAWKIW010000031.1, read on the forward strand.
CGTCGTCGCGTGGGCCTGGGAGAACGGCTCGAAGACCTGGGCGACGACCTGGGGTGCCATCCCGATGCCCGTGTCGGCCACCGTGAACATCACCGCGCCAGCGGCCTCGTCGTTGCCCGGGCGGACCTGTTCCGGCGCGACACCGGACGAGACCCCCACCGTCACGGTCCCCTCAGCAGTGAACTTCACCGCGTTGCCGACGAGGTTCGTGAGGACCTGCCGCAGCCGAAGGGGGTCGGCTTCGATCGCGCTCGGCAGCGATGGATCGAGCTCGATGTGCAGGTCGACGCCCTTGGCGGTGGCCTGGGGGCCGAACAAGGTCCGCAGGTCGTCGAGGACGTCCTTCAGCGACACGGCCTCCGCCTGCAGCTCCAGGCGGCCCGCCTCGATCTTGGTGAAGTCGAGGAGGTCGTCGAGCACCATGCGCAACGACTCCGTGGCCCGCCCGATGGACCGGGCCAGGCTGCGGGTCTCGTCATCGACGTCGGCCGTCGCCAGCAGCTCGGACAGGCCGAGGATGCCGTGGATGGGAGTGCGCAGCTCATGGCTGACGCTGGCGATGAACTCGGTGCGGACCTCGAGGGCTCGGACCGCCTCGTCCCGAGCCGCAGCCAGCTGGGCCTCCACCCGCTTGCGGGCCGAGACGTTGCGGCTGGTGATGACGATGGCCCGCACGTCCTCGTCGTCGAGCAGGTTCACCGCGGTCGCCTCGATGGTCTCGTAGCGACCCTCGGCGTGGCGTACCCGCAGCTCGCCGCTCACCTCGCGACCCGGCGACTCGAGGAGCTCGACCAGCAGCCGCCGAACCTGGTCGACGTCCTCGGGATGGGCGAGGTCGAACGCGTTGCGCATCGACCAGAACTCGCTCGGATAGCCGAGGATGGCCTTGACGTTCCCCGTGGTGTCGATCACCTCACCGGATCCGTCGACCAGGGTGACGGTGTCGGAGATGTTCTCGAGCATCCGACGGAACCGGTTCTCTGCGACCTGCAGCGTGCTCAGCGCGTCCTCCCGGTCCGTGAGATCGTGCAGGTTCACCACGATGCCGCGCACGTCGGCGTCATCGAGCAGGTTGGTCGCCACGGCCTCCACGAGACGGACTGCACCGTCGGGCCGCCTGATCCGGAACCGCAGGGGGACGGCCGGGCCGGGGACGGCGGTCGTGTTGGCGAGCGACTGGGACGCGATGTCGAGGTCGTCGGGATGAACGAGATCGAGCACGCTCTCGCCCAGGCGGTCCTCCACCCGGTACCCCGTCAGATCGGCGGCCGAGGGGGAGGCGTAGAGGAGGCGGGCCGAGTTGTCGAGCACGATCACGGCATCGATGGCGGCCCGCAGCAAGGCCCGGGCGAAACCACCGGTGACGGCGTCGTCGCGACGATCGTTCCGGGCCCGCGAGGCGAACGCGTGGGCATCCTCCACCCAATCCACCCTAGGTCCGAGCCTCGTCGCGCGCGCCGGTCCGGCCATCGCCGAACGAGCTCCCGGCCGCCGGGCCGCTCCTCGCCTCGGCGGGCGACGGGGGCCCCCGACGCGGTGGCCGGCCCCTGTCGGCCGCGACGGCTCGCTAGGAGCCGTCGCCCCCGGACGGCCGACGATGGCGGATCCGGCCCAGCGTGCGCAGGAGCCGGGCCCGGTTGTAGCGCTGGGCGAGCAGGCACGGCAGGTTGGCCGCGATCCCGTACGCCACCATCACCAGCGCCAGCCACCACGGGTTCCACAGCACGAAGAACGGCCCCATCGCGATGAGGACCCAGTGGGTGACCTCGGCCCGCCGGGTCTCCTGCACGAACCGCTCGAGGTAGGCGACGTCCATCTTCTGCAGCGACCGCTTGGAGAAGCCACCAGGGAACAGGTCCCCGGCTTCGGGGAGGCGACCCTTCCAGCGCTTGATCCGTAGCCGCTCCTCGTAGAACCGACCGTCACGTTCGAAGGTCCGGAGGCGGGTGAGCACGCTGTCGCGGCTGAACGCGGACGGCCCGAGCCGATGCGTCACGTAGCCGACGAGCGATCCCCCAACCGCCCAGACGCCGACGTCGATGGCCAGGGCCCAGCCGTCGGACACCTCGATGACACGGATGCTCACGGGACCATGCGGCGTCTGGGTGTGGGCACGGAAGCAGGGCGCACACCCCCATCATGACCCCCGGAGGAGGGACGCGCAGGGAGCGGGATCGACGGTCAGTCGTCCACGCTGACCGGCTGCGGATCCCATCGAGCGGACCGGGCGAGCGGAACCGGCCTGCCCCGCCACTCGACCTGTCGACGCACCGCGGTCAGCCACACGGACCGGGCGAACACGACCAGGAACATCACGAGCGCCACCGGGTACCCGAGCGCCCACCGCCAGCCGAAGTTCCCGAGCTGGGTCAAGAAGTGGTGGACCTGCAGGGCAGCACCGGCGAACACCAGCCCGCCGACGACCAGATCGCCCGACGACGGCGACCAGAGCGACTCCATCGCCACCTGCAGCGAGATGAGCATCGCCGTGACCCAGAGGCCGACGAGCAGGAACCGACCGATCGGCACGGAGCCGGCACCGGTGGCGAAGTTCTTCGACCAGCCTTCGACCAGCTGGGCGAGGCCCGACGGGTACATCCGGAAGGAGACCAGGGCGCCGCCCCCGAAGGCGTGCACCGGGTAGCCGTGGTCCTCGAACTGCTGGGCGATGGCCACGTCGTCGACGATCTCGCCCCTCACGCTGGCGTGACCGCCGATCCTTCGATAGTCACCCGCCCGGCACGTGAGCACGGGTCCGAAGGCGCCGCGGGTGGCCCGCGCCCCTCGGCCCGGCGAGGCGGCACCGACACCCATGAACCCGATCACGTTGAACATCGCCGACAGCCGCTCGTACGGCCGCTCCATCCGGTGGTACGGCTGGACGGAGACCAGACCGCCCTTGTCCGCCCCGGCCTCGACGATCGCGGCCAACGCCCCGTCGCCCAGGGTGACGTCGGCGTCGAGGAAGAGCAGCCGTTCCGCATCGGCCTGGTCCGCACCTTGCTGGCAGGCCCACGACTTGCCCGTCCAGCCCGGGGGGAGCGGCCGGCTCGACACCACGCTGACGCCCGGGAACGACGCGGCGATCTCGGCGGTGCAGTCGTCGGACTGGTCGTCGACGACGATGATCTCTCGCGGCCGAACCGACTGGCGCGTGAGGCTGGTCAGGAGGTTCGGCAGCGACACCTCTTCGTTGCGGGCCGGGATCACCACGGCCACGTCGACGACGTCGGACACGGCGGCGGGAGCCACCAGGTCGGGGGTCGTCACCGGGCGGCGGTTCAGCCGAGGCACTCGCCACAGCAGCCACCAGCCGGCCAGCCAACCTCCGAGCAGCAGCACCCAGCGAACGCTCATGACCGCCAGCGTGCCAGGTGCAGGCGCCGGATGCACCATTCAGCACTAAACAATTTGCCGACCGTTCACGTCGGGCAGAATGTCTCTCGTGACCGACCACCCCAGCCCTGAGCCCGCGCCAGGTGACGGCCTGCTCGACGTCGTCGTCGAGATCCCCCGCGGCAGCCGCAACAAGTACGAGTACGACCACGACAGGGGCATCATCCGGCTCGACCGCCGGCTGTTCTCCGCCACGGTCTACCCGGCTGACTACGGGTTCGTGCCCGACACCCTCGCCGAGGACGGCGACCCCCTCGACGTGCTCGTCCTCCTCGAGGACCCCACCTTCCCCGGGTGTTGGGTCACCTGCCGACCCGTCGGGATGCTGGTGATGACCGACGAGAAGGGGCCCGACACCAAGCTCATCGCCGTCGAGCCCGGCGAGCCCCGCTTCCGGGGCGTCGACGACATCAGCCAGGTCCAGCCCGAGCTGCTCGAGGAGATCAAGCACTTCTTCGACGTCTACAAGATGCTCCAGCCCGAAGGGTTCGTGAAGACGGGCGAGTTCGAGGGGCGCGACGCCGCGTGGGCGGAGATCGCCGCCTGCCGACGCCGCTTCCGCGACCACGGATGACCGACCGGGCTGCCGCGACCCCTGATCGCGACGCGGACGCCGTCGTGATCGGCGCCGGCATCATCGGGCTCGCAACGGCGTGGGCGCTGCTCGAGCGGCGTCCGCACTGGTCCGTGGTCGTGGTCGACAAGGAACGCGGCCCGGCCGCCCACCAGAGCGGCCACAACTCTGGCGTGATCCACACCGGGATCTACTACCGGCCGGGCTCGGTCAAGGCGCGGCTGTGCCGTGAGGGCCGAGCCGCACTGCTCGACTTCTGCATCGATCAGGGGATCCCGCACCAGGTGCTCGGCAAGGTGGTCGTGGCGACCACGCCGGCAGAGCTCGCCGGTCTCGACGCCTTGCACCAGCGAGCTCGGGACAACGGGGTGCAGGCCGAGCTGGTCGGCCGCGACGGGCTACGTGACCTCGAGCCCCACGCCGAGGGTCTGGCCGCCCTGCACGTGCCGTCAGCGGCGGTCGTCGACTTCGGCACCGTGACCCGCGCGCTCGCCGACGAGATCGTCCGGCGGGGAGCCCGGCTGGCGTTCGGCGAGGCGGTGGTCGGGCTGGCACGCACCGATGCGGGGGTCGAGGTCACGACGCCGGCGGTGCACCGGCGGGCTGCGCTGGCCGTGAACTGCGCCGGCCTCCACAGCGACCGACTGGCCCGCCTCGCCGGCGACGGTGGACGGGAGCGGATCGTGCCGTTCCGCGGCGAGTACCACGACCTCGTCCCCGCCCGGCGGGACCTCGTCCGCAGCCTCGTGTACCCGGTCCCGGATCCGCGGCTCCCCTTCCTCGGCGTGCACCTGACCCGCGCCATCGACGGCTCCGTGCACGTCGGGCCGAACGCCGTGCTCGCCCTCGGCCGCGAGTCGTACCGGTGGTCGGCCGTCGAGCTCGGTGACGTGCGGGAGCTGCTGGCCCTCCCGGCACTGCGGCATCTCGCCCGACGCCACTGGCGCACCGGCGCCACGGAGGTGGCGCGCTCGCTGTCCCGCCGTCGCCTCGCCGCCGCCGTCTCGCGGCTGGTGCCGGGCATCGGCGGCGACGATCTGCGCCCGGCCGGTGCCGGGGTCCGAGCCCAGGCCGTGCGCCCGGACGGCACGCTCGTCGACGACTTCGTGTTCGCCGGCGGCGGCCGGCTCACCCACGTCGTCAACGCCCCCTCCCCTGCGGCCACCGCCTCCCTGGCCATCGGCGCCGAGGTCGCCGGGCGGGCGCTGGCGACCCGGTAGCGCCCGCTCGCCGGCGCGGTGTCTCGGCTCGAGGCCAGCACCCGCCCCCGACGCGCCTGCTACAAACGGCCCGAGACGCGGGCCTCGGGGAGGGCGACCTTTGTCAGCTGGAGGCGAGAGCCGGCGAGCGGTCATCGCCGCACTGCTGGCCAACCTGGGCATCGCCGTCGCCAAGTTCGCGGGCTTCGCGTTCACGACGTCGTCGGCGATGCTGGCCGAGGCGGTGCACTCGCTGGCCGACACCGGCAACCAGATCCTGCTCCTCGTGGGCGCCCACCGGGCGAAGCGCGAGGCCACGCCCCTCCACCCGTTCGGCTATGGCCGAGAGCGGTACTTCTGGGCCTTCGTGGTGGCCATCGTGCTGTTCACCCTCGGTGCAGCCTTCGCCATCTACGAAGGGGTCGAGAAGGTCCTGCACCCCCACGAGCTGGAGTCACCGCAGTGGGCCATCGGCATCCTGGTGGTGGCCCTCGTCCTCGAAGGCCTGTCCTTCCGCACCGCCGTGAAGGAGTCGAACAAGCTTCGTCGGCAGGCGAGCTGGCCGTCGTTCATCCGCAACGCCAAGGTCCCCGAGCTGCCGGTCGTGCTGCTCGAGGACTTCGGCGCGCTCATCGGCCTGGTGCTCGCCCTCGCCGCCGTCGGCCTCACCATCGCCACCGGCAACGCGGTCTGGGACGGCGTCGGGTCGTTGTGCATCGGCACCCTCCTCGGCGTGATCGCCGTCGTCCTCGCCGCCGAGATGAAGAGCCTCATCATCGGCGAGTCGGCCGACCCCGAGGTCGAGGCGCAGATCGTGGCCGCCGTCGAGGCAGGCGAGGAGGTGGTCGGGATCATCCACCTGCGCACCCAGCACCTGAGCCCCGACGAGCTGCTCGTCGCCACGAAGGCCGAGTTCCGCGCCGACCTGGCGGGAGGTGAGCTCGCCGTCGCCATCGACAGGGTCGAAGCACGCGTGCGGGCCGCCGTCCCCGCCGCCCGGCTCATCTTCGTCGAGCCCGACGTCCGCCGGCCGGTGGCCGACGCCTGACCGCACCCCGGTCCCGGTCGGGACGGCGCTCGCCGGCCGGCGCGGTACGGTCTCGCCCATGGCCGCCGACGACGGCGTCCGCGAGCAGCTCGAGGCGCTCGGGGCGTTCATCCGGGCCCAACGGAACGCCGCGCAGATGTCGCTGCGAGACCTCGCCGATGCCGCCAACGTCTCGAACCCCTACCTGAGCCAGATCGAGCGCGGGTTGCACGAACCGTCGGTCCGCGTGCTGCGATCGATCGCCAAGGCCCTCAACCTGTCGGTCGAGTCCCTCCTCGTTCGAGCGGGTCTGCTCGACCCCGACGAGGGAGGCGTCGGGCTCGGGGATCGCGACGTCGAGACGGCCATCCGCGACGATCCGTCCCTCACCGACGACCAGAAGGCGTCGCTGCTCGCCGTCTACCGCAGCTACACGAGCGGCTGAGCCGGGCGCGGCGACCG
>JAWKIW010000032.1:0-25806 GCA_041394145.1 Acidimicrobiales bacterium
GATGCGTCGACCGCCGAGATCGACCGCCAGGACAGGGTGCTCAGGCGTTGCGCTCACGGGACCAGTATCGGCCGGACGGCCGGGACTGGGGTCATTCCGGTTGGATCCGCAGCCCATCGGGCGACCGAACGATCCGCCGCAGGGTCCCGGCGAAGCGCACGTGGTGCAGGACACCCTCGAAGCCGGTTGCACCCAGGTCGGTGCAGGGGTCGGCGCTCCCGGCGAGGCTGGGACGGAACCCGAAGAGCCCAGCGAGGACCGTCTCGGCGAAGGCCCCGCCGCCAGAGCCCTCCCGGAGGCACGCCCCCCGCTGGGCGATCCGGATGGGCGCGTGGGGTGTCCGCCGCTCCGGGCCGTAGAGCTCGTAGGCCTGGCCGAACGGGCCCTCTCGGGTGGCGGCCACCACGCGGTGCAGCAGATCGAGAGCCGTGTCGGGTGCGTCCAGGAGCAGCATGGCCTCAGCGGCCATCGCCGGCCAGGCCCCGAACGCGCCGTACGGGCCGTGATCAGGTCGGTCCGACAGCTCGGCGGCGGGGTCGGCCAGTGACATGGCCCGCATCCAGGTGTCGGAGAGCAGCTCGCGCTCGACGAACGCGAGCATCTCCCGGCTGGTGTCGCCGTCGAGCCGGTCGGCCATGAAGGCGGCGGTGGAGATGAAGTCGTAGCAGTGGCGCACGGTGCGGCGGGAGCCGTCCCGGTCGACGGCGACCCAGACGCCCTCACCGGCGACGTAGCGGTCGAGGACCCGGGTGGCGAGGGAGTCCGCGTCCGTCCGCAGCGCGTCGGCCTCGATGGGGCGCTCGGTCCGGTCCAGCCAGCCGGCCAGCGCCCGCATCATCCACACGTTGGCGGCGTTCAGCGAGGCGACCTCGTGCGTGTAGGTGGGCACGCACTCGAGCAGGTTGTCGATGGTGCCGTAGTCGGCCAACCCGTTCTCGCGTGTGAGCAGCGCGCGCCAGGCGGTCGCCAGGCCGCCAAGGTGGTCGGCGACGGCGCGGTCCCCGATTCGCTCGTCGAGGAAGCCGACGTCGTTCGTGACGGCGACGTAGTCGTGGACCAGACGGAAGAGGGACATGTCGTTGGCCGCGTACCAGTTGCCGCGCGCGTAGCCGGGGAGGTACTGGCCTCCCCGAAAGGCCTTCGTGTCGAGGTTGAAGACGGCGCCCCCGTGGGGGTCGACCCCGAGGAACAGCCGCAGCTGCTCGCGCATGCCTCGGGGCTCCAGGAGCGCGAACAGGCGGGAGAACATCGACGTGTCCCAGAAGAAGACGTCACCACGGTCTCGCTCACCGCTGGTGACGAACACCCGGTCGCACAGCGCCAGGTCGGTCCGGTGCAGGACGAGGAGGGTCAGGAGCGAGACGTAGTAGAGCCGGGCCACCGCGCTGTCGCCGGTCTCGAGGATGGGAGCGTTGCCAGAGAAGTGATCGTCCCCAGGCGTGAACATCCCCCGCCAGCGCGTCCGCCACCCCTCTCGAGTGGCCCGCCACACGGCGGCGAAGCGGACCGCCCACCGTCGCGCTCGTTGGCGGACCTCCTCGGCGTGGGCGCCTTCGGCCTGAACCAGGCGGATCACGACCTCGCCACCCGGCTCGACCATCGGCGACCAGCCGAGGGCCACGATCTCTCCCCGCTGCTCGATCATGTCGGGTGGGGTGGCCGCCGCGGTCACGAGGAGATCCTGGACCGGGTCGTCGAGCACCACGGTGGGGGTCGGGCTCCCGGGAGCCGAAGCACCTGGCGCCCGCACGACCAGGCCGAGCCTGCGGCGGGTCCCGGCGTCGTTTCGCACACGGATCTCGTACAGCAGCCCGGACTCCTCGAAGACCAGGCGGGCCGTGGTCGTCACCTCCCACCCGCGTTGCACGGTTCGACGCACCGCCTGGTACGGGAACCAGCGACAGACGGTGGTGTCGGCTGCGATCCCGTCGACCAGCAGCGCCAGGCGAGGGTAGGAGCGGTACTCGGTGAAGCGCAGCCCCTCACGCACGAACATCTGGCTCTCACGAGTCCAGAAGTGGATGCCCAGCAGATCCGGAGCGCACACCGCCATCTGGTGGAAGTTGTGCAGCGAGGGCAGGTGGGCGATGTCGTCGACGTCGAGCCAGTCGCCGGCCAGCTGGTCGAGCTCAGGGACGAAGTCGAGCGGCTCCATGGGTGGTTGCGGTCATCCGCCTTTCGTCGCGTCGCCGGTCGGTGGACCGGGACTCGAACCCATCGCAGGTGGCTCGATCCCGCACGGCGACGATCCTACGTCCCCGCACCTCACCGAACGCGGGCATCGGGCCGCCCGGACCAGGTCCGGTGATCGGTGCCGGCCTCCAACTCGTGCCGACCCCCGTCGGGGAGGGGCAGCTCGGCGGTGGTGCCTGCGGGGACCGTCACGCGGATGGACCCCAGCGCGCTGCGGAGCGTCCACTCGACCTCATGCGGCCGAAGGGTGACTCGTGGTGGACCCGTCGTCCCCATCAACTCGAAAGCCCAGCCCAGTGGGACCGACCCCGGGCAGCAGAGAGGCCCTCCCCGGTTTCCCGGAAAGGGCCTCTGCCCTGCTGTTTCGTTGGTGGCGGGGGCAGGATTTGAACCTGCGACCTTCGGGTTATGAGCCCGACGAGCTACCAGACTGCTCCACCCCGCGGCGCGTCGAACATGGTACCGACCCTGCCCGGTACCCGCCAACCGATGCCGTTAGTCGGCGAGCAGGGGCAGCACCTGCTCGCCCAGCGCCCGTCGCTGGGTCGTCTCGTCACCCATCGGCCAGATGTTGACGGCGTGGAAGCCGAGTTCGGCCAACCCGGTCAACCGCTCCGCCACCTCGCCCGCCTCGCCGCTCACCATCCTCGGATCCTCACGGCGCGCTCCCACGGACACGCTGACGTTGTAGGTGAACGTCAACGCCGCCGGATCACGCCCGGCTGTGGAAGCCGCCTCGAGGATGATGTCGCGCCGCTCGGGGATCACCTCCGGCGGCGCGAAGGCCATCGACGGCAACCACCCGTCGGCCTTGCGTCCGGTCAGGGCCAGCACCCGCGGCCCGTTCGCCCCGATCCACACCGGGATCGGCGTCTCGGGCTTCGGTTCGACCTCCGCTCCTGCCACCCGCAGCTGCCGACCCTCGTACGTGAAGGCCGGGTCGCGCCACAACCCGTGGAGGATGTCGAGGGCGTCGTCGAGCGCCTCGACCTTCTCGCCGGCCGATCGCACGTTGAGGCCGAAGGCGGTGAACTCGGCGTCCATGCCTCCCGCTCCCAACCCGAGCACCAGGCGACCGCCCGACAGACGGTGCAGCGACTCGGCCATCTTGGCCAGCACCGCTGGCGCCCGGTAGGGCAGCCCCAACACGTTGGGGACGAGCTGCACGCGATCGGTGTGGGCCGCCACCCACGCGAGCACGGTCCACGTCTCGAAGGTCGGGTGGGTGCCGTGGAGGTGATCGGACACGCACACGAAGTCGAAGCCGAGCGCTTCGGCCTCCCGGGCATCGGCCACCGGATCGGCTCCCGGGGCCGCACTCGTGGAGAGGTTGTAGCCGCCTCGCATCACCCCCGACGCTACCGACCATCGACCCGGCCATGACACGGGCCGGCCCCGTCGATCCGGATTCGTCTTGGACGCGTCGGCTCGGTCGTCGGACGACGGGCCGGTGCCGCACCCCTGCGCGACGGTCCGCACCGCTCGCCCTCGGTGGGTGGCGTCGTGCGCCGACCGCCCTGGCCGTTGTGGCCGCGAGACCGGTCGGCACACTCGCACAGCAGGGCTGGCGCCACGGCGTGACCGTGAACGCCACCTGGCCGACCGATGGTCGGCCAGGCCGTGGGTGGTGGTCTCGTGCCTACCGGGTGGGGGTGAGCATCAGCCCCGGCAGCTCGAAGGCGATCTCGTTGCCGAAGGCCAGGTCGAGCAGCTCGCCCTCGTAGATGGGCAGGCCCGGCATCACCGCGTCGAGGTAGCCGCTGTAGTTGAGGGTCGTGCCCAGGTACCCGGTGTAGCTGGCCTGCATCAGGATCATGTAGGGCAGGACGGTGACGTTGGTGACGTCGATGCGGTTGCCGCCGCTCAGCTCGATCACGCCGGTGCCGTCGTGGCGGATGTGCCCGCCGACGACCTGGTAGGCGAACTCGATGCCGAACTCGTCGATGACGGCCATGCCGCCGGAGTTGACGGTGTAGGCGACGGCGCTCGCCTCGGTGACCGCGGGCGCACCGGGGTCGCCGCCGGGAGCGACCGGAGCCGGGACGGCCGACGCGGGGTCGACCGGGGCGGGGTCAGCCGAGGCGGCGCCGGCAGCGGCGCCCACCAGACCGAGCGCCACCACGACGGCCAGGAGCGCCTTGACGAGCCGCCGGGCGACGCTGCTCACCCCCTGGGTCGGAGCCGCCGCCGAGCTGGACACCGGGCGGGTGGTGGGGATCGTGGTGCTGGCCATGTCGAGGTTCCTCGCTTTCGAGTAGGTGGTGTGTTCGACACGGACACCATGGCAGGGGGACTCGGAGTTCCCCCGAGGGGATCCGGGTTTCCCCGGGGGGATCTCGGATTCCCTGCGGGGAACGTCGGGTTCCCCGCCTCTGGGCGGCGACGTCCTCGGGGACAGACGGTGCTCCCCTCCCGACCTACGATCGGCGTCGATCCGAGCGAGGAGGCGCGGTGGCGGAATCGGTGTCCGACGAGACCCGGGAGCGCATCACGGCCGAAGCGGCCCGGGCGGTGCGGGCCGCACCGGTGAGCGCCCTGTCGGTCCAGCAGGTGGCCCGAGCCGCGGGCGTCACCAGCTCGTCGATCTACAAGGCCTACTCGAGCAAGTACGAGCTGTTCGCCGAGGCGAGCCGTCGCGTGCTCGTCGAGCAGGTGGTTGCCATCGCCGAAGGGGTCGACGAGGCCGCCCCGCCGCTCGAGCGGCTCCGGCAGGTCCTCACCGGGCTGTTCCACGTCGGCCGGGACGAGCCGTTCCCGGCCGCCTACTTGTACGGCATGTTCCCCTCCTGCACCACAAGGAGGTCGACGACGCCGTCCAGGAGAAGATCGACCACGTCGACGCCGAGGTCCGCCGTCGCCTCCGTCACCGGATCGTCGACGCCCTCGACGCCGGTGCGCTCGCCGGTGACCCCGACGAGCTCGTCGAGCTGTGCGCCGTGGCGACCTTCGGCTACCTGGGCATGGCGGTGAACCACGACGAGCAGGTCGCTCCCGAGACCTACGCCGGCTTCGTGCTGGCCGGGCTGTCGGCGGGTCCCGCCGTCTGAACGCCGGCCCGGCGAGCGCTCCGCACCGGGTGCACCCAGGCAGCGCCGGCGCGCGACCGTCGACTCAGTCGGGCGGATCCACGGTGAAGACCCGTTCGCGATCGGCGGCGTCGGCCACGTCGCGGCGCACGCCGGCCTCCAGCAGCGCCAGCTCCGCCTCGACGCTGGACCGGCGGTCGGGCGGCACCACCGTGCGCAGGTCCTCGAGCATCGTCCGCAGCCTCCCGTCGACCTGGATGGCGGCCGCCCCGACGACCCGGATCTCGTCGACGGCGAGGTGGACCAGCTCGTCCCAGCTCGGCTCGTGCACCACCACCCGGAGCGTCCCGTCGGCGCCGCCGAAGCGTCCCGTCGGCCAGGGCCGCGTGGCGAGGAGGCGTAGCAGGTCGTGCATCTGGTCGATGGCCTGCACCGCCGTCGTCGGGTCGTTGACGGCCGGCGACAACGCTCGCTCGGCGATGTCGACCAGCTGCCGGAAGCCGAACCGCAGGTCCTGGACCATGTTCCGCTCGAGCCCGAGATCGGCGGTGGCCGCCAGCTCGGCATCAGCAGGACCGCCCGGGCCGTGGACGGCGAAGACCGGCGACCCGTGCGGCACGAAGTCGCCCACCATGGGCACCACCTCGAGGACCACGTCGGACCGGTCGGCGAGGCGGACCAGGCGCTCGACGTCGACCGAGCGCAGCACCCCTCCCTTGCCGGCCCAGCTCACGAGCCGTCCCCCGTCGGCGGGCAGCTCGCCGGTCGGCTGCCGACCGGGGACGAGGGGCAGCTCCCGCTCGATCATGTGCCGGGTCTCGTCGCCCACCTTGCCGATCACCGACACCACCCGCAGCCCACGGGCCGTGTGGTTCACGTAGAGCACGAACACCGCCAGGCTGATCATCACCCAGACGAACGCCATCGACACCGACAAGCGAGGCACGAAGGCCTCCACGCCCGGCTCGTCGGACTTCACCGCCCGCAGCACCGTCATGGCGTAGGCGAAGGTGGCGGCGAACACGCCGAGCGCCGCCTGGCTGTACCAGTCCCGCAGGAACGTGCGCAGCACCCGGGGCGAGAACTGGCTGGAGGCCAGCTGCAGGGCCACGATCGTGATCGAGAAGACCAGCACCGTCAGCGTCAGCGTCGAGCCCGCGATCATCGACAGCACCACCCGGGCGCCCTCGGGGCCACCCTCGAAGAAGAAGGTGCTCACCCCGCGATCGCCGGTGCGCTCCTCGAGCACGGGCAGCAGGAGGCCCTGGGCGATGGCGGCGGTGACGAACAACGCCGGCAGGAACCACAGCGACGACCGGAGCCGCTCGAGCAGTGTCCGCCCGCGCACGGCTCGCACCGTAGTGCGGCGTCGCGCCTCGGGCGCCACCGGCCGACACCACCTCGGTGCACGGGCCGAGGTGATCCGCGGCGGGCGTCGGCGACGAACAGGTCGGCCCACGCCATCACGATCGGGGAGGACCCGTGAGCACCAACCGCAACGCCTTCGACCAGGCCATCGCCGCCTGGAACGCCGGCGATCTCGATCAGTACCTCGACCTGTACGACGAGTCGATCCGGCTCCACGGGTACTCCCCCGAGCCGATGTCCAAGACCGAGGCCGAAGCCTTCTACCGCGGCCTGTGGGCCGCCCTCGACGACCTGCACCTCCACATCGAGCGGGTCGTCGAGCAGGGCGACGCCCTCGCCGTGTACGCGTTGATGACCGGCACCCACACCGGCGAGCTGTTCGGGGTCACCGGCACCGGCACCCACATCCAGCAGCCGGTGATGACGGTGCTGCGCTTCGACGGCGGCCGCTGCGTCGAGCGCTGGTCGGTCGCCGACACCTACGGCGTGCTGGCCCAGATCGGCGCGCTCCCCCAGCCCGTCTGACCCGCCCTCGCACCCGGGCACCGCACCCGGGCACCGATCGCCACGCCGCGGGGCGGCCGGCGAGGCGCACCGCCCCGGCGCGTGCGGGATCGCCCCCGATGGCGCGACATCAGCACTTCCTCCGTAGCCTGCCCTGAGGCAGCGAGCTCGACCGACCGTCGGTTGGCCGGCCAGCACGGGAGGAAGCGACGATGGCCCAGCCCAGCGACTACGTCGTGCCGGACCAGTCCGGCCGAACCGCCTTGATCACCGGCGCCAACAGCGGCCTCGGGCTGCAGACCGCCATCCGCCTGGCCGAAGCCGGGGCGACGGTGCTCATGGCCTGCCGCAACCCCGACAAGGCGGCCGCGGCGCTGGACACCGTCGCTCGTGCCGCGCCCGACGCCGATGTGGTCACCGTCCCGCTGGACCTGGCGTCGCTGGCCTCGGTGCGCGAGGCCGCCGAGGAGGTGCGAGCCGGACGCGACCGCCTCGACCTGCTCGTCAACAACGCCGGCGTCATGGCCATCCCCCGCACGCTGACCGAGGACGGGTTCGAGACCCAGCTCGGCACGAACCACCTCGGCCACTTCGCGCTGACCGGCCTGCTGATCGACCTCGTCATGGCGACGCCGCACAGCCGGGTGGTCAACGTGTCGAGCACGGCCCACAAGATGGGGCGCATGCGCTTCGACGATCTCATGGGCGAGCGTCGCTACGAGCGCTGGTCGGCCTACGGGCAGTCGAAGCTGGCCAACCTCCTGTTCACCTTCGAGCTGCAGCGGCGCCTCACCGCCGCCGGCTCGGCGACGATCGCCGTCGCCGCCCATCCCGGGTGGTCCGCCACCCACCTGCAGACCAGCGGACGGGGCGTGACCGGCGGCCCGATGCTGGCGGCCACCGAGCTGGCCAACCGGGTCTTCGCCCAGAGCGACGCCATGGGCGCGCTGCCCACCATCCACGCCGCCACCTCCCCCGACGTCATCGCCGGTGGCTACTACGGCCCGAACGGCCTGTTCGAGATCCAGGGGCTGCCCACCCAGGTCGTTCCGACGGTCCGCGCCCGCGACGTCGACGCCGCCCGCCGGCTGTGGGCCCGCTCCGAGGAGCTCACCGGGGTCCGCTTCGACGTGCTCGACACCGCCGTCGCGTCCTGAGCGCCGTCGCGTCCTGACCGCCGACGCGGTGCGAACCGGCCGCCCACCCGAACCGCCGCCCACCCGAAGCGTTCCCCATCACCCCACCCGGTGACCACGCACGCCTCGACCCGGACGGCGGCCCCGCCGCCCACCCGAAGCGTTCCCCATCACCCCACCAGGTGACCACGCACGCCTCGACCCACGCACGCCTCGACCCGGACGGCGACGCGCCGAGGGGGCCGGGCCGACCGGGCCCGGCCCCCTCGTCACGCATCGCTCAGGACGTGATCCGCCGGCGCAGCACCAGCAGCAGCGAGCCGCCGACCACCAGCGCCATGGCGATGCCGGCCAGCCGCCAGGAGTCGTCACCGGTCGCCGGCAACGTCCCGCCGGTGGTGGTCGTGCCGGTGATGACCACGCTCGTCGGCGGGATCGTGGAGGGCACGGGCTCGAGCGGCGCCGTCGTCGTCGACGTGGTGGTGGTCGTGGTGGGCGGCGCCTGCACCTGGCCGATCGCCTGGTCGCTGTTGTTCTCCAGGGTGATCTCCACGCCCTCGGCGCTCACCGTGGCGGCGTTCTCCACCTGCGTCCCCGCCGTGAGGCTCACGTCGGTGAGGATCTTCACCTGGGTCGAGGCGCCCACGGCCAGGGACTGGGGCAGGGAGCACGTCACGGTGGAACCGGCGGCCGAGCAGGACCACCCGCTGCCGGTGAACCCGGCGTAGGTGAGCCCGGTGGGCAGCACGTCGGTGAGCGTGACCGGGTTCGGTGAAGCGACGATGCCGTTGTTGCGGATGTCGATCACCCACGTCGCCGTGCCACCGTTGACCAGCTCGCCCTCGAGCGACTTGGCCAGCTCCAGGTCGAAGGGCACCTGTGGCGGTGTGGCCATGCCGACATCGGCGTCGGTCACCGACTGGTCGGCCGCCAGCGACACGACGATCGACGCCGGGGTCGTCGGCGACTGCCCCGCCGGTGGCGTCACGACCACTCGGTAGGAACCAGGCACCACCTTGCCGAACAGGTAGTTCCCGTCGCCGGCGGTCGTGGTGGTGGCGACCGTCGTCTCGTAGACGCCATCGCCGTCACCGTCGCGCAGCAGCGTCACGGTGACCCCGTTCAGCCCCGGCTCGCCCGGATCCTGCACGCCGTCACGGTCGGTGTCGGACCAGACCCGGTCGCCGATCGAACCGGTGGCCACCGGGGTCGAGGTCAGGCCGACGTCGGCGTCGGTCACGACCTGGCCGGCCGACAGCGCCACCGGGATCACCGGCGGGGTGGTCGGGTCGAAGCCCGACGGCGGCGTCACCACCACCCGGTAGGAGCCGGGCGGCAGGTCGGAGAACCCGTACGTGCCGGTGGCATCGGTGGTGGTGGTCGCCACGGTCGTCTCGAACACGCCGTCACCGTCGAGGTCGCGCACGAGCTTGACCGAGACGCCGGAGAGCCCGGGCTCCCCCGGGTCCTGGGACCCGTTGCCGTTCGTGTCGTCCCAGACCCGATCACCGATCGAACCCGGCGCCGGCGCGGCGGCCCGCAGGCCGAAGTCGGCGGTGTCGATCACCTCACCACCCGTGAGGGGGGCGGCCACGGACGTCGGCGTCGTCGGGTTCTGGCCCGAGGGGACCGTGACGACGACCTGGTACGAGCCGACCGGCAGGTTGGCGAACAGGTACTTCCCGTCGGCGCCGGTCACCTGGGTGGCGGCCACCGTCTCGAACGAGCCGTTGCCGTCGGCGTCCTGGCGCAGCGTGACCGTCACGCCCGGGATGCCGGCCTCGCCGGGATCCTGCACGCCGTTGCCGTTGGCGTCGTTCCACACCCGGTCACCGACCGTTGCGGGCGGCGGCGGCGCCGGCGGTTGGAAGCCGAAGTCCACGTCGTTGCGCACCTGATCCTTGGTCAGGGCGACGTCCACGGTGGTGGGCGTGGTCGCCGTCTGGCCCGAGGGCGGGGTCACGACCACGCGGTAGGAGCCGGCGGGCAGGTCGGTGAAGCCGTAGTCGCCGGCACCGGTGGTGATGTCGGTGGCCACCGTCGTCTCGTACGAGCCGTTGTTGTCGGCGTCCTGCAGCAGCGTGACCAGCACGCCGCCGAGGCCGACCTCACCGGGGTCCTGGACCCCGTCGCCGTCGGTGTCGCTCCACACCCGATCACCGATCTGGCCGATCGGCGGCGGGGCCGGCTGGTAGCCGACGTCGGCGTCGGTCACGCTCTGACCACCGACCAGCACCCGGTCGACGGGCTCGGGCGTGCTCGGCGTGGCGCCGGCCGGCACGGTCGTGCCGTCGACGTCGACCTGGTAGCTGCCCGGCCGGAGCTGCTCGAACAGGTAGAGGCCGTTGGCATCGGTGGTCGTGGAGGCCACCGTCGTCTCGAACGAGCCGTTGCCGTCGGCGTCCTGGCGCAGCGTGACCGTCACCCCGGCGAGGCCGGGCTCGCCCGCGTCCTGCACGCCGTCGCCGTTGAGGTCCGACCAGACCCGGTCGCCGATGCTGGCCGGCGCCACCTCGGCGAACAGGTAGCCCGTACCCGTCGACCCCGGCGGCACGACGATGTCGGAGACGACGTCGTTGGCGACCGTCCCGCCGAGCGAGCCGGCGGTGTCGGTCCCGTCGAGGAAGGTCGGCGGCTGCGACTCGGTCACCGTGTAGGTGCCCGGCCGCAGGTTCGAGAAGGAGAAGGCGCCGTTGGCGTCGGTCGTCGTCACCACGTTGACCGGGCCCTGGTCGTCGAAGCCGGTGAGGGTCACCGTCACGCCGGGAAGGCCGGGCTCTCCACCGTCGGCCGCGCCGTTGTCGTTCAGGTCGTCGAAGACCCGGCCCGACACCGACGACGGGGCGAGCTCACCGAACAGGTAGCCGGTGGCGGTCGTGCCCGGGGTGAGCACGACGCCCGACACGACGTCGTTCACCGCCGCCGAACCACCGGCCGTCCCGACCACCTCGGCGCCGTCGAGCCAGCCGCCGGGCTGCGTCTCGGTCACCGTGTAGGTGCCCGGCCGCAGACCCGTGAACGCATAGCCACCACTGGCATCGGTCGTCGTCACCACGTTCACCGGGTTGCCCAGATCATCGGTGCCGGTCAGCGTGACCGTCACCCCGGCGATGCCCGGCTCACCCGGATCCTGCACGCCGTCGTTGCTGGCATCGGAGAACACCACACCGGACAGGCTCGACGGTGCGAGCTCGGCGAAGCGGTAGCCGGCCGCGGTCGTCGCCGGCGCGATCGTGATGCCCGAGATCACATCGTTCACCGCCGTCGAGCCGCCGGCGGAACCGGCCGTGTCCTTGCCGTCCAGCAGCCCCGAGGGCTGCGTCTCGGTCAGTGTGTAGCTGCCGGGCCGCAGGCTCGTGAACGTGACCGTCCCGGCCCCGTCCGTCGTGGCGGGGATGCTGACCGCGTTGCCGAGGTCGTCGGTGCCGGTGAGCGTCACGGTCTGGCCGCTGAGGCCCCCGTCGCCGGGATCGACGTCACCGTTGTTGTTCGGGTCGAGGAACACGAGCGCCTGCAGCGACGACAACGTCACCAGGCCGGCGTCGACGTCGGCCTTGGTCTGCCCACCGGCCAGCACGAAGGTGCCGGTGCGACCGGTCGCCACGGCGGCGTCGGAGTCGACGGTGTCGTCACCTCCGGCGTTCGGGAGGGCGAAGGCCGTCCCGGCCGGGGCCACGAAGCGGACCTCGTAGGTGCCCGGCACCAGGTCGGCGAACTGGTACGCCCCGGTGCCGTCCGTGGTGGTCGTGGCGAGCACGTTGCCCGAGCCGTCGAGGAGGTCCACGGTCACGCCGGACACGCCGAGCTCACCGGGATCCTGGAGGCCGTTGCCGTTGGCGTCGTTCCACACCCGGTCGCCGATCGAGGCGGTGCCGCGGTAGCCGAAGTCCTGGTCGAGGTCCGTGGCGCCGGCCGGCAGGTCGACCGCGCTGGTGGAGTCGTTGCCCCCGTCGGGGTCGACCGTGTTGGCCACGCCGGCCGGCAGCGTTGCCGTGTCGACGACGACGTGCAGTGAACCTGCGGGAAGACCGGTGATCGACCAGTCCCCGTTGGCGCCGGTCGTCGCGCTGACCTCGACGTCGTCGCCGTTGCCGTAGGTCCCATCGGGCCCCGGCCAGATGACCTTGACGGTCACGCCACTGATGCCCTCGCCCGGGTCGGGCGCGCTGTTGCCGTTGACGTCGAGGAAGACGGTGTCGCCGAGTGTCCCGGTGACGATCGGCGTGCTGTCGGTGCCGGTGTTGTTGCCCGGCGTCGGATCGGTCTGGTCGGCACCCACGGTCACCGTGTTGTCGAGCTGGGTCAGGCCGCCAGCAACCGGGAAGGTGGCCCGGACCGCGAAGGTGGCGGTGCCACCGGCCCCCGGGTCGACCGTGCCGACGTTCAGGGTGCAGGTGGCCCCCACGCACGACCAACCGGGCGTGCTCGAGGCCGAGACGAAGGACGAGCCGCTCGGGACCGTCTCGGTCAGCACGACGTTGGTGGCGGCCGCCAGACCGTTGTTGGTGTAGGTGATCGTGTAGGCGACCACCCCGCCGGGCGAGACCGACACGTCGCCGTCGGACTTGGCGACGGCGAGGTCGGTTGCCGTGTCGATCGGCGTCGTGTCGCTGCCGGTGTTGTTGCCGGGCGTCGGATCTGGACCGTTGGTGCCGTCATCGGCCACCGACACCGTGTTCGACAGCTGGGTCACCCCCGCCGGCAACGGGCTGGCGGTGGTCACCGCGAACGTCGCCGACCCCGTCGCGCCCGCCGCCAGCGACCCGACCGCGAGCGTGCAGGTCGACCCGGCGTTGCCGTCGGGCACACACACCCAGCCCGCCGTCGACCCACCGGCGTCGAACGTCGAGTTGGCCGGCACCGTCTCCGTGAGCACGACCCCGGTGGCGGCCTGGTTGCCGGTGTTGGCGTAGTCGATCGTGTAGGCGACCGTCCCACCCGGCGTCGTCGACGCGCCGCCATCGGACTTGGCCACCGACAGATCCGGCGCCGCGTCGACCGGCGTCGTGTCCGAACCGGTGTTGTTGCCCGGCGTCGGATCCGGACCGTTGGTGCCGTCATCGGCCACCGACACCGTGTTGGACAGCTGGGTCACCCCCGCCGGCAACGGGCTCACCGCCGTCACGGCGAAGGTGCGCGATCCGCTGGCGCCCGCTGCCAGGGACCCGACCGTCAACGTGCACGTCGTGCCCGCCGCCGACCCGTTGGCACACGACCACCCCGCCGACGACGCCCCCGCGTTGAAGGTCGAGTTCGCCGGCACCGTCTCCGTGAGCACCACCCCGGTCGCACCCTGGTTGCCGGTGTTGGCGTAGCTCAGCGTGTAGGCGACCGTCCCACCCGGCGTCGTCGACACCCCACCATCGGACTTCGACACCGACAGATCCGGCACCGCGTCCACCGGCGTCGTGTCGGTGGCCGTGTTGTCCGAGGGGTCGGCGTCGGGCTCGGTCGAAGAGACCGACACCGTGTTGGAGAGCTGACTCACGCCCGCCGGCACCGGGTTCACCGCGGTGACGGCGAAGTTGCGCGTGCCGCTGCCGCCCGCGGCGACCGCGCCGATGGCGAGCGTGCAGGTGGTCCCGGCGGGTGCGCCGTTGGCACACGACCAGCCGGCGCTCGACGCGCCGGCGTTGAACGTCGAGTTCGCCGGCACCGTCTCGGTCAGGGTCACGCCTGTGGCGTTGCCGGCGCCGTTGTTGGCGTAGCCGATCGCGTAGGTGACGGTCCCGCCGGGCGCGACGGTTGCGCCGCTGTCGGACTTGGTCACGGCCATGTTCGGACGCAGCGAGGCGGTGATCGTCGCGCTCGCCTCGTCGTCCTGGTCGGGCGGGTTCCCCGGACCGAGCGGGTTCTCGGCGGGCTGAGAGTCCGGATCAGCCGACTGTGCCTTGGTCACCTGGGCGAAGTTCGTCGCCGAGGTGACGTTGACCTGGGCGGTGAGGTCGAGGGTCGCCGAAGCCCCGCTGTTCAGCGTGCCCACCGACCAGATGCCGGAGCCGCTGTCGTACGACCCCTGCGACGCCGACGACGACACGAAGCTGGTCCCGGCGGGGAGCACGTCGGTCACCTCGACACCGGTGGCGGTGTCCGGTCCGGCGTTGCTCACCGTGATCCGGAACACACCGTTGGTGCCGACGAAGGTCGGCGCGGTCTGCACGGCCTTGGTCAAGGACAGATCCGAGGAGGCCAACGGGGTCACCTCGGTGTCGCACGCGTTCGCCTCACTGGCCGTCGCGCAGGCGACGTTGGTCAGGAGGGTGCCGGCGGCGGAGATCGGGTCCTGCACCACGGTCTGGAAGCTGACGCTCACCGTCTGCCCCGGGTTGATGTTCGGCAGCGACGCCCCGCTCTCGTCGAGGGGGAAGACCGTCGATGCCGGCGGTACGACGTCGTCCGCGATCGGAGAGGTCGTGACGCCGTCGTTGAACGTCGTGGTGCCCGGGACGTACTGCGTCCCCGGCGGTGGGTTGTCGTTCACCTTGACGCTGGTGAAGGCCAAGGCCCCGGCGTCGGCGATGGAGATGGTGTAGGTGATGGTGTCACCAGGGCCGAACTTGCCGTCGCCGTTGGTGTCGGTCGCCAGGGCAGCCGTCTTGTTCACCAACATGACCGTGGTCGGGATGACGGTGTAGCCGGCGTCGAAGCCGGGGCTGCCGGTCGGCGCGTTGGCGGAGTCCTCGCCCCAGGCGGCGGCGATCTTGGTGCCGTCGCAGGTGTAGATGCGGGCACCGGTCATCGAGCCATCGGTGCTGTCGAAGATCCGGGTGGAGGCCAGGGCGGCGACCGGGATCTCGAGGTCGTGCCGTGCTCCGAAGCAGTCGCTCGTGCCGATCGTGCCCGTCGACGGGTCACCGTCGAAGTCCACCCGCAACGTGGTGGCGCTCAGCGAGGTCACCCACACCGGGCCGTCGTCGTAGTTGCCCGCCGGCGCACTCGAGGGCGGGTTCGTCGAGTTCCCCGGGGCGAAGCCGAGCACGACCTGGGTCGTGAGCAGCGACGTCGGCACCATCGGGAAGCCCCAGTCCCAGGCGCTGGACTGATCGGTGCCGCCACCGGGCTGGCTTCCCGACTGCGCACCCACGCCGGCGACGGCCGAGAAGACCGCACCCCCCGCAGCCTGGAACCGCACGGCCTGACCCAGCGGGGACACGAAGGTCGCACCGGACTTCGCCGGGATGGAGATGGTTCCGGCGCAGCCGATGGACACCGTCACACCCGTCGCGGTGGCCGTGGCCGCCGCGCTCATCACCACCGTGGTGGCGTTGGTGACCGACGCGATGCGCGTCCCGGCCGGGATCCCGCTGCCCCCCACCAGCGACCCGACGTCGGCGGCCGTGAACGCGGCCGTCGCCGAGGTGAGGGTGGTGCTGGCGTTGGTCGTGACGCCGTCGGTGACGGTGCGCCCGCAGGTGGGCGTCACGGTGATCGCCGACGAGTTCGGGTTGTAGAGGTAGTTGACGGTCCGGAAGTTGTTCGTGCCGCTGCCGGCCGGGCTCATGTAGTCGTTGGACAGCAGGCTGTTGGGGAACAGCGTGTACCAGCGCGACTCGTAGTTCGCGGTGGTGTCGCCGGTCGCCACGTGGACCTGCACGGGCTTGGAGGCCTTGACCGTGGCACCCTGCTGCACACCGCCGTTGACGTGGACGATCGCCCCTTCGCCGATGGTCTGGGTGACGTCGACGGTCCCGTCGCCGTTGGTGTCCACCTGGACCTGGGTGCCCGGCTGTGACGCCTGGATGAACAGACCGGTGTACGCGTTGGCGTTCGTCGTACCCGACGGCACCGCCGTGTTCTGCCCGACCGGGACCACGAAGTCGGTCCCGTACTTGGTGGTGTCGTAGGCCGAGACGACCGAAGCGAGCAGCGAGCCCACGTTGGTGGCGAAGCCGCCGGCGGTGAGGGCGAAGCCACGGGTGGAGGCGACCTTGTCCCGGCCGTCGAAGATCGAGCTCGACGGGCTCGCGCCGCGCGGCGTGGTGATGTTGTTCCGGAAGATCAGCGCGGCGCCCTGCGGCAGGATGTCGCCCGTGCACCGGGCGCCGCAGTAGGTGGCGGCGTTGCCGTTGGCCGTGTTGCCGTCGCCGAAGACGAGCGTGCTCGACTGGGTGGGGTTGGCGATGTCGGTCTCGTAGCCGTCCTCCCACTGGTCGTAGTACATGACCGCGCCACCGGAGGCGTTGGTGATGCCCACGGTGAAGTCGATGGTCGACCCCGACACCGTCGCCTGCGACGCGCTGATGGTCGACATGGGCGTGGCGAACTGGTCGGCCGGCAGCGGCACGTAGCCGAACATCACCGGGGCGGGGCCGGCGTCGGCGCGTTGGGCCGGCCCGAACACCACCACCCCGCCCGCCACCAGGGCGACGGTCACTGCGGCGGTCAGCAGGCGTCGACCCAGCCGGCGCCCCGGCGGATGCGTCGCGCGGTCCGCAGCCTGAGCTCGTCCGCCATTGCTCATGAGATCCTCCGCATCGCCACCCCGCGAGCTCTGCCGCTCGCGGCCGCGCAACAACCCGTGCGCCGAGTGAACCTACGGAACGCGAGCCCGCGGAGATGAGGACCGCACGGCCCGTTTTCCTCAAGATCCACTCAAGAGCGGCACGAGGTGGGCCCGGTGGCCCACCCGGCGTGGGTCCCGAGGACCACTCGACCACTGCTCGAGGTCGAGGGTCAGGCGAACGACGTGCCCGGTCGGCGGCGCCAGGCGGACCGTCCGACCTCGTGCATCGACGTTCCGAGGCCGGCCATCTGGTCGGCGTAGCGGTCGGTTCCCACGTGGTGCCACCGGCCATGGCCGGTGAACACCCACTCGACCCGCAACCCGGCGAGCACGTCCATCGAGTCGGCGAGCGCCTCCCACGAGTACCACGTCTGGCCCGGGAACACGTCGAGGTGCTCCCGTCGACGGTTCCAGTGCAGCGTGTCGCCGGTGAACAGCCATCGATCGTCGACGTGGAAGGCGACGCTCTGCGGGTGTGCCCCGGTACCGGCACGACCACCACGCCGGGGCGATGACGACGGCGTCGAGACCATCGACGACGTCGGTGGCAAAGGGCGCAGCGGCGGCGTCCTCGGCGTGGATCCACACCCGGGCGCCGTAGCGGTCCGCCCAGCGATCAGCATCGGCGACGTCGTCGCGGTGGCTGAGCAGCACGTGGGCGATGCCCCCGAGGTCGTCGACCCGTTCGGCGAGCGAGCCGAGCTAGCGGGGCGAGTCGACGAGCAGGTTCCCACCAGGACGTGGCACCAGGTAGGAGTGGGCGCCGAACGAGCTGCGGGCGTTGTTGCCCATGGCCAGCACCCCGGGCGTGAGCTCGAACGGGAAGGCCGGTGCGGGCGGCCGGCGGATCGAACGGTTTCCTATGGACTGCGTCGGGCAGGCGACCGACGCCCGCCACATGGCGGCTTCCTCCTCGGGAGACGCCGGCTGGCGGGCGACGTACGACAGGCCGTCGGCATCGGCCGCGATCAGACCGGGGGCCCAGTGCCGCGCCGCGTCGCACTCGATGCAGCGGGTGTCGACGAACCACTCGCCGCTGACGTCGAGCGGGTGGGCCTGGTCCGATCGCGCCATGCCCGCAGGCTACGGCCATCGCCCGTTGGACCCACGGGGCTCGCCGGTCAGGCCGAGGCCACCGCCTGGGTGGTGCTCGTCGTGGAGCTCCCGGCATCGCTCGACAGGAGCTGACGGGCCCGCCGTACGTCGTCGGCCGCCTCGTTCACCTTCTGCTGGTAGGTCGCCAGGTCGCCGGCCCGCAGCGCAGCATCGGCCTCGTCGTAGAGCTGGGCCGCCCGGTCGAGCAGCTGCTGTGCGTCACCACCCCCCGCCGGCGGCGTGGTCGTGGTGGTCGTCGACGAGCTCGTGCTCCCCGGTTGGGTCGTGGTCGTCGTGCTGGCGCCGGGGGTCGTCGACGAGGAGGCGTCGGGGGCCTTCTGCGTCTCGTAGGTCTGCACGTCGATGTTGGGGTCGGTCGGCCGGAGGAGATCGGTGAGCGCCTCCTTGAGGGTCGGCCGCATCACCACCTCGTCGTTCAGCACCACGATCACGTTCTTCAGCTGGGGGACCTTCTGGGTGTTGTCCGAGGTGACGTAGAGCGGGCGCACCCAGATCACCGAGCTGTCGAGCGGGAGCAGCAGCATGGAGCCGAAGTCGACCTTCGAGCCCTGCTGGTTGAGCTGGGTGATCCGGGTGGAGACCGCCTCGTTCTGCAGGATCTTCGAGTTGACGATGACGGGGCCGGACACCTGGTTCTGGGTCGGCACCTCGTACACGATCAGCTTGCCGTAGTCGTTGTCGGGATCGCTCTTGGCCACCATGAACGAGGTGAGGTTCTGCTGCACGTCGGACGTGTCACCGACGGGCACGAACTCCCGCATGAGCGCGAAGGTCTCGCGTGACTCCTTGGGGAGCTTGAGCAGCACGTAGTTCGGATCGATGCCGGGACCGCGGCCACGGGCCGGGACCGGCTGCTGCTGCTGGGCACCGAAGGCACCGGCGGGAGCAGCCGTCGTGGTGGTGGTGACCGCCCCACCCTGCGGGGTGGTGGGTGGCTCGCTCGCCACCGACCAGGCACCGGTCCGCTGGTAGAAGGCGTCCGGGCTGTCGAGGCGGTACCGGCCCCACATGTTGGTCTGGAGGCGGAACAGGTCCTCCGGGTAGCGCACGTGCTGGTACACGTCGCCGGGCATCTGGTCAGACGGGGAGAACAGCGTCGGGAAGGCCGACTGGTAGGCGGACACGATGGGGTCCGACGGATCCCAGACGTAGAGCTTGATCGTGCCGTCGTAGGCGTCGACGGTGGCCTTCACAGAGTTGCGGATGTAGTTGAAGCGCTTCGGTGCGACGAGCGTCGACCGGTCCGGCAGCCCGTCGGCGACGGCCCGCTGGCTGTTCGGGTAGTTGTCGGTGGACGTGTACCCATCGATGACGTAGACGACCCGGCCGTTGGCGATGATCGGGTAGGGGTTGGCGTCCCAGTCGAGGAACGGTGCCGCCGCCTCGACCCGATCGTGGACGTCGCGCACGAAGATCATCTTCGAGTTGTCGGTGACGAAGTTCGACAGCAGCGGGTTCCAGTCGGCGAAGCGAAGGGCGAAGGCCGCCTTGCGCAGCCAGGAGTCGAGCACGACCCCGCCGTCGCCCTGGTAGCGCTCGTAGACCGTCGACTGGTTGCGGTCGACGTACGCGACCTCGTCGCGCAGGGTGTCGGCGATGGCGTAGCTGCCCGACGCGCCGGGGAACTCACCGAAGTACAAGAAGGGCTGATCGACGCTCGCCTGCAGCCCGCCGTCCTCACGCACCGGGATGTCGCTCACGATGAAGTCGGGATCGCCGCTGGGGTTCACCGCCGAGGCGTTGGCCATGGCGAGGCCGTAGCCGTGGGTGTAGGCGAGGACCCGGTTCTCCCAGGTCTGCTGGGGGATCTGGGGGAGGTTGAGATCGCGGGCCGACACCACCGTGAGCGTCTCGGCGATCTGCTCCGAGCCGGGGACCTGCGCCTTGTAGCGGTCGACGTCGAGATCGTTGAAGCGGTAGAAGTTCTGGAAGCCCTGCAGCTTCGTGTACGTGTCGGGGACCCGCTTCGGGTCGAGCAGGCGGACGTTGCGGATGGTCGCAGGGTTGTTGCGCACGCCCCTGGCCGCGGCCTCCCGCGACTGGTCGTACTCGAACTGCTTGACCTCGATCTTGTCGGCGGTGAGCCCGTAGGCCTGTCGGGTGGCCTGGATGTTGTTCTGGATGTACGGCCGCTCCTTGGCCGACTCGTCGGGCGTCACCTGGAAGCGCTGCACGAACGCCGGATAGGCCGTGCCGGCGACCACCGCGACCAGCGCCCACAGACCGACGGCCACGACGGGCAGCACCCACCCCCGCTGCCAGATGTTGAAGATGAACAGCCCACAGGCCAGCAGCGAGATGAGCAGCAGCAGGTAGATGGCCGGCAGCTGGGCCTTGACGTCGGTGTAGGTCGCCCCGTCGACCGTGCCCCGGGTGGAGAAGACGAGCTCGTAGCGCTGCAGCCAGTAGTCGACGGCCTTGACCAGCGCGAGGGCGGCCAGCAGCACCGACATGTGGGCCTTGACCTGCGGGGTCACCCGCTGGAAGGGCGCCTGCAGCCGAATGCCTCCGTTGAGGTAGTGGGCCACCATCGTGACGAGCAGGATGATCACGAGCGCCGCGAACAACCAGCCGACGACGGTCGTGTAGAAGGGGAGCTTGAAGACGTAGAAGCCCACGTCGGTGTCGAAGATGGCGTCGCGCTGGGCGAAGTCCTTGGCGTTGATGAACAGCAGCCAGCTCTCCCACTCGGCGGAGAGGCTCACCCCGGCGAGCAGGGCGAACCCGAGCGACACCGTCGCCCGGATGAGCCCGGCCCGCCGATCGACCATCGCGTGGTAGCGGTTCAACAGCTCGTCTTCGGGACCGGTGGGGCGGAACTTCGGGGCGATGCGGTCGGCGATCGCCAGGTTCAGCCACATCAGGAGGAAGAACGCGAGCGTGAAGATGGCGGCCAGGGTGATCTTCGAGCCGACGACCGTGGTGAACACGCTCGACAGCTGGACCGAATCGAACCAGAGGTAGTCGGTCCAGAACGACGCGATGCCCCGCAGCGAGGTGAACAGCAGGAACAGCACCGCGGCGACGACGATGAGCGCGATGCGTCCCCGGTTCGACACGCGGCGGCGACGTCGGCGACGGGGCATGTCCGAGGGCGCACGCACGGTCGGTCAGCCTAGGAGGTCGCTGCCGAAAAGTGCAGGCGGAGACCCGGCCTCAGCGGCGGCGGGTCTCGGCCCGCGGCGAGGAGGGTTCCGGCACCGCTCGCATCGCCGCCGTCACCCGCTCGTCGCGCCACTCGCGGTACACCGCCCGCAGCTTGCGGGCGGCGTCGTCGGGGTCCGAGGCGGCGGTGAGGGCGGCCTCGACCCGGGCGCCGAGGGGATCGGCGAGCCGGTCGGCGACGAGGACGGCCGCCGTCGGCCCGAGCGGCGCGGCGGCCTCGACCAGCACCTCGCGGCGCGCGGGCGCATCGGGCAGAGCCTCGATCGGAGCGGGCAGCCGGCGACCCCGGCAGACCCGGTCGAGCAGGGCGTTCTCCTCGTCGGTCAGCGCCTTCTTCAGGCGCCGGGTGACCTGCCGCCGCGGCCCGTCGGTGCGCCCGTCGCCCGCCTGGTCGCGCAACCGGTCGAAGAGCCGGCCGTCGGGGTCGGCGCTCGGTTCGGCGCGATCGGCGCTCGGTTCGGCTGGGTCACCCGGCCCCGGCACCGGCATCACGTCGGCGCGTCATCAGCCACAGTTCGTGAGGCCGTGGCGGCGGCGACCTCGGCGGCCACCTCGGCGGCATCGGGTTCGTCGACCTCCGCCGCCGCCGCACGCCGCGGGCAGCGCATCGTCGACGCCGGCGCACCTCGGCGAGGGTGGTGCCGGCGGCGTCGAGCACCTCGAGCAGCCGGTCACGGGCAGCCTGCAGCTGCTCGACCTGGTGGCGCAGCCGACGGCGCCGAGCCGTCAGCTCCTCGAGCAGCGCTCGGCGCCACCGGGCGCGTCCGCCACCAGCGCCTCGGCGGCCGCCGCGCCCTGCTCGGCCTGCGTCTGGGCCTCGGCAACCGCTTCGGCGACCACCTCGGTCGCCTCCCGGTGCGCCGCCTCGAGCACGGCGGCCGCCTCGGCCTCGGCGTCGAGCACCACCCGCTGCGCGAGCTCGCGCGCCGCGGCCTCCACCGCCCCCGTCGGCGAGCGCCCGGGTGCGGATGGCCTCGGCGGCCTCGTGCGCAGCCGCCAGCACCGCGCCGTCTCCTCCCCGACCGAGGCGGCGTCGGCGGCGGGCAGCGCATCGGCGACCAGCGCGGCGAGCGCCTCCGGCACGCCCGCGTCCTGCGACGCCAGGCGGCGCTCGAGCGCCGCCACCTCCCGGCGGGCGGCCTCCAGGGCATCGTGGTGCCGGGCCAGCTCGGCCTCGTCGGCCGCCGCCCGCAGCGCATCCTCGGCTCGCACGTCGGCGAGCTCGCGCTCCAGCACCGCCGCTCGGGCGTCGGCCTCCTCCCGCAGCGCCTCGGCGTCGTCGAGGCGACCGAGGAGGTCGGCGACCTGCAGCTCGGCGCCGTGCCCTCGGCGGCGCAGCTCGGCCTGCTCGTCGGCGACGGCCGCGAGGAAGGCCCGCACGGCGGCGGGATCGAAGCCGCGACGAACCACCGCGAAGTCACGCTGCGCGATGCCGTCCGGATCGAAGGCACCGGGGAGCTCCGGATCGACCTCGTAGGCCACGGCCGGCATCGTAGTGACCGGCCCCTCCGCCCGCGTCCGGGCGGGTGCGGGGCGGCCGGGGGTGATCGCCCGAGCGGGTCAGCCGGCCGGTTGGGCGGGTGCCTGGGCGAGGTTGGCGGTGTCGCCGCCCAGGCTGCCGAGGGCGGCGAGGGCATCGTCGAGCGTGTCGACCGGGATCACCGGCATGTCGCCGGCGAAGCGCTTGGCGTCCTCGTACTCGTCCCGCGGCACCAGGAAGGCCGCGGCGCCGGAGCGGCGCACGGCCACGGTCTTCTGGGGCACGCCCCCACCGGACCGGCACGACCGGCGAGGTCGATGGTGCCGGTGGTGGCGATCTGCTTGCCACCGGTGATGCCCCCGGCGTCAGCTTGTCGATGGTGCCGAGCGTGAACGCCAGCCCGGCGGACGGTCCACCCACGTCACCCGAGTCGATGGTGACCGAGAAGGGCAGGTCGAACGTGATGTTGCGGGTGCCGGCCTGCACCCCGAGCATCGCCTTGCCCGACCCGTCGTCGCGGGCGATCAGCTCGACCGTGCGCGTCTCGGCGCGCCACCGGCCGCCGGCTCGACGGTGAGCGCCACCTTGTCGCCGGGTTGGCGGGCGCCGATGGCGGCGACCAGCTCGTCGGACAGCCCGATGGGGGTGCCGTCGACCGCGGTCACCACGTCACCGACCTCGAGCACCGAGGCGGCGGGCGTGCCCGGCTTGGTGAAGGCGATCACCGCACCCGTGCCGGAAGCACCGACCTGGTAGCCGAGCTTGCGCAGCGCCCGACCTGGGCCGCCTGCTTGGAGCTGTCCATCAGCTCGAGGTTGCGCTTGCGGTTCTCGTCGGGCTGCTGACCACCGAGCGCCGTCTTCTCGTCGAGCACCTCGACGGAGGGGTCGAGCCACCCGAGCACCGCCGTGAGCACCGTGGCCGGGGCGAACGAGATCGTCGTGAACGAGACGTCGCCCGGGTGATCGAAGGCGGCCGTGCCGTCGACCTTGATGCGGGGCTCGGTGGTGCGCACGGAGCCGGAAGCGATCGTGTAGTACGGCACCGGGATCAAGCTGGCGGCGATGAGCACCGCCGAGACGAGGCCCACCGAGAGCCCGAGGATCAGCCAGCGCTTCCGCCGACGCCGCACCGCCGGGGAGGCAGGCGTCGGAGCCTCGGCGGGAGGTTCGGCGGGCGCGCCGTCAGCGGTGACCACCGTGACGGGGGCCGCGTCGACGTCGACCGGGGTGTCGGCCGGCGGTACGCTCGGGGCTTCGGCTTCGTCGCTGATGACCGGACCTTCCTGTTCGTCGGGCGCTGCGGCCGCGCCGCCATCGACGAGGCACTCGAACCGGACGTCACAGCCTGCCATGCCGACTGCACATCCCCACCTCACGACGTGGTGGTCCCGGGCTCGTCCCCGCTGCAACGACGCCAACCCCCTGGTGGTTCCCGAGGCGGCGGCCGTTGATGGCGCGCCGCCGGTACCAACCCCAGCACGCCAAGAAGACGGCACCGGTGGCCGACCCGGCGCCGGCACCTCGGCCCGCCGACGCTCCCCCGGCGGCGACCGGCCATCCCGACGACGCCTCCGACGACCCACGCCCGACCGGTGTCCCGCCCGCGCCGGTGCCCGCCCCGACCGCCGAGGCGGCGAGCGGACCGGCCACCTCGACCACCACCACCTCTGCCGCCGGCGCTGCTTCGGCGCCCCGCTTCGGCCGCCGCAGCCGCAAGGTCGTCACCGACCCGGGCCTCTACCCCGCCCGTGATGCCCGACCCAACCCGCGCTGGTGGGAGCGCCTGCGCGGGCTGCTGGGCGCCGGGGTGCTGGTGTCGATCGGCGGGGTGCTGGTGGCGATCGCCATCGGGATCGTGCTCGTCCTGCTCGTCATCGCCGCGGTGGCGACGCTGGCCTGAGCCGTCGTCGTCGACCGAGGCACGACCGGGCCGACCTGTCGATGAGCACCGAACGCCACGACCCCCCGGGACCGGACACCGCCACGTCGCCGGCACCTGCAGCCCAGCGGCGGCGCCGCGCGGTGCTGGCGGGCCACGAGGGGGACCTCCCCGCGGCTCGTGCCCTGCTCGCCGATCCCGACCCCGGCGTCCGCGCCGCCGCCCTCGGCGCGCTCGAACGGCTCGGCTCGCTGACCGGCGACGAGCTGGCCGCCGCCGCCCGCGACCCCGCCGCCGCTGTCCGTCGGCGCACCGCCGAGGCGCTGGCCGTCGCGCCCGCGCTCGGCGCGGCGCTCGACGACGCGCTGGTCGGCCTGCTCGCCGACGCCGACCCCACCGTGGTGGAGGTGGCCGCCTGGGCCACCGGCGAGCGCCACGGCGCCGACCGCCGTCCCGACGGCGCCCCGCCGCCCGATTGGGTGCCGACGCGGCTGGCCGCGCTGGCCACCGCCCACGACGACGCGCTGGTGCGGGAGGCAGCCGTCGCCGCCCTGGGCGCCGTGGGGGACGAGCGGGGGCTGCCGGCGATCCTGGCCGCCACGGGCGATCGGGCGACGGTGCGGCGCCGGGCCGTCCTGGCCCTGGCGCCCTTCGCCGGGCCCGAGGTCGATGCGGCGCTCGACCGCGCCACCACCGACCGCGATCGGCAGGTGCGCCAGGCCGCCGAAGACCTCCTCGACCCCGATCGCTGAGGCGAGCGCCCGGGCCGGGTCGTCCCCACCGGCACCCCTGCCGCGGTCCGAACGACGACCCGACCCTTCAGGCCCAGCGAGCCGGGCGCTTGTCGAGGAAGGCGGCGACGCCCTCCCGGGCGTCGGGCGTCTGGGAGGCGGCAGCCATGACCTCCACCGCGTAGGCATACGCCTGGGGCTGGTCCATGCCGATCTGGGTGTAGAAGGCCTGCTTCCCGAGGGCCTTCGAGGCGGGCGACCCGCGCGTGGCCCGGGCCAGGAGGTCGGCGGTCGCGGCGTCGAGGTCCTCGTCGGGCACCACCCGGTTCACCAGACCCCACGCCAGGGCGGTG
Organism: Acidimicrobiales bacterium; assembly: GCA_041394145.1. GTDB lineage: Bacteria > Actinomycetota > Acidimicrobiia > Acidimicrobiales > Acidimicrobilacustridaceae > JAWKIW01. Next base: position 25,457 of record JAWKIW010000032.1, read on the forward strand.
GGTGCATCGATGACGTCGCCGGTGAGCGCCAGCTCGAGCGCCCGCTTGCGGGACACGGTGCGCCCGATGGCCACCATCGGCGTGGTGCAGAACCAGCCCCCCTTGCCACCGGGAGCGGCGAAGCCGGCCGACGCCGCGGCGACGGCCAGGTCGCAGGTCGCCACCAGCTGGCAGCCCGCGGCTGTCGCCAGCGCGTGGACCCGGGCGATCACCACCTGGGGCACCGACTGGATGGCGTCCGTCACCTCGGTGCAGGTCCACAGCAGGCGACGCATGTCCTCGAGCGAGGCCCCCGCCATGTCGGCGAAGTCGTGACCGGCCGAGAACACCGGGCCGTTGCCGGCCAGCAC
>JAWKIW010000033.1:0-18218 GCA_041394145.1 Acidimicrobiales bacterium
GGCCTCTACGGCTGGGCGCTCGAACCCCCTGACGACCCCGACGTCGTCCATGGCGACGAGCACCACGGGCCGTCCGGACACTCCGACGAGGAGGCCACCTCCGAAGGCAGCACCGTCCCCGAGGGCGAGGCCGCCGACAAGGAGGTCGAGACCGTTGGCTAGCACGACCTTCGAGCAGGCCCACGAGTCCGGCCTCGACGCGAGCGCCGAGTCGTTCCACCCGGTCCACGACACGAACACGGGCATCTCCAACACCAAGCTGGCGATGTGGTTGTTCCTCGGGTCCGAGTGCCTCCTCTTCGGCGGGCTCATCACCACGTTCCTGCTGTACAAGCACCCGCTACCCGGACAGGGGCCCGGCCCGAAGGAGATCTTCGACATCCCCTTCACGTCGGTGAGCTCGTTCGTGCTGCTCATGAGCTCGCTCACCATGGTGCTGGCGGTGTCGGCCATCGAGCGCGGCGACCACCACCGGACCAGGGCGTGGCTCGTCGCCACGGCGCTGCTGGGCTCGACCTTCATCGCCGGCCAGGTCTACGAGTTCACCAGCTTCTACCGCGAGGGCCTCGGCTACACCACCAGCCGCTTCTCGTCGGCCTTCTACACCCTCACCGGGTTCCACGGCGTCCACGTCACCGTCGGCATCATCATGCTGCTGTCGCTTTTCCTGCTCTCGGTCAAGGGCAACCTGCCGGAGCACAAGGCCGAGACGGTCGAGGTCGTCGGGCTGTACTGGCACTTCGTCGACGTGGTGTGGATCGTCATCTTCGCCCTCGTCTACCTGATCCCCTAGGAGCGCCCCAGGCCATGGCTGCCACGCACGAGCACCATCCGCAGGCGAAGGTCCCGACCGAGGTCCTCGACGGCGCGGTCAAGGAGTACTCGCGCGACCGCCTCTACGTCATCGTCGCCGTCGTCCTGACCGCCATCACCGCGGTCGAGGTCTCGACGTACTACCTGACCGACATCTTCAAGGACCGGTTCCTGGTCGCCACCCTGCTGATCCTGGCCGCGGTCAAGTTCTTCCTGGTCGCGTACGTCTTCATGCACCTGCGCTTCGACAAGAAGGTGCTGACGACGATCTTCTACGCCGGGATCGCACTGGCGCTGGCCCTGTACCTCTGCGTGCTCACGGTGTTCCGCTACTGGACGCCGGACTTCTCGGCGATCAAGGACCAGATGGGGCTGTAGGTCCGCCTTCGGCCGTCGCCGGGCCGAGCGCTCCGGTCACTCCCACTGGAAGGCGGCGGCGGCGACCGCCGGGGCGGCGACGGCCCAGACGGCGAGCACCGCCCATGCTGCGGCGGGCTGCGGCCCGCCCATGAGGGCGGCATCGAGCACCTCGGACAGCGCCGCCGCGGGGAGGAGCCGGGCGACGAGCTCGACCGCGCCCGGGAGGCGCTCGAGCGGGATGATCATCCCGCCCAGCAGCAGCAGCACGAGGTAGAGGCCGTTGCACACGGCCAGGTTCAGCGTCCCCCGAAGGGTGCCGGCGAGCAGCAGCCCGATGCCGGCGAAGGCGGCGGTGCCGAGGGCGATGGCGGGCACCGCCAGGGCGGGGGACCCGGTGGGGCGCCACCCCAGGAGCGTCGCCACCGCGACGATGGCGGTCACCTGCAGGGCGAGCAGGCACGCCACCATGGCGATCTTGGCGGCGACGAGCCGAGGGCGCCCCAACGGTGTCGCCCCGAGCCGCTTGAGCACGCCGTACTGCCGCTCGAACCCGGTGCCGATGCCGAGGCTCACCATGGCGCTCGACATCACCGCCAGGGCGAGGATCCCCGGCGTGAGGAAGTCGACCGGTTCGTCGACGCCGGCCGGCTTGGGGAGCACATCGACCAGGGAGAAGAAGACGAGCAGCAGCAACGGGATGCCGAGGCTCACCAGCACCTGCTCGCCCTGCCGGAGGCTGAGGGTGAGCTCGGTCCGCAGCTGGGCGACGAAGGCCCTCATGGACGGCCCCGTGCGCGTCCCGGCCGTCGGGGGCGACGATCGGCCGGGGCCTGATCCACGGTGCCGCCGCCGTCCCCCGACGCGGTGAGCCGGAGGAAGACGTCCTCGAGCGTCTGTCGCTCGGCGCGGAGGTCGCGCAGTGGCTGGTCGTGCTCGGCCAGCCAGGCGGTGAGGGCGGCCACCAGCGCCGGTGCTGGAGGTGCGGCGACGTGGTAGTCGCCCGGAGAGGGCTCGGTGACCGTGGCGCCCAGCTCGGCCGAGAGGGCGGCGACGTCGAGCCCGGGGGGAGCCCCGAAGCGGACCTCGTCGGTCTGGCCGGCGTCCATCAGCTCGGCCGGGGTGCCGGCGGCCAGCAGGTGGCCGTGGTCGACGATGAGCACGCGGTCGGCCAGGCGCTCTGCCTCGTCGAGGTCGTGCGTGGTCAGCACGACGGTGACCTCGTCGTCCCGCAGGGAGGCCACCACGGAGCGGATCAGCTGACGACCGTGCGGGTCGATGCCGGCGGTCGGCTCGTCGAGGAAGGCGATCTGTGGTCGTCCCACCAGCGCCAGCGCGAGGGACAGGCGCTGCTGCTCGCCGCCGGACAGGTGCCGCCAGGTCGATCGGGCGCGGTCGCGCAGCCCGACCCGGTCGAGCAGCTCGTCGGGATCGAGAGGGTCGTCGTAGTACGAGGCGAACAGCCGCACGACCTCGGCAGGGCGGATGCCCGTGTACACGCCACCGGCCTGCAACATGACGCCCATCCGCCTCGTCAGCTCGGCGTGGTCGGCGAGCGGGTCGAGGCCGAGCACCCGAACCTCGCCGCTCCACGGTCGGCGGAAGCCCTCGAGGCACTCGATCGTGGAGGTCTTGCCGGCGCCGTTGGGGCCGAGGAGGGCCACCAGCTCACCTCGACCCACCGAGAAGGACAGGTGGTCGACGGCGGTGACGTCGCCGTAGCGGACCACGAGGTCGCTGACCTCGAGGGCGATCTCGCCGACCGGTCGAGCCATCGGAGCGACGCTACCTGCGGCCCGCGCACCGCCCAATCACCCACCGGTGCCTGCCGCGTCGGCGGCTACGTTGTGCGCCCATGATCGACGTCCGTCTCCTGCGCCGCGACTTCGATGCCGTGCACGCCGCGCTCGCCCGGCGCGGTGACGACCTGTCCTCGCTCGAACGGGTGCGCCAGCTCGACGAGGAGGTCCGTCGCCTGGTGGCCGCTCGCGACGACGTGCGCAGCCGCGTCAAGGCGCTCTCGAAGGACGTGGGCGCGGCGCGCCGAGAGGGTCGCGACGGTGACGCCGAGCTCCTGCAGGCGCAGAGCCGTGGTCTCGGCGACGAGGAGCGCGACTCGACGGACGTGTCGAGGGGATCCAGGCCGAGATCCGCGACCTGCTGCTGCGGATCCCCAACCTCCCGTCGCCCGACGCCCCCGACGGTGCCGGCCCCGAGGACAACCCCGTGCTGCGGGTGGTCGGCTTCGAGCCCGACGGCTATGCCGCGCACCAACGAGTTCCCCACTGGGAGGTGGGGACCGAGCTCGGGATCCTCGACCTCGAGCGGGCGGTCAAGATCTCGGGCTCGATGTTCACGATGTTCCGGCGCCAGGGTGCGACGCTGGCTCGAGCGCTGTGCCAGCTCGCCCTCGATCGCAACGCCGACGCCTTCGAGGAGATCCGACCCCCGAGCCTGGTGCTGTCGTCGACGCTGACGGCGACCGGCCAGCTCCCGAAGTTCGCCGACGACGCCTACCACATCGAGCGCGACGACCTCTGGTGCATCCCCACCGCCGAGGTGCCGCTGACCTCGCTGGCGAGGGATGAGATCCTCGACGAGGCCGACCTGCCGATGCGCCTGATGGCCTACTCGCCGTGCTTCCGGCGAGAAGCGGGCTCCGCCGGCCGCGACACGCGGGGTCTGCTGCGCGTGCACGAGTTCGACAAGGTGGAGATCCTCGCGTACGCCACCCCGGCCCAGGCGCCGGAGATGCTCGATGAGCTGCTGGCCCGGGCCGAGGGCACCATCGCCGCGCTCGGCCTCGCCTACCGCGTGGTCGACATCTGCACCGGCGACATGGGCCAGTCCCACCACCGCTCGTTCGACATCGAGGTCTACGCCCCGGGTGTCGACCAGTGGCTCGAGGTCTCGTCGGTGTCGTGGTTCTCCGACTACCAGGCGCGACGAGCGAACATCCGCTATCGACCGAGTGGCGAGAAGCGTCCCGAGGTCCTGCACACCCTCAACGGCTCGGCGCTGGCGGTGCCCCGGGTGTGGGCGGCCCTGGTGGAGACACATCGCCAGCCGGACGGGTCCGTGACGGTGCCCGACGTCCTCCTGCCCTACCTGCGGGGGGCCCGGGCGATCACCCGCTGAGGCCACGATGGGCGACCGCTCGCCGGAGCGCGTCCCGCCCCTGGCGCGCCGGCGGCTCCGGTGGGGGCCGGTGGCCGGTCTGGTCGTGTTCGCCTACGCCATCTGGGCGGCCATCGACCTCGTCGTCGCCGGCGTGAGCCGCGGTGCCTTCACCCGCCTCCACTCGCTCTATGACAGCGTCGGGGTGCGCCTGGTGCTCTCGGTCGTGGTGGTGGCGGCGCTGTTCCACAGCCTCGATGGCTTGCGCCGGATGCTGGAGGAGCTGCGCCCGGGGGTGGCAGCTCACGAGCGGGTCGGACGTGCGGCGGTCGCCTTCGTGACCGCGGCCTTGGCCATGCCGGCAGTCGCCCTCGTGCTGTGGCCCTCCGTGCAAGGCTGGCTGCGGTGAGCCCGACGGTCGCCGAGCCGTCGTGGCGCTGGCACGTGGCCCGGGCCAGCGCCTGGGTGCTCCTGGTCGTCTTCCCGGTGTGGTTCGCGTCGCTCCACGTCTTCGGGGACGTCTCCGCCGTCAACGCCGCCGGCCTCGAGGCGCGGTGGTCGTCGCCGGCGGTGCGGGCGCTCGACTGGGCGGTGCTGGTGCTGGCGCTCGTGCACGGCTCGGCCGGACTGGGCTCGATGCTGCGCTCCGGTCGAGCGGGCGATCGACGGCTCGCCGTCCTGGCCATCGACGGGCTCGTCGCCGTCCTCGTCCTGGCGGTGACCGTGGTGGCCTTCACCTTCGGCATCGCCTGAGCACCGTGGCGTCGGCAGGGAGCGGTTTGGCGGGTGAGGGGTCGGCGAGGTTCACTCCTGCCATGGACATCGTCGCCCGACAACGCGAGCTCGAGGCTGCAGGACTGGCCGAGGCCGACGTCGATCCCGATCCCCTCGCACAGTTCGACCGGTGGTACCGCGAGGCCTTCGCGGCGGGTGTGCATCAGCCGGAGGCCACCATCCTGGCCACGGCCGATGCGCACGGTCGGCCGTCAGCGCGCCACGTGCTGCTCAAGGGCGTCGATCACGGCTTCGTGTTCTTCACGAACTACGAGAGCGCCAAGGCCCGTGACCTCGCGGCGAACGCCGTCGCCGCGCTGTGCTTCCCCTGGAACCAGCTCTCGCGCCAGGTCCGGGTGTCCGGTTCGGTCGAGCGGGTGGGCACCGACGAATCCGACGAGTACTTCGCCAGTCGGCCGCGGGGGAGCCAGATCGGGGCGTGGGCCTCGCTGCAGAGCCAGGTGATCCCCGACCGGAGGTGGCTCGACGGGCGCTAGGCGGAGGTCGAGCGTCGGTTCGCCGAGCAAGTGGTGCCTCGTCCCGACCAGTGGGGTGGTTACCGGGTCCTGCCCGATGAGCTCGAGTTCTGGCAGGGCCGCCCGTCGCGGCTGCACGATCGGCTCCGCTATCGGCGCCAGGGTGACGCGTGGGTGATCGAGCGGCTGTCGCCCTGATCTCGCCTTCGGTCGCTCACCGCACCAGCGGGAGCACCTCCTCGCCGAGCAGGGCGAGGTGGTCGAGGTCGTGCAGGTCGAGCACCTGCAGGTAGACGCGGTCGGCCCCGGCCTCGGCGAAGGCGGCCAGCGTCTCCAGCACCTCGGCGGGGGAACCGGCTGCGCCGTTGGCCCGCAGCTCGGCGGCGGCGCGCCCGATGTTGCCGGCCCGGAGCTCGACCTCCTCGTCGCTGCGTCCGCAGCACACCACGAGCGCCGCCGAGAACAGCATCGAGTCGGGGTCGCGCTCGGCCGCCTCGCACGCGGCCTGCACCCGCTCCCGTTGCTCCCGGAAGGCGGGGAGGGGTGGGAAGGGGACGTTGAACTCTCGGGCGAAGCGGGCGGCGAGATCGGGTGTCTTGCGGGGGCCGTACCCGCCCATGATGACCGGAGGGCCACCGGGCTGGACCGGTGTCGGGAGCGCCGGGGAGCCGACGACCGTGTAGTGGTCGCCCTCGAAGGAGAAGTCGCCGTCCGACGGGGTGTGCCACAGGCCGGTGATCACCTGCAGCTGCTCTTCGAGCATCGCGAAGCGCTGCGCCGTCGTCGGGAAGGGGATGCCGTAGGCGGTGTGCTCGTCGTCGAACCAGCCGGCACCGAGCCCGAGCTCGACCCGCCCGCCGCTCATCTCGTCGACCTGGGCGACGGCCACCGCCAGCGGACCCGGGAGCCGGAAGGTCGCAGAGCACACCAGGGTGCCCAGGCGGATGGTGCTCGTCTCCCGGGCGATCGCTCCGAGCGTCACCCAGGTGTCGGTCGGGCCGGGTAGGCCGCTCACCTCGCCCATCTTCAGGTAGTGGTCGGACCGGAAGAAGCCGTCGAAGCCCAGGTCCTCGGCGGCCTTCGCCACGGCGAGCTGGTCGCCGTAGGTGGCGCCCTGCTGCGGCTCGATGAAGATGCGCAGATCCATGGCGGCAGGCTAACGGCCTCGGCCCGGGCGTTCGGCGGCTCACGCCGCGGTGATCGGCCACGACCGTGCCGCCGCGGCCAGCGCGGCGACGAGCGCCTCGGTGTGGGGCGATCGCCCCGCCGGCCACTCGTGCCGTCGGCCGTCCCAGTGGGGCCCGAGGCCGCGGATCCGCGGCGGCAGCTCGACCTGCACGCCGGCTCCCTCGGGTCGGTTCACCGGGTTGTCCGGGTGCAGGCCGCGCAGCTCGCGGGGGATGCGGCTGAGCTCGGCGACGGCGTCGTACTCGGGCAGCGCCGTCTGCAGGTGGTCGGCGACGTGACGGGCCAGCCGACGGTTCCGACCCCCGAGCAGGACCGAGGTGAACAGCCCGGCCCGGCCGTAGCCGTGCACCGAGACCACCACCTCGCAGTGCTCGAGCACGGTGGCGAGGGCCGGCGAGGCGTCGGGGTCGAAGGCCGTGGACGGTAGGTGCCAGCGGAGGTCCTCCGGCTGGCGCACGGCGTAGTAGGAGGCGCCCGCACGACGGGCCGCCTCCTCGGCGACCGCGTCGGTGCCGCGCTCGAGCGACCCGCCGTGCAGGGCGAGGAAGCCGAGGGACGAGCGCAGCTCGAGGTGCTCGGTGACCCCGTCGATGCGAAGGAGATCGGTCAGCATCGTCGGGTCGACGGTACCGGCCGGCTGCCGGCACGCCGCGACGAGCACCGCGTCAGGACGAGGCGTGGTCGGAGGTCTCGTCGCGCTCGGGACGCGACACCCGCAGGCCGATCGACACGATCACGACGAAGGCGATGACGCCGGCCAGCACGATCCCGATGCGCGTGGCGCCGACGGACTGGACCCAGTCGCTGATGCGGCTGTTCAGGTCGAACACGACACGGGCGGGCCCACCGCCGCTGGTCTCACCCCCGTACACCCGCAGCTCGTACCAGCCGTAGTACGCGAGGTACAGCCCGGCGAGCACCAGCAGCACGCCCGAGATGGGGTTCACGTAGCGCATGAAGCCCTTCATCCGCCGCACGATGGAGTGGCGGGCCAGGGCGATGGCCAGCGTGAGCACGCCGAGCACCAGCGCCATGCCGAGGGCGTAGGCCAGGAACACCACGAGCGCGGAGAGGAACGACGAACGGCTGAGCGTGCTCGAGAGGGTGGCCAGGAACACGGGGATGGTGCAGGACAGGGAGGCGATGGCGTAGGACACGCCGAACAGGAACATCGATCCGAGCGTCCGGCTCTCCGTGCCCTTGTTCAGCTTCGGCAGCGACACGGTGAAGGAGAACCCGCGGAGCATGGCGACCCCGAGCACCAGCAGGCCGGCGCCGATGACGATGGTGACCCAGGGCAGGTGCTGCTCGATCGACAACGAGAACTGGGTGATGAGCAGGCCCACGACCGAGAACACCACGAGGAAGCCCGCCGACACGGTCCCGGCCACCGCGAGGGCTCGCAACACCCCGGCCTCCGCGTCGGCCGAGGTGTCCTCGAGCCCCAGGAAGTACGAGAGGTAGGCGGGGAGCATGGCGAACCCACACGGGTTCACCGTGGCGATCATGCCGGCGCCGAAGGCCAGTGCGATCGGAGCGTCGATCACCGTCCTGTCTCCCCGGACGACGGCGAGCGGTCGACGGCTCGCGACCTCATGCTCCGAGGTTCCGCAGGGTGGCGTCGATCTCCTCACGGGTCACCTGACCGGTGTGCACCGCTGCCACCGTGCCGTCGGCCTTCACGAACACGGTCGTGGGCATGTTCACGCCACCGACCGCGGTGAGCAGGTCGCCGAGCGGGTCTCGGGCCACCTCGTAGGTGACGCCGGTGCGGGTCACGGTGCTGCGGCCGTTGTCGACGCTGTCGTTGACGTTGACGCCGACGAAGGTGACCTGGCCGCCGTGCGCCTGGTGGGCCTGCTCGAGGTCGGGCATCTCGGTGACGCACGGCACGCACCACGAGGCGAAGAAGTTGACCACTGCCGGCTTGCCCTCCGGCACGAGGTCGGTGAGCACCACCGGCCGGCCGTCGAAGGTCTCGATCGGCGTGGTGGGCAACCGCTCGCCCACGAGGTCGGGGCCGCCGCCGGGGCTCGTGGTGGAGCTCGAGGCGCCGGCCGACGACGACCCGCCGTCGGTGCGCAGGGCCACCGCGATGGCGATCGCCAGCACGAGGGTGCCGAGGGCGAGGGCCCACAGCAGCCCGGCCGGACGCCGCCGGGACCGGGTGGGAGGCCGGTCCTCGGCGGGGAGGTCGTGCAGCGGGTCTGACGAGGTCAGCGGCACGTGTCGGGCCGGAACGTAGTCGTGGCCGTGCGCCACCGACCTTCCGGACCGACCCCCGACGCTAGCCGTGCCGGCGGGCGCTGCCACAGCGGCGAAGGTCCACGGGAGCGGGGTCGTCGGTCCCGTCCCGGCGGTGGGAGGGCTGGCGCGGCAGGGCCCCGCCCGGGGAGGCGGGGGCCCTGCGGTGTGGTGGGGCCTCGAGGGGGAGCCGGGCCCACTGATGGTCCTCGGCGCCGCCGGCCGGCGGGGCGCCGAGGAGGGCTTCAGGAGGCCGTCCGGAACCGGACGCGGGACTGCAGGTGCACCGGGATGGGGACCTCCGGCAGCCGGTCCTCGGGCCGAGGGTGCTTCGGCGGCCGTCCGCGCCGGCGCTTCGTGGCGAGGACCCGGCCGTTCAGGAACAGCTGACCGCCCCAGACCCCCCACGGCTCTCGCCGGGCGATGGCACCCTCGAGGCAGGGCCCCATGGCCGGGCACTCGGCGCACAGGGCCTTGGCGCGGGCGATGTCCTGGAGCTCCTCGGAGAAGAACGCGGCGGTGAGCGACCCCTCGCCGTCGCGGCAGCGGGCGTCCTCCCACCAGTCGGTCGTGAAGCTCTCTTCGGTCTGCGGGGCCAGCATCTGGCGTCCCTTTCCTCTCCTCCCGGTCTCCGTTCGGGTCCCGGCTCGTTGGGTGTGCATGGGTCTGGGTGGGCGGTGCCGCTCGGGCAGGCGGTCCCGGGCGGCGGGAGCGAGGCCGAGAAGCAAGAAGGCCGCCGGGGTGTCCCGGCGGCCTTCGGAGTGCTGTCCCTCGCGTGGTGGGTCAGGGCGAGGGCTCCGGAGGCCGCTGGGAGCGGGGCTTGTCGGCGTCGGTGAAGGCCGGGTAGCCCGCGAGGGCGGCGGTGGCGCCGGTGGTCGGCTCGAGGATCGGCCACGAGGAGGTCGTCGGCGCTACGGCGGCGCGCACGACCACACCGTGGCTGGCCATGCGGCCGGCGTGGTTGTGGTGGGCGCTCGTCATCGTCGTGGATCTCCGTGCTCGTCGCCGACCGCTCACGGGCCGTGGCGGTCGGTAGCGGCAATGGGAGCATGCTGCACCGGCGCCGTCAATCCATTTTCACCCCAGCGCTCGGTCCCATCTCGAGCGGCGTCGGCGGCGGACCCAGTGTGTAGCCTCCGCGTCGATGCGAGCACCGGGGGCCGAGGCCCTCCTCGAGGCGCCGGCCGCCGGCCGCGTGCACCGGTCCGATCGTCTCGTGCGCTTCGGCGACACCAGCCCCAAGGGTCGGCTCCGCCTCGATGCGCTGGCCCGCTACCTCCAGGACGCGGCCGCCGACGACGCCGTCGACGCCGGCATCGACGACCCCTTCCCCTGGGTCGTGCGGCGGGCGGTGGTCGAGGTGCACGCGCCGGCGGCCGCCGGCGAGCGCCTCACGTTGGCGACGTGGTGCTCGGGCACCGGCAGCCACTGGGCCGAGCGCCGGGTGTCGGTCACGGGCGACCGGGGTGCCCACCTCGAGACGGTCGCGCTCTGGGTGCACGTCCATCCTCGATCCGGCCGTCCCGCTCCACTGGTGCCGGGCTTCGACGAGGTGTACGGCGCCGCCGCGGCCGGCCGCCGGGTCACCGCTCGGTTGCGGCATGTCGGCGCGGTGCCCGACGGGACGTCCTGCCGCCCGTGGGCGTTGCGCTTCGTGGACTTCGACGTCCTCGGCCACGTGAACAACGCCGCCGCCTGGGCGGTGGTGGAAGAGGTGCTGGCCGACGTCGACGAGGGCCCATCGTGGCCCCGACGGGTGGAGGTCGAGTTCCGGGAGCCGATCCTGCGGGCCGACGAGGTCAGCGTGCACCACGTCGGGCCCACCTCGCCCGGCGGAGAGGTGTCGCTGTGGGTCGACGCGACCTCGCCCGGCGGGCCCGCCACGGTGCGCACGACGGCCCGGGCGACGCGCCTGCCGACCCCGACCGACGACCCCGGGCGCCGGCTCCCGTCTTGGCCCCCGCCCTAGCCGAGCGGGTTGACGACGTGACCGAGGGCGAGCAGCACGCCCGTCTGGCGATCGCGCAGTGCGAACAGGAAGGGCCGGTCGACCACCAGGCGGGTCGCCGTGGCCGGGCCGGGTGGGACGGCCTCGGCCGGGGCCTGCACGGTGGCGGCCCGCGCCTGTGTCCCCTCCTCGTCGACGGACACGAACGCTTGGTGCAGGTTCGCGCTGAGGCTGAGCGGCTCGTCGGTGGTGATCCCGCCGAACTCGGCGAGGCGGTCGTCGAGGGCGTCGGTCGCGCCCAGGGACCGGAGCGCGGCATCGAGATCGAGGTCGCTCGTGAAGGCGAAGCGCGGCAGGCGCAGGTCGACCGGGCCCGGCTGGAGCGACTGCACGATCTGGTCGAGGCGACCGGCGTCGAGCTGGTCGGTGAAGGCGTCCAAGGTGCCGGGGTCGGGCACGATCAGGAGCAGTGCCAGCTCCTGTCCGAGGTAGGGCAGCTCCACGGCGTCGAAGCCGTCGCCGCGGGCGTGCAGCAGGCCCTCCCCGGTCGCCAGCTGCATCGTCGGCGGATCGACGGACTCGCCGGCGTCGACGGTGAAGCGGGAGGGGCGGGTGCGGTCGGCGGGGAAGCGCACCTCCCACGGCGCACGGGGGTAGAGCGCCGACGCCGCCACCAGCGAGCTGACGTCCGAGACGGATCCACGGGGCGCGATCTGGGTGATGGCCTGGTCCGTGGCACCGGCGACCCAGGCGTTGATGGCGGAGCGTGCCGTCTCGGGGTCGGAGCGGAAGTCGACGACGCGCATCCCGCTGCCGTGGTCTGCGGCCAGGTCGGTGAGGAAGGCCGGGGCGAAGCTGGTGCCGCGAGGGGCCCACAGCGAGCGGGCGACGTCGATGTCGACGCGTCCCTTGCGCTGCGCCGAACGGCGGTCGCCGACCCGGTTCGCCAGCACCTGGTCGATGCCGTTGACGCCCGCGTCGAAGTCCGTTGCCGGGGCGACGTGCAGTGTCCGGTCGAGCTGGGTCCGCGTCTCGCCGGTCGCGCCGGCTCTGGCCATCGCCAGCGTCGATGCCACCGCCCATGGGGAGAGCACGAGGTTGCCCGATCGCAAGGACGACGCGGCGCGGTGCAGGTCGAGGCCGAAGGCGTTCACGGCGGAGACGGCAGCCGGAACGGTGCTCGGGTCGGCGGCGGCCCGGGGCGTCCCCGCGGCGCGCACCTCCATGCCGGGGTCGTCGACCCCACACGACGCGATCGCGACGAGCGTCGCGGCGAGCAGCAGCACCGGGCCGGTGCGTCGTCGGGCTCGCCGGGGTGGGGAGGGGCAGCCGGGCACGGTGGACCAGTCTGGCTGACGGAGGCCGATCACCGGCCGCGGCCCGGTGCGAACCGGTGTGGGCCGGCCGTGGCCCGGTGCGAACGGGTGCCGACCCCTCGCCCCGATAGCATGAAGCCATGCAGGTCACGGTGACGGAACGGGCGCGCGCCGTCGTGGCGCGGGCCCGAGCGGCCCGTCCGGGCCGCCTCACCATCACGATCGGCACCGGCTGCTGCGAGTCGACGGCTCCCTTCCTCTACGAGGACTTCTGGCCGGGTCCCGATCAGGAGGAGGTCGGCTCGGTCGACGAGGTGCCCGTGTACGCGCCCGAGTACCTCCGGCGCCTCTACCCCGGGGACGAGGGCGTGGTCATCGACGTCGTCGAGGACGTGCCGGCCGAGTCGCTGTCGATCGAGACCGAGTGGAGCTGCCGGCTGATCCTGCGCGGCCACGGGGTCGATCTCGGCGTCGACGATCGCTGCGAGGTGACGCCCGGCCAGGTGACCGTGCCGACGGTGGCCACCGGTGGCCCGTCGCGGGTGCGCGGCGAGCTCCCCGAGGTGCTGCGGCGGGCGCGGGTCCGCTGACGGCGCCGGGAGCGGATCAGTCGTCGAGGGCGGCGACGGCGGCGGCGAGGAGCCGGGCCGAGCAGCCGGCGAGGTCGGTGGGTGGCACGGCCTCGGCGACGATGCGCTCGACGACGTCGGCGAAGGCGTCGGCCGCCGGGCCGGTGGACAGCGCGACCGGGGCACCGGCGTCGCCGCCGGCCGCCACGCTCGGCTCGAGCGGGATCCGGCCCAGGAGCGGCACGCCGGCCTCGTTCGCCAGCGCCGCGCCGCCGCCTGCGCCGAACAGGGCGTACTCGGTGCCGTGCTCGCAGGTGAACGCGCTCATGTTCTCGATGACGCCCACGACCCGGAGGTAGCTCTTGCGGGCCATGGTGATCGCCCGGCTGGCGACCTTCTGGGCGGCGAGGGCCGGAGTCGTCACGACGACCATCTCGGTGCGCGGCAGCATCCGGGCGAGGCCCATCTGGACGTCGCCGGTGCCCGGCGGCATGTCGATGAGCAGGTAGTCCAGGTCGCCCCAGGCCACGTCTTCGAGGAAGTGCTGGACGGCCCGGTTCAACATGAGGCCCCGCCACATGAGCGCCTCGCTCTCGTCGTCCACGAGGAAGCCCATGGAGACGACCTCGAGCCGTCCGTCGCCGAGGGGCAGGACGTTCGGTTCGATCCGGGTGCGCCCGCCGCCGTGGGGCGCCCCTTGGAGCCGGCCGTCGAGCCCGAGCATGCGGGGCACCGAGAACCCCCAGATGTCGGCGTCGAGGACGCCGACGACGAAGCCCCGGGCCGCCAGCCCGGCGGCGAGGTTGACCGTCACCGACGACTTGCCGACGCCGCCCTTGCCCGACGCCACCGCGATCACCTTGGCGGTCGGGGGCACCGCGGTCTCGGGGGCCTTGTCACGGACGTTCCAGCGGGCCTTGGCCATGGCCGCCGACCGCTCCTCGGCCGAGAGCTCGGTCCAGTCGAGGCGCACGGCGCGCACGCCGGGGAGCGACTCGATGCGGGCTCGGACGTCGCGCTGCAGCTGGGCGCGCAGCGGGCAGCCCGCCGTCGTGAGGGCGATGGTCACCGTCACGGTGCCGTCGTCGTCGACCCTGGCGCCCTTGGCCATCCCCAGCTCGACGATGTCCGAGCCGAGCTCGGGGTCGATCACGCCTCGCAGCAGGCCCATCACCTCCTCGGTCGAGGGGCGACGGGTCGCCGGGTCCACGTCGGGGGGAGGGGTCATCAGCTGCATTCTACCGGTATCGGCCGTGTAAACTTCGCCTGTGGTGCCGTCGTCCTCACAACCCCGCCTCGACATCTTGAAGGCGCTCGGCGACAACACGCGCTACGCGATCTACCTGGAGCTCGCCCGCTCGCCAATCCCCCTGGCCACCTCCGACATCGCCGACATCCTCGACCTGCACGTCAACACCGTGCGCCCGCACCTCGAGCGGATGCGTGAGGTGGGTCTGCTGCAGGTCGACACCGGTGGCCGAGGCGCGGTGGGCCGCCCGCAGCACCGGTACTCGCTGAGCCCCGATGCCCCCGCACTCGGCCTCGAGCCCTCGGCCTACCCCACGCTCGCCCGGATGCTGCTGCACGCCGCGCACGATGCCGGGCTGGAGCGGGGCGACCTCATCGGCGCCGGTCGGTCCCAGGGCCGAGCCGATGCCGATCGGTGGGAGCCGGGTGCTGATTGCCTCGATGCGCTGATCATCGAGCAGGCTCGTCTCGGCTTCGACCCGACCGTCGTGGAGGACGCCGACGGCGCCACCATGGCCTTCGCCCACTGTCCGTTCCGAGATCTCGCCGAAGCGCATCCCGACCTCGTCTGCGGTCTGCACTGCGGACTGGTCGAGGGCTTCGTCGCCGGCTTCGACGGCAACGAGGTGCGCCGCTTCGCCGGGCTCGTCGACCGTGACCCGTGCCAGGTGGAGCTGGCCCGGTGAGGGACCGACTCGACGGGTCCCGTCGGCCGACCGCTAGCCTTGACCCCCGACGCGCATCCCCAGGAGGACCAACGTGATCACGCTCACCGACAATGCCGCCGACAAGGTGAAGGAGCTGATCGCCCAAGAGGGTGACGACAGCCTCATGCTTCGGGTCGCCGTGCGTCCGGGTGGTTGCTCGGGGTTCTCGTACGAGATGTTCTTCGACACCGATCGCGGTGACGACGACCTGACCGAGGACTACGCGGGCGTGAAGGTCGTCGTCGACCCGTCGAGCGCCCAGCTGCTCACGGGTGCCACCCTCGACTACAAGGACGGCCTGCAGGGCGCCGGGTTCTCGATCAACAACCCGAACGCGCAGCGGACCTGCGGCTGCGGTCAGTCCTTCAGCTGACGGCTGCGTCGAACGGCGCCACCCACGACGCGCCACCGCGGGGCGGCCCTCGAGCCGCCCCGCCGTCGCGTGCGGAACCGGTGCGCACGCGCCGCGGTGCAACGCCCGGGCCCGGGCGTGTGCCAACCTCCTCGCCGGAAGGAGGGGTCGATGCCGAGCGAGCTGTCACTCGTCGTTGACGGCGACGAGGTCTCCGTCGTCGACGATGGCGCGTCCTTGCTCGAGGTGCTGCGCGACCGGCTGGGTCGCCGGGCGCCGAAGGACGGCTGCAGCCCGCAGGGCCAGTGCGGCTGCTGCACGGTGCTCGTCGACGGAGCCCCGCGCGTCGCCTGTGTGACGCCGGTGCGGCGGGTGGCCGGTCGGGTCGTCACCACGACCGACGGCCTGGAACCGGTCGTGCGCGACCGGTGGGCCGACGCGTTCGTGGCGACGGGGGCCAGCCAGTGCGGCTTCTGCACGCCCGGCATCGTGAGCCGGCTCGAGGCCCTGCGCGTCCGAGGCACCGACCCCGGCGACCTCGTCGCCGTCGAACGTGCCCTGCAGGCCCACCTGTGTCGGTGCACCGGTTGGCGGACGATCCTCGATGCCTGGACCCAGATGACGGCCGACGACGCCGGTCGGCCCGCTCCTCCGGTTCGGGACCTCTCGGCCGCGTCGCGCCGTGCGTCGATCGAGGGGCGGACACCCCAGCGCGTCGGCCCCGACGTCGTGCTGGGTCGCAGCGGGTTCGCCGACGACCTCGCGCCCCCCGATGCGCTGGTGGCGGTGCGCCGACCCGATGGAGAGTGGGTCGTCGCCGAGACCGTGGTCGAGGCCCGACGCCAGGCGGGGGTGGTGCAGGGACGACGCACGACCACCCGGTCGAGCCCGCCGCTCGCGGTCCCACCCGGGTCGTGGGTCCGGACCCTGCGTACCAGCTGGGTGGAGCCCGGCTACCTCGAGACGGACGCGTCGTGGTGCGCACCCGGTGAGGAGCCGGCGTCGCCGCTGGCCAACGGCGGTGCGTTCGGTGCCAAGCTGACGTCGCCGGTCGGTCGCGTGGCCCGCAGAGCTCGCCGACCGCCACGGCCGTGCGTCCGGGTGCTGCTGTCGCGCGAGGACACGGTGCGGCTGGGACTCAAGCGGCCGCCCATCGCGGCCGGACTGCGTGCCGACGGGACCGGGGTGCTGCGGGCCGTGCGAGCACCGGGGCTGGCCCGAGCCGTCGCCGCGGTCGCTCCCGGCCTCCACGTCGACGAGCGGCCGATGTCCCGGGCCCCCGACCTCGGTCCACCTCCGTGGGGCCGGGTGGGTCGAGGCGGCGGTGCTCTTGTCGTCCATCGAGGAGGTGCCCGGTCCGATCCGCTCGCCGGAGGGCGGGTGGGCCACCGCTGCCGTGGCCGATGGTCGCCTCGTGGTCGAGGTGGGCTGCGGCGACCCCCTCGACGAGGTGGTGGTGCGCTCCTTCGCGGTCGGGGCCGCCCACATGGCGCTCGGATGGGTCACCAGCGAGGCGCTGTCGGTCGATGACGACGGCACGGTCGGCGACCTCACGATCCGCTCGTTCGGCATCCCCCGGGCCGTCGACACCCCACCCGTCGAGGTGATCGTGGCCGACGAGGCGGGGCCACCGGTCAACGGCTCCGACGCCGTGTTCGCCGCCGTCGCCGCCGCCGTGTGGCGCCACCAGGGCCACCCCCCGGAGTGGCCCACCCGCCGGCCGCTACGGTGAGCGCTGACCGACCGGCCACCCGGCGGCGGGATCCAGGGAGGACCCGATGACCCAGCCCATCGCCCCCTACACACCGATCGTGCGTGCCGGGGACTTCCTCGTGGTGTCGGGTCAGCTCGGGCTGCGGGGCGGCGAGCTCATCCCGGGAGGGGTCGAAGCGGAGGCACGGCAGGCCCTCGTCAACCTGCGGGTCCTGCTCGAGGGCGAGGGCGCGTCACTGGTCGACGTCGTCAAGACGACGGTCTTCCTGCGGCACATGCGCGACTACGTGCTGATGAACGACATCTACGTGGAGGCCTTCGGCGACCACCGGCCGGCGCGCTCGGCGGTGGCCGTGGCCGAGCTCCCGCTGCTCGCCCTCGTCGAGATCGAGGCCTGGGCCTACGTGGGCGACCGCTGATCCGAGTCGAGCCGTTCGACCCGTTCGAGCTCGCTCTCGACCTGGTGCCGGCGATCGCCGGTCGAGCGTGGGTTGGCCGTCGGGTCCGTCGTGGGGCAGGATGTCGAGGTGGACGCCATCGGACCGGCGCTGATCGTCATCGCCCTGCTCGTCGTCATCCCCGTGGCGGTGATGCTCTCCGGCGCCGTCGTCGCCGCGGTGCTCGGCATGTTCCTCAAGAAGGATGCCGACGAGCGGAACGAGGGCACCGAGTACCTCGCCCTCGGCGGCTGAGCTCGCCGGCCGCAGACGCCGGTCGGGCGGCGCGTCGTCGAGTCCTCCGCGGCTCCCCGCGCTCGCCGACGCATCCGCGAACGCTCTGGAGCCGAGCGGTAGGTTGACGCCCCGTCGAGAGGTGCCGCCACTGCTGCAGGGCGGCGGTCAGGGAAGGGGCGAAGGTGGCCAGCGGCAAGGTCAAGTGGTTCAACGCCGAGAAGGGCTACGGCTTCATCCAGCGAGACGGCGAAGCCGACGTGTTCGTCCACTACAGCGCCATCCAGAGCGACGGCTACCGCACCCTCGAGGAGGGCCAGGTCGTGGAGTTCGAGCTGGCCAACGGCGACAAGGGCCCACACGCCCTCGACGTGCGCCCGACGGCCTGAACCGGTTCGTGCCCTCGTCGGTGCGCACCCGGGGTGGCGACCGGGCTCACAGCCCCCACCGGCTCTGGCCGAACCGGTAGCCCACCGAGCGCACGGTCTGGATCAGACCGGCGTGCTCCTCGCCGAGCTTGGCCCGCAGCCGGCGCACGTGGACGTCGACGGTCCGTGCACCGCCGTAGTACTCGTAGCCCCACACCCGTGACAGCAGGGTCTCCCGGGTGAAGACCTTGCCGGGGTGCGACGCCAGGAACTTCAGCAGCTCGTACTCCATGTACGTCAGGTCGAGCGGCTCACCCTCGATGGCGGCCTGGTAGGTCTCGAGGTTCAGCACCAGGT
>JAWKIW010000034.1:0-13231 GCA_041394145.1 Acidimicrobiales bacterium
CCACGGTCCTCGACGAGCTCGAGGCCTCCTTCGCCGGCACCCTGCCCGAGCTGTCCGACCTCGACCCGCTCGACCGGATCAAGGTCCTGGTCCGGCGCTTCGTGCGGTTCTCCGCCCAGCGTCCCGAGTTCGGCCGCATCCTCTCCTACGAGGGCGCGGTGGGCGGCGACCGCCTCGACTGGCTCCTCGGCCAGCCGCCGGCGGCCGCGCTCGGCACCTTCAGCGACCTGCTGGCCCAGGGCGTGGCCGACGGTTGGGTCAAGCCGCTGCCGCTGGAGCACGTCACCATGTGCCTCGGTGCGGCGGCCGCCTACGCGTTCATCGCCCGGGAGACGATGCGCCAGGTCTACGGCGTCGACGTGGCCGACCCCACCGTGATCGACGCCCACGCCGACACCGTCATCGAGCTGTTCTTCCACGGCCTGGTCGTGGCCGAGGCGACCGCCGGGCCGGGCCCGACGCCGCCGACGTCGATCGCCGGGACCACCCCGCCGTCGGGATCACCCGCCGGTCAGCCCGCCGGATCACCCGCCGGATCACCCGCTGGTCCACCGGTCGGATCACCCGCCGCCGCTGCTCCGGGGGAGGCCCGCAGTGCTTGACCGCCTCGATCCCCGTCTGCGGGCCGCGCTCACCACCTTCGGGCCCGCCGCCCTCATCCTCATCGCCCAGCTGGTCCTGTTCCCGGTCCCCGGCGGCGTGTACTTCCTCGGCCTCACCCTCGGCCTGCTCGGTGCGCTCGTCGCGGTGGGCATGGCCCTCATCTATCGGTCGAACCGGATCCTGAACTTCGCCCAGAGCGACCTCGGCCTCGTGCCGACGGTGCTGGCGGTGAACCTCATCGTCTACAGCGGGCTCAACTACCTGCTGGCCCTCACCCTCGGACTGGCCGCGGCCGTGGTGCTCGGCAGCGTCATCGAGCTGGCCATCATCCGCCGCTTCTTCCGCGCCCCCCGCCTCATCCTCACGGTGGCCACCATCGGCCTGTCCCAGCTGCTGGTGGTGGGCTCGCTGCTGATCCCGCGCATCTGGGGCCGGGAGCCCTCCAGCGAGCGGATCTCGGTGTCGTCGGACTTCACGTTCACGATCAACCCGATCACCTTCCGCGCCGACCACCTCATCGCCGTCGTCGTCGCCCCGCTGGCCCTGCTCGCGGTGGCGCTGTTCCTGCGCTACACCAACGTCGGCATCGCGGTGCGGGCCAGCGCCGAGCGCGCCGACCGGGCCTCGCTGCTCGGCGTGCCGGTCAAGCGGCTCCAGACGGTGGTGTGGGCGCTGGCCACCGTGCTGTCGTTCGTCGGCGTGTTCCTGCGGGCCGGCATCGTGGGCCTGCCGCTCATCTCCCAGGTCAGCTACACCGCGCTGCTGTCGGCGCTGGCCGCCCTCATGCTGGGCCGGCTCACCAACCTGCCGGCCATCGCCACCTCGGCCATCGCCCTCGGCATCCTCGAGCAGGCCGTCATCTGGAACAACTCCGAGAACCCCGAGCTGTTCGACCCGATCCTGGCGGTGGTGATCGTCATCGCCCTCGTCGTGCGCAAGACCGGCCAGTCCCGCGCCGAGGTGGACACGTCGTCGAGCTGGAGGTCCGCCGACGAGATCCGCCCGCTCCCCAAGGAGCTGCGGCGCGTGCCCGAGGTGCTGGCGGTGCGCTGGGGCGCGGCCGTGCTGCTCGTCGGCTTCCTCGTGTGGCTGCCGACGTGGCTGGGGTCGGGCGACCAGGCCAAGGCCTCGGCGGTGGTGATCTTCGCCATCATCGGCGTGTCGATCGTGGTGCTCACCGGCTGGGCCGGCCAGGTGTCGCTCGGGCAGATGTCCTTCGTGGCCTTCGGGGCGGCGGCCGGCGCCATCGCCACCAAGACCTGGGGCCTCGACCTGTTCGCCGCCCTGCTCATCGCCGGCCTCGTCGGGGCGGTGGTGGCCGTGCTGGTCGGCCTGCCGGCGCTGCGGCTGCAGGGGCTGTTCCTGGCGGTGACGACGCTCGCCTTCGCCGTGACCACGTCGAGCTTCTTGTTGAACCGCAAGCACTTCGACTGGATCCCCCGCGAGCGGCTCGATCGCCCACCGCTGTTCGGGGCGATCGACCTCTCCTCGGAGCGGTCGTTCTTCTACCTGTGCCTGGTGTGCTTCGCGATCTCGACCCTCGCCGTGCTCGGCATCCGCCGCAGCCGCACCGGCCGGGTGCTGCTGGCGCTGCGCGAGAACGAGCGGGGCGTGCAGTCCTACGGCGTCAACGTGATGCGGGCCAAGCTGTCGGCCTTCGCCCTGTCGGGGTTCCTGGCCGCCTTCGCCGGGTGCCTGTTCGTGCACCTGCAGCAGAGCTTCGTCGAGCAGCCCTACGCCACCTCGGAGTCGTTCGCGGTGTTCACCTCCACGGTGGTGGGCGGCCTCGGCAGCCTGTCGGGCGGCCCGATCGGCGCCCTGTACTTCCGGGGCGGCACCTGGTTCCTGACCTTCCCGTGGACGCTGCTGCCGTCGGCCATCGGCGTGCTGTTCGTGCTGATGGTGCTGCCCGGCGGCCTCGGCGGGCTGTTCTTCCGGCTGCGCGACGGCTGGCTGCGCTCGGTGGCCCGCCGCCACGGCATCATCGTGCCGTCGCTGCTGGCCGACGTGCGGGTCGACGCCGTGCCCCTGGAGCGGGCCGAGGAGGCCGCCGAGCACCACGACGCCGAGGTGGCCCAGGCCGAGCTCGTCGGCGTCGGCACCGGCTCCGGCTCCGGCTCCGGCGCTGCCGAACCACCCGACGAGGCACCGCCGACCCCGCCGGCCTCCCAGGCCGCCACGACCGGGGGAGGGCAGGGCTGATGGAGCTGATCGCCCCCGCCGGACCCCCCGACGACCGGCCCCGCAGCGAGAAGGTCCGCGAGGCGGTCGCCCACCCGGTCACCTGGCTGCGCAGCCTCACCGGCGGCGCCGCCACCTTCCCGCTGCTGATGCTGTTCGGCTTCGCCTTCTTCGAGACCGTCGACCGCTCCGCCGCCCAGATCCTCGTCCCCGAGATCCGCGACGCCTTCGGCCTCACCGACGGCAGCGTGCTGGCCATCCTGGCCGTGTCGTCGCTGCTCGGCCTGGCCCTCACCGTGCCGATCGCCATGTGGGCCGACCGCTACAACCGGGTCCGGCTCATGCTGGTCGGCGCCGCGGTGTTCGCCGGGTTCTCCATCGGCACCGGCCTCATCCCGCTGCTGTGGGGCCTGCTGCTGGTGATGCGGGCCGGCGCCGGTGTCGGTCAGGCCACCATCTTCCCGACCCACAACTCGCTGCTGTCGGACTACTACGACATCCCCTACCGGCCCCGCGTGTACTCGTTCCACCGCGCCGCCGAGGCCCTCGGGCTGTTCATCGGCCCGTTCGTCGCCGGCCTGCTCGGCCAGCACTTCGGGTGGCGGGTGCCCTTCTTGGTGCTGGCCATCCCGTGCCTCGTGCTGGTGGTGGTCGGCCTGCGCATGAAGGAGCCGACGCGCGGCGAGCACGAGCGCCGGGCCATGGGGGTCGAGGGCGAGGCGGCGGTGCTCGAGGAGCCGCCGCCGTCGTTCGAGGAGGCCTGGCGGATGGTGTGGCGCATCCAGAGCCTGCGCCGGATCTTCTACGCCATGCCGTTCCTCGCCGTCGGCATCGTCGGCTTCGGCTACCTGGCCAACCTGCTCTACGAGCAGGAGTTCGGCCTCGACGCCGCCCAGCGTGGCTTCTTCGAGGGCATCGCCGAGCCGGCCCAGCTGGTCGGCCTCGCCTTCAGCGCGGTGGTCGGCATGCGGCTGCTGCGCCGGGGTCCCGCCCACGTCATCCGCTTCGTGGCGGTCGTGGCCACCGTGGCGGCCGGCTTCGCCGCGGTGTTCGCCCTGTCGCCGACGGTGTGGCTGACGGTGCTGGCCCGCATGGGCATCGCCGCCTCGCTCGCCGCCGTGCTGCCGACCGTGTTCGCCGCGCTGTCGTTGGCCATCCCGGCCCGGGCGCGGGCCTCGGGGTTCTCGATGGCGGTCATCTTCGTGATCCCCGGCCTGATCGTGCTGCCGCTGGCCGGGTGGATCTCGACCAACTGGGGCATCCGCTGGGGCATGCTCATCATGGTCCCGGTCTTCGTGCTGGCCGGGCTCATAGTGTCGTCGGCCCACAAGGTGATCGACAGCGACATCAAGAACGTGTGGACGTCCACCGCCGCCCGCTCCGAGCTGCTCTACGAGCGGCGGGCCGGCAAGGTGAAGCAGCTGCTGGTGCGGGGCCTCGACGTGGCCTACGGCGACGTGCAGATCCTGTTCGGCGTCGACTTCGAGGTCGACCAGGGCGAGATCGTGGCGCTGCTCGGCACCAACGGCGCCGGCAAGTCGACGCTGCTCAAGGCCATCTGCGGGGTGGTGCAGGCCAGCAACGGCGCGGTGATCTTCGACGGCCGCGACGTCACCGATGCACCACCCCACGAGGTGGCCGCCCTCGGCGTGGCCATGGTGCCCGGCGGCCAGGGCGTGTTCCCGAGCCTGACCGTGGCCGAGAACCTGCGGGTCGCCACCTGGCTCGAGCGCAAGGCCGGCGGTGACGTCAACGCCCGCATGGACGAGGTCCTGCACATGTTCCCCATCCTGCGGGAGCGCCTCGAGGACCCGGCCGCCAACCTGTCGGGCGGCCAGCAGCAGATGCTGGCCCTCGGCATGGCGTTCCTGTCGAGGCCCAAGCTGCTGGCCATCGACGAGCTCAGCCTCGGCCTGGCGCCGGTGGTCGTCGAGCAGCTGCTGCCCGTGGTGCGCGCCATCCGCGACCAGGGCACCACGGTGATCCTGGTGGAGCAGTCGGTCAACGTGGCCCTCACGGTCGCCGAGACGGCGGTGTTCATGGAGAAGGGCGAGATCCGCTTCCGCGGCCCGACCGCCGAGCTGCTCGACCGCCCCGACGTGTTGCGCTCGGTGTTCCTCGAAGGCGCATCCAAGGGCCTGTCGGTGGCCGAGGGGACGGCGGAGGCAGGCGCCCCCGGAGGGGCCGAAGCCGCCGTCGAGGCAAGCGAAGCTGCCGCCGAAGCCGCCGGCGAGGTCGCCGGCGAGGTCGCCGGCCCGGTGCCGAGCGCGGGCGCCACGGGCGGCAACGGCCACGGCGAGCCGCCGGCCAAGGTGCTGTTCGACTTCGGGCAGGCCGCCGCCGAGGTGTCGGCCAAGGTGCACACCGTGCACGACGAGCTCGCCGGGCTGCACGAGGTCGCCCAGGTGACCGGCGGGCTCGAGGTCGTCGACCTGTCGGTGCGCTTCGGCGGCATCCGCGCCGTCAACGGCGTCAGCTTCTCGGTCGCCCCCGGCGAGATCGTCGGCATCATCGGACCCAACGGCGCCGGCAAGACCACGCTGTTCGACCTGATCTCGGGCTTCACCTCCGCCGACAGCGGCCGGGTCGCCCTCGGCGGCGACGACATCAGCGGCCTCACACCCGACGCCCGGGCCCGCCGGGGCCTCGGCCGCTCCTTCCAGGACGCCCGCCTGTTCCCCTCGCTCACCGTCGAGGAGACCATCGCCGTCGCCCTCGAGCGGTTCCTCGAGGTGCGCGACCCCCTCAACGCCGCCATGCGGCTGCCGGCGTTCCAGGACGCCGAGGACGACATGCGCGACCGCGTCGACGAGCTGATCGACCTGCTCGGCATCGAGACGTTCCGCACCAAGTTCGTCCACGAGCTGTCGACGGGCTCGCGGCGGGTGGTCGACCTGGCCTGCGTGCTGGCCCACCACCCGTCGGTGGTGCTGCTCGACGAGCCCTCCAGCGGCATCGCCCAGAAGGAGGCCGAGGCGCTGGCCCCGCTCATCGAGCGGATCCGGGACAACCTGGGGGCCAGCATCGTGGTCATCGAGCACGACATGGTGCTGATCACCGCGGTGTCGAACCGCCTCGTCGCCCTCGACCAGGGCCACGTCGTCACCATCGGTGAGCCGAGCGAGGTGCTCGAGCACCCCGATGTGGTCGAGTCCTACCTCGGCAACACCGACGCCGTGATCCACCGGTCCGGCACCAGGACGGGGGCGTGATGAGCCCGTCGACGGCGAGGCGCGGGTTCTGGCACCGGTACGGGCCGCTGGCGGCGGTGGTGCTCGGCGTGGTGCTGATCGCCGGGCTCAGCGTCTACGGCCGGCGGTCGCCTGCGGCGGTGGCCGCCGGGCCGAACCCGGGAGGCGACGTGGCCCCCGAGCTGGCCGCGGTCAGCTGGTCGACGGCCAAGGAGCGCAACCTGAACGTCGAGTTCGGCCCGACCTGTGACACCTCCACGGGCCGCGTCGCCATCCCGTCGCCGTTCGCCGCGGAGTGCTTCGCCAAGCCCACCGGCGACAACGGCGGGGCGACGTCGCCGGGCGTCACCGCCGACGCCATCACGGTCGTGCTGTACCAGCCGCCGCCCGACCCGTTCGTCGACACCATCTTGAAGGTCATCAACGCCGACGACACGCCCGAGCAGATCGCCGACACCTATCGCGGCTTCTTCGACCTGTACGCCAAGTACTACGAGCTGTACGGCCGCAAGGTCGACCTGAAGGTCTACAAGGGCACCGGGGTGTCCTTCGACGAGGTGGCGGCGCGCGCCGACGCGGTGAAGATCGCCGAGGAGCTGAAGCCCTTCGCGGTGATCGGCGGGCCGCTGCTGGCGTCGTCGTTCTCCGACGAGCTGGCCGCTCGGGGCGTGATCCAGCTCGACCTGGCCTCGTCGCGCTCCCAGCAGTTCTACGCCGAGCGCCAGCCCTACATCTGGAACACCCTGCAGTCGCCCAGCCAGACGGCGCTGCACGTCGTCGAGTACCTGCAGAAGCGGCTCAACGGTCGACCGGCCGTCCACGCCGGCGACGAGGCGATGCACACCCAGACCCGCCGCTTCGGCCAGATCTACCTGGGCCTCACCCAGGAGAACACCGACATCCAGAAGGAGTTCCAGGCCAAGGCCAAAGACGCGGGCATCGACATCGTCGAGGCCGTCGCCTACAAGGACCCGATCTCGCTGCAGGCCTCGGCCGGCGAGCAGATCGCCAAGATGAAGAACGCCGGCGTCACCACCGTGCTGTTCACCGGCGACCCGCTCGGACCCGGGCCGCTGACCCGGGAGGCGACCGCCCAGGGCTACTTCCCGGAGTGGATCATCACCGGCTCGGCCATCGTCGACTCGACGGTGTTCGGCCGCACCTACGACCAGCAGCAGTGGGCCCACGCCTTCGGCGTCTCCCAGCTGTTCGCCCGGGGCCTGCCCGAGTCGAACTTCGCCAACGGCCTGTGGCGCTGGGCCTACGGCGAGTTCCCGCCGGCCAAGAGCGGCTCGCTGATCGCCTTCTCGAACGCCACCATCTTCATCAACGGCGTGCAGGGCGCCGGTCCCGGCCTGACCCCCAAGACCTTCCAGCAGGGCCTGTTCGCGGCCCAACCCGTCGGCGGGCTGCTGACGGTGCCCCGGGTGTCGTTCGGCACGGGCCACGGCGCCTGGCCCGACGTCGACTACACCGCCATCGACGACGCCGTCGAGGTGTGGTGGGACCCGAAGGCGACCGGTCCCGACGAGCGCGGCGTCGAGGGCACCGGCATGCTGCAGTACGTCGACGGTGGCAAGCGCTACGTGCTCGGCCAGTGGCCCACCACCGACCCCAAGGTGTTCGACCCCGACGGCGCCGTGGCGCTCTACCGCGAGCTGCCGCCGACCGACAAGACCCCCGACTACCCGTCGCCGGCGCCGGGAGGCGGCGGATGACACCCCGACGACCCGTCACCGGCGCCAGCCGGGTGGATGACACCCGAGCTCGGCCATCCGCCCCGGCCGGTCACGGCTGAGCCGTCCGGCCCATCCACCCGGACGGACGGAACCCGACGCCACCCCCGACGTTCAGCCCCCGAGGGACGCACCGACCATGACCGCACCGCAGCCGACACCCCAAGCCGCACCGCAGCCGCCGACCCGCCGCCACCGCTCCAGCGCCGTGCACCGCTACGGCCCGCTGGTGGGCATCCTGTGCGCCATCGCCCTGGTGGCCGTGCTGGCCAGCGTCGGCCGCAACGACCAGACGCTCTCGGCGTCCGGCAGCGCGTCGTCGACACCGGGGTCGGCCAACGCCGACCTGCCCGTGACCTACGACGAGGCGAAGGCCAGCGGTGCCGACCTGGCGGCCTACGGCGACCGCTGCGATCCGGCCACCGGCAAGATCAAGATGCCGACCATCTTCGCCCCGCCGTGCGTGCCGGTGTTCACGGGGGACAACGGCGGCGAGACCTCCAAGGGCGTCACCGCCGACACCATCAAGGTCGTGTACTACCGGCCCGCCGCCAACGGCGACCTCACCTCGCTGCTGCAGGGCCTGCTCGACACGCCCGAGGCGGCCATCGCCACGGCCCAGGCCTACACCGCCATGTTCAACGACCTCTACGAGACCTACGGCCGCAAGATCGAGCTGGTCGGCTTCGACGCCAGCGGCCCGGCCACCGACGAGACCGCGGCCCGCGCCGACGCCATCAAGGTGGCCGACGAGATCGGTGCCTTCGCCTCCCTCGGTGGGCCCAACCTGGCCCAGTCCTACGCCTCGGAGCTGGCCGCCCGGGGCGTGCTGTGCATCGGCTGCGGCCTCGGCAGCCCGGACTCCGCCTACCAGAAGAACGCCCCCTACATGTGGGGTGGGCAGGCCACCCCCGAGGAGTTCCTGCTCAACCTGGGTGACCTCATCACCAACCGCCTCAACGGCAAGAAGGCCGTCTTCGGCGGCGACGACGTCAAGGACAAGGAGCGGGTGTTCGGCGTCGTGCACTTCGAGCAGGAGGTGCCTGTGTTCAAGGAGGTCGAGGCCCAGGTCGCCGAGGAGGGGGCCAAGCGGGGCTACAAGGCCGCCGCCACCGAGACCTACACCCTCGACCTGTCGAAGGCGCCCGAGCGCTCCCGCACGATCATCGCCAAGATGAAGGAGGCGGGGGTCACCTCGATCATCTTCCTCGGCGACCCGATCATGCCGATCTCGCTGACCCAGGCGGCCACCGAGCAGAACTACTTCCCGGAGTGGATCGTCACCGGGACGGTGCTGACCGACACCTCGGCGTTGGCCCGCCGCTACGACCCGAAGCAGTGGTCCCACGCCTTCGGCATCTCGTCGCTGGCGGCCCGCACGCCCCGTGAGCAGGTCGACCCCTACAAGCTGCACGAGTGGTACTTCGGCCAGCCGCCGGCGGCCAAGACCACCAACGCCATCATCTTCTCGGGCATCTCCCAGGTGGCCCTCGGCATCCACATGGCCGGCCCGAAGCTGACCCCCGAGACGTTCCGTGACGGGCTGTTCAAGTACCCGCCGACCGGCGGCGGCCCGACCACGCCGCGCATCTCGTTCGGCAACCACGGCGTGTTCGTCAACCCCGACGGCACCGAGCGCACCGACTACCTCGGCATCGACGACGTGACGCTCATCTGGTGGGACCCGACGGCGCAGGGTGTCGACGAGTCGGGCCAGGACGGCGTGGGCATGTACCGCTACATGGACGGCGGCAAGCGCTACCTGCCCGGCCAGATGCCCAAGACCGACCTCAACGCCTTCGACCCCGCCGGCACCGTGCTGGTCTACGACCAGCCCCCACCCGAGGACAAGGCCCCCGAATACCCACCGCAGAACAAGCCCCTGCCGTCGTAGGGGAGCCTGGCGGAGCCGCAGCGGGCCCGGACGACGCAGGCTCCGAGGGGGTCGTGTCGAGAACCGTCGGCTGTCAGCCGGCGGTGTGGCGCCGGTACTCGTCGACCGCTCTTGCCGGCAGGACGACGAGGCCGTCCTCGTTCGGCCACCCGGGGAGCTCGCCGGCGAAGATGAGCAGGTACACGTCCTGGATCGGAATGCCGAGTCGGCGGGAGGCCTCGGGGGTGCGGATCAGCTCGCCCGCCTCGGAGCCGGCCAGCTGGTGCCGGCGATGTTCGACGGCGTCGGCGGGCACGACGACGATGCCCTCATCGGTCTGCCAACCGGGCAGCTGCTTCGACGAGATCAGCTCGAGCACCTCGTCGACCGGGATGCCGAGCCGGCGAGACGCTTCGGTCGTCCGGATGAGCACGCCAGAAGGCCTCGACACGTCGGTCATGCTATGGCTTCGTCGAGGATGTCACCGAGCTCCTCCCACATCTTGCGGGTGAGGAGCTTGATCGCTGCTCGGGCGGCGGCGCGCCGGGGCTGCGGGATCGAAGGGTCTTCGGCCAGGTCGAGTGCATCGAGCAAGAGAAGGACCTCCGTCGGCTCGAGGCTGATCGAGTCGGGCAGCGGCACGTTGAAGGAGCGGCCCACGTCTGCCTCCGTCACGTCGTTCGAAGTGGCGGCTGCCGCGCAGCGATCCTCGGGCCTGGCTCCGGTCCGGAGCCTGACGATAGCGGCAGCTCCTCCTCGGCGGAAGGGGCTGCTGGGCCTAGCCGTCCTGGTCGCGCAGGAAGCGCTCGACCTCGGCGGCGAGCTCGTCGCCCGACAGCAGGGTCATGTCGGGGGCCGCCGTCTCGGCCTCCATGGCGTCGACCTGCTCCTCGAGCTGGCGGACCATGGCGACGTGCTCGTCGCTGTTGGCCACCAGCTCGTCGAGGCGGCCGCGGGTCTTGGCCGCCTCCTCGTGCAGCTCGGCCGAGTCGAAGGTGATGTCGGTGAGCTGGGCCAGCGAGTCGACGAGGGCGGCGCCGGCCGCGGGGTAGGGCATTGCTGCGGCGTAGTGGGGGACCTGGGCCCACAGCCCGGTGGCCGGGATGCCGATCTCGCCGCACTGGCGCTCGATGGCGGCCTGCACGCCGGCGGGCACGTCGATGCGGCCAGGCACGAACCCGATCTGGTTGGCCAGCTCCACCGACGTGGCGGTGGACACCACCCGGGTGGGGCGGGTGTGCGGCGTCGGGGCGGGGTAGGCGCCGAGGCCCACCACCAGCCGCACGCCGAACTCCATGGCCAGGTCGACGCAGGCCTTGGAGAACGCCCGCCACGAGTGGTCGGGCTCGGCGCCGACGAGCAGCAGACCCTCGTGGCCGGCGCCGTCGGTCATCGACCGCAGCTCGATGCCGGGCCACGACAGCGAGGTGTTCACGCCGTCGACGAGGTGCATGGTGGGCCGGCGGGCCCGGTGGTCGAGGAGGGCGTCGGCGTCGAAGCGGGCCAGCACCTCGGTGTCGCCCTGCTCGAGGATCGCCGACAGGGCGTTGGCGGCACCGAGGCCGGCGTCGATCCAGCCGTCGAGCACCATCACCAGCACCGGCGACTCGAGGTCGGGTCGGGCCAGCAGCTCGAACAGGCTCATGCCGCCACCCCGGCGCCCGCCGTCGTCGGCGCGCCGCGCCTCATGCCCGGTTCACCGCCTCACGGGCGATCTCGGCGAGGGCCACGACCTGCTCGCCGAAGAAGTCGAAGCTGCCCTCGTCGCGGGTCCCCATGGCGCCGCCCTTGTAGCGGGCGTAGACGCCTTCGATGATGCAGGCCAGCTTCCAGTAGCCGAACGCCTCGTAGTACGCGACGTGGGAGAGGTCGCGCGCCCGAGTGGGCGGCGTAGCGCTCGAGGATCTCGGCCTTGGAGGGAAGCCCACGGCGGTGGTCGGGGTGGGCAGCGACGCCGCACCCTCGGCGTCGCGGTCGCCCCAGTAGACCATCAGCAGGCCGACATCGGCGAGGGGGTCGCCGAGGGTGCAGATCTCCCAGTCGAGCACCGCAGCCCGAGCGAGCCGTCCTCGGCCAGCATGCAGTTGTCGAAGGCGGTAGTCGCCGTGGACGATGGCGGCGGGGCCCTGTTCGGGGATGCGCTCGGCGAGCAGGGTGTGCACCTCCTCCATCACCGGGATCTCGCGGGTCTTGGACTTCTCGAACTGGCCGTACCAGCGCTTGAGCTGGCGGGCGATGTAGTCCTCGCGCTTGGCGAAGTCGCCGAGGCCGGCGGCGTCGATGTCCACCGCGTGGATCTCCGCCAGCACGTCCACGATCGACTCACCGGCTCGCCGGCGCTGCTCGACGGTGAGCGCATCGGCCTCCTGGAGGTTGCGCACGACCCGTCCGTCGACGAACTCCATGACGTAGAACGGCGCGCCGTTCACGTCCTCGTCGGTGCACAGCCCCACCACGGGCGGGACCGGCACCGGGGTGGGGGCCAGCGCGGTGAGGATGCGGGCCTCGCGGCCCATGTCGTGGGCGGTGGCCAGCACCTGCTTGAGCGGTGGCCGTCGCAGCACCCACCTCGTGCCCGCCGAGTCGGTCACCCGGAAGGTGAGGTTGGAGTGCCCGCCGGTGATGAGCTCGAAGGTCAGCGGTGGGGCGACGGTGGGAGCGTGCTCGACGAACCAGGCGGTCACGTTGTCGGCGTCGATCCCCTGCACCGTCTGGCCCTCAGCCATGTCCCCTCCGTGGCGAACGCACGCCGTGTCGTGCGGGCGGTCGACGGGGACGGGCCCCGCCGTAGGCCGCCACGCTATCGGCATTCGGCGGCTGGTCTTCTATCGTTGGGGCCGATGATCGACGTCACCGATGCCACCTTCGAGACCGAGGTCCTCGACCGCTCCACCCAGGTGCCGGTGGTCGTGGACCTGTGGGCCCCCTGGTGCGGGCCGTGCAAGACCCTCGGCCCCATCATCGAGCGGGCCGTGGACGCCACCAACGGCAAGGTCGTGCTGGCCAAGGTCAACACCGACGAGAACCCCGGCGTGGCCCGCGCCTTCCAGGTCCAGTCCATCCCCGCCGTGTACGCCCTCAAGGACCGCAAGGTCGTCGACGGGTTCATCGGCGCCCAGCCCGAGCGCACGGTCACCGAGTGGGTGAGCCGCCTGCTGCCCACCGAGGAGGAGAACGAGGTCTCCGCCCTGGTGGCCAAGGGCGACGAGACCTCGCTGCGCCAGGCCCTCGAGCTCGATCCCGACAACGAAGAGGTCATCGTCGCCCTCGCCAAGCTGTGCGTCGAGAACGGCAACCCCGACGAGGCCCTCGAGCTGATCGGGCGGATCCCCGAGTCGCCCGCCACCCGCCACGTCGCCGCCCTGGCCCGCGCCGGCGGCGACTTCACCGCCACCGGCGACATCGAGGCCAAGCTCGACGCCCTGCTCGACAAGGTCAAGGGCGACGACGAGGCCCGCCAGGAGTTCGTCGACCTGCTCGAGCTGCTCGGCCCCGACGACCCCCGCACCCCCGCCTACCGCAAGAAGCTCACCGCGCGCCTGTACTGACCCGCTGAGGTCGGCCTGTTCGACGCCGCCGTTCCGGGTGGCCTCGGCGCCTGGATGGCGGGGCTGGCGCAGGCGGCGGCGCGTGTGGGTGTGCGTGTG
>JAWKIW010000035.1:0-8872 GCA_041394145.1 Acidimicrobiales bacterium
CGGGCGAGCTGATCGTCGAGGACCTCGTGGAGGGCGACGGCGCCGAGGCGGTGCCCGGCCGACCGGTCGAGGTGCACTACGTCGGCGTGGCCTGGAGCACCCGCAAGCAGTTCGACGCCTCGTGGGACCGCAACGGCACCTTCTCCTTCGGGCTCGGCGCCGGCGAGGTCATCGCCGGGTGGGACCAGGGCGTGGCCGGCATGAAGGTGGGCGGCCGCCGCCGCATCACCATCCCGCCGCACCTCGGCTACGGCAAGCGTGGCGCCGGCGGGGTCATCGGCCCCAACGAGACGCTGGTGTTCGTGGTCGACCTGCTCGCCGTGGGCTGATCGCCAGGGCGCCGGCCGGCGCGCCGCTCACCCGTCGCGGATCTGCTCGAGGAAGGCGACGGCCTCGGCCCGGTCGACGGTGCGGCGCAGCGGGGGCACCAGCGCCAGCAGCTCGCGCCGATACGACTTGGTGGCGAGGCGCACGTCGAGCACCGCCACGACCCCGACGTCTGAGGTGGAGCGGATGAGCCGGCCCACGCCCTGGGCCAGCCGGGTGGCGGTGGCCGGCAGGTCGACCGCGGCGAAGGCGGCGTCGCCGGCGCGGTCGCGCCGGGCGGCGTGCAGCGGCGCGGTGGGGACGGGGAACGGCAGCTTGTCGAGCACCACCAGCGACAGCGAGCGCCCCGGCACGTCGACCCCCTGCCAGAAGCCCATCGTCGCGACCAGCACCGACGTCTCGTCGTGGCGGAACCGCTCCAGCAGCCGGGGCTTGGGCGCCTCGCCCTGGACCAGCACCTCGACCGGCTCGCCGCCGGCGCCGCGGACGTCGTCGAGGGCGTCGCGGGCCGCCCGCATGCCGGCCAGGCTCGTGGACAGCACCAGGGCGCGGCCACCGGCGGCCTTCACCAGGGCCCGCAGCTCGGTGTCGGCATGGGCCCGCCAGCGGGGGTCGCTCGGCACCGGGAACGGGCGAGGCACGTACAGCAGGCCCTGGACCCGGTAGTCGAAGGGGCTCGTGACGTCGAGGCGCGCCGCGCCGGCCAGGCCGAGCCGGTCGGCGGTGCCCACGGGCAGCGTGGCGGAGCACAGCACGACGGCCCGGTCGCCCCACCAGGCGCGCAGCGCGTCGGCCACGTCGAGGCTGGCGCAGCGCAGCACCGAGTGGCGCCCCTGGCCCTGCTCCTCGACCCAGGCCACCTCGCCCTCGCCGGCGTGGCGCACGGTGTGCAGGTCCTCGATCAACCGGTTGAGGCCCTTGACGGCCCGGTCCCGCTTGGTCTGCACCGCCGGGCTGTCGGGCACCTTCGCCACCTTGGTGGCGAGGCTGCGGAGGCCCTCGGCCAGCGCGTCGACCGCGCCGGCGAGGTCGGGGGCGTCGCCGAGGGCGTCGGCGAGGCGGGGGCCGCCACGGGCGTCGCGCCGCTCGGCGTGCTCGTCGTCGAGCAGCTCGCGGTAGGCCTCGGTGAGCCGGTCGAGGCGGGCCCGGGCGTCGTCGGCGTCGGCCAGCAGCGCGAACCCGCTCGCCGCCACCCGGCCGATGCGCCCGGCCGACACGGCTGCGCCCAGCGACTCGGCCACCACGTCCTCGAGCTCGTGGGCCTCGTCGACCACGACCACCTCGACCTCCGGGAGCAGCATCCCGCCCGCCCCGACGTTGGCGGCCAGCAGGTGCTGGTTCACGATCACGACGTCGGCGTCGGCGGCTCGCCGCCACGCGGCTTCGGCGAAGCAGTCGCCGCCGCGCGGGCACTTCGCGGCGCCGGGGCACTCCTCGGACCCCACCGCCACCGCCGACCAGGCCGCCACCGAGGGCTCGACCGCCAGCTCGGCGCGGTCGCCGGTGCGGGTCGACGCCGCCCACACCGCCAGCTCGAGCACCTCGTCGGTCCGGGCGGCGTCGGGGTCGAGCAGGCGGCCCTGGTCGCGGTCGGCCTGCCACTCGGCCAGCGCCTGGCGGCACAGGTAGTTGCTGCGCCCCTTCAGCACCGCCCACGACACCTCCTGGCGGTCGGCCAGGGCGTCGGCGAGCGCCGGGAGGTCCTTGTCGGCGAGCTGGTCCTGCAGCGCCTTGGTGGCGGTGGCCACCAGCGTCCGCCGGCCCGAGACGACGGCGGGCACGAGGTAGGCGAGGCTCTTGCCCGTCCCCGTGCCGGCCTGCGCCACCAGCCGGCCCGAGCCGGCGATGGCGCGGGCGACCGCTTCGGCCATCTGGCGCTGGCCATCACGCACCTCGGCGCCGGGTCCGAGGGCGGCGACGACCTCGTCGAGGGCGGCGAGGGCACGGGTGGTGGGATCGGCGGGCACGACCTCAGTCGGGCGCGCCGGACTCGGCGACGTCGAGGAACGGCAGCGGCACGGTGGGATGCGCGGCCTGTCGCAGGCAGGCGGCGTGCAGCCAGTACTGGCCGGGCGGACGCCGCCACCACGTCGTCGCGGGCCTCCGTGCGCCTCGCGGTCGCTCGGCGCTGCGTTCGTCGGCGGAGGGCGCAGCGGTGATCACCGCGGTCAGCGGATCGACGTCGGTCGGCTCGATCGCCGCACCGCACAGCAGGCACACGTGCTGGCCGGCCAACGCTCAGAAGCCGCCCTTGCCGTACTGGCGGAGCGCGTCGTCGATGGCGGTGTCGGTGTCGCGCACGGCGTCGGCGGGCGGGCGGTCGTCGAACAGCACGGCCGCCAGCCCGTCTCGCAGCGCCAGCCGGACCTGGTCGTACGGGCCGATGAGCGGGCCCGGGAAGGCCGGATCGATCTCGCTCACCTGCTGGTTGGCGATGCGCAGCCAGCCGCCGGCCAGGCTCCCGTCGAAGAACGCCTGCGCCTCGGGGGAGTCGGCCACCGCCGTGCGGTAGGGGAGGTAGGAGGCACCGGTGAGCAGCTTGGTCTGGGCCTCTGCACCGTTCATGAAGGTCATGAAGTCCCAGGCCGCCGCCTGCACCTCGGGCGGCTGGGTCGACATGATGAACCAGGCAGGCCCGCCCATCTGGGTGCGGCCCGGCGCCTGCAGGCCCGGCAGCGCCCCGGCGCCGATGTCGAGCCCGCTGACATCGCCGACGCCGTCGGCACCCACCGCGGCGCCCGAGAGGTTGCCGGAGAGGAACGCCTCCACCGACGTGGCGCCGCTGGAGGACTCCACGATCATCGAGGCCTTCTGGGTGGCCATGGCGAGGTACTGGTCGATGCCGCCCCCGACGCGCACGGGGATCGGCTGCAGCAGGCCGTCGGCCTTCATGTCGCGGAACCAGGTGAACAGGTCCTGGGTGCTGGAGCCGTCGGCCAGGGCGCCGCGCGACGCGGGCGCGGCGCGGCCGTTGTCGTTGTCGACGATCGGGGCGTGGGCGCCGGTGAGCCAGAACTCGGTCTTGTACGACGCCACCTCGTGCACGAAGGGCGTGTCGACGATGCCGGCTCGCTTGATGGCCTCGGCGTCGGACCGCAGCTCGGCCAGGGTGGCCGGCGGCTTCTCGGGGTCGAGGCCGGCCCGGCGGAAGTGGTCCTTGTTGTAGAAGACGAGCACGGAGCCCGGGTTGGCCGACGCCGCCCACAGCACGCCGTCGAGCGTGTAGTAGGCGCGCACGGTCGGCGACAGCGGGGTGAGGTCGTAGCCCGTGGCGTCGACGCAGGACTGCGCCGGCAGCACGACGCCGCTGTCGACCATGGTCTGGGTCATGGTGTCGTTGGCCACGAACAGGGCGGGCAGCTGGCGCGACGGGACGGCCCGCTCGAAGGCCTGCAGCAGCTCCTCGTCGGTGGCGGCGACGTTCTCCATCCGCACCCGCACGCGCGACTGGGACGCGTTGTAGCGCGCCGCCAGCTCGTCGAAGGTGTCCTTGCCCTTGGCCTGGATCGAGTGCCACACCACGACCTCGACCGGCTGGGTGGCCTGATCGAGGGCGGCGACTGGGCACGGCGGCAGGGCCCGGCCCTCCGACGTGCCGCTCGCGGCCCCGCCGTCGCCGCCAGAGCTGCTGCAAGCGGCGAGCAGCCCGGCCACGGCGAGCAGCGCGGTGGTGCGGATCGAGCGACCGGTGACCATGACGTGACCGTAGTGGGGCGGGGCCGCCGCCGGTCGTGACCGGCGTCGGCGTGCGCCCCGACCGGTGGGCGTCCGGTGCCGTCAGCCCGGCGCGCCGAGGGCGTCGACCGCGCGCCGCACGTCGGCGTCGTCGGCTGTCACCACCGTCGGTCGGCCGTCGCGTCGGTCGAGGAAGGCGGCGTGCACCTCGACGGCCAGCACGGCCCGCTGGGTCGCGGTGGTCGGCCGCAGCCGGTCGGGGAGCTCGTGGTCGTGCTGGTCGAGCCAGCGGGCCGCCGCCCGGATGGCGGCGAGGGTGGTCCGGTCGCGCTCGGTCCCGACCCCGAAGCGCCAGCGGCCCACGCGTCGGGCGATCTCGACGGTGGCGGGCTCGTCGGGGACGAGGCCGGCGGCGGCGAGGACGCGGCAGTCGTAGGTGCGACAGGCCCGGGGCCGGTACGGGTAGATCGAGCAGCCGCTGTCGCCCAGCATCGGACAGCGTCCGTGCTCGTCGTGGGCGAGGACCAGGTGCCCCGGCGGGGCGAGCGGCGCCGGGAAGCACAGCTCGGCCGGGACGTGCGCCAGCGTGTCGGTCTCGTCCGGGGCGATGTGGACGAACTGGGCCGAGGTGCAGCACGCCGTGCACCCGTCGCAGGGGACGGCGGCGTCGGCCGCGCCGGCCAGCGCGGCCTGGGTGGCGGCGAGCCAGCTCGTGACGTCGCCGGCCGGGAGCGTCGGCTGGTCGGTGGGCTCGGTGGGCATGCCGGCGTGGACGTCGGGGATGGGCGAGGTCAACCCAGCTCGACGTCGAGGTCCCAGAGGCGGCGCAGGTGGGCGAGCACCACCGGGTCGCCACCGGGGTCGCGGTCGAAGGCGAGGCGGATCAGGCCTTCGGCGACGGCCCACTGGATCTGGACCTCCAGGTCGAAGCCGGGGTCGTCGGCCTCGCCGAGGCCCTGGTCGACCAGGGCGGTGGCGACCAGCTGCACCAACGGTTCGGCTGCGCTCGACACGCCCTGCCCGGCGTCGCGGCGCACGCTCGGCGCCGACCACAGCGCCCGGAACGCGGGCGTCTCGCGGGCGTACTCGATGAGGGTGTCCAGGGCGAGGTTGGCGGCGTCGCGCTTGCGGGTCAGGCGTCGGTCCCGCAGCGAACGCGCCAGGCGGATCCCGATGCGGGAGGCGTGGCGCTCGCCGACGGCCCCGAGGAGGGCGTCGACGCCGGCGAAGTACTGGTACAGCGTCCCGACGGCGACGCCGG
The DNA here is from genome assembly GCA_041394145.1 of Acidimicrobiales bacterium. Classification (GTDB taxonomy): domain Bacteria; phylum Actinomycetota; class Acidimicrobiia; order Acidimicrobiales; family Acidimicrobilacustridaceae; genus JAWKIW01. Next base: position 5,264 of record JAWKIW010000035.1, read on the forward strand.
CCCGCTCGGTCACCGCGGTCGTCGTCACGGCCGCGGCACCCTCGGCGGCGAGCAGCTCGTCGGTCGCGTCGAGCAGGGCGTCGACCTTGGCGCGGCTGCGCTGCTGCTGGGGGCGTCGCCGATCGGCGTCGCCGTTCTCTGCCGTCGACGCGTCGGCGCTCACGACGCCTCCGTGGGCAGGTCCTGCATCTCGTCGAGCAGGCCGATCATCACCTCGCGGACGAAGGCGTCGGCCTCGGGCGTGGGCCCACCGGGGACGCCGCCGTAGATGGCGCCCGAGAACGGCGTGTCGACCGGCGGGTCCTTGGCGTACTCGACGGCCGCGGCGAGGTCGGTGGCGAAGGTCTCGACCACCCCGGGCTGGGTCTGGGGTCGGGTCACGCACATGTGCACGGCGTTGGGGTACTGCTGGCCGTTGAAGCGCCAGCCCCGCTCCTTCATGAAGTCGTTCACGTGGTAGATGTCGAACTCGTCCGACGTGAACGAGAAGCACCACGTCGGCGAGCCCATCAGCCGCAGCTCGGGGTGGCTGCGCACCACGTCCTGCATGGCGAACGCGGTCTCGAAGATCGCCTGCGCGTAGCGCAGGTACCCCTCCCGCCCCATGCGCACCATCGACGCCCACGTGGCGGCGAGCAGGCCACCGGAGCGGCTGCCGGCCAGACCGGGCGAGAGGTACTTGCCACCCGGCCAGTCGGTCGACGTGAAGTACTGGAACGAGCGCAGCTCCTTGCTGCGGTAGGCGAGCACCGAGGTGCCCTTCAGGCCGTAGCCGTACTTGTGGGTGTCGGCCGAGATGGTGGTGACCCCCGGCAGGCGGAAGTCGAACACCGGGATGTCGTAGCCGAGGGCCTCGCCCCACGGCAGGATGAACCCGCCCAGGCAGCCGTCGACGTGCAGGCCGATGCCGTGGGCCACCGCGAGGTCCGACAGGGCCGCGATGTCGTCGACGGTGCCGTAGGGGTAGTTCCCGGCCGAGCCGACCAGGGCGACGGTGTCGCCGTCGATCAGCTCGCGGACCCGGTCGACGTCGACGAGGGTGGTGTCGGGGTCGACCGGTGCCAGCCGCTTCTCGAGCCCGAACAGGTGGCACGCCTTGTGGAAGGCGGGGTGGGCGGTCGTGGGCAGCACGATGTTCGGCGTCGTGACGCCCCGCGTGGCCCGGGCCTGGTCGCGGTAGGCCAGCATGGCGGTGACGATCGAGTCGGTGCCGCCGGAGGTGACCGAGCCGCAGGGCGAGCCGTCGGTGACGGCGCCGCCGTGGAGCATGTCGAGGGTCATGGCGATGATCTCGGACTCGAACTTGGTGGCGCTCGGGCACATGTCGCGCTGGAGCACGTTGACGTGGGCGAAGGGCTGGAAGGCCTGGGTGAGGAACTCGTAGTGCTCCATGTCGCCGCAGTACATGGTCCCGGAGCACTTGCCGGTCTGCCACACCTCGTCCTCGGTGGCGCCCATCCACCGCAGCTCGGCGAGGATGTCCTCGCGCGGACGGCCGTGCTCGGGCATGCCCCGGACGATCCCGAAGCGGTCCTCGTACGGATGTGCGGCCATGGCGTCCCCCCTGGTGCTGGAACTGGACAAGATCGGTGCAAAAACCTGAGCAGGTTTCAGATTAGCGCGGGACCGGCCCGCCGTCCCGGGCGACCACGGGTCGGTGGCACCGATGCCGAAGGCCGGCCTCGGCCTGCACCGGGTCCCGGCCGGGCGTGGTCACGGGTGGTCCCGACCCGCGCCTAACCTGCGCCAAAGCCGGCGAGGGGGGTCGATGCGAGGAGGACGGATGCGACGAGGGAGCGCAGCACGGACGGTCGTGGCCGGGCTGGTCCTGGCCGGCGCCGCCGCCTGCTCGGCCTCCTCGACCGCCACCAACTCGTCGTCCTCGGCCAACGGCCCGGCCACCACCGTCGCCGACATCAGGACCCCCGGCACGACCGTGGCGGCCCGCCCGCTGCGCATCCTCGTCACCAACGACGACGGCGTCGGCGCGCCGGGGATCGACGCCGTGGTCGAAGGGTTGCGGGCCCTGCCCTCGACCGAGGTGGTGGTGGTGGCGCCGGCCACCAACCAGAGCGGCACCGGCGGCCGCACCACCGAGGGAGAGGTGGCGGTCAGCGATGCCACCACGGCCAGCGGCGTCCCGGCCAAGGCCGTGGCCGGCTACCCGGCCGACACGGTGGCGGTGGCCATCGACCGCAACGGCATCCCGTGGAAGCCCGACCTCGTCGTGTCGGGGATCAACGCCGGCCAGAACCTCGGACCGGCCACCAAGATCTCCGGGACGGTGGGCGCTGCGCAGGCGGCCGCCAAGCGCGGCGTGCCGGCCCTGGCGGCGAGCCAGGGCCTCACCGACCAGCCCGACTTCCCCGGCGGGGTGCAGCTGGTCACCGAGTGGGTGCAGGCCCACCGCGCCGCCCTGCTGGCCGGCACGGCACCGCTGCAGGTGGTCAACCTCAACGTGCCGACGTGCACCGTCGGCACCCGGCAGGACACCGTGGAGGTGCCGGTGGCCGCCGACTTCGGCAGCGTCGACATCACCAAGGTCGACTGCAACGGGACCGGCCCCGTGACCGACGACGTCACCGCCTTCGTGTCGGGGCACGCCACCCTCTCCGAGCTGCCACCGGCGGCCTGAGCGCGCCGGTCCGCTCCAGGCGACCGGCCGCGCCCTAGGGTCCGGCCCACTCGACCCGAAGGAGCTGCCATGACCGCCCGGATCGCGCCCGCTCGCGCCCGCCGCCGACCGTTGGCGGTGGTCGGCATCGCCGTCGCCCTCGTCGCCGTCGCCGCCGCCTGCTCGAAGAGCGACGAGGCGACCACGACGAACACCACCGCCAAGGCAACCGGCACCACCCAATCGCCGGGCACGACCGGTGTGCCGGGCAAGCGCCCGGGGAACGCCTCCAAGGAGGAGCTCATGGCGTGGCAGAAGGACCTCAACGCCGTCGGCTGCTGGGCCGGCCCGGTCGACGGCACCATGGGCCCCGAGACCGAGGCGGCCATCCGCAGCTTCCAGTCGGCGGCGGGCCTGCCCGTGGACGGCCTCCTCGGCCCCGAGACCGAGCAGGCCCTGACCGCGGACGCCCAGGCCGGCAAGCAGGTGTGCACGCCGGGCACGACCACCACGTCGGGCGCTCCCACCTCGTCGAGCACCACCACGCCGACCAGCGGGGGAGCCACGGCGCCGGCCGTCACCGTGCTGTACGTGACGCCGCTCACCGCGGCCAGCTGCGTCGACTCGCTCCCTCCCGGCTGCACGGCGACCGTCACCTACGCCACCACCAACGCCACCGAGGTCACGCTGCTGATCGACGGCAAGGTGCCGGCCGGCACCGTCGTGCCCAACCCGTTCCCGCCCAACGGCACCGCGTCGCTGCCGCTCATCCCGTGCGACGGCCAGGTCCACACCGTCGGCGCGCAGGCCACCGGTCCGGGCGGTTCGGCCACCCTGGCCACCGCCGTCACCGCGCCCGACAGCGCCCCCGGCGGGGGCAAGGGCTGCGCCGGCGCCTGATCGACGCACCGCGCACCGAGGTCGACGAGGCCCGGGGTCGACGGCCCCGGGCCTCGTCGCGCAATCATGGTGGCGGGCGCGTCCTCACGGACGGG
>JAWKIW010000036.1:0-7284 GCA_041394145.1 Acidimicrobiales bacterium
CCCCGGCTCCCACCCCGCACGAACGGCACGCGAAGGACCGTCCCGGCCGGCACCGACGTCGTGGTGGAATGACCCCGTGGACGACCATTCGGCCGACGTCGGACCCGACGGCCCGACGCCGACAACGCCTGGCATGGCCGGCACGCGATGGCGGCGCGCCCCGGATGCGCTGTGGCGCGAGTCGCCCGACGCGCTCATCGTGAAGGCGCCGGTGAGCGACGTCGAGCCGGTGGCGGTGTCAGGCGCCGCGGCCCACCTGTGGGACCTGCTGGCCGAGCCCCACACCACCGACGAGCTGGCGGAAGCGCTGGCCGAGCTGCACCACGCCGACGCCGACGTGGTGCGCACCGACATCGAGCCCGTCCTGGCGTCGCTCTGCGACCACCACGTCGTCGAGCGCCTGCCATGACCCGACGGCACGACGCCGGACCTCGGTCTCGCCACGCACAGCTCGCCGGCCACACGTCGATCGAGCGCACGCCATGACCTCGTCTCCCGAGGCCAAGCGGCTGGTGGCCACCGTCGCCGCCTGGCGCACGGCGACCACGCTGCAACCACCCACCGAGGCCCTCGACGAGCCGACCTGGGGACGGCTGTTCAGCGACGTCACCGTCGAACGCCTGGGTGGCCTGCTGGCGTGGGCGATCGCCGCCGACGAGTGGCCCGCCACCGACGACCAACGCCAGCAGGCCTACGAGTCGCACCGCTCCTGGATGGCCTCGGCCCTGCGCCTCGAGACCGAGCTGCTCGAGGTCGCCGACCTCCTCGACCAGGTCGACGCCCCCTTCCAGGTCCTCAAGGGCACCGCCGTCGCCCACCTCGACTACCCCGACCCGTCGCTGCGCTGCTTCGGCGACGTCGACCTGCTCGTCCCGGGCACCGCCATCGAGCGGGCCCGCGACGCGCTGCTGGCGCGGGGCGGCACCCGCGCCTACAACGAGCCCCGCCCCGGGTTCGACCGCCGCTTCACCAAGGGCCTCGCCATCACCACCCCCCATGGCGTGGAGATCGACGTGCACCGCACGCTGTCCGCAGGCCCGTTCGGCCTCGCCCTCGACCTCGACGGCCTGCACGCCCACCCCGACCACTTCACGGTGGGCGGCCGTCGGCTCGCCGCCCTCGGACGTCCGCAGCGCTTCCTGCACGCCTGCTTCCACGCCGTGCTCGGCTCGGCCGAGCCCCGCCTCGTGCCGTTGCGCGACCTCGTCCAGACCGCCCCCGCCACGGCGGTCGAGGTCGAGGCCGTCCGCCACCTCGCCGAGCGCTCCCGGGCGACGGCGGTCGTGGCCCGGGCCGTGCACGCCACCCAGGCCAAGCTGGGCTGGCAGCCACCGCTCGTGCTGCGGGCGTGGACCGACGCCTACCGGGAGACGACCCGCGACCGCCGGTGGCTGGCGGGCTACGTGGGCGAGCAGCGGGCCTACGCCACCCAGGCCGTGACCGCGGTCGAAGCCGTGCCCGGCGGGCCGGCCACCAAGGCCGCCTACCTGTGGGCCGTGGCGTTCCCGGTCGACGCCAGCCGTGGCGATGCCCGACGCGCTCGGTGGCAGCGTGGCGCCCGTGCCCTGCGCGCCCGCCTCGCGACGCAACGATGAGGCGCGTCGGGGTTCTTGTCATGGATCTGCGTGCTGGAGCACGCAGATCCATGACCGAAACCACGGGTCACGAGAAGGGGTCGTCGCCCCCGACGTGGTGACCGCAGAACTGGCACGACCCACCGCCCGGAGGGATGACCGCTTCGCACGACGGGCAGCGACGCCCCACCGCCGGGGTGCGGCGACCGTCGACGACGCCGTCGCGGCCGTCGATCTCGCGCATCTTGTGCACCAGCTCCTCCTCGGACACCCCGAGCCGGCCGGCGAGCAGCTCCCACGCGGCGGCGAGCGCCAGACGCATCGTCTCGAGCTCGGCCTCGAGATCGTCGACCTGGCGGGTGGTGCGCTGGCGGTCGAGCTCGCGGCTCGTGTCGCTGAGCACCGCCCGGTTCTGCAGCATCTGGATCTGGTACTGCTGCAGCAGGTTCCACATCGTCGTGCTCCTCCTCGTCTGGCTCGACCCGGCCCACCCGTGCCCATCGTCGTCTCGGGTGCCACGGCCCGTCCGGCACCGTCGACCCGGCTGGTCCGCCGGCCCGGCGAGCCCACCACGGCCAGGGCGCGCCGCCGACGCCCTCGCTAGCCTGGCAGGTCGCGGGGCTCGACGACGAGGCGGCGGCCCGGCAGGGTCCGGGGCAGAGCCGGTGGAGTGATCCGCCCACCACCCCGGCACCGAAGATCGGGCTGTGGGAGGGACCCTGCTGATGGAGCACCGGGCGGCGAGCCCGTTCGCCGAGCGCACGCTCGTGCAACGGATGGTGGCGGGCGACGAGACGGCGCTGGCCGAGCTGTACGACGGCCACAGCGGCTTCGTGTTCGGCCTGGCCCTGCGGGTGCTGGGCGACCGCACGGCCGCCGAGGACGTGACCCAGGAGGTCTTCGTGTCGTTCTGGGAGCGCCCCGAGCGCTTCGACGAGGCCCGGGGCTCGCTGCGGGGCTTCCTCGGCACCCTCGCCCACCGCCGGGCCGTCGACCACATCCGACGGGAGGAGGCCCGCAAGCGCCGCGAGACCCGCACGACCAGCACCGAGGTGGTGCCCCTGCCCTCCGTCGACGACGCCGCCATGCTCACGGTGACCTCCGAGCGGGTGCGCGAGGCGGTCGAGCTGCTGCCGCCGGCCCAGCGCGAGGCGCTCGATCTCGCCTACTTCAAGGGCCACACCTATCGTCAGGTCGCCGACCTGCTCGGCATCCCGGAGGGCACCGCCAAGTCCCGCCTCCGCCTCGCGCTCCAGCGCGTGGCCGAGGCCATCGAGCCCGAGGTCAGCGAGCGATGGGCGTGAACGAGACCGATCCCCGACCGATCCCCGACGACGAGCTCGACACGCTCGCCGTGCACGCCCTCGACGCCCTCGACCCCGACGAGGCCCTGGCCGTGGAGGCCGCGCTGATGGCCGACGAGCGCGCCCGGGACGTGGCCACCTCGTTCCGCGCCGCCGCCGGGGAGCTGGCCGTCGCCGCCGACGGCGAGACCGAGCCACGGCCGCGCTGCGCACCCGGTCCTCGACGCCGCCCGCACCGCCCGCCCCGGCGGGGCGATCGACGTGGCGACGGCCGCCGAGGCCCACCGGGTGGAGGCGTCGCGCCTGCTGGCCACCCTCGGGCGGCTGACCGGCGAGCAGTGGTCCGCCGCCGTCGACCCCCGGAGTTCGCCGGCTGGACCGTGCACGACCTCGTGGCCCACGTCGCCACCAGCGAGGCCCTGTTCGCCCAGCTGCTCGGCCTCGCCGAGCCGTCGGTGCCCGAGACCGTCAACGCCAACGACGAGCGCACCGCCGCGGCCCACGCCCGCCACCGGTCCCTCTCCCCCACGATCGCCCTCGCCGAGTACGAGGCCGCCGCCGCCGCGATCGACGCCGCCGCCTCGGCCATGACCGAGGCCGACCTCGAGCACGAGGTCGAGTGGTGGGGCGTGCCGATGCGCGTCGCCACCGTGCTGGTGCACCGGGCCTTCGAGACCTGGATCCACCACGACGACGTGCGCCGGGCCATCGGGCTGGCCGAGTCGGCGCCACCGGCCGCCACCATCCGGACCATGAGCCGCCGAGCCCTCGGCTGGCTGCCGTTGATGCTCGGTGCCGGCGGCCACGACGCGTCCGGCCGGGTCGCCCGCGTCGTGCTCGGGGGCGCCGGCGGTGGCGACTACGTGGTCGACCTCACCGACGGCTCGTTCCTCGGCGACGACGCCGACCGGGACCGCGCCCGCGTCGACGTGGAGCTGCGCGCCGACATCGTCGGCTTCTGCCAGGCCATCGGCAACCGGGTGCCCGCCGGCGGGCTCGCCTACGAGGCCGAGGGCGACACCGCCCTCGCCGCCGACCTCGTCGCCTGCCTCCCCCTGCTCGCCGGCCTGTAACGACGCGACGGCACACGGCAGCCGCCGGTCTGCCCCGCGACCAGCGTGTTCCCTTCCCGCGATCGGCGCCACCTCCGGTGTCACCGATGTCGCGCGACATACCGCTTCGCGATCACATGAAGCCGACCGTCCCACCACGACCGCCGATCGTGGAAAGCCCTCCAGCCGCTGGAGCCTGCACCCGCGAGCCCTGTCGAACTCCCCGGGTCAGGTGCCTGTGGCCGACTCGCCGTAGTGGCGCAGCTCGACGACGTTGCCGTCGGGGTCGCGCACATAGATGCCGTGCCCCCAGCCGCGGGCGCCGAACAGCACGGCCGGCGGGTGCACGACGTCGAGCTCGCCCGACGCCGCCAGGGCGTCGAGGTCGGTGGGCTCGATCACCAGACAGAAGTGGTCGGCGTTGACCCCGGTGCGCTCCCCCGCCAGCAGGTCGATGATCGTGGTGGCGTCGACCCGGACCGACACGAACAGGGCCTCGCCCCGCTTCCACTCGTCGTAGCGCTCGACCCCGAGCCCCAGCTGGTCGCGGTAGAAGGCGAGGGACCGCTCGACGTCGGCGACGGTGAGCACGACGTGGTCGAGGGCGACGGCCCGTACGACCGGCTCGGCGACCTCTCGTCGTTCGGCCATCGGCGCAGCCTAGGACGGCGGCGACCCCCGACCCCGGATCGGCCCACCTCCGCACCGGCAACCGCCGAGTTCGGATCCGTGCGCGGGGCACGGGCGGCCAACGGCCCCGAACGCGGCCGACCCGACCGATCGGCCCGCCGAGGGGTGCCTGGGTGCGCGGGACGGCGCTGCTCCGCGTCGGTCAGGGTGAGGACGGCGCGAGGCACAGCGAGAGCTTGTCCGCGGGAACGGCACCAGCACCGTGCCGAGCGGGCACGGGCGCGGGTAGTCGACCGTGGTGACCACCCGTCCGCTGTTGGGCCGGCTGCACGGCACCTCGTCGGCCACCTGACGACCGTCGGCATCCAAGGTGATGACGACGCACGCCCGGCGGCGAACCGCTCGTTGGTCTGGACCCGCACGTCCTTGGACCCGCTCGACGCATGGCGGTCACCACCAGCACCAGGCCCAGCACGCCGAGGATCACCAGGACGGGCAGGAACTGGCGGAACCACCCTTGGCCGACGCCGGCGCACCGGCCGGGGCACCGCCTCGACGTCGGCCACCTCGGCCATGTCGGGCTCGGCCCGGGCGAACGGCGTGGTGCCCGTCGGCGTGTCCCATCCTCGCCGGCCCGGGCCCGCAGTGCCCCCGGCGCCCGTCGAGCCCGCCGGCCCGGCGCCCCCGACCCCGACGTCGCCCGGGTGGCACGGGCCCGCTGGGTCGCTCGCAGCTCGGCGTCGTAGGCGGCCCGGCGGGCCGGGGAGCGCAGCACGGCCCACGCTGCGTTGAGCTCCTGCATCCGCCACGCCGCCCGCTCGAGGGCCTGCGGGCTGCGGTCGGCCTGTCGGTCGGGGTGGTGGCGGAGGGCCTTGGTGGTGAAGCGCGCTTGATCCGTCGTGACCGGCGTCGGCAGCGACGCCCAGCACGTCGTAGTGGGTGGCCGTGGCCGCCTCCCGCACCAACCGGCTGTCGGGACCGCCTCACCCTACCCAGGCCGGCGACGCCAGCGTCCGCCGGCGACCGCCATCGCGCCCGGGTCGGCTCATCGAAGCGGCGTGCCGTCGAGCGCAACCGTCGGTTGCGCGGTCGCCGCTCGAGCACCTCGATCCGGGCCTGGAGGCCACCGCCCCCAACGCATGGCGGGGCGGTGCGAGGCCGCGGTGGCGGTCAGGCCATGGCTCGGCGGCGCCGCGCCCCGAGGACGATCAGGCCACCGGCGGCCACGAGGGCCAGGGCGATGCGGAACAGCAGCAGCGTGTTGGCACCGGTCTGGGGCAGCGTCCCTGCCGTGCCGGTGGTGCCGGTGGTGCCGGCCGTGCCCGGATGATCCCCGACGTGCTGGCCACCACGGTGAGGATGTTGGAGATCTCGACGCCGCTGCACGTGGTGACCACCGTGTACTGGCCCGGTGCGAGGGTGGCCGGGACGGTGCCGACGATCGAGAAGGTGCCGTCGGGGTTGGCGGTGCCGGTGGCGATGGTGACGCCGTCGACGGTGAAGGTGAGCGTCTCGCCCGGCGTGGCGCCGGTGCCGATGAAGGTCACCTGCTCACCGGGCGTCACCGTCGAGGGCTGGGTGGTGAACCCGCACTGACCGGGGACGTACTGGGCCTCGGCGACGGGGGCGAGGCCGGCGAACGCCGTGAGCAACAGCGCTGCGATGGCCAGTACTCGTCGGATCACCTGATCTCCTCCGCCCCAGTCGTGTCCGGTTCGGCCGTCCCGCTAGTCTGCCCGATCTCGTGCCATGTCGTCCACCGAGGGTGGATGTCACCGCGACGGGATCGCCGTCACCATAGTCGGTGTCGGTCCTCCATCGGCGGAACATCGGCCGATTCCAGGTAACCGTTGCGTGAATAGCCGTCGCGTGAACATCGGCTCGCCACATCCGGGAGGGCGGGTCGGTCGGACCGACGGGGGGCGATCCGCGCTGCTGCCCCGGCCACGGCCCACGGTGCCGCGCTCAGCGCTCCCGGAAGGTGGCCCGCAGGTCGACGTCGCCGGTGAGCGGGGCGGCCAGCACGGCGCGGCTCCCGCCCGACTCGGGGGCGAAGCCGCCCTTGGGCGACGCCGTGGCCGACGCCACCGCCCAGCCCGAGGTGGGCTCGAGCTCGACGAGGAGCTGGTCGGGGTTGACCATGGGCTGGGCCTCCACCTGCAGGCGGTAGGTCGTGGGCGACAGCGTCCCGAACAGGTCGAGCTCGACGGTGACGGTCCCGCCCGGCGGGATGGTGAGGAACTGCGAGTACACCGACCAGCCCAGCTCCTTCTGGAACTCGAAGCCGTGCTCCTGGCCGTCGATCGAGGCCTTGCGCAGGCCGAGGGGGCTGTAGACGGAGAAGTACATGCGGTTGGTGCCCGGTGGCAGCCCACGGTCGTTGCTGCCCAGGAACGCCTCGGGCAGCCCCGAGCTGGGCGCCTCGTTGGTGAGCGTCACCGTCATCTTGGCCTCGGTGGCGCCGGTGGCGGGGTCGAAGGTGGGCCGGTAGACGATCTTTCGCTGCAAGAACAGGTCGGCCTTGTTGTTGCCGCCGTTCTGGGAGCGCACCGACACCAGGTCGCCACCCGAGGGCACCGGGAACCGCCCGTCGGCGCCGACCCGGGCGAACAGGTCGTTCTCGGCGTCGGTGAAGCTGTGGAACATGATCCGCTTGTCGGCGACCACGGGGGCGAGCACGTCGGCGATCCGGCCCGGCGACGGCAGGTCGGCCCTGACCAGCTT
>JAWKIW010000037.1:0-6742 GCA_041394145.1 Acidimicrobiales bacterium
TCGTCGACCTTGCCGGCACCCATGCGGCTGATCAGCGTGAGGCGGCCCGGCTCACGGGCGGGGTCGAGGGCGTCGCACAGCGCCACCACGTCGTCGGGCGTGGCGCCGGGGCCGACCTTGCAGCCGATCGGGTTCTCCACCCCGGCGAGGAAGTGCACGTGGGCGTCGTGCAGCCCGCGGGTGCGCTCGCCGATCCAGAGCATGTGGGCCGAGCAGTCGTACCAGTCGCCGGTCAGCGAGTCCTTCCGGGTGAGGGCCTCCTCGTAGCCGAGGATCAGCGCCTCGTGGCTGGTCCAGAAGTCGACCGTGTGCAGCTGCGTCAGGTCGTCGCTGTCGAGCCCGCAGGCCTTCATGAACCGCAGCGCCCGGTCGATCTCGTCGGCCAGCTGCTCGTAGCGGCGGCCCTCGTTGCTGGAGCTGACGAACTCCTGGTTCCACTGGTGGACCCGGCGCAGGTCGGCGAAGCCGCCCTTGGTGAAGGCCCGCAGCAGGTTCAGCGTGGCGGCCGACTGGTTGTACGCGGTGAGGAGCCGCTCGGGGTCGGGCACCCGGGCCGCCGCCGTGAACAGCAGGTCGTTGACGATGTGGCCGCGGAAGCTGGGCAGCTCGACGCCGTCGACGGTCTCGGTGGGGGCGGAGCGGGGCTTGGCGAACTGGCCGGCGATCCGACCCACCTTCACCACCGGCACGCCCGCCGAGTAGGCCAGCACGACGGCCATCTGCAGGATCACCCGCAGCTTGTCGCGGATGGCGTCGGCGGAGAAGGCGTCGAAGGACTCGGCGCAGTCGCCGGCCTGCAGCAGGAAGGCCTCGCCCTGGGCGACCCGGGCCAGCGACGCCTTCAGCTCGCGCGCCTCGCCGGCGAACACCAGCGGGGGATAGGTGGACAGCACCTTGGTGACCCGGTCCAGCTCGGACGGATCGGGCCAGTCGGGCTGCTGGTCGGCCGGCAGGGCGCGCCACGACGATGGCGTCCAGGTGGTGTCCACGTCCTCAAGCGTTGTCGGTGCACCCCGGGGGGCGCAAAGCGTTTGACCGGGCGGCGGTGCCACCGGCCGCCCGCCGGGCCCCGCGGCGCGCAGCGCCGGTGATCAGGCGGCGTCGAAGTCGGCCAGCGCCGGCGCCTGGTCGCGCACCGTGGACACGGCCCGCTTCACCAGGCGGCGGGCCGCCTCGGCGGTGACGCCGAGCTCCTCGCCGACCTCTCGGTAGGAGCGCTTGCGGCCGTCGGTGAGCCCGAAGCGCTGCTCGACGGCGTACTTGGCCCGGGGCTCGAGCACCGACAGCAGGTCGGTGATCATCTGGTCCTCGACCCGGGCGACGAGCTGCTGCTCGGGGCCGGGGTTGCCGTCGGCGAGCAGGTCGATCAGCTCGTTGCTGTCGTCGTCGCCGATGGTGCGGTCGAGGGAGGTGGGGGTGGTGAGGCGGTGCAGCCGGGCGTGCTCGTCGTCGAGCTCGTCACCGTCGCCGGACACCTGCCGCAGGGCGGCGCGCAGGCTCGCCGAGCGGTCGCCGGGCAGGCGCACCAGGCTGGCCTTCTGGTCGAGCGCCCGGCCGATCGCCTGGCGGATCCAGAAGGTGGCGTAGGTGGAGAACTTGAAGCCCTTGCGCCAGTCGAACTTGTCGACGGCGTGCTCGAGGCCGAGGTTGCCCTCCTGGATGAGGTCCAGCAGCGGGAGCCCCGACGCCTGGTACTTCTTGGCGATGGACACCACGAGGCGGAGGTTGGACTGCACGAAGGTCCGCTCGGCGTCCTCGCCCTCCTTGGCGGCGCGACGCAGCTCGCGCTTGCGCGCCGGCGTCAGGCCCTTCTCGGTCTCGAGGTCGACTCTGGCGGCGTTCCCCCGTTCGATCGCCTGCGCCAACCGCACCTCGTCGTCCTTGGTGAGCAACGGGTACTGGCCGATGTCGGTGAGGTAGAGGCGGACGAGGTCTTCTTCGTCGCGCTCGACACGCTCCTTGGGCAATGGACACCTCTCCGGGTCGCGGGCTTCCGGGTGGGGTTGGCGGCGGTCCCACGCCGCGTGGCAACGGGGGTGGGCGCCAGGGTGGAGGCCGCCTCGGGGACCCTGGATACCCACCTACGATAACGAGCCGGTCAAGCGGTCCCTCCTGGCGGACCAATGACCACGAAATACTGTCGAATCACTACTCTGGGTGGCGGGGGCGGCGGGCGATCCGGCCGCTGGTGACGATGCGTGGCCGTTCTCCATCGGCCGGGGGGCGCCGGTCTGGAGGACTTCTGCCCAGGAAGGGCGGGGCAGGTGACGCCCAGCGGCCCGCGGGCCGCCCACCCGGCCTCAGCCCCGGTCGTCGTCGCGCTCGAGCACGTCGAGCGGCAGCAGCAGCGTCGTCTCGAGGGCGCGCTGCTGGTCGGTCGCGATCCGCACCGCGTCGGGGCCGACGCGGCCAAGGAGGCGCTCGAGCAGCGCCTCGCCCGCGCGCTGATCGTCGCGTTGGTCGCGTCCCACCAGCGCGAGCACCCGATGCAGCGGGCCGCCGGCCGCCGGCGTGGTCCGCGCCGCCATGGCATCCAGCGCCGTGATGAGGTGCGTGAGGACCACCCGCACCAGCCCCGCGAGCCGAGCCACGGTGCCGGTCTCGAGGGCCAGCTCGGCCAGCACCACACCCCAACCACCCTCGGGCTCCACCACCAGCGGCTCGGGACGGTGCTCCACCGTCTCGGGCAGCAGCTCGGCGAGCAGCTCGGCGTGCCAGCCGACGTGGCGCGACACCGTGGCGAACCAGACCCGGGCCTCGGCGTCGGCCTCGTCGGCCGACCACCCACCGACCACCTCGAAGAGCCGACGGGCGACCCACACCTGGGCACCGACCCACGCCGCAGTGGCCTCGAAGCCCTCGGGTGCAGGGGGCGGGTCGGGCACAGCGGCGAGCACCTCGGACATGTCGCGCAGTCGATCCGGCCCCGGCCTCGGTGTCAAGGGCCGCGCGCCGCGACCGGACAACCGCGCTCTCAAGCCCGATAGCCGTTGGTGATCGGCAGGCGGCGGTCCTTGCCGAACGCCTTGGTGGTGATCCGCACGCCCGGAGGGAACTGTCGGCGCTTGTACTCGGCGACGTCGACGAGACGCACGATGCGGTGCACCACCGCCGGGTCGAAGCCGAGGTCGACGAGCTCGGCGGCGGTCCGGTCCTGCTCGACGTAGGCCTCGATGATCGGGTCGAGCTCCTCGTAGGGCGGCAGGCTCTGGTCGTCGCGCTGGCCGGGGCGCAGCTCGGCCGAGGGCGGCTTGTCGAGCACGCTGCGGGGGATGACGTCGGTGCCCGCCCGCTCGTTGCGGTACCGGCACAGGTCGTAGACCAGCAGCTTCGGGACGTCCTTGATCACGGCGAAGCCACCGGCGCTGTCGCCGTACAGCGTCGAATAGCCGACCGCGCTCTCGGACTTGTTGGACGTCGTGAGCACCATCCACCCGAGCTTGTTCGACAGCGCCATCAACAGCACGCCCCGGACGCGCGACTGGATGTTCTCCTCGGTGAGATCGGGCTCGTGGCCGACGAAGCTGGGTGCCAGCAGCTCGAGCAAGGCGTGGTGGGCCGACTCGATCGGGATCAGCCGGTGCTCGATGCCGAGGTTGTCGGCGAGCGCCTCGGCATCGGTGATGGAGCCCGCGCTCGAGTACCGCGACGGCATCAGCACCCCGTGCACGTGCTCGCGCCCGAGCGCGTCGGCGGCCAGCGCGGCGACGAGTGACGAGTCGATGCCGCCCGAGAGGCCGATGACGACGTCGGTGAAGCCGTTCTTGCGCACGTAGTCACGGGTGCCGGTGACGAGGGCCTCGTACACCTCGGCCACGGGGTCGAGCCGCTCCGCCGGCGCCGGCACCACGGCCGGACCGTCGAACGTCGCCGCCCCGCTCACCTCGACGACCGGCAGATCGCGTGCCGCGACGGGCCGCGCCGAGACGTCGAGATCGGCGACGAGGAGCGCCTCGGCGAACTGCGGAGCGCGGGTGGCGACCGTGCCGTCCGCGGCCACCACCATCGACGCACCGTCGAAGACGAGCTCGTCCTGGCCGCCGACCTGGTTGACGTAGACGATCGGGCAGCCGGCTTCGGCGGCGCGATCGGCGAGCATCGACTCCCGCTCGAGCAGCTTGCCCTTGTGGTAGGGGGACGCGTTCACGTTGACCACCAGCTCGGCGCCACCCTGGCCCAGCTCGTGCACCGGCCCGCCGTACACCCACACGTCCTCGCAGATCGACAGGCCGACGCGGACGCCGCCGACCCGGAACAGCCGCAGCGGCTCGGATCCCTCGAGGAAGTAGCGAGCTTCGTCGAACACCGCGTAGTTGGGAAGGCGCCGCTTGTGGTAGGCCCCGACCACCTCGCCATCGGCGCACACCGCCGCGGCGTTGTACAGCGACCGCCCCTCGCCATCCACGAAGCCGACGACGGCTGCGCAGCCGAGCCCGGCGGTGGAGGCGGCGACCTGCTCGAGTGCCCGTCGGTTGTCGTCCACGAACCGTGGCTTCAAGAGCAGATCCTCGGGTGGGTAGCCGGTGATGACCAGCTCGGGGAAGGCGACGAGCGCGGCACCCGCCGCAGCTGCCCGCCGCAGGGCGTCCACCACGATCGCGACGTTGCCGTCGAGGTCCCCGACGACCGGGTTCACCTGGGCCGCCGCCACGCGAAGTCGGAGCATGGTCCGAGCCTAGGAGCCGCGCCCACCCGGCGAGGTCGGTCGCCGAGACGGAGGCGGCGGACGACGTCGGGCGACGACCGGCTGCCCCCGGGGCGGGACCATGCCCCCGCCGAGCCGCGCTGGTGCGCGGGCCGGTGGGGCGTCGTGGGGTGCGCCGGCAGACGACGCCGCGCGGCCGGCGTCCTGCCTACGCTGCCCACGTGGCCAGCCGACCCACCGCGGGCGACCTCGGCACCGAGATCGAGCGTTCGGCCGCGCCCGAGCGCGTGCGCGCTGCGCTGGAACGCCTGACCGAGCGCCAGCCTGCGTGGCGCGACCGCCTCGCCGGCAGCGCCGAGCTCGGCCAGACGGTGGTGGCCGTGGTGGCCGCCAGCCGAGCGCTGCCACGTCTGCTCGAGGCCGACGACGGCGCCCTCGAGGTGCTCGCCGATCTCGACCACCGCCCACCGGTCGACGACCTCACCCCCGAGGCGCTGGTCCGCTGGAAGCAGCGCGAGCTGCTGCGCATCGCCGCCCGCGACCTCGTCGGGCTCGACGAGCTCGAAGCCGTCGGGCAGGCGCTCGCGGCGATGGCGGCCGACGTGCTCGAGGGTGCGTGCCGCATCGCCGCGACGGAGGGTCTGGCCGTCATCGGGATGGGCAAGCTCGGGGGCGACGAGCTCAACTACTCCAGCGATGTCGACGTCGTCTTCGTCGGCGACGGCGGCAGAGAGGCCCTCACCCGCCACGCCCGCGCCGTCACCGAGATCGCGCGTCGCTGCTTCCGCGTGGACACCAACCTGCGTCCGGAGGGCCGGGACGGGCCGCTGGTCCGCAGCCTCGAGTCCTACGAGGCGTACTGGGACCGCTGGGCGCACCCCTGGGAGTTCCAGGCGCTGCTCAAGGCCCGTCCGAAAGCGGGTTCCTCGCTGCTCGGCGCCCGCTTCCTCGACACCGCGCAGCGCTGGCTCTGGAACCGACCCTTCAGCGCCGACGACCTGCGCTCCCTGCGCGAGCTGAAGCAGCGGGCCGAGGCCGAGGTCACGCGCAAGGGCATCGCCGACCGCGAGCTGAAGCGGGGCCCCGGCGGGATCCGCGACATCGAGTTCACCATCCAGCTGCTGCAGCTCGTGCACGGGCGGACCGACCCGCTGCTGCGCTCACCCACGACCCTCGACGCCCTGCGCGAGCTCGTCGCCGCCGGCTACGTCGAGGACACCGACGCAGCCGAGCTCGCCGACGCGTACCGGTTCCTCCGCCTGGTCGAGCACCGGCTGCAGCTCGTGGACGAGCAGCAGACCCACACGGTCCCTGCAGACGCTGCCGAGCGGGAATGGCTCGCACGGGTGCTCGGCCACCGCGACACCGCCGACGGAGATGCCGTCGCCCAGTTCGACCGGCGCCTGCGTCGAGAGCAGAACACGGTGCGGGGCATCCACGAGCGGATCTACTTCCGACCGCTGCTGGAGGCCTTCGCCGGCGGTGAGGGTGACCTGAGCCCGGAGGCGGCAGTCGCCCGGCTCGAGGCGTTCGGGTTCACCGACGCCAAGCGCACCCAGGCGGCGGTGCGAGAGCTGACCCGCGGCCTCAACCGCTCGAGCCGCCTGATGCAGCAGCTCCTCCCGCTGCTGCTCGACTGGCTCTCCTCGGCGCCCGACCCCGACCTCGGGCTCCTGATGCTGCGCAACCAGCTCACCGGCCCCAGCCGGCAGGCACAGCTGCTGGAGATCTTCCGCGACGCGCCGGACGCCGCCCGCAACCTCTGCCTGCTGGTCGGCACCAGCCGGCTGCTCGGCGACGCGCTGGCCCACAACCCCGACCTGGTGGCTCGCCTGCCCCACGCCGATCGCCTCGGCACGCCGTCTCGCCAGGACCTGGTCCGCTCCGCCGTCGAGGCGATCTCGTGGCGCCCCGACCGGGCGGCCCAGCAAGACGGCCTCCGGCGCTGGAAGGAGCGCAACTGGCTCGGGATCGCCGCCGGGGACGTCTTGGGCTTCAGCTCGGTCGACGCGGTCGGCCGAGACCTCACCTCGCTCGCCGAGGCGAGCCTGGAGGCGGCGCTGACCACCCTCGGCCCCCGGGTGCCGTTCACCGTGC
>JAWKIW010000038.1:0-6557 GCA_041394145.1 Acidimicrobiales bacterium
GCCGTCGACCGGTCCGACGCGGTGGCAGGCGACCCGCGTGCAGAGCGGCGGCGCGACCGTGGTGGTCGCCTGCCAGGGGCAGGGCAGCCCCGCCGTGCTGTTGCTGAACCCGCTGGCGACGACCGCGGCCGACGGCTGGGTGCGCACCCCGGTCCCCGACGCCCTGGCCCAGCGCACCAAGGTCTGCGTCTACGACCGTCCCGGCCTCGGCCAGAGCGAGGGATCCCGAGCCGAGCCCTCGGTCGAGGCCGAGGTCGCCCGACTCGACGCCATCGTCGACGACCAGCTGGTGGGGGCGCCGGTGGTGCTGGTCGGCGAGGGCTACAGCACCTTCGCCGCTCGTGCCTTCGCCAAGGAGCACCTCGAGAAGGTGGCCGGCCTCGTGCTGGTCGACCCGCCGCAGTGGCCGATCACGGCGAAGGCCCCGGTGGGCGCCACCCCCGGCGAGCAGGCCGAGTACGCCAGCCTCGCCATGATCAACGACGACATCGGCCGCTACGGCCCGGCCGGGCTGCCACCACCGCCCGTGCCGGTGCTCGTCATCGGGGTGGACGCATCGCTGCCGGACCGCCCGCCGTTCCCCGGCGCCGCCGTGCCCGGCCAGCCGGGGCCCGACGGCACCACGGCCACGACCGTTGCCGCGGAGCCGCCGACCAGGACCCGGCAGCAGCTGCAGCGCGAGCTCGCCCAGAAGGCGCCCTTCGGCAAGTTCCAGGCGGTCGAGGGGTCGGGTCAGTGGGTCCAGGCCTGGAAGCCCGAGGTCATGGTGACGGCGCTGACCAAGCTGCTCGAGGATCCGCGACTCGAGCGCTGAGCGCAGGGCCGAACGGTCCTTCGACCCTTCCGTCGTCGCCGACCGGCCGCCACCCTGAGGCGGCAAGCGATCGGCGCGCGCCCACGTGCTGAGGGGGGACCATGGTCGACGACACGGTGCACGACGAGGTCGTGACGAGCGACGCCTTCACCGACCACATGACGGCGCCCGACGCCGTCATGTGGGACATCGAGAAGGACCCGGTGCTGCGATCGACGATCACCGCGGTGGCGGTGCTCGACCGCGCCCCCGACTGGGAGCGCCTCCGGGCCCGCGTCGACCGGGCCAGCCGGCTGATCCCGCGCCTGCGCCAGCGGGTCGTGGTCCCACCCCTGCGGATCGGGCCGCCCCGCTGGGTCGTCGACCCCCACTTCGACCTCGACTTCCACCTGCGCCGCGTCCGGGCTCCGGGCGACGGCTCGCTGCGAGCCGTGCTCGACACCGCCCAGCCCATCGCCATGGAGGGCTTCGACCGCGCCCGACCCCTGTGGTCGTTCACCCTCGTCGAGGGGCTCGCCGACGGTCGGGCGGCGCTGATCCAGAAGCTGCACCACTCGATGACCGACGGCGTCGGTGGCATCGAGCTGGCCCTCACGCTGCTCGACGACCGTCGCCTGGTGGACGAGCCGCCGATGCCCCCCGAGCCGCGAGCCGGCGACGCCACCCCCTCGGCGGTGTTCGTTCGGACGCTGCGAGACCAGGCCTCCCGCTCGCTCGGCGTGGTGGGGGCGGCGCCGGGCTCCGTCCTGCGGGCCGTCACCGACCTCGCCCGGTCGCCGGCCACCAGCGTCCGTCGCACCGGGGAGGTGGCCGCCTCCCTCGGTCGGCTCCTGGCCCCGGTGCCCGAGCCGGCCTCGCCGATCATGCGCGAGCGCAGCCTGGCCCGGCGCTTCGACACGCTCGACGTGCCGCTGGCCGCCCTGAAGGACGCCGGCCATGCGTCGGGCGGCACCCTCAACGACGCCTTCGTGGCGGCCGCCGTCGGCGGCCTGGCCCGCTACCACGACAGCCACGGGAGCGCCCTCGAGGAGGTGCGCCTCACCATGCCGGTGTCCTTCCGCCAACCGGGCGACCCGCTCGGCAGCAACCGGTTCGCGCCGCTGCGCTTCGCCGTGCCGGCCACGGTGCGGGACCCGGTCGAGCGGATGCGGGTCGTCGGCGACGTGGCCCGTCGGTGGCAGCACGAGCCGGCGCTGGCCTTCACCGACGGCATCGCCTTCGTCCTCGACCGGCTGCCCGTGTCGGTCACCACCTCGATCTTCGGTGGGATGCTCAAGCACATCGACGCCGTGGTGACCAACGTGCCGGGCTTCCCCAGCACCTGCTACCTCGCCGGGGCCGAGCTCGAGCGCCAGTACGCCTTCGCCCCACCGAGCGGCGCAGCCGTCAACATCGCGCTGTTGAGCCACCGCGACCTCGCCTGCGTCGGCGTGGTCAGCGACGTGGCCGCCGTGCCCGACCACGACCGCCTGCTGGCGTGCCTCGCCGAGGGCTTCGACGAGGTGCTCGCCACCTCGCGCGACGAACGCCGAACCGCATGACCCGATCGTCCGCAGCTGGTCCCCGACCGCTGCCGGCCCCCGACCCAGGACCGATGCCATGACCGACACCACGCCCCGCGCCGAGGCCGCCCCGTCCGGGACGGATGGCCCGAACGGGCCGTCCTACGAGCGCCTCACCGCCCTGGACGCCAGCTTCTTGCACGCCGAGACGCCCGAGACGCCACTGCACGTGGGCTCGGTGGCGGTGTTCGAGGGGGCACCGTTCTTCGACGAGAACGGCGCCTTCCGGGTCGACGAGCTGCGGGCCCGCGTCGCGGCCCGCTTGCACGTCGTGCCCCGGTTCCGCAAGAAGGTCATGTGGGTCCCGTTCGGCCAGGGACGGCCGGTGTGGATCGACGACCCCGACTTCGACATCGCCGACCACGTGAAGGTGATGGTGCTGCCCGGCCCCGGCACGCGCGAGCAGCTGTTCGAGCTGTGCGAGCTGCTGCAGATGCGGCTGCTCGACCGCGACCGCCCGCTGTGGGAGCTGTGGTTCGTGGGTGGCCTCGACGACGGCAACGTCGCCATGATCGAGAAGGTCCACCACGCGCTCGTCGACGGCGTGTCGGGGGTCGACGCGGCCACGGCGACCCTCGATCTCGACCGTGACGCCCCTCTGGTCGAGGCGCCGCCGTGGACGCCGGCGCCGGCGCCGACCCCGGGCCGGCTGCTCGCCGAGTCGCTGTGGGAGCGGGCCACCGACCCGGTCGAGATGGCCCGCTCGGCCCAGGCGGTGCTGCGGGTGCCGGCCCGGCTGGCCCGCGAAGCCGCCGAGATCGCCGGCACCGTCGCCAACCTGGTCGCGCCGGGGACCGTCCTGTCGTCGACGTCGCTCACCCAGCGGGTGGGTCGGCGACGCCGCCTGCTCGCGGTCCGCCAGGACCTGACGGAGGTGAAGCGGGCCAAGGCCGCCTTCGGGGCGACGGTCAACGACGTCATCCTCGCCGCCGTGGCCGGTGGCGTCCGGACGCTGCTGCTGTCGCGCGGGGAGGCGCTCGAGGGTCGCGAGCTGCACGTGCTCGTGCCCGTCTCGGTGCGCGCCGACCACGAGCACCTCGACCTGGGCAACAAGGTCGCCTCGCTGTTCGTGGCCCTGCCGATCGGCGAGGACAGCGCCATCGCCCGGCTCGAGCTGGTGCGCCAGGCCGTGGGGGAGCAGAAGGCGCGCAACCTCGCCGAGGGCACCGAGCTGCTCCTCGACTGGATGGACCACCTCCCGCCGATGCTTACCGCCGCCCTGTCGCGGACCATCCACCGCCAGCCCTTCGTCGACATGGTCGTCACCAACGTGCCCGGCCCCCAGTTCCCGCTGTACTGCATGGGGGCCGAGATGCTGGAGGCGACCCCGGTCGTGCCGCTCGGGGGCAACCTCTCGGTCGGCATCGCCATCTTGTCCTACAACGGCGCCATCACCCTCGGCATCCACGCCGACCGCGATGCCTGCCCCGACGTCGCCGTGCTGGCCGACGGCATCCGCGACGCCTTCGCCGAGCTGCTCGCGCTCGAGCCGACGGACTGACCCGGGGATCGGCCGGCCGCTCGCTCCCGGCGGCCGCGGCCGCGGTCGCGGTCGCCGTCGCCGATCGAGGGTGTCGACCGCCGGCCCCTGGCAGACTCCGCCGATGAGCGCCGCCGACATCGACGAGTACCTCGCCACGATCGACGACACCCCGCGCGCCACGCTCGAGGCGCTGCGCCGGACGATCCTCGAGCTCGTACCCGACGCCGAGCAGTGCGTCTCCTACGGGCTGCCCGCCTTCCGGGTGCACGGCAAGGTCGTCGCCGGCTTCGGCGCCTTCGCCCGCCACTGCAGCTACCTCCCCCACAGCGGCTCGGTGCTGCCCGAGCTGCGCGACCAGCTCGAGGGCTACGGGGGCACGAAGTCGTCGCTGCACTTCCCCCTCGACACGCCGCTGCCCCGACCGGTGGTGGCCCTGCTGATCGAGGCCCGCCTCCGCCAGATCGGGCACGGATCCTGAGCCGCAGCCGGGCCACGACGGCCGCCCCCGCTCGGGGCTGGAGGACCGCGGGCTCAGTGCGAGAAGCCGTAGCCGCGCTTGCCCCGCGCCTCCCATTCGCCGTACAGGGCGAAGAACTCGTCGCTCACGAACGGGTCGACGCCCTGCAGCGGGAGCGCGGCCCGTCGGATGGTGAAGTCGTCGGGCGAGAGCTCGCCGGCCCGGGCGAAGTGCCGGCGGGCCGCGTCGTCACGCCCCCGGCGTCGCAGCTCGAGCGCCACCCGGAAGTGGGCGCGGGCGAGCTGCTCGTCCTCGGTCGGCGCCACGACGTGCTCGCGCACGTCCTCGTCGCCGGGGAGCGGCAGCTCGTCGTCGATCACCCACCGGCGCAGCGCCTCGAAGTGCGGCGTCGAGTCGATGCCGTGGAAGTCCTTGAACGTGTCGGTCCCGAAGGCCACGTCGGCGGGCCGGACGATCCGGTCGTCCTCGTCGATCCACACGACGGTCGGGACGTTGCGCACCGCGTAGGCGTCGGTGAACGTCCGGTCGGCATCGAGCAGCACCGGGAAGGTGGCCTTCGCCTCGTCGACCCACGGCCGTACCTCGTCGGGGTCCTCGTCGACGGCGACGGCGATGATCGCCATGCCGCGGGGCTCGAGCTCGTCGTACAGGTCCTGCCACCCGGGCAGGTCGTAGCGGCACCCTCACCACGACGCGAAGGCGAGGAGCAGCTTCTTGCGGCCGCCGAAGTCGGCCAGGCCGACCGACCGGCCGTCGAGCGTCGGTAGCGAGAACGCCGGCGCGTCGAGCGAGGTGAGGGCGCTCGCTCGGATGGCGGCCGGGGTGCCGAGCGCCGCAACCCCCTCGGCGGGGTCGACCACCACCGGTCGCTGCACCAGCTCGGCGAACACGGCGAGGTCGACGAGGTCGTCGTCGCCGGCAGGGGTCAGCTCCGGCCACGCCCGGGTCGGGACGCACACGTCGTCACGGCACAGGCCCTCGGGCTTGAGCGCCCAGCCGGTGGCCGCGGCGAGGTCGGCCCGGCCGACGAGCAGCGCGTCGTCGAGGCGACCGCCGGAGACGGTGGTGACGGTGTCGCCGTCGATGATCGTGACCTGGGTCGGCTCCACGGCGCTCCTCCGTCGATGTCGGTCGCCACGCCCGGGAGCCGGGCGCCGCGGGGTCGGCCGCCTCCCCTCCGGCGGTCTCGGCAGGGTACCCAGGTGGCCACGGGATCGTCGGGTCCAGGTCGTGGCGGTCCACCGCCCGAGGCCCCGAAGGGGCGCTGGTCCCTCGGCGGTCGGGGACGACGGCCGGCACCTGGGTAGGCTCCCGGCCCGTGGCCAAGTCGAAGAAGAAGAAGCAGGCGCAGGCGCGCGCCCGAGCCCAGCACCGCCAGCAGAAGGAGAAGCAGCGCCAGGCCCAGCACACGCACCTGCCCAAGGCGGGCACCAAGGAGGACGACGACTACCTCCTGCGCCGCAGCCGGGAGGACGTCGTCGACTTCGGCCTGGCCCCGGTGAAGCGGGGCGCGGTCAACTGGGTGATCGTGCTCGTCGTGATCGGACTGTTCGTGGCGGGCACGATCGGCCTGCTCGTCCTCACCACGCGCTGACCGCCCCGACTGCCCTCGGTGTGAGGGGGCGTCGACGGTCTCGGTCGGGTCCCGATCGGTCGCAGGGGTGACCCGGTCTCGGCGATGCCCCGCGGCGCCCGTCCGGCGGCGGTGCTGCTCCGAGGGGCGCTACTTCGTCGTGGCGATGCCGCCGTCGACGGGCAGGACGACGCCCGTGCAGTAGGCACCGGCCCGCGACGCCAGGAACAGCGACGCCCCGATCATGTCGAGC
Organism: Acidimicrobiales bacterium; assembly: GCA_041394145.1. Lineage (GTDB taxonomy): Bacteria > Actinomycetota > Acidimicrobiia > Acidimicrobiales > Acidimicrobilacustridaceae > JAWKIW01. Next base: position 6,164 of record JAWKIW010000038.1, read on the forward strand.
GGGTGCCCGATCCGCTTGAGCGGCGCCGACGCCGCGATCTGGTCGCCGAAGGCCTCCAGGGTGGCCGCCATCATCTTCGACTCGAACGGGCCGGGGGCGATGGCGTTGACGGTCACGTCGGGGGCGAGCTTGGCGGCCAGCACCCGGGTCATGTGGTGCACGGCCGCCTTCGAGGCCGAGTACGAGTAGGTCTCGAGCAGGGGCACGTGGATCCCGTCGATCGAGCCGATGTTGATGACCCGCGAGGGGTCGCCGGGCGCCGATGCCGCCCGCAGCGAGGGCGCCAGGAACCGGGTCAGCTGGAACACGCCCTTGACGTTGAGGTCGAGGACCCGGTCCCATGCCGCCTCGTCGAACTCCGCCATCGGGGCGCCCCACGTCGCGCCGGCGTTGT
>JAWKIW010000039.1:0-5654 GCA_041394145.1 Acidimicrobiales bacterium
CGGCGAACAGCCACACGACTCCCCGGAGGTACCCATGCTCCTGCGCTTCGATCCGTTCCGTGACCTCGACCGACTCGCCGACGAGGCCTTCCGCGCCCCGAACGCCATGCCGATGGACGCCGTGCGCAAGGGCGACCAGGTGGTGGTGGCGCTCGACCTCCCGGGCGTCGACCCGTCCTCGATCGACGTCGAGGTCGAGCGCAACGTGCTGACCGTCGCCGCCGAGCGGCGCTGGGCCCGGTCCGAGGACGAGCAGGTCCTCGCCGCCGAGCGTCGGCACGGCTCGCTGCGCCGCCAGCTGGTCCTCGGCGACAACCTCGACGGCTCGCGCATCGACGCCGCCTACCAGGACGGCGTGCTGGTCCTGTCCATCCCGGTGGCCGAGACGGCCAAGCCCCGCAAGGTGGCCGTGGCCGCCGGCAACGGCGCCCCCGCCATCGAGGCCGAGGCCACCGAGGCCGCCGCCGGCTGACGCCGCCCCGGCACCCCGCTCGACCGCTCGACCGGCCCCGTCGCCCTCCCCGGCGGGGCCGGTCCGCGTCCGGGTCACGCACTACCATCCGCCTCGCCGCAGTCATCGAGGAGGGGGTGGCCGATGGACGTCCGTGCCTACGTGCTGATCCAGACCGAGGTCGGCAAGGCGGCCCAGGTCGCCGACGAGATCCGCTCGATCGACGGGATCGTCTCCGCCGACGACGTCACCGGCCCCTACGACGTCATCGCCGTGGCCAGCGCCGGCACCATGGACGACCTCGGCAAGATGGTGGTGAGCCGGGTGCAGATGATCGACGGCATCACCCGGACGCTGACCTGCCCCGTGGTGAACCTCTAGCCGCCACCCGTTCCTGTCATCGATCTGCGCGTCCCGACGCTCGATTCGATGACCGAATCCGGGGTGGGTGCGGTCATCGAAGGCGGCTCAGCGGGCGCCGACGATCATCGCCCGGATGCCGAGGCCCATGATGAAGAAGCTGCCGAGCCCGTACAGCAGGTAGGTCCACTTCTCCATCTGCGACCGGTAGGCGTAGATGATGCCGATGGCGATGATGGCGACGAAGCCGTAGAACATGTGGAACTTGGGTGCCTTGAGGCCCTGCCCGGCCACCATGGCGACGCCCAGGCCGACCTGCACGAACACCGTGAGCTCGACGGCGACCACGAACCACCACATCGCCCGCGCCCGCAGCGCCGGCAGCCAGTGGGCGCTGGTGCACCAGATGCCGGCCAGGGCGTTGCCGACGACGACGAACCACGCCCACGACTCGTGGATGTCGAGCAGCACGCTCAGCGTCCGGGCTCGGACACCAGGGCGACGTCGTAGCTCCACAGCTCGGAGTGCACCGAGACCGGCGGGCGCTCGTCGCCACCGGCCCGCTCGGCCTCGCTGCGGTGCCCGTGGGCGAAGGCGGGCGACGCGACCCAGGCGTCGAAGGCGTCCTCGTCGCGCCAGCGGGTGACGACCAGCCAGGTGGTGCGGTCGTCGGTGGGACGGAGCAGCTCGAAGCCCTCGAAGCCGTCCTGGGTGTCGACGGCACCGGCCCGAGCGGCGAACCGGCGCGCCAGCTCGTCGCCGCCCTCGGCGGGCACGGTGATGGCGTTGATCTTGATGATCGTCATGAGCCGGCAGCGTACCGGCGCCCACGCCGCGCACCGGGCGCGCCGGACCCGCCCCCTCGCGGGTGGACCGGACCCGACGCCGGCACCGGCGACGCCCGTAGACTGCGGGCACCATGCTGAAGTCCAACGACCCGTGCTGGTGCGGGAGCGGCAAGAAGTACAAGCGCTGCCACCGCGCCGACGTGGCGCTCGTGGCGCCGGGCGAGCTGAGCCCGATGCGCCCCGTGCCGGCCGACATCCCTCGGCCCGACTACGCCGACACCGGAGAACCCGCCCGCTGGCCCGAGCCGCTGGTCAAGAGCCCGGAGGTGATCGCCCGCATGCGCCGTGCGGGCCGGGCCGCCGCCGAGATCCTGGCCGCCGCCGGTGCGGTCGTGGCTCCCGGCGTGACCACCGACGAGATCGACGTGGTCGTGCACGACGAGACGATCGCCCGCGGCGGCTACCCGAGCCCGCTCAACTACCGCGGCTACCCCAAGTCGGTGTGCACGTCGGTCAACGAGGTCATCTGCCACGGGATCCCCGACAGCCGGGCGCTGCGCGACGGCGACATCGTCAACATCGACGTCACGATCTTCCTCGACGGGGTCCACGGCGACACCAACGCCACCTTCCTCGTCGGCGACGTCGACCCGGTGTCACGGCGACTGGTCCGGATCACGCGGGAGTGCCTCGACCACGGCATCGCCGCGGTGCGACCGGGCCGACCCGTCTCCGACATCGGCAAGGCCATCGAGGCGCACGCCCACGACAACGGCTTCGAGGTGATCAAGGCCTTCATCGGCCACGGCATCGGCGAGCTGTTCCACGCCGACCTGCAGATCCCCCACTACTACGAGCCCCGGGCCACCACGGTGATGGAGCCGGGGATGACCTTCACGATCGAGCCGATGATCGCCATCGGCACGTGGAAGCACGAGATCTGGGACGACGGCTGGACGGCGGTCACGGCCGACCTCAGCCGCACGGCGCAGTTCGAGCACACCATCCTCGTGACCGCCGACGGCGCCGAGCGCCTGACGGTCCTCGACGACGCCGCCCCGGTGGGCGCCGGCGTGGAGGCCGACGCCGGTGCCTCCGCGGCGGCCGAGTGACCCCGGCACCGGCGCGCTGATGCGCCACGGGCGCTTCGACGTCGTGCACCTGCGCATCGACGGCGACGAAGTGTCGCTGCGCTACGCCCACCTCGTCGTGGCCGAGCCCGAGGGCACCGACGCCGTGCAGTGGGAGTGCATCGTCGTGCCCTGCGCGTTCGCCCGCCTGAGCATGGGCGCCTACGCCCTCGCCGTCGACACCGACGACGGTCGCACCCTCACCGGCGACGCCATCCTGGTCCGTCGGTGCACGGCACCCACGTGTTCCGGGGCGCCGGAACCTGGCCGGGCTCACCGACGCCGACCTCGTATGACCACGCCGGGAGCCGCGCCGTCGCGCCGGGCTCAGGACTGCTGCACCTCGGCGTCGGCGAAGGCTGGGCGACCCCCGTCCTTCAACGGAACCTTGACCGTGTGGCCCTGGCCGTCGGCGGTGGCGGTGCAGGTGAAGTCGCCGTTGCCCCGGCCGCGACGACGCCCTTGGACACGTCACCGTCACGGCCGTGGCGCCCTGGTCCTTGAAGTAGGACTCGACCGCCGGGACGACCTTCTCGGTGGAGAGACCTCCGAGCCGATGTCGTAGCTCACGTTGCCCTGGTCGTCCTTCTGCGTGACCGAGACCTTGACCGGCACGCCCTTGACGGTGGCCGTGCACTCGAAGTTGTTGCCCGCCTTGGCCTCGATCGACGACGGACACGTGATGCTGTCGGCCTTCGGTCCACCTCGCCGAGCTTCGACTGGATGCTGCTCTGCAGCTTCGCCCGTGTCGAGGCTCTGCGCACAGGCCACCATGGCACGGCGCCGCTGCGGCGGCCGGCGCCACCATGGCCCGCTTCGTCCGCGCATCGAGCTCTCCTCCCTCGTGCTCCGCCGGCCGGCAGCGTAGCGGGCGGCACGAACCGGCCGCGAGCGAGACGACGCCGTCCCGGATCCGGGCGCCGTGGCGTGGCGTGTGCCCTCGACCGGTCGGCGCGCCACGATGCGGACGCCATCCGACTCGCACCCCCACGGCCGGGGGTGCTGCGCCCGGCACGGTGACGGTGCCACCGCCACCGCCACCGCCACCACCCAGCCCACGACCCGACACCACCACGGAGGTCGCATGACGGCCACGGACCCCTCCACCAGCACCCCGCGGCTGCAGCCGGGTGACGAGGTCATCCGCACCGAGGACCTCACCAAGGTGTACCCGGGCGGGGTCAGGGCCGTCGACGGCCTGAACCTGACCGTGTACGCCGGCGAGATCTTCGGCCTGCTCGGGCCGAACGGGGCAGGCAAGACGACGACCGCCGGGATGCTCACCACCCGGGTGGTGCCCACCGAGGGCCACGCCTACGTCGGCGGCATCGACGTCTGGGGCCATCCCGCGCTGGCCAAGCGGCTCATCGGGGTCGTCCCCCAGACCAACACCCTCGACCGCGCGCTCACGGTCTGGGAGAACCTCTACTTCCACGGCCGCTTCTTCGGCATGAGCACCAAGCAGGCCCGCGCCGAGGCCGACCAGCTGCTGGAGACCTTCAAGCTGACCGAGCGGGCCAAGATGCCGGTGCTCGCCCTGTCGGGGGGCATGGCCCAGCGGCTCATGGTCGCCCGGGCCGTGATGCACAAGCCCCAGATCCTGTTCCTCGACGAGCCCACCGCCGGCCTCGACCCCCAGAGCCGCATCGCCCTCTGGGAGATCCTCGGCGAGCTGCACACCGGCGGCCAGACCATCCTCCTCACCACCCACTACATGGAGGAGGCCGACCAGCTGTGCGACCGGCTGGCCATCATCGACCACGGCCACGTCCTCGCCCTCGACACGCCCGACAAGCTCAAGGCCTCCACGGGCGCCGACACGATGATCACCGTGACCGCCGAGGGCGACCTCGACCAGCTGGCCGACATGCTCAAGGGCGCGATCGCCGGCTCCACCGACGCCATCGTCCTCGACGGCCAGGTCATGCTCGGCGTGACCGGGGCCAAGGGCGTCCTGCCCCAGGTGGTCCAGGTCGCCGAGCGCCACGGCGTCACCGTGACCGACCTGTCGATCAGCGAGCCGAGCCTGGAGACCGTCTTCATCAACCTCACCGGGAAGGACCTGCGCGAATGACCGCCACCGACGCCGTCGCCCCGACCGAGGTCGCGCCCGCACCGAAGGTGTCCTCGGGCATCGCCTTCAAGGCCCTGCTGCTGCGCGACTTCTACGTGCTGCGCAAGAACCTCAAGGAGTTCCTGCCCCGCACGATCCTGCAGCCGCTGCTGCTCGTGTTCGTCTTCGCCTACGTCTTCCCCAAGATCGGACAGGGCGTGGGCGGGTCGGCCGGCGCCGCCAGCTTCTCCACCATGCTGGTGGCCGGCGTGCTGGCCTCGGTGATCCTGTTCCAGGGCATCCAGGCGGTGGCCCTGCCGCTCGTGCAGGAGTTCGGCTACACGAAGGAGATCGAGGACCGGGTGCTGGCCCCCATGCCGGTCGAGCTGGTCGCCGTGCAGAAGGTGGTGTCGGGCGCCCTGCAGTGCCTGCTGGCCGCCATCATCGTGTTCCCGATCGCCAAGTGGGTGCCGGCCACGCCCGTCGACCTGCAGATCAGCTGGCCGTTGGTGCTCACGCTCATCCCGCTCGGCTGCGTCATGTCGGCGGCGCTGGGGCTGACCTTCGGGACGATCTTCGACCCCCGCACCGTGCCGCTGCTGTTCGGCATCATCGTCGTGCCGCTCACCTTCCTCGGGTGCATCTACTTCCCCTGGCAGAGCCTCGAGGCCATCCCGTGGCTGCAGTACCTGGTGCTGCTCAACCCGCTCGTGTACATCAGCGAGGGCTTCCGGGCCGCACTCACCCCGGTGCCGCACATGGCGCTGTGGGCCATCTACCCGGTGATGACGGGCTTCACCGTCCTGTTCCTGTACCAGGGCATCACCGGCTTCAAGAAGCGGGTGCTGGCCTGAGAGCTCGCGCGGATAGGG
>JAWKIW010000040.1:0-4564 GCA_041394145.1 Acidimicrobiales bacterium
CTACGACGCCTGCTTCCCCCGGGCGGAGGACGCCATCCGGCACTGCGACCGCTTCGACCTCGACGACCTGCCCGAGGACGCCACCCGGCTCCTGCAGCTGCTCCACTCGCTGGCACTCGTGTCCTACGCCGTGGAGGTCTGGCGGCAGCCCCTGCCCGTCGACACCGGTGCCGCTCGGATCGACCGCACACGCGAGCCTCGTCCCTGACGGGACGAGCCACGAGCCAGAGGAGTGACGATGGGTGACGAGCTCGACGGGAAGGTGGCGGTCATCACCGGTGGGGCGAACGGCATCGGCCGCGGCATCGCCGAGCTGTTCGTCGAGGAGGGCGCCCGCGTCGTGATCGCCGACCTCGACGACGACGCCGGCGCCCAGGCCGTCACCGACCTGGGGGACGCCGCCGTCTTCGGCCACACCGACGTCTCCGACGCCCAGAGCCTGCAGGCCGCGGTCGAGCTGGCGGTCTCGCACTTCGGCTCCCTGGACGTCATGGTCAACAACGCCGGGATCGCCTCGTCGCCCCGTCGGTTCATGCGCGACGACCTGCGCGACTTCGACCGGGTGATGGCGGTGGACCTCTTCGGGGTCATGGCCGGCACGCAGCAGGCGGCACGGCGGATGGGGCCCGGCGGGTCGATCATCAGCGTCACCTCCATCGCCGGCATCAGCCCGGGCGTGGGGTTCGCCACCTACCGTGCCGCCAAGGCCGCCGTGATCCACTTCAGCCGCTGCGCCGCCATCGAGCTCGCCGAGCTCGGCATCCGCGTCAACGTCATCGCCCCGGCCAACATCGCGACGAGCATCAACGCCGCCTTCGACACCGAGTCCATCGTGGCCAGGATCCAACCCCTGCAACGCCTCGGGAGCACCCGGGACGTGGCCAACGCCGCCGTCTACCTGGCCAGCGAGCGATCGGCACAGGTCACCGGCACGCTGCTGCCGGTCGACGGCGGCACCACCGCCGGCCCGCCACCCATGGCCGTGGGAGACGTCGTGGCGCGTCGTCGGGCCGAGGACGGCTAGGACGTCATCGCCGCCACGTCGGCGGCCGCAGAGAGGAACCGACGACATGCCCAGCCCCACCCACCTCGTCCTGCACGCCAAGGGCGTCCTCGACGTCGACACCGGCGAGGTCGTCGACGATGCCTACGTGCACGTCGAGGACGACCGCATCACCTCGATCTCGACGACGAGCGACGGGACCGGCGACGCCGACCGCGTCGTCGAGCTGCCCGGGCTGACCCTCGTGCCCGGGCTCATGGACATGGAGGTCGACCTCGTCCTCGGCGGTCCCGGAGCGGGGTTCTCCGACCCCGTGCGGCTCGACCCGGTGACCATGACGCTGCGGGCCGTGGCCAACGGCCGACGCACGCTGCGAGCCGGGTTCACGACCGTGCGCAACCTCGGGTTGTTCGTCAAGACCGACGGCTACCTGCTCGACGTCGCCCTGGCCGACGCCATCGAGGCCGGGTGGGTGGACGGGCCCCGGGTGATCCCGGCCGGCCACGCCATCTGCCCAACCGGCGGGCACCTCGACCCGAGCGCCCAGAGCGGTCTGGCGCCCCACATCATGCCGCTGTCGGTCGAGGAGGGCATCGCCGACGGGATCGACGAGATCCGCCGGGCCGTGCGCTACCAGATCAAGCACGGCGCCAAGCTGATCAAGTGCGTGGCCTCCGGCGGGGTCATGACCCCCACCGGACCGCCGGGCGCACAGCAGTACTCGACCGAGGAGCTCGCGGTGATCGCCGACGAGGCGCACCGACGGGGCCTCAAGGTCGCCACGCACTGCCACGGCGACACGGCCGTGAACGCGGCGATCGACGCCGGCATCGACTGCATCGAGCACGGGTTCATGATCTCCGACGACACCATCCAGCGGATGGTCGACACCGGGACCTTCCTCGTGTCAACCAACGCCCTCACCGAGAGCTGGGACATCTCCAACCAGCCCGAGGCCCTGCAGGCCAAGGCCGCCGACATCTTCCCGAGGGCCAAGCAGTCGCTCTCGCGGGCGATCGAGGCCGGCGTCAAGATCGCCCTCGGCACCGATGCCCCCGCCATCTGGCACGGCCGCAACGCCGAGGAGCTGGCCGTCCTCGTCAAGCGGGGGATGACGCCGCTGCAGGCGATCCGGGCGGCCACGACGGTCAGCGCCGAGCTGATCGACGCCGCCGACCTGGGTCGCATCGCCCCCGGGATGCTGGCCGACATCATCGGCGTCGCCGGTGACCCGCTCGGCGACATCACGACCTTCTCCCGGGTGCCGTTCGTGATGAAGGGCGGCACCATCCACCACGAGCCGGGCTGACGTCGACGGCCGCTCCGGTGCGGCGGTGCGGCGGTGCGGCGGTGCGCCGGTGCGGCGATGCGGTGGTGCTCGGGATCAGGCGTCGACGGCGGCCCAGGCGGCCTGGAGCGCGGGCAGGTCCTCGGGCACCACGAACTCGGTGGGCAGGTTCGGCCCCCAGGCGTTGGCGATGTGCTCGAGGTCGAGCGGCTCGGTGTTGGCGAGCCACGCCTGCTGGTCGTCGATGCGGTCGAGGTCGGCGTACAGCTCCAGGAAGGCACCGGCCGGGTCCCGCAGGTACCAGTAGAAGTTGGAGCCGGCGAAGTGGCGACCGAAGCCCCAGGCGTGGCGGGACGGGTCGCGGCGGTAGAGCGCACCGGCGGTGTGCCCGAGGTGATCGACGTCGTCGCACTCCCACGAGTAGTGCTGCAGCAGCGGCACCGGAGCGTCGACCAGCCCGATGTTGTGGTGGTCGGTGGAGCAGCGCAGGAAGCCGATGATGCCGGGGACCTCGTCGCTCACCTGACAACCGACGCCGTCGACCAGGAGGTCGCGGGTGGCGGCGATGTCGGGGCTGCCGATCACCAGGTGGCCGAGGCGGCGGGGCGGGCGGGGTGAGCGCAGCGCCCCGGCGCCCGCTCGTTGACGCGCACCACCGCACCCGGGGCGTTGGGAGTGACCTGGCCTGCCGCGGTCGACGGCGGAGCCTCGGGCGCGGCGACGCGGACCAGGATGCGGACGTGGCTGGCGGGGTCGACGACCGAGACGGCGTCGCCGTCGGCGCGCACCGACGCGCCCTGCGCCTCCAGCCGGGCGCGGCTGGCGGCCAGATCGGCGTCGTCGGCGCACCCGAGCTCGACGTCGAGGAGGCGTCGGAAGGGGCCGTCGGTGACGGTGACGGCGGCCCCGCCGTCGGTGCCCCGGTAGCCCGTGGTGCCGTCGCCGACGAGCCCGAGCTCGTGGTAGTAGGCGTCGAGCCCGTCGGGGTCGGGCACCGCGGTGCGAAAGCCCAGGAGGCGGTGGAGGCTCACAGCGTCGCTCCTCGTCCGGCCACGCAGCGGTTGCGCAGCGAGCCGATGGTCTCGGCGCCGGTGTCGATCACGTCGCCCTCGGCCAGGAACCGGCCGCGGGACATGCCGACGCCGGCGGGGGTGCCGGTGAAGACGAGATCGCCGGGGTGCAGCGTGCAGATCGACGAGAGGTAGGACACCAGCGTCGGGATGCCGAAGATCAGCTCGCTCGTGCGCGAGCTCTGGACCCGCTCGCCGGCCACGTCGCACCACAGGGCGATGTCGTCGGGGTCGTCGAAGGCGTCGACGGACACGACGGCCGGGCCGGTCGGTCCGAAGGCGGGGAAGCTCTTGCCAAGGCAGAACTGCGGCGGGCTGCCGGTGAACTGCACGGCGCGGTCCGACACGTCCTGCCCGAGCGTGAGGCCGGCGACGACGGACCAGGCCTCGGCCTCGGGGACCCGGGTGGCGGTGGTGCCGATGACGACGACGACCTCGGCCTCCCAGTCGACCATGGCGCCCGACAGCGGGACGTCGGCGGTGGGTCCGGCGATGCAGCTCGGGAACTTGGTGAACGTGAGGGGCGCCGGGGGCAGCTCCATGCCGCTCTCCTCGGCGTGGTCCCGGTAGTTCAAGCCGATGCCGAACACCTGCCGGGGGAACGGCACGGGGGGCCCGAGGGTGGCGTCGGCCATGGTGCCGCTCGGTTCGGCGGTGGCGCAGGCCGCCTGGAGGTCGTGCAGCTCGCGGTGGCGGGCCACCGCGGTGAGCGGGTCGGCCAGGGCGTCGTCGCCGGCGAGCGCGGCGAGGTCGTGCCAGTGGCCGTCGTGCTCGAGGGCGGCACGGCCCTCGATGGTGACGAGGCGGAACATGGGACTCCAGTCGGGTCGGCTGACGGTGGGCGAGGGAGCGGGTGGTGGTCGCGCGAGTCAGGTGGGCGATCGGGTGGCGAGTCGGGTGTCGGAGCCGGCGTCGTTCATCGTGATCCGTGTCCCGCTCGCCGAGGCTGGCGCACCGCCCGTCTGCTCGAGGCGTCGGCCACGTCGGCTGGCTCGGCCGCCTCCGCGCCCTGCGACCACAGCGCCTTGTTCAGCAGGTGGATGAGCTGCTCGAGCTCGTCGGCGTCGAGGGCCGCCCACTGGCGGCGGTGGAGGGCCTTGATCTGGGTGGTGAGCCGCTCGAACACGGTCCGGCCGGCGGCCGTGGGTGCCACCAGGACCCGCCGTCGGTCGTCGGGTGCCGGAGCCCGGGTCACGTAGCCCT
>JAWKIW010000041.1:0-3231 GCA_041394145.1 Acidimicrobiales bacterium
GCGCGCCGTAGGCCCACCGCCACGACACGCCGGCGGCGAGCAGGGCCGTGACCCCGAGCGGCCCGACGAAGGCACCGACCCCGAAGCCGCCGTGCATCACGTTCAGCAGGTGCGGCCCGAGGTGCACCGACGTGTAGGTGTTGAGGCGGCCGTCCACCCCTGCGCTGGCCGCGCCGAGCAGGAAGGCGCCCGCGACGGCCACCACCAGGGCCGGCGCGACCGCCACGGTGGCCGCGCCGAGGGCCCCGCACGCCGGTGCGACCACCAGCAGGGGCCCGGTCGGCACGCGCATCGCCAGGTGCGCCAGCGCCAGCGACGTGACCAGGTAGCCGATGGTCGTGGCGTACAGCAGGAAGGCGATGGCCGCGAGGGGTTGTCCGAAGCTCTCCCGCATGGCAGGCCAGGCGATCCCGAGCGACCCCTCCGCCAGCCCGATCATCACGAAGCCGGCGACCATGGTCGCCACCGCCCCCAGCGGGGCCCGCGACGGCGAGGTCATGACCCGGACGGTAGCCCCCGAGGCGAGGGGCGCTGTCGGTGCGGACCCTCAGGTCTCGGGACCGAGCGGCTCGACGGGGGTGACGCCGGGCAACGGCCCGCGCCGCGGCACCAGCATCGACGAGAAGTCGGCGGCGGCGATGGTGCGGCCCTCGCCGTCGGTGACGCGGCCGTCGACCACCACCAGCTGCTTGCCTGCCTTGAGCACCCGGGCCCGCCCGTAGACGACGTCGCCGTGGGGACGACCGAGGTAGCGCACGTGGAGGTCGGCGGTGACGAGCGAGTTCACCCCGGGCTCGAAGCCCGAGGCGCGGGCGGCCGCCGAGGCGCACACCACGTCGAGGAGGGTGGCGATGGCGCCGCCGTGGAGGCTGCCGGTGGTGCCGTAGGCCTCCTCCCGCACCGGCATGGACACCACGGCCCACCCGTCGGCGGCGCTGCCGACGGGGTCGCCGGGACCGGCCGGGTCCGTCGTCTCGTCGAGGTACTCGAGCCCGAGCAGGGCGTGCAGCGGCGTGGCGCGGAAGCCCGCCCGCAGCCGCTCCAACAGCTTTGGGTCGTCGAGGTAGCTCATGTCAGGACCTCCCGATCCGTCTCGCCGCCACCGCCGCGGCCCGCCGCCCTCACGCCATGGCCTCGGCGAGGCGACGGGTCAGCTCGGGCACGACCTCGGCCCAGTCGCCGACGATGCCGATGTCGGTCACCTGGAAGACGAGCGCGTCGGGATCGGGGTTCACGGCGAGGATCGTGCCGGCGCTGCGCACGCCGACGAGGTGGTTGTACTTCCCGCTGGTGCCGAGGGCGACGTAGAGACGGGGGAGATGGACCGGCCGGTGATGCCGAGCTGGCGGGCGTGCGGGAGCCAGCCCTTGTCGGTCACCTTGCGGGTGGCGGCCAGCTCGGCACCCAGCACGGCGAGCAGGCCGTCGAGCTCGCCGTAGCGCTCGGGGTCGACCCCTGTCCGACGCCGACCACCATCTCGGCCCGGGCCAGGGCGTCGGCGTCGTCCTCGCGCCGGCGGTGGCGGACCACGATCCGGCCCCGTGGCTCGACGGCGAGGGTGCGGCGGGGCACGACCCGGTCCGGGTCGACGGCACGGGGGGCCAGCACGGGGAGGACGCCGGCCCGCACCGTCGCCATCTGCACGGGGGACGAGGCCCGGATGGCGGCGACGAGGGTGCCGCCGAAGGCCGGCTTCCAGGCGAGCAGCCGGCCACCGTCGACGGCGAGGCCGACGGCGTCGCCGGTCAGCCCGGCGTCCAGCGCGGCGGCGGCGCGGGAGGCCACCTCGCGACCCCACGGCGTGCCCCCGACGAGCACGGCCCACAGCTCGTCGCCGACGGCCTGGGCCCACTCGGTGAGCGCCGTCGCCACGTCCTCCTCGACGAGCCCGCCGGCCGACGCCGGCGTGACGTCGACCAGCCCGTCGGCGCCCCACGAGACCAGCTCGTCGGCGACGGCTTCGGTGTCGCCCAGCCCGGGCCCGAGCGCGACCACCCGGCCGCCGAGCTCGGCGGCGAGGCGGGCGGCGGCCGACAGCAGCTCGCGGGTCAGGCGGGCGCGGGCCGGCTCGACGACGACGACGATCACGGGGGCGGCGAGCTCGTCCGGACGGGCGGTCGCCGCGCCGCCCGGGGGCACCGACTCGGCCTCCTCGCCGTGCAGGGTGCCGGGGACCAGCACCCCCCGGTCGGCGAGCAGCGCCACCGCCGACGCCACCTGCTCGTCCACCGTCCCCGACAGCACGATCGTCGAGCGCTGCACCGTCTCGGTGCGGGTCTCGCCCACCCACGTCGGGCTGGCAGCCTGCCCCCACGGGCCCTCGCCGAGGTCGGCGGCACCGAGCCGCCGGATGCGCCCGGCGGCGACGGTCGCCCACACCGCCGGGTCCTTGATCTTGCACGGGTCGATGAGCCGCTCGGCGACGGACACCACCGCCGGCGGGGCCACCGTCGCCTCGGCCCACTCGTCGTCGAGCTCGAGGCCGACGTCGACGGCGACGGGTTCGGCGCCACCGGCACCGCCAGTCGAACGGGCACCGACACCGGCACCGCCATCGACCACGACCCCGGCATCGGCACCGACGTCGACACCGACCAGCTCGAGGCGCTTCACGCCGGTGGCGAAGGGCCGATCGAGCAGCTGGGCCAGCTCGGGCGGCACCTGGCCGGTGTCGGCGTCGACCGAGTTGCGGCCGGCCAGGATCAGGTCGAACGGCGCGCCCGCCTCGGCCTCGAGCCGCTCGACGACGGCGGCGAGCGCACGGGCGGTGGCGAGGGTGTCGGAACCGGCGAAGGCGGGGTCGGACACGTGCACCGCCACCACGTCGACGCCCTCGCCGTCGCCGTAGGCGAGCGCCTCGCGCAGGACGTCCTCGGCGGACGGCGGACCGAGGGTGATCACCGTGGCGGTGCCGCCGGTGCGGCGGGCCAGCAGCACGGCCTCGGCCACGGCCCGCCGGCAGTAGGCCCCCATCTCCAGCGGCAGGCCGTCGCGCACCAGCCGCCCGTCGGGGCCGAGCGTCATGGCCTCGAAGGCGGGGATCTGCTTGACGAGGGCGGCCAGGCGCAGCGGCCGGACGGCTCGGGCGTCGCTCACGGGCCGTCAGTCTGGCAGGCCGCGACGGCGTCGGCCGCCGGCGGTCGGTGTGGGGGGCGCCGGCCCGCGACGGCCCCGGCCACCGGCGCGGGCCGGACCTCCACCGGCCGGCCGCTGCCGGTCGACGTCCCCGCC
>JAWKIW010000042.1:0-3186 GCA_041394145.1 Acidimicrobiales bacterium
GGACCGATGCGGTTCTGCATGTCGCCGATCAGCTTGCGCTCGAACCAGACCATCAGCATGGTGGCCACCAGCAGGAAGGCGAAGCACACGACGACCTTGAACACGACGACGAGCACCACACCGACGTCGATCTGGCCGTTGAGGAGGGGATCGCCGCCCATCTAGGAGCTGCTCCCCGTCTCGATGCGGATGTCGGTCACCCGCTGGCCGGCGTCGATCAGATCGGTGACGGCCACGCCCGGTTGGTTGACGGCGACCGCCGCCGCACCCCGGGGCACGCCGGCATCGGTGTGGATCTCGATGTCGAACGACGCCGCAGGCGTCTTGATGCGCACCGTCGACCCCTCGGCCACACCCAGGCGGTCGAAGTCGTAGGGGTTGACCCGAAGGACGGTGCCCCCCGGGAGCCCGGCGAGGGCGGGCGTGGTCTGCACCAGCGTGCCCAGGTCGTAGAGGCGGCGGGAAGCGAACAGTCGCAGCGAGTAGGCATCGACGGGAGGTGGTTCGAGCGGGTCGCCCGCGACGAACACCAGCGGCGCCGGCCGATCCACTGGCGCTTCGGGCTCGTCGGCATCGCCGCCCTCGTCGGCTTCGTCACCGTCGCCCGCGACATCGGACGGCGTCTCCACGGCGGCCGGTCCGTCGTCGAGCTCCGCCGAGGCGGACTCGTCGTCCTCAGGCCCCGGCATGGGCACGACGACCCCGTCGGCCGACGCCACCGCGAAGAGCACATCTCGGGTCAGGCCACGGTGGGCCGGCGCGAGCTGCTCGATCTCGCTCCAGAGGTCGTCGGCCGACTCGACCTGCAGGTCGGAGCCCAGCAGGCGCGCCAGCTCGGCGGCGATCATCCAGTCGGCCCGGGCCGTTCCGGGTGGGGTCACCTGCTGGTTGAGGACCGTGACCCGGCCCTCGAGGTTGGTGGTGGTGCCCTCGACCTCGCCGAACGCCGCCGCGGCGAGCACCACGCCGGCATGCTGCACCGACTCGTTGACGAAGGTGTCGACGGCGACGACGTTGCGCACGGCGGCGAGCGCCTTCGTGGCCAGCTGGTGGTCCGGGAAGTCGCCGAGGGGATCGGCGCCCAGCAGGACCAGCGTGTGGATCTGGCCGGCCGCCGCCGCCTGCAAGATGCCGGTGGCGTCGAGTCCGGGCGTGGACGGCACCTGGGGCCAGACCTGGCCGAACCACTCGCCACCGTCGCCGAGCCGGACGCGGCCCGGCAGCAGCCCCGGGGCCAGCCCCATGTCGAGAGCGCCGTGGACGTTGCCCCGCCGCACGGCCGTGAGGAACCGGACGCCGGGCACGCCGTCGAGGAGCGCCGCCGCGCCGTCCACGACCCAGTCGGCGGCCTCGGCCACCGACTGCCGACCGAGCACGACGGTGACCGGTCGCCCCTGGCCGAGCAGGTTGCGGGCCCGCTCGAGGGCGGCGGGGTCGACGCCGCCACCGTCGTAGCCCTGCGGGATCCCGTGCAGGAGGGCCCGCACCGCCGCGTGCGACTCGCCGGGTCGGGGATGCAGCGACACCGTGGCCAGCGACGAGCACGATCCCGGCACCGGCGTGATCTCGATCAGCTGCACGCGATCGCGGGTGACGGCGTGGCGCAGCCGCAGGTAGAGGATCGGCAGCTCCTCCTTCAGGTCGGGCCCCAGGAGGATGACCGTGCCGCCCGGCGCGCACGCATCGTCGATGGTGGCCTTGGGGAGCCCGAGGACGGCGTCCGGCGGCAGACCGTCGGCGAGCTGGCAGTCGACGTGGTCGGTGCCGATGACCCCCTTGGCGAGCTTGGCCCAGGCGTAGGCCGACTCGTTGGTGAGCCGAGCGCCGCCGAGCACCGCCACGGCACCGGGACCGCCGGCGTCGAGTGCCTCTTGCACCATGGCGGCCGCGCGCCGCAGCGCCTCGGTCCAGCGCACGACCTGGAACTCGCCCGATGCGCCCTTCAGCAGCGGGTCACGCAGGCGGTGCTCGCTGTTGTAGGCCTGGAAGTCGAACCTGCCCTTGTCGCAGAGCCATCCCCAGTTGACGGGGTCGCTGTCGACCCCCGAGTAGCGAAGCACCTCGTTGCGGGACGACTCAACCGCCACTCGACAACCGACGGCGCAGGTGGTGCAGGTCGACTCGCTGGCCTCGAGGTCCCACGGGCGCGCCCGGAATCGGTACGAGCTGGCGGTGAGTGCACCGACCGGGCAGATCTGCACGGTGTTGCCCGAGAAGTACGACGCGAAGGGATGATCGGGGAAGGTGTTGACCTCGGTGTTGTTGCCCCGATGGATGAAGTGGATCAGCGGGTCACCGGCCACGTCCTTGGCGAAGCGGGTGCAGCGATCGCACAGGATGCAGCGCTCCCGGTCCAGGTAGACGAGATCCGAGATGGCGATCGGCTTCTCCTTGTGCCGCTTCTCCTCGATGAAGCGGCTCTCGCCCGGTCCGTAGGCCACGGTCTGGTCCTGCAGCGGGCACTCGCCGCCCTTGTCACAGACCGGGCAGTCGAGCGGGTGGTTGATCAGGAGGAACTCGAGCACGCCGTCCTGGGCCTTCTTGGTGGCCTCGGACTCGGTGTCGACCTTCATCCCCGGCGTGCACTCGAGCATGCAGGTCGGCTGCAGCGCCGGCCCCCGACCGGTGTCGACCTCGGCGAGGCACATCCGGCACATGCCGACCGGTTCCATCCGAGGGTGGTAGCAGAACCGCGGGATGTAGATGCCGTGCCGCTCGGCGGCGTCGATGATCAGCTCGCCCTCGTCGGCGAGCACCTCCTTGCCGTTGACGGTGATCGGCACGCCGCCCGGGGCGGGCGCCTCGACACCCTCGGCCGTGGTGTCAGCCATGGGCACCTGCCTGGGAGGGCACGCTGGGCGCGGCCACGGGCTGCGGTGCCGCCGCCACGGCACGGGCCTTGACGGCCCGGGCGATGTGGGCTTCGAACTCGGGGCGGAAGCGCTTCACCGCCGAGGCGATCGGGGACACCGCCGACGGGCCGAGGGGACAGATCGTGGTCTGCTTGGGGGGCCAGGCGATGCCGGGACTGATGTTGTCGCTGACATCCATCAGCAGGTCGATGTCGCTCGGCCGCCCATGGCCGTCGAGTATGCGTCGCAGGATCCGCTCCAACCAAGTGGTGCCCTCGCGGCAGGGTGTGCACTTCCCGCACGACTCGTGAGCGAAGAACCGCACCACGCTGAG
>JAWKIW010000043.1:0-2275 GCA_041394145.1 Acidimicrobiales bacterium
CCGTGCGCAGGGGCGACGTCGCCGCCCGGTGGGGCGGTGACGAGTTCACGGTGCTGTGCAGCGGGCCCATCGACGCCGAGGAGGCCGATCATCTGCGCGCCCGGCTGCGCGACGTCATCGGCGCGCCGATCGACGTCGAGGGGTCCGTCCTCAGCGTGGGTGTTTCGGTCGGGGTGGCACGACTGCCGGCCCGCACCGCCGATGCCGACGCGCTGGTCGACCAGGCCGACCGGGCCATGTACGCCGACAAGCGCGCCCGGGCCTGACCACCCCCACGCCACCCGTTTCGGTCATCGTTTCGAGCGTCCCCACGCTCGAAACGATGACAAGAACGCCGAAGGGCGGGTCAGCGGGCCTTGTCGAGGAAGCGCTCGACGTCGACGACCACGCGGGTGACCCGGCCGACGGCGACCAGGCCCCGCTCGTCGTTCACCGACACCGTGAAGGTGATGCGGCGGCCGGTGACCTTCTCGACCGTCGCCTCTGCCGTGACGCGGTGCCCGGTCGCCGTCGGTGCCAGGTGGTCGAGCTGCACCTGCATGCCCACGCTCGTCTCGCCCGGATCGAGCTCGTTGGCCAACGCCTTGACCGCCGCCTCCTCGCACAGGGCGATGACCCGGGGCGTGGCGAGCACCGGCACCGTGCCGGATCGGAGCGCGACGGCCGTGTCCTCGTCGCCCACGACGAGGACCACCTCGGCGCTGAGACCTGGCTTCACGGGCACCGGCGGAGCGTATCCCCCGCCGCGCGGGGCGGCCAGATGGCCGGCCGGTGGCCCGAGGCGATCGTCCAGGGGAGCGGTAGCCTCGGCGTCCACAGCGATCCAGGAGGCCCGGGCGTGCTCGACGAGTCGGTCATCACCAGCGTGCTGGGCACGGCCCTGCGCACCGGCGGCGAGTTCGCCGAGATCTTCGTGGAGGACAAGCGCTCGTCGTCGGCCTTCCTCGACGACGGCAAGGTGGAGGAGCTGACGTCGGGTCGCGACCGGGGGGCCGGCATCCGCGTCGTCGTCGGTGAGACGACCGGCTTCGCCCACACCGCCGACCTCTCCGAGGACGGGCTGCGCACCGCGGCCGAGGCGGCCGCCGCCGCCGCCCGCAGCGGTGGTGGCGGGACCAAGGTCGTGCCGCTCACCCGCGTCGACGCCTCCCGTGGCTACGCCATCGAGACGTATCCCGCCGACGTCGGGAAGGCCACCAAGGTCGAGCTGCTGACCGAGGCCAACGACGTCGCCCGATCGGCGGGCTCGGCCATCACGCAGGTGTCGGCCTCCTATGCCGACAGCCGGCGTCGCATCCTGGTCGCCAACAGCGATGGATTGCTCGCCGAGGACGACACGGTGCGCACCCTGTTCGTGGTGTCGTGCGTGGCCACCGGCGACACCGGCATGCAGACGGGGCGGGAGTCGGTCGGCCACACCGTCGGCTTCGAGCTGTTCGACTCCTACGACGTGGCCGAGCTCGCCACCAACGCCGCCGAGCGGGCGCTCACCAAGCTGGCGGCCCGGCCGGCGCCCAGTGGCGAGATGCCCGTGGTCATGGCGCCCGGCGGGGGCGGCGTGCTGTTCCACGAGGCCTGCGGGCACGGGCTCGAGGCCGATCTGGTGGGCAAGGGCGCCTCGGTGTTCAAGGGTCGCGTCGGCGAGCAGGTCGCCAACCCCAAGGTCACCCTGGTCGACGACGGGACCATGGCCAAGGAGTGGGGCAACGTCGCCATCGACGACGAGGGCCACCCCACCCAGCGCAACGTCTTGATCTCCGACGGCGTGCTCACCGATTACATGTGGGACCTGCTGCGGGCCCGCAAGGAGGGGCGGGCGTCGTCGGGCAACGGCCGCCGGCAGAGCTACCAGCACCTGCCGATGGTGCGCATGACCAACACCTACCTGCTCGCCGGTCCCGACGACCCCGACGACATCGTCGCCTCCACCGACCACGGCGTGTACGTGAAGCACCTCGGCGGCGGCCAGGTGAACACGGCCACCGGCGACTTCGTGTTCGGCATGACCGAGGCGTACCTGATCGAGAACGGCGAGATCACCGAGCCGTTGCGCGAGGGCAACCTCATCGGCAACGGCCCGCAGGTGCTCACCCAGATCGACGCCGTCGGCGACGACTTCGCCATGGGCCCGCCCGGGACCTGCGGCAAGGACGGCCAGGGCGTGCCCGTCGGCGACGGCGTGCCGACGCTCCGGGTCACCAGCCTCACCATCGGCGGCACCGCCGCCTGACGATCTGCTCCCGGCGACCGGCTCGTGACGTCGTAGGCTGGGCAG
>JAWKIW010000044.1:0-2227 GCA_041394145.1 Acidimicrobiales bacterium
CCACCGACATCCTCGCCGGGCAGCGCTACGAGATGGGTCGCCTCGAGCAGTACCTGCACGATCGAGGCAAGGACCGCCCCGATCCGGGCCGCACCGTGATGGCCTGGATGGACGAGCCGGTGGCGTTCTCCCAGATGCCCGGCCTGGCCAGCCGGGCCGACCTGGTCGCCTACCTCGGCTCGAGCGGCCCGCAGGTCGATCGGCGGTTCCTCGAGCTGATGATCGCCCACCACCAGGGCGGCGTGCACATGGCCGAGTACGCCGCCGAGCACGCCGAGAGCGCGGACCTGCGACAGCTGGCGCGCCTGATGGTCCGCCAGCAGCGCGACGAGATCAACCAGTACGAGCTGCTGCTCGACGGCCTCGACGCCTCGTCGGCACCCACCCCCTGAGCCGGACCGCTCGGCGCGCTCGTGTTGGCCGACCCGTGATCGGTGCCTCACACCGTCCTAACGGCGCGCCCCGATCCTGATCCTCGACAGCCGACCCCCTCAGGACCCGAAGGGAACCCCACCATGCGCAAGCTCCTCGCCTCCACCGCCGCCGGCCTCGCCCTCTTCGGCGGCTCGGTCGCCATCGCCGCCACCGGCTTCACCGGCATCGCCGGTGCCCAGGACAACGGGCAGCAGACCCAGTCCACCCAGCCCGGTGACGCCCAGCACCCGCTGCGCCACCGCATCCGCCACTTCGCCAAGCAGGCGGTCGACGAGGTCGCCAAGGACCTGAACATGTCGTCGAAGGACCTGGTCGCCGAGCTCCGCTCCGGCAAGAGCATCGCCGACGTCGCCCAGGAGAAGGGCGTGCCGCTCGACACGATCGTGAACGACCTCGTGGGCAAGGTGGACGCCCGCATCGACGAGGCGGTCACCAACGGCAAGCTCACCCAGGAGAAGGCCGACCAGCTCAAGGCCAAGGTCCCCGAGCGGATCGACACGCTGGTCCACCGCCAGCTCCAGGGCCGGGCGGCCAACGCCCAGCGGTGACCGACCGCTGAGCCCCCCACCGCGCCCGGTGCCCTGCCCCTCGGGCAGGGCACCGGCGCGTCGGGGGCAGGGCCTCCGCTAACGTCGGCGGCCGTGCGCGAGGTCCTCGCCTGTGTCGACTTCTCCGACGCCACCGACGCGGTCGTGGCCGAGGCCGCCGAGCTCGCACGCGATCGGGGCGGGCGCATCCACGTGCTGCACGTCGCCGCCGACGAGCCGGTGATCGCCGGGTACGACAAGGACGACATCAGCCCGTACACGCGCCACGATCGTGCCGGCCAGCTCGTCGACGAGCGGCGCCGCCTGCACGAGATCGCCGACCGCCTCGCCGCCGACGGCGTCCAGGCCGAGCCCCTCGTGGTCATGGGTCCGACCATCGACAAGATCCTCGAGGAGGCCGAGCGCATCGGCGCCGGCGAGATCGTCGTCGGCTCCCACGGCCACTCGGGGCTGCGCCACCTCCTGCTCGGCAACGTGGCCGAGGCGCTCGTCAAGCGGTCCACCCGCCCGGTGGTGATCGTCCCGGTGCGCCACGGGTGAACCGCGTGGACCGGGCCCACCCCCCGTCGGGACCTTCCTCACTTGCCGAGCCGGGCGAACCGGAGCAGGGTGAAGGCAGGCGGAACCACCGGACGAACGAGCAGATCGACACGAGCCCTCAGGACCGAGGAGCGTCGTCATGACCGTCGAGCAGCCGAAGCAACCCGTGGACGAGTGGGAGTTCCTCCCCTCCGACGACGAGCTCGAGGAGCAGGTCGGACTGTCCCCCGAGGCGAGCGCCCTGCATCTCGAGCGCGACGTCCACGACGTGCTGCCGGCCGAGGACCCGGGTCGGGCCGAGGTGGCCCTCGGCGCCGACGAGGACGGCCGGGCGCCGGCCACCTACTTCGGTGACGAGCAGCCCGAGGACGCCCCCCGCTGGGCCGAGCGCGACGAGGCCGAGCCCGACCTCGAGCAGGTCCTCGAGAGCCAGCACTACGCCTTCGAGCCCGACGAGGACTGACGCCAACGACCACGACGGCACCGGCGGCACCAGCGGCGACCGCCGGGCCCCGACCGCGGCGGGGCCGGTCCGCACCGTCGCGGCACCCCACCACCGGGCGGTGGGCGTGGGCCACGACGCCCAGGGCCCGCCGCGGAGGGTGGTGCTGCGGTAGACAGTCGGCGTGGAGACGGCGACGACGGTCGACGCTGACGCCGCGGTGCGCCGGGGCCTGACGGCGGCCGAGGTCCGGCAACGGCGG
>JAWKIW010000045.1:0-2196 GCA_041394145.1 Acidimicrobiales bacterium
GCCGCCCGATCCGCCGGCGGCTCGCCCGCCGGCCGCCGGTGCAGCGCCCGTGGCGCCCCTGCAGTTCCGGGAGTGCCTCGTCTCGGCCGAGCCCTCGTGGGACGGCTCCTGCGGGCCACCGGACGCGGGTGAGGGCGTCATCGACGCCGAGGGCGAGCTGTCGGGCCAGATCCAGCTGAGCGCCCGGTTCGAGCTCGACGGGTCGCTGGTGGACTGTCGGGTCGAGGCCTGCGAGATCCGCCTCGGCGGCTCGTCGCCGCTCGACACGGGCCGGGCGCCCCTGGCGTTCGATCCTGGTGGGCCGTTGGCGCCGGCACCGACGCTGGCGGTGTCGCCCGCCAACGGGCTCCGCGACGGCCAGTCCGTGCACCTGCACGCCGAGCACCTCCGACGCTTCGGGTTCCCGAGCGTCGGCCAGTGCCCCGTCGGCGCGACGCCCGGCTCGCTGCTCGGCTGCCGGTTCCTCGCCAACCTGCAGGTGGCGGCCGACGCGACGGCCGACCTCGACGTCATGGTGGACCAGGTGCTGTCGGTGAGCACCTCGCCGGGCGAGCCTCCCACCGACCTCGACTGCACGACGGCCGCCGGCGGCTGCGAGGTCCGGCTCGTCGACTCCCGATCGGGCGGCGCGGCGACCGCGGCGCCCGTGAGCTTCGACCCGAACGCTCCCGTGACCCGCTACCTCGAGCGCGCCTTCCACACCGTCGATGTCACCACCGGCATCGTCTACGGCCGCAACACCGGCCCCGACGGGATCATGCAGGACCTGGTGCTCGACCTGTACGAGCCGCACGGGGACACCCTCGCCGCCCGGCCGGCGCTGCTGTACGTCCACGGTGGCTTCTTCACCAGCGGCGACCGGTCCGAGGGTCAGCGCCTCGCCACCGAGCTGGCCAAGCGGGGGTACGTCGTCGCCTCCATCGACTACCGGCTCTACCCGGGGCTCGACGTCGCCCACTACGCGACGGCCATCCCGGCCGCGCTGCACGATGCCCAGGCGGCGGTGCGCTGGCTGCGGGCCGACGCCGCGGCCCGACGGATCGCGCCGACCGCCATCGGCTCGATCGGCTACTCGGCCGGAGCCCTGACGTCGCTGCACCTGGGCTACCTCCAGGACGACGACGACCAGACCAGCGGCAACCCCGGGTACCCGTCGACGATCTCGGCTGCGGTGTCGTTGGCCGGTGGGTCGGTGGGGATGAGCAGCGGCGCGCCGCCGGCGCTGCTGTTCTCGAGCACCGACGACACGACGGTGCCCTACGCGTCGTCGGTCACCACCTGCGACGCAGCGGTGGCCGCCGGCAACCGGTGCACCCTGGTCACCTACACGGGTGCCGGTCACGCCATCTACCAGCACTACGACGACATCCTCGCCAAGACGCTGCCGTTCCTCCACGACACCGTCGTGCCCGACCTGGCGCTCCCGCCGCCCTCCGAGCCACCGTCCACCCTGTTCCACGCGGTGGGTCCGTCGCGGATCCTGGACTCCCGGCCGGGCGGGCCGCAGGTGGGGCCGTTCTCGTCGCCGTGGGGGCCGGGCACCACGCGTGAGGTGTCGGTGGCGGGGGTGGGTGGGGTGCCGGCCGACGCCGACGCGGTGGTGCTGAACGTGACCGCGACCTCCACGACCGCGGCCAGCTTCTTGTCGGTGTGGCCCACCGGCGGGCCCCGGCCGCTGGTGTCGAGCCTGAACTGGTCGGCCGGTCAGACGGTGCCCAACGCCGTCACCGTGAAGGTCGGTGCCGGTGGCACGGTGTCGGTGTTCAACCCCACGGGCTCGGTCGACGTCGTCATCGACGTCGTGGGCTGGTTCGGCGCCGGCACCGGCGCCCCGTTCCACCCAGTGGATCCCCGTCGCATCCAGGACTCGCGTCCCGGCGGACCCCAGGTCGGCCCCTACGCCTCGGCCTGGTCGCCGGTGTGGACCCGCGACGTGCAGGTGGCCGACGCCGCCGGCATCCCCGTGGGCGCCACCGCCGCCGTGGTCAACCTGACGGTCACCGGCACCAGCGCAGCCGGCTACCTCTCCGTGTGGCCCGCCGGGCCCCGGCCGCTGGTGTCGAGCCTGAACTGGGCCGCACAGCAGACGGTGGCCAACGCCGTGACCGCCCCGATCGGGGACGACGGCCGGGTGCTCGTCTACAACTCAGCTGGGTCGGTCGACGTGATCGCCGACGCGGTCGGCTGGTACGGCTA
>JAWKIW010000046.1:0-2117 GCA_041394145.1 Acidimicrobiales bacterium
ACGTCGCCGGCACCCGCCGACGGCGCCTGTCCCAGCACCCGGAATCCCGAGGCGCCGGCCGTGCCGGCTCCGCCGTGCACCGCGTCGAGCCCGGCACCGACGACCGGCGTGGTCATCGCCGGCGCCCGCTACGCCATCGGTGAGCCCGGCGACGAGCTCCTCGTCGGCGACTGGCGCTGCACCGGCTCGCTCGCCGTGGCCGTGGTGCGGCCCACCTGGGGCGACGTCTACCTGTTCGAGCGCCTGCCCGAGGGCGCCGACGAGGTCCGGGCCGTCCAGGTCGCCCACCTCGAGGCGGGTACCCGCCTCGAGACCGGTCCCGCCGAGCCCGACGGCTGCCCGGCGCTGGTCGGGCGCTTCCCCGACGGCTCCACGGCCGTCGTCACCGTCCCCGACACCCTCCCCACGCCCCCGCGTCCCGCTCCGGAGGTGCCGTGAACCACCCGACAACCCCCCGACGCCCCGGCGCGACGCGTGGCGCGCTGCAGGTGGGCGCCTGGATCGCCGTGCTGGGAGCGATCATCGCCGCGCTCGACCGGCTCGGCGATGCCCTCCCACCCCGGCCCGATCCGAGGCGCCCAGGCGACACGCTGGCCTGGGTCGACCACGCCGGAGCGGTCCCCGCCGCCGTCTCGCTGCTGCGCCTCGCTGCCGTGGTGCTGGCCTGGTACCTGCTGGTGACCACCGTCGTCGGCGCCGCCGCCCGCGTCGCGCGGTGGCAGCCGCTGGTGCACCTCGCCGACGCCGTGACGCTTCCCCGCCTCCGCCGCTTCCTGCACACCACCGTCGGCACCAGTGCCCTCGTGGTCACCCTGCCCGTGAGCGCCGCCCTCGCCCCGGCCACGGCCGCGTCGGCCCACCCGGTCGTCGCGGTCGCGGCCACGCCATTGAGCCCGACCCCGGCGGCCCCCGCCGATGGATCGGCGACCACCACCGTCCCCATCGGGTCGGGGTCCGTGGTCGGCCCCCGTGGGCCCATCCCCAGCCTCGACCCGCCGGTCATGCGTCGCCTCGAGGACACACCGCCACCGGTGACCTCGACCGAGCCCGAGGCGTCGCCCACATCACCAGAGCCCTCGAGCCCCGCTGGTGCGCTTCCCGCCGAGGCGCCCGCTGCCGGTCGGGCACCCGCGCCGACAGAACCGACTGGCGCCCCACCGCGGGCGACCCGCATCGAGGAGCCGGAACAGAGGCCGGCACCGGCGTCGGACCCGACCGCTATCGCGGAGCCGAGCGACGATGCCACCGCCCCGGCTGCCCCGGCCCCAGAGGCCCTGCCCCAACCTAACGCCCGCGCCGGCGCACCCGAGGGCACGTGGCGCATCGAGCCCGGCGACCACCTCTGGCACGTCGCCGAGTCGACACTCCAACGCGTCTGGGGCCGGGTGCCGAGCACCCGGGAGACGGCGAGCTACCTGGGCTTGATCATCGACGCCAACCGCCCGTCGCTCGCCGTGGCCGACAACCCGGACCTCGTCTTCGCCGGCCAGGTGTTCGTGCTCCCCTCCGTGGACGCGTGAGCGATTCGACTGGAACGGCCTCGGTCGTCGGGGCGGTCGTAGACGGGTTGCTCAGGTCGCCAAACGCACGACGCTGAGCAGCAGATCCGGATCGGTCATCTCCGGCCGCGTGCTGGCGCCGAAGCAATCGTTGCAGCGACGCATTGCGGTGTTGTGAACATCGACCTCTGAGGCCATGATCGCCACATCGGACCGGGCGCACCTGCGAAGCGCCTCGAGCTTGAGGTTGTAGCCGATGTACTCGCGCCGGTGATCTGGCGCCACGGCCAGCACCTGGCTGGTGGCCAGTCGTCGATCGACGGGGTCGACGGTCACCGCGATGATCCCAACGATCGCATCGGCACGCTCAGCCACCAACACGAGCCCGCCCGCGGTCTTCGCCACGCCGAGCGCCTAGAGCCGCACGACGAGCTCGGCGGCGACTGTCCACGGCTCACCCTCGTTCGCGCATCGAAACGACCGGATCTGGGGAGCGTCCTCGTCAACGAGCTCGCGAATGCTGACGTCGTCAGGGAGCGGACGCGATGAAGGCACGGCAAGCCGGATGATGGGCTGAGCGGACGGGTCAGGGCCGAATGGTCTCGTTGCCGACGTCGA
>JAWKIW010000047.1:0-2100 GCA_041394145.1 Acidimicrobiales bacterium
AGACCCCCCTCGGCGGCGGCGTCAGCCGCGCGGTCGACCTGAAGGGCAACGGCAGCGGCGTGCCGGCCGGGGCGACGGCGGTCGTCGTCAACCTGACCGTGGTGAACACGTCGGCCAGCGGGTTCCTCGCGCTGTACGCCAACGGGATCGCCTACCCGGGCACCTCGTCCATCAACTGGGACCACGCCGGGCAGATCGTCGCCAACACCACGCTCACCGCGGTCGACGCCGCCGCCGTCTGCCAGGCGTACGTGCCGGTCTCGTCGCAGTGCGACTTCTTCGTCGACGTCCTCGGCTACCACCGCTGAGCCGGTCGCTGCTGCGCCTGGTGCCGACGAGACCCGGCCGTCGTCAGGGGAGCGGGCGCGTCCGCACCAGGGCCGTCGTCAGCAGCTTGCCGTCGGCGCCGCCGTCGCGCAGCTCGACGCGGAGCACCTCGTCCTCGGGTCGGCCGATCGACCAGGCCCGCGAGCGCACCGGCCCGACCCGGCCCTGACCGAGGAAGCGCAGGTCGAGCTCGGTCACGATCCGGGGGGCACCGGCGTGGTGGGACGCGAGCTCCTCGGCGGCGATCTCGATCAGCAGCGCGACCATGGCGCCCTGGAGCGCGCCGGCCGGGTTCGTGAGGTCGGGGCGCACGTCGACCTCGGCCTCGCCGCGGGACGGGTCGAGCACCCGGACGTCGGCGGCCTCCCGCAGCGGCTCCTCGAGCAGCGGGATCCGGGCCCAGACCGCGGCGAGCTCGTCGGCCCGGACCTCCGGCTTCGCCGGATCGTCGGGACGCCGCGGCACGCGGGTGAAGCCGAGCGTCGACCACCCCCAGGGCGCGCCGGTCTCGTCGGTGAGGGCGACGTCGGCGGTGACCGAGCGGCGACCGCCGCGCAGCACGGTCGTGCGGGCGTCCACCCGGCGCGGGGCGGGCGCCGCGGGGAGCCGCAGCGACAGGTCCGACGTGAAGGTCCACGCCTCGGGGTCGGTGTCGACCTGGATGCCGGCGGCCACGTCCACCAGGAAGACGCCGGCGCTGGCGCGCAGCGCGCCCGCGACCATCGTCGACGGCATCGGGGTGAGGTGGGTCACGAGGTCGTCGCCGTCCCACGACATCGTCGTGCCCAACCGGTTCGGGATGGCGGTGGCGCCGATGGGGAGGTCGGTCACGAGGGAAGGACGCTACCGGTTGGCCCGGACCGCCTCCCAAAGCACGTGCCCCATCGCCCGGTCGATCTCCACGCACGCCGCGGCGGCGTCACCGAGGAGCATCATCCCGAAGAAGCCGTGCAGGAAGTCGTCGTAGCAGCGGTAGGTCACGTGGACACCGGCGGCCTCGAGGGCGTCGGCGTAGGCCCGGCCGTCGTCGCGCAGGGGGTCGAAGCCGGCGGTGGCGATCACCGCGGGCGGCAGGCCGGTGAGGTCGCCGCACAGGGGGGAGATGCGGGGGTCGACGAGGTCGTCCTCGGAGAGGTGGGGCAGGTACTGGTCGCGGAACCAGTCCATCGTCCGCCGAGTCAACGAGAAGCCCTCGGCGAAGGTCTCGTAGGAGTCGAAGCGCATGCGGATGTCGACCAGGGGGTAGACGAGGCCCTGTGCCGCCGGCATGGGGAGGTCGAGGCGGCGGGCCTCGTGGCACACGACCGCCGAGATGGTCGCCCCGGCGGAGTCGCCCATCACCCCCACGGCCGCGGGGTCGACGCCGAGCTCACCCACGTGGTGGAGCACCCAGCGGTAGGCGGCGACGACGTCGTCGATGGCGGCGGGGAACGGGTGCTCGGGGGCGAGGCGGTAGTCGACCGCGACCACGACGCACCCCGACACGTCGGCCAGCAGGCGACACGAGCCGTCGTGGGTGTCGAGGTCGCCGACCACGAAGCCGCCGCCGTGGGCGTACACGATCGCCGGCATGGTCCGGGCGCGGGCGTGGGGGCGGTAGACCCGCACGGGGATCTCGCCAGCATGGCCGGGGATGCGGCGGTCGTGGGCGTGGACCGAGGTGCGCACCGGGGTGCCGAGGCGGGTGATCCAGCGCAGCTCGCGCCGCATCCGCGCCGGGACGAACGGGGCCTCCGGGTCCTCGCGGCGCTCGCTGAGCTCGGCCAGCAGCTG
>JAWKIW010000048.1:0-2085 GCA_041394145.1 Acidimicrobiales bacterium
GGCGGGTGGCCACGGCGAGGCCGAGGACGATGAACACGGCGGCGATCCCCACCACCCGCTTCATGGCGGTGACGAAGGCGTCATCGACGGCGGTCACCACGGCCTCGTTGCCGGGCTGCTGGCGCAGCTGGATCACGGCCTGGCCGGCGCTGGCGGCGACGGCGTCGGCCAGCTTCTCGGCGGCCGGCGGCGGCAGCCCGGGCACGGTGGCGAGGTTGGCGGCGGTCTGGCTGGCGAGGGTGACCGACAGCAGCGCGCCGAGCACGGCGATGCCGAGCGCCGAGCCCACCTGGCGGCTGGTGCTCTGCGTGCCCGACGCCTGGCCCGACTCCTGCACGGGCACGTCGGCGAGGATGGCGCCGGTGAGCTGCGCGGTCGCCAAGCCCACGCCGACGCCGTACACCACGAGGAACGGGGCGATCTGGCCGCCGCCCGACGACGGCGACAGGACCAGGGCGATGGTGCCGACGCCGACGGCTTCGAGGGCCATCCCGACGACCACCACCGTGCGGGAGCCGAAGCGCTCGGCGATCCGCGCCGCCGCGGGGCCGGCGAGGAACGCGCCGACGGCGATGAAGGTGATGAAGGCGCCGGACTGCAGGGGGGAGTACTGCAGGACGGACTGCAGGTACAGGGGGAGCACGAACACGAGGCCGAACTCGCCGAGGCTGACGATCAACGCCGCGGTGTTGCCCCACCGGAACGAGCGCAGCCGGAACAGGTCGAGGTCGAGCACCACCACGCGCCCGGACCGCCGGCGAGCCCGCTCCACCACGACGAACGAGCAGAGCAGCACGACGGCCAGGGCGAAGGCCACCGGCGTGACGCTGACGCGCGTGGACGGCCAGGTCCAGGAGCCGAGGGTGAAGGCCTCCTCGGGCGCCCACCAGCCGTAGGTCTGTCCCTCGATGAGGCCGAAGACGAGCGCGGCCAAGCCGAGGCCGACGAGCACCGCGCCCACCGCGTCGGTGCCGCGCTGGACGTCGGGGTCCTTGGTCTCGGGCACGAGGAACAGCGACGCCACGAGCACGGCCCCGCCGATCGGAACGTTCACGTAGAAGATCCAGCGCCAGCTGTAGCTGGTGGTGAGCCAGCCTCCGAGCAGCGGACCGATCGCGGCCATGCCCCCGATGACCGAACCCCACACCGCGAACGCCACGGCGCGCGCCCGGCCGGTGAAGATGGCGTTCACCGATGACAGCGTGTTGGGCAGGATCATCGCCGCCCCGAGGCCCTGGGCGAAGCGGGCGCCGATCAGGTGGGCAGCGTCGGTCGACCGGCCGGCCCAGACGCTGGCCGCCACGAACACCACGATGCCGAGCAGGAACAGCTTCTTGCGGCCCCACACGTCTCCGGCCCGGCCGAGGTTGATGAGCAGGGCGGCGAAGACCAGCGCGTAGATGGTGTTGATCCACTCGGCGTCGCTGAGCCCGAGGTCGAGCTCGCGGATCATCGTGGGCAGCGCCACGTTGACGACGGTGCCGTCGATGATGATCAGGGCGACCCCGAGCGACAGCAGCGCCAGTGCGACCCAGCGACGCGACCCCCGCTCGCCGGCCGTCGTCGCCATCAGTCGCCGGGCTCGGTCACGAAGTCGATGAGCTGCTCGACGGCGCCGACGAGCCCGGTCTCGAGGTCGGCGTAGCTGCTCACTTTGTTCCGCAGCTGCTTCCAGAACACGCCGGTGTCGGACGGGTCGACGCCGAGGGCGGCGCACACGCCCTCCTTCCACGGCTGGCCCTTCGGCACGTCGGGCCAGGCGTCGATGCCGACCACCTTCGGCCGCACCGCCGCCCAGATGTCGACGTAGGGGTGGCCGGTGATCAGCACGTCGGGGTGGTCGATCGCCGACGCCAGCCGCTGCTCCTTCGACCCGGCGACGAGGTGGTCGAGCAGGATGCCCAGCCGTCGCCGCGGGCCCGGGCCGAACGAGCGGACCACCTCGGCCAGGTTGTCGGCGCCGTCGAGCGTCTCGACGACCACGCCCTCACCCCGCAGGTCGTCGCCCCACACCAGCTCGAGCAGCTCGGCGTCGTGGATGCCCTCCACGAGGATGCGGCTGGCCCGGGCCATGCGGGCGGGGGC
>JAWKIW010000049.1:0-2084 GCA_041394145.1 Acidimicrobiales bacterium
CGCCGACCTGTCGCTCCCCGGCGTGCAGGCCCGGCTCGTCGACGAGGTGCTGGCCACCGGCACGCCGACCGTCGTCGTGCTGCTGAACGGTCGGCCGTTCGCCCTCGGCGACCTGGCCGAGCGGGCGGCGGCGATCGTCGAGGCGTGGTTCCCCGGCCAGGACGGCGCCGCCGCGGTGGCCGACGTGCTCGTGGGCGCGGCCGAGCCGTGCGGGCGGACCACGCTCACCTTCAGCCGGGGCGCCGGCGTGCAGCCCTGGACCTACGACCACAAGTGGCTGGCCCCCGGCTTCCCCCGGCTGCCCGACGTCGACCCGGTGTTCCCCTTCGGCCACGGCCTGTCCTACACGACCTTCACCTACGACGAGCTGGAGATCGCCCCACCCGAGGTGCCCGTCGACGGCGCCTTCTCGGTGTCGTGCACGGTCACCAACGCCGGCACCCGCCCCGGCGACGAGGTCGTCCAGCTGTACCTGGGTGATCCCGTCGCCTCGGTCACCCGCCCGGTGCGCGAGCTGAAGGGGTTCGCCCGCGTGCCGCTGGCGCCCGGCGCCGCCGCCCGGGTCACCTTCGAGGTCCCGGTCGAGGTGATGGCCTTCACCGGTGTCGACCTGCGCCGCATCGTCGAACCGGGCGCGCTCACGGTGGAGGTCGGGGCCTCCAGCGCCGACGTCCGGCTCCAGGGCTCGGTCGAGGTGGTGGGTGACGTCCGGTCGGTGGGGGAGGACCGGGCGCTCACCAGCGGTGTGGTGGTCGCGCCGATCTAGAGGTTGGCCATCTTGAACAGCTGGATGGCCTCGATCGGCCCGAAGTACTCGTCGCGGTTGTCCGTGAAGAAGTGGTAGGCCCACTGCTCCATCGGCGGGGTGGTGGGGTTCTCGCCCTCGTCGACGAACTGCATGGGCTCGACCTCGAAGGTCCCGCGGTCGACGGTGATCCACTCGCCACCGATCACCACCCGCGAGATCTGGTTCAACCTGATGGGCACGGGGATCCTCCGGCACGCCGTGGGACGAGACGCCGAGACGATAGCTAGCGGCGGTGCAGGTCGGGGTGCCATCGGCGACGGCGCGAGACGACCGCGACGCCCAGGCCGACGGCGGCCACCGCGGCGAGGACGATCGCCGCGACCTGCAGCGCCCGGGCCCGGAAGCCCGCCGACTCGGGCAGGGCGCCGATGGCGCTCGGCGGCAGCCACGTGGTGGTCGGGGTGCCCGGGGCGATCCGGGAGGAGGCCCCGTCGGCCAGGTAGGTGGTGAAGAACTGCACCATCGGCACGGTGGCCACGTCCCGGTACGCGTCGGCGTGGCGATCGCCGGGGACGGCGAGCACCTGGGCCGCTACCCCGGACCGGGTGAGCTGGTCGGCCATCTCCTGGGCCTGCGAGAGCGGCACGAGGTCCTCGTCGGAGGAGGCGAGCTGCATGGGTGGCGTCTGGGCGCCGACGTGGAAGACCGGGGACGCCGCTCGGTAGTCGGCGGGGCACTGGGTCAGGGTGCAGCCGATGTAGGCCTGGATGACCGACGGGTCGATGACGCCGACGCAGTTCGGGTCGTCGACGCAGCCCTGCGGCGTGTTGGCACCGCGCACCGAGCCCGGGGTGCCGAGCCGTCCTCCGCCCACGTTCGTCGGGGCCAGGCTGATGAGGTCGCTCGGTCCCGACCAGGACACCACGGCCCGGATCGGCGGGCGACCGGCCGCGCCGGGCCCGTTGGTGCCGAGCAGCATCGCCAGGTTGCCGCCGGCCGAGCCACCGAAGGCGCCGATGCGCTGGGGGTCGACGCCGTAGGTGGCGGCGTTGTCCTGGACCCAGCGCAGGGCGGTCTGCACGTCGCGCAGCTCGGCGGGCCACGGATCGGGAGCATCCAGGCGGTAGTCGGGTGCGAAGGCGACGAAGCCGGCCCGGGCGAGGGCCACGCCCTCGGGCTGGGCGGAGGACTTGTCACCCACCTGCCAGCCGCCCCCGTGGATCAGCAGCACCGCGGGCCGTCCGGTGCCCGGCGTCGCCGGTTGGTAGACGTCGAGCAGCAGGGTCTGGCCGCCGGCCTCGCCGTAGCGGACGTTGGCCTGCAACGTCGGCGCGCC
>JAWKIW010000050.1:0-2056 GCA_041394145.1 Acidimicrobiales bacterium
CGCGCTCGGACCACCCGACGCCGACGCCGGCGATCACCCGGCCCCCCGAGAGGGCGTCGAGGGTGGCCAGCGCGTTGGCGAGCTCCAGCGGCGAGTGCTGCGGGACCACGAGCACGCTCGTGCCGAGGTCGACCCGATCCGTCACCGCCGCCGCCCAGGTCAACGTGACCATCGGGTCGCACAGGTGGGGCGACGGGTAGGACTGCTCGGCCGGGTGCACCACGTGGTCGCTGACCCAGACGCCGTCGAAGCCGAGGTCCTCGGCATGGCGGGCGGCGCGGGCGACGGCCCCGGCCTCGCCGCTGACCCGGCCGTACTGCGGGAGGTGGATGCCGATCTTCACGAGCGGGTCACCGGTGCGGATCTGCGCCGTCCGTCGGCCCGTCAGCCGGGCTCGGTGCCGAGGACCGACACGAAGCTCACCATCTCGCCGGGGTAGCCGCCGAGGTTGTGCACCAGGCCGTAGGGGCGGGACGGATCCAGCGCGATCTGGCGCTCCTCGGGAGCCTCGCCGCGCAGCTGCAGCCAGTTCTCGAAGTGCATGCGCAGGCCGCTGGCGCCCACCGGGTGCCCGAACGACTTCAGCCCCCCGTCGGGGTTCACCGGCAGCTCGCCGTGGAGGTCGAACACGCCGGCCTCCTCGTCCTTCCACGCCTGGCCCCGCTCGGAGAACCCGAGGTCCTCCATGAGGACGAGCTCGGTGGGCGTGAAGCAGTCGTGCACCTCGGCCATGGCGATCTGGTGGCGGGGATCGGTGACGCCCGCCTGGGCGTAGGCGTCGGCGGCGCACCGGGCCACCTCCGGGAAGGTCGTGTAGTCGTAGTCGGGGTCGATCAGCCCCGAACCGGTGCCGGCCACGAACGACAGCGCCTTGATGTACAACGGCGAGTCCGTGTACCGGTGCGCGTCCTCGGCCCGCACCACGATGGCCGCCGCGCCCCCGTCGGCGACGCCGGCGCAGTCGAACACGCCGAGGCGCCCCGCCACCGCCGCGCTGTTGCAGATGACGTCGATGTCCATCTCCTTGCGGAACTGGGCACGGGGGTTGCGGGCGCCGTTGTAGTGGTTCTTCCAGGCGATGCGGCCGAGGACGCGCTTGAGGTGGTCCTCGTCGACGCCGTAGCGCTGGGCGTAGGCCGGGGCGACCAGGCTGAACATGGCCGCCGCCGTCAGCGTGCGGGCGGTTCCGTCGTTGGGGATCGGGAAGGCGTTGAGGCCCTGGTAGCCGCCGTCCTTGACCTTCTCGGCCCCCACGGCCATGGCCACGTCGTAGGCACCGCTGGCCACGGCGTAGGCAGCCTGGCGCAGCGCCTCGCTGCCCGAGGCGCAGAAGTTCTCGACCCGGGTGACCGGCTTGCCGTCGAGCTTGAGCGGTGCGGCGACGGTGATGCCGCTCATGCCGGACTGGGCCGTGCCGAACCAGTAGGCGTCGACGTCGTCCTTGGTGATGCCCGCCGAGGCGTAGGCCTCGGTGGCGGCGTCGATGATGAGGTCGTCGAGGCCCTTGTCCCAGTGCTCGCGGAAGGGCGTGCAGCCCATCCCGACGATGGCGACCTTGTCCTTGATCCCGTGCGATCCCATGGGGTCAGCTCCGAACCTTCTTGGCCTTCCAGAAGTAGTTCTGGATGCCGTCGCTGGCGTTGAGGCGGCGGAAGGTCATCTCGACCCGGTCGCCGATGGCGACGTCGTCGGCCACGACGTCGGTGAGCTCGACCGGCAGGCGGCCGACCTTGGTCCCGTCGGGGCCCTCGAAGTCGACCACCGCGAACACGATCGGCGGGCTCGGCGAGTAGGCGAGCCGGTCGACGGTGAAGGTGACGACGGTGCCGGTGGCGTCGGCCATCGGGTGGGCGACCATGTCGTCGACGGCGCCGCCCTGGTAGGAGACCCGGGCCGGCGGGAGGTGCAGGGCGCCCGTCTCGCGGTCCTCGCTGGCCACGAAGCCGTACTTCCAGTCGGCGTTGCGGGCCGCTGCCGACGAGCTGGCCCGGGCCGGCTCGGGCCGGTTGGGCGGCTGGACGGTGACCATGCCCTTCCAGGACAGGAACTTCAGGTA
>JAWKIW010000051.1:0-1953 GCA_041394145.1 Acidimicrobiales bacterium
GTCGTGCAGGCGCCCCAGCTCGGCCGCCTCGTCCGGGTCGCGGGCCACGACCATCGTCCCGTTGCGCGAGTAGCCGAGGTCCGCCCCGGCCGCGCCGGCCAGGTCGGCGGCGAAGCGCGGCCAACGGGCGGCCGACGCCAGGCCGAGCCGCAGCAGCGCCTCCTCGCCCTCGTAGGCCTCGGCCACCGGGGCCAGCATCCCGCCCGCCACCCACGACGCGCCGCGGCCGGGCCGCTCGTCGACCACCACCACGTCCGCGCCGCGCCGGGCCGCCTGCCACGCCACGGCGAGGCCGATGACGCCGCCCCCGACGACGACCACCCTCACCGGCTCGTCTCCGCAGCGGGGGTCGCCTCGCCGACGGCCTCGAGCAGCGCGGCGGCGGCGTCGCCCGGCCGTTCGGCCCCGTACACCGCAGCCACCACGGCGACGCCGTGGGCGCCGGCGTCGAGCAGCTCGGGCACCCGGTCGAGGGTGATGCCGCTGATGGCGATGACGGGCAACCGGACGGCCGCAGCCACGGCGGCGATGCCCGCCGGGCCGACGGGGTCGGGCAGGCCGGTCGTCTTGGTGCGCGACCGGTAGGCCGGCCCCACGCCGAGGTAGGAGGCGCCGGCGTCCTGGGCCCGGCGGGCGTCGTCGGCATCACGGCAGGTCGCGCCGATGACGGCGTCGGGCCCGAGCAGCCGGCGGGCGTCGGCGACGGGCAGGTCGTCGAGGCCCAGGTGCACGCCGTCGGCCCCGGCGGCGAACGCCAGGTCGGCGCGATCGTTGACCACGCAGGTCCCCCCCGTGCCGTGGCTGCGGTGGACGAGCTCGGCGACCACGGCGAGCCGCCGGCGGTCCGAGCCGGCCTTCTGGCGGACCTGCAGCCAGCGCACGCCTGCGGCCAGTGCGGCGTCGGTCGCGGCGCGTGCCGCGTCGTCGATCGTCGTCGGCGTGATGAGGTGCAGCCGGGCGATGGCCACGTGCGGCTCCGCGTCGGGGTCGGGGTCGGGGGACCGAGCGGCCGGCGAGCACGGGGCGGCGGAACGGACGCGAGCTCCCTGCGCCGGCATGACCCGGATCAGGTTCGGACGGTCCGGGGCCGCAGCCCCGATCTCAGCCCGGTGCGCCGGGCCCCCGTGTGCGTGCAGCGGCCACCCTACCGCCGAACCCCGTGGAGATGGGCGTTCTCGTCATGGTTCTGCGCGCTGGGACGCTCGATGTCATGACCGGATCCCCGTGGTGGGGCGTTCGGGCGGATGGCGCGCCCGCGCCCGTCAGGTGTGGGGTGGGATGCGGCGGCCGGTCACCGTCTCGGGGGCGATGGTGACCCAGTTCGACTTCTCGACGTCGGACCAGGGGCGCACGCCGAGCGCCTCGAGGCGGTCCCGCGTGCGCGGGTCGACGACGGCCTCGCTGCGACCGCGGACGACGACGCTCCAGCCGATCCGGTCGTCGTCGTCGAGGTGGTCGATCTCGAAGGCCACCGGCGCGTCGCGCAGCGCGGCGTCGAGCTTGGTGCCGGGCGAGGTGCGGAACGCCACCCGGTCGCCGTCCATCGCGTAGTTGACCGGCAGGATCACCGGGTGCCGGCCCTCGACGATGGCGACCCGGCCCACACCGCCCGACCCGGCGGCGAGCAGCTCCAGGCACTCCTCGCGGTCGAGCACCTCCAGGCCGTCGCGCCGGTCGATCACGCCCATGGCGCCCATCCTTGCACCTCGCCCCCACCTCGCCCCCACCGATCCACCGATCCACCGATCCACCGATCCACCGGTCCGGGGCTGCGCCCGGGCCGGCGTGGGAGCCTCACCAGCGCGGCCCCTGGGCGAGCAGCTCGGCGACGGCGTCACCGGGCGCCGGCCGGGCGAGGAGGAACCCCTGCGCCCGGTCGCAGCCGAGGGCGCGCAGCTCCGCCAGCTGCTCGGCGGTCTCGACGCCCTCGGCGACGGCGTGCAGGCCGAGCGT
>JAWKIW010000052.1:0-1901 GCA_041394145.1 Acidimicrobiales bacterium
GCCCCGATCGAGGACGTCGCGTCCGGTGGTGAGGCAGCGGCGCTCCCACTCGGGGTCGTCGGGGGTGAAGCAGCTCCGGTAGGCCCACACCACCGACGCCTGCGCGGGGTCGGACCGGTCGCCGCACCGGTGGACCCAGCTCTCGAGGAAGGTGGCGACCAGCTGCTCCTCGTCGGAGGCGGTGCCGAACTCCACCGACGACGAGGCGTAGTCGGCGTCGCCGAGCAGCTGGCGGAACCCGTTGGCGATCTGTCCCGACTTGGTGCCGGTGGTGGCGTCGGGGTTGTCGGTGGTGGCCTCCACCCGGTCGGCGCCGAAGTGGTGTCGGAGGAGGTCGTCCTGCGGTGAGCCCGACGGCTGGTCGGAGAGGAGCGTGACCGCCCCGCGCGGCCCGTGGCCCGTGTGCAGGTCGAGCGTGAGCGCCTTCTCGACGCCGACGAGGTGCTCCGTCACGAGGTCCTGCACGATGCGGGTCGACGCCTCGGTGCGATCGCCGCCGAAGTGCAGGCCGGTGGGGTGGCGGTACTGGCCGAGGGTGATGCCGTCGCGCACCCACACCAGCCCCCGCTCCTCGACCAGGGCCGCGGCGGTCACCAGGAGCTCGTCGACCGACGGCATCGTCGGCGACTCGGGGCATGCGTGGGCGTGCAGCTCGTCGTAGGCGTCGTTGTGGCGCGGCTCGAGCTCGTCGCGGCGCCAGTTGCGGTTGAGGTCGACGTTGTGCTCGTTCTGTCGGCGCCACCACGCCATCCCCCACGGGTTGACGGCGTGCACGAGCAGGACGCCGACGTCGTCGGGCAGGGCGTCACGGTCGAGGCGGCCCAGCAGGTCGCACTGCAGGGTGGAGCCGACGAAGCCCTCGACGCCGTGCACCCCGCTCATCACGGTGAGGGCCCGGCGCGGGCGGGTGGCGCCGAACCACAGCGAGTCGACGGTGAGCACCTGACCCTCGGGGCCGGTGGCGTCGATCGGGTGCGGCTGCACCTCGAGGCCGGCCTCGGTCGCCGCCCGCCGGAAGCGGGCCCGGCACTCGTCGTAGGTGAGGGGCAGGCGGTCGACGCGCACGGGCGGAGTCTCCCATGGACCCCGCCGCGTCGTCCGTTGACGGGACGGGCGGGGCCTCCTACGGTCCGGGCCGGGAGGTGGACGGCGGTGAGCGACATCGTGGTGCGCAAGGTCCGGTTCGAGTTCCCCGACGACCTCGGCGAGGTCTTCGCCGGCGACGAGCCCGACGAGGACCTGTTCCGCGTGGCCTTCTCGCTCACCCTGCCCCACCTCGAGCCCTACCTCATCCGCGTGTACCGGGGCGTGCTCGACCACCTGCGCGACCCCGAGCTGCTCGCCGACGTGCAGGCCTTCATCGGCCAGGAGGCCCAGCACCACCGCAACCACCGGCGGGCCAACGACATGGTGAAGGCCCAGCTCGGGCCCGACGCCGCCGCCCGGCTCACCGCGGTGGAGGACGAGCTCGAGGCCGACTACCAGCGCTTCACGGCGCGGGGCAGCGCCCGTGCGAACCTGGTCTACGCCGAGGGCTTCGAGGCCATGACCTGTGCCTGGGCCGTGTCGAGCTTCGAGCGGGCCGCGGCCCCCGGGGGTGCGCCCACCCGCTACGGCCCGTGGCAGCAGCTGTGGGCGTGGCACGCCGCCGAGGAGATCGAGCACCGCACCGTGGCCTTCCGGGTGTACGAGGAGCTGGTGGGCAGCTACTCGTACCGGGTGGCCGGGTCGCTGTGGGCCCAGGCCCACTTCCTGCGCTACACCGACCGCCTCGAGCGGATCATCTGCGAGGCCCGCGGCCTGCCGTTCCGCACCCACGTGCCGCGCGCCATCAGCGGCGGGCCCCGCCGCTGGCTGCGCACCTTCCGTCCCGACTACGACCCCGCCGACGTCGCGCCGGA
>JAWKIW010000053.1:0-1885 GCA_041394145.1 Acidimicrobiales bacterium
CGACGAGCCGCCGCAGGGCGCCGACGGCACGACGTAGGGCGAGGGCACGAAGGTCTGGACGTCGTCGCCGAGCGCGATCTTGCCGGCGACGACGTCGGAGGCGAGGGCCGTGGCCGTGAAGGTCTTGGTCACCGAGCCGATCTCGAATCGGGTGGACGTGGTGACCGGGTCGGTGCCGTCGCGCTCGGTCACGCCGCAGGTCACCAGGGCGACCTCGGGGGGACCGCCCGCCGAGGTGGGCGACACCACCGCCAACGAGAGCCCGGGCACCGACCCCTTGGTGCCGTCGAGGTAGGGCAGCAGCAGCGGCCCGACCTTCGCCAGCAGCTCCGTGCCGGCGGGGTTGCCGCCGGTGCACGTCACCGCCGTCGGCACCCCGGCCGCCGGCACGACGCCGACCGCGGCCGCCGGTCGGATCGGGCTGCCGACGGCCACCCCGCTCACCGCCAGCACCAGGACGAGCGCCGACATCCGGGCGCGGCCCGCACCGGACCGACCTCCACGCGGTCGTGCCGGCCTCGACCGGTGCCCGTCGTCGGGCGCGATGGTGGCCATGACCCTCTCCTTCATCCCCGGCGGTGCCGTCACGGTAGCGGTGCGCAGAGCCGCCCAGGACGCACACGCCGCTGCCGGGCGCCATGGGCGACCGGCCGTCGAGGCGCCCGGATCAGCCCAACAGCGTCGCCAGCTGGGTGAAGAAGGCCGAGCGGGCCAGGACCTGATCGCAGCCGCGGGCCCGGGCTTCCTCGAGGCGCTCCCGCTCGACGTGCGACGCGTACCCGACGACCCGGCCGACCCGGGCGGCGACGTCGGACACGACGTCGAGACCGTCGGGCGCAGCCGCCAGGCGATCCAGGTCGACCACCGCCACGTCGGCACCGGCTGCCTCGGTGACGAGTGCTTCGGGGGTGGCCACGAAGCGGCCGCGTGCGCCGAGCACGGCGGCCACCTTGGAGCGGTCCATCAGGTCCGGGACGAAGGCCACGACCGTGCCGGCGGTCACCGCGGGCCACCTCCCACGGGGGGCGGGCCCGCCCGCTGCGCCCGCATCGCCGGCCCTCCGACCGGCGACGAGCGAGGTGGACGTGCGCCTTGGCCGCGCCCCACACCAGGCCGGGCTCGTGCAGCGACGGGTCGAGATCGGCGAACGAGGCGGGGACCAGGTCGTAGTCGTCGTCGGGGAAGCGGGCCTCGGCGTCGGCGTCACGCACCACGGCCGGCACCCCGGCGGCACGCAGGACCGCGGTCGGGAAGGCGACGGCCCGTCGCACCACGGCGAGCGGGTTGGTGCGCTGGTCGTCGATGTCGCGCAGCAGCAGGGCCCGCACCTCGGGGCCGATGGTGGCCGCGGCCTCGATGCCGGCGGCCCGGGCCTGGTCGAGCACCGCCGGGTCGGCGTGACCGCACCAGGCCACCAGGATCCGCTCGACGCCGGCCACCACCCACGCCGGCAACGCCGCCTCCACGCCGTCGGCGAGCACCACCGCGTACGCCGCCAGCCGGGCCTCGTCGTCGGCCCCGCCGGGTCCGGCGTCGACGCGAGCGTCGGCAGCTCCCCCCGGGCTGGGCTTGGCGTCGTCGGTCATCGCTCTCCATGCTGGACCACGTGGCGCGTCCGATCCGCATCGAACCGGGACCCGGCCAGGAGTCCGTGTGGGACTACCCGCGACCACCGATCGTCGTGCCTGCGGATCAACCCATCCGCGTGGAGGTCGCCGGTCGGACCATCGCCGAGAGCACGCGGGCGCTACGGGTGCTCGAGACGAGCCAGGCGCCGGCGTACTACCTGCCGCCCGACGACGTGGCCATGGAGCTCCTCGAAGCGACGCCGAGCCGGACCTTCTGCGAGTGGAAGGGCCTGGCCCGCTACTGGAGCGTGCGGGTC
>JAWKIW010000054.1:0-1863 GCA_041394145.1 Acidimicrobiales bacterium
AGGCCGGCTCGGCATCGTGCACGAGGCCGCCTACTGCGCGTCGAAGTTCGCCCTGTGCGGGTGGACCGAGTCCATGGCGCTCGACCTGTGGGGCACGGGGGTCCAGACCCGCCTGGTCATCCCGGGCCCCGTCGACACCGAGATCTGGGACCAGCCCGGCAACGAGGCGCCCCTCTACGACGGCCCGCTCGAGTCGCCGAGCAGCGTCGCCGCCGGCATCTGCGACGCCATCGAGGGCGACCGCTTCGAGCACTACCTGCCGGACCTGAAGGGCATCGCCGAGTTCAAGACCAGCGACATCGACACGTTCCTCGAGGGCGCGGCCGCCATGGGTCGCACGCCTCCGCCGGCCGACGTCGTCGCACCCGACCACCCGGGAGGTGCACCGTGAAGGCCCTGGTGTTCATGACCGAGCCCGAGGCGGTCGAGCCGCCACCCCCCGACGCCCCCCGGCTCGAGCAGCACCTGGCCACGACGCCGATGAAGGTCGAAGAGGTCCCCGACCCCCACCTGCTCGGCGACGACTGGCTGGTGCTGAAGACGCGCCTGACCGGCATCTGCGGGTCGGACACCAAGCAGGTCCTCATGGACTTCGAGGACGCCGGCGACAACCCGATGACGGCGTTCATCTCCTTCCCCCAGGTGCTCGGCCACGAGGTGGTCGCCGACGTGGTCGAGGTCGGGCCGGCGATCGACGACCTGGCCGTCGGCCAGCGGGTCGTGCTCAACCCGTGGCTGTCGTGCGGGCCGCGCGGCATCTCGCCGGTGTGCCCCGAGTGCGAGGTGGGCAACTACAGCGCCTGCTGGCACTTCTGCGACGGTCGGCTGGCGCCGGGCATCCACACCGGCAACTCGGCCGACGCCACCGGGGGGTTCGCCGAGTACCTCCCCGCCCACCGGCTCATGGCCGTGCCCGTCCCCGAGGGCATGCCCGACGAGGTGGCGGTGCTGGCCGACCCGTTCTCGGTGTCGCTGCACGCCGTCACCCGCACACCCCCTCCGCCCGACGGGCGTGTCGTCGTGTACGGCGCCGGCGCCCTCGGCACCACGGCCACCGCCATCCTGCGGGCGCTGCACCCCGACGTGGAGGTGGCGACGATCGCGCGCTGGCCGGCCCAGGCCGCGCTGGCCGAACACCTCGGGGCCCGGGTGTTCGCCCCCGAGCCCCGTGACGCGCTGGTCGAGGCGCTGGCGGCGTGGTCGGGCGCGCCGCTGCGGCGGCCGTGGGAGGGGCTGCCGGTCGCCTACCCGGGCCACATCGACGTCGTCTACGACACCGTCGGCTATCCGCAGACCGTCGAGGTCGGCATCCGGGTGCTCGGCCACGGCGGCGCCCTCGTGCAGCTCGGCGTGGCGTCGCCCGCCCGCTTCGAGTGGACGCCGTGGTACTTCAAGGAGCTGCGCCTCATCGGGTCGAACGCCTTCGGCGTGGAGACGGTCGAGGGTGTGCGCAAGCACGCCATCGAGCACTACCTCGACCTGGCGACGTCGGGCCGCATCGACCTGTCCGGGATGCTCACCCACGAGTTCCGCCTCGACCAGTGGCGCGAGGCGTTCCACACCATCATCGACCAGGGCGTCACGGGTGCCGTGAAGGTCGCCTTCGACTTCCGCTGATCCGCTGATCCGCTGATCCGCTGATCCGCTGACCACCGTCCCCGTCGCGAGCTCCCGCCGGCGATGCCAGGCCGTCCGGGCGCGGCGGCCCACCGACCGGCGCCGCTCGGGGACCCGGACACCCCGTCCACCGAGCGGACCGGGGCACCCGCCGGCGACGAGCGACGTCGAACCGACGCCATCGGTGACCCCGGTGGGACCTTGGTCCCTGGCATCGGGTGCCGGCCCGGTGCTCGCGTGGGCGGC
>JAWKIW010000055.1:0-1829 GCA_041394145.1 Acidimicrobiales bacterium
GCATGCGCAACACCCCGGGCGACGGGCGGGTCGTGGCCAAGACGGGCTCCCTCAAGGAGGTGTACGCCCTCGCCGGGTGGGTCACCACGGTGCCGGGGAGCCGGCTCACCTTCGTGGAGATCGTCAACGGTGCGCCCAAGGACGGCGTCAAGGTCGTCGACGACCTCGCGGTGTCGCTCACCGACTACCCGCGCCAGGGCGCGCCGCGCGAGGCCATCGGGCCGAAGCTGCCGACCTGAGCCGCCCCCGGCGGACCGACCCGACCTGGACGGGGTCGTCGACGACCGGGCGACCTACGCTCAGGGCGTGTCCGTGCTGCCCATGTTCCCCCTGGGCTCGGTGCTGCTGCCGAGCGCCGTGCTGCCACTGCACGTGTTCGAGCCGCGCTACCGCCGGCTCACCGAGGACTGCCTGGAGGGGGTCCCCGAGTTCGGCGTCGTGCTGATCGAGCGGGGGAGCGAGGTGGGGGGTGGCGATCAGCGCACCATGGTCGGCACCGTCGCCCGCATCGTCGAAGCCGCGTCCTTCGACGACGGTCGCTACGCCCTCGGCACCGTGGGGGTGCGGCGGATCAAGGTGCTGCGCTGGCTCGACGACGACCCGTACCCGCGGGCCGAGGTCGAGGACTGGGCCGACCCCGAGCCGGGCCCCGGGCTCGTCGACGCGCTCGCGAGCGTCACCGCCACCCTGCGGCGGGTGCTGGCCCTGTCGGCCGAGCTGGGTGCCGCCGCCGCGCCGGCCACCGTCGAGCTGAGCGAGGACCCGGTGCTTGCCTCCTACCAGGTCGTGGCCCTGGCGCCGCTCGGCCCGGCCGATCGCCAGGACCTGCTCGCGGCGCCGTCCGCCGAGGCCCGGCTCGTGCAGGTCGGCGGCCTGCTCGAGGAGGAGCTGACCTACCTCACCCGCCGGCTCCAGCTGGAGGCCACGCCACCCGGCGACGACGAGTAGTTGCACCGCCGGCCGGTGAGGGGTAGGAAACCCCGGACCGCTCGACCCCGAGGGACCCCGTGGCGCCACAGCCGAAGGCCGTTCCACAGATCCTCCAGGAGCTCTGGGAGCTCCTCAAGGCCTACGCCCGACAGGAGACCGTCGACCCGCTCAAGGGCCTCGGTCGCTACCTGGGCTACGGCGTCGGAGGCTCGATGCTCGTCGGGCTGGGTGGGCTGTTCCTGTCCTTGTCGCTGCTGCGGCTGCTCCAGCGCTTCTCGGTCTTCGCCGACACCTGGTCGTTCGCCCCCTATGCCATCGTGCTCGTGACGCTGGTGCTGGCCATCGGCGCGATCGGCGCCGGGATCGGGCGACGCAAGCCGTCGAAGCCGCCCGAGGCACCCGCCGCCGTGCCGGTCGCGCCGTCGACGCCATCAGGAGCCCCGTGATGAGCACCACCGGCGCCCGGATCGAGCGCGATGACATCGAGGCGAAGTTCCGCGAGCTGCAGGGCGAGGTCGAGATCATCAGCGACGAGGCCGTGAACTACGCCGTCGTCGCCGGAGCCGCCATCCTGGTCGGCGTGGTGGTCGTCGCCTTCTGGCTCGGTCGTCGGCGAGGGCGCCGGACGCGCACCGTGGTCGAGATCCGCCGGGTCTGAGCGCACGGCGATGCTCGAGCGCCTGCGCCGCCGCAGCTACGAAGAGGGCCTCCTCGGCGGGAACCTCCCCTACCTGCTGCTGGCGGCCGTCTTCGGGGCGAGCCGCGGGCTGCGGATCGCCACGCGCCGCGAGGAGGAGGTGGTCCTGGCCGAGGCGCTTCGCCCGGGTGAGACCCTGGTCATCGCCCACCAGGAGGCGACGGTGGGACGAGCGGCGCGCCGCCGCCGCCGGCGCGACCGC
>JAWKIW010000056.1:0-1788 GCA_041394145.1 Acidimicrobiales bacterium
TGTCGGGGTCTGCGGGGCGGATCCGCTCGGTGTCGACGAAGTTCGGGATGACGTGGACCTTGGCCGGATCGCCGGCGCCCCCCGGCTCGGTGCGGCCGCCGCGGGCCAGCTTGTGGCGCACGTTGTCGGCCAGGTCGTCGGACAGGACCGTGACCGCGTCGGCCCGGCGGTAGGAGAACCGCTCAAGGGCGGACGCCGCGGCGATGACCCGGCGTCCGGTGAGCAACCCCAGCTCGACGGCGACGTCGGGGAAGACGTCCTGGATGTTGAACACGAAGGGCACCCGGCGGGTACGGGCCACCACCCAGCCGGCGACGCCGATGGGCAGCGGTGGCGACATCGCCAGCACGACGTCGGGACGGGACCGGGTGAGCACGCCCTCGACGGTCGACACCGCCGTCCAGCCGCCGAAGGCGAGGGCCCGCGCCGGGATGTTGCGCTTGTCGGTGGGGAACGGGTTGACGCGCGTGATGCGGCCCCAGTCCACGTCCTCGTGGCGCACCAGCTTCCCCGCCCACCCCGGCTCGATGGCGTGGTCCCGGTACCAGGGCAGCGACGTGACGACGTGCAGCCGGTGGCCCCGGGCCGCCAGCTCGGTGACGATGCTGGTCATCACCTCACCGGTCGGTGCCACGTCGGGGGCGAAGTGCGGGCACAGCACGAGGATCCTCATGCCGCCGCGTCCCACACGCCGAGCAGCGCCTCGG
The DNA here is from genome assembly GCA_041394145.1 of Acidimicrobiales bacterium. Taxonomy (GTDB): domain Bacteria; phylum Actinomycetota; class Acidimicrobiia; order Acidimicrobiales; family Acidimicrobilacustridaceae; genus JAWKIW01. The sequence goes on from JAWKIW010000056.1 coordinate 708, forward strand.
CCGACCGCGCCCAGTCGAAGGTCGCCGCCCGCCGACGGCCGGCGGCGATCAGCTCGTCCCGGCGGCGGGGCTCCTCGAGCACGGTCACCATCGCCGCGGCCCAGTCGGCGACCACGCCCGCGGCCAGCAGGACGCCGCCGTCACCGACCACCTCCGGGAGCCCGCCGACGTGCGCGGCGAGCACCGGGCAGCCGCGGGCCATGGCCTCCAGCGCCGGCATGCCGAACCCCTCGTAGCGGCTCGGGAACACCAGCGCGGCCGCCGTCCGGTAGAGGGCGTCGAGATCACCCCACGGGATGCGGCCGACCCGCCGGACCGCGGCGGTGACGCCCAGCCGCCCCATCGCGCCGTGGATCTCCTCGTCGAGCGGGCCCGGGCCGCCCGAGAGCACCAGCAGCGCCTCGGGGTGGGCGGCGAGCACCCGGGCGAAGGCGTGCAGGAGGTCGAGATGCCCCTTGTGGGCGTAGGGGATGGCCGGGTACAGGAAGAACGGGCGGTCGCCGAGCCCGTAGCGACGCCGCACCGCGACCAGCTCGGCGTCGGCGAGGACCTCGACGTCGTCGAAGCCCGGCGGCACGAGGCTGCACCGGTCGACGGGGACGCCCGTGCGGGCGACGACGTCGTCACGGACGAACGAGGAGAGGGTGACCACGCGGCGGGCGATCCGACAGCCGTGCGGCGCGGCGAAGCCCAGGTACCACCGCTTCAGCGGGTGGAACAGCTCGGGCATGGCGAGCGGCTGCAGGTCGTGGATGGTCACCACCGCGGGCGAGGACCGCACGAACGGCACCGTGCCACCGAGGTGGTGGGCGACGTCGACGCGCCGGCGGCGCAGCGCGTCGACCAGCCAGGTCGACTCCGCCGCGACACGGGCGGCCCGCGACGACCCCGACACCGGGGCCGCCACCGTCTCGAACCGGCCGGTCAGGTCGGGGTGGCACTCGGCGAACCGGGAGTTGACGAACAGCACGGGCACGACGTCGGTGAGGTGGGCATCGGCGACGGCGCGCAGCAGGCGGACGGTGTACTCCTCGCTGCCGCCGACCTCGCCCGGCACGCACCACAGCAGGTTGGCACCCAC
>JAWKIW010000057.1:0-1736 GCA_041394145.1 Acidimicrobiales bacterium
GGACCCGCAGCCTGGCCCGACCGGGCCCCGGTCCCCGGTGACGAGGTCGATGCCGACCAGGCGTCGACCCAGGGGCCGGAGCCGTCCACCCTGCCGCCGGGCTACCCGGCCCGATGGGAGGCCGACGTCGTGCTGGCCGACGGCGGCACGGTGCGGATCCGGCCCATCAAGCCCACCGACACCGGCCGCCACCGCGCCTTCATCGCCCGCCTGTCGCCCGAGGCCCGCTACTACCGCTTCTTCAGCCCGCGCACCGAGCTCACCGAGAAGGAGGTCCAGCACTTCTGCAACGTCGACTACGCCGATCGCATGGCGTTGGTGGCGATGCTCGGCGACGACATCATCGCCATCTCCCGCTACGACCGGCTCCACGACGGCGACCGGCCGAGCGACGAGGCCGAGGTGGCCTTCGTCATCGCCGACGAGCACCAAGGGCGCGGGCTGGGCACGCTGCTGCTCGAGTACCTCGCCGAGGCGGCCCGGGAGCACGGCATCCGACGGTTCACCGCGCAGACCCTGCCCGACAACCGCCGCATGCTGCGCGTCTTCCACGACGCCGGCTACCGGGTGGTGGAGGGCTTCGACGAGGGCGTCATCGAGGTGGCCTTCGACATCTCGCCCACCGACGACGCCCGCGCCCGGATGGAGCGGCGCGAGCACGAGGCCGAGCTGCACTCGATCGAGCGGATCCTGCACCCGCGGTCGGTCGCCGTCATCGGGGCGAGCGAGGAGCAGGGGTCGATCGGCCACCACCTGTTCCTCAACCTGCTGCGCGGCGGGTTCGACGGCCCGGTCTACCCGGTCAACCCCAACCGGCCCCACGTCGCCAGCGTCCCCACCTACGCGACGATCACCGACATCCCCGGTGAGGTCGACCTCGCCGTGCTGGTCGTCCCGCCCGAGGTCTGCGTCGAGGTCGTCGACCAGTGCGCCGAGAAGCAGGTCAAGGGCCTCGTCGTCATCACCGCCGGCTTCAGCGAAGTCGGCGGACGAGGAGCCGCGCTCGAGCGTGAGCTGCTGGTCGCGGCACGCCGGGGTGGCATGCGGATGGTGGGTCCCAACTGCCTCGGCGTGGTGAACACCGCCTGTGGCCTCGACGCCACCTTCGCCCCCTCGCCCCCCGATCCGGGACGGGTGGCGTTCCTCTCCCAGTCCGGCGCGCTCGGCATCGCGCTCGTGGAGTGGACGAACCGGCTCGGCATCGGCGTGTCGTCGTTCGTGTCGATCGGCAACAAAGCCGACGTGAGCGGCAACGACCTGCTGCAGTACTGGGAGGACGACGACGGCACCGACGTCATCCTCATGTACCTCGAGTCGTTCGGGAACCCGCGCAAGTTCAGCCGGATCGCCCGGCGGGTGTCCCAGCGCAAGCCGATCGTGGCGGTGAAGTCGGGGCGGACCCAGGCCGGCTCGCGCGCCGCGCTGTCCCACACGGCGGCGGCGGCGAGCCCCGACACCGCGGTGTCGGCGCTGTTCCACCAGTGCGGCGTGATCAGGGTCGACACCCTCGAGGAGCTGTTCGACCTCGCGCAGGTGCTCGGTCGCGAGCCGCTGCCGGCGGGCAACCGGGTGGCCATCGTCTCGAACTCCGGTGGTCCCGCCATCCTGGCCGCCGACGCCTGCGAGGCGGTGGGACTCGAGGTCGTCGCCCTCGACGCCGCCACCTCCGCCACCGCCCGTGACCTCCTCGGCCCCAACGCGGCCGTCGGCAACCCGATCGACATGATCGCCTCGGC
>JAWKIW010000058.1:0-1685 GCA_041394145.1 Acidimicrobiales bacterium
TCGGCCGGCAGTCCCAGGTGTGGGCCCGCATGGCGCAGGGATGGCGGATCGTCCACGCCCACGTCTCCGCCCACGACGAGCCGGGCCGAGGCGGCCCCGACGAGCCGGTCTGAGCCGGCCCCGCGCCCGGCGCGGCGCCGGGCGATCGGTCAGCCACCGTTCACGAGCCGGGTAGGTCGGCGTCAGCCAACCGACCCGACGCGGCAACGGTCGGGAAACCCGGGGGCAACGGCTGATTCCTAGGTTCACCTGCGTGTATACAGCACCGGATACGGGCGGGACCGCCGCCGGCTCCCGCGGGGAGCAGGCCTACGCCGACCTGAAGACCCGGCTGCTGCGCGGGGAGTTCCCGCTCAACCGCCGCCTCGGCGAGGAGCGGCTCGCCTCGTTGCTCGGGGTGTCCCGCACCCCGGTGCGCGAGGCCCTCGCCCGCCTCCACGTGGAGGGCCTGGTCGAGCGGTGCCCCGACGGCGGGTTCCAGCCGACCATCCCCGACGTGGCCGAGATCCGCCACCTCTACGAGGTGCGCATCGGCCTGGAGCTCGCCGCGCTGCGCCGGCCGGGGGAGCAGGGCACCAGCCACGACCACCGGGCGCTCACCGACCTGCACCGGGACTGGGTCGCCCTGGCCGAGGACGCCCCCACCGACGCCGGGCCGAGCTTCGTGCTGGTCGACGAGAGCTTCCACACCGGCCTCGCCGACGCCGCCGGCAACCCCGTGCTCACCGACCTGCTCGGCCAGGTGAACGAGCGCATCCGGGTGGTGCGCATGCTCGACTTCACCCAGGACGGCCGCATCGACCGCACCGTGGTCGAGCACCTGGAGATCCTCGAGGCGGTGCTCGCCGGCGCCATCGTCGACGCCGAGCGCAGCTTCCTGGCCCACCTGGAGACGTCGCTCGCCGTCGTCGAGGAGCGCGTGGCGGCGGCCATCGCCCGGATGACGACGCAGCGGGAGGCCCCGTGACGGCGCCCGACCCGCCGCCGCCGATGCCGGAGGACCCCCGCGGGTCCGACGCCGACCGAGCCGGACCACCGATGCTCGTGGCACGCGGGATCACCCGGCGGTTCGGCGACCTGGTGGCCAACGACGCCGTCGACCTCACCGTCGGCCACGGCGAGGTCCACGCCCTGCTCGGTGAGAACGGCGCCGGCAAGTCCACCCTGATGAAGGTCGTCTACGGCGTCCACCCCGCCGACGAGGGGACGATCTCGATGGACGGCGAGCCCGTCGTCATCGGGTCCCCGATCGACGCCCGCCGGCTCGGCATCGGGATGGTGTTCCAGGACATGCGCCTGATCCCGGCCCTGACCGTCGTCGAGAACATCTCCCTCGCCCTCCCCGAGCGCGGGCTGCGCCTCGACCGCACGGCGCTCGCCGCCCGGATCGCCGAGGCGTCCGAGCGGTTCGGTCTCGCCGTCGAACCGGGTGCCTTCGTCCGCGGGCTGTCGATCGGCGAGCGCCAGCGGGTCGAGATCCTCAAGGTCCTGCTCACCGGCGCCCGGCTGGTGATCCTCGACGAGCCGACCAGCGTGCTGGCGCCCCAGGAGGTCGACGCCCTGTTCGGCGGGCTGCGCCTGCTGCGCGACCAGGGGCTGTCGGTGGTGATCATCACCCACAAGCTCCACGAGACCCGCGCCATCGCCGACCGCGCCTCGGTGCTGCGGCGGGGCCGCAGCGTGCT
>JAWKIW010000059.1:0-1683 GCA_041394145.1 Acidimicrobiales bacterium
GTCGGCCTGCTGCAGCGCCAGCAGGTGGGCGGCGGCCTCGGGGTCCGACCGGGCCAGCATGGCGTAGCGGCCCTCGTTGCGCACGAAGTCGGCCACCGGGATCGACGGGGCGTGGCTGTCGAGGTGGAACGGGTGCTCGTGCTCGCCGAGGCCCGGGTGGAACCGGTACAGCGGCCAGTAGCCCGACTTCACCGCGTCCTTCTGGTGGGTCATCGACGTGGTCATGTCGATGCCGTGGGCGATGCAGGTGCTGTAGGCGAGGATGAGCGACGGGCCCTCCCACGCCTCGGCCTCGGCGAAGGCCTTGACGGTCTGCACGTCGTTGCCGCCGATGGCCACCGTCGCCACGTACACGTTGCCGTAGGCCATGGCGATCATGCCCAGGTCCTTCTTGGGGGTGGGCTTGCCGCCCATGGCGAACTTGGCCACCGCCGCCCGCGGCGTGGACTTGGAGGCCTGGCCGCCGGTGTTGGAGTACACCTCGGTGTCGAGCACCAGCAGGTTCACGTCGCGGCCCGACGCCAACACGTGGTCGAGACCGGAGAAGCCGATGTCGTAGGCCCAGCCGTCGCCGCCGACGATCCACACCGAGCGGCGCACCAGCTCGTCGGCCAGGGTGGCCAGGGCGGTGGCGGCGACGGCGTCGTGGCCGCCGATGCCGGCCAGGCGGTGGCGCAGCTCGGCCACCCGGTCGCGCTGGGCGGCGATGCCGGCCTCGGTGGTCTGCTCGGCGGTGAGCAGGGCGTGCACGAGGTCGTCGCCGACCTCGGCGGCGAGGCCCTGCAGCAGCGCCTTGGCCGCCGCGGCCTGCTGGTCGACGGCGAGGCGCAGGCCGAGGCCGAACTCGGCGTTGTCCTCGAACAGCGAGTTTGCCCACGCCGGGCCCCGGCCCTCGGCGTTGGCCGAGTACGGGGTGGTGGGCAGGTTGCCGCCGTAGATCGACGAGCAGCCGGTGGCGTTGGCGATCACGGCCCGGTCGCCGAACAGCTGGGTGAGCAGCTTGAGGTATGGGGTCTCGCCGCAGCCCGAGCAGGCGCCGGAGAACTCGAACAGCGGCTCGAGCACCTGCGCGCCCTTGACCGTCTCGTGGGGCAGCAGGGTGCGGTCGAGCTCGGGCAGGGCCAGGAACGCCTCCCACATCGGCCGCTCGGCGTCGCGGTGCTCGAGGGCCGACGCCATGTTGATCGACTTGTGCTTCGCCTCGGACTTCGACTTGGCCGGGCAGACGTCGACGCACACGCCGCAGCCGGTGCAGTCGTCGGGGGCGACCTGGATGGTGAGGTTGTGGCCGGGCAGGTCCTTGGACCGGAACGACTTGGACTTGAACCCCTCGGGGGTGCCCTCCAGGGCGGCCGGGTCGTAGACCTTCATGCGGATGGCGGCATGCGGGCACACGATGGCGCACTTGCCGCAGTCGATGCAGATGTCGGGGTCCCAGATCGGGATCTCCTCGGCCAGCTGGCGGCGCTCGTAGCGGGCGGTGCCGGTGGGGAAGGTGCCGTCGACGGGCAGGGCGCTGACGGGCAGCAGGTCGCCCTCGCCGGCGAGCATGGTAGCCGTCACCCGGGCCACGAAGTCGGGAGAGCCCTCGGGCACCGGCGGGCGCATGTGGGTGGTGGCGGTGACCTGGGTCGGCACCGTGACCTCGTGCAGCTCGGCCAGGGCGGCGTCGACCGCGGCGTT
>JAWKIW010000060.1:0-1613 GCA_041394145.1 Acidimicrobiales bacterium
GGTCACCTGGGATCCGCTGCTCACCCCGTCGAGCTGGCACGGCGTCACCACCGTGGTGATGGGCAACTGCGGGGTGGGCTTCGCCCCGGCCGCACCCGACCGCCGCGAGTGGCTCATCGGCCTCATGGAAGGCGTCGAGGACATCCCCGGTGCCGCCCTGTCCGACGGGATCGTGTGGGAGTGGGAGAGCTATCCCGAGTACCTCGACGCCGAGGCCCGTCGGCCGCTGGCCCTCGACGTGGGTTCGTTGGTCCCCCACGGGGCGGTGCGGGCCTACGTGATGGGGGAGCGGGGGGCCAAGAACGAGCCGGCCACGGCCGAGGACATCGCGGCGATGGCGGCCATCGTGAAGGAGGGTGTCGCCGCCGGCGCCCTGGGGTTCTCGACGTCCCGCACGATCGCCCACATGGCCATCGACGGTGAGCCGGTCCCGGGGACCTTCGCCGCCGAGGACGAGCTGTTCGGGATCGGTGCCGCGCTGGGCGAGCTGGGCACCGGCGTGTTCGAGCTGGCGCCGGCCGGTGCCCTCGGTGAGGACCTCGCCGCCCCGGACCGGGAGATGGCCTGGATGCGGCGCCTGGCCGCCACGATCGAGCGCCCCGTGGTGTTCGTCCTGACCCAGAACGACCACGACCCGTCGGCGTGGCGACGGATGCTCGACCTGTGCGCCGAGGCGGCGGCCGAGGGCGCGCCGGTCCGACCGCAGGTCGCCGGTCGGCCGGTCAACCTGTTGCTCGGCCTGCAGACCTTCCACCCCTTCTCCTACGCCGCATCGTGGTCGAAGGTCGGGCTCCTGCCGCTGGCCGACAAGGTGGCGGCGATGCGCGATCCCGAGTACCGCCGCACGCTGCTCGCCGAGGCGGCCGACATGGACCCGGTCATGGTGCAGTTCCTCGACCCCGAGCGAGTGTTCCCGATGGGGCCGGTCCCCGACTACGAGCCCTCGCCCGACCAGTCGATCGCGGCCGAGGCCCGCCGTCGGGGGGTCGATCCGCTCGAGGTGTACTACGACCGCCTGCTCGAGGACGAGGGCCGTGCCCTGCTCATGCGCCCGCTGCTGAACTTCTCGGACTTCAGCCTCGATCCCGTCCGGGAGATGCTGCTGCACCCCACCAGCGGGTGGGGCCTCGGCGACGGCGGCGCCCACTGCGGCACGACCTGCGACGCGTCGACGCCCACGACGATGCTCACGCACTGGGTGCGCGACCGGCCCCACGACCGGCTGCCCATCGAGTGGGTCGTGCGCAAGATGACGCTCGACACGGCCACGCTGTTCGGCCTGGGCGACCGGGGCACGCTCGAGCCGGGCAAGGTCGGTGACGTCAACCTCATCGACCTGGAGCACCTGCGCCTCGATCGGCCCGAGATGATCCACGACCTGCCGGGCGACGCTCGACGCTTCGTGCAGCGCGCCCACGGCTACATCGCCACCGTGAAGCGGGGCGAGGTCGTGCTGCGCGACGGCGAGGACCAGGGCCCCCGCCCCGGCAGCCTGCTGCGTGGGGCGCGCTGAGACGCGCCCCACGCGAACGGGCCCGGTGCCGATCGCACCGGGCCCGGGTCGGCGTTCGGTTGCGCCCGCTCAGCGCTTCTTGGCTGCCGCCTTCTTCGCC
>JAWKIW010000061.1:0-1574 GCA_041394145.1 Acidimicrobiales bacterium
GTCGTCGACGACACGACGGGCGAGGTGCTCGACGGCGACGTCGTCTGGGACGACCGCTTCTGGGGCGCGGTGCTGGCCACCAAGGACGAGTCGACCGCCGAGGCTCGGGCCCACGTGCGCGAGCTGTGGTACGCGGGCTGCGGCTGCGATCCCGACCTCGTGCCGGAGGCGTGGTGGCAGCTGTACCACGACGCCGCCGACGACGACGTGCTCGTGCCGGTGCGCGACCTGCCCGAGACGGCCCGGCCCGGGGCGCTCGCCCACTTCGACCTGGAGTCGATGAAGGTCACCGACGTCTACGACTTCGCCGACGGCTCGTTTCCGTCGCCGCCGACGTTCGTGCCCCGCACCGGCCCCGACACCGAGCCCGGCGACGGCTACGTCGTCGTGCTCGTGCACCGCGACGGGCCCAAGGAGGTGCAGGTCTTCGACGCCCACGACCTCGGGCGCGGTCCGCTCGCCCGGGCGACGGCCGAGGGCTTCAACCCCAACCTCCTCCTGCACTCGTGCTGGATGCCGCCGCGCGCCGGGGCCCGCCCCTCGCGCTACCGCGTGCCGGTGCGCCGCGACGTCACCGGGGCGCTGCGGGGCCTGCCCGCCGTGCTGCGGGAGATGGCGACCACCACCCGGGCGATCCGCCGCCGGATGAAGGAGGAGCCCGCAGCCGGCGCGTGACGATCTCCCGGGCGGTCCTGGGCGCGCCACTAGGCTGAGGACATGACGACGGCCGGCCCGCCCCCGGGGTACGGGGCGCCGCCCGGCCCACCGGGGTCCGGCCCGGGGTACGGACCGCCGCCGCCGGCGAAGCGGTCGGGCTCGACCGTGGTCGTCGTGGTGCTGCTGGTCGTGGTGGTGCTGGCCTGCCTGGTCGCCGGTCCGCTGCTGTTCTTCGGCCGCATCTTCACCGGCGCGGTGACCTCGGGGGGCCCGGAGAACGAGTCGGTCCCGGTGCAGGAGGACCCGGGGTTCACCGCGGCGGGCGATCGGGCGGCCTACCTCGTCCGCGTCCGCTTCGCCGAGGTCACGCCGGCTGGCACCGAGGGCCTGGTCGAGGTGACCACGACGAGAGACGTGGCGAACGGGCCGGCGGTGTTCCTCGTGTCCCAGGAGCCCGGTCAGCCCGGCGTGGTGAGCGTCGGCGTGGGCGAGCGGGAGAGCACGTCGTCGGGCTCGTCGACGTCGAGCTACCGCGCCTCGACGTCGCTGCGGGGGTTCGCCGCCTGCGGCGGCTGCGAGAAGCGGTTCGTGCTGTCCGCGGTCGCCGGCGCGTCGACCGACCTCCTGCTCGAGATCGGGGCGACGGCCACGGGCTACGACGCCGAGGTCGCCAAGGCCCGGCCGACGGTGTCCGTCGAACGGCTGCCGATCGAGCGCCGGCCGCCGGCGACGCCGCGCCTGGCCCTCCCGGGGGCCGACGCCGTCGGCCAGGTGGCCCGGGCCCACCACCTCACCGTCGAGGGCGACCCGGCCCGGTTGGCCGAGACGCGCGCCGTGCTGCGCACCCCGGCGCCGTCGGCGAACGCCAACCGGACGCCGACGCCTGGCCTCTACCGGGCCCGGCCGGGGGGCGACCC
>JAWKIW010000062.1:0-1565 GCA_041394145.1 Acidimicrobiales bacterium
CTGGGTGTACAGCGTCCCGGCTTCGGCTCCCGGGTTGACGATGGCCGGGCTGGTGCAGCCGCGGCAGCCGACCGGGGGCGGCTGGGTGGCGGCCGCGGCGGACGGCTGGCTCAGGACCGTCGGCGCGGCCCAGGCCGCGGCGGCCCCGACGCCGAGGCGCTTGAGGGCGTCGCGCCGGTCGGTGCGTGCGGTGTTCGGGATCGGGGGCGCGTCCGCCATCAGGGTGCTCCGAGGTCCGCCCGCCCTGGCGTGACCGTAGTGCGTCGGGCCGCCCGCCGGGCGGTGTCACACCACCTCGCTATGTTCCTCATGTGCTGCACCTGACCGTGGCGGGGTCGCTCGAACCGCTGGCCGACGAGCTGGCGGATCGGCTGGAGGTCCCGCTCGCCGATCCGTTCACGCCCGAGGTCGTCGTCGTGCCGGGCGCCGGCGTGCGCGACTGGGTGACGCGACGCGTGGCGGGGCGCCTCGGGGTCGCCGCCAACCTCGACTTCGCCTTCCCGGCCGCGCTCGTGGCGAGGGTGCTGGGCGACGACGACGGGTACGGGGCGTGGGCGGTGGGCCCGCTCACCTGGGCCATCCACGAGGCGCTGGTCGAGCGGGGCGGGGAGCTCGGCCTGCCGGCCGACGCGGTGCGGGCGCGCGCCATCGCCGACCTGTTCGACCGCTACGCCCTGTACCGCCCGGGCATGGTCCTGCGCTGGAGCGCCGGCGACGACGTCGGCGCCACCGGCCTCGCGCTCGACGAGCACCAGCGCTGGCAGCCGGCGCTGTGGCGGGACGTGCAGCACCGGCTGGGTGGCGGTCCGACCGATGCGCAGCGCCTGGCGGCGCGGGCGCGGGCCCTGCGGGAGGGCGAGGTCGACGACCACCTCGCCGAGGTGCCCGAGCGGGTGTTCCTCTTCGGCCTGGCCAGCCTGCCGTCGCCCCACGTCGACCTGGTGTGCGCCCTGGCGCGCCACCGCGAGGTGCACGTGCTGGCACCGGTGGCGTCGCCGGCGGACTGGGCCCGGGTCGCCGATCGGCTGACCGGCCCGCTGGCGCTGCCGGTCCTGCGCTCCGACGACGCCGCCGTGGCGGGCAGCGCGCACCCGCTCGTCACCGGGTGGGGCCGGACCTCGCGGGAGGCCAACCTGTTGCTCCTCGACGCGGCGCAGCAGGTCGACCGTCCCGACATCGTGGCGCCCGACCCGCCGCCGCCGCTGCCCGCCGACGCCTCCGTGCTGGCCCGCCTGCAGCACGGCATCCGAGCCGACGCCTGGACCGACGCCGGCGTGGTCCGCGAGCTGCCCGTCCTCGATGCCGCCGACCCCAGCATCCGGTGGCACCGCACCTACGGGCCGGCCCGCCAGGTCGAGGTGCTGCGCGACGCCCTGCTGCACCTGCTCGAGGAGCGCGACGACGACGGGTCTCCCCGCTTCGAGCCCCGCGACGTCGCGGTGCTGTGCGCCGACCCGGGCGGGTTCGCCCCCCTCGTCGAGGCCACCTTCGCCGGCGATCCGGACCACGGTGTCCCGCGGTTGCCGGTGCAGGTCGCCGATCGCAGCCTTCGCCGGGACAACGCC
>JAWKIW010000063.1:0-1559 GCA_041394145.1 Acidimicrobiales bacterium
GGCAGGCGCCGGCCGGCAGATCGGGACGAGGCGAAGTAGCGGATCTCGTCGACGGGGAACTGGCGCTCGGCGAGGACGGCGCGCATGACGCCGCCGACCTGGCCGGTCGCTCCGAGCACTCCGATGCGCATGGGGCGCCAGGCTATCGGCGGGACCCCGCCCGATCGACAGGGAAATCGCCGCGGCCGGCCAGGTGCCCGCCCCGGGCAGGAGACCGTCGGCTACTGCAGGTAGGCGGGTCCCTCGTCGAGGCGGAAGGCGGCGTGCAGCGCCTGCACGGCCTGCTCGATCTGGTCCTGGCGGACCACGCAGCTCACCCGGATCGCCGACGTGGAGATCATCTCGATGTTGATGCCGTTGTCCGACAGCGTCTCGAACACCGTCGCCGCCACGCCCGGGTGCGACTTCATGCCGGCGCCGATCACGCTGACCCGGGCGATCTCGTCGTCGGCGCGGACGTCGCTGGCCCCGATCTCGGGGGCCAGGGCCTCGCAGATGCCCACCGCCTGCTCGAGGTCGCCCTTGGGCACGGTGAACGAGATGTCGGTGACCCCGTCCTCGGAGGTGTTCTGCACGATGAGGTCGACGTTCACGTGCTGGTCGGCGAGGCCGCGGAACACCCGACCGGCGATGCCGGGCCGGTCCTGCACGCCGGCGATCGTCACCTTGCAGTCGTCGGTGTCGTGGGTGACCGCCGAGACGATGGCCTGCTCCATGGCGTCGTCCTCCTTGGTGACGAGGGTGCCGGGCTCCCAGGTGAAGGCGGAGCGCACGTGCAGGTTCACGCCCCAGTTGCGGGCGAACTCGACCGACCGCATCGCCGGCTTGGGACAGCCGTTGGCGGTCATCTCCAGCAGCTCGTCGAACGAGATCCGCTCGAGCTTGCGGGCGTCGTACACGACCCGGGGGTCGCTCGTGTACACGCCCGACACGTCGGTGTAGAGCTCGCAGATGTCGGCGCCGAGGGCCTGGGCGAGCGCCACCGCCGTGGTGTCGGAGCCGCCCCGGCCGAGGAAGGTGATGTTCTGCTCGGTCGACACGCCCTGGGCGCCCCCCACGACAGGGACGTGGCCGGCGTCGAGGGCGGTCCGGACGCGGTCGGGGCGGATCTCGAGGATCTTGGCGTTGGTGTGGACCGTGTCGGTGATGAAGCCGGCCTGGCTGCCCGTGAACGAGTCGGCCCGGACGCCGAGGTCGTGCAGCGCCATGCACAGCAGGGCCATCGCCTTGCGCTCGCCGGCGGTGATGAGCATGTCCATCTCCCGACCGGGGCGGGTCTCGGAGACCTCCCGGGCGAGCCGGAGCAGCTCGTCGGTCTCCTTGCCCATGGCGGAGATGACGACGACGACCTGGTTCCCGCGACGCACCGTGCGCGCCACGTGATCGGCCACCGTGCGGATGCGCTCCGGGTCGCCGACCGATGTGCCTCCGAACTTCTGCACCACCAGCGCCACGGGCGGGCAGGCTACCGTTCGGCCCCTCCGGTTCCGAACCCGGGACGGCCCCGCCCCGGAGCGCGCCGGGCCCGGCACCGCCACCCGGGAACGAGACCCGCCGGG